>JALDRG010000001.1 GCA_031315995.1 Nitrospira sp.
GGTGAGGAACACCGCACAGGTCAACCATGTGCTGACGGTAAGTTGAGAACATCTCTGAGTCGTCATACGCCTCCGTGAAGATCGTTGGATTGTCCGCCTCTCGTCACCGTGGGCCATAGACAGACCATGTACGCGCGGTACTCTGTTTATACGCAGGTTGTCGAAAATTCCGGTCCGCTGCCATTTCCATGGCTTCCCGATCCGCCTGTGCTTGTTGGCGGGTCGCTTCCATATTCTGTTGCGCCAAGAGCGCGGCCCGAATCTGCATCAATTGATTTGCGCCCTCACTCGTCAGCATGTTGTTGTGTTGCATGACCTCGGCTTGCCCATTCGATGTTTGCGCGGCCAGTTGGAGCCGCTTCAACCGTCGCGCATCGCCATTCAGCGTCTCGTACTGGCGTTCCAATCCCCGGAACAGGGCCTCAATCGATTTCTTTTGCGATTGGGCCCCGATGACCTCGTTCTCCAAGATCAGGCCCCATTGACTCGGGGAGCAGCCCGGCTCTTTGAAGCACTGGGCATTGCGATACCACGCCATGTCGTGGAAGTTGCCGGTAAAACCGGCCACCGTCCCATACAGCTGTCGGTAGAAGGACACGGTATCGATCAGGTAGCGCATATCGTTCATTGTGTCCTGCGCGTTGTCCCAGATAAACAAGCCGGGGTTCATCGTGTTTTGCAGCATGTTCACATATTGCTGCAGCTGCAGCCGATATTGCTCGATTTGCTTCAGTTGTTGGGCCATGTTCGAGATCGCCCCCGTCACGGACGGGGCCAGCACCGCGCCGTCGAACGTCGGAATGCCGCTGCCATAACTAGATGTCCCGGAAGCCAGCAACACGATCGACAAGACGAGGGCTGCAAAACAAGATCTCATGTTCGTCATGGCGTCTCCTTTCCTGCATAATCGAACTCTTGGTACGGTTTCGGCAACACGAGGTCTTTCACGACCACAACATTGAACCGATACCCGGGACGAATGGTCAGTTCGGGCGCGATGCTCAGATTCTTGGCGATGAGCTGCGCCGTGACCTGTCCCAATTGCTGGCCGAGGGCTTGGCTCATGGCCGTCCCGGCATTGTATTGGGGAATGCCGACTTGACCGGGAATGCCCGCTCCTTGCGCTTGTTGCTGGCTGAACGTGACACCTGCCGTGACCGCGGACATCAAGAGGGCGGATCCAAACAGTCTCATATAATGGTTATTGACCAGATCGGTGAGGCCGGATGCCCCCGCACCCGTGGCTCCTGGCATGGAGCCGATATCGAGCGTTTTTCCGTCGGGATATCCTAACCGTTGCCAGGCCACCAACAAGGCCTTCTGCCCGTAGCCGACCTCACTCGAATAGGTCCCAATGAGTTTGGTGCCTTGTGGAATGAGCAACTGGGTCTTTGTGGGCGTGTCATACACATGCTGCGACACTTGCGCGACGATCTGACCCGGCAAGGCGGAATCAATTTCAGAAAGCATCAGCGCCGGAAGCACATCACCGGCTTGAATCACGAACTCCGCACGGGGTGGGAGCTGTGCTCCGTCGTGCTTCCATCGATCTCCTCCCGCCGGATTTGCTGAACTCGTGGTCCCACTGGGAGCGCTGAGTCTCGCCGTCGGTGACGACTCCGATCCTCCGTCAAAGGGGCCAAGCATCCCGGATTGTCGTAATTGCGTGAGTTGCGCCTGATAGGCTTTCGTGGGGTCGTCACTCCGCGCCGCATTCGCGACTTGTTGTTTGACTTCCGCCAAGCGATTGCGCGGGTCGCTTGTCGAAGTGTGCTCCAACTGACTCGTGATCGTCGGTGCGGGTTTCTCGCTCCGCACGAGCGAAAAGGTGACGGTGGAGGGCGCTTTGAGCGCGTCCTGCAGCTGTTGGATCTTGGCGAGTCTGAGCGCGTCCCGCTCCTCACTCGATGCGGTCCTCGACAGCGGTTTGCCGGTGACCAGCTGTAGTCCTCCGGCTCGATTCGGCATCGGTGGCGCATCGAGATCATCAGGCCGTGCGATCAGGATGTCCGCTTTCACTTGTCCTTCCGCGTCGAGGCCGCCCGCCCCGACCAGCGCGGTCTCTGGCTGAGTGCGTTCGTTGCGAATGAGAGGCTTCGGGGGCGCGGGCGGGATCACACCGCCCAGATGCGATCCCGCGATCCGATCCGCCAGCGCCAGCGTCCCGCCGCCTTTGCCTTGCTGATGCGGCCCTGTGGTCGATTTCAACATCTGCTCTTGTTTCTGGGCCCGATCATTCGCCACCATCGCCACCACGAAGGCGACCACCGCGATCAACCCGATCACGAGATAGAGCGGAATTTTATTGGCGCGACGGACTCCGGCTCCGGGTGAGATGGACCCCGGCGACCGCTCAGGAGACATCTGAGGATTGGCGGAGTGACTCACGTTCCGTTACTCCTTCCGCACCCAGGCCCCGGCCTGTGCGAGCACCTGCTCATCCATGCGATAGACCCGGCTTAGCGATTGCGATCCGATAAAGACGGTGATGCGGTACAAGTGCGGCTCGAACGGGCCATCGACCACATAGCGTAACGGAATGCCCTCGTCGTGGCTCACGGCTGGACGCTCGATGCGTGCGTGCATCTCGTCGCGTGTCGAGGGGATCACGTGCCTGTCGATGTGCTCCCTCACTCCATATCCTTTTTGCCGTAACGCCTCGATCAGCGCCACGCCGTAGGGGTCAGTGGCGGGATGGGTCACGGCGAGGCGGGTGTGGGCAGGAGGGTACAAGGCCTCCATCCTGGTGACCGTATCCTGTGCCAGCCGTTCCGGCATCTGGGGCGGCACGGCTCCCTTCACCAGATAGCCATAGGGCGACGAACTGACGCAGCCAGCGAGCAGAAGTCCGACCCAGAGAACGAGAGACAGCCGCCGCATCGTCATTTCCTCCGTTGAATCGTCACCCGATCTTGATTCGAACCGACTCCTGCCACCAACACCGCTTTCTCAAAGACGGTATCGACGATATACCGCCGATCTTGCAGACTGTAGTTCACCATCACTTCCTCGGCATCGGTGAACAGCCCCCCCTCTTTTCGGACGATCAAGAGGATCGGGGCTTCGGTCTGCGCGATCGACGGCGGCATTTCGATGATGGTCCTGGCGCCATCGTTGTAGACCCGCACGGGCTTCCATGAAGCGTGACCAGCCACGTCATACTCGAACGACAGTTTGGGCAGATAGTCGCTCGTCTGCGGAATCGTCTTTTCCTTGATCTCCCGTTGCTGGCGCGCTTTCAGCATCTCGAACTTCACCGCCGAATCTTCTGGATAGCTGAACGCGACTTGCGGCATGTAGCGTGTCTTATGGGACCGCAGTCGCAGATAATAGGCGCGGCGATTGGTCGCGACGACCAATGAGGTTTCCAAGCCCACTTCACGCGGTTTGATGATCACATGTTGCACTTCATCGGCTCCGCTCCCGGTCAGCGCGGGCTCGATCGACCACCGGACGTTATCGCCGACGTTGACCGAGTTGACGTGCTCACCCGGTTGCAAGGCCACATCGCAGACATGCAGCGGCGCACAGACGATGCTGATCTGGTTCACGCCGTAGGGAAACGTGATGAACCCATTGGCCCCCGCCACCGGCGCACTGCCTGATGTCGTGCCTTGTTCGCCGTACGTCAGTCCCGCTTGTTCTTGCGGCGTGAGGGCCGGATTGGAGCCGGTCAGTACCTCTTCCACGCTCGGGTCACTCCCGGCCATCGCATGGAGTGGCAGCAGCACGAGCAGCACACACAGGACGGTGTTCCTCATCATGTTCCTCGCTCCTCACAGTTGTTTGGACCAGGAGAAATCGCGCACATAGACCGAGAGCGGATTGCGTCGCAGCTCATCCTCCGTCACCGTCGCGGACGGTTCGGCCCGATAGACCGTGACGAGCGCCCGCATCGACACCGGCTGGGTCTTCACTTCCCCCTTGCGATCCCACACCGATTCCAGCCAGGTGACTTCCCAGGTGTCCGCGGTTTGCGGCAGGACTGTGGAAATGTCCACCGTGACCGTTTCCTTCTCCGCTCGCGTAAACGGATTCGAGTCCTCCGTGCCGTTCATCCATTGGTTCATCTTGCCGGTCGCCGGATCCTGTTCGCTCAACATCGCATAAACCTGATAGACCGCTTTGCGCTGGAGGGCGGCATCGACCGTCACCAGCCGCGCATTGGCGATAAATTCGCCGATGGTGGCGGCCAGCACGCGCGGATCGGTTTGGCTCGCCATCTCGACCGGCCCAACGGCCGTCGCGTGGCCGTGGGGATCGACGTGGTAGAGAAAAGGAATGAATTTGGATTGGCTCCCGACATAGGCGATCCCGCCCACCGAGGCCAGGGCGATGAGCAGACAGAGGATCGCGATCATTTCCCACGACCGCCGGGTCGCCACTTGCGCCTTCATCAGATCGTTCCAGGTCCGTCGAGCCGAGAGATAGGGATTCGTACTCTCCCCCGTTCGCCGTCCACCCTCCACCGGGGCCTGGGACTGCCGTTCGTCCTGGAGTGATTTCTCCCCTCCCGTGATGTACTTCACATCCTTCCACGCTTCGACCAGACTGTGGACCAGACTCATACCGTCACCTCTTCATAGGCTCCATCGTCATGGAGCGCGAGTCCACGACTCGCCAGCCATTCGTCGATCCAGGCCGCGCCATACTTGGCTTCCAGCGAACGGATCTCCGCGATGGACTCCTTATCGGACGCGCCGACGAAGGCGAGGGCCAAGGGTCCTAATGCGAGGTCGTAGAGCCGATGTCCATATTCGGAGCTGTAGTAATATTGGCGTTTCGGAATGGCCGTGGCCAAGATCTCAATTTGCCGGGAGTTCAACCCCATCCGTCGATACAGCGCCGAGGTGTCCTCATCGCGGGCAAAGACGTTGGGCAAAAAGATCTTGGTCGCCGTGGATTCCACGATCACATCCAAAATGCCTGAATTGGCTGCGTCGGTGAGGCTCTGCGTCGCGAGCAGCACGAGGCAGTTGGCCTTGCGCAGGACTTTCAACCATTCCCGGATCTTTTCCCGGATCACCGGATGCCCGAGCATCAACCAGG
>JALDRG010000010.1 GCA_031315995.1 Nitrospira sp.
AGCCGGTGGTTCAGACTGCTCCCCATATTCTGTGCGTGGATGTTGCTCCTGCCAGGACCAGGCCTGGCCCTAAGTCAGATCGCCCAAGAGGCCAATGACAACCGGCACCCTGGCCTCATTGGGCCCGCGAACCGCACAGGGCACCCCCTGGAACATTCGACAGCCATCGAGGGGGGAGCTGGAGCTCTGGATTGGGAGAGCGGACGGAACCGCAGTTATCTCATTCCAGCCGCCGAAATTCTCACCTACCTTTTTCTCCTGAATCAGTACGACCGGCATTTCACCGAACCGAAAGAGGTCTACCGGACCACCGGCACGACGATTCGCCAACACCTTACGGATTCCAAATGGGTATTCGACAACGATCAGTTTTCCGTCAACCAGTTCCTCCATCCCTACAGCGGCAGTGTCTATTATGGCCTGGCTCGATCGACCGGTCTGAATTTCTGGGAATCGTCGCTGTACAGCGTTGCAGGCAGTTTCCTATGGGAAATAGGCGGTGAAAAGACCTCCCCCTCGATCAATGACATGATCGCGACGCCCATCGGCGGAACGTTTCTCGGGGAACCTTTTTTCCGCATGGCCAATCTGCTGCTTGAAACCGGCGACGGCCGGCCGGGATTTTGGCGTGAATTGGGCGCGGCCATCATTTCGCCGCCGACGGGGTTCAACCGTCTCGTGTTCGGCAATCGCTTCGACACCGTCTATCCCAGTCATCAACCAGCCACCTTTCTTCGGCTGGAGGCAGGCGGCACGCTGACGTCGAGCAGTCGCAATGTCTCCTCAAACGTCAACGAACATGGCGCGGTAGGTGAGCTCACGTTGACCTATGGGCTTCCTGGCAAGCCTGGCTATGGCTACACCCGTCCGTTCGATTATTTCGATTTTCATGTCTCTGCCGCCACGGACAATACGCTGGAAACCATCACCAGCCGGGGATTCCTGCTTGGCAAGTCCTACGCATCCGGCGATACGACTCGAGGAATCTGGGGACTCTTCGGCAGCTACGACTATATCTCGCCGCAGGTCTTCCGCGTGTCCAGCACCGCCCTCTCCTTGGGAACCGTGTGGCAGTCATGGCTGTCGGAAGACATCGCCCTCCAAGGTACCCTGCTGGGCGGTGCCGGGTATGGCGCGGCAGGCAGTATTCAGCGCACGGAAGAACGGGATTACCATTATGGGACGACCCCGCAGGCCCTGGTCGCGTTCCGGTTGATCTATGCCAACCGCGTCATGTTCGATGTCACGGGACGGGAATATTATGTCAGTAATTTTCTGTCGCCGGAACGGCACGGGCAGGAAAACATCATACGCGCAGAATCTGCACTCACCCTGCGCGTCTTTGATCGGCACGGTGTGGCGCTTCGGTACACAGTGTCTCAGCGGGATGCCCGCTACCCGAGCGTCGAATATCGCAACCAGACGGTCGGCGCCGTCAGCCTTATGTACGTCCTGCTCGGAAACTCAGGATTCGGGGCGGTCGAATGGCGCTGAGGGACGAGCGACGGCTCACGGTGTTCAAGGTCCGCGTCACACGCAAAAAGCTGCGGACTAGGAGATGCCGTGCTGATCTCGGCCGATGCGGCCATCATAACGATTGGTGGACTTGAAGAGTTCGTAGCGACCGTCCATCGCATAGCGCGCTACACGCGTGCGCAGGCCATCCATCTCGGCCAAGGTCATAGGCGTGAAGCGGCGGACGATGTCGAGGTTCTGTCGGAGGACCTGCGGCGAATCGATGCCGCTGACAAGCGAGGCAATCGGAAGGCTCAACACATACCGAATCGCTTCTTCCGGCGTCACGATCCCTTGCTTGATCGGCTCGGCATTGCCGGTCAGACTTTTCATGCCGAGGGCGGCGATGCCGCGCTGCGTTAACACGGGCAGCACGTCTCGCTCAAAGCTCCGATAGGTGCCGTCGAACACATTCAACGGCATCTGGCAGGTATCGAACGGGAACTCGCGCGCCAGCATCTTGAGATGGATCTGCGGGTGTTTGTGGCCGGTGAAGCCGATGAACCGCACCTTGCCCTGCTGCTTGGCCTCAAGCAGCGCTTCGGCCCCGCCGTTGGGCACGAAATGCCGATCAGGGTCGTCTTCATACACGACTTCGTGAATCTGCCAGAGATCGAGATAGTCGGTCTTCAACCGGCGGAGCGAGTCTTCCAACTGCTGCCTGGCCACCTGCTTGTTGCGCCCATGGGAGCAGAGCTTGGTCATCAGCACAACCTGTTGCCGACGTCCCTGCAAAGCCTTGCCCATGAGTTCTTCCGATCGCCCGCCGTTGTATTCCCAGGCGTTGTCGAGAAAGTTCACCCCGGCGTCGATGGCTGCGTGCAGCAGTCGGATCGCTTCGGCATCATCCTGAATACGGCCCCAATGCGCGCCGCCGAAACAAAGCGCCGACACTTGCACCCCGGTATTGCCCAACGCTCGTCGCGGAATCTCCCCGGCGGCGCTATTTGAAGAGGACGGCTCGGCCGCGAGTGCCTCGGCCCAGCGGCTCGGGCCGCCGAACGCCATGAGTGAACCCGCAATGCCTAGTTGCTTCAAGAGCTGGCGGCGGTCGAGTGAGGTGGACCAGATCGCCTCGTTCGGTTTCTTGGGCGTCATCGGTTACCGACCATTGTGAAGAGTACATTCATACGCTACGACCGGCCCGCCGCATTGTCAATCGTGCCGGAGCGCGGCGGCATCACTGCGGACCAGCGGCAGTGAATAGTTGCGACTGATCCACCGTCAACAAATCGCCGATACGCTCGATCGTGACATCAGCAGCGGGAAACGTCCGTAGCGCCTCAGGATCCATGGCATAGTGTCCCTGGCGTGGGAACACCGTGGTGACACGTGCCCCCCAATAGGCCTTCACGGCAGTCAGGATGCGCAACTTGTCGTCGATCAGGACATAGTGGTCGGCGGGATACCGGCGCTCGACATCGTCCAGCTCTTGTTCCTTGTGAATGTACACGAGGATCTGCTCTTCGACGGCGGTCAACAGCCCCGATTGCTCGATCTTGCGAGGCTGAAAGACCGCGTCGCCATCGGAGAGAATCACGGTCCTGCCCCACCGTCTGGCGTGCTGCACGACCTCCAGCGCCTGCGGGAACAGCCGGTCGGCGAACGGATAGTTCACCAGAAATCGCGAGACGGCCAAGAGATGCGAATCGTGTGGATAGGCCAGGCGATAGCGCTGCAGCGCGCCGAGATAATCTACATAGCCCAACTCCTCCCGCAGCTGTTCCAAGATGCGCGAATACTCTTGCTCGTGTGCCGGGCCGACCTCCTGCTCCAAGCGCTGTTTGAGGTCGGCAGTGATCTGATCGTTGTCCAGCAATGTATTGTCGACATCGAAGAGCACTACCACCTTACCTGACATGATTCACGCATCCTCCTTCCGCACGCGCGAGGTCGCCGCCGGAGCTTACCGTTTCCCGCTCCACTTCCAGTCCCTGATCTCCGGCATGTCGATCCCGTGCGTCACGATGTACTGCTTGTGCTGAATACGTTTGTCTCGCATGTCCTGTTTGAGATAGGCGGCGCCCGCGCCGAGCTGCGGCACGCGGTCCACGACATCGGCCACGAGATGGAACCGATCCAGATCGTTCAACACGACCATGTCGAACGGCGTGGTCGTCGTGCCTTCTTCCTTGTATCCACGCACATGCAGGTTGTCGTGATTGGTCCGGCGATACGTCAGCCGGTGAATCAGCCACGGGTATCCGTGAAAGGCGAAGATGATCGGCTTGTTCGTGGTGAACAGCGCATCGAAGTCCTTGTCGGACAGCCCATGCGGATGTTCGCTGGCAGGCTGCAGCTTCATGAGATCGACGACGTTGATGACGCGCACTTTCAAATTGGGCTGGGCAATGCGCAGGATTTCCACGGCCGCCAGGGTCTCCATCGTCGGGACATCGCCGCAACAGGCCATGACGACATCGGGTTCGCTGCCGCGGTCGTTGCTCGCCCATTCCCAAATACCGATCCCGGCCGTGCAATGCAGGACGGCGGCATCCATGTCCAGCCATTGCGGAGCCGGTTGTTTGCCCGCCACGACCACGTTCACGTAATTACGACTGCGCAGGCAATGATCCGTGACGGACAGGAGGGTATTCGCGTCGGGCGGAAGATAGACACGGATCACGTGGGCGTTCTTATTGACGACATGGTCGATGAACCCGGGATCTTGATGGCTGAAGCCGTTGTGGTCCTGCCGCCACACATGCGAGCTCAGCAGGTAATTGAGCGAAGCGATCGGCCGACGCCAGGGAATCTCGCGCGAGGTCTTCAACCACTTCGCATGCTGATTGAACATGGAATCGACGATGTGAATGAACGCCTCATAACAGTTCAAGAACCCGTGCCGTCCGGTCAGCAGATAACCTTCCAGCCAGCCCTGGCAGAGGTGCTCGCTCAAGATCTCCATGACGCGCCCGTCGTGCGCCACATGTTCGTCGATCGGAAGGATCTCTTCGGTCGAACAACGATCGGTGACTTCAAACACCGCGCCCCACCGGTTGGAGGCCGTCTCATCCGGGCCGAACAGCCGGAAGTTCGTCTGGTTCATCTTGAGGACATCCCGAAGAAACAGCCCCTGCACCCGAGTGGCTTCGGCATCGTCGACACCCGGCTTCGTCACCGGCACCGCGTACTGCCTGAAGTCCGGCAGCTGAAGGTCGCGGAGAATACCGCCGCCGTTCGCGCAGGCAATGGCGCCCATGCGGCGCTCCCCAGTGGGCGCCAGGGCGGCTAATTCCGGCACCAACCTTCCCGTTTCGTCGAACAGCTCTTCCGGCTTATAACTCTTGAGCCATTCTTCCAACAACTCCACATGTCCAGGTTTGCTCATCTCTCCCATCGGCACTTGATGGGAGCGGAACGTGCCTTCCGTCGGCTTGCCGTCCACTTCTTTCGGCCCGGTCCACCCTTTAGGCGTCCGCAAGACGATCATGGGCCAGCGCGGCCGACCGGTAAATCCTTTGGACCTCGCCTCCTGTTGAATGCGTCGGATCGTCGCGACGATTTCGTCCAGCGTGGACGCCATCAATTGATGCATCGTCGTCGGATCATCACCTTCGACGAAAAACGGCTGATGGCCGTACCCGATCAGCAGGGATTCAAGTTCATCCGGCGGCATGCGGGCGAGCACCGTCGGGCCGGCGATCTTGTATCCGTTCAAATGGAGAATCGGCAGGACGGCGCCGTCCCGCACGGGATTCAAAAATTTGTTCCCGTGCCAACTCCCCGCGAGCGGGCCGGTTTCGGCCTCCCCGTCGCCGATCACGCAGGCCACGAGCAGCTCGGGGTGGTCGAAGGCCGCCCCATACGCATGGGCCAAGGAATACCCTAATTCACCACCCTCGTGAATCGATCCGGGGGTTTCCGGCGCGACATGACTCGGAATGCCGCCGGGGAACGAAAACTGTTTGAACAGTCGCTGCAGGCCTGCTTCATCCTGTGAGATATTCGGATAGACTTCGCTGTAGGTTCCTTCAAGGTAGACGTTCGCGACCAAGCCCGGGCCACCATGCCCAGGCCCCGCGATATAGAGCACCGGAAGATCCTGCGCCTTGATGATCCGGTTAAGATGGGCGTAGATAAAATTCAGCCCCGGCGTCGTCCCCCAATGGCCGAGCAAGCGCGGCTTGATGTGCTCCCGTTTCAACGGCTCTTTCAACAACGGGTTCTCGAACAAATAGATCTGCCCGACGGAGAGATAGTTGGCCGCGCGCCAATAGGCATGAATCCGTTGCGCCATCTCTGGGCTCAGCGGCTGATTCGCCTGCGTCGTCTGATTCATAGGTTCCCTCTTTCATGTTTGGATTGACCGTGACATGTCGCCCGCAACGAATCACCCGCCATCTTCGACGGGCAGGAGCGACTGTCCTCGTCGTCAACGACCATCGTGCAACGCCAGCAACCGGCTCACCGATTGCGCAATCTGACTTTCTTCGTCGGTAGGGATCACCCGTACCGTCACGCGGCTCTCCAGGCTTGAAATTACCGCGGCATGGGCCTCGTTGCGCGCCTGGTCCAGCCGGATACCGAGGTATTCCATCCCCTCACACATCCGCGCCCGCACGACGGCGGCATGTTCGCCGATGCCGCCGCTGAAGACCAGCTGATCCACACCGCCCAGCACCGCCGCATAGGCCCCGATCCACTTTTTCCCCTGATAACAAAACAACGCCACGGCCTCGGCGGCGCGAGCATCGCGTCCTTCCTGCGCCAACAGGTCACGGAGGTCAGGACTGATCTCCGACAGCCCCAATAGGCCGGATTGCGCATTCACCATGTGCTGAAACTGCTCCGCCGTCATACCTTCGGTTTTAGACAAGTACGAGATCAGCCCCGGGTCCAAGTCCCCGGACCTGGTGCTCATCGGCAGACCGGAGGCGGGGGTGAAGCCCATGCTCGTATCGATACTGATTCCGTCCCGCACCGCGGCCAGACTGGCTCCATTCCCCAAATGGGCGAGGATCACCCGGCCATGAGCCGCGTCACGGCCGGCCACCCGTTCCAGTTCCTGCATTAAATAGGCGTAGGACAGACCGTGAAACCCATAACGCCGGATGCCCATTTTTTCATACCGGCGCGGGATGGCGAGGAGACGGGCCACCGGCGGCATCTGTCGATGGAATCCCGTGTCAAAGCAGGCGACTTGAGGCACTTGAGGATACTGTGCGCCGAACGCTTCGATGAGCGCAATTTCGGCCGGAAGATGTTCCGGATCGTAGGGGCTCAGCCGCCGCAATTCCTCCATCACCTCAGCCGAAACCACCTGCGGGTCAGCGTAGCGGCTCCCGCCATGCACGACCCGATGACCGATCGCTTGAATAGATATCCGGTCGCCGTGCCGGGCAAGCGCCTCGACCAGCAACTCCACAGAGACAGCGTGGTCGGGAATCTGCCTGGACGTTCTCACGCTCTGTCCGGTCTCCGCGTCGGTGACCGTGACGATGCCGTCCGAAAGCCCGATCCGCTCGATCGATCCCGCTACTGTCCGAACCGGTTTTGGTCCGACGCGAAACAAGGCCCACTTCGCGCTGGACGATCCGGCGTTCAGGGTGAGGATTGCGGGTGATTCGTTTGTAGCCTGAGGCATGTGTGTCTTGTCCTAATCTCTCCAAGATAGAGCGACCAGGGAGTCAGCGCAACCGTAAAATCCGGAACAGGCCCTGTCCGCGCTGTAGGTCTTCTGCCCATGCTCGCCTGGAAAGAATGCTAGTTCCGATCGGTGGGCGGAATCGGCTATGCTATGGCATGGTCCCGCCCATTCTACTCACCGTCGTCCTGCTCCTCTGCTGCACGGCGCCTGATACCATGGCCTCCGGCCAATCGACCGAGACGGACCTGCAGGGCGGGACGATTGTGTCGATCGATCAGGAAGCCCTGACCCTTACCATCAGAATGCCGTCGGGAGAATCACGCTCCCTCCCGGTCATCGACCGACACCTCCTGCAGGGGCTCAGTATCGGCAACCATGTGAGCTTCGAACTGGATCAGGATAACCGGCTGATCAAGATCAACAAGCTGCCGATCGACCCGGCCAACTAAACAGACACGACACCTGCTGACGCCCGAGCTGGGCATCCTTCAATTATCTCCTGAACCCATCGGCTCCATAGGCGGAGTATTCTTGTATAATGCGGCGCGCGCTATTCGAGACGAATGTGATCACACTCTATCGAGACCGGAGGCCGAATGAACCTGAGCACCCATCGCCTGCTCCTGTGCGTCGTCTTCGCACTCATGGCTTGGAACCTCCACCTGCCCCTCGACGCGTGGTCGGATGAACCCACCGACGAACCGGTCACCAGGCAGGCCCTGGAACAGATGATCGAACAGTACATCCGAACCCATCCGGAAATCATCGAACAGTCGTTGCAGTCATTGGAAACCAAGCGGGCTACGGAAGAACAAGAACGACGGAAGGCCGCGATCGCGACCCATCAGGACGACCTGCTCAACGATCCAGGCTCTCCCATGAGCGGCAATCCGACCGGGGATGTGACAGTGGTCGAGTTCTTTGACTATCGCTGCGGATATTGCAAGCGGGCGGCGCCGGCTTTGACCGAACTACAACAACGCGACCCGGGGGTGCGGGTCGTCTACAAAGACTTCCCGATTCTCGGAGAGGCCTCAGAATTCGCCGCCAGGGCGGCGCTCGCCGCAAACCTGCAGGGCAAACACCGAGCATTTCATGAAGCCTTGCTGGCGACGAAAGACGAGCTCTCCAAAGAGCAGCTGTTCCACATCGCACAGGCCGCGGGCCTGGACGTGACCCGACTCAGTCAGGACCTGACGAGGCCGGAATGGGACACGATCATCGCTCGTACCCGCTCCCTCGCCAAAAACCTCGGCATCAGCGGCACTCCGGCGTTTATCGTCGGGAATGACCTGATACCAGGAGCCTTGGATCTGGCGTCACTCCAAGAATTGGTCGCGCAGAAGCGGAAGAAATAATTCTCCTCGACGAGTCTGGTGGCCATAGGATGCACCGAAAGGCAGACCACCGACCGGGTGCAAGTCGGCACCCCGCTCTTCGGCCGCACAAACACAACGGTGGGAAAGCCCAGAGGCTTTCCCACCGTCTGGCGATGAGGACCGGCACTGCATCCATGCGGGGCATTTGGCGGAGGGTCGCGCCGCCCCCTCACCTCTACCGGACTGAATTCGACAGACGGGAGACAGTGGGACCTCCCGACTCGAGCTCCGCCCGTTTGATCGAAGGCGCCTGCTGACTCAACGGAAGAATGCGTTGGTCATCAGTGGGCAACACCTTCATCAATCCCCACTGCCCCGACTGGGCGTAGGGCAACCGCTGATTGCTCCAGACGTAATCCCCCGGCAGCCGGACGTTGCCGCCTGCGGCAGGGATGAAGACATCCAACGTTTCAGATCCCGAAAATTCCACTACACTGATCTGATCAGCCCCGCGCATGAATGGTTCAATCGGCCATTCATGTTTTTCAACACTGAACATCCCGTTCTGCTCGTTGCTTGCGCCGAATACGTGAATCCGCACAGGATCACCGGCATGCGCCTCGATGAGCGGCGTAGCGAGACTCTCCGGCTCGTCGACCGAACAAGGCTGGAACATTCTGCCCAAGGTGCATCCCTTCGATTCACGGAACTTGTACGGCTCCGACCGGTAGTTGACGGCCGTCAACCCGGCCGTGTTCTGCACATAAGGCATGAAGCTCGTTCCGATGATGTTGTCTTCATCCTGGAAGAACAGGGCCACATCGCGGTAGCTCCGGCGATATTCGTAGCCCTGTATCGTCCGATCGACGATCACGTCGGCGACCCAGCTGTTCTTCAGGGAGATATCGGCCCCTGTCTTCGGGTCGCGATAGAGAGCCCCCTTCGGGCCGATCACGATGCCGCCGAAGAGGCCGTTACGCGGATTGGTCATCACATTCCCCCAATCCCACACCAGGGACGCCGTCTCCCCGATGAATGGATCGGCATAGTAGGTGTAGACGCGGCTGTCACCCGGCGCGACCGTTTGTTCACCCGGATTGTGGCCGACGTTTGCACCCAAGGAATCCTTCGGATCGAAGGCCAGACCGATCGCCGAGAAGGACGCCCGGCCCTGCTTCATTTTATTCGTCAACTTGACCTTGAGACAGTCTCCCACGTTCGCCCGTAAGGTCAGTGGCATCGGCTGTGCACCGGACGCCACCGACACCGCGTCCTCCTCCAAGACATAGATCTTGGCATCGGGATTGGCCATCTGGATGGTGCGCTCGAAGTCCACCTCGATGGCATCCGGCGCGTTCGGATTGAACTTCATGGAGGGGAAATCGATCGCCACGACGTTGAAGCTCTTCACCGGCGCGTCGGCGGGACAGACGGCCGGTGCCGGCGGAATCTCGTTCCGACCGCTGTAACCGGCCGGCAACTTCTGCAGATCCGGCACGTGCTTATCCAGTACTCGCAGGATGCCCCATGCGCCCTCGGAGAACTTGGACGAGCGACCGTTGAAGTGGATGTAGTCCCCCGCCTGCAACCTCGGTCCGCCCGCTTGCGGAACTACGAGGTCGTACCGCTCGGCGATCCCGATATGGATGGAGTTCTTCCGGTTGGCGTCACCGGCATACCGCTCGGTCAGATACGTATGTCCGGACAACGTCCAGACCATGCTTTCGTTCGTCATCGTCTGCAGCAGCCGGAAGACGACCGTATCGCCCAGGTACGCCCGCACCATCGGCGTATAGGGATCGCCGTGGACGGTGCTGCTGAAGAGCTGCGCCATATCGGGATTGGCGGCCATGCGGCCGGAGATGGGCTCCGCCCGGAAGTTGAGGCTGCCGCCCGTCGTGTGGGTGCCGCCGTTCAGGAACGGCATCGGCGTCATCTTGATATGCTCGGGAATCGGGAACGAAATGGTCTTCCCCGCTTCCAGCGCCACTTCAATCGGCTGGCCTGGCGGATTGCCCGCCGTCACGATATTGACCGTATGCGGCACACTATCGTTCAGCTGCACCATGAGCTCGCGGAAACTGCCGTTCACGCCGTACCCAACCGGCTCCGTGGTTCGGATGTCGGCTATCGGACCGCTTCGAATCTGTTTTCCGGTTTTGGGATCGTGGTACGTCGATCCGACCGGCTCGACGATCATCGTGCCGAACCCGCCATGACCCCAAGTAATCCGGCCCAACGCATGGTCGTGCCAGAACACGGTGCCGACGTCCGAATCGACCCAGAACCGCTGCCTGACGAATTCCACCGTCACGATATCCTTGACCGGATGATCGTGTTTCAAGGGGCGCAGCAGCGTGAGCTCATGGCCCTTGATGGACTTGATCCGCCCGACTTCATTGCCGCCGACATTGTCCGCGCCGATCAGGATCTCCACTTCGGGATGATACTGCGCGGCATTCTTGACGGTAATGACTCGGTCACCCTTTTTTGCCGCCTTCGTGAACACGGTGTTCAAAGGCAGCGGCAGCCCCTTGTCTGTTTTCTTCTCGAGCATCGTAAACGGCCGGACCGACTGCTCGTTCGAAAATCCGGTGATCACGCCGTCCGATGACTGATTGTCGAACTGCAGGAAGTGCCAATGGGTATTGACCTTCGACGAATGGAAATTCGAGTAGTCGTCGTCTTCCCATTCGCTGGTCAACATCCAATCGACGCAATCGTAAATGTTCGACCGTACGACCAGCGGATACTTCAGGTCGTTGTTCTTCCTGATGGCGGCTTCTTCTTCGTGCAGAACATAAATCAACCCACCTTCATCCTTGATCGCCGGCGTGTCGCCCTGCTTATCGGCCAGCGTCATGGGCGTGTTGATGAAGTGCACGTTGTATTTTTTCGAGCCGGCATTTTCAGGACACAGGCTCCAGCGCCCGTTCTCACCCGGCTTGGCCGGATAGGAGCTCGCCAATCCATCGTCGTCGAGATGGATCATTTCCAACCAGGGAGACGGATTGTGGTTCTTCGAAAACGGCGCACGGCGGCCGAAGTGCGGCTTCAAGTGAGGCCATGACACCTTGCCGGTCAAGGGTTCGAACAGGATCGGAAGTCGTTCACCAGGTTGGGCCGATTGATACCGCGGATTCGGCACCGTATTTTCCGGCTCGGTCATGGCGCGATTGCCCTGCCAGCCCCAATTCAACACGCTGGCATCGTAGGAACGCGTCTGGTCCCGTTCATCCTTTTTGTGTCCCGGCAGACCTTGCGGCGGAAACTGCATGTCCACCCAATCTTTCAGGGTGACGATGGCCGGATCCGCCTTCCAATCGGTTTTGCCCTTCTCAATGATCCTGAATTGTTTCCCGAACCAATCGACGGTTTTTTCGATCAATGCATCGGATGGGATACCGGCTCGGATACGGCCCTTGCGATCAGGCAATTCCAACAGATCCGGCATGACGTCATTGTGGAACTCACCCTGCTGAATGGTGTTGTACACGCGCCAATAGCCCCACATCCCCGCGATGTAGTGGTGGGCTACATGGCAATGAAAGAGGAAGTCGCCGGCCAACTGCTGGCAGAGACCGGATCCGCATTCCGTCTCCAGGTCCATGGTCTCGGACGGGCCGATCACTTCCACGTCGACCCGATCAGACTTGGTCCGAATGACCGGATACTTCACCGGGCCGTTCTTCGCTGTATGCCAGAGAGGCATTTCGTCGATCGCCCGCGGGCTTCGAGGCCACCGAATGGACCCGCCGTGCGGATGGTGCGAGTGGAACACTTCGGATCCACCGTGCACCAAGCGGAATTTGGCCGGGTCGCCCAGATAACTGCGAGGAATCGTCGTAGCGGGGTCGCCGAACGTATAGGCGCTGTAGGCCATCGATTCGTCCTCGAAGCCGAAATATTCATGCTGCGTTTGCATATTGTCGATACCGAACGGCTCGCTGCGGTAGTTCAAGGCGCGGGCCACCGGTCGATACACGTCGGTCAAAGGATCGCGCTGCGGGATGAAGTCGCCCTTCTTGTTCAGCGGCCGAAAAGCTTCATCGCCGACTTCATGATAAAACAGCACGAATTCTCGAAAGTCCGGACCGGATCCATTCTTAATGATCGCTTGCCACCCGCTCTTGGTCGGCTTGGGAGCTCCGGTCCCCAGCGGTTCGAGGTACTCCGATCCCTTCGGCTCGATGACGAAGGACCCGAAGAGGCCCATTACGGTCAACTCGCGATCGTTGCTGTAAGAATGAAATTGGCGACTGCCTTCCTGTTGCGTGGGCGGGATGTACCATTCCATCTCCACCGTTTTTCCCGGTGCGGCGATGCTGTCAGGATTCGTGGTGGTAGCCGGCTGACCCGTGGCCGTCACAACCATGCTCGAGCCATGGATGTTCAGACTGACCTCCTCATCGCCTTCCAACTGATTGCGCAGCGTGAGCTTCACGCAATCACCCTGGTTGCCGCGAAGGACCAGCGGTTGAATCCATTGATTCTGCAATCCATTCATCACGGCGCCCGGATCGAATCCGTCCTTCTCGCGCGCCTCCCGATTTGTGGCCTCCTCGGCGCGAATCTGATCGAGCGACTCGGTCAGCGCGTACATATAGCCGGGGTAAAAATCGAGCCACATGTTCAGCGTGATCTCAAT
This sequence comes from Nitrospira sp., assembly GCA_031315995.1. Classification (GTDB taxonomy): domain Bacteria; phylum Nitrospirota; class Nitrospiria; order Nitrospirales; family Nitrospiraceae; genus Nitrospira_A. The sequence continues at coordinate 13,073 of JALDRG010000010.1, forward strand.
GTTGATGGCCGAAACGTCGTAGCTTCGGACCGGCGCGCCGGCAGGACATCGCCCACCCGACGAGGACACGGGCTCCACGCCGCCGTTCGACATCAGCAACATGTCTTGGGCCCCGGCCCCATACTGGTGCAACATGTTGACGTTGTTGTACATCCCGCCGGTGCGCTGATGGTTCGAATCGTGACTCAACTGATCGTTGATCTTGTCCATGATGCGCTGGTGTTGCCGCTCCATCATAGACGTCCGCTCCACATGCCCTTCCTGCGCATCTTCGACGATGGTCTGCCCTTTGAGTTGCTCCGCCCAGGCCGGCTGCTCGTGCGCCGTGGCATGCATGCCGTCTGGTGCTGCCGAGACCGCCTGAAATGTCCCGACGCAGAGCGATGGCAATAACATCCCGAACAGATACTTCCAAATCGCTCGCGACCGTTGATGACTGTATGTCTGAGGTCCGCTTCGTACCGATCTCATTGAGCTACCTCCTCTCGAAACTCCACTATTGTCTACAATCATGGCGCTGCGCCTGTTCCGGCTCATACAAAGACAAACAAGGTATGAGCAAGTGCTGTTCCTACCGGAGGAGCAACACAAACAGACGGCGATGGGAAAAATGGGAGAACGGCGCCCCATCCACCATCACACTGGACAATCAAACACCGTGAATCTATAGGCGAAAAGTGAATGCTCTGAAACTGATGGGGATGGGCCATCGATGCCCCATCGGTGGAGAAGAAGGGAAGGCTTCATCGGAACCGTGAACGGGAACGGTGAGAACGTGATTGGACACGGTGGGCAACGTGTTTCCTGCTATCAAATTCTCGCAGGCTGCGCAAACAGGCTGTCCGGCAAGGCCGTAGCGGGCCGGCCCCGTTGTTGGGGCTCAGGCCCTGGTGGTTTCCTCCGGAGCCGCCGGCAATCGAGTCTCTACAGCGGGCATCCCGGCAGGAACCACCGCATGCCTCGCGCGACGTGCCCTCGCGCGGTGGAATAACCATAGAAGCAGGCCGGACAGGCTCATTAGCAGCATCGGCACACCCGGAATATTGAGAAGGGTTTTATCGAAGCCGAAAAAGTTCAGCTGATGCAATTGCATGACGGCGAAGTGCACTTTCCGCCATCGTCCCTCGTCTTCCAAGATCTCGCCCGTCTGGCGATCCAGCACAATCTCTGTTGCATCACGATCGTCAAACCGGACACGCACGGCATCATAGACACGTTTCTTCTTCCGCGGCGTATACCGTTCAAGCTCCACCCCTGTCACCGGAGCGGGGCTTCGCACGTATTGCGCGGCAATCGTCGGCGCCAGGTCCGGCACAATCGGCGACAATCGCTCCCCGCTCAAGGCGTCCAACAGAAGCGTGGTCGACACGCCTTCTGCCCGCGCTTTCACCTCATAAAAGAGCCGACCGAAATCTGAACGCAACAGCACCTGTTCGATCATCGCCCGCTCGCCGACCGCATCTTTCGCCAGAAGCATCGCCCGGTCGATCGGCAGTGACGCGGAATCCAGCGGTGGCCCCGTCAACGGTCGTACTTTTTCCTTGTAGTGCTCATCCCAATAAAGAAATTTTGCGTCGGCCCAAAGCAGCCCCGTCAGGAGGGATAGCAGCAAAAAACCCAGCGTGCCCAGACCGAACCAACGATGGGTTACCCTCACTATCCGTTCAGCGCCCCCACGGCTCATCCTACTTCTCCGCCGATCGCTCGGCCCTCACCTGAAGGGCTAGGGTACTCCGATGTCGTAACGCTTCGTACGATTTCCCCTCGAACTCTCCCGTCATCTTCTCCACATGAATGATCTCCAACACGTACCGGCCGGGCCAGAGCGGCGTGAACGCGACCACTCCCTGAGGATCGGTTTTGAGCTCCTTATCCCATCCGATGGGCGCGTGGACCAGCAGTTGAGTGTCCGGTAGCGGCCGACCTTTAAACAATGCTTGCACGACGATTTCTCCGCCCGGCACAGGACTGACGCGGCCGGCAGCCAGATTCAGCCCTGTTGTGAGAGGAATCATGTCCAACTCCATTGGCGTGGACTGGTCCCGTCCATGTTCGTTGACGCGTCCCTCCTGCATACAGACGACATACGTCCGCGCATAGAACATGGGCTTCACGATGCCCAAGTCGTGTTTTCGCAAGTCCTGAACCGGCGCCTTGGCCTGCTCCGCCAGGACCGCATTCCGACCGGGATGACAGGATGACAATGCGCCGGCAAAATGATCGACCTGTTTCGTCAGGCTGACAGCGGTCTTGACCCGTTTCGGATCCTGAACGCGAAGCGTGACCCCGTCGATCGAATCAAGACGACCGCCGCTTTCTTCATGCAAAAACTCGCTATACTCTCCGAAATAGATCTTGATCGGCTGCCCTGTTTCAGCCGGCGCCGTGGCCTCGGCCTCGACCCATACGAAATGGGCTTGAGCAGAAGAGGCCCAGAGCCCGACCAGCATCAGAACGCCCCACAATCCCCCCATACCAATGTTCCGTTTCATCGCATCAACTCCTTTGTTGAATTGAGACCAGAGGCTCCAGCCTCGCGCTTAAAATCTCCATGAGACGCCGCCGTAGAAGTTCCGGATTTCGCCGGGCTGGATGCCGATGAAACTACCGGTCGTCCGTTGTGCAATGAACGATTCATCGGTGAGGTTACGGACCCCGGCGAAGACCGCCCATCGGGCCTTGGGCGGCGCATAGTTGAGTCTGAGATTCCAGATGGTGTAAGACGGGATGGCGCCCGTCGTTCCGAGGGCATTTTCCGTTTGCGTATTCACGCCATCGGTGAATTGCTGGGCGACGAACATCGCATCGGCTTCGACCGAAGCCCCCGACGGATGGTAATACCCGACCAACCCGTAGAACGTCATGCGCGGGGCATAGGGCAGGTCCTTCCCGTTGGTCGCACCGAAGAGCGACTTCGGTCGCAAGAGCGTGACATTGGCCCTGGTGACGAAGCCTTGCAATGGGCGTACGATCTGGCCCCAATCGAGACTAACGGTACTCTCGATTCCTTCCTGAAGCGTCTTCCCCGCGTTGACGAACTGGCTGCCTTGCTGAACGATCTGATTGCTGAACTCGGTCCGAAACACCGCGACTTCCGCACTCACGCCGGGGACGATGATGGACCGAAACCCGACATCTGAACTCAAGGCGCGTTCAGCCGAGAGATCTTGCGTGGTTCCGCTCGTCGGATCGACCGCATTGGCGAAAGTCGGCGGCCGGAAGGTCGTATGCAAATGACCAAACAACATGCTGTCGGGCGAGAGCTGATATTTGACCCCGGTCCCATAGATCAGACCTTGGGTAGTCTTGGAGCTTTTGAAATTGGGGAGCGCGGCCGGCGGAATCGCATTCATCGTCTCGCGACTTTGGTCGACCTGCTCCCACCGTATACCCGGCGAAATGGTGAGGGCCTCGGTCAAACGAATGGCGGTCTCCGTATACGCGGCATACGCCACTGATTCCAGATCCGCATTGTTGGTCGTACGGCTGATCTTCGACCCGGCCGTCCCAAGCCCTTGGATGTCGCTGAGGCGCTCCGCGTGATAGCGGACGCCGGACGTGATTTTGTGATCCAACCCAAAGAGGGAAAAGTTGAACTGATGTTGGGGCATGACGCCGAATACATTGAACTTGCGCAAAAAGTTCGTGCTGGTTGCGAGCAGCGTGCCATCGGCGGCTTGATTCTGGATGTACCAGTTCCGTTCGAACACATTGCCGTACAGAATAATTTTGGCCGTGTTGTGCGCGTCGATGTCGCGGCTTGCCGTCACGTCGATCGCTCCCCGTTGGCCTTTAAACTCATCCAGCGGCTTCCCCGCCAGCGTGCGATCGTTGCGATATTGGGTGGGCGTGATACTGCCCGGAGTCTGCGTCGTTTCGTCGTACCAGGAGATGTTGGTCGTGATGCGGGTTCTGTCGTCCGGATTCGCTTCGAATCGCATCGTGAAATCGTCCAGCTGGGAGGCGCTACGTTGCCGGAATCCGTCTGATTGGCGCCGGACGTATCCGAGTTGTGCGCCGAAATTGCCGAAGTATCCCCCGTACTGTGTGTCCGACTGAAACAGATTGAAACTGCCGAAGGTGTTCGTCGTGGAAAAGGTCGGCGTGGTGGGAATCCGTTTCCTGATGAAGTTGATCAGGCCGCCCTGCGTGTTGGGGGAATAGAGGACTGTGGCTCCCCCTTTAATCACTTCGATATGGTCGATGCGTTCGATCGGAACCATGTAGTACGTGGAGGCATCACCGAAGAGTGCGGGCTGAATGGGTGTGTCGTCCAACAACAACAAAATATTTTTGCTGCGTCGTGGGTCCATGCCCCGGATTCCGATGTTCGGCCGAAGTCCCTGCCCGTATTCATCCAAAACATTGACACCGGGAATACGGCGCAACATCTCATCCGCATTTTTAGGCCTGGCTCGCAGGATTTCCTCCCGTGTGACGACATTGACCGTTCCAGCGATTTCCTTCACCAGGTCCTGGTCCGGCTCATTCCGCTCATGAACATCTTTCACGACCACTTCCGGAATCTTGACAGGCTTAGGCTTCGCCGCTTCAGCCGGTCCCGCCGGCGCGCCATCACTCGCGGACGGGGCCGTAGCGGTGTCCTGTGCAGGGGGGGCGATAGTCTCGACCCCCTCCGTCTGAGCGTCCGTTCTTCCTGCCCATATGAGTCCCATCACCAATAGACAGACTGTTCCCCAACCCAGAGCCCCGATGCGAACCCCCATGCTCATCCTTCTCCTTTTTCATCTACGCACGTCTTGAAACAGCACCCACTCCCCACATCACAACAAAGCCCAAGACCGCGTGAACGGGCTTGGGCTCTGGACGACATCAGTCCTTTGGCCTCTATGAGAATGATCTCGAAAGGAACGAGTTAAGTCGCGATCCTCACCGGTGGAACCCCATCAATGGCCGCCAACGCGATCTTCACCACCCGCCGACAGCGCTTACACTTGATTTCGATGGACTGCTCCGCCCATCGAGCCACAAGTTGACCGCACCGGCAGCGCACGTCATCGTGACTCAACAATCGCGCGACCTCCTGCTTCGTAGTATTCGTCATCCTGGGACTCCTCTACCGACGACACTCCAGGCCGCCTCACTGGATTCACTCGCGATTGCTACCTGAAGGCGATTCGCTTGAGTTCACTTGCCGGCAACTCGACCTCTCCAAAATCAGACTGTCCTTTGAAACTGCCGGCCATGGCTAGGGTAAACTCTCCGGTTTTGCCGTCGTTCAGGACAATGGCTACGTTCGGTGGCACGCCGTTCCCGGACGGCTTCAGATCAATCGTTTTGATCGCATCGAACTTGATCTTGACTGTCGCCGTCCCACGTTTGACCGGAACCTCCTTCAATTCATGCGGCACGAAGGCCGTCTCGCTGATCTTCTCTTCCCAATAAAAGATGACCCCGTGGACCTCCGTTTCGACTCCTTTGGTATCCGTCGCCACCGCGTGAAAGGCCTTGTCCCCCTTCGTCTCCGCCAAGACCGTCCCGGAGACCATCCACAAGGCCATTGTGACGCACAACGTTCGATTCACCGCTCCGACCCATCGCTTCCGCATTGAATTTTTCATGACAAAGCTCCTTTGATCTGCTTGAGATGACGATGCTGCCATCAACTTTCCAGTCGATAGGCGATCGGCACCAGGATGGTAATTTGTTCCTGCCCCAGGGGATGTTTCAGTGCGAGTGGCGAAGCTCTCCGCAGCACGGCCATGGCATCTTGATCCAAGATGCCATGGCCGGAACTCTCGGCGACCAGACAGTCGAGGATGGTTCCGTCCTGCCGAATCACGGCTTCCAACACAACCTTGCCTTCCCATCGGCGTGAGCGGGCCTGGAGGGGATACCGCTTCAACTGTTGGATGCGTTCCCACAGCGACTCCGATAACCACCCGAAATCCGCCTGCGGTTGAGCCGCTTCTCGTACTGTCCGGTGCTCGACGCGGGCTTGGTGCATGACCGCAGTCGCCGACACGACAGGACTGGCCTTCTCAATGAAGGCCGTTTCGGGCGTGGCTATGGCATCTCCGCTCCGAACCGCCACTTGCTCCACCACGGCGGGCCGATCGACTTCAGCCGGGGCCGCTTCAGTGACATTCGCCGAGGCCTGTTCCACGACCGAGCGAGAGAGCGGGGCCATGGTCGGCTGCTCACTTCCCTGTTCGGATTCACGAATCTCCTGCTGCACCTCCTCCTGCGCGCGAGCAACCACTCCCTGTTGAATCGGTTGTGCATCGAAGGTCTGCGCCTCCGTCGTGACGGTCTGCCGCTCCTGAGACGACGATCGCTCAATTACCCGTGGTGAAGATTGCACCGGCCGGTGCGTCTGCACCGTCTGCGCGACCGGTGTCCGTTCAACAGTACGCCGCACAAGCGGCTTAGCAGGTAGCGGCTTTGTCGGAGGGAGCGGTGAAGGAGGGACCGGCCTGGAAACAGATTGTTGCGGAGTTATGTCTTCGGCAGCGGGCGGAGTATGCGCCGGCGCTCTCTGAACGACGACATCCCACCGGAATGTCTCCGGCTGCAAGCGAGTGCTGAAATCCGTTCCGGCATATAGAGCCAACGCTACAGCGCCGCCATGCACCACACCAGACACCAACCACCCGCCTGTACGCATGTTCCACAGGTCCCCCATGTCTCCTGCAGCCGACATCTTCGTCACCTCCTCAAAACCACCCACCGTCCCACGACATCCAGACCCTTAAAAACAAAAAGCCCAAAGCTGCGATAACGCAACTTTGGGCTCTTGACCGCAAGGATCGTTGGCCTTATTCGAATTGCTCGACAAGCACGAATCGTTACTCGGCGGACCTCACAACCTTGAAACACACCCGAATCATGTCTTGATAGCAATTCTCAATATCATGAATGAGAACCGCAAGTCAATCGCCGTTTACGCGATACGGCCGTTGTTCTCCAGAAATCAGTCCGGAAAACCTATGCGGCAGGATGAAGGACGTTGGCACGGGGCCTGGCCCACCGGAGTCGGAGACGGTCGAGATACAAATATACGACCGGCGTCGTATAGAGGGTCAGCACCTGGCTCACGAGCAAGCCGCCCACGATCGCGATGCCCAGCGGACGCCGCAGTTCCGACCCCACCCCCATGCCGAGCGCCAGCGGGAGCGCGCCCAGCAAAGCGGCCATGGTCGTCATCATGATCGGACGGAATCGCAGCAGACACGCTTCATAGATGGCCTCGGCCGGGGTCTTCCCTGTTCCCATGCGCTCCTGTTGCAGCGCGAAGTCGATCATCATGATGGCGTTCTTCTTCACGATGCCGATCAACAGCATGATCCCGATGAGAGCGATCATGGTCAGTTCCGTGTCGAACACCAGCAGGGCCAGCAGCGCGCCGACGCCGGCGGAGGGCAGGGTCGACAGAATCGTGATGGGATGAATGTAACTCTCATAGAGAATTCCCAGCACGATATACATGGCGAGCAGCGCCGCCAGAATCAGCCAAGGCTGATTCCCCACCGAGGACTGAAAGGCCTTGGCCGTTCCCTGAAAGGTTCCCTGCACACCCGCCGGCAACCCGATCTCATGCATGGCCCGATCGATGGCCCGTACGGCCTCACCCAGCGACACGCCAGGAGCCATGGTAAACGAGAGGGTCACGCCGGGAAACTGCCCCTGGTGATTGACCGACAACAGCGTATTCGCGGGCTCATACCTCGTAACGGCGCTGAGCGGCACTTGCGCACCAGTCGGCGACCGCACATAGATGTCATGCAGCGCAGAGGGGTTTTGCCAATATTGCTGAGCCACCTCCATCACCACGTGGTACTGATTGAGCGGCGTATACATAATCGAGACCTGACGCTGTCCGAAGGCATCGTACAGGGTGTCGTCGATAAGTTGCGGACTCAGCCCGAGCCGCGATGCCGTCGTCCGATCGAACACCACCAACAGTTGTTGCCCCCTATCCTGCAGGTCGCTGTTGACATCGACGATCTCCGGCAGGCTGCGCAATTTGGCTTCCACGATCGAGGCCCAGGTGTTGAGTTCCGGCAGGTCCACACTCTGCAAGGTATATTGGTACTGTGCGCTGCTGGCCCTGCCTCCGACGCGCAAATCTTGAATCGGCTGAAAATAGGTGGGCGCGCCCGCGATGGACGCGAGTTTCGGCCGCAGCCTGGCGATCACTTGATCGGAACTCATGCCCCGTTCCTCCAGCGGCTTCAGCGAGACGAACATCCGGCCGGTGTTCGTCGTGCCGTATCCGCCCCCGCCGGTAAAGCCGTTCACCTGATCGACCGCGGGATCGCTCCGCACGATGTCCATCACCTCGGTGAGTTTGTGCCGCATGGCCTGAAATGAAATGTCCTGCGCAGCCTGAATGCTGCCGAAGAGCCGCCCCGTGTCCTGATGGGGAAAGAATCCCTTCGGCACGATGATGTAGAGATAGATGGTCAGGGCCATGGTGCCGAGCGTCACCGCCAGCATCGTGCGCGGGTGTCGGAGCACCCAGGTCAGGCTGACCGCATACCCCCGACGCATCGCCGTGAAGATCCGTTCGCTCACGCGGTACCACCGCCCATGCGAATCGGTCGATTCCGGCGTCAACACGCGCGCGCAGAGCATCGGAATCGTCGTGAGCGCGACCACCAGGGACATCAGGATCGCCACCGAGAGGGTGACCGCGAATTCCCGGAACAACCGTCCGAGCATCCCGCCCATGAAGAGAATCGGAATGAACACCGCCACAAGCGACAGGGTCATCGATAGGACCGTAAAGGCCACGTCCTTGGCTCCCTGCAAGGCGGCCTGCATCGCCGGCACGCCCTGCTCACGATAGCGCGAAATGTTTTCGAGCACCACGATGGCATCATCCACCACGAAGCCGGTCGCGATCGTGAGGGCCATGAGCGACAGATTGTCGAGGCTGTAGCCGCACAGGTACATGACCCCGAAGGTGGAGATGAGCGACACCGGGACGGCGACGGTCGGGATCAGGGTGGCCCGCACATTCCGGAGGAAGACGAACACCACCAGAATCACCAGTGCGACGGAGATGAGGAGGGTCTTCTCCACCTCATGCAGCGAGGCGCGGATCACCGGCGTGCGATCCATCACGACCGACAGGGTGATGCTGCCCGGCAGCGAGGCATTCAATTGAGGCACCAGCCCGCGGAGACGATCGACCGTCTCGATGATGTTCGCCCCGGCCTGTCGAAAAATGATCACCAGGACGGCGGGCTTCCCGTTGGTCATGCCCATATTCCGCAGGTCTTCGACCGACTGTTCGACCGTAGCCACGTCGGACAGGTGGACGGCCCGCCCGTTGCGATAGCTCACGATCAGATCACGGTAGTCTTCCGCCCGTTGAAGCTGATCGTTGGTCCGGATCTCCCAGGTCCGATCGTCGGACGTCAGTTGGCCCTTCGGACGGTTCACGTTGGTGGAGGTCAGGACCTGACGGACCTCGCCCAGGCCGATACCATACTTGTTCAACGCGGTCGGATTGAGATCGACCCGAATGGCCGGAAGGGATCCTCCCCCCACATACACCTGGCCCACCCCTTCGACCTGGGAAAGTTTTTGCTGGAGGATGCTCGACGCCGCGTCATACATCTCTCCCTGGCTCACGAGTTCGGACGTCAACGAGAGGATGAGAATGGGTCCGTCGGCCGGATTCACTTTGCGATAGCGGGGGCTGGTGGGAAGATTGGCCGGCAGATCTGCGCGGGCGGCATTGATGGCCGCCTGCACGTCGCGCGCGGCGCCGTCCACGTCGCGATCCATCTCGAACTGCAACGTGATGCTGGTCCCCCCGATCGTGCTCGACGAGGTCATTTCGGTCACGCCGGCGATCCGGGAAAACTGCCGTTCGAGCGGCGCCGCCACTGAGGAGGCCATAATTTCTGGACTCGCGCCCGGCAGGGTGGCGGACACACTGATTGTCGGGAATTCCACCTGAGGAAGCGATGCGACGGGCAGGAAACGGAAGGCCATGAGCCCGATCAAGGTCACGCCGATCGTCAACAACATCGTCGCGACGGGACGCCGAATGAAGGGGGCCGACACATTCATGACGGCCTCACCGGCACGTGCTCCGGCACCGTGTCATGTGAGCGGTCGCGACGGAAGCGCGCCGCGAGCCGGTCCAGCGAAAGGTAGACCACCGGCGTCGTATAGAGGGTCAGGAGCTGGCTCAAGACCAGCCCCCCGACAATGGACACCCCAAGCGGCCGCCGCAATTCTGATCCCACACCGGCGCTCATCGCCAGCGGCAGGGCCGCGAGCAACGCCGCCATCGTCGTCATCATGATCGGACGGAACCGCAACAGCGCCGCCTCATAGATGGCCTCCTCCGGCGATTTGCGCTCGCTGCGTTCCGCATCCAGGGCAAAGTCGATCATCATGATTGCGTTTTTCTTCACAATACCGATCAGCAGAATGATGCCGATGAGTGCGATCACGCTGAATTCCATGCGAAAGAACATCAAGGCCAGCAACGCGCCGACTCCAGCCGAGGGCAAGGTGGATAAAATCGTCAGCGGATGGATGTAGCTTTCGTACAAAATGCCGAGCACGATGTACACCGTGATCAGGGCGGCCAGGATCAACAGGGGTTCATTCCCCAGGGCGGTCTGGAAAGCCTGGGCCGCGCCCTGGAAGCTGCCGCGGATACTGGCGGGCAACCCCAGTTCCTTCGTCACCTGCCTGATCGCCTCTACGGCTTCGCCGAGCGAATGTCCCGGCGCAAGATTGAAGGAGATCGTCACGGCGGGAAACTGCCCTTGCCGGCTGATGACGAGCGGCACCTGGGTTTCCGTCACCGTCGTAAACACGTTCAAGGGCACCGAGCCTCCGCTTCCGCGCACTTCGAGGAGATGCAACGCCTCCGGTCCCTTCTGGAATTCCGGCATGACTTCCAGAATGACGCGGTATTGATTCAACTGCGTGAACATGGTCGAAACCTGCCGCTGTCCGAATGCATCGTAGAGCGTGTCGGTGACGAGTTGCGGGGTGATGCCCAGCCGGGACGCCGTCTTGCGGTCGATCTCCACCAGGGAGGCCAGCCCCTGATTTTGCTGGTCACTGCTGACATCCCGGAGCTCGGGGCGCACTTGCAACGCGTCCAACAGTTTCGAGGCCCAGCGGTGCAACTCCGTGCTATCGGCGTCTTCAAGCGTGTACTGAAATTGCGTGCGGCTGACCCGATCTTCGACCGTCAAGTCCTGCACCGGCTGCAGATGCAGCGTAATCCCGTCCACCTCGGCGGCCCGCGACGAGAGTCGCCGGATAAGGTCGCCGATCCCCTCCTGCCGCTCATCGGGCGATTTGACGTTGATATACATCCGCCCGCTATTGAGGGTCGTATTGGTGCCATCCACGCCGATGAACGACGAGAGGCTCTCGACCGCCGGATCGTCCAGCAGCACATCGGCCAAAACCTGCTGTCGATCGGCCATGGCCTTGAAGGACACGGCCTGCGGGGCTTCGGTGATGGCCAGGATCATCCCCGTATCCTGAATCGGAAAGAAACCTTTCGGGATCATGATGAACAACACCAGCGTCAACGCCAGGGTTCCGACCGTCACGGCTAAGGTCGCCTTCTGTCGGCGCAGCACCCAGCGCAGGCTGGTCCCATATCCGGCGATGATGCGGTCCAGGACGCGTCGTGAGGCCTGAGAAAACCGGCCGGGCTGGTCATCCCGCCTCTCACGCAACAGTCTGGCGCACATCATCGGCGTGAGGGTCAGAGAGACAACGGCGGAGATGAGGATGGTGATGCTCAACGTCACGGCAAACTCGCGGAACAATCGCCCCACCACATCACCCATGAACAGCAATGGAATCAGCACCGCGATCAAGGACACCGTCAGGGAGAGAATCGTGAAGGCAATCTGTTGAGAGCCCTTGAGCGCGGCCTGCAGCGGCGACTCACCCCGCTCGATATAGCGCGCGATGTTCTCGATCATCACGATGGCATCGTCCACGACGAACCCGGTCGAGATCGTCAGCGCCATCAAGGTGAGGTTGTTCACGCTGAAGCCCATCAGGTGCATGATCCCGAACGTGCCGATCAAGGAAAGCGGCACCGCCGCAGCCGGAATCGCCGTAGCGGACCAGGTCCGCAGAAACAGAAAGATCACCAGAATGACCAGCACCACCGCCAGGGCCAACTCGAACTGTACGTCGCGGACGGTGGCGCGGATCGAGGTCGTGCGGTCGGTCAATACCGTCGCCCGCACGGCGGGAGGCAAGGTGCCCTCCAAGCGCGGGAGGAGGCGCTTGACTCGATCGACGACCTCGATGACATTGGCCCCGGGCTGGCGTTGAATGTTGACGATGACGGCGGGCAGGTCATTCATCCAGGCCGCTTGTTTCGTGTTCTCGACATCGTCACGCACCACGGCGACATCGGAAAGGCGGACCGGCGCACCGTTTCGATAAGCGATGATGAGTGCCTCATACTCCTTGCCGGAAAAGAGCTGGTCCGTGGCGTTGATGATCGAGGCGCGACGCGGGCCGTCGAATCCCCCCTTCGCCTGGTTGACGTTGGCGGCGGCGACCACCGATCGCAGGTCTTCCAACGTCATCCCGTAGGAGGCCAGGGCGCGGGGATTGGCCTGGATACGCACCGCGGGACGCTGCCCGCCGCTGATGCTGACCAGGCCGACGCCGGAGAGCTGCGAAATCTTCTGCGCGAACCTGGTCTCCGCGAGGTCTCGCACCTGCGGCAACGGCAGGGTGGCGGAGGTCAGCGCGAGGGTCAGGATCGGCGCGTCGGCGGGATTGACCTTGCTATAGACCGGCGGAGCCGGCAGGTCGCGCGGCAGAAAGGTGGCCGCCTGGTTCATGGCGGCCTGGACTTCCTGTTCGGCCACATCCAGATTGATGTCGAGACTAAATTGCAGCGTGATGAGGGAACTGCCGCCCGAGCTGGCGGAGGTCATTTGGGGCAGTCCGGGCATTTGACCGAACTGCCGTTCCAAGGGGGCGGTAATAGCCGAGGTCATGACGTCCGGGCCGGCGCCGGGGTAGAACGTCATCACCTGGATCGTTGGGTAATCGACTTGCGGAAGCGCGGAGACCGGCAACTGGCGGTAGGCCACGGCGCCCACGAGGAGGATGGCCATCATCGTCAGAACCGTCGCGACCGGTCGCAGGATGAACAGCCGCGAAGGGTTCACGTCCGCTTCCCTGGTGACGTCGGTGCGGCTCCCGGTGCCGGCGTCTCCTGACTCGCCGGGACGGCTCCGCTCACCGGACGCAGTTCGACCTTGCTGCCCTCTCGCAATTTCTCAGTCCCGTCCACCACGACCAGCTCACCGGGCGCGACGCCGCTGTCGAGAGACAACTGTTCGCCCTGCGTCACGCCTACCGTGACGTCGCGCACCGTTACGGTCTGGTCGTCCTTTACCACATACACGAACGGTCCCTTCGGACCACGCTGAACTGCGGCCGACGGCACCAGGGTCACACCCCGTTTGACGTCCAACAGAAGCCGGGCATTGACGAACTGGTTGGGGAACAGCTCGCTGTGATCATTCGGAAATACCGCCTTCAGGCGAACCGTCCCGGTGGTCGGATCGATCTGATTGTCGACGGTCAGCAGGGTTCCCGTGGCCAGCTTCTGCTTCTGCTCGCGATCGAAGGCTTCGACGGTCAGCTGTTTCCCCTCCCGGAGCTGTTCGAACACGGCGGGGAGGTGATCTTCCGCCAGGGCAAAGATCACCGTGATCGGTTGGAGTTGCGTGATCACCAGGAGCCCGTTCGCATCATTCGCGCGGACGATGTTCCCGGCATCCACGAGGCGTAGCCCCACGCGACCATTGATCGGAGCCGTAATGTTGGAATAGGTCAGCTGGAGCTTGGCATTGTCGATCTGCCCTTGGTCGGCTTTGACGATCCCTTCGTACTGGCGCACCAGCGCCGCTTGGGTGTCGAGCTGCTGCTTGGGAATGAAATTCTGCTTGTAGAGACCTTTGTAGCGCTCCAGATCCAACTGCGCATTGGTCAGTTGCGCCTGGTCGCGGGCCATTTGCCCCTGGGCCTGAATCAGCTGTACTTCATAGGGGCGCGGATCGATCTGCGCCAGCAGGTCGCCTTTGTGCACGAGCTGCCCCTCCTTGAACAGCACCTTCATCAACTGGCCGTCGACGAGGCTCTTCACCGTGACGGTGTTCATCGGAATAACCGATCCCAGGCCATTCAAGTAGATGCTGATATCGCCGGTTTTGGCTGGTTCCGCCACGACCGGCGCGCTCCGCGCGGCGCGGGCCCCGCGCTTCTCGGAGCCCTGCGGTTGCGCCTCGTCGGATCTGGTCATCAAGGCATACGTCCCCACGGCGAGTAGGCAGGCAGCGGATAATCCGATCAGCCACCGCTTCAACAGAGTTGCAAATCGTACGGAGTCAGCCATCGCCGCGATTCCTTCCGTCCCTGAGGCACCTACGCCTGCCGCACCTAGTCACGAGTCCTGAGCCGACTCCGCTGAAGCTGAGCCTGGAGGCCATGCTGTCTGGCCTGCTGCTGAGCTGACCACCTGCGGTTCAATTACTCAATCTCCGCGGCGAGAATCCGATCGACATCCGGTTGATGGTGCACGCGCGTGCGTACCACCTCACGCTGCGTACGCTCACCCCGAGAGGTTCGGTTGGTCCTCTCCGCGTGGCCGGACCCAAGCGTCCAGGCTGTTGACGCGGGATTCTATTTCCGCCCATCAGCCTTTTGACATCATACCTTATCCGCCCACGGGACCACAGATTCGATCCTCGAGCGCCCTGCTTATGGCCAATGCTCATCCACGACAGTCCGAACCTGATCGGCCAACGCTTTGGCCGCGCCGCTCCGGTAGCCGCCCTTTTTCCACAAGAGCCCGACACCTCGCCGAGGCTTAGGGTTCCTGAACGGGATGGCTCGGAGCGCATGGGTGCGCGTCAGCCCCAGGGACAAGCGCGGCAAGACCGTTGCTAGGTTGCTCTTGCGAACGGTGGCCAGAATCCCCTCGATGGAATTCATTTCCACGATCACCTTGGGTTGGACACTCGCCTGCTGAAAACTCGCGTTCACCAACCGTCGAGTGCAGAACTTCTCCGACAGCAGAATCAATGACTCTTTGGTCAACGCGGAAAGGGACAACTGCCGGCGTTGGGCGAAGCGGTGGTAGGGGGAGACGATCAAGACCAGGTCTTCTTCAAACAGTGCCTGACTTTCGATTCGCTCAGAAGCCACCGGCACGAACCCGATCCCCACTTCCAGCAATCCGCTCCTCACCCCGGCTTCGATGTCCGGACCGGACAGTTCGTCGAGTTTGAGCGAGACGAACGGATGCAAGGTCGCGAAGCGGCCCACGATCTCCGGAATCAAATAGGCGTTCACGGTTTGGACCACACCGACCGTGAGGGTCCCTCGCTGCAGGCCTTCTTCTTCGGTGATCGCCGCTTGCGCCAATTCCATTTCTTGCAACGCCCGCCTGGCATGCTCGCGAAAGATCGCCCCTGCCCGCGTCAATTGAACCGATCGCCCCACACGATCGAACAGCGGCACGCCCACTTCCTGCTCCAACTGCTTGATCTGCGCGGACAACGCCGGCTGAGACACCGGCAACCCTTCGGCAGCTTTGGTGAAATGCAGCGCGTCGGCCACGGCGAGAAAGTACCGGAGATGGCGAAATTCCATGGCACTTCTTATCATAAATAGAAGTGATGATTCTAATCAGAACAAACACTTTGACGCATCATCCGGCCGGGCACTACGTTGAGCCAGACGACGAACGAACTGGAGGCTCTTGATGTCGATCGCGCATCCTCTCGATACCGGCACCGTGGCCGCACTGTGGCGCTACCCTGTGAAATCCATGCAGGGGGAAGAACTGACTGCAGCCGACATCACTCTGCGAGGCATGGCGGGCGATCGCGGCTACGCCGTCATTGATGCGGAGACCGGCAAGGTCGCCAGTGCGAAGAATCCCAAGAAATGGGGCCGACTGTTCGACTGCCGCGCCCTGCTGGCGTCCGCTCACAATCATGGCGGTGCGGATCCGGTCGAGGTGCTGCTCCCGGATGGGAACTGGGTCACGGCCGGCGCGCCGGAGACGGACGCGCGGTTATCGGCCCTCTTAGGTCGTCCCGTACGACTCGCCGGCGCCGTCCCTGCCGCCCCGCAACTCGAAGAATATTGGCCGGACATACCGGGACGGGCGAGACAGAACACCGTCACGGACGAATCCATGCCCGCAGGCACATTTTTCGATGGGGCGCTGATCCATCTCATTACCACCGCAACCCTCGACGCCCTTCGGCGGCTCTACCCGGACGGCCGGTTTGAAATGCGGCGGTTCAGACCAAATCTCGTCCTGGCATACCCGTCGAATGAACCTCGGTTCGTTGAAAATGATTGGATCAACCGGACACTGAGGATCGGCAACGATCTCCGGCTGAAAGTCACCGGACCCTGCGCCCGATGCGTCATGACAACCCTGCCTCAGGGCGATTTGCCGGAAGATGCAGGCATTCTTCGGACCGCCGTACAACACAATCACGCCGCCGTGGGTGTATATGCTACGATCCTTTCACCAGGGAGAATCAGTCGAGGAGATCGAATCCAGCTTGTGTAATCGTCGTCCGTGGCGGGAATCTTCTTCAGCGGCGAAAGAGCGTGCGCATGACGGGACGAATTCACTCTATTCAGGTCGGCCTTCCTCAGTCGGAGCATGCGGACTGCCCCGACAATACGACGCAACAGCCCTGGACGACCGGCATCGTCAAGCGCCTCACGGCCGGACCGGTCTGGCTCAGCCGGCACAATCTGGCTGGAGACGGACAGGCTGACCTCGTCCATCATGGAGGTATCGACAAGGCGGTCTGCGCCTACCCGTCTGAGCACTGGTCGCATTGGCAGTCCCTCCTGCCGCCGACTCAGCTCAGTGGCGGCGCATTCGGGGAAAATTTCACGTTGGAAGGGCTTACAGAAAAAGAGGTGTGCATCGGCGACGTATTCTCAGTCGGTTCTGCCGTCGTTCAAATCTCTCAGCCACGACAACCCTGCTGGAAACTAGCCCGCCGCTGGGACATCAAGGACTTGGCCTTGCAAGTTGAACGTACCGGCTTCACGGGATGGTATTTCCGGGTCCTCCAAGAAGGCACGGTCGAATCGAATGCGCCGCTTCAACTCATGGATCGCCCCTGCCCGGAATGGACCATCGCCACCGCCAATCGGATCATGCACCATGAGCGTGAAAATCGGACGGCAACCGAACGATTGAGCCTGTGTCCCTTGCTCTCCGCAAGCTGGCAGCACACCTTGCGGCAACGATATCACCATCAGACGGAGGCCGATCCGCAGCAACGACAGTTTGGACATACACGCTCTTCACCATGACTCACAGGAGGGTGCCATGACACGTGTGCTTCTCTCTGCCTGTGCCCTCGCCATCGCTGGGACGCTGGCCGCCAGTTCCTGGTCTGCCGCTGAAAATATGACTGCGATCAATATCATCTCCCCTCGTAATGGCGAGACGGTCTCGAACACGTTCGACATCAAATATGAGCTTCGGAACGCGCCGGCGGGTCATCATGCGCACGTCTATCTCGACGGCACGTATCAAAAGGGATTCAA
Source organism: Nitrospira sp. (assembly GCA_031315995.1). Taxonomy (GTDB): domain Bacteria; phylum Nitrospirota; class Nitrospiria; order Nitrospirales; family Nitrospiraceae; genus Nitrospira_A. Next base: position 30,659 of record JALDRG010000010.1, read on the forward strand.
GGGCACATTTACTCACGTGCCCAAGGGAGAACATACCATCACGGTCACGATCGCGGATCACGATCACAAGGACGCGGGAACGGCCACGGACAGTATTACGGTGACGGTCGGAGAATAGGACCGGCGGCGAGTCACTCGCCCATGTCCGCCGAAGAGCACGAGGGTGTACCGCATACGCCGTCGGGAAAGGGGATGGAGCTACGCCGCCTCTCCGGCAATAGGAGCCTGCCTATGGCCCGCCTTGCGTCGATGCGCGCGTCGGGGTGCCCTGCAGATCCATATCAAACATGACCGGACCGTCGGGATTCTTCGAGTCCAGCCGGACGGGCATCCGATCCGCCACCAGTTTGACCAACGGCACGGCCACAATGTGCGGAGCCTTGTCCGATGGGTTGGAATGGAGCGCAATACGGACGTTCTTCGGGCGTTCGCTCGGCGTCACCTGAGTCATCAGCTCCGTGCCCATGAATCCGACCACCATCCCGCTTCCGTCCGCGAGCTTATGAATCTCATAGGCGTTTGCGGCGGGCGCTACGCGATCCATGGCGAGATCCGGACTCTGTGTCACCAAGGCCAAACCCAAGACCTTCGGCACAATGAATCCAAAACTTCCCGTCGGCGCTTGAGAAAACATCACTTTGGAAGTCGATGCCGCGAGTTCGGCCACGCCGTTCTTGGCTCGCAACTGCCGACGCAACTCCGCTTCACTGCCAATCCCCTCAATGGTCACCGCCGCCGGCGCGGCCTTCTGCACCGGCAACACCTCTGTTTTACCGCCGCGCGCGGCATTGAGAGAGGCTGGAAAGGCGCCGATGAACAGCAGAGCCGCCAAACCGGCGAGCACTAGGTGACGGAGCGGCGCGTGGGAGCGCACTCGGGCGATGAATTGAGCCATGGATGCTGGTCCTCCTGATCAAACGATAGGTGTCATCTCGGAGGATTCTAAGAAGCTGCCACTGGAAAATCAAACGGGCTGGAAATGAGCCGTGCAGACTGGGCGAGGCGCGACAGGACTCCTCCACCGACCTCGCCCCGCCTCACGGGTAAAAACTGATCCGCCGGCCGGCGATGGCCTGCGCCACAGACGCAAGGATCTGCTCCCGCTCGGCCGGTTTTCGTAAACACTCCACCACACCTTGCTCGCGTAGAGAACGGGCCAGTTGGTCATCGTGATATCCCGTCAACACGATGACCGGAAGAGAGGGGTATTGGGCGCGGAAATAGGCAATCGCCTCCATCCCGTTGATACGCGGCATCCGGATATCGCAGATGACCACATCCACCATCAACGGGTTGTCACCGCTGTTCAAGACCTCAACCGCCTTGCCGCCGTCCTCCGCCTCCTCCACGTCGTATCCAGCCTGCGTCAGCATCAGGCGCAGCAGGCTTCGAATGGAGTCCTCATCGTCCACCACCAGCACTCGGCCCAAACAAACCTTCTCGCCTGTACTCTCCCTGGACGGCCATGCCATTCCCATGCTGATCTCCCTTCGCCCCGCATACAAGTTAACCTCGCATCGTTCGAATGATGCAAAGACGACGCCTGCGGGATATCGAAACGGGGTCACGCCAAATCATCAGCTTATCCTCTGATGATCAGCCCACAGCCGAATGTCGATGGCATGGAGCTGGTGGAACCACCGCACCCCCGGTGCAAAAGCACCAGCCTCTCATGGAGGATGGCAATCGGTACTATTCGAGGAATGTCAGAATGGATTGATTGGCCCCCCCTCACATGAGCCGTGGACGGTCAGAGCCTGGTGATGTGAGGCTGAAGGGTCATGCGCACTCCCTCACCATAACCTGGCAGATGGCATGTCGCCTCGGGAAGCGCTCGTGCCGATCACCTTGTCTCCACCGCCGTTCCATACACCTGGGTGCAGGCTCGCGAGAATAGAATGAAATGCTGGTAATAGCCGTCCACCGTGACTTCGACCAGCGCATCCGCCAAGGGTTTCGTGTGAAGCGCATCCTCGATGGCATTTCTCATCTCGTTGCCACCCGTGACCTGGATAACACCAAACAGATGATAGCCACAGTCCTGCCCGCGCACTTTCCCCAATTCGATATACCCACCAGGGGCAAGTGGTTTAGTCGAAGGCGCGATGCCACCGGGATGATGCATGCAGCCGGACGTGAAGGTCGCCGCCAACAGCACCGCAAAAGTCCAGCCCTTCACCAGCCGCTTCTTCGGATGTTCTTTCATCATCACGTGTCATTCCTTTCCTGTGCGCGGCCGCCATCGTCGCGCAATGTGATACCCACGTAGGGAGCACGATAATTGTGATGTCTCAGGGAGTCGATACCGAGGATTACAGGGCAGAGCAACCATTACGAGAACATATCGGCATCTTGCACTTCTCGCGATTCATCCTCAACCCTAAAAAGCACGAGGCCGGCAAGTGACTGAATATGCGACAACAGGCGAACGACCGAGGGGATCGGCAAGATCAAGAAGGCCAAGCGAAAATGCGCGATACTCGCGCTGAAAAAAACGGCGTGGTCCGCATGGATCCGAGACGCGATCGCGGGGACGGCGAACACACATGATTTGTTGTGGTGAGTCGGCTGGGATTCGAACCCAGGACCCTCGCCTTAAAAGGGCGATGCTCTACCAGCTGAGCTACCGACTCTCCTGAACACAGAGGCTACATATCGTCACGCATGGAGCGTAACGGAGGGGAATCATACCACTGACACGTGATGGTTCGCTACGGTGAGTGAGGTGCGCCACGAATAATCAGCCACCTATCGTGACCGTTGCGAACGCGCGCGGCGGCCCGTCTTGAGCGGATTATTGAGGATGATGGTTTCATCGCGCCGGGAGCCGGTGGAGATCATATCGATCCGGCACTCGGCCAATTCCTCAATCCTCGTGAGGTACCGCTTGGCTTCCGCGGGCAGTTTCTTGTAGGTGGTGACTCCGGTGGTGGGAGCGCTCCAACCACGCACCCGCTCATACACCGGTTCGCACTTCGTCAGCGCCGACAGGTCGGACGGCATTTCACGGTGCAGCTTGCCGTTCACCCGATACCCCGTGCACACATTGAGTTCTTTGCAGCCATCCAACACATCCAACTTCGTGACGGCTAACGAAGAGAGTCCGTTGACTCTCGTGGCATGGCGGACTACCACACTATCGAACCAGCCGCACCGGCGAGCCCGCCCTGTCGTCGCTCCGAATTCTTTTCCACGCTCCTGCAGCCATCCGCCCACTTCGTCGGTCAATTCGGTCGGGAACGGCCCGCTGCCGACGCGCGTGGTATAGGCCTTCGTAATTCCCATCACAGCGTCGATTTTCGTCGGGCCCACTCCGGTTCCGGTACAGGCGCCGCCGGCTGACGAACTCGACGACGTGACATAGGGATAGGTCCCAAAATCGACATCCAAATGCGTGCCCTGCGCACCCTCGAACAACACCGTCTTGCCGGCATCCACGGCCTTATTGACGACCAGGGTCGTATCGATGATATAGCTCTTCAAGCGGTCGGCATACCCCATATACTGCTGATACACTTTTTCCAACTCGAAACAGTCCACTTTGTGCAGTTGCTCGAGTAGCCAATTGATATCGACCAGATTTTCTTCCAGTTTCTGCTTGAACAGCGGCGGGTTCAACAGATCACCCATGCGAATGCCGATCCGCGCCATCTTGTCGCCATACGATGGTCCGATCCCGCGCCCGGTGGTTCCGATCCGACGAACCCCCTTCGACTGTTCGGACGCCTTATCGATCGCCTTATGATAGGGTAAGATCAGATGCGCGCGGTCGCTGACCGAGAAATTCTTCGAGATCTTCACCCCCTGCCCCTGCAGATGATCCATTTCTTCAATCAACGCCCCGGGATCGACCACGACGCCGTTGCCGATCAGGCAGCGGGTGCCGCGATACAGGATGCCGGAGGGAATGAGATGGAAAATGAACGTATCCCGCGCATTGATGACCGTATGGCCGGCATTGGACCCACCCTGATACCGCACGACCATGTCGGCATCCTTCGCGAGGATATCGACTATCTTCCCTTTGCCTTCGTCGCCCCATTGGGAGCCGATGATGACGAGATTCGCCATTGTTCGCTGCCTACGCTCCTTCTTCCCGTGCCGAACTCGAAAAAAAGGCCCTGACCTCGTACTGATCAGAGCCGGAAGGAGATCATGGTAGGATTCGCCTCACGGTTTGTCAAGCAAGGTTTTCAGAGCAAGGTTTTCAGAGCAAGGCCCCCGCTCCCCCCTTTTCTCGAGCGCGTCCCACGAGCACCGTTTATACCGTGCCCCTTAGGTGCCCCGTCTGTCCTTCGCGGCAAGTGTCCAACGAACCTTGTTATCCTGTGCGCGGCACGAGCAAGAATGATGTAGCGGGGGGTCCTGCCTCTCATCACCCTTTCCTTGACTGACAAAAACCGCCCATGCTAGATTGCAGAGTTACGTCTGCAGTCGGTGTCCTTTGTTCCGTACCTGTGCACATATAATTGAAAGCTTGCGTGGGGCTGTGGCGCAGTTGGGAGCGCGCGTGAATGGCATTCACGAGGTCGCCGGTTCAATCCCGGCCAGCTCCACCAAATAAAGCATATCCGACCCACGCGTCGAAGGTGTGCGAGGATATCCGAACTCGACGAGTCATACGCTTGGCCGGCTGCCGGTACAACCACGGACGCTGACACCCCTCAGCGGGTTTCTCACCGAACGTTTCACTCCATAACACTGAGCCGTACTGCTCCATGCTTCAGCTTGAATCTGTCCATAAGCAATTTGCAACCAAGGTGCTGCTCGACGGCGCGACCGCACACCTGCGCCCCGGCGCCCGCGTCGGTCTCGTTGGGCCGAACGGGGTCGGGAAAACGACGCTCTTCCGGATGATCTTGGGCGAGGAATCTCCCGATGAGGGGACCATTCGTAAGCGCCCGCGACTGCGTATCGGGTACCTCCCGCAGGAGCTGGAAACGATTGTCGGCAAAACCGTGCTGGACGCCACGCACCGCGACCTGTATCCGGAACATGAAGCCGAACGGATTCTCTCCGGCCTAGGCTTTTCGGAAGCCGACTTTTCACGATCGATCGAGAATCTCTCCGGCGGATACCGCATGCGGGTCGCCTTGGCGCACCTGTTGCTGTCGAACCCTGACGTCCTCATGTTGGACGAGCCGACGAACCACCTGGATAAGCCGACCCAACGCTGGTTCGAACGATTTCTCCTCGACTCCAATCTCACGCTCCTCGTCATTTCACACGACACAAAATTCCTGGACGGCATCGCCACGCATATCTGGGAACTTCGCGATCGCACCATTCAGGAGTTCCGCGGCAACTATACGAAGTTCCAAGAACTCCGCGCGGCTCGGGATGCCCAAATCGAATCGGCAGCCAACCGGCAGAGCAAAGAAGTGGCTCGCGTTCAGAACTTCATCGATCGATTCCGCTACCAGGCGAACAAAGCCAAGCAGGTGCAATCGCGAATCAAGCAGCTGGATAAGGTAAAACTGATCGAGCGGCAACGCGATAACAAACGCGTGCGCTTCAAGTTCCCCCTTCCATCGGCAAGCGGCCGGCACGTCCTGGAGCTCAAAGGAGTCGCGAAGAGCTACGGCGAGAAGGTGATTTACCGTTCTCTGGATTTCACGGTGGAACGAGGCCACCGGGTAGCGCTGGTGGGTGAAAATGGAGCTGGAAAGAGCACGCTGCTGAAGATCCTGGCCGGCGTGCTGCCGTTCGAAAAGGGCACGCGCCAGGTCGGACACGGAGTCACACTTCACTACTTTGCCCAACATCAGGCGGAATCGCTGGATCCGGACGACACGATTCTGGAGTCCTTGGCCGAGGTTTCCGCGCAGGCCGAAACGAATTTTCTCCGTGGGATCGCCGGCGCATTTTTGTTCTCCGGCGACGATCAGAAAAAACCGATCAAAGCCCTCAGCGGCGGCGAACGCAATCGCGTGGCCTTGGCCCGCATGCTGGTTGAGCCGGCCAACACCCTGCTGCTCGACGAACCGACGAATCACCTCGACCCGGCTTCGGTGGATATGCTGACCGACGCCTTGACCGACTTTCCGGGGACGATCATTTTTATCTCCCACGATCCGACGTTCCTCACACGGGTCGCCACCCTGGTGGTTGAAGTGGACGAGGGCCATGCGAAGAATTATCTCGGCGACTACGAGTACTTTTTGTGGAAGAAGGCTCAGGAGTTCGAATCGATCAAGGAAAGCAGCGCGGAACTCGGCGCCGCCCAAGCCGCCAAGTCAGCCGGCCCCACAAAGGCCATGGCCTCGCAGGCTCAACCAAAGTCGCAAGGCGGAGAGCGGCGAGATCTGAGCAAAACGCAGGCACGCCTTGAGAAACAAGTCTCGCGCGCAGAGTCCGAGATCGCGGCGATGGAAACCAAAGTGAAAGCGCGGGAGCAGGAACTGGCCGATCCGACGCTGTATCAAGAACTTGGCCGGTGGAGCGAGTTGCAGCGGGAGCAGGAAAGCTGGAAGAAGGAACTGGAGCGGCTCACTGCGCGCTGGGAATCGTTGTCTGAAGAATTACAGGGGGTGCGGGAAAAACTGACGGCAGCCGGTTAGTTCGTCGACTTCAGCGTCTCTTCAAGATAGTAGTACAACCAGCGGTTCTTCTCCTTCGTCACCAGATCGTCCCACACCACCCCGAGCAACATCCCCTTCTCCCACGGCTTCACCCATGCCACCGTGGCGCTCAACTTCTCCTGTTGCTCGACGCGATCCGGATCCAAGAACGCCAGCGACACGGTGATCTTCGCCCCGATCGGCAAGGTTTCCTTGGAATGAAGCCCCGCGCCGATCGTATTCACGTTGTTCAGGACTGCCGTAAACCCCTTGGCTCCGCTTTGCGGCGATACCAGGGCCGACCCGACAAGGGTCGCCCGGACATATTTCCGGCGTTCGCTTACACTCTCCGCTGAACTGGATTGACGTGCCATGCAAACCTCGGCCCTAAGTATAACCGTCTGTACAAGTTTGTCCAGCCCCTTTCTTCATCAAATTAGGGGGTGCCGGGACGGTAATACCGCCTGCCGCGAAGCGGGTCCGGGAGGTGCCCTTGCTCGGTCTCGGCCGCAGGATCGTCATGCACGTAACGATAGCCTTTGCCGTAACCGATGTCTTTCATCAGTGAAGTCACGGCATTGCGCAAATGCAGCGGGACACCGAGATTCCCATATTGGCGCGCGTCTCGAACCGCCTCCTGGAGGCCCACATAGGAGGCGTTATCCTTGGGTCTGGAGGCGAGATACGTCGTCCCCTGCGCCAAGTTGATTTGCGCCTCCGGTAGCCCCACGAACTCCACCGCCTGGGCGACCGCATTCGCCACCACCAGGGCCATCGGTTCGGCATTGCCGATATCCTCCGACGCAAAAATCACCATCCGTCGGGCGATGAACCTGGGATTCTCCCCGCCTTCCAACATACGCGCCAGCCAGTAGAGCGCACCGTCCGGATCGGAATCGCGCAGGCTCTTGATATAGGCCGATACGAGGTTGTAATGCTCCTCGCCGGACTTGTCGTAGCGAAGCGCCTTTCTGAGCAACGCCGAATCCAGCGCCTGCTCATCGATCGTACGTGTTCCATCCTGGCCGATAGGGGCTTGTCCGGCCACAAACTCCAGCGTCGTCAGCAGACTTCTCGCATCACCGTTGCCGAAAGCAATCAATCGCTCGCGAGCAGCGGGACGCATGGTTATGCGGAGAGACCCCAGACCTCGCTCCGTATTGCCGATCGCACGATCGAGAATCACACCGAGCGCCTCCTCGGTCAGCGGCTCTAAAACAACCACAAGTGAGCGAGAGAGCAGGGGAGCGATCAGTTCGAAAGATGGATTTTCCGTGGTCGCCCCAATGAGCACCACCGTCCCCCGCTCGACATGCGGTAAAAAGGCATCTTGCTGAGCTTTGTTGAACCGATGAATTTCGTCGACGAACAGCGTCGTCGCCCTGCCCATCGCTCGCCGGTGCTCTGCGGCTTTAATGATCTCCCGCAGCTCGGGGATGCCGCCGGTGACGGCTGAAAACGGCACGAACTGGGACTTGGTATGCTGCGCCACGAGCCCGGCTAAGGTGGTTTTCCCGCAACCCGGAGGTCCCCAGAAGATAACGGACGAGAGTTGGTCCCGCTCAATGGCATTTCTCAGCGGACGTCCCACTCCCACCACCTCCTCCTGCCCGACGAGATCATCGAAGCATCGAGGACGCAGACGCTCGGCCAGCGGAACGTTTCCGGGATAAGTGGCAGCCTGAGTCGGCGCGAACAGATCGCCTGTGGAATCAAGAGAGGACATCGTCTTGCTCTACCTGAATACCTTTGTGCATTTTAGCTGTCGCGAGGGAACCATCGCAAACGGGTGCCGCCTCCACTCACCACCCCTCCCTCTTGATTCTCGGCGCCGGCAATGCTACCACCCATCAGATATACGCCAAGGATGTACCAATGTTTTGTGACGCGAACGGGATTCGATTGGCCTACGACGACCAGGGCTCGGGAGTGCCTCTCGTCTTCCTCCATGCTTTCCCGTTGAATCGTTCGATGTGGGCACCGCAGATTGCCGCGCTCTCTGGCCAATGCAGGACGATTGCGCTCGATCTACGCGGACACGGCGAGTCGGACGCCCCACTCTGGAACTTTTCACTCGACCACTACGCCGATGATGTCTGCGCACTGCTCGACCACCTTGCCATTCCGCAGGCGATCCTGGTGGGGTTATCGATGGGGGGTTATGTCAGCTTTGCATTCTCCAGAAAATACGGACACCGACTGAAGGCCTTGGTGCTGGCTGATACCCGCGCGCAAGCGGATAGCCCGGACGGGCGAACGGGGCGATTCAATTTGGCCCAGACCGCCTATGGAAAAGGTACCGAGGCGGTCGCGGAAACCATGCTTCCCAAGCTGCTCGGACCTACGTCTCTGGAGCATAAACCTGAGCTGGTTGAATATGTTCGGCACACGATCCAGCACATAGCGGTGAGCGGCATCCTCGTCGACCTGATGGCCATGGCAGATCGGCCGGATTCCGTCGCTCATCTTCAGACCATCACCTGCCCGACACTCGTGATCATCGGTCAGGAAGACCAGACCACGCCCCTCGCCGATGCACAATTGATGGCGAGAGAAATTCCTGATGCCCGGCTGGCCATCATTCCAGCGGCCGGGCACCTCAGTAATCTCGAACAACCTGAGGGGTTTAACGAACTGATGCGAGGATTCGTCGAGGGGTTGCGGTAGGCGATCGAATCGGAAATCGATTAGTTTCCGTCTCGGACACTGCTGCCTCGAATCAACTTCAAAAACTCTTCGCGAGTCTGCTGTTGCGTGCGAAACACGCCCAGCATGGAACTACTCACAGCGACGGTGTTCTGTTTTTCCACCCCTCGCATCATCATGCAGAGATGTCGCGCTTCCATCACAACCGCCACACCATGCGCATTGAGCTTCTTCTTGAGCGTTTCGGCAATCTGAAGGGTCAATCGTTCCTGCACCTGCAAGCGCCGACTGAATGCATCCACGACCCGCGGAATCTTACTGAGTCCCACCACTTTCTTGTTCGGCAGATACCCCACATGGCATTTTCCAAAAAACGGCAGTAAGTGATGCTCGCACATGCTGAAGAAATCGATATCCTTCACGATGACCATTTCGTCATACTCAATCGGAAACAGGGCCCCATTAAGCAGATGATCGATATCCTGACGATAGCCCTGTGTCATAAAGCGCATGGCCTTCGCGACACGCTTCGGTGTATTCACGAGCCCGTTGCGTGCGGGGGCCTCTCCCAATTCCACCAAGAGCTGCGACATCAGCCCTTCGATCGGGTCCTGGCCGGTCGACGTCGGAGCGACACCCGACCGTCTGGCACGGGACCCAGAAACCACTTTAGCCATGCCTCACTCCCTCTTCTCTCCGGTTGCTCTCCGCCGAGCCGGAATATTCGAAGTAGTTATCCCGCGTTTCGATCAGACCAACCTTCACTAATCGTCCCGATGGAAGCTGATCTACCAGCAGTTCCCACAAGAGCAGCACCAAATTCTCTCCTGTGGTGGTCTGGACCGCAAACTCCGGATCTCGATTCAAATCCTGATGGTCGAAACGTCGTACGACTATCTGCTCGACGGCAGCGTCGAGTTGTGACACCTCGAGCACCTGGTGGGTAATCGGATCGATATCGCCCCTGACGGACACAAACACCACATAGTTATGCCCATGCCCATTCGGATTGTTACACTTGCCGAAGGTGGTCCGATTCTCTTCAGCCGACAGCTGATCGGTATGCAGCCGATGAGCGGCGCAGAAACGATAGCGTCGCGTGATAGTCGCCTGAGACATCAAGGTCGTTCTCCCCGCACATTGACAGAACGAACAAGCCGGGATGGCTCCCCACTAGAGAGGGAGCCATCCCGGCTTGCTGCTTCACTCAACGAAACATTCGCACTCCGGTTGTGTGCCAACCGGAAAACTCTTACGCACTGAAAGAACTGCCGCACCCGCAGGTCGTCTTCGCTTGAGGATTCTTGATCGAGAATCCGGACCCCTGCAAGCTGTCGACATAATCGACTTCCGCGCCCTGGAGCAGCGGTGCGCTCTGGGAGTCCATGATGACCTTCACGTTGCCTTTTTCGATGACCGTATCATCGTCGGCCATTTTGGACTCGAAGGCCATGCCGTATTGATAGCCATGACAACCTCCGCCGCGAACATAAATTCGCAGACCGACCACGTCTTTTTCCTCGGTCATGAGTTCGTTTATTTTCTGCTCCGCCAATTGCGTAATCGTTACCATCGTTGGTCCTCCTTCTGGTCTACGTGTTCGGCACGTTACATCGGCTTACTTTACCATCTCACGGGAACTTACGGAAGTCCTGGTCCCTTTTTTCCAACTTCGCCCGATGCCGCTGATTCGGGTTGCACCCACTTCGTTTCCGGCACGCGAACCACGACATCGCCTAATACCCTCGCCTGACAACCAAGTCTATGCCAAGGTTCGGACAGGGCTTCACGATCCAACAAATCCTGTTCGTCGAAATCGATCTCGGACAGATTGTCTTCCCCCATCTGCACTTCGACGCGACACGTGGTACACGACGCGTTCCCTCCACAATCGTGATTGAGCTCAAACCCGAGTGCCTTGGCTGCCTCCAGCAATGTGAGATTGGGCTCGACCTCTCCGCTCCGACCCTCGGGATGTAGAAAACTTACACGCGGCATTCGACATGTCCTCTAGGCGTTCGCGCCGGCCCCGGTTCGGGCGGGTTGAAAGGGGCAACGTTGCAGCCGAATATGCTCTTCAAATTCATGCCGGAATAATCGGAGACTGCTCTGCACCAGGACTGCGGCCCCGGTGATCAGGGTACAATACCCGGTTCCCTTCACAAATCCGCACAGTTGGAGCAATGAATCAAGGTCTTTCTGGCTGCCCTCTCCGCGCTCGATCTTGTCCATCAAGGTTGCCAGATTGATGGTGCCCATCCGGCAGGGAGGACACTGTCCGCAACTTTCACCCTTGAAGAAGTTTGAGTACTTCAGGGTCGCCGCCACCATGCAGGTCGCATCGTCGATCACAATCGTCCCGGCGGATCCGAGTCCCGTCCCGGCCTTTTTCAGCGAATCAAAATCCATCGGCAAATCCAATTGATCCGCCGTGACCATTGAAAACGCAGGCCCGCCCGGAAACACGGCCTTGATCTTGCGTCCGTTCGGAACGCCTCCGCCACAGATCTCGATGAGATCCCGGATCGTCACCCCCATGGGCATTTCGTACACGCCGGGCCGATTCACGGCTCCGCTGAGGGAGAAGAGCATGGTCCCGGGGCACTTTTCCGTTCCCACCTGAGTAAACCACGCGGCGCCGTTTTTGAGAATTTGCGGAATATTGCACAACGTCTCGACGTTGTTCACCAAGGTCGGCTTCCCGTATAGCCCGAAATCGGTCGGATAAAACGGCGGCTTTTGACGCGGCATCGCCGGACGGCCCTGCATCGACTCCAACATGGCCGTCTCTTCACCCGCGACATAGCTGCCATGACCGGAGAATACTTCAAGGTCAAGGTCCACACCCGTTCCAAGAATGTTCTTCCCCAATAGTCCTCGTTCCCGCGCTTGAGCAATGGCTTTCCTCAGGTTGGCTTCTTCTTCCACATACTCGTGATTGACATAGATATAGGAGGCTTTGGCATTCACCGTACGAGAGGCAATGAGACACCCCTCAATCAGCTGATGCGGGATCAGCTTCAAGAGATGGCGGTCCTTGAACGTACCCGGTTCATGCTCACCGGCGTTGCAGACAAAATAACGCTCCTGTACCCGATGATTGAGAACCTTATCCCACTTGGTGCCGGTTGGAAAACCCGCGCCACCTCGCCCTCGCAGGCCAGCCTTCTTGATCTCTCCGACAATGTCATTCGGCGTGAGATCCTTGAGACACTTTCGCCAGGCTTCGTACCCGCCGGTCTTAAGGTAGGGATCGATTTCCCAGGGAGCCCCTTCAAGCTTCTGCAATACCCTTGGTTGAGGTAGGGTCACGTTATTCCCTTTCGGGGGTAACACCCCCAGGTTAGCAGCAATGTACTATACGGCTGCTCTTCGGGGGCCGTCAAGGCAAGTTCGCCCGATTAGGCCTGAATCTCAAGCAGTTAGGTCTGATAGACCTAGAGCAAATCAGGCAAAAGACTCGCCGACATTCGATACCGGTTCCAAGACTCGATTGACACAAGAAAAAAGGGACTGGCCATCCTTCTCGGATGACCAATCCCCCTCATTCTGCTCACCCAGCCTTCTACTTCAAATGGCTCCCGGCCCCCATGAAGAACAACATGGGAATAGACAGCAAAAAATTGATCCTCGAGGCGATCAAAGCAGTTCTTCCCCATTGCGCCATCTCCGGCGGAGGAGGCGTGCCCTGGGCCGCGGCAGCCACCGCCGCAATGATCTTCTTTTGCTTGGGCCAAATGATCCCATGAACATTCCCCATCATGATGATGCCGAGCAACCCGCCGATCCCTAGCGCAAGTGCACCGGTTCCCCCTTTTGAATAGAGGTAGCCGTAGAGCACGACCCCCGCGAGGACCGTGACCGTGGCGCCATGGCGAAACCAATTCAAGGCAGCCGGCATCAGCTTGGGGATGACGATGTTCTTCGTCGGCCCGTCCAGGCTCTTCAGAAAGCCCGCGTTGATAAGGTTAAAGAAGTACAATATCCCGATCCAGGTAATGCCGGCCAGGAAATGGATCCAGCGCACGATCAAACCGAACCAATCGACATCGCCCGCCCCCACTCCTGCCATACTCAGATAGACGACTATCAATCCGACAGCGAGCGCAAAACCTGCGCCCAAAGTCTGATACGGATCCTCCAAAAATTTCATACGCCCCCCAACTGTAACGGTTTAGTGCCAACCACGTTCTCTACTGCAGGCCGCTCAGGCTTGTCAAGCAAGCAACCTGCCTCTCAGGCCATCCCCGAGTCGGCCAGCTAGGCAGTCAGCAGGCGATCGACGACTGCGCATAGGTCTCGCACCGCATCGGCAGAAGCCTGCAGAGCCGTTCGCTCCTGGGCCGTCAGATCATACTCAACGATGGATTCACCTCCGCCGCGCCCCAACGTTACGGGCACGCCGACAATCACATCCTTCAACCCGTACTCCCCTTCGCAGAGCATGGCGCAGGGGACGACGCGCTTTTGATCGTTCATGATCGCGTCGACCATATCCACCGCAGAGGCGGACGGCGCATAAAACGCGCTGCCGGTCTTGAGCAAGGCCACGATCTCAGCCCCGCCGTCCTGCGTACGTTTAATCAAGGCGCTCAGCCGCTCCGGAGACAGCCGCTCCGTAATCGGTTTACCGGCGACGGTCGTCTGGCGAACCAACGGCACCATCGTGTCCCCGTGGCCGCCTAACACCATCGCCTGCACATCCGTGCCGGGCACGCGCAACTCTTCTGCGACAAACGACCGCAACCTCGCTGTATCCAACACGCCGGCCATGCCCAGCACCCGTGATTTCGGCAGTCCGCTGACTTGCCGCGCCACATGCACCATGGCATCCAATGGATTCGTCACCAGAATCAGAATGATGTTCGGCGAACGCGACACCAACTCCCGTACCACTGTTTGCACGATTTTCGCGTTCGTCGCCAGGAGTTCATCACGGCTCATGCCCGGCTTCCGGGGAATTCCAGAGGTGATGACGGCAATGGATGACCCTGCGGTTTCGTCATAGCCATTCGTGCCGACGACGCGAGTACTGTACCCGCACACCGGACCGGCTTGAGTGATATCCAAGGCCTTGCCTTGCGGAATCCCCGGCACGATGTCGACCAGGACGACATCATATGCATTCTTTTCCGCCAACCGCTGCGCGACCGTCCCGCCGACATTCCCCGCGCCCACTATCGTAATCTTAGGTCGTCCCATCATCCCACCTCGTGAAGCGTAAAACGTGAAGCGTCCAGTGCACAGACTGTCCTGCACTGACCTGTTCCCTTCACGCGTGTTCGTGGCCCGTCCAGCCGCCGACCTTGAAATTGATCGTGCAGACAAAATTATCGCCGTCATAGAAATTCACTTTGATCTTCTTTTTACCGTAATGTGCCCCGAGAAAATCTTCGGGCGCCTCGACCAATCCCTGGTACCCACCCGCAGGGTACTCACCCAGTTCGTGAAACACCACGATCATGCCGGCTTTGACTTCCTGCAAAATTTTGGCGGTACAGCGTGGATAAATTTCCCAAAATTTGGCGTCGATCTCTTCCCGCGTCGGTTCCGGTCGATCCTCGCCCGGCTTGGTATTCCGATTGGCGAACTTGGCCTGACGTCGCACATAGGGATATTGATGGCCGGTAAATAGCTTATAGAGCCAAGGTGGCACAGTCGGTCGTGGTGGCTGCTCAATCATCGTTGGTATGCTCCAGTGCTGAAAAGGCCTCGTGCACGACCATTCAGGCCGTCAGCCGATGGTAAATCCTCGGGAGCTTCTCCGGCAACCCCTCCACACGATCAATTACCACATAGCGCACATCTCCATACATCCGACGCAGATAGGGGTCTGCCTGCGTGTCGATCGTAATACAGACCGGTTCGATGCCGCTGGCGCGGGCTTCCCGCAAAGCCATGCGTGTATCTTCCAGTGAGTACTCGTCCTTGTACCCGTCGTCCAACGGACGACCGTCGCTGATGACCACCAGAATTCGCGTCTTCGCCCGGCGAGCGAGCAGCTTGCTCGTCGCGTGCCGGATGGCCGCGCCATCCCGATTCTGTTGCAGCGGTACGATTCCTCCCAACTTGGCTCCCGCGCGCCCGGTCACGAGTTCATCGAACCCCTTCACGACCACAAAATCCACCTGGTGTCGTCCCTGCCCTGAATAGCCATACACGGCAAATTGATCGCCGATCGCCGCAAGCGCTTCACATAGGAGCACTAAACCCTGCTTCTCAATATCGATGATCCGCCGCCCCTGTTCGACCTGCCGACTGGTCGATCCGCTGAGATCAACCAGAAATGCGGCGGCCACCTCGCGGTCCCGTTTTTCACGCCGTACATAGATCCGCTCAGACGGCTCGATGCCCGCCGACAAATCAGCCACCCGACCGATCACGGCATCCATATCCAAGTCTTCTCCGTCCAGCTGGCCCGGAATGCGCCGGAGCCCGGGGGGACGCAGACTCTCGAAGTAGCGACGCAAGAGTCTGACCGTTCCCCGCTGGGCAGCCAAGGTCTCCTCCACGAAGTCCGATGCCCCTTCAACCGCCTCGCGCTCAACCACGCGGCACCAATGCATCCGATAGTCCTGAATGGCGGCATCCCACTCATGGTAGCGAACCGCCTGTGCCGCGCCGATCGTCTCGTCATCCGGCCTGGCACCCTCGCCCTCGACGGCCAGGACCTCTTCCACTAGTGAGGGCTGCCGACGGCCTGGCACCAAGACATCTTGCGACAGTTGCTGCGAGCGCGCCGTACCGGCTCCTGCCGACGATCCACTGGAATCCCCAGCTAAACCGGCACCGGCTTCGCTGTCGCCTCGGCCGGACGCCGGAGTCTGTTCAGGTGAAGATTCAGTACGGTCGCGCACCAAGTTGGGATCCATGGCGCCGCGATAATCCCAATTGTCCATCGGCCGGTACGTGTCGGACAGATCCTCCGACGACTTGGGAGCAGGGATCGATTGTTCCGGAGCCTCCGCCTCATCGGGGCTGGGATTGGCCTCTCGACGAACGGCCAACAGCTCGTCCATACGCACATAGAGGCGATCGGCCAGCCGCACCGCCTCCTCGGCTGTCGCCTCCGGAGTGAACATCGCCTGACAGAGCTGCCAGAGTTCATTGACTTCGCGCTCTACGGCGTCGGGAACCGGTGCCGACCCCGCCTCCGCGGTCGAGAGGAGCAGGAGTTGATCGACGACCAGTTCGCGTACCGTCATACCGTGGGCGAGACTTCGGATGGTGACGGCATCTTTGGCGACGAGAGCGAGGTCGCGGCTCAGACCGGGATATTCGGCCCGCAACAAATATTCGACTCGGGCATCCTCCACCAACGCCCATAGATCACGCATCAGGCCGGGCTGTGGATAACGCGCAAATACATCTCCCAATGTCCGGGATTCCTGTGACGTGGAGCGTCCATATCGCCGCCCAAGATCCTCAACTAGGTCCTGAAGCCTGGCGACGGGTAAGTCGAACGTGCCGAACTCCAGATGTCCGGCCTCATGCGCGGCCATCACCATATAGAGGCGCACGTTTTCGTCGTAGGTGGGATACCGCCTGACGATTGAAGGCAATCCGATGCTCCGCCCATCGTCACTCACGGTTGCGCGTGCCATCGGCTGGGCCGATTCGAGCGAGTCCGGCAGGTCGTGAATGCGCAGATCGCGACCGCAGAGCGCTTGGGCGAACAGCTTGACGCGCCGGGCGATCTGCCGGAGCGGCACGCCGCTCAGGGCCTGAGACACAGCGCCCAAGGCCTTCTCAGTTTCCATGGCAAAGTAGGCCCGTCCCCCGTCCAGACTGTACTCCAGCACCTCCATGCCGGAAGCAAACCAGGAATCGAACTTCTCCTGCGCCCCTTCACCGGATCCGATCAATGCGATCAATTCAGGACAGCGTCGAATATAGGCCAATGCCGTGTCGGCATCACGTTCAGCGACCAGCAACCCGTAACGAAGAACTCGCGTCCGCCATTCCTCAGAAGGAAGCCGCCGGAGGATCGCGGGCGCCTCTGCCAGTACCGCGATACCAGCCTCCGGCGAGCGCTCCGCCATCTGCGCGCCGATACCGATCACCTGGTTGCGATGCCCCTGCCCGGGAATATCTTCCAAAATGGCAGCACTCGTTCGGAAAAATTCCAATACACCCAAATAATCCGGTTTGCCGAGGCTGTTCTCGACGATGAGCTTCATCCCGAACTGCACCCAGGTACGAACCGTATCGAGCGACAAGACGCGAGCTATCGAAGGAATCTGCCGGATATATTCCACGGCCAAGGCAAAATCGGTGTCCGCCAGTTCACAGGCCAGATCCATCCAAATGGGCCAATCCGCCGGGGATAACACTCCGACGGCCTCCGGCGAAATCCGGATAAATTCCACCGCTACATTGGCCTGACGGTCTGCGAGCTCCAACGCGGCGGCCAACACAACCGCTCGCGTAGGGGGATCGAGAAGACCGAGCAGCAACGGACTCTCCTTAAAAAATCGCAACGCCAGGGCGCCTGAATCAGCCGCGACGGCCACGCCAAGATCGAGCCAAGGAAGGATCTCGGCCAGCAGGCCTCGACGCTGCATGTCGGCCAACGCATCGATGGCGCCCTTGGCAGCTTTCGGCGCCTCCTCGATCAGCTCGCCCAGCAGCACCAGCACACCATCCAGGGTATCCGGCCTGGTCGCTGAATCGGCGATGGCCGTCACCACGACTCGCGCGGAATCAAGGCCCAGTTGGTCGGCCAGCAGGTCAAGAAGTGGTTCAGATGAGCGCCCAGACGCCATAGCTCCAGAGTCCGCTTTGAGGGAAGTTGTGGATTGTAAAGGACACAATTTCGCTTGTAAACTGTGTCCTTGCGGCGGACAGACACGCATCGCACCTAAACCAACGATTCACTGAGCGGTTGTCACGCGGGGGACGGAATGGCTGAACCGAGTAAAGCGAGCCTCGACAAAATGTGGAAGTATGTGAAGGGCTTCGCCGAGAAGAGCGGAACAGCCATGCACCCGAATGAGGCCGTCACGAACGCGGTAGTGCTCGGCCTCGCCGCCCACGTCGACGAGTTGGGCAAACCGTTATGTCCCTGCAACTTTTACCCTGACAAGCAGGCAGAAGCCAAGCTCCGGCGATGGATGTGCGCCTGCGACGAGATGCAGATCTACAAATATTGCCACTGTCTGCTCTTCGTCCGTGAGGATGGCATGCCGATTACCGAATATCTACCGGAAGACCATGAAGGCCGCCAGTGTTACGGCCTCATCACCGATCCGACTCCGGAAAAAGGCCGGGCGCTCCGGCACAAAGCGCTGCCCATGGCGCCCAAAGAAGCCGTTCCACCGACCGATGTGGATTCTCCCGCACAGCCGTGAACGCGCAAATTCGGCCTGGTCGGAGCCCTGTTGTTGCCCTGCTGCTCTCCGCCCTGTCTCTGCTGCTCTGCCTCGCCGCAACCGGTTGTCTGCGGACGATGGACGCCATCGATCCGAGGCTCTTGCCGATCACGACAATCTCCGGCCAACGTTTGCACGGTCACGTGTCATTCCTGGCGAGTCCCGCACTCTCAGGGCGACAGCCCGGTTCACTGGGCAATCGCCAGGCGGCCCACTATATCGAAGAACAGTTTCGGGCAGTCGGACTCCACCCGCTCCCGTCGCTCGGCGGGTACCGACAGGTTATTTCGCCGAAGATCGGCGATAACCTCCTCGGCTTCATCCCACCGACTTCCGGCACGGGAGCCGCACGATGGATTCTGGTGGGCGCCCATTTTGATCATCTTGGGTACCCCTTCCTCGGCGCGGACGACAATGCCTCTTCCGTCGCCATCCTGATTGAAACCGCGCGGCACACGGCGGCCCTCACTCATCATGGGATCCTCTTTGTAGCCTTCAACAGTGAGGAATCTCCTTATTTCGGTACGGCTGAGATGGGATCGCAGTTTCTCTTTCATCACCTGCCGCCGGAACTGGGCGGCGCCGCCAATCTTCAGGCCGTGATCATCATGGACCTCATGGGTGGCATACACTGGGAGCCCGCCAAGGATGCGATTTTTGCCATCGGGGCGGAGAAAAGCCCTGATCTGTACCGACGACTCAAACAGGCGTCCGCCTCTTCCCTGAAGGTCTTCCCCGTAGGGATTCACCTGGTCGAAGAAATTCCTGGAATCGGCCATAAAGCCTTCAGCGACTATGACGTTTTTCGCAACCATGGGATCCCGTTTTTGTTTCTCTCCGCCGGACGCAGCCCGCGCTACCATACCGCAGGGGACGTCGCCAGCACCTTGCATTACGAACGCATGGCCGCGGCCGTGGAATGGCTTCGGACCCTCACCGTCCTGATCGATCAGGACGAAGCGCCGTACGGATTTCATGCCGAGCGTGTGGAGTTGGCCGATGAGGTGGCCTCGTTCCGCGAGATCGTCGACCGCGCAGCGCAGGATGGGACGATTATTCCCGGCACATCGCGATGGTCATTACATAAATTGAGGCAGGATGCGGAATGGTTGAGGGACGTCGACACCTCAGTACCGACGCCTGAAATACTTGATCGGCTCGAACGGATTTCAATTCGTGTTCAATGCTTGATGGCCGATTATTCGGGATGCTTTACGTTTTGATCGACCCACTCCCCCGCAGCGCCATCACACCAACACTTCGTCATTGCCAGCCCGCGGTCTCATAACCCTTTTCCTTGAGACATCGTTCAACGAAAGCGGTATAGTCCGGCTGCGGCTGCAACGGCTTGTAGATTCCGGCCAGCAGACCCAGCACCCCGCCGACCGCGCTCCCTGCTGCCGCTCCGATGGCGATTCCCGTAGGCCCTCCGACGAACCCGGCGGACGCGCCCACCGCGGCCCCACCGATAAACCCCAGCGTGGCGCCGGCACCGGCATTCCCGCTCCGATTGGTTCCATGCTGCACACCGGCGCGTTCCGCTTTCTGTCCACACAGAGCCGCTTCACGTTCCGCCAGATCCTTTCCATACAGCTGTACCTTGGTGGTGGATCTGAGAATCGGCTCAGGCCCGGCACAGGCGACCAGGCCAATGACGCTCAACGACACCATGACAGTGACACATCCGGACAGTCTCATGCGGACGCTGCGACTCACCATTCCATCACCCTGCATCATATTGCCCGCCACCACGCCCCAACGATCGCAGGCCCCATGCTCTGTCGGCAAGCTATTCAAGCGCAAGTCGTTTGCGCACGTGTTCTGCGGTTCGCCCCTTCACCAGCAGGCGTTTCTGACGGCTTCCCGTCCCGCTCAGGATGTGGACCGCACTCAACGGCACATCACAGCGGCGGGCGAGGAATCGGCACAACTCGTCGTTGGCAGCGCCGTCGGTCGGCGGTGCCGCAACACGAATCTTTACCGCCTCACCATGCAGACCTGCACATTCGGTACGAGACGCTCTGGGCTGGACATGCACCGACAAGGCGGCGCCCTCGGGGGTAGTGCGGACGACCTGTTCCCCTACCGGGGCCTGGCTCTCTGGCATGGAGTTGCGGCTGGTCACCGGGTTCCTGCAGACGCGTATCACTGCGTCGGAATAGACGCGCGCGTCAGAAGATCGCCTTCACAACTTCGATGATGCTGCGCACCATGTCCGGGTCATCGGTGATCGGACGGGCGATGGCGACGTCACAGGCTCGATCGGCCGGCACACCTTGCTTGATCAAGGTCGCCGCATAGATCAGGAGCCTGGTGCTCACGCCTTCTTCCAGTCCATGATTCTTGAGATTGCGAACTTTTTCGGCGATCTTGACGAGTCGCTGCGCGATCTCGGGACTCACGCCGGCTTCTTGCGCCACGACCCGGCTCTCGATGTCAGGCAAGGGGTAGTCGAATTCGATCGCCATGAACCGCTGCTTGGTGCTCTGCTTGAGATCTTTGAGGATACTTTGGTATCCGGGGTTGTAGGAAATCACCAGCATGAAGTCATCGACCGCTTCAATCACTTGCCCTTTTTTCTCGATCGGCAGCAGGCGCCGGTCATCACTCAGGGGATGGATAATGACGGTGGTGTCTTTTCTCGCCTCGACGATCTCGTCCAGGTAGACGATGGCCCCCTGCTTGACCCCGAGGGTCAACGGCCCATCCATCCAAACCGTCTCCTGCCCCTTTAATAGGTACCGGCCGACGAGGTCGGAGGCGGTGAGATCTTCGTGGCACGCGACGGTAATGAGGGGTCGACCCAGGCGATAGGCCATGTGCTGGACGAACCGCGTTTTCCCACAACCCGTCGGCCCTTTCAGCATCACCGGCATGCGGCTCTGCGCCGCGATCGTAAAGAGCCCGACCTCGCCCCGAACTTCGGCATAAAACGGCTCACGCGCGATTCGGTACCGATCGATCTCTTGTTCCTGCCCTTTCGGCGCCGAAGCCGCTCGCCCCTCGTTCATTCCGATACCTCTACATTGAATTGAATACCTTGCATGGTGCGCCACGATAAACGGAAACGAGCCGGAAGTTCAAGCGGCAGGCTGGAGACAAACAAACGCCATCGCCGTTGCGAGAGACATCTCTCAGGCGACTTTCGACCCATCGAGCACTTCTCGAACCTTCTGCGCAAGCGTCGTGGGCGTGAAGGGTTTTTGCAAGAAGGAATGCTCGGTATCGATCCCCCCCTTGGAAAAGGCCGGATGATCCGGATAACCGGACATGTATAGCACTTTGACCTCCGGACGAACCGTCGCGAGCTTTTCAGCGACTTCCGGTCCGCTCATCTGCGGCATGACCACATCCGTGAGCAACAAGTGGATCGGCCCGGCATGTTTGGCGCCGGTGAGCAACGCTTCAATCCCGTGCCGGGCTTCCAGCACCGTATAGCCGTGCAAGCGGAGCGTTTCATTGACCAACCGCCGGACGCCCGGTTCATCCTCCACCAACAAGACCGTCTCGCGTCCTCTGACCGAGTCGCTCCCCACCGCGACGGATTCGGCCTCTGCCGTGACGGCCTCCACGCGCGGAAAAAAGATCTTGAAGGTCGCCCCGCGTCCCGGCTTGCTCTCCACCTCGATACAACCACCGCTTTGCTTGACGATGCCATAGACCGTCGACAAACCGAGCCCGGTCCCCTTACCTTTTTCCTTCGTGGTGAAAAACGGCTCGAAGACATGCGACTGCGTATCCTCATCCATGCCATGGCCGGTATCGCGCACGATCAAGGCAACATAGAAACCTGGCTCAGCGCCCATCGGCGGACGGTTTCTGCGCGGCCCGAAGTGCACATTGCTGGTTTCCACCGTCAGGCGGCCTCCGCTTGGCATGGCATCACGGGCATTCACGGCAAGGTTCATAATGACCTGCTCCACCTGCCCGGGATCCGCCTTCAGCGGCCCCAACGCCGGATCCAGCACCGTGCAGAGCTCCACGATGTCCTCGCCCAGCAACCGCCGCAACATCCCTTCCATATTATGGATCACCGCATTGAGATCCAACACTTTCGGCGCGATAAATTGCCGGCGACTGAACGCCAAGAGTTGGCCGGTGAGGCCGGACGCGCGATCTGCGGCCTTCTTCACCTCCTCCAGTTCTTTCCGGAACCCATCCGTCGGCGCCAGACGGCTCAACACCAGTTCGCTGTATCCTCGAATCACCGTCAGCATATTGTTGAAATCATGCGCCACTCCGCCGGCCAACCGTCCGACGGCTTCCATTTTCTGTGATTGCTGCAGCTGCGCTTCCGTGCGCCGAAGCGCATCCTCGGCTCGGGCGCGTTCACCGAACTGGCCGATTTTAAGTCCGACGTCGGCCACCATTTTCAACAACTGCTCGTCCGGCTGCTTGATCTCACGCCGGAACAACTCGATCACACCTTCCACTTCGGTGCCCACCCGCACCGGAAATCCGAATGCGCCGTGCAGCCCCACCCGAGCGGCCGCATCGCCCCGAGGGAAATTGGCTTCCTTCACCACGTCCTTGATCCAGGTCGGCTGCCCGGCCTGCCAAATCCGTCCAGGGAGTCCCTTGCCGATCTGAAAGGTGTGCTGCCAGGTGGCGAGTACAAACTCTTCGGCATTCAAGGCGGGCGACTGCCACACATCCAGGCAACGCAACACACTTCCCTGCCGGTCCAGTCGCCAAAATACTCCCAACTCCCATTCAAGGCTTTCGCAGATGGCCTGCAGGATCTTCGGACCCGCTTCCTCCAGGGTCCGCGACTCCGCCAAAACCCGCGTGACCGCATATTGCGACGAGAGCTGACGTTCGGTCCGTTTCCGCGCGGTAATATCCCGAATGAATGCGCTGAAAATATACGCATCGCCCAGTCGGGCCGGAGAGATGGTGATTTCGACGGGAAACTCATGCCCATGGCGATGGCACCCCATCATCTCGATCCGGCGATTGAGAAGCGAACCTTGCCCCGTCTCCAAGAAATGGCGCAACCCGCGTTCATGGGCCTCCCGATCGCGAACAGGAATCACCGTCTCGGACACTCGGCGACCAAGCGCCTCTTCCCGTTCCCACCCGAAAATGTTGACCGCCTGGGCATTCCAATCCGTGATGATGCCGCCCGCATCCATGGAAATCACGGCGTCCAGCGCCGTATCGACGATGACCCGATTGCGCTCCTGGCTCTGCAGCAATGCGGCTTCCGCCGCACGCGCCCATTCACTCTCCTGCTGCGCCTGCCGATGCTGCTCTCGCAATCGTCCGGTGGCCCACAGCAACAGACCGACCATCGGAAACCAGACGACCACGCCGGCCATGCCGAGCTTCCACATCATGGCTCGGATGGGACGTAAGATAACGTCCCGATCGATCTGCACAAGAATGGTCCATTGCAGGCCTGGATAATCGCTATACCCTTTGGTCTGTGCATAACCGGTCACTGCCGAGACGCGCCGACGCACATGCTCTTCCTCGACATATCCCGGCTTTCCGGACTCGCTCAGTGCCACCGAGGGCACACCGACCTGTTTCAGATTGACCAGGTCGGTCTCGGGGAAGGCGGAGTCCACAAACACCACACCTTCTTTGGTCAAAAACTGGTATTCGAACCGTCCGGCCGCCCCTTCATCCCGTTGAATCTTACGAATGGTTTCGATGAGGACATTTTCAAGCATCGGCAGCCCGATGCGGGTCGTCACGACACCGAGGAATTGGCCCTTCGCATCGACGATGGGCGACGTAAACGCGATCGAATCGATGGTATGATCCGGCTCGAGAGTCTTCACTTCATCGACCCGCACCGTGCCCGTTTGCCGGACCCCTTCGAACCATCCCGTTCGGCCGTAATCCTGTCCGACAAGCGACGGGTCGGTCGCGGCAATCATATGACCTTGGCTGTCCGCCACCCCCATCCATAAATAAACAGGCGCATAGGTCTCCTGCATCCAGTGCAGGTAGTCATTCAGATATTTCTTGTCGAAGGGACGGCCCGAAAGCGCGCGAGCCATCATCCGGACGTCGCCGTGCCGTTCGAAGAGCAGCCGATCAAGTTTGTCCGCGATCTCAGATGCCGCAAGCGTGAGGTTCTCCCCCGTTGCCTCCACCAGGCGCACTTCGATCGATCGCAGCATGACGAGGCCGATCACGAAGGCCACAATCGTCATGCCGACGATCAGGACAGGCAACCAAGGATAGGACCGGCGCGAGGAACCGGCTGATAGCGAGGTGGCCATGGTCAGGACTCCGTCACAATAGAATTCGGCAACAATCGCGCAGGATGATACCACTGCTTGGAGCGAGCCAAACTCGGCAGGCCGGAATCATCCATGGTATTAATCCACGATGCCCCTTTGGCGCGAGCTTGGCGACAGAATTCACGAAACACAAACGGCCCCAACCCCGTAATATCCCGATCTGCCACTTCCAGCAGCACGCAGAAGGTCGACGGATGGAGCCACAGACCCAGGGTATAGGCTCGAATGCGGCCGGCCACTCGAACCACGGCTCCGGTCAGTCCGAGTTCCAGCGCGGCTGACAAGGCCGTCTCATGTGCACCTACGGCATCCTCCAGCAACGCACCGGCCCAGTCGTCGGCCCCGGCCCGCTGTTTCTGTTCGCGCCACTCATGAAACAAACTGACACAGGCCCTTTGGTCCTGAGTGGCGTAGGGCTCGATCACCCCGCCCCATTCCCGCACGAACCGGTTACACGCGGCGCGCGGGGATTTAAAAGACTCACCGGACAGGTCGGCCAGGTCCGATGCGTCATACAGATAGTCGGGCTCTTTGGCGGTCACACGGTAGCCCAATGCGCGCATCTCATCGACACAGGCTTCCGACACATTCTCGATCCGCGTCACCGACGAACTGCCGTTCCGCTCTCGCATGAAACGAAAGGCCGCCGCCAGCGGCTGCGCGAGGGGGCCGGCCCCGAGCGGAGGCAGGACCATGAAGACACCATCGGGCGATTCGGCAAACAGGCAAATATGGTCATGCAAATCGGCCCAGAAATAGGTCAGTCGATGCCGCCAGATATAGTGGTAGGCGAAAGAGGCCGCCGCAAGCGGCGTGCTCTGGTAACCGGCGCTGACGGCGAGCGCGGCTTCTATGCGTGCTCGATCCTGCGACATGAGCGCCTGCGTGGAGACCCATGCCTTTCCTTGCTGCAGCCGCTTACTTACTCGCGGCAGAGTCCGTAAGACGATCACGTCGTCTTGAAATCGCCCAATGAGCCGGGGATACCTCGCCAGGGTCTGTATCCTCGCATCCTGTTCGATCCATTGAGCGATGTCGTCCGCCGCCTGATTCACCAGTGGAGAGGACAGGTCTCGCAGATAGGGGCACTTGGTGTCCCATCCGAGCACGACCTGCGCATGCGCGGCATCCCACATCAAGGCAAATGGGTAGAGCCGACAGTCCAGGGGACGGACGTCATAGATGCGACACTGGGAGGTGGCGCTGTCGAAAGCCGGACAGACATACCCCTCCCCCGTCGGATTCGGCACCAGGTCGATTTGTGCGCCATCGGGAGATGAGAACCGTTCAGGGTCAAGACCAGCCGCGATCGCCGCCCTGATTTCATCGGCTGCGAAGAAGGGTCGCAAGAAACTGTCCTGCTCGGGGAACCGGCAACACACGTCGCAATGAAGACAGGCCGCGCTCGGCACGATCTGCAGGAGAGCATCACCTACGGACCGCGAGGGAATCGTCGGGGAAACTGGAACGAATGGGCTCGTCATGAGATGTGGCCGCATTGTAGCACTAACCCTCGCAGGGTCCTACTATTCGCAACTTTTCACATGGCTGAACGCACTCCACTTCGCGACAACAGCCTGCGGCCGAGCGCCCCTCGGTGCCCCGCTGACTTGTACCGATGCAAGAGGCCATGGTACGATTTGTTCCACCTCGAATCCAACCGCGAGTGCGAGGCACGCGATTGCGCTGCGAGTATCGAGGATATTGCATTGGCACTGGCACAACATTCACGTGAGCCATTGAACTCCGACGAAGCCCGCCGACGTTGTCTCGCAATCCGTGATGCCCTCGTTCGTGCCGGAGTGTATGGCACGGCCGAACCCGGCGACGGTGCGGCGACGACCGGTTCTACGATTCCGTCGCCACGGTTCCGCGTGGCTCCGACCCCCTTTCCGCTTTCCCCGTCAGATGTGAGGTTTTTCCAACATCTTGGGCAAGACCTCCTGTCCTTCTATCGCGCACTGAACCGTCTCTATCAGGACAGCATCCGCGGAACCCAGCCCCCATGGGTCGCGTCCTATCTCGACCAAGGCAAACCGGAATCACTGATCACGTATAGCCGGATGAACCGTTTTCGCAGCCTCATTCCCGGCATCATCAGACCCGACGTGATCCCGACCACCGACGGGATGGTGATCACGGAGCTCGATTCCGTACCGGGCGGGATCGGCCTGACGGGATGCTTGACTCGCACCTATGACGACCAGCTCGCCCTCGACCACCCGGCTCCCGGCTTGCCGTCCGAACGTTCTCCTCTGATCGCCGGACGCGACGGCATGTTGCAAGGATTTGCCGCCATGCTGCGCGCCCAACAAGGCGGCCAGGAGGGGTGCCTCGCAATCGTCGTCTCGGACGAGGCCAAAGAATACCGGCCCGAGATGCAATGGATGGCACAACGCCTGCGCGAGATCGGCTTCGAGGCCTTCTGCGTCGAACCCCGGGCGGTTCATTTCTCGGAAGATGGTCTGTTCCTCCACCATGAGACCGGACCACGAGCCATCGGTCTGCTCTATCGATTTTTCGAGCTCTTCGATCTGAAGAACATCCCCAAATCTGAACTCATGATGTATGCGGCCAAGAAGGGTCAGGTAGCCGTCACGCCGCCCTACAAGCCCGCGCTTGAAGAAAAGCTGGCATTCGGCCTGTTTCACCACCCGGAGCTGGCCCCATTTTGGGAACAGGCGTTGAGTCCGGAGACGACCCTCAATTTGCGACGATTGCTGCCGAGAACCTGGATCCTTGACCCACAGCCCGTGCCTCCCACGGCCGTCATCCCGCATCTCACGATCGGCGGACGAGCCCTGTCGGACTTCCGCCGCTTGGCCCAGACCACCCAAAAGGAACGCCAACTGGTGCTCAAACCCTCGGGGTTCTCGGAACTGGCCTGGGGCAGCCGGGGCGTGTCCATCGGGCACGATTTGCCTCAAGTCGAATGGGCCGCTGCGTTAGAGCAAGCGCTTCACGCCTTCCCGACGACCCCCTATGTCCTTCAAGAATTTCACAAGGGCCGCCTAGTCGAGTCTTCCTATTTCGACGACCGAAGCGACACGGTGGTGCCGATGTCCGGACGAGTCCGCTTGTCGCCCTATTATTTTGTCGTGGGCGACAAAGCCGAGCTCGGCGGGATTCTCGCGACGCTCTGTCCCGCGAACAAGAAAATTATCCATGGCATGGTCGACGCGATCATGGGGCCCTGTGCACTCGCGCCGAACATGACGTCGTAAGGTGACCGCATGGCCGCTACAGCACAGGCCTCTTTGCAGATAAATCCTCAACCTTTTTCATCATAGGCACTCATGGCCCTCACGTTCTATCATGTCCAATGGTGCCCGGATTGTGCGATCGTTCGGGACCGTCTCGATGAGCTGAAGCTCCCCTACGACGATGTGGTGGTTCCGGATTTTCGTCCGATGCGCACCCAAGTCTATGAGGTATCCGGTCAGTACTATGTTCCTGTCCTGAAAGACGGAGACACGATCCTGACGGAAACCCACGACATTCTCGCCCACCTGCAGACACACTACGACAAGGCACACCCGTGAGGACTTCGCTCGGACCTGTACCGCGAGCGTCGGTCATGGACGGACTTCGATGCCACAGGCAGGCGCCGGCCTGCCTGGCTCGACCCACTAGACCAGTATTACCGAAAGGATAGAGACGTGGAGGATTGGAGACGTATCCTGGCTCAGAGCGTGGTCAAGCCGAAGGATTTGGCTGATCGGCTCGGTGTCGACCCGAAGGAAATCGAAGACATCGTGGGGGACTACCCCATGCGGATAACGCCGACCGTGCTGGCCACCATCAAGGAAAAGGGCGACGCGATTTGGAAACAAGTCGTGCCCGATCGCGCCGAAATGGCCGATGCCGATGCGGAGGACGACCCGCTCGAAGAGGACCTGATGAGTCCCGTGCCTCACCTGGTTCATCGCTACCCCGACCGCGTTCTGCTGATGGTCACGAATCAATGCCCGATTTATTGCCGATTTTGCACTCGGAAACGGCTGGTGGGCAAACCGGGCTTCCTCAAGAAAGGGGAACTGGACCGGGCCATCGCGTACCTGCGCGAACATCAGGAAGTGCGGGATGTGATTTTGTCGGGGGGAGATCCGCTCCTATTGCCGGATCACCTGTTGGAACGGATACTCAAATCCCTGCGGACGATTCCCCATTTAGAACTGATCCGGATCGGCACGCGAGTGCCGGGCAGCCTGCCCGAACGCATCACACCGAAACTCTGCGAGATCATCAAGAAATATCACCCGTTCTATATGAACCTGCACTTCAACCACCCTGACGAACTGACCCCTGAGGTCAAACGCGCCTGCGGAATGCTGGCCGATGCCGGGGTTCCCCTCGGCGCACAGACTGTGTTACTCAAGGGAGTCAATGACGACCCCGAGATCATGAAACGTCTGATGCATCAACTATTGCTGGCACGCGTGAAACCGTATTACCTATATCAAGCCGACCTGACGAAGGGGACGAATCATTTCCGGACCTCCGTGGAAACCGGGCTCAGGATCATCAAGGCGCTGCAAGGCCACACCAGTGGCATGGCGGTGCCGCACTTCGTGATCGATGCTCCCGGCGGTGGGGGGAAGATTCCGCTCCTTCCCGCGGAATACCTGGTCAACCTGGATGAAGATAGCGCGGTGTTGAGAAATTACGAAAACAAGACCTTCCACTACCCCCAGCCTGGATCCGCCCAAGGACGCGAGTTGCCGATGGTCGGGGCCCATCATTCCTGGAATACAACCGGCAACGGCTGCGACGGAGGGAGTGAGCACCTGTGACCCGTGCCGGTTCGTCAAAGGGGATTCTGCCATACCAGCACATCGCCCAACTGATCGTCCAGAAGGCCATCACGTCGGATCATCCGATTGAGGATCGGCAGATCCAGCCGGCCAGCCTGGACTTGCGGCTCGGCAAGAAGGCGTACAGGCTGATCAGCAGCTTCCTGCCGGAATTGTCGGCCATCAGCAGCCGCCTCAATGTGCTCGACTTTTATCAGTCCGATCTCGTGATGTACGAGATGGACCTCACGCAGGGCGCCATTCTCGAAAAAGGCCATGTCTATCTGGTCCCGCTCCTGGAGCAGCTGCACCTGCCGGCCACGCTTCGCGCGCGCGCCAATCCCAAAAGCACCACCGGACGGCTGGATGTCTTCACCCGCGTCGTAACCGATCTGAATGCCGGCTTCGATGAGATCCGAGCCGGCTATCGAGGTCCACTCTACCTGGAGGTCGTGCCACGCTCCTTCGCTATCAAAGTACGCACGGGCGACTCCCTGAATCAGATTCGTTTCGTGCGCGGAGATGCGACGGTATCCGATGCCGCCCTCCAAAAACTGCACGGTACCGATCCGCTGCTCTTCCACAACGCCTCACCCCCGAAACCGCTTCCACAGAAGGAGTTCCGCACGGAGCGAGGCCTCTTCCTGCGGATCGATCTCACCGGAAGCGCACGGGAAGATGCGGTGATCGGCTATCGGGCCAAGAAAAACAGCCATGTCATCGACCTGGCCAAGATCGGCCATTATGCGGCCTTGGACTTCTGGGAACCTCTGAAACGGCACCGACAGGATAGCCTGCTCCTGGAGCCGGAAGAATTTTATATCCTGGCGTCCAAGGAGCGCATTCGGGTGCCGTCGGGCTATGCCGCCGAGATGGTGGCCTATGAGGCGGCCTGCGGCGAACTGCGCACACACTATGCCGGATTCTTCGACCCGGGATTCGGGTATGGAGACGGGAAGATGCGGGGGACCCAGGTCGTTCTGGAAGTCCGCCCGCACGATGTGCCGTTCCTCATCCATGACGGGCAAACCTTCTTTAAAGTAGTGTATGATCACATGTATACAAAGCCGACCCAGGTATACGGTTCGGCGCTCGGCTCGTCTTACCAACGACAGGCCCTCACCCTGAGCAAACATTTTAAGGCCTAACGATGGCACCTCCCAGCGACCTACCAGATCCTTCCACTCGTCCATCCAGGCACTCGTCTCACCGCCCGGATGACGAAAGCAACCTGGACCGCCAGACGCATGTGGTCGGGATGATGATCGGCACGGCGTTGATGTTCATCGGCTTTTTGGACGTATTTCTTTCCATCAGCGGTGGATTCGAGATCAACGTGGTTCCGCTGCTGATCTACTTCAGTGGCATCGCCGTATGGGCCAATGCCGTGGTCGAAAATCCGACCATCCGTTATTCGCTGATGGCAGGATCCGTCCTGATCAGTTTGGCGTTTTTTCACTATGGGGAAGTCTTGTTCTGGCATAAGCAGGTGGTATTCTGGTCCACCGTCGTTGTGGTCATGTACTTCATGTTCAAGGAACCCAAGCCGGCCGCGTAAATCCACGCAGATCACGCTAACCATTGCCCTCGACTTCCAGTCTCGATGACCATTGCCGTCGTCATCCCCGTCTTGAATGAAGCCCGTTGCATCGGCCGGACGCTCTCGCACACTGCCACACTGGGATTCGACGACCTCATCGTCGTCGACGGCGGCAGCTCCGATCAGACTTGCGCGATTGTAGAATCATGCGCCGATCGCCTCGGTGCCTTCCCACGTTGCGATCCTTCGACGGCCCCCGCTCCCATTCGGCTCCTCGCGGCTCCGCCCGGCCGCGCGCGTCAGCTCAACGCAGGCGCAGCCGCCAGCCGGTGCGAAGTCCTACTCTTCCTTCACGCGGATACTCACCTGCCGCTGAATGCCAGACAGGCCGTCACCACCGCCCTGTCCGACAAGGCCTGCGTCGGGGGGCGATTCAACATCCGCTTCGATTCCCCATCCCTGCTGGCTCGTCTCGTCGGCCGCATGATGAACCTGCGCTCCCGTTGGAGCGGCATCGCCACCGGTGACCAGGCCCTGTTCGTGCGCCGCGACGTCTTCGAGCGGATCGGACGCTTTGCGGACATGCCCCTGATGGAAGATATTGAATTCACACGCCGCCTCAAACGAGCCGGATACCTCGCACCGCTCCCGGACTACGTCGTCACCGCGTTCCGTCGATGGGAGCAAAAAGGCCCCCTCCGCACAATTCTGTTGATGTGGACCCTCCGCTTCCTGTACTGGATCGGGGTCAGCCCGCATCGACTACAACATTTTTACGGCACGGTGCGATGAACCTATGAGCGCTCAATCGTCGGACCGCAAACAGCCCGCTTCGGCAGCCCTGGTGATCTTCGCCAAAGCTCCGATTCCAGGGCAGGTCAAAACACGTCTCTGCTCGGCTTTGACCGAAGACGAAGCCGCGACCCTGCACGGAAGCTTCGTCCTCGACACACTCGAACGCGCCAAAGCAGCGGTGAATAAATTCACGCGTCCTGTCGATCGATTTTTGGCCTGCGCGCCGTCAAGCGCCCATGTCTTTTTCAGAATCATGGAAGCGCGCCACGGAGTCACACTTCTTGACCAGCAAGGCGATGACCTCGGCGACAGGATGACGCACGCCTTCGACACCCTCTTTGCCCGTGGCTACCGGCAGGTGTGCCTGGTGGGCACCGACGTCCCGTCGCTGCCGCTGACTCATTATCGTGACGCGTTCGAATCGCTCACCCGGCATGATCTGATCCTCGGGCCGGCCACAGACGGTGGGTACTACCTGATCGGCATGACGATGCCTCATCCCGACCTGTTCGCGGACATTCCCTGGTCGACGGACCAGGTCATGGCACTGACACAACAGAAAGCGGCGACGGCGGGATTGAAGACCGCGCTCCTGCCGGTATGGAACGATGTGGATACCCCCGACGATCTCCAGGCCTTGATCGACGACTGCGCGGCGGACAAGAAACGCCCGAAGCAGGAACGGGTATTCTCCATGCGCACGGCGGGGACGCTGGAGTTACTTGCGAAGCGACTTCGAACACGCCATGTGTAGCAGGATGCGGAAAACGTCCGGCGGCGGCGTGCTCGAACTCCGTGAATCGTAAAACGTATCTCGTCAGGGACTGCAGCCGGGCCGGACCGAGCGGCGGACGAAGATGACGGCCTTTTTGCGCATCCTGCGGGCTCTTCTGATCCGACGCGGGACATGAATTGATCGTCACGTCTTGAGCAGCCATCAAGGTTTTTCCGCAGCTTGCTAGGGGGGAGTGTGCATGTCGAACAACGTGGCCCTCATTACCGGCGGAGCAAAAGGAATCGGCCGCGCTATCGCGCTTGATCTCGCCGCGAAACAATGGTCCGTAGCCATTTGCTACCGCACCAGCGCGGCGGCCGCGGAGGAGACCAGCGCCGCCATCACCGCACGCGGCGGGCAAGCCTTGGCCGTGCAGTGCGATGTATCAGATTCGGAGGCCGCCACCAACCTAGTTGCACAGGTCGAAAGCCGGTGGGGCAAGATCGACGCATTGATCAACGGTGCCGGCCCCTACCACCGCGTGAATCTCTTCGACGAGACATCCGCCGGTTGGCGTGAAATGTTCGACGGAAACTTACACCCGATTTTTTATCTTGGGCAGGCGGTCGCGCCAGGAATGAAGGCCCGGAAGCATGGGCGCATCATCAACTTCAGTATGGCCAATGCGGACCAGATGGTGGCCCAGCCGGAGGTGACGGGACATTATATCGCCAAGGCCGGAGTGTTGATTCTCACCAGAACGCTGGCAAAACTGCTCGCCCCCTACGGCATTACCGTCAACGCGATTTCGCCGGGTTTCATCGATTCTGGCAGCGCGCCCCCGGAGGAACTGGCAGGCGTGGTGAAGCGAATTCCCGCAGGATACGTCGGTAGCGTCGCGGATACCGTGGCAGCCGTACGATATTTATTGAGCGAGGACGCCCGCTACGTCAACGGCGCCAACCTGCATCTCAGCGGCGGATGGGGAATTTAGGCTGCTCACTTGGCGAGAAAGACGATGAGTCCGATCAGCGCCGCCACGACATAACTCTTGGGATCCCGCACCGCGAACACCACCGGATCGTCATCCATTCGGTTCCGATAGGCTAACATCCACACCCTGGTGATCCAGTACAGCATCACCGGACAGATCAGCCATAAGAGCTCCGAATGCGAATACAACAGCAGCACTTCCTTGCTGCTGATATAGAGCGCCAGGACCAATACCGCCACCAGCCCGCTCGAAGAACCGATACTGGCGATGTGTTCGATATCCGTGACCCAATAGCCCCGCCCATGCACTTCCTTCTCGTCGGAACGACTCAAGAGCCGTAATTCCGTATAGCGTTTCACCAGTGCAAGGCTGAGGAACAGAAACAGGGAAAATGTCAGCAACCAATGGGACGGTACAATGCCGGTGGCCGCCCCTCCGGCATAGATTCGCAGCGTGTACAGTTGGGCCAATGCGATCACGTCTACCATGACGAACTGCTTCAAATAAAACGTGTATGCGGTCGTCAGGACGAGATAGCCGCCTAACACGAGCATGAACAACGGCGGAAGCATGAGCGCCAGCAGAATACCACCCGACAGGACACCGATGGCCATCAAGAGCCCGAACGGAATGGACAGTTGCCCTGAGGCAAAGGGACGATTTTTTTTTCGTGGATGCTGGCGATCGGAAGACAGATCAAAGCAGTCATTGAGGATATAGACCGAAGAGGCCGACAGGCTGAAGGACGCAAAGGCCAATCCTGCTTGCAGCACCAAGGACCTGTCTGTGATCTGGTGCGAAGCCAGGACCGGGGTCAACACCAGCACATTTTTCGCCCACTGATGGAGGCGCAATGCCTTGGCGAGCACCGCCAACCACTGCACGGGCTCACCGAACACCTGACTCACCGTGGTCAGTGCCTGCGCGCGCTTCACCAATGGAGCGGGCGCATTGACCAGAATCGCCTCGTTGGCCTCGGCCCACACCGGCAAATCAGCCGTCGAGTTGCCCGCATAGGCGAACCGGCGCGCCCCATACCGCTCCACCAAGACCGCGACTTTGCGCGCGCCTTTCAGATTGACCTCGGCATCGCTCCCGAACACCCGATCGTCAAAGAGGCCGATATGTTCCGCCACCGCCCGCGCAAACGTGACATGACTGGCCGTGGCTAACACCAGTTTCCGTCCGGACTGACGTTCTTTAGTCAGAAACTCGACCAGGTCTTGCTGGTAGGGAAGGGTGGCGACGTCGAGCGTCACCCGGCGGGCAATCTCATCCTTGAAATGGGCTTTGCCGTTCAGCAACCAGAACGGCAGGAGAAAGAGCGTCAGCGGATTCTGCTTGAGCAACGCCAGGAGCGATTCCCACAGCAGGTCGGTCTTGATGAGGGTGCCATCAAGGTCGACGCAAAGCGGACTTTTCCCTTGAAGCTCCTCTCCCATGAGTCGCAGGGGATTCTATCTGCAAGGGAGAAGTCGCGCAAGAATTTACGCGGAATTTCGTCCGGTCGAAGATTTCGGTAGCGAGATAGAGGGCGATTCCGCCCTCCGAATGCACCGTCCGCCTGGCGGTGGAGAAGAATCGGTGCCTGTTGGCTGCCGCTACTCCGCTCCGAACGCCTTCTTCAGGAGTGGCACCACTTCGCCTTTGGCTTCCATGGGGTCCAGAATATCCGTGTCGCCATAAAACTGCCCGTCGATGAACACCTTCGGCAGAGTCGGCCAGTTCGTCAACTTGGTCAATGCATCCCGTTTGGCCGGCTGAGACAACACGTCGATGAGTTCGTAGGGATATCCGTATTTCTCAAAAAAGTGGATGGTCTCCCTGGTGAACCCGCACATGGGCATGGCTTTGGTGCCCTTGCCGTAAATCAGAATTTTGTTCGCTTTGATTTCCTGCTGAATCTGTTCTTCGATCGGGTCAGCCATCTGTCCCTCCTCTATGTTTTTACTTCATCCGGTGTCGTGGCCGTAATCTCCAAGGCATGAATACGACCGTCTTGCATCGGAACGGCCAATGCCTGATACACCATTCGATGTCGGTCCAATAGATTCTTGCCGAGAAACCCACCTGAGGTCACCCTCACGATTAAATGGTCCTGCGTCCCGGTCTTATCGATCACGGTGACGGCAGCATCAGGAAACATCTGACGAATATAGGTGGTTAGGGTATCGGCGGTAATCATTAGTCAGGAGGATAACGCATCCGAGAAGCCGAAGGCAATCTGAACCATAGGTAATTTAATCATTGCGGCGAGAACTCGCGCGCCTTCGACGAATGACGATTGGGGTGGAACAGTCGATCAAGTCGCTTCTCATACCCCAGCATGACCGGATATCAACCGGCCCCTCCAGCAACCCCGATCGACATCTTGAACCGTCCCGGTCATCCGATCGGTTGAGATATCGGTGGTGGATTTCATCCGGCCTGGTGGATCCCAACCACCAACCGGGAGAGTCCTCTTCACTACTTTTTTCTAACAGACTGAAATCACGCGCTTCCTATAGTGTCCTCCATTGGCATGTGTGTTGCTCTAACTCAACAGCAAGGACGGCATGTGCAACCAACGACACAACCATTGAGGAGGGGATCATGGGAGAATTCAAATCGGGCTTCTTTATGAGCGAGTCAGCGTGCAATGGTCGGGTGCTCGTCGTCGATGATGAGCCGGATATTCGGAAGGTTGTTCGAATGACCTTGCAGAAGGCCGGGTATGAGGTCATTGAAGCGGAGAATGGTGAAAAAGCCATCGAAGCCATCAATACCGGAGAGAACCGGCTGCTGCTCGATGTACTCATCTGCGACATCCGCATGCCGAAGATCAACGGGGTTGAGGCCATTGCCTACTTTCAGCAGGAATGGCCACGTGTCCCAATCATTGTGTTGACCGGTTTCCCCGACACCGACATGGCCACTTCGTTCTTACGGAGCGGCGTCGTCGACTACCTGGTGAAACCCGTAGAGGGGGAAAAGCTGCGCGCGGCCGTGGCCAGAGCCATGGAACAGCGAGAGCTTGCCCAGCTCTAGTGACACCCAGGCCGACAAGCCACACCGCACCATCCGCGTCGGGGAGGCCCCTCGGGCTTCTCCGACGACAAGGTGCGACCAAGTGAGGGCCCTCATCGGTCCCGGCCTCATGACACATCACGGAATGCGGCCATGAAACTCAGTGCGACGAAAATTGCCATTATCGGCGCCGGGAAGGGTGGGACCGCGCTCTTGGAGCTCCTCCATCAAATCCCGGACGTGGAAATCGTCGGAATCACCGACAAGGATCCTGCGGCTCCGGGACTCAAGCGAGCGCGGGATCTGAATGTGCTGGTCGCGCCACGCGTGCAGGATCTCATCCAAAATCATGGCGTCAATCTCATTATGGATCTCACCGGCGATCCCGCCATGGAGCCGCTCATCCACAACATGAAACGTCCCGGCTCCGAGGTGCTGAGCGGAGCCGCCACCAGGCTGCTGTGGAAACTGGTCCAGCACCAGTCGAAATTGGAGGCCGAACTGTTCCAGGCCGACAAACTGGCGGGGTTGGGTTCCTTCGCCGCCGGCATCGCGCACGATATCAACAATCCCCTGCAACTGATTCTCGGACTCGCCGAAAATCTGGAGGAGGAGCAGGACATCACGGTCGTCCGTGAACAGGCTCGCGACATCACGGAGGCCGTCAAACGCACCAGCGCGATTTGCCGCGATCTGACTCGATACGCGAGGCGCAACGGCGCCCGCGAAGAGGCCCTGGTCAATCTCAACACAAAACTGGACGAGGCGCTAAGAATCGCCCGTTATGCCGTGACGCTCCAGGACGTCACCGTCGTGAAACGTTATGCCGACGAGGCAATCGTGATGGGGAACCCCGATGAACTTCTTCACGTCTTCGTCAATCTCATCACGAACGCGGTCCAAGCCATCAGCGACCGCGGGACCCTGACGCTCCAAACCACAGTCGGGCCGGATGGATTGGTCAGCGCGTCGGTCAGCGACACAGGATGCGGCATTCCCAAGGAGGCATTCTCGAAAATCTTTGAACCGCTCTACACCACCAAGCCACCAGGGAAAGGCACGGGGTTGGGATTGTACAATGTGATGTCGGTGGTCTCGAAAATGGAAGGTCACATTTGTGTCGAAAGCGACGTCGGCGTCGGCACGACCTTCCGCATCGAATTCCCACAGGTTCAGCCGACCATATCATGCGCGCCCCTATGACGAGCACATCGCATCCCTTGTCCAAGGCCCTCGGATGGGGGCTGAAGCGCAAGCTCATCGTGTCGATGCTGATGGTCGGCGTCATCCCTCTTCTGCTCGGCCTCAGCATGGCCTTCTTGCAAGGCTCGAAAGAAATCCAGGTCGTCAGCGGCGAAAGCTTCCAGGCTCTGGCCACGGAGGCAGCCCGTAAATTGGACCTCCTCGTGGCGGAGGAAGTGGCCAGAACCTCTCGCATCACGGTCCACCCCGACATTGTACGAGCGCTCGAACACCGTCGCGATGCGCTCCACACCTCCGACAAGAACGCGGCGCTGCCTGCTCTGGTCCAAGAACGGGCGCGCTGGGCCGCGCGAGACCCGGCGGCGGTCAAAGAAATCACGGGGAATCCTACCGCGCTGCTCTTGCAGGGCTTTTACGCCGGCGCGCAGAGCGAACCTGACCAGCTCCTGCCGCAAGTCGTGCGCGCCGCCACGAAGAAACTGTTCGTGACGGATGTGCAGGGAAACCTCTTTGCCGCCCTGACGACCACACCCAGCTTCGCCCATGCCGACAATGTCTGGTGGAAAGGCGCGTTCAATAGAGGAGTCGGCCAACTCTATATCGAAGACCTGCACTTCGATGAACAGGCCAATGCGTATGTCTTCAGCATTTCCCTTCCCATCATGGACAGCCTCCGGTATGAAGTGGTCGGTGTGCTCCATCGAGTCATCGACGCCAAAGAGTTCTTTTCGCCCTCGACCCACCCCATTCGGTTCGGCAAGACCGGCCATGTGATGCTGGTCGACAGTCGAGGGACGGTCCTCAGCTGCCCCATTCTTCCGACCGGCGTTCGGCTCTCGGACCTCTCGCTGATCCCTCAGGTGACGGCGCGGGAACCGGGCTGGGTGACCGCCGACAGCGACGGGCACGGCGGCCAAGGCACCGCCATCATCGGCTTCGCGCCCCTTCCCGAAACCAGCCGTGCCACAAACGGCGCGCTGGAACAGGGCGGGTGGCACACGTTCGTCTGGCAATCCTCCGACGAGCTGTTCGCTCCGATCCGGCATCTCATGATGTGGATGCTGATTCTCGCTACCATCGCGCTCGGCTTGCTCGCCACTCTGGGCTATTTCGCCGCCAGCCGGATCGTGACGCCGGTCCGGCGACTGCAGGAAGCCGCGCGCCTCATCGGGCGAGGAGAATTGCAGGAACCGATCCAGATTCACACGGGAGATGAATTGGAAGATCTGGCCATCGAATTCAATCGCATGAATACGCAGCTGGAAGCCGCCTTTGCCGGATTGAACACCCAGGTTGAAGAAAAGACACAGGAAGTGCAGTACCTCCAAAAATCCACTGATCAGGTGCTCGACGCCGTCCCGACTCCGATCATCATGATCGACCAGAAGGGCCTCATCCAATACATGAACCGCGCGTCACAGGAAGCCCTCCAGACACAGGACCACAGCTGGTCGGGCCGGCCGCTCTTCGATGTGCTCCCCCTCGATGAGGATCATCTCCAAGCCTTGCGGCGCGACCTGCGGCTCGTTGAGGGACACACGGCGTCCGCGCAACCCCGCCTCGACTCGGAACCCGCACAGAAGGAGGCGCGCGACCCGCTCAATCAGACACACACCCAGGCATCCTCCTCATCTCGACCCGAATTGCGGATCGGTTCGCACCTGTATCACTATGAGTGGTTCCCGCTGGAAAGCCGCAGCGGCGCGGGAAAGCGCTTCGGCCTCGTGCTGCGTGACACCACCGATGAAACCCGTCTGCAAGATCAACTGATCCAAGCCGAAAAATCCGGCAGCCTTGATGTGCTGACCGCCGGCATCGGCCACGAACTCAACAACCCGCTGTTTGGAATTCTCGGCCTTGGCGAGGCGATCCAGGAAGAGGGAGACCTGGCCCGCGCCAAAGGCTATGCGCAAGATATCGTCGGGCATGGACGAAAGATGGCGGCCATTATTCGGGACTTCACCGGAGTCGCGACTCGCGAATCGAAGAACCAGCGCGTCCCGGTGGATGTCACCGCCCAATTGGATCAAGCCCTGGCCATCGTGCAGACCTCGCACGACTGCCTTGGGCTCAACGTCCAGAAACACTACGTGGCGGTGTCGCCGGTGACGGCGCTTCCCGACCAACTGCGACTGGCGTTTATCAACGTCCTGACCAATGCCATTCAGGCTATGAGCGGGCGGGGCGACCTATGGTTGACCACGGATGAACAGGACGAACTGATCACCATCAAGATCCGGGACAACGGACCCGGCATTCCCAAGCAACATCTCGGCAAAGTCTTCGATCCTTTCTATACCACCAAGGGACAGGGAGAAGGATCGGGACTCGGACTCACCGTCGCACAACGGCTGATCAAGAAGTTCGGCGGCGAGATTCGGCTGGAGAGTCCGGATGGCCAGGGCACGACCTGTGTCATCACCTTGCCCGCGGACAAGGCCGGGGTACGAAAGGAGGAGCCATGCGTCTCACCCTGACATTCGTGCGGGCACGGTCACTGTGGCTCGCGCTGGCCCTGGCCTGCGCCTCGACCTATTCATCACAAGCGAAGGATGTCGCGCCGCCCACAGGCATTCCTCCGGATAAGGTCGCGGATTTCGTGCACGCAGTGCTGGATGCCGACCGGACGATCTATACGAATCAGGTCGTCAACCGAATGCAGGCTAAAGGCATCGTGTCTGCCACGGAGCATTGGGAACACGAAAATGCCTTGCCGCTTCCCGCACAATTCCTTCAACATTCCGGCAAACTCGTCGCCGAATCCGGACGAGGCATTCGTTACCGCCTCATCAGCCTCTGGCCCATCTACCAGCGCAACGCACCCGCTACCGACTTAGAACGCAAGGCGCTGGAAAGTTTTGCGCAAACGCCTGATCGTCCCTTTACCGGCATCGTGACCAGCGGCCGCAAACAATATTTTCAGGCCGTATATTCCGATCGGGCCACGTCTGCCGCCTGCGTGAAATGTCACAACAACCACCCCTTGAGTCCCAAGCGGGACTTCGCCCTTCACGATGTGATGGGTGGGATGACCATTACCATTCCCCTCGACTGACCGGAACGTTGTCGATTCAGACCAATGGCGGGTCGGCACGTTGCAGCGGTGGAGAGGAGCACTCGCGCAGGACGGCACACGTCGGCCGTGCGGCCGGCGTGCTACACAGAGTACTGCCGTCTGTCGAGGATGAGGAAGAACGAAACCGATCGGCACGGAGGATCAGTAGCCGTGAATCGAGAGACGTATCCTGTCAGGCGTTATCGGCGAGCACGGCGACCGCCTTAGGACGTTGCGAGGAAATATCCCGCACATTGCCGGGAAGCTTTTGAGCGTCATCCCCCCACGAAGCGACACCCATATCCGATAGACCCTGAAACTTGGCCCCGTCTTCCATGGAGAACGCCGGTGCGTGGACTTCGCCGACGAGGAGACCGGTCTTCAGCAATTGAAGCCGTTCCGTGGCCCGCACCGTGGCCTTGATTTTTCCGCTGCTGATGATGGTCCCGGCCGTGATGGTCCCCTGCACGATACCGTCCTCGCCGATTACGACGGTCCCCGTGGTATGAAGGTCCCCTTCCAGCCGCCCATCGATACGCACCGTTCCTTCAACCCGAATCTCGCCCCTGAGCAACACACCTTTGGCCAACAGGGTGATATTGTCGCTTTCCACAAAGCCGGACTTCTTCATCATCACGCGCTCCTTCTCCCAGGCAGTGGCCGATGAACTGGAGGACCATCCCAACATGAGCCGAGCCTACACCAGCTTTTCGATCATACCTAGGAAAAACCAAAACTGCGCTTCACCCGTTCCCAGAATCCGCTGCCGTGCACTTCACAATAGATCGAAGGCTCCGTCCCTTCGATAAACAACTCCGCAGACCGCTGCGGACATTTCGAGGTCGCCAACTGGGCCGATTGGGGATCGATGTCGCGCGTCACCACGGCAGGCGGCTGCGGGAAGTCACGCGATGTGGCCGGCACAATGCGGCGCACGAACTCCACCCACATCGGCAACGCCGCCTGCGCTCCGGTCAATTGCAACGCCTCTTCGTCGTCGAATCCCACCCACACGCCGACGACCACGTCCGGCGTATAGCCGACGAACCACGCATCGCGATACCCATCCGTGGTCCCTGTTTTCCCAGCCACAATGGCGCGAAGCCCCATTCCCTTCGCCTTCGCTGCAGTGCCGCGCTCGACGACGCCCTTGAGCAAGGAGGTCATGACATAGGCTGCTTGCGGCGAGACCGCTTGGCGACGCGCGGGCGTATGACGCCACAAGGGATCCCCTTCTGAGGTCATCACGGCCCGCAGCGCCGTCGGAGCCACGAACAGCCCCCCCTGAGCCAAGGCCCCGAACGCCGACGTCATCTCCAGCAGCGAAACGCCGGAGGTCCCCAACGCGATGGAGAGATTGTCGGCCAGCGGGCTACGAATCCCCAGCTTCTCAGCCGTCTGCAGAATGCGCTTCGTTCCGACGGCCTGCGCGATCTTCACGGCGGGAATATTCAACGATTGTTCCAGCGCCGTCCGCACCGACACCGCACCATGGAACCGATGGTCGTAATTCTGCGGCGCCCACTTGCCCGCGCCCGACTCAAACGTCACGGGTTCGTCGATGATTGAGGTGGCCGCCGTAATCGGTTGCCCTCCCGCCAGTTCCCGACGAGCTTCCAACGCCGCAAGATAGACCAGCGGCTTAAAGAGGGAGCCCGGCTGGCGCTTCGCCTGCACGGCCCGGTTGAACTGGCTCGCGCGGTAGTCACGACTCCCCACCATCGCAAGAATGCCGCCGGTCGCAGGATCGAGCGCCACCAGTGCGCCTTGCACCGCCTGGGTGTGGCGCGTCAACGCCGGATGCGCCGCTTCCAGTTTGGCCAGCTCACTCTCCAGCATCTGGGTCGCCAGCCGTTGCAGCACGGGATCCAGCGTCGTATACGCCCTGACCCCGTCAGGAAGCGGCGCACCGGTCGTCTCCTCCACCTGTCTCAGCAGGTGGTCGACAAAGAAGGGCGCGTCAGCCAATGTGTCCTGCGGCGGCATCACCAGGACCGGCGTCATCACGGCCTGCCTCCACACGTCGTCGCTGACAAGCCCCTGCTCGTGCAGTCGCCCCAGAACGACGTCGCGCCGCTGCTTGGCCAGTGCCGGATTTC
This sequence comes from Nitrospira sp., assembly GCA_031315995.1. GTDB lineage: Bacteria > Nitrospirota > Nitrospiria > Nitrospirales > Nitrospiraceae > Nitrospira_A. The sequence goes on from JALDRG010000010.1 coordinate 73,693, forward strand.
TCAAAGGCGAATAGGTATTCGGCCCCTTGATCATGCCCACCAGCATGGCCGTTTCCTCCACACTCAGCGCATCCACGCGTTTGCCGAAATACCGATGGGCCGCCTCCCCCACCCCGTAGATCGACACCGACCCGACCTGCCCGAGATAAATCTCGTTCGCATAACTTTCGAGAATGGCTTGTTTGCGGTATTTCGTCTCCAGGACGAGCGCGGCGATCGACTCTTTCAGTTTCCGTCCGAACGTGCGCTGCGGCGAATAAAACAGATTCTTTGCCAACTGCTGCGTGATCGTGCTGCCGCCCTGAATGACTGTGCCCCGGGTCATATTCGTCCAGACGGCGCGGGCCACGGCGATTGGATCAATGCCCGGATGGCTGAAGAAGCGGCGATCTTCGATGGCCAGCAGCACGTCGAGAAACCGAGCCGATAGGTCGTCATACGACACCCATTCCCGGACCTGCCGCGACGCGCCGCGCAGGCCGCTGATCAACTGCGGCTCCAAATACAGGGGGAACAACTCGTCGCCGCCCTGAATCGACAGCACCTTCGCCACCCGCCCCTGATCGAGGACCAGACGGGCCGACACCGGTTGCAGATGAAAATCGGCGAACTCGTGCAGATATATATCGATCTCGGCAGTGGTGACGCGATACTCGCCGGGGGCGCGAACGGCTGTCTCAACCGCGTGATAGCCGAGCCGGTTCAGACGTTCGATCAGATGCGAGGAAGCAATGTCCAAATCCGGCTTCAACAGAAACGGCGCACCGTAGATCAGGCGGGGAGGATGCTCGTCGCCCGTGGGCAACGCCAGACTCGCCGAGAGGTAGAGTCCGTAGGCCAGGGCGCTGCCTGCGGTAAGGACCACGACGCCGGCCAAGGCGAAAAGCCCTCGTACGAACCAGCGTCTGACGACCATCACCGCCACATCCTCATGCCGTGGAGCATACGCGATCCGGAGGACGAAATCATGCGTGCAGACCATTCGGGCAGGATCCCGCCGGAGCGCAAGCTTGACAAAGGGCCGGACGTGCTCTTAGATGAGCGCCACATTGGCGTGCCTCTAGGCCCTTGTACCTATCCACATGTCCGGCCTATGGCGCCTGCTGCGGGTGTGCCGCCCACGAGTCGTCGCTGACGAACAGCGCATGTTCGGCAATGATGCTTGATTCGTCGGCAGACTCTTTCACACGAGGTAACTGACCGTGAGCACTCTAGGCGTTCCTGGTACCGCTGATTCACACGCGACCCGGCTGTGTGCGGCACTTCAGCCGCACCGCGATGGACAGCGACTGAGGTTCCCGAGGAATCAACTCCGGTACGCATCTGTACGACCCCTCATAGCCTGGTGCGCTCTTATCACGGCGATCATCGTCGCCGCTCCCTCTGCAACCTGGGCGGGCAGTTTTCGTATCTACGATCACAGCGCTTCGGCAACCGGTCAGGCATCGGCCTTCACGGCTCAGGCCGACGATGCCTCAGCCGGGTACTATAACCCGGCCGGCATGACGCAGCTCCGCGGGGTTCAGCTCTCGGCCGGCACCACGCTCATCGGTGGAGGCTTCTCGTTTCAGAGTCCTGCGGGCACCCAGGCGAACGGGGACCTCCGCGGCAGTGTGGCGATTCCGCCTCCGTCGAATCTATACGTGACGGCCAATCTCAAAGACCTTGGAGTCGGCTCCTCCGACAGCACCGCCATCGGCTTGGCCGTCTTCAGCCCGTTCGGCACCTTGACCCGTTGGCCGGACAGCAGTCCGTTTTCCACGGCCACCACCAAAGCCGCCTTCGAGTTGATCGACATTCGTCCCTCCATCGCCTTCAGACCCTTGCCGGATCTGGCGATCGGATTTGGAGCGGACATTTACACCTTTTCAGGAGCCTTCGGAGAAGGCCAAGTCGAACGCCAGTTTCGCTGGCCGGGCGGACTCGGCATCCCCGCCGGCACCGGTATGGAATTAAATGGACGCGACACGGCCGCAGGCTTCAATGCCAGCCTGCTCTACACCGCGCTGAGAAATGAAGACGGACGGCCGCTCGTCAATATCGGACTCATCTATCGCAGCCAGGCCACGCTGCATCTCGATGGGCAATTGCTCGCCGGCGGCGTCCGTGTCGCGGACGCCCGCACGACCTTCGTGGTACCGCAGGTCCTCACCGGCGGCATCGCCCTCTGGCCCGTCCGGGATCGAGCCCGGGAGTGGAAACTGGAATTGGACGTGGACTACACCGGCTGGAAATCGGTCCGAAATTTGGATTCGTCTCTGTCGAACGGTCTCACCATTGCCACACCCGCCAACTGGATCAGCGGCTATACCGTCATGGTCGGGACAGAGTACAAGTGGCTGAACCCCGAACCCCTTCCGGATTGGGACATTGCCTTACGCGCGGGCTACTGGCATTCCCAGAAAGCGATTCCGGATCAGACCTTCAACCCCGCCATTCCGGACGGCGACAACCACGCCGTGTCCACCGGCATCGGATTCATGTGCCGGGAGAAGGGCCGGTTTCTCGGGGTCATCCCCTGCGGAGGATCGGAGAAAACCCTCAGTCCCAAAGGCTTCGGGATCGATCTGGCCTACCAGGCTATTCTGTACGAAAGCAGAACGGTCGCAGGCAACCTGAATCCCACCGTCAACGGAACGTATCACACGACATTACATGTCGGTTCCGTGAATCTCCGCGTGAATTTTTGATGCCCGACATTCGATCGATCATGGTAGAGTAGGCATACGTATGAGACACGCGTGCATCGTGATGCTGTCACCGATGCCTTGCCTTCGGTAAACCTCCTTTCGAGCGAGGCCTTCGAATGGATCGCCCGTCCCGCACCGATCCGACCCCGGATCTTCAAACCCAACAAGTGCATGTGTTGTATCGCAATATGCCGACCGGCGTGTTGGCGAGCGCCCTCAATGCCGCCATCCTCGCGGCGGTAGAATGGCCTGTCGTTCCCCATACACCGCTGCTCATCTGGCTCATCGGTCTGTGGCTCGTCGCAGGGTCACGCGCGATCTTGATCCTCAATTATCGACGAGCGATTCCGGCCTCCTGGCGCAGCGCCGACTGGCACCGCTGGATGCTGGTGACCACCAGTATGGCGGGCTTCGGATGGGGCAGCAGCGTGTATTTTCTCATGCCCGAAATTCCCCTCCCGTATGAAGTGATCCAGCTGTTCGTGCTGGGCGGCATGGCGGCAGGGGCGGTGTCCGTCCTGTCGGTCTCCTTTCCCCTGTTTCTGTGGTACGTCGTCCCGGCGACACTCCCCTCCCTTGGTCATCTCTTGCTCAGCGGCTACGAATTTCATTTGATCATGGGGAGCATGGGCGTCTTGTTTCTCTTCGCCACGATACACTCTGCATGGAACTTCAACCGCATCCTGCTCTCCTCGATGCGCCTGCAACAGGAGAAGCTCGCCCTCGTGGAGTCGCTGACCACGCGCACCGAGGCGGTGGAACGGCTGAATCAGGAGATCACGAAGGAGATTCATGATCGTCGCGCCATCGAAGAACAATTACGAACCGCGCAGAGCGATCTGGAACGACGCATTGCCGAACGCACGGCCGACCTCGCCCAGGCGAACGCGCGACTGCAGGACGAAGTCCAGGAACATCGGCGAACGGAAGGCGCGCGACTCTCGAGCGAAAAACGGTTCAACTATCTCACCGACAACCTGAACCAGGGCGTGTGGTTTGCCCAGGCGGATCCGCCGCAGGTGCTCTACGTCAATCCGGCCTTTGAACGGATCTGGGGGCTGCCGGCCGCACGATTTTACGAGAATCCAAAGCTCTGGCGTGACTACCTCCACCCCGACCATCGACAGCTTGTCGTCGATGTCTACGATGCGGAGATTGCCAATCCGACCGGACACGACCTGCAATTGCTGTATCGAATCGTCCGGCCGGATGGACAGGTCCGATGGATTCACGACCGGATGGTCATCCACCATACCTCCGCCGGAGAGGTCGACAGTCTGAGCGGCATCACCGAGGACATCACGGAGGCTCGCGAACTGGAAGACCAGTTGCGACAGGCGCAAAAAATGGAAGCCGTCGGACGATTGGCCGGAGGTGTGGCACATGACTTCAACAACGTCATGACCGTGATCCTCGGCTATAGCGCGGTACTGCTTCAGGAATTGAGCCAGAACTCCTCGGCCCGGTACTTCGTGCAGGAAATTCAGCGCGCCGGAGAACGTTGTGCGGCCCTCACCGGCCAGTTACTCGCCTTCAGCCGCAAGCAAATGCTCCACCCCGTCTCACTGGATCTCCACCGAGTGATTCGTGACCTCATGACGCTCCTGAAGAGCCTGATCGGCGAGCACATCACGATCGTGCTGCAACTCGACTCCTTGCCTCGATGGGTCAAGGCCGACGCCGTCCAGCTCGAACAGGTTTTACTCAACCTGGCCGTCAATGCCCGCGATGCCATGCCGCATGGCGGCACGTTGACCATCGATACCCACCAGGTCTTCCCGGAAGAGGTCTGGGGCCCCGGCCATGACACACGCACCACTCGCACCTATGTGCGGCTGCGGGTGCACGATACGGGAACCGGCATTGATCCCACCACGAAAGCCAAAATTTTCGAACCGTTCTTCACCACCAAACCCCCGGGGAGAGGGACCGGTCTCGGCCTCTCCACCGTGTACGGCATCGTGCACCAAAGCGGAGGGACGATCACGGTCGAGAGCGCAGTGGGGCAGGGCACCACGATGACGGTATTTCTCCCGGAAGTCGCTCCTCCGCACACCGCTCTTCCGCCGGTTCAATCTGAGCCGGAAGACAAAACGGGGTCAGAAATCATCCTACTCGTAGAGGATGAACCCTCGGTGCGTCTGCTGACTCAACATATTCTCAGAACACATGGCTATACCGTGCATGAGGCGGAGAACGGCTTCCAGGCGCTGGACCTGATTCGCCGAAACGCGTTGCAGATCGACTTGCTGCTGACCGATCTCGTGATGCCGGGGATGAACGGCAAGGAATTGGCTATGCGTCTTCGAGGCCATTTCACGGACCTGAAAGTGCTCTACATGTCGGGGTACAGCGACAACCCGCCCGTCACCGGAGACGAAACCCAGGGCTACACGACATTCCTGCAGAAGCCCTTCTCGCCCGAGGACTTGATCCGCCTGGTGCGCGAGACTCTTCACTCGGTCTCTCCCGCACAATTTATTCCGCCGGCGTGATGACTGACTGGCGCGCTGCCGAGCCTCCCGGTCCCGGCGGACGCGCAATCCAGTGAGACAGCAGAGACCCCGCCACCATACCGACGGCGGCGACCAGGACCCCCACGAGCTGCGGGGGCCAGACCCGGTCCGGCGTCACGGCCAGTTCCAATGCCAGCCAAGATCCCAGCCCCATGCCAACGGCGACCACCCCTCCCTGCGTGGTCGCCCTTGGCCAATACAATCCGGCCACCAACGGCACGAAAGCCGCCACCAGCGTGACCTTGTAGGCACCCTCGACCATTTTAAAAATGCTGGCGTCCGAATGAAGGGCGACCAGCAACACGATGGCGGCAAACACGATCAAGACCGTTCGCATGACCCGTAACAGTCCGCGATCGCTGATCCTTGGGGCACAGGCCTTGACGATATTCTCACTGAACAGAACCGAGGGCGCGAGCAACGTGGCGGACGAACAGCTCATGATGGCGGACAGCAGCGCACCGAAAAAAATGATCTGCGCCGCGATCGGTGTGTGCTGGACGATCAGAGTGGGCAGGATGAGTTGAGAGTCACGTGCCAGCAACTGCGCCGCCTGCGCGGGATCGACGAGGGTGGCCGAATAGGCGAGGAACATCGGCACGAACGCGAAGAAAAAATAGAGGGTTCCCCCAAGCACCGATCCCAGCACAGCCGTCCGTTCGTCCCGCGCCGATGTGATGCGCTGAAACACATCCTGCTGTGGAATCGATCCGAACATCATCGTCATCCATGCTCCGAGAAACGGAACCCAAGCGTCCACCCGCGCCGGCGGGAAAAAATCCAGCTTCCCCGCCGCCGCCGCATGGGTCACCACCGTGCCCACTCCGCCGGCTAACCCGCTGACCACCGTCCCGATATAGAGCATGCCGCCCATGATAATGGTGATCTGGACGAAATCGAGAATGGCCACGGAGAACATGCCTCCGAACGTGGTGTAGGTCAGGACGATGACCGTGCCCAACACCATGCCGACCGGCTGGCTCATCGCCCCGTCGGTCACCACGTTGAAGACCAGTCCGAGCGCCTTGATCTGCGCCGAGACCCAGCCGAGGTACGAAGCCACGATGCACAGGGTACAGAGCACTTCGACCGTGCGGTTGTAGCGCAGCCGGTAAAAGTCTCCGATCGTGAGGAGGTTCAACCGATACAGCCGGCGGGCGAACCACAGTCCGGCAAGAATCAGACAGAGGCTCGATCCGAATGGATCGGCCACGACCGCTCGTAGACCGTCCTTGACGAAGGTCGCAGAGATGCCGAGCACGGTTTCGGCCCCAAACCAGGTGGCAAACACCGTGGCGGTCACCACGGGAAGCGGCAGCGTGCGTCCGGCAACGGCGAAGTCTTTGGTATTGTGCACGCGGGTCGCCGCGTAGAGACCGATCCCGACCGAGCAGACAAGATACACAATCACGAATGAGAGGAGCATGGAAGCATTCGCACGTCGGTGAGATCACACCCATCGGTGAGTAACGAGCGAGAAGAATTGTACCCACACAGGAACGCCCGCGCAATGCCATGAGAAACAGGCGGGCTCGCGGTCGGCCGGCCGACGGACCACCTCTTACGTAGCGCCTTGCGCGTCAGGAACAGACGACAAAGAATGATCGTTTCGTTGACATCTCATGTCGCTATGGTACGAATAGGTCATGCGATATTCATTTTATTTCGCATGGGTCGTGGCCGTCCTTTCCATCTGCGTCTTGACGACGCTCGCCTCGTTTCCGGCGCTCGTGAACGGCGAGCGGCCTCCCGAGCCGAGAATCACGGCAGGGACGGAGAAGCTTCGGACGATCAAAATCCACCGATTGCGCTGCAATCCTTTTGCAACCTCGTGCCGCCTCTCCAGGCAAAAACCGCCACACAAAGCTCCGGCTTAGCGACCAAGCACCTGGCTAGGACAAGGGAATCTGATTCTTGTTCCCCTCCAACCACTGCGCGAATGTCTGCAAGCTGGGATTCAGCGTCCGGGCAATCACCGGATTGCGCGCGCCGCAAAACGCCGCATTGAAATCACGTTTGAACTGAAACATGTTGCCCAGCTCATCGGCTCCTGGAAATCCGAACGTCCGATACACCTCCGGCGACACCGCGTTGTAGCGCACCTCCCGACCAAACGCCTTGGTCAACGCAACGGCCATTTGTGATCCGGTGAGATGTTCCCCCGCGATTCCGACGGTCGTCCCTAGATACGCGTCTCGCTTTTTCATCAGCCCCAACACACACTTCCCGATATCCTCCGCCGCAATACCCGGCAATCTCGCCTCGCCCATGGGAAGGGTGAACGCCAGCGTACCGTCCGGCCCCTGCTTCGGACCCATGCCGAAGTGGATGAGATTGTCCCAGTAGAACGACGTCAATGGCCAGACGCTGGGTCGTCGAATTCGAGCCGCCGAACACCTGATCCGCTTCGCCCTGGCATCAAAATGTGCACCTTGTACTCTCCTGTGCAGCGTCGGCATCCAGAGTATCCGAGAGCGGAAATCAATGGCTGTGTTTCGAGTCGACCAGATCACATGCAGAACTCCCGCCGACTTGGCGGCCTGGGCCATGGGCTCCCGGCTTCGGTACCTTTCGGGAGACCCATGCGCCCAGAAAAATGTCACGCAAAACACCACGGCGGCAGTTTCCGCAAACGCCTGTTGAGACTCCTTCGACATCGTGCACATCGGCTGCCACCACTTCCGCACCGAGTCGAGCCAGCGCCTTGGCCTTGTCCGAATTCACATCCCTGGTCAAGGCGCGCACCGTCATGCCGCTGCTTGGATCGGCCAAAATGGCCCGCACCAGCCCGCCGCCCTGCATGCCGGTCGCCCCGACAACCGCAATGACCTGTCGCTGTTCCATTTCTCCGCCTCCTTTCCGTACGTGTCGGCGCCGTCACGCCTCCTGTCCTCGCAACCCAATGTCAACCAATCACCCCATGGTTCGTTCCATCAGATAGAACCGAGACCTAGTCTTCGCCGACGAGGCCATGATACGCTGTATACAGCTAGCCAGGGAGGAAGATCATGGTACACCTCACGACTGATCGATTGGAATCTCCTCGGCAATGGTTCACCGTACTCGCACTCGGGATCAGCGCTCTCCTTGTCGCCCTGCCGGTTCATGCCGCCGAATCTTCGAGCCCGTGGGAATGTTCGAACTACACCGGAGATGCCCACACACGATGCCTCCAGGCGTTGATCGAGATCCAACGTGAAAAAATTTCGAAGCTGGAAACGGAAACCCGCCTTCAACAAAGCACGGTCGGCCAGTTAAAAGACCAGGCTGATCGACAGAGCGCCATGACCGCCGATCTGCAACGTCAAATGGCCGAGCAATCTTCTTCGACATCGACCTACAACTATATTGCGCCCGGATTGCTCTATGGATATCCGTCCGTGGGTTTTGGCTTGTACCTTGGACGTCCGTGGCTCTTTGGTTCGCCGTTCTACGGTCGGCCCTATGCCTGGGGTCCGCGTTACTATCGACCCTACCCCTACTATGGTCGATGGCATCGACGATGGTAAGCATCGATAGACACCGCTTTTTCTAATCCCAACAGGGAGCCCTCATCCCTCGCTTCGCGGAAGCCTCAGAGATGGGCCTCAGCACTCCTCGCAGGGACCTGCCCTCCCTGCCTTTCGCACACCTGCGGAATACCCTGACCAGACATCAATGTCTCGCCCCACAGGATCGTTTCTTCACAACGGCATGCACCGGTTCGATGTTCAAATCCTGCCGACCGCGGACTGAAAACTCAGATGACGTCAGCATGAACTGTATGATAAACCATACACCGCCTCAGAACCTTTTGATTTACCTTATTGGGGACCCGTGTTTCGCTTGCACCACAGCACCGGCGTTACCTGCGCCACTGTTCTCTTGTTCCTCGGACTCCTGTCCACCAGCGAGGCTCGCTCGGGCGAGCCGTCGGCCAAGCCAGCCGCATCAGCAGCCCGTTCGGAACAATCGATCCACAGGGCGCTCACCGAGGGAGCTCCAGCCCAAGCCAAACGATTGCTCGAGCAGGGGGCGAATATTGAGGCACGAAACGCCGAGGGCGCAACGCCACTGATCACGGCGTCAGGACGGGGCGACCTGGCACTCGTCACGCTGTTGCTACACCAACAGGCACGGGTTGATGCGACGGATCGATCCGGCAATACGGCCCTGCATGAAGCCAGCTTTTATGGCTGGCCGCAGTGCGTCGAGGCACTCCTGGCCGCGGGCGCACAAACCTCAACGCGCAATGCCCTCGCCTTCACCCCGCTACATCAAGCCGTCAGGCGATTTTGGGAAATGTCCGGCGAATCTCGGACGGAACGATTGGCTCGACAAGCCAACGTGATCGACGTGCTCCTCCATCACGGGGCCGACCCTGACCAGAGAGACACCAGCGGAAGAACTCCGATCGTCCTGGCTGTCGAGAGCAGCAATGGTTGGCTACGGCAAGCGTTCGCCCGACCACTCGCTCAGACCACGGTCACTGCCGAGACGCCGATGACAACCCGTTCTCCGGAAGCCACCTCCGACGCTTCACAGGAAGTTCCCCTTACGCCTGGCCTTGCTCAAGAAGCAGCCTCAAGCGATATCCCGACCGACCGGCCAACGTCGTCCCCACAGATTGACGGCTCCCAGACAGGGCCGTCGTTCACGCCGCCATCAGATATTTCAGGAAACGAAGACATCCGAGCGGAGACGCATCTCACGCCCGCACCACCCACGGAATCATCCGCCGCTCCAACCGCAGCAGAATCCCTGCCGCCCGCAGTTACCGACCTTCCTGACGCCACTCCTCTCCCGCAACTCACACCTCCGATCTCAGCGCCGATCCCGGCCCCCCCCACAACGGCCGCCAGCCCTCTCACGGCGACTCCACCACAACCTTTGCTCGCTCAACCTCCACCACCTGCTACCGCGATGGAACAAGCGCCCACTCAGGCGCCGGAAACACCCCCGGCTTCGCAGACTCCCGCCACTCCGGACATGGCGAGGCCAGACGTCCACCACACTTCGCCCACAAAGCCGAACATACAGGCGCTTGCCTCGGAGCCCCTGTCACCCAATCAACCGATACATCCGGAAGTCGTCCCGTCCACATCATCGACACCAATGCCGACTCCACCGATCGCCGCAATCGATCCCCAAGCCGCAACGAAGCCTGCGCCGCCGCCTTCTTCGTCGGATGAACCGCGCCGTAGCGTCACGCCCATGAACGCCTCTGCCGAGGAGATACGAAAACCGCGACAACCGACCCTATTCCTGCCGTCCACCGAATCGACGCCGCCCCACGCCTCTCCCTCTCTGGCCTCAACCAACGCCTCCGTTCCGGCCTCTTCTACTCCGCAGACGAGTACCACCGGTCCATCGGCTGATACTCCACCAGAGCCACCGAAGGCGCCCGTCCCGGATCGGACCGAGGTTCCAACGGCCACGGACGATCGACGGCCATGGATCGTTCAGAGCCTCGGATTTGGGCTCGGCTTGGGATGGACCCACAATCTTGGCCCGCGACGAGTAGATTCGGTCACCGTCGTGAACCGCATCGTGCGCATCGATAACGAACGGAATGACCTGGTGCGCTTCATGCCGGAAATGCACCTCTGGATCGACCGATGGGATGAGCAGCGATGGAGTTGGGGACCGTTTCTGACTGTCGCTCCGGGCTCGCGAATCATCGATGCCGTGGGGTTTGGCATCATGATGGGGTACCGACCGCATCAACGCGATCAATACAGCTTCAACCTCGGAATCGGCGGCACGCTCGATCTGGATGCCCGAGTCCTAGGCGACGGACTCATCGCCAACGAACCCTTGCCTCCGCGGGAAAACACGGCCCGCACAAAGCACACCACCGCCGCCGGTCTCCTCGTTCTCTTTTCCATCGGATGGGACCTCTCAGCGCCTCACCGCCCGGCGCAGATCGATCGGCAATAATTCTCTGCCCGAATGCCTGTCCGCATCCATCGTCCCGCCGGCGATTGACGACGTCCCTCGTTTCTGACTAAGGTGGAATGCTCCAGGAGGGTCATTCAACGATGGGACAACCGCAGTTTCCAAACGAACAGACCGACACCGGTGAATTCAAACGACAAAGCGACGCGTTTCGCCACTGGGTGACGGAGGACGGCCGCTCCGGATACCCCGCAGCAGCAGGACGGTATCATCTCTACGTCTCTTTCGCCTGTCCCTGGGCGCATCGCACGATCATCGTCCGCGCTCTCAAGGGGCTCACGACCGTCATCGGCATGACGGTCGTCGATCCGATCCGGGACGAACGGGGATGGGCCTTTCGCAACGGCCCCGGCCATTCGCTTGATTCGATCAACGGGTTTCACTTCCTCAGCGAAGCCTATCGCACCACCGACTCCAACTACCGCGGACGCGTCACCGTTCCCCTTTTGTGGGATACCCTTACTCGCCGAATCGTGACCAATTCCGACGATGATCTCATGCGCATCTTCAACAGCGAATTCAATCGCTTCACCTCCAGCCCGTTGGATTTGTACCCGGCAGCACTCCGTCCGCAGATCGATGAGATGAACGACTTCCTATATGAGCGAGTGAACGACGGTGTGTACCGCGCAGGATTTGCGACTTCTCAGCGCGCATATGAACGCGCGGCTCGCTCGGTCTTTGACGCGCTGGATCAACTCGAGGCCAGGCTCGGCGACCGGCGCTACCTCTTCGGCGCGCAATTCGTCGAATCCGATTGGCGGTTGTTCGTGACCCTGCTCCGATTCGATGCCGTCTATCACGGCCATTTCAAATGTAATCTCCGACGCATCGTCGATTATCCCCACCTCTCTGGTTACCTCAAAGACCTCTACCAGGTGGAAGGCATCGCGGAGACCGTCGATTTCGACCACATCAAGCGGCACTACTACATGACCCATGACGACATCAACCCGACCCGCATCGTTCCGATCGGACCACATCTGGATCTACACAGCGCGCACGGACGAGCCGCACTTTCCTGAACGCCTCTCTCCGCAGGCAGCCGGAACAGACGACTTTCTCACTCATCCTGCGCGTCGGAAAGTCTTTCCCACGGGCAAGGCCGACCGTCGCGTCGCGAGTCACGCGTGATGGTCTTACCCGCTCGATCTCGAGTCTGTCGGAACCCACTCTTTTTCCTGGGGTACGCCGAACCGAGGGGCGTGACTGAACACGACGGCCGCTTGCATGTTCAACCTGCGCCAAGAATTTTCTTGAGCCGCACGGGCTCCCTGGCATATGGTGGGCCTAGTCATGCTTTTCATCAGAAAGGATCCTCTATGCGTCATGTGACCGGTGCCGTCTCCGCAGTGGTCCTCCTCATGTCGTCGCTCACCTGGGCCGCCGCCCCTGAGCCGGCCAACGACGAGCAGAAAACGTTGTATGCCCTCGGTGCGGCCATCAGCCAATCACTTGGTCCGTTTACCTTGAACGAATCCGAACTCGAATTCGTCAAAGCCGGTCTGGTCGATGGCGTGTTGAAGCGGCCCCAGAAGGTCGATCTCCAAGTGTACGGCCCGAAGATTCAACAGATGCAGCAAGTACGTTCAACCGCGCTGGCCGATGTCGAGAAGAAAGCCGGGGCAGGGTTCTTGACCAAGGCCGCCGCGGAACCGGGAGCGAAGAAAACGGAATCGGGCGCCATCGTCACCGTGATCAAAGAGGGCAAAGGAGCCACCCCGAAGGCCACCGATACGGTGAAGGTCCATTACCACGGAACACTGACCGATGGAACGGTCTTCGACAGCTCCGTCAAGCGGGGCGAACCGGCGACTTTTCCGCTGAACCAAGTCATCAAATGCTGGACCGAAGCGGTGCAGCTGATCAAGGTCGGCGGCAAGAGCAAGCTGGTCTGCCCGTCGGGAATCGCCTATGGCGACCGTGGATCACCCCCGGTCATCAAGCCGGGCGCCACATTGATCTTCGAAGTGGAATTGCTGGACATCGTGAAGCAGTAGCCTTCTCCCTCAGGAAGATTCCGCCGGCTGGGCTTATTCGGCGGAATCTTCCTCGGCGAGGACGTTCCCCCCTCTCATATCAACGACCGAGCCATCCCCGACAGAAATGATCATCTCCCGCTGCCCTTGATCTTCAGCTGCGTTGGAAACGATTCATCGAATCGTCACATGCGACACCGCATACCACCGATCCGACCGTTTGCCCTCAATCGCCAACTCGACGTAGGGGGAGCGGGCATCCTCGGAGAGAATCGCGACATCAAGGACATAGGCGCCGGACGGCACGGTCTCCGGCACCAGCACCGTATCCACCACCCGGTGCGCCGGCCCCGGCAACCACTCCTTCAGATCGGTAGGGCTGGTCCACTGTGCCACGACCTGATCCGAGTTCGATCGCAACCGGTAGGCCAGCGGCCAGGCGTGATAGATCGGCGCCACCCCTTTGTTCTCCCACTGCGACTGGAAGACGAGCGACTCACCGGGACGGCCCTCCCAAGAATGCGTCATCTCTCGCAACACGAATCGGTACCCGATCTTCTTCAGAAATTCATTGAAGCGCGGTCGCCAGGCGGGAGGCACCGGCTTCGATTTCGCATTCAGCACGGAGAGGTGCCAGGCGAGCCCCTGCTCCAGAATACGGTTGAGATCAAACCCCCGATCGTACCACTCCTGGATGTAACCGCAGACCTCCATCTGAACCGGCCCGCGCTTCCACGCATTCGCAATCACCGGTTCCTCGAGCACCGGAGGATAGGCATGCTCCATATGGTTCCAGTCGGGGCCGAAATATCCGTAGTCTCCGAAACAATCGCCTCGCCAGCCCGCCCCTCGCGACGCCGCATACTTCAGTTGCCCGCCGTGGAGCATCACCAACGGGGTGCCGGCAAAATATTTGAGATACCAGTCGGTAATGGCGATCTGATTCGCCTCACTCGGAAAGAACGCCTTGCACTGGACTTCGACGCCCTCGCAGCAAGCCGTATTCCACTCGCCCCAACATCCCACGGAGCCGATATCCACATGATCGATATCGAGCGATCGGCCATACCGCTGACCGAACGCGCGGATCAGGCGTTCATGGTAGTCGAGAAAAATGGGGTGGTTGTAGTCGGGGAAAATTCCATCGGACTCCTTTACGCTCCCGACCCCTTTGTCGAGCAACCATTGCGGCGTGCCGGTCTTGTACTCAGATACGATCCGAAGGGCGAGCGTTTCCCCCTTCGCCTTGGCCTGTGCGATCACGCGGTCGACGAGCGCGAAGTTGTACTGCCCTTCCGCCGGTTCTAGCTCAGCCCATGGCCAGCGAAAGTAGGCCACGGTGGCGTGAGGATACTCCTCGGCTGACGGCGGATGCCCGAAACCGAAATGGAAATCGGCCACACCCATTCCGGGGTTGTACAACACCTCGTCGATTTCGCGAGGCTGCACGGTGACGGTCCGCTCAGTCAGGTGCGCAACCGCAGGGTTTGATGAACCGATCATCGTATCGGCACAACCGGCGGCACCAAGCAACATCATCACCAACGCCCCACCGGTCCATGGTCGCCTCCGCATGTCTCCCTCCTTTCATGGATGCCGCTCTGTCAGCTTGCGTGCCTGCCTGGGGCTATCCCGCCCGGCTTGTCGATTCAGCTGTCCGACATCAAACGAAGTGACAACTCCCGACCACCATTCGCCGGATGAAAGCGGGGATAGGGTCGCGTCGCAAATTATGGTAGGGTACGCGCCCAGCAGGGAGGAACGCCCTCGATATGCCGAATTGGTTCTCACAGTCTCCTCAATCGGACTCAATCGTCATCACCGGAGCCTCCACCGGCATTGGGTCGGCTTGCGCGCTGGCCCTCGACAAGCTGGGATACCGCGTCTTCGCAGGGGTTCGCAATCCCGTGGACGGTGAACGGCTCCAGCAGCAAGCCGGGCCGCGCCTCATGCCGATTCGCCTCGACGTGACCGATCCCGCCTCGATTTCAGCAGCCAGTCATACCGTCGCCGCCATGGTGGGGGAATACGGCCTCGCCGGCCTGCTGAACAATGCCGGGATCGGCGTCGCCGGGCCGATCGAACTCTTGCCTCTGGCCGACTGGCGGCGGCAATTCGAGGTGAACGTATTCGGTCTCATCGCGGTCACCCAAACGTTTCTCCCGTTGATCCGCAAGGGACGAGGACGCATCATCAACATGGGGTCCATTGCCGGACGAGCCTCCATGCCGTTCATGGCCCCCTATGCCGCGTCGAAACATGCGCTCGAAGCGATCACCGATGCCCTGCGCCTCGAACTCCAACCCTGGGGCATCCGTGTCTCACTCATCACACCCGGCGCCATTGCCACGCCCATTTGGGGCAAGACCAGAAAAGAAGTCGACGCGTGGGACGCGGCCTGGGGGCAGGACTACAAAAGCATGTACCAGGACGGCTTCACCCGCATCAAGGACGCGGCCACCGCGGCTGGTGAACAGGCACAACCGGCCGGCGTGGTGGCGGAAGCCGTGACGCACGCGCTGCGATCGAGATGGCCGAAGACACGTTATCTCGTCGGCTCGGACGCAGCTATCCGCGCCTCCTTGGCGCTGCTCCTTCCGGATCGCCTCAACGATTGGCTGATCACCCGGATCGTCAAGCTTCCTCCGCGCCGCTGACGCCCTCAGCGTTCGTTCAATCTGACCATATCGATGACCTGCCCCTGCCCGTCGAGATAGACCGACACCAGGGCGTTCGGGTCCAGCTGTTCAATCGCCGGCTGAAGCAGCGGACGCACGGGAAAGGATTGAATATAATCGATCTTCATCCTGAGACGCATGCGCCCGTCACCAATGGTGACGAACGCGCCCTCCAGGCGGCGCCGCGGCGCGCGCGGTGAAGACCCCATCGCCAATTCACGAGGTTTGCCCAACGAAAACACATCGACGAGCAGATACGCTCGATCGACGGCAAAATCGGCGGCTTCTCCGACCTCGAGGTTGGCGAGCTTCTCCATGGCCACCGTGCGCGCATAGAACCCTACATCCCGTCCCGTATCAAGGCGGATCGTCACCCGTTCCTTCTGAGGGTTGAACGATTTCCCCAGTGAACCTCGAAAAATTTTCGTGGGCGGCGTGATGGCCGGTCGCTGATAGGCCACAATCTCGTCGCGATCATTCACCATGATCTCCACCGCGCCACCCACCTGCAGGCCACGGGCTTCATCCCCGCCGGCTTCGAGCGAGAGATACCGCGGCGCCCGCTCCCCGGTGTCGACCTGCACACGATCGCCGGAGATGCGGCTGATAGTGCCCTTCACAAGCCGGGCGCTCGGAAGAATCCCCGGCACCGGTTTCAACTCCTCAATGCTGAGCCCATGGATGAGCATCGCAGAGCTTCCGCACCCGGCAACAATCCACCCCATGAGAATCGCACCGATCAGAACAGAATGTTTCAGGTATTTCGCGCGCATCATGCCCTTGCTCCGTATTGACGATGCCAATCATAGAACAAAACGGGTTCAGGAGGCGAGGTTCGACGGTTGGAGGACGAGGACTGTTCATGGCTCATTCGAAAACTTGATCACCATCGGACATCCTTGTACCATCACCACTCATAACAACGGCTGCGGGCCGCTTTGATACCGACACAGTGTGCGAACTGATCGCGGCGTATGGTGCGAACATCGAGTTATTCCGCAGCCTGTTAGGATTCTCACCCGCAACCAAACGGTCACTCATGTCATCCTCCGAGGCCTCCCCACTGTCGATCGAAGAGGGGACCTGTTATGCCCTGTTCGCCTATGACATTGGATTGGCCATCAACCTCGATGAGGCGGAACGGCACGTCACGGCGATCAAGGAGCGCGGGCGTATCCGCCACAAGGCGCGGGCCCCGCACTATTTCGACTATCGTCCCCCGCCGCTGCGACTGACGCAGGACACCGTCGCGCTGACCTTCGGCGAGTACCAATCGAGTGGCGCCGCGGAGGTGATGCTGTACGACTTCGGCGCGGTCACCGTCATGTATCGTATTCCGATCATCGGCTCGTTTGAAGGCCTCTTGAGCTTGAGCGAATCGCTCTACGAAAACGAGACGCTGCTGGCGGAATCGCGCCATCGCCTGGATCAACTGGTGCGTGACATCCATCCGGCGATCGAACGGCCATCCACCTCGCGTGAGGTCGAGGACTATCTGATTTTTTCCGTCGAGCGTTGCGAGCCGTGGGCCATCCAAACCTTCGAAGCGTCCTATGATCCACTGTTTGCCCACGTGCTTCGCAGCGAACGCACGAGGCTCTCCGACCAGGAAATTTTCGAGGCGACCTCGTGCCGAATCTCTTTCAGCCGGGATGATATGACCCTGATCGACTGGAATGCCGCGCTCGTCTTCGGACAGGACATGGACGACGTGCGGGCGGTGCTGGAATTTGTGAACGTCGAGCTACTCGAAATGCGCGCCCTGGATGAGCAGCTCGATACGGCACTCGACCAGGGCTATGAAGCGTTGACACGGAAAACCGGCGTGACATCATGGCTGCCCGGTTCACATGAAGTCGCGCTGGCGCACATCGGACAATTGCAGGTCGACAGCGCGGTGCTCTTCGAACGCGTGACCAACACGCTCAAACTGCTCGGCGATCAGTACCTGGCTCGCGTGTATCGATCCGCCTCTCAGCGCTTTCACCTGGAAGCCTGGGACGCCAGCATCATCAGGAAACTGCAGACCCTGGAGAGCATCTACGGAAAAATGTCCGATCGGGCCACGACTCAACGGATGGAAGTGCTCGAATGGATCATCATCGTGTTAATTGCCATTTCCATCGCCGTTTCGTTCCTACCCATGGCCGGCCATTGAGTTGTGCGCGTCGTCCGGCTGAAATCCCGCTGAGGCCACCGCTCAATCGGCTCAGACTAGGCATCCAGGAACAGGTGTGCTAGAAAGCTCTGCTGCTGAACGCGACCATATGCTCCAAACCGATGCCTCATTCGCTCATGACTAGATTGTTCCGCCGCGGGATCGGCATCCTCTTGGTCCTGACTCTCACCGGCTGCCTGTCTCCCCCCACGCTGAACCGCGCGGTTCTCGCCTATGACGACGCCATTAACGACGCGATCTCAAAGCAGTTGCTGATCAACATTGCGCGGGCTCACCATCATGAGCCCATTCACTTTACCGGTGTCGCCAACGTCGCGGCCACCTTCGATTTTCGCATCAGCGCCGGCGCGACACCCGCGCTGACCGGCGAACATGGCCGTACGCTGGTGCCTCTCTTCGGAGGATCGATCGCGGAAAACCCCACCATCAGCATCACCCCGATCGAGGGCGAAGAATTCACCAAACGTCTCCTGGCGCCGTTCCAGGAAAGCAAACTCACTCTCCTGCTCCGGCAAGGCGTCGACATCGATCTCCTGTTGCGGCTCATGGCCAAAGAACTCCGCCTGAAGAACAAGGGCGAGGAAGTCGCCTATCGCAACAGCCCATCCGACAAAGACGGCTATGACATGTTTCGTAAGGTCGTGCTGCACCTCTCGGCGATTCAGGATGCCAACCGCTTGTATGCAGAAGTCTTGACGTTCGAGCGCACCTGGACCATTCCGGCCGAGGCGGTGACGGCGGAAGGATTCCTCGCCCTGGAACAGCAGTACCTGATTGCCTACGATTCCGTCCGTCGCACCTACATGCTGCGAAAGCCAATGTCCGGACGGGTCCTGATCACGAACTACGATCCCGCCACACTCCCGGAGACGGAACGGATCCGGTTGCACGAAACGGCGGATCAGCGGCCGGTCAACGATGTATCGTTCGACATTCGAGCCGGGCGCTATGGCGGAGACTGGCCCTTGCAGGGGGATTTCAGGCTGCGAAGCTTCAACGCCATGTTGAATTTCTTGGGACTGTCGGTCGACGAGGACAAAGAGTACATCGTGGAGAAGGACCCGCGCACACCACCCGTTGCTGAGAATCCGGTAAAAACCATGGACCTGCTCCTTCTGGACCGAGCTCCCGACGAATCGGACCTGGCCGCACAATCCCACGGTCGCTACTATACGATCAACTCACAGGGGCCTCAGGCGCGCTGGAACCGCGAAGCCTTCAAACTGCTCTCCCAACTGTTTCAGATGACGGTCACCGACATCCCGCGAACCGGCGTGCCCAGCATTACGATCGCGAAATAATCCGCTCCTCGCAGGCCTCACCCTCGCATTATTTTTCCCGGCTCCGTCTCTTGCAACTCTTCGGCGATTTCTATTAGGGTGGGCTGGCTCAAACAGATCGCGGCAACCAGCCTCAAATCGCAGTTGCAAGCCCATCTGTATTCCGATTCATATCCATGCAGCGCCATCGTCTCTACCAGTCCCTGCCCTGGCAGTGGGTCACGCTTACCCTCACCATCTGGCTCTCGACGCCTTGCTGGGCGGACGAGGTGTTTATGCTCAACGGCGACCGTCTCACCGGCACGATCGAAAAAGTAGAAGAGAAGATTCTGACGCTGCACACGGACTACGGCAACACCATCAAGATCGACTGGACCAAGGTGAAACGAGTGACCTCCGACAGGTCCCTGAAGGTGCTGGTGCCGGACCAATCTCGGGATGTGATCCGCGATTTCTTCTACGGCGCGAACGGCATCACGGAAGTCACCGAATTGGGACCGGATACTCCGATACCCCTGGCGGACGTGACCGCCATCAATCTCGAACCGATCAGGCTCGCGGGCACAGTCACGGTCGGAGGAAACAGCACTTCCGGCAACAGCAGCACCAAGGCCTTCAACGGCGCCACGCTCTTTACCTTGTATGCCTACCGGCAGCGGCTGTTATTCGAAGGCAAATATAACTACGGGCAAGCCGGGGATCAGGTCACGGCCAGAAACTCATTGGCAAGCCTGAAACACCATTACTTTCTGAGTAAGCAAATATTTGTCGAAACGTTCGGCCTGCTCGAAAAAGACACCTTGCAGCAGTTGCAACTCCGCAGCACAATCGGCAGCGGCTTGGGCTATCAGTTCTATGAAAGTCCCCGCACCATCCTCTCGCTCTCCGTCGGTCTGGCCTATGTGAGCACACATTTCACCACCGCGCCGAACATCCAGACCCCATCCGGACGCTGGGGGGTTCGGTGGGAACATACGCTTTTGCCCGATCGAGTCAAGTTCTTCCATCGGCATGAAGGGTTCTGGGACGTCTATGCCGGGAATGCATTCCGCATCAACGCCGACCAGGGAATTCGCATCACGGTCTACAAGAATCTGTTCTTCAACATAGAATATGATCTTCGGCTGAACACGCAACCGGCGCCGGGACGGCAAAAGCTTGACGAAGCCATCATTTTTGGCGTGGGCTATGAGCTCAAGTAACCGCGTGGCCTCGGCCGGTCATGTCACGCTCGACGCCGCGGCACGGCCTGCCACCAGGCCGGTCGCCCAAGCCCATTGAAAATTGAACCCGCCGATCCGCCCGTCGCAATCGAGCACCTCCCCCACCACATACACACCGGGCACCACCTTCGATTCCATCGTGCGAAAGTTGATCTCTTCCAGCGGAATCCCTCCGGCGGTCACTTCAGCAAAGTTCCACCCTCGATCGCGCACGACAGGAAATCGAAACCGGGTGAGGACCGTCAGGAGATGCTCACGGCCGGCGCGCGACACCTGCGCACCCGCCTGCTGAGGATCGCTTTCCGCCCAGCGGCAGAAGGCGTCGGCGCATCGCTCAGGAAGTAACTCGGTGAGCAGCTTCAACAGAGACCGCCGCGGGCTCTTGGCGATTTGGGCCAGAAACCACTCACGCGCCTGATCCGTCGTTCGGCCAGGCAGAAAATTCCCGTACAGCTCGACCGACTCACCTCGCTCCCTGGCCCCAGTCCAGAATCGGCTCGCATCCATCACCACCGGCCCGCTGATTCCGAAATGCGTCCAGAGCAGACTGCCCGTCCGCCGATCAACCGACCGGCCCTCCACCACGGTCTGGACCTCCACCTCCTGAGACAGCCCGGAGAGGCCCTTATGAACACAGCTGTCATCGAGGACCAGGGCCACCAGTGCCGGAACGGTCGGGGTTACCCGATGTCCCAGGCGGCGCGCAAGTCCGTAGCCTGATCCGTCGCTCCCCGTGCGCGGCAGGGACTGCCCGCCGGTGGCCAGAATGAGGCGCTTCGCAAGGGTCTCGCCCTGTTGATGGCAGATAAGAAACCTAGCCGTCCCCCTTGCGTCCGATACTTCTGCGCTGTCGAGGCGGACAATGTCCAAGACACGATGGTTCGGGCGGAGCACCACGCCGAGCTCCGAACTGCGAACGAGCAACGCATCGAGCACCGTCCGAGCCTTATCGGTTATGGGAAACAGTTTGCCGGTCTTCTCACGCTTGAGCTCGACACCGAGCGATGCAAACCATCTGACGGTCTCCTCCACCGGGAAGGCCGCCAGCACGTTGCGGACGAGATGGCGGACGCCGAAAAAATCTTCCGGCGTCACGACATGATGGGTCACATTGCAGCGGCCTCCGCCGGAGACCAGGATTTTAGCCCCGATTGATTTGGCACCGTCCAGCACTGCGATATCCAGACTCGGCCCCTGCTCGGCGGCAAAAATACCTGCCGCCAATCCGGCTGCTCCTGCCCCCACCACACAGAGATCGACCGATGCCCCTGTCATCACTCCTCTTTTTGACGATACGGTAAAAGCCAGAGGCTGTTGCTGCCCGCTCCACTGTCATTCCTCGCCCATGGCAAAGCCCTGCGTCGCTGTGCCAAGATCGGCACAGAGGTTGAGACATCCCACTCATGTCATCCGGGAGATTCCCATGCGCCCAAGCCTGGCTCGATTATGTCTGCTCCTATCGATGGGACTCCTGTGTACGGGATGCCTCCTCCCTCAACAGGGGCCGCTGGAGGAGACCCGGAAAGACAGTGTGGTGTCCGCCGAAGTGATAGCCAAACTGACTGATGAGGGACCGGGCGACTTCTCCGGCATTCTCGTGGCCACCGACAGAGGCACCGTCACCCTGATGGGCACGGTACGGCGGGCTGATCAGAAGGCACGGGCGGCCGAATTGGCGCGCCAGATCAAGGGGGTGAAACGAGTCAAAAATGATCTGGAGATTCATGCGACCGGTACGCCCTAGGCTTTGACGATCGTCGAGCCCGCTCACAAATCCTGCTCCTCCCCTCCCAGCTCATCGCTGATCATCGTATAGGCCTTCTCCGGAAGAGTAATCGCATTCACCAGAATGTCGAACGCCAGTTGCGCCGTACCCTTGACACCGACCATGAGCGATTCGGTGGGCAGGTACTTCAATTGCGGTTTGCCGGCCGACCCCTTCAGCTCAAACATCGCCGTGTCGAACCCTTGCCGGTCCCCGGCCAGGAGCGTGCCGAACAGCGGGATGCGCTTCAACATGGCCGCATAGGAACCGAGCGGGCTCGTGGCAAGGACCATGTCGAATTCGTCCGCCATGATGTCATACCGGCCGGTTGCGCTGATCTTGAGGACGGGACTATCGAGCAAAAATTCCTTCGTACTGATCATGCCGTTATCGATCGAGAAGACCGCCTTCAGCCGATCAAGCCGCATGCCGTCTTTGGAAAAATCCACTTGTCCCTGAAGCACCGCGGGCAGATTCATCACCGATAATAACTCCGACAGGACAGGGACGTTGAAAATCCTCCCGTCCACCACAAGGACCTGAATCGGCCGCTGACTGGTCAAGGCACTGAGGATGACCCCCTCGTTGTCCAAATCCGTCTGGACTTTTCCGGAAGTCGTCAGCCAGCCCGCGATCACCGGGTTCTCCTGCACGAGAGACAGGGCCCGCTCAATCGGTATGCCGCTCACGCGAAAACTGCTCCGTGCCCTGCCAAGTCTCCGGTCAGCCTCTCGCACCCTGATCTGGCCCGCCACCTCGCCTTCATCCGTGTTTCCGCTGATCCGGTCAACCGTCAATACGCCCCGGTCCCACAGCACATGACCCGAAAACCCGGTCAGCAGGAATTTTTTGTAATAGACGTGGTCGGCAACGACAAACGCTTCCAAGGTACCGTCCGACCACCAGGCCTTGCCGGCAGCCCCAGAAGTCGACGGCCCTCGCTTGAACGGAATGAATGCCGCCAGCTCGACTTGTGACGACTTGACCGTGACGCGCGCTTTCGGTGCCTGCGCCCAGTGTGCGATCGAGCCGGACAAGCGGAAGTCGCTGTCCCCTACATGACAGTCCAAGCGCGGGATCTCGATCGTGTCTTGATCGAATTTCAGGGTCACGAAGAGATCCCGGATCGGTTCCTTCATCGCCTCGATCTTGAGGGTGCCGTGATCAAATTGCACCTGACCCACCGCTCGCCAGGACGCGCGATCCTTGATCTGCCCCTCCAGGTGCAATGCCGCTTGTAACGTCCCGGTCTTGATCGGGCCAAGGGCGACCCCCCGGGGCAGCTGCTTCATGGAGACCACGCCGGAGGACACCTGCACCGAAAAATCCATATCCTCGGAGAAACTGACCCTGCCGTCTCCGACGATCTTGAGCGGGGGAAGAAGCAGCTCTATGTGCCGAACCGCTAAGATCTCCCCGTCGGATAACCTGGTATCGAATTGAATGGCCGCAGGAGCGTGCCTCGGTTTGGTCAACATATTGGGGATGCGCAGTCCGGCCGATTTGAGATCGATCGTGCCCGCGAAGCGAGGTTGCTTGAGCAAGCCGGTCAGGGTCGCCTCCATGCGGACGACTCCCTCCACCGCGGATCGTGGACCGACGTCGATCTGCTCCGCGAGCACCGACAGCATGTCGGACGCTTCGGCCGTCACGTTCAGTTTGAGATCCGAATAGGCCTTGCCTTCCGTCAGGGTCACCGTGCCCGTCGCTTCGAGCTTGGCGGCGCCAGCCCTCCCCTCCATATGCTCCAATGTCACCGTCGTCGGGGACGCCTTGATGCGAGCCTGCACCTGATGGACGAAGACCGGAAAGAGCGTGCCGCGGAACCCGGCATTCTGCAAGGTGAGATCGACGGCAACCAAGGCGAGAGGTTTTCCTCCGGCCGGTTGCCCCATGATATGCACGACCACATCGACTTCGCCGGAAGCTTCCTGCACCCTTCTCAATGTCTCCTGCAGGACGGGAAACTCATCGATGCGCCGCACGGCCTCGAGCAGGCCGGATAATGGCGCGGTCCCCAGCATGCGCATATCGATCGTCGGATCAGTCAGCCACTTCGAGATGGACAGATCCTCGCCGGTCAGACGGACCGGCCCCACTTGCGCGCGAAGCCCGGTCAGCCGCACCTGGTCCGTATCGAAAACAATGTTGGCGGTGAAGGCTTCGATGCCGGGATAACGTGGCTGCAGCGTGAAGCGGCCGTTTCGCACTTCAGCAAGTCCGGTGATGCCCCACTTCGACCCGGACTCCCCCGGCCAGGAGAGCTCCATGGACTGCAGCGTGAACAGGCCGTCGACCCCATGTTCCGTCAACTGCGACCGGATCTGGGTCGAGACCCATGTCGTGGGAAGTTGACTCAACCCTCGCTCCAGAGTCACGGGAGAGGCAGACATCGTCGCGGAAAAACGCGGGCGCGGACCGCCGAGTCCGGAGAGCCCCGCAGTCCCCTGCAGCGCGATGTCCGATAATTCCGCTTTCCACTTATCGGTCGTCAGTTCATATCCGTCGGAGCGAGGCGACAATCGGAGATGCGCCGTGAGCTGCGCCAGCCCGACCAAGCCATCCGAAACCGGTTCCAGAGTGGTCCAGGCGGAAAGAAATCGCCGTAGGTTCACCCGGTGGAGGCGAAAATCTCCCTCGGCCTGAATCTCCCGGCCATCGTGACTCGGAGTGACGGAACCATCCAGGTTGAAGACGGCCCGGTCTCCTTCATGGGGAATTTCCCCGGACAGCTGCAGCCTGGCGAGGCGACCCAGCATCTCACCGGACCATGTCGCCTGTGTCACCTGGATCTGGACCGGAGCCCGCAGTATCTGGCCGGACTCATCAAGGACCGTGACCAGCCCGTCTGTCACCAGTAGGTTCTGCAGGGACTGCGTGAATGCGAAGGGTTGGGGCGTCGAATCGGATAGGGCCGAAGTCTCCGTACCGCCGAGAGCCCAGCCCCCGTCCGGCGACCGGTGAACGGTGAGACGCGGACGGTCGATGACCACATCCTTCCCCACGATCCGTCCCTCCCAGAGCGGAAGGAACTGCAGCGTGAGTTCAAGACGGTCGGCAGCAAATAAGGCCGTGCCTGACGGTTTGTCCTGAATTCGTACATTGCGTAAGTCCAGCCGGAGGGATGGAAACAGAGCGATGTGCCAGGTCTCGACCGAAAGCGTCCGGCCGGTGCGCTCTTCAAACTCGTGAAAAAACGCCTCACCGATTGCCGCGCGGTTCAGTATCCAAGGCAGAGCCAGCAAACCGGCAAGGACGAGCATCGTCAGCAGCAGGACGATCGCAATGCGTCCCCTCTTCCTCATTGACGGTATGGTCGGCAATTGATCCATCGAAGCATGTCCTCACTGTACGCAGTCGACGCAGCGGACACAAGGCGGGTCCCCTTCGCCCCCCGCGATCCGTTGACGCGCATGGGCGTGATCCCATGACCCGGCTATGGTACAGTCGCGCAATGAATTGCGGATCAGACACCCTCCGGTCCCGGCATTGAGACGGATGATCGTGCCCGTGCTACGAATTGCATTCTTGCACCTGGCTCCCGTCCCGGGGGCTCTCGCACAGAACCGCCACCTGCTAACCGGCGCCATCACGAAGGCCGCGTGCCTGGGCGCCAACTGGATCCTGACCCCGGAACTGGCAGTGAGCGGCTATAGTTTTTCCGATAGTCTCGGAACTCAATGGATCGAGCCGCAACCGGACCATTGGATGGCCAAAATCTGCCGTCTTGCCGCCCGACTGCAGGTCACGATTTTTTTATCTCACCCCGAACGAGATCCTCAGTCAGATCATCTCCATAACACGGTGTTTGCCTTGACGGCCGATGGACGGTTGGCAGGCAATCACCGCAAGATCAACACATTGCGGATCGGATCCGAAGCCTGGTCCACGCCAGGCAACCAAGCCACTGCGTTTCGGCTTCCCCCCTTCGGCACCATCGGCATCCTGATCTGTGCCGATGCGTACTCCCCGGGCATCGCGAAGAGTCTGAAGGCGCAGGGAGCGAGGGCGCTCGTCTCATCGGCGGCCTGGGCTCCTGGACTCCACGGTCCGAACGGCGAATGGGAACGTTGCACGAAGGATACCGGCCTGCCGTTGTTCGTCTGCAACCGCACGGGACCAGACCGCACGCTGGACTTCACGAAGGCCGAGAGCGTCGTTGCCCAGGACGGACGGCGGTTGCTGTCCCTCTCGTGCGAACGATCCGCCATTTTCATCATCGACTGGGACCTGAAGTCGGGAACCCTTGCCGGTTTAGACTACCAGCGCATCGTGCTCTGAGCTGAGCCAACCCTCCACACGAATGTCACTGTGCTTTCAGCAGGTCATCAAGCAACGCGAGACCGGCCGGCCAGGCCCCCAGACCACTGTCCGCATTGATGTGGCCGACTGCGCCGGCCTCCACGAAGGCACTGCCCCAGTCGGTCGCGCAATGCCGCGCATAGGAAACAGACCCGAACGGATCATCGCTGCTGGCGACGACCACACTGGGAAAGCGAAGCCTGTCGGAAGGAACCGGCTGGAATCCCTGTGCGGCCGTCGGAAACAGGGGTCCTGCCGGATCGGGGACTGCTACCAGAAAGGCAGCGCGCACGGGAACGTGGGTGCGCTGCGCCCAGTGGACGACCAGCAGGCAGCCCATGCTATGGGCGATCAGGACAGGCGGTGCGGAGAGACGGACCATGGCGGCATCAAGCCCCTGCAACCATTCCTCACAGACCGGACGATCCCAATCACGCTGCCGCACCCGCTGCCAATGGGGATGACGCTGCTCCCACAAGGTTTGCCAATGATCAGGTCCGGAATTGCCGATGCCCGGAACCACCAGGGCCACAACCCCATTGGTTGTCGAGCTACGACCTGACACGTCCTGCACGCTCCTTGAACCAGGCAATTGCGCCGGCACCGGCAATGCGCCCGCTGGCGAAACAGGCCGTGAGCAAATATCCTCCCGTCGGCGCTTCCCAATCCAACATTTCTCCCGCGCAGAACACCCCCGGCAGGGCACGCACCATCAGCCGCTTGTCGAGGGCCTTAAACTCCACGCCGCCGGCCGTGCTGATCGCTTCCTCCAGGGGACGCGGGGCAGCCAGCGTGAGCGGCAACGATTTAATCGACGCCGCCAGACGAGTCGGGTCGGCGAAATCCTCTTTCGACACCAGCTCACGAAGCAGGCCGGATTTCACGCCCTCAATGTGCGCGCGCCGCTGCAGATGCGTCGCCATGGTCCGTTTCCCGCGCGGCTGGGACAGGTCCTTGATGAGGCGCGGCAGTTCCCGGTCGGGCGCGAGATCCAATCGAAGCGTGCCACGGCCCGTGGCCTGGATCTCATCACGGAGACAGGGCGCCACCGCGTAAATCACGCCGCCCTCGACGCCGGTCTCAGTGATCACGAATTCTCCCATGCGGCGCATCACCGCGCCCGTCGGCGATTTTGCAACCACTCCCACGGTCTTGACCGGATGACCGGCGAATTTCGTGCGAAAGTGTTCGGTCCATCCCACATCAAAACCACAGTTGGCCGGCTGTAACGGAGCGACCGGAACGGCTCGCTCGGCAAGCAACGGCACCCAGGCGCCATCCGACCCGAGCTTGGGCCAACTGCCGCCACCCAGCGCGAGAATGACCGCATCCGCCTCCACAGATTTAGCCCCGTGCGGCGTCTCGAACCAGGCCGCCCCCGCACCATCCCACCCGCGCCAGCGATGGCGTACCTGCACCGTCAACCCTGTCTGACGCAACCGGCGTAGCCAGGCCCGCAAGAGCGGCGCGGCCTTCATATCGGCGGGAAAGATCCGCCCGGACGAGCCCACAAACGTCTCGACACCCAGGTCTTGTGCCCATGCGCGAAGTGCCTCCGGCCCGAATACACTGAGCCAGGGCGCGACCTTCGTTGTGCGCTCACCATACCGCGTGAGAAAGACATCCGGCGGATCGGAATGGGTCAGGTTGAGCCCACCCTTGCCGGCCAACAGAAACTTGCGACCGACCGATGCCATGGCATCATACAGCGTGACCGAAGCGCCTCCGGCCAGCGCCGTCTCCGCCGCCATGAGTCCAGCCGGTCCTCCACCGATGATCGAGATTTTCATCGCTCCACCAATCTCTCCGGCCCGCTATTGTTGTCCTCGACTGATCTCCGCTTTGATGGTCAGGAACCGCCGAACCCCGATTCCCAGCAACAGCGCACCCGCCGCCAGCGACAGCCCGCCCAGGACTCGAAAGGTCGGCTGCTCCAACCACCAGAGGGCGGGGATGCCGACGGCGAACAGCCCCAACGCGGTCCTGATATAGGCTAATAGAGTCCGCTCGTTGGCCAGCTCGGTCCGTTGACGAGCCAACCGATCTCGAGCGAATGGGTCGTCTCCCTGCGGCATCATCTCCTCCACACAGGCGCCGCACGATAGCTCATTAGAGGATGAAGTCTCAAGGCATGGGACCGACCGGTGGCGTGGAATGATGCACCGAGCAGGCCACGGGAACGCTTGCTGCGTGCTCACACGTCGTTCGTCTCTCGTCCGTGGAACGAACCTCTGGCGTCTGTCTCAGCGCGTGGTCTGACATACAGAAACGACGTCTTGGCTACAGCTCTACGCGATCAGCCATAGGCTCGTATCCCCAGCGAGATACGCTACACGATTCACGCTTCTGAGATCGAGAGCGCCGCAGACGGATTTTTCCCGCAGGTTGCTGGTCGAACGACAGAAAGAAAAAAGGAAGACGAAAGCCGTCCAATCTTTTCATGACAACGGCGGTTGCGCACCTCGCCTCATCGTGACAGGAAGGAACCAGGCGGGCTTCATACGACCAAAGTCCCTGCGTAGGGGGGTCTTTATATTCGCGTTGGAGTCCAATACATAGTGACGATCCATTACTCGATGGAAAACCACCCAATGCCAAAACGGCCGACTACCCTCCACATGCCACTTAATCGCCAACAACGCGCAATCAGGCAGATCGGACCAGGACCGAAACGACCGAGTCTTTCTCGCAACGGACACCCCGAACCGCGCGAGCAACCGCCGAACATGGGCCGTATCGGACCAGAGGCGTCGATCCTGCGAGGAGATGCCCAAGGACGCAGCCACGGCCCTTGCCCGCGCATAGGACACTCCGGCGATGGCCGCGGCCGCCGCGATCCCGCAGCCGGTTCGTTCTTCCTGAATCACGGGCTTCATGACAGGTCGAATTTCATCTTCCGCCCGCCGGAGATACTGAATCCCTGCCGCTCATAGAAAGCCAGCGCTCGGTCGAACTGCGGCAGAGGTGGCGTGGTGACTTCCAGTCTCGTCCAGTCCCTCGATCGAGCCACCTGTTTCGCTTCCGAGAGGAGCGTCGCGCCGACCTTGCGTGATCGAAAAGCCGGGCGCACATACAATTCAGGAATGAAGCCCAATGCGCCTTCCGCATAGAGGGCTCGGCTTTCAGCCATCGTCAACAACCCAACAGCAGTCCCATTCTCCCTGGCAAGCAGCGCCGTATAACTTCCTTCCGTCAGCCATCGTCGCGCCCGAGCTTCGGTATCGACGGCGGAGAATGTGAACACCTTCGTTTCAATCGCCGCCATAATCTCCTGCAACAGCTCACCGACCAGCTCGGCGATGACCGGCGCATCGAGCGGCCCAGCCTGGGTAATGTGAATCGGCATGGACGCGACCCTACCGGGAGCAGTCGTTCACGTCAAGCTGGTATCGCTCGCTCAGCGGACTACCGCTACATCTCCAGGACGCGATCCGACCGACCAGGCAAAATTGACAGTCTTTAGCTCCTCCCCTATAGTTGAAGCAATGCTACGCATGAGAACGATAGTCCGTCACAGAGGTATGGTCTGGTTGGCGCTGTTAATCTCGCTCATGATCGCCGGTGATCTGGTGATGGACTTGGTCTTCGAGGAACCTGATCTCGTGGCCTCCGCCGAAGCCTCTACGCTACCGGAAGAACCGGACAATGCGGCGGAACATGTTCTGATGCCCTCCCAGAAGGCGGATCACTCCACTGCACTCACCTGGCTGGCCATGACGTCGGTAGCCATTCAAACTCCCCTTGTATCAGCCTGTCTCCCGCTCCCTCTCACCCCAGGGACGGACGTTGCTCGCGAGCGGCCCCCGCGCCATAACCCTGTTCCGCTCTTACTCCCCCTTCGAATCTAGACCCCATCCAGTCTCATGAGTCCCGGCTTCATGCGCCTTGGCGATGGAGCCTGTCCTTATCTTGGAGGCTTGTGATGGTCTATCGTCTTTTCATCCCACGCATCCGCTCGTGCTCTCGTCGATTCATTCTGCTTGTGGTCCTGGTGATCGGCGGGCTTCATGCCCTGACGGCACCTCCTGCCGCCACAGGTGACGACGGCCTGGAGGCCGGCACTCATTCTATCGTGGAGCTGATCATCAATGGCCTCGAGGCCACCAAATCGGAGACGATCCAGCGGTTACTTCCCCGCCCGGTGCCCAACACCTATACTCGTTCAGAGCTGCACGAGTTCGAGCGGCGCATCAGAAACCTCAGCCTCTTCGACTACGTCACGGTGACGGTTCTCCATCAGACGGTGACGGTCGAGGTCCGCGAAAAACACACGCTGGTCCCCATTCTCAGCTTTACGAGCGGCAGCAGCCTGGGCGACGTCAGCGCGACCGGCGGGCTCGCGGAGTACAACCTCGGCGGCACGGGAACACAACTTGGCGGTCAATTCAATTACAGCCAGCGCGGACCCAACGTGGATCTCTGGATCTCCCAACACTCCTTCCAACCGGACCGATGGGCGAAGGAGGTGAAGGGCTCCTACAACGTCAACGGTATCCGTTTCGCTGATTCAACGACGGCCTGGACGCGGAACCGCATCGGAGGCGAATTCGAACTGAAGGGCCCCTTCGCCTATGGATCGGCCCTGCGTTATGAAATCGTGGCCAAGTTCTACCGTGAGGTGGCGCAGGATCAGACCGGCGTTCGGCCGCCGGACGGCTACTATGTAGGACTCATACCCGAGGTGACCTGGGACAAGTACCATTGGCACGACCTCGTGCCCTGGGGGTACCGGATCGCGCTCGAGCTCCGTCCCGGATATTTCCTCGGTGCGAACCAGGAACGTCATGAAGTGCGGCTGCGCTACTTGCAGGGTATTCCGCTGGCCCCCGACACGGTCTTCATGATCAATGCGGTCGCCGAAGCGGTGAACCAGAGCCGCAACCCCAATCACAGTCTGCTGATCGGCAGCATCGCCGGGGTCAGAGGATTATCCGACAACCTTTACAGGAATCGCGCCCAAACCTACACGAACCTGGAACTTCGCCATGCGATCAAACTCGCCCCGCGCTGGGCACTCCAAGGGGTGCTGTTTTCTGACATAGGCGGCTTTCAATCCTTTACCGCAGACGGGGCGTTGCGCGATTGGCAGGTCGCCGTCAACGCAGGAGCGGGAGTGCGGGTCGTGCCCACGTTTCTCGCTAATACCTTGCTGCGGGTGGATGTGGCCCATCTCATCGAGCCGCGGTCCGACATCCTGTTCCAATTCGGAATCACCCAGTATTTTTAACTGGGAGGGATCCGGTCTCCGGTCGTGCTGTCCCGGCAGGGGTTGTCCGCCGTATCCCGCAGATCGTAGTCCACCACGGCGCGGCGGCCATCGAGTTGAATGAGGCAGCAGTCATCCAGCATCTGCTTGAGTTGCCGGCGGCCCCGCTGCACGCGCGACTTCATGCCGGACAGGGACAGACCGAGACGTTGCGCGGCGACCTGTTGCGTGAGGCCCTCCAGGTCGACCAGCATGATCGCGTCGCGGTATGCTTTGGGCAATCGGTTCAGCATGGGACTGAGACAACCGGCCAACTCCCCACGGAGGCGCCCGGAATCTGCCTGGCCGTCAACGATCAGGGCGGCGGCCGTCCGGACGGTCATCTCCATGTCGGCAGCCAGGCCAGCCGGCATCTCCCGTCGACCGGCTGACGCCCGGTAGTGATCGATGATCACACGGCGCGTGATCTGGTAGATCCATGACAACAGGCGGCGCGGATCCTTCAGACCATCGATCCGCCGATGGATTCGCAGGAAGACGTCCTGCGTAATATCCTCGACCTCAGCCTGGTTCGAGACGCGCCGCGCGATAAAGGCACGCAGACTGTCGTAGATCTCCTGCCGGACTTCTGTTCCCGTCCCTGGCATGATCGTCATCTCCCCGTGCGTGTCCCTGCTGCCCCGTCGCATCATCATACCCCGCAGGTGACCGGCTCGCCGCTCCCCTGCCCTTTCGGTAGACAGCAGCCGCTGTTCCCGAGCGGTCCGGTCACTGCCAGTTGCTCATGGACGGTGAATATCTCCCAGGCGTTGCCGTCCGGATCGGCGAACCAGAGCTTGTCCTGCCGCGCATAACAACAGACACTCTGCTCTTCGACCTTCTGCAAAACTCCTAAATCCTGAAGTCGTTGCTTCCACAGGGCAATCTCGTCGGTTGATTCGACCTCGATTCCGAGATGGTTCACCCTGCTGATCGACCCAGTCGAGGACACCAAGGACAGGTTCAGCGTCGGATCGGCCAGATCGAATTTGGCATAATCCGCCGTCTGCTTCTGAGGCACGACACCGAACACCCGTTCGTAGAACGAGGCTGACTCGGACACGGAGCGCACATCAAGGGAAAGATGGGGTCTCATGGGACATCTCCTTTCGAGAGCAGAGCCGGAAAATTCCGTCTCTCACTTCTATAGACGGAGACCGGCCCAAAAGGACGCAACAGGGCTGACCGGTGACCGGCAAAGCCCGAGCGCGATAGGACGACCGATTCACGATGCTGGAAAATCTGCGACGGCGATCGGACAGGGGCAACCCTGTTCAGCTACTGCCGGTACGTCGCTCGCCGATGCCAAGATGGACGGCGGCGGCATCGAGTTCCTGCTCCAGGCGGTGCAGAACTTCGTCGCTGATCGTGCCTTCATTGCGGAGAGCGATCAGGGACATCCGTTCGGCCGTCAACGTCTCATGCTGCAGGCGCTGGACAATTTCGTGTACGCCATCGGCACCATTGTCCCGTTGGAGATGAGAAGTGGAAAAACGCTCCAGCCGCCGGCTATATCCAAGTCGCACTCGTTCGACCTGCTCTGACGTGGCCCAGTTCTCAGAGCCCACTTGATCCAGTCGATTCAATGCGGCCGTCGCCGCATGCTCCCTCGCCAAGATTTCTTCCTGCTCCAGGCCCTGATCTTCCTTGATCCGGAGCAGGTGGATGATCGGCGGCAACGAGAGTCCTTGCAGGACTAGGGTGGCGAGAATGACCGTAAAGCTGATCAGGATAATCTCGGATCGGAACGGAAATGGGACACCTGCGTGAGTCGTCACCGGAAGAGCCAAGGCCGCCGCGAGCGTGACAATCCCGCGCATGCCGGTCCAGGACACCAAGAAAATTCCCGACCAGGGAGGCATCGGATCGCGCCTGCGCAAGGCCGGACTCACCCACCGAGGAATGAGTGCAGCCAACGGCACCCACAACAACCGCACTAGGATGGCGGTCGCACTGACCGACGCACCGGCGACCAGGATGGGGCCGAACTGTCCGGCCGGCACCGCATCACGCAACGCGCCGAGTTGAAGGCCGATCAAAATAAAAATCACTCCGTTCAAGATAAAAACGAGCAACTCCCACACGGCGCGCGCCTGCAAACGGGTCGCGGGAGCCACCGCGCTGCTGAAGTATCGTCGAAGGTGAAGCCCGCCCGCCACGCAAGCCAGCACCGCCGACGCATGTACAGACTCGGCCAATACCCACGCGATGTAGGGGCCCAGCAGCGTCGTGCCGATATGAATGGATCCATCTTCCGTCGCGCAGAGCGCCCAACGCATCAGCCAAGACACACTAATACCAATGGCCACGCCCGCCAGTCCCGCGAACAGAAAGTCGAGCAGCGTGGCGCCGAGCGCAAATGAGCCGCTGACCGCCGCGCCCACCGCCGCCCGGTACAACACCAGAGCCGTGGCATCGTTCACCAGGCTTTCGCCTTCCAGGATCGTCACGACCCGTCGTGGAATTCGAAGCCGTTTCCCGATGGCTGTCGCCGATACGGCATCCGGAGGCGAGACGATCGCTCCCAGCGCAATCGCCTCCGCCCATCCGATTCCCGGTAAGAGGGCATGCGCAACAAATGCGACGGCGGCGGATGTCGCCAAGACCAGCCCTACCGCCAACAAGGAAATCGGCCGAAGATTCTGACGAAACTCACGAAACGACGTGAAATAGGCGGCGGCCCACAGGATCGGCGGCAAAAAGACCAGGAACACCAGATCCGGATGGAGCGTCACGGTCGGCAAACCGGGAACGACTCCGAGCACCAGACCGCCCAAGACGAGAAAAATAGGGTATGGGATGGAGATCTTCTGCGCAATCGCGGTCAGCGCGAGTACCGCCGCCAGCAACAAGATGATGATTTCGAGCTGATGCAGGCCTTCCATGGATCAGACTTCTGCCCCTGCGACCGACCGTCCAAGACAATCGATGCAAGCCGACGGCTACATGCCTATGACTTCCAGCCGTTGCAGATCTTCGGGGGCGATCGTGAACTGGTCTGACTGCAAATCCTCTTGCATATGTTGGGGATTGGTCGTGCCCGTCAACGGCAACATGCCGATCTGCATCGCGAACCGAAAGACCAGTTGCGCCAATCCCATGCCGTACTTGACCGCCATCGCCCGCACCTCGCTGTCACGGAACAATTCACCATTCGCGGTCAGCAGCGAAAAACCTTGATAGATGATGTTGTGCGTGCGGCAGATCGCGCGCACCTCTTGGTCCCACCCTAGCGCGGCATAACAGCGATTCTGCACCACCATCGGTTTGTGGGTCGCCCTCGCGCAGAGGAGGGTCAGTTGATCCGCCGTCACGTTACTGATCCCGATCATTTTCGTTTTCCCCGAAGTATAGAGCGCCTCGATCGCAGCCCAGACCTCCCAATCCGCCTCGATCAAACCGCGCCGCCCATAGGGGCCATGCAAGACGTACGAGTCCACATAATCAGTGTGGAGATGGACCAGGGAACTGTCGAACGATTGCGTCACCTGAGTCGTGAAGTCAGCCTGGGCATCGT
This sequence comes from Nitrospira sp., assembly GCA_031315995.1. GTDB lineage: Bacteria > Nitrospirota > Nitrospiria > Nitrospirales > Nitrospiraceae > Nitrospira_A. Next base: position 109,004 of record JALDRG010000010.1, read on the forward strand.
AGGGCGTCCGATGATCCTGGCCGTTGACCGGCGTGAACTTGGTTTGCAGAAAGAGACGATCGCGTGAAACGCCCTGCTTGGCCAGTTCCACCAGCGCCTCTCCCACCAGCGCCTCCTGATAATGGATCAATTGATTGGCTGTATCGATCGCGGTGAACCCCGCCGCCACGGCCTGCTGTACCAACTGTGTCGTGGCTTCTTTTTTCCAAGCGGTCCCGTACATGAACGAGGGGATCGGCACATTGTTATATGCGGTCAAGGTCATGGTCGTTCCTCCATGGGCCATGCTTACCTGGTTTGATGTTTCCATGTCTAGTCGGTTCGATGCACAACTCGCGGGCTGCCCTCACCCACCTCCTACTCGCTCGGCCATCTGCATGGTATGGTGATGTGTGCGGGCAGCGCTCGTTTTCGTTTGTCTTCTCCCATTCATCTTGGTCTGAGGAACCAACCCATGAACCGTCTCGGACGCTTTGTACTCCATTTGACCGAGCGTGGATTATTCGCTGACCTATTGCTCCGACTGGGGATTCGTTACCTAGTCAAGGATCGCCTCCAAGAATTACAGGAGGATGACCCCAACGCGGCAGCCGCGCTGGAAACAGGGTTCATCGAACAGATGCGCGCGGCCCCCATCGCGCCGGTTCCCGAGAAGGCCAACCAGCAGCATTACGAAGTGCCGGCCGAGTTCTTTCGTCAGGTCCTGGGTCCCCATTTGAAATACAGCTCCGCCTATTGGCCCGAGGGGGTGACGACCTTGGCCGACGCGGAAGCAGCCGCGTTGCGCGAAACTTGTGCCCATGCCGCTCTCGCCAACGGGCAGACGATCCTCGAACTCGGCTGCGGGTGGGGCTCGCTGACCCTCTGGATGGCCAAGCACTATCCCGACAGCCGCATTACCGCCGTGTCCAACTCCCATTCGCAGCGCCTGTTCATCGAAGCCACCGCCAAGGAGCAGGGCCTGCGAAACCTGCAGGTCATCACCTGTGACATGAACAGCTTCGACAGCGAGCACGATCGGTATGATCGAGTCGTCTCGGTGGAGATGTTCGAACACATGCGCAACTGGACAGCGCTGTTTGAACGGGTGCACCGATGGCTCCGGCCGCAGGGGCTGTTTTTCATGCATATCTTCGTCCATCGATCCCGCTCCTATCTGTTCGAAGACCGCGGACCGAGCGATTGGATGAGTCGTTACTTCTTCTCCGGCGGAATGATGCCCAGCGACAGCCTTCCCCTTGCATTTCAAGAGCACCTCGCCCTGGCCGATCGCTGGCATTGGGACGGCACGCATTACGAAAAAACGGCCAATGCCTGGCTCGCCCGCATGGACGAAGCACGTGACAACCTCTGGCCCCTCTTCGAGCAGGTCTATTCGAAGGCTGAGGCGCGAGTCTGGTGGACACGCTGGCGTATCTTCTTCATGGCCTGCGCCGAGCTGTTCGGATACGAAGGCGGGCGGCAATGGGGGGTCAGCCACTATCGCTTCGTCAAACCCGGTAGGGGTTCGCGGTGAGCGCTCGCACCAGGCTGCTCCTGAGCAATTTCCTGATTTATCAGATCGCCTGGTTTACAGGGGTGTGGACAGCCGCGACCAAGCAGCCCTGGATCGGAGCCATCGCAATGGTATCGGCCATCGTGATCCATCTGGTTCGCGCCCCCAGACGGGAACCTGAACTGGCCCTCGTCGGCATCGCCCTGGTCATCGGGCTTCTGTTCGACAGCCTCCTGGTTTGGCGAGGCTGGGTCCACTATCCCTCGGGGATCCTGATTCCGGACCTCGCGCCCTATTGGATGGTCCTCATGTGGGGACTGTTCGCCACCCTGTTGAATGTGACCCTGCGATGGATGCACGGGCGGTTTATCGTTGCGGCGCTTCTCGGCGCCATCGGAGGCCCGGCCGCCTATTACGGCGGGGTGCGGATGGGCGCGCTCCAATTCAGCGATGAATCCGCCGCGCTGATCGCCCTCGTCGTCGGCTGGGCCATCATCACTCCCCTCCTGATGGCGTTGGCCGACCGGTTCAACGGCTATGCCCACGCCATGGAGGCTACCCCCTCATGAATGTGTCGCTCTACGCCATAGGGCTCGGCGCGATGTTGGGGCTGGCGACAATCACCTGGACCATCAGCCTCATCAAACGTGATGTGAGCATCGTGGACGCCGCTTGGCCTCTGCTGTTTCTCAGCGGCGCGCTGGTCTATGCCGGGGGCACGGAGGAGTACTCCATACGAACGGCGCTCGTGCTCACCCTGGTCCTGCTGTGGGCCCTGCGCCTGTCCGGCTATATCGTCACGCGAAATTGGGGCGAGCCGGAGGACCAGCGCTATCAGGACATCCGGAAGAAGTACGAACCGAATTTCGCACTGAAGAGCCTCGGCATCATCTTCTGGTTTCAAGCCTTCCTTGCCTGGATCATTTCCCTGCCCCTGTGGGCGGCCCTGAACATGTCCGCCGACACCAGCCCCTTCGATTTCATGGCGGTCCTGCTCTGGGGCATCGGCATGACATTCGAAACCGTCGGGGATTGGCAGCTCTCACGATTCAAGGCCGATCCCGCGAACAAGGGCAAGGTCCTGGACCGCGGCCTGTGGCGCTATACCCGGCATCCCAACTATTTCGGCGAATGTCTCGTCTGGTGGGGATTCTATTGTTTTGCCTTATCGACCGGAGCCTGGTGGACGATCGTGGGACCGATCCTGTTGACCTACATGCTGCTGAGGTTCTCCGGCGTCGCGCTCATGGAAGAAACGATCGTGGAGCGACGTCCCGAATACCGAGACTATATTGCGCGGACCAATGCCTTCTTTCCCGGTCCGCCGCGACCATCCTCCGTGCACAACCCGGCATAGGAACACTTGCATGATGCGACGCGACGTAGTGCCCGCAACCACGAGAAGAAGCGTGATCGTGCTGCTCGGTCTTCTTAGCCTGATGGGCTTCGGCGGGGTAGCCATGGGCGCAACAACCAAGACCTATGACTTCACGGTCCTGCTGGACGACGATGAAATCGGGCATCAGCGCTTCGACGTGACATCCGAGGGCGAACGAACGCAGATTCGGGTCAGCGCGGAATTCAAGGTCAAATTCCTCTTGATCACGGTCTATACCTATCGGCACAGCAATGTGGAGACCTGGCAAGGGTCCTGCCTAAGTGAGATTCAAGCGGAAACCAATGACAACGGAGACGCCTTCTTCGTCAAGGGTTCCTATCGCGACGGCCGGCTGCAGTGGCAAACGCAGGCCGGAGAGCGGGCGGCGGAAGGCTGCGTCAAAACCTTCGCCTATTGGAATCAGGATTGGCTGACCGGCGACCGGCTGCTGAACTCGCAGACGGGCGAACTGCAGCGGGCGGATATCGACATACTCGGGAAAGAGACCATCGCCGTACGCGGCAGCCCCACACCAACCACCCATCGCCGGATCGTCACGGATCAGTTTACCATCGACCTGTGGCACGGGCTTGACGGCGAGTGGGTCGCCCTGCAATCCACCACGAACAAAGGTAAGACGCTCCACTACCGGCTCCAGTGAGGACCACATGACCTATCGTATTGTGTCGATCGTCACCCTGTGCCTGCTGATCGGACTGACGGCCTGCACCAAACACCCGCCCATTCGCACCGAGAACGCGGTGGACCTGAACCGATTCATGGGGGACTGGTACGTCATCGCCAATATTCCATCCATCATCGAGACGGAAGCCTACAATGCCGTGGAGTCCTATCGCCTACAAGAAGACGGCTCCATCGCAACGACCTTCACCTTCCGTGACGGCGGATTTGACGGCAAGAAGAAGGTCTACCATCCCACTGGGTATGTCGTGGACCATGAGTCCAACGCGGTCTGGGGCATGGAGTTCCTATGGCCGATCAAGGCCGACTATCGCATCATGTATGTGGATGAGGCCTACCACCAGACCATCGTCGGCAGGCTCAAGCGAGATTACGTCTGGCTGATGGCGCGAACCCCGCAGATCCCGGCAGCCGACTACCAACGGTTCCTCACCCTCATCGCGGAGGAGGGGTACGACGTGACGAAAGTCCGGAAAGTACCGCAGCGCTGGTAGGAGCGTCGAAGCGCCTGATATGAAACGGACGGCAAAATTGATACAGTGGGAAACCACCATGAGGGCCCTGTCGAGATGAATGAAGAGTCTATCAATCACACCATTGAGCTACGGCTCACCTACCGCTACATCAAGGATCACCCCTGGACCGTGCAGGCTATCAACGGATTTCTCTCCGCCTATTTCATGGAGAAACCCGGGTTTACCGTGCAGCGGCACTTCGACGACCTCGAATCCGGCATGCACGTGTGGCTCTGTGATGTTCCGTCCAACATGAAGGTCTCCGTGCTCCTGAGACGTCTGCAAGCGGACATTCCTCCCTGCCGCCACCTTCAACCAGCCGTCGAAGGGTCCGCCACACCGCAATACGTCATCGATAGTCCGGCGTGAATGACGACCCTTGCGCCGCGTGCCGCCCCATGACTAGACTGGGCGACACGAGAACGAGGGAGGTGTGGCATGCGGATAATTGTGATCGGAGGAACGGGCACCATCGGATCCGCCGTCGTCAAGCTGTTGTCGACGCGGCACGATGTGGTCGCGGTGGGACATACACAGGGGACGTTCCAAGTTGATCTGGCCTCGCCGGACTCCATCACCAGCCTCTTCAACCGCGTCGGCACCTGCGACGCGGTCGTGAGCACGGCGGGCATCGCCAAGTTCGCGAGCCTGGACGAATTGACCTATGACGACTACTTCATCGGACTGAAGAACAAACTCATGGGGCAGGCGAACCTGGTGCGGATCGGCAGACCCTTCGTGACCAACCACGGATCGTTCACGCTCACCAGCGGCGTGCTCAGCCAGGAGCCCATGAAAGGGAGTTGCGCGATCAGCATGTGCAATGCCGGTCTGGAAGGGTTCGTCCGCGCCGCCGCCATGGACCTGCCGCGCAGCATCCGGGTGAATGTCGTCAGCCCGCCTTGGGTCACGGAAACCTTGATCGCGCGAGGCATGAACCCATCAATAGGCCTGCCCGCCGACAAGGTCGCGCAGGCCTATCTCTCAAGTGTGGAAGGCACAATGACGGGGCAGGTGCTTGATCCGAGAACAATCGCCTGAATCTATCTGCGCCGTTTGATCTGCCCCCGCACCAGATCAAACGTCCCCAACGGATAGGCACGTCCATTCACCAGCACGTCCACCTGATGTACCCCGGGATAGTGCGTCCTCGTCGTCAATTGCGCCAGCGAGAGCGTCTTTCTCAGTTGCACGATCCCATGCGGCGCCGGCTCCACCGCCTTCAACTTAAACACCTTCGGCCTTGGCAACCCGTTAGCTTTGACATACCGCACCCGCAAATCCATCAACAGGCGTTGAGCAACCGGAGCCCGGTTGGCAACCTCACAGGCGATGGTCACAGTCGATCCGATCACAGGACGATGCGGAGTGATCTGCACCTTTTCCACCGATACACGCGGTACCGTGCCGAAACCCAACAGAGCGAGCGCGCCTGATTCACCGCGTTTGACCGCCGACCGTAACGCATGGCGAATGATCCATCCGCGCTCTTCCGTCGCATTCACCATCCACTGTCTCGCCGTCTCCACAAGCAAACCCGGATGATCCTTACCGATGTCGTTCAGGTTATTCGCCACGCTTCGACGCACATACAGCGCCGGGTCATCCTTGAGTCGCTCCAACAACGCGAGAACGGGGCGTGGATCCGCCTGAAACGCGCGCAATCGCGGCGCCCATGGCAACCGGGGACGTGTGCCTTCCGACACCAGCCGACGCACGTCTTCGCGTGGGTCGGCCGTCCACTCCGTGAGGCGCGCCAATGTCGCCGCTTGATGTCGTTCGAGATACCGGCGAAGGCTGAACTCTGCCGTGAAACGTTGCGTCAGCTGGTACTGCGCCTGCATGGAGGTTTCGAAATGCTCAAGCCCGTATTCAGCCACAAAAAACACGTGCGGAAGAAACAGAAAAGAGCCCATCCCCGCACCAACTGTTCGTTCGACTTTCTGGTCGAGCGACGCCAGGAGGATCTCGATCGCCTTCTCATAGTCGTCCGGCAAGGAGCGTCGAAGCTGATGGGCGATTTTCCAGCCGCGCGGCATCAATTCAAGCGCGTCATATCCCTCCAACGCAGACCGGACGAACGCCTTCTGATCAAATCGAGGAAAGACGGCCGCGATCATCCGTGCGATGGTGCGGGGAACGTCGGCGCCGAAACTATTCTTGAGCGGTTCAGCCATGACACGTCACCCGCCGGCAAACACCGGCCGGAACCCGGCCTTGGCCAGAATGCGGGCGACCTCCTCGCGCTTGTCGCCTTGAATTTCGATCCGTCCGTCCTTCACTGTCCCGCCGACGCCGCAGGCCTTCTGCATCTCCTTGGCCAGTTGCTCCTTCTCGGTTTGACCCATGGCGACGAATCCCGTGACGACCGTCACGGTCTTGCCGCCGCGATGCGCCGTCTGCCGGAGAATATCCACTCGCCCACGATGCTTCACGTGGGTTGACGAAGCCGCAGTGGGCCGATCTGTCTTGCCTCCCGGTTGAGTCGGGGACAGTTCCAAATCCTTCAATCCCGCGAATGGACTCTTCCATGCAACCGGTTCACCGTCGGTGGGAATGCGTTTCTTCTCTTTCATGCCATCAGGTTCCGGAGCTCACATTGCCGACACGCGTTCCACATTCGACCCTTCACGCTTCCTTCCAGGTCGCCAGCTCAATCTGCACGGCATTCGTCCCGTTTCCGACCAATACCTGCTCGCCCTGAACGGTGCAATGCAAGTCCATCTGGCGCTGCGCCAGCTCGGCTAAGGCTCGGCTTCCCTCCAGCGAGATATTCATTACACTAAGATGACTCAACCGCTCAAGCCCAGCGAGATGCTGCTTCTTCCACTGATCCGCCGCACGACCCCCATAGGTATAGATCCGGACGTGCCTCGCGCGACCGCAGGCCTGGCGAATGGCTTTTTCATCAGGCAGGCCCACATCGATCCATAGCTCGATAAGACCGGTCAAATCCTTCTGCCAGAGGGCGGGTTCATCTTCAGCGCCCACCCCTCGGCCAAACACCAGCGCCTCATGTGCATGCACCGCAAAGGCCAGCAGCCGCATCATCATACGCTCGTCGGTTTCCGACGGATGGCGCGCGAGGGTGAGCGTGTGGTCTTCGTAATAATGACGATCCACGTCGGCGATGTGGAGGACGGCCTTAAAAAGAGTCGCGTTCGAAGCCATGATGAGATGATGCGTTCCTTGCCGGAGAAGATTCAGATCACTGACTGAACGAGTCGCGGCTATTTTCTGACGATGCTCGCTTCAAGGAAGGCCTTTTCGATCATAAGCCGCAGGTCGCTGGCCACGGTGGCCGGATCAATGGCAGGGCCGAATTCGATCCAGTAGTACACGAGGAAGGCCAAGGCATGCTCGCTGAAATCATCGAGCAGGACATAGGGTTCCGGCGATTTGAGAATTCTCCCATGCTGGCCGGCCAGTTCACGCAGCAATTCCTTGACGCGGCGTGCGTCGGACCCGGCGGCGACGGCGACGCGTAGCGAGTAGCGCTTGTCATAGCTGGAGTAGGTCCAGTTGGTCAGGTTCTTCTCGAGCAGATTGCTGTTCGGCACGAGGGTTTCGACTCCGCTGACGTCTCGGATCGTCGAGGAACGAAGGCCGATGGTGGTCACGACTCCGCGAATCCCATCGACTTCGATCACATCGCCGACACGCAGCGGCTGCTCCAACAGCAGCAGCAATCCGCTGATGACATTCTTCAACAGGTTTTGGGTGCCGAACCCCACTCCGATGGCCAAGGCTCCGCCGAGAAACGCAAAGGCCGTGATCGGGATCTTGACGTAGAGCAGCGTCAGAATCACGAGGAGCATGAACAGAAAGGCAAAGGCCCATTGTCGGATGATATTCGCGACGTGTTGGTCGACTTGCAATCGCGCGATCGCCAGTTTCGCGGTCAATCGCGCCAATAACCTCGCCAGCCAGTATCCCACGAGCAGGATCGCAATCGCCGTCAGCATCTTTCCAACGGTGATGCTGCGATGGCCGGTGATACTCTTCCCCTCCACCTCGATCGTATCCTCGACGGTAAACACTTCCACATTCCAAGCGTTCCCCACCGTCGTCAGCGTGGAAGTGCCCCATTCTCGCGCCCGCACCAACCAAGACCGTGCCTCCTCCCGCTGGAGGAACTGAGCCTGCCAGTTCTGAATCAGCTCCAACAGCGTCTCCGCCCGCTGGAGCATGCGCCGGTAGAGGTCCTCCCGGTGGCGATAGGCACGGAGCATGTCGTTGAGATGGGACATGCCGACCGCGGCCGATGTGTCTTTCATGCGGTTCTCTACGTCGGTGATCTGCCCGCCTACCATTGCCAGCTGCTGTGCCCCATAGTCTTTCCAGCCTTGAATCTGCTTGGCGGCAGCCGCCTGTTTCGATGCCGCTTCCCGTTCCTCGGCGACGGAGAGGGTTCCCTGGGCCGTGGCAAACCGGACATCCCACAGCTGCCGTTCATGAGTCAGGCCGTTCAGCATTTGGCGAAGCAGATCCACATGCAGATCGGCGTTATCGAACTGCAGTCTGTTGAGTTCAATGTCCTCGGTGAGCCTGGCCACTCGCTGCTGCCTGTCATCCCGCGATGCCGCTTTCGAACCGGATCCGGAGGCGGCCTGGGTCTCGGCCAGCTTGGCTTCACTGGCCGCGGTTTCCCGGCGTCGCGCCGTCTGTTCGAGTACCGCCCGTTCCATCTCGGACATCAGCGCCTGCTGGTCTGCGTCCAACCGCTTCATGATCTTCTGGTAGTCCTGCGGCGTGAACTCCACCTGCTGCGCGGCGACGACACGTTGCCGCTCCAGCAAGTCGATGCGCTGCCGGGCTTCCGTGAGCGCTTCCTTGGTCTGCGCCTTGTCCGCCTCCAACATGCCGACCCGCGCCGCCGCCACGCGTGCGTGTAACTGTGCGAGGTCACGATCCCGAAGCAGGGCGTCCCGCTTCCCGGCATCCTCAACCCCCTCGAGCCGCTCGGAGGCCTGCCGAACCTGCTCCTGCGCCGCTTTTAGATGACGCTGCGTGATCTCGGCCATGCCTTCGATCATGTTGAGCCTGATGCGGACTCCCTGGGCCGTGAGCCTCATGGATCGGGTCTCATCGCGCAACTCATCGACCATCATGATCGAATAGGGTGGCGGGGTCGGAAATCCGTCCCATTCCTTGTTTTGGCGCTCAATCTCCCTCACGCGCGGCCGCATCAGATCGAGTTTTCGCAAGGCATCGAGATGCTGCCCGTAAATCTGCACCAACTGCTGCAGCAACGAACGACGCTCCATCAATCGAGGATCCGTCGAACCGGGAGACGTCGAATCGAGCTCGCTGAGCGCCTTGTCGGCAGCCGCCTGCTTGCTCTGTAAATCGCTCACCAATGACTCGGGTGCCGATCCACGGGCCGAGCTCTCGGGTGAGTGGCCGACGGAATCGGATTGCGTCTCCTTCTCCGAGGAAGCGGCCGAGGCCGCCATGGGGAGGATTGGAGCCTGGGACAGGCCGATCAGGAACGCGAGGACAAGAACCAGCTTCATGCGCAAGAACCTCTACCTCTCGGTCAAGTGAAACATCCTGCTTCTATGTACAGAGCTGATGAGGATTGTACAAGCCGCGGCGGGCTCAACCAAGAGAAGAGGACGCTACCCGTTGCTCCTAACCGGGAACAACGATCACGCGGTGCAGGAGGACCTCAGGCAGAGGGAGGCGAGCTGCCTCATAGCGAGCGAGAATGTCGCGGCATGAGCGGCTCTCCGTCGATATCCGTAATGAAGCCATCAATCAAGCTCCGCGATATACATACCTTCCACCCGCTCACGCGCCCACGGTGTTTTACGAAGAAAAGTGAGGCTGGATTTGACGCTCGGATTGTTGAGGAAACAACGCACCGGTAAGCGACGCCCCAATTCTGGCCACCCATGCCGCTCCACGAGCGTGGTCACAATGGTCTCCAGCGTCACACCATGCAATGGATCGCGAGGATGGGATGTGGTCATGATGTGATAGCTGTTGATTCAGAATAGGAAAGATTGACCGCGACCCAATCCTGGGCTCTATCACTTTAACCGCGGTGTTTTGCGGTGCTGCTCGTCATGATGCACGTTGCAGAGAGTTATGAGATTATCAACGGTATTGCCCCCTCTGTCCTTGTGATGTTTCTTGTGATGAAGCTCAAGCATCTTCCTCGGATCGGTCGGTGAAAGCATACCTCGGTGCCAATCACATTCAATGCACTTGAACCCATCACGCTGCAAAACCGCAACTCGAATAGGGTCGGGAATAAAACGATCGTGTTCATATGCCTGTCGGTCTTCTTCAAGAACGTATACCCCAACTGCCAGATCAGTGCGGCCACTATTCTTGGTTACAATGGGCCACCCCTGTTCCGTACGCAACTCACGGACTCGCCGCGCCCACTCTTTCTTGTCTTTCGCAAGGTATTTGAGTTCTTCACCGGTGATTTCTTGGCCGACATTCCTTCGGAAATATTCGATAATTCTGTCTGACACCGAGCCCTTCTTTTTTCTGATTTCGTTCAGCACATTCCAGCGGTGGGCGGCTTCACGGTCTTGCTCAACGCGCATTAAGACATATTGATCCGGTTTGATTTTTGATGGGTCGATGCCGAGAGCATTTTTCAGACTGGCGAGTTCCGCATCATTCTCGGTAGTACGTGCATCTTCCACCATGTCTGCAACCGTCACGCCCGAATAAATCCACCAACCGAACTCGACACGAAGCTCTCTGACACGACGAGCCCATTCTCCGATACCGGAAACTACCATCAACTCGTCCCCATCAACGACGAATCGTGGATACTTCCTCAGATAGAACAGGATTCGATCTCTTGCAGAGGCAGCTTGTTCGCTTGGTATCAAGGAACTGCCTAAGTCTCTAAGGGAGATGATAGGCCGGGACAAGAGTTTGATGGCACGGAGATTGGGAGACTCAAGCTCCTTTTTGAAGTTATGGAGGAGGTCAACCAGCATTGCTCGAATGTCTCGAGTTCGCCCTGCTTAGATCTTCTTGGCATACCTTGAGCTGCCTTTGCGGCCTTTTCTGAACGAAAATCTAACGAGGTTCTGTTTCGTTGAACGAGTGGCGACACCATATTGGGGCCGACTTGGGGAAATCAACTTATATACTGTCCATCCGCCAGAGCATCTGTCCATGTCACAACATGGATCTAGCTCTTGAAACTGAAATTCACGATGGCCAAGAAACTTGGCGTCAAAAAACAAAGCGCGATCCCGTCAGACATCCACCACCGGATACTGAAACGATATCCGGAACAAGCCTATACGCTACTTCGGCAACTGCTTCGCCTAACTCACGTGACGGAGCTGTCGCAGAAGGTGGGTCATCGGTTCTAAAGAAAGTTAAGGGCAATCGACTTGTTTGCGGGAGCTGCAGTTTTACATTGGGATTGTGCAATGGGAAAGTTTGAGCCGGTTTTCGCAAATGATTTCAATGCATACGCAGCAAAAACTTATAACGCGAATTTTGAGATCACTGCTTCCATTTGGTGATATCGTAAATAACGACCTGTTGGTAAACAGTTCCTTCAAATTTCCTGAAGCAGATATTGTAATCGGCGGCCCCCCTGCCAAGCGGTTTCAGCCCCCTCAACAAACAGCGTGAAGGTGACCCAAGAAAGCAGCTTGGAGAGCGTTCATGGAAGTGGTTCAGCGGGTGAAGCCTATTGCATTTGTGATGGAAAATGTCCCTGAACTTCTTGCCCGGTGAGTTCGATGACATCAGAACTCACGCTGAATCCATGGGGCTACCTGGCATCGGCGGATATTCTGAACGCAGCAGACTATGGGGTACCACAGCGGAGAAAGCGGGCCATCATAGTGGCTGGTTCCGTCGCCCGCATCTGGCCCCCGACTCCGACGCACGCCAACCCACAAAAAACTCCACTCTTTTCCAAAACGGATTGCTGCCTTGGGAGACCGTGGCGAGAGCAATTGAAGATCTTCCGGAGCCTCAGGGAATCGATATAAGAGTTGGAACAGTCACTCCACCTCTTGATTTGCATTTCGGCAGAACACCTACGCCGAAAAGTCTCTGCACGGTACCGATGTGTTCAAGAAGGCGGCAATAGATTTGACCTTCAGAAGAAGCGCCTGACTTAACACCCAACTGCTGATCAGGAAAATCGGGTGGAACCGACCTATTCGGTCGTCTGTGGCGCGATCGCCCTGCATTCACAATACGAACCGAGTTCTTCAAACCGGAAAAAGGTCGATATCTTCACCCTACACAACATAAGACCGATTACCCACTGACAGTCGCTCGCCGCAGTCTTTTCCCGATAGTTTTATCTTCCTAGGGAACCAAAATCGAGATTGCCAAGTAGATCGGGAATGCTGTCCCACCATTACTGGCCCAACGCATAGCTGAAGTCCTCCTCCGACACTCTATTACAATCCCTACCAAGAGCTTCTTCAAGTTCAGGTATGCTCTATGGCCGACGTCTACAGCAAAACCAAACGACTGGAGATCATGTCCAAGATTAAAGGAAAGCATACTTCCCCTGAGATCAGACTGGCCCTTTTGCTAAAAGAACTAGGACTCGTTACGCAGCATCGAAAAGACCTACTAGGGCGGCGTCCCGATGCAGTGTTATCTAGGGGAAAGATAGTCTTGTTCGTGAACGGTTGCTTCTGGCACGGTCACAAAAACTGCTCCCGAGCCAGCCTACCCAGCACAAACGGAATATTCTGGCAGACAAAGATAGAAAAAATATAAGACGGATGCAATTCAGCGCAGAAAACTAAAGAAAACCGGGATGGCAATGGCTGACCTTCTGGACCCTGCAAGCCACTCACTCAAACCACTCCTGGCGTCTCGGCTAAGACGATACATTTTTATAGCAATTCGATTCGTCATTGTCCTGCCATTCAAGCGAGGCGCGATTGTTGTGGGCTCCACTGCGCGCGTTCAACGAGGGCCTTCCCAGGCCCCGCGTTGCGCTAGCACATAGCCGACACGTACTGCCTCGCTGCTCCTTTCTTCGACTGCGTTGCCCAACAGGGCTAGAAGACCATCGGAGCAATACTTTTGAGTGTGTCTCATTCATGGTCCCACGCCTGCCCCAAGGCGCGGATCGAGGATGAACGAAATAGTGGACAACACTTATCTTAGGCAGTCATAGTGGCTATGGCATTAGCGTGAACAGATCAACCATCTGCCCAATCCTTGCCAGAATGACTTCTCAAAGGTAAGGAGGCTCGTCATGCAGACACGTTGATCGTTGCCGTCGCAATCGCTGGCGGTCTCGGGACAAGGGTCCCATCGCTTTCACGTCGGCCCATGCGGAAGGCATGGTGTCGGAAAGCAAGGGAAAGCGATGAAAGGCGCCGCACGCTGCTGACGGACGCCACAGGCAAACTCAAAACTGATGCGACCAAGACGAAGTTGAGCGACTTCGGCGCGCTCTCCGGATCTCCGGAAGACCAAAAGGGGGCGGGTGAGTAGGATGGAATAGTCCTTTCCCACTCCAAAATTCATTCCCTTCTGTAGCATCAATTTCTCAGCGCCGACCAGTTCTCCGTAACTAATGATGTCATCGACATTCATATCGCCCCCATGGAAATACTATCAGGCTGCAGACTTCACTCCCTCAACGATAGACGACAGCGGGATTATATGCCAAGGTATGAGACTGTCTCCATGTGATCTAACTTACCTCTAAGTGCCTCCTGCAGCCGCCCCTGAACCGATATGATATCTGTATCATCCTATCTGGTATCCAACAGGCTGCGGAAACACTCGACAGCCCGTCAGCAGTCTCTGACGAGAGACGTTTTATGATGCACGCTTCACGAGGTCGAGAATGTCGACGGCGGACGTTTTTCGCATCCGGCCAGTCATTCGCGGTACAGTACTGCATCAGCAGAGGAGTGATCGGCGATGAATAGGTTGGCACGCATCCCACAGTTTCTCGCGCAAGATCTCTGGACGATCGACCTGTCCACGCTGCCAAGGCACCAACGCTTCGCCATCCATGCCCTGCGGCTGGCGATTGCGGTGGCGATGGAATTCCGCCACAGGCTGCTCGATGCCCGCGCCGCCGGGCTGGTCTACACGACCCTCCTCTCGCTGGTGCCTTTTCTTGCCGTCATGTTTTCGGTCTTGAAAGCCTTCGGCGTGCACCAGCAGATCGAACCGGTGCTGTCCCAGGCGCTTGAACCGCTGGGATCGAAAGGCCAGGACATCACGGACACGATCATCGGTTTCGTAGACAACCTGAAGATCGGAGTGCTGGGTGTCGTCGGCGTCGCGGGACTCTTTTACACTACCTTTTCGCTCATCGATAAAATCGAACAGGCCTTAAACGCCATCTGGCTGGTGCGGGAAGGGCGCGCATGGGGACGGAAGTTTGCCGACTATTTGAGCGCCGTCTTAGTCGGCCCCTTGCTGGTCGTGACGGCTTTCGGCTTGCTGGCTTCGATCCAAAGCCACACCCTGGTGCAGCGCATATTGGAGATCCAACCGTTGGGCTTCGTGATGGTCTGGGCCGGACAGTTGCTGCCGTTCCTCATCCTCAGCGGATTATTCACCTTCCTGTACAAGTTCATCCCCAATACGTCGGTGCGGTTCGACTCCGCGCTGGTCGGTGGCGTCACCGCTGCCCTGCTCTGGGGTATCGCGGGAGCGGCGTTCGCGACATTTGTGGCCGGGTCGGCCAACTACAACGCCATTTATTCCGGCTTTGCCGTCTTGATCTTGTTTCTCTTGTGGCTCTATGCAGGCTGGCTGATCGTGCTCATCGGAGCGCAACTCTCCTTTTTTTATCAGCACCCCACCGCCTATGCGTCCCGGCTGCTTTGGCAACAGGGAAGCCATGCATTCAGGGAACATCTCGCCCTCAGTCTCCTGCTGGCTCTCACCCGTCGATACGTGAAGGGGGACGGTCCGTTCGGCGTGGATGAATTGGCCATAGAACTTCACCTGCCCGTCTCACTCGTGGAAGAACAGGTCGCGCATCTCGTGGAAGCCGGACTGCTCGGCCTCATGGCCAAACCGGAAGGCGTCAGCCTCGCCAAGCCACCCGAGTTCATTCCCGTCACAGCGGTCCTGGCTGCCGTGCGCAGAACAGGCACCGGCGAGGCAATCGTCCCGCCCGATGCTGAAGATCCAGTCCAAGCGGTGCTGCGGCGGCGTGACCGGGCCGTCGATGCGGCGCTGGCGGGACAGACCTTGCGATCGCTTGTCGATGCGCCCTTGATTCGTGACACGTGACCTATGGTCGGCTTCGTGGCGAGGTTTGGAAGCGGTCCTTCCGCTGCGTGCGGCATAATGAGCGGCGCGTGTACACCACCGACGAGGCTGTGGATCGGCCGTGTTTCCCGGGGACCATCAGGCTACCCTCCCTCTTCTCCCCCCTCCTTGCCGCAACACCACTCCGACTGATAAAAGAATGCGTTCCCATATCGGAGCCCGAGGCAACCATGTATTCCCCGGTCTCGTTGGCCCAATTAACCTAGAGAACGCCCCTATGTCCCTGCCGGCTGAGAAGTCTGCGTCCGACGAATTACGGCGAGAGGTGCTGCGACGGCGCACGTTTGCCATCATTTCACACCCGGACGCCGGGAAAACCACCTTGACGGAAAAGCTGCTGCTCTATGCGGGGGCCGTGCATCTGGCGGGCGCGGTGCAGGCTCGATCCAGTCAACGTCAGGCAAAGTCCGACTGGATGGAGCTGGAGCAGGCGCGCGGGATCTCCATCACGTCCACCATGCTCCAGTTCGATTATCAGGGTGCGCGCGTCAATCTCCTCGATACGCCGGGACACCAGGATTTCAGTGAAGACACCTACCGCACCCTCATGGCGGTGGATAGCGCCGTCATGGTGCTGGACGGCGCGAAAGGCATCGAACCGCAAACGAAAAAACTCTTTGCTGTCTGCCGCAAACGCGGCATCCCAATCCTGACCTTCATCAATAAAATGGATCAGCCGGGACGCCACCCCTTCGATCTGCTCGATGAAATCGAGCGCACGTTGGGCATGACGGCGGTGCCCTTCAATTGGCCGATCGGCGAAGGGTCCGGCTTTCAAGGCCTCTATGATTTCCAAAACCGGCAGGTGCTGTTCTTTCAACGGACAGCCCACAACCAACGCCGCGCCCCCATGACGGTCGAAGCCTTTCCCAACCCGAAACTGGCGGAGACGCTGGGGGAAGCCTACGATCCGCTCCAGGAAGAGATCGGGCTGTTATCCGGCGCAGGCGCCTCGTTTGATCGCAACCGCTTTCTCGCGGGCGAACTCACCCCGGTGTTCTTCGGCAGCGCGTTGACCAACTTCGGGGTCGGACCGTTCCTCGATGCCTTCACACAACTCGCGCCGCCGCCCGGCCCTCGCGAGACCGCTCAAGGATCAGTGCAACCGACGGACGAGACCTTCTCCGGCTTCGTGTTCAAAATCCAAGCGAACATGGACCCGCAGCATCGCGACCGCATGGCCTTTCTCCGCATTTGCTCGGGCCGCTTCGAAAAAGACATGATGGTCTATCACGCCCGGTTGGGTCGGAAGATCCGCATGACGCGTCCACACCGGCTCTTCGGTCGCGATCGCGAAACGATTGATGAGGCCTACCCCGGCGACGTGGTGGGATTGGTCAACCCCGGCCTGTTCACGATCGGCGATACCTTGACCTCCGACCCCGCGCTGGCCTTCGATCCCATTCCGCATTTTGCTCCCGAATGTTTCGCCCTTCTGCGCACGCACGATATTTCCAAGCACAAGCAGTTTCAGAAGGGACTCAAGCAGCTGGAAGAGGAAGGGGTCATGCAGATCTTTTATTCGCCGGACCACGTGCGTCGCGAACCGGTGCTGGCCGCGGTGGGTGAGCTGCAATTCGACGTGGTGATGTCCCGCTTGGAGAACGAGTACGGGGTCAAGACGTCCGTCGAGCGCCTACCCCATGTGCTGGCCCGCTGGATCGTCGGTGATCCCGCGACGATCGCGGCCGTCTATTGGCCCTCCGATACCATCCGGCTCGTCGATCAGCAGGGCCGGGGCGTCATGCTGTTCACCACCGAACACCTCCTGGCCTATTGCATCAAATCGAACCCGTCCATCAAGTTTCTTCTACGGGAGGACGTGGCCGGCGCTGAACACCAGTCGGACGTCTGAACACAGGGCATAGGATCGTGCAGGACCCCGCAGAGGTCGGACTCACGCAGCCGATGTCCGGCAATGAACGCCTCAGACTTCGTACAGGGACGTTCGACACAGCCTGTCTGTCCAGGCACACTGGACACTTCACTTGCCGGGTCTTCTACACGTCTCGTTGCACCTTTGGTCTGCGCGGGCTCTCCGTCTCGTCGCCGACCAGTAACCGTTCTCCCATATTGACTTAGCTCAATATGTCCAGTAATACTGGACACTCGGCTGACTCGCTGATCCACAACATATGCGCTCCCAGCCCAGTGCCGATGATTCACCTTCTACTCCTAAAACGAGGAACCGATCGAATGCAGTCTCGACATGCGAAATGATGAACGGAGAGGGCTCACCATCATCCTGACCCTTATGGTTTTCCTTGCGGGGTACGGCATCCTCTTTCTCACGGGAGTGACGAACATCCGGCACCTGCTCGACAATGTCATCTCGGCCTATCTGTTGGCCTGGGCATTGTATGGAATGTTTGCGCGAGTCCCACTCTCGGAAACAGGGTCACGTTTTCTGCTCACGACCGGCTCGCTCGTGTTTTGCTGGTTGCTTGCCGAGGGCGCTGTCATGATCGGCGCAATTGATTTCCGTACGCTCCTCGGAGCGTACGAACCAGGCACGGCATTAAGTATGGAAGGGAGGCGGTACGATAAAGAACTCTTATGGCGACACGATCCGCATTATCAGTACGAAGCGTCTTACCAAGGGAACCTCGGTGGAGCGCTGTGCATTCCTCCCGATCCGACGCAAAAGATAGACGTCCGGTATGACCACAATGGATTTCGCAATGCACGCGACCTCCATGAGGCGGAGCTCGTGGTCATCGGGGATTCATACATTGAGGGATATCTCACGCCCGAATCGAAGCTGATCACGACGGTACTGAGTGAGCTGCAAGGCACCTCCGTCG
Source organism: Nitrospira sp. (assembly GCA_031315995.1). GTDB lineage: Bacteria > Nitrospirota > Nitrospiria > Nitrospirales > Nitrospiraceae > Nitrospira_A. Next base: position 127,166 of record JALDRG010000010.1, read on the forward strand.
CCAATCTTGGTCATTCAGGGTATGGCCCTCAGCAGGAACTGGCCGTCCTTCGGCGATTCGGGCTGCCGCTCAAACCCAAGACCGTGGTCTGGGCGTTTTTTGAAGGCAATGACTTCTCTGATTCAGCGGCATATGAAAGGCAGGCTTATGGATCCGGCAACGATTTCTGGCAGAACTTCTGGTTTCGTTCATTGACCAGAAATGTCGCGGCTCTCATGTTTCGGCAGGGGCGACAATGTATCCCGAAGGAATCAATCAATGAATTCCGGGCCGAGTTCATCGACGCCGAGCACATGACCAAGACCATCCTGTTTGCCCCGACTGAAGTGGCGCAGCCATCAGGTCCGACCCTTCACAATGCCCTCGCGCCCATCGTCGAAGCGGCGCTCCTCTGTCGCGAGCAGAACATCCGCTTCCTCGTCGCCTTTGTCCCGGAAAAATTCCGGGTGTACCATGACCTCCACAATGTGTCGTTGACCACGGATGCGGTCCGCCAATTGCGTGTCACCGATCTACCCGACCACATGCGACGGCTCCTGACGGAGTTAGTTCCAACCATCGAGTATGTCGATCTGACTCCGGCGCTGAAGTCCGCAACGCGCGCAGGCATTGCCACCTACCTGGCCGATGATACACATTGGACGGATGAAGGCAATCGTATCGCAGCCGACACGATTCACCGTGCGCTGAGAAAGAACCACGCCGGTCGCGGCTTGGGATGGATATTTTCTCGCACCTCATCGCTGCCGGATCAGTCCTCATCCGACGACAACGCGCGGCACGGTGGCCCGCAGTACAGAAGGCTCATTAAAAAATAGCGGTCTCGTTGCGCGGCCATCAAACGCGTGACGTGCCACGGCGCTCATGAAAATGTGTTATAACGAGTCGGGATTCAGCCGAAGAATTTCTGTCTCGCGGTATGCGAGCACGTAGACAAGACTTCCCACAGAGAGTCTCCACGAAGTCTGGACAAGGTCACGAACACATCCCTTGCTCTCTGTCGCGCCTGAGGCCGACTCGGCCCAGGTGCTCTGCCCGCTTCCTGACATGGGCTCAGGCTCTGCCGTCCTCCACGCTCGAGGACCGGCACAGGGCGGACAACAACGCGCGACCGACACCGATGAAGACCGGCTCGTGTGCATTCGATGACACGCAGTTGAACCGACGAACGTTTCGAGGAGAAGAACCATGCCGAAGGCACGCACCGCGAAAAACTGTTACCGTTGCGAAGCAGAAGACCGGATCAAGATGACCTTTATGCTGTGTGGCCTTTGCCATCGGCATTTCTGCAGCGCCCATGGCGTGCCCGATCTCGAACAATGCACCAAGTGCTTGGAAGCCAGTGAAGTAACGGAATAGCCTCGGGCCCTGAACAATTCCGTCGGCATCCTGCTCACACAACAATGCCGCCTCGACGACGCCCCTCGCAGACATGGCGCTCATCATGCTCGCCCCCTGGACCACCCCGTCCATGCTGGACTGCATTTCGATCCGCCGTGGTTCATCACGGGACCGTTCGGAGGCGATGACAGCCGGCGACTTGTCAGACCGCCTTGCTCCGCTTCTGCTTGATACCCACCATCATGGACACCTGTGCTTGTCGAGACAACGCTTGATCGATCCGGCTCTTCCCGTCGGTCGTGAGAATGACCAGGCCCTTGTGGGCCTCGATACGTTGCAGCAGATGGGCCGCCCCGGCATCGGCATAGTGACTCACGCCGTCCTTGCCTGCTCCGCGTCTACCGAACAGCGCATCCGCCTCGTCAAAGAAAAGGATCGATCCGCTACGTTCCGCCTCATCGAACACCCGATTAATGTTCTTCTCGGTTTCGCCGACACGGCGGCTCACCACTGAGGAAAGATTCACTTTTGCCAAATCCAACTGCAGCTCTTCCGCCACCAATTCCGCCGCCTTGTTCCGACGAAGCGGGGTGGAACCGGACAGCACCACGACCGCCACCGTCGGCCGCTTGGCGCGAGGCGTCTTGGCGCGGCGTGCCGGAGCCGCGCTTTTCGTCCCTGACCTGTTCACGGTTTTCTTCGTAGCCTTCTTCCCGACCACCCTCGCACGCCGCTTCACCCGATTTCCAGCCATTGTTGCCTTCCTCTCATCTTGAGATGCGTCTTCATCACGCGCCCACTGATCGGGCATGCCTTCGTTACCACATTTCGGCGGTCAACGCTTTTGATCGAAGCCCGCATCTCGCCATTTCTCCAGCAGAGCGATCCGCCGCTCCAGCTGGGGGATTGTCGCCTGATCCACTCGACCACCCGTTCGCTTGATCAATTCCGCATTCAGTTGCCGATGGTCGATACCGCACTTCCGCGCCACCGCCCCGACGAGGGCGCGATGTTTGTCCCGCAGGATATTTTTCTGGTCATGCAGCGCCGCCGGCTCCGGATGGCCCTTCCCTTCGACGGCCGGATCGCCCTCGTCCGCACCGATCAAGGCGTCGAGTCTGGCTACGCCGTTGAGGGGAATATATTCTTTCAGCGAGGTGGCCGCCGTGCCGAACAGCGTCCGCTGCACGGCCGGCATGATCTCTTCAAGCACATGGTCGCGCTCGACTTTGATGCGTTTGGCGTAATGCACCAAGGTGGCATCCTTCGGCAGGTAGAGCCAGGCCCGTTGCGGTTTCGGCACGTTCTCCTGCATCCGCACAAAGCGCCCGACGACCTGGCGAAAATACATCTCCGTCAACACATTGGTCGCATACACGCCGACACGGAGGCGCGGAATATCGACCCCTTCGCTCACCATATTCACCGCCACCAACCATTGCTGCGACTTATGACGAGCGAACGTATCGATGGTTTTCGACGCAGATGGATCGTCGGACACCGCGACGTGCGCGCGCACGCCCGTGATCTTCAGGACCAGATCCGCCACCTGCCGCGCATGGTCCTGATTCATGGTCACGATCAACCCGCCCGCGTCCGCCTGTTCCTGCTTCCGCAACCGCTGCAGCTCGGCATGGGCATCGTTCAATACCGGGCCCAGCCAGCTCTCCTGCAGCAAGGCGGTCTTGAGCCGCTCCCTCTGGCGCTCAAAGGTCAACCCGTCTTCAAAGGTAGCCCGATGCTCACGCCCATCCGACAACCAGGTCAGTTCCCCTTCATAGCTTGGGAACAGAATCGGCCGGCAGACCCCGTCCCGGATCGAATGCGAATACCCGTACGTGAAATCAGCCTGGCTTTCGCCCTGCTCGTATCGCACATAGGGAATCGGGTTATTGTCCGAGCGGAAGGGCGTGCCGGACAGCGCGAGACGAAACACCGCTTCCCCGAACGATTCCCGTAGAGCGTTGCCCCAATCCTTCCCGTCGCCGGCATGGTGCAACTCGTCGAGAATGACCAGAGTCTTCCGATTGCGGCAGGCTCGCCGGAACACCTCCGGCGCCAAGCACACTTGCTGATAGGTCACCACCGCGCCGTGATAATCCCGCGCCTCGCAGGCCTGCTCATTTGAGAGCGCCGGATCGAGCTGAATCCCGACCTGCCCGGCCGCCGATGCCCATTGCGTCCGCAAGTGATTCGTCGGACAGATCACGAGTACACGGCCGGCGGCCTGATCGGCGAGATACTGATGGGCGATTCGGAGCGCAAAGCGAGTTTTTCCCGCGGCCGGCGTCGCCGTGACCAGATAGTCCTCGCGCTTCTGCGCCAGCACGTCGGCCACGGCCCGAGTCTGCCAGTCCCGCAACAAGACCTTCCAAGGCAAAAGGCTCACGCCCATCTCATCACCGTGTATCTCCGTCGCAATCAGATCCTCGAGTTTTGGTTCCCCTACCCGCCAAAGGACCGCTCCGATATCGCCCCCCGCCGAATGCCATCGGCTCTCATCCGCAGACCGGGAGGTCTACGATGATCCGCGGAGGCTATGGGGCTTCTGGCGAGGAGAGTGACGAGATGTGTCGGGCGCCCTGCCGAGACAGACTGTTCGTCAATCGGCAGCCGCCGAAATCTTCCTGGAACTTATCATATCCGTGCGGGATGGTAGCGCAAAAATCAACGGGCAACAAGAGGCTCGACACATTGCCGGAGACCATCCTGTTGAGCAATGACGAATGGACGGTGATCGATCAGGAGTGGGACGGATCCTCTGAGTGGGGTCGGGCGGACAAGGGCGCGGCAATGTGTTCGAGCGAACGACGCTCCGCCTTCACCCCCAGCCACAACTCCACGATCGCACCAACGAGCATCATCCCGGCGCCCAATAGATACCCGTAATATACGCTTTCGGCGGAGGTTTCGATCAGCTTGCCGTATAACCAGGGCGCGACGATTCCTGCACCCTGCGCCACCACGAAGAAAAATGCGATGGCCATGGCGCGAATCTCCATGGGGAAAATTTCACTGACTGTCAAATAGGCTGCACTGGCGCCGGCGGAGGCGAAAAAGAAAATGCAGGACCAGGCCAGCGTTTGCGTGACGGACGTGAACGCCCCCTGCAGGAACAGATAGCCGGTCGCCGCGAGGAGGCAGCCGGCAAGCGCGTATGTGGCGCTGATCATTTGTTTGCGGCCGATCGTATCGAAAAATCTGCCCAGCAAGAGAGGGCCCAGGAAGTTGCCGATCGCGAACGGCAGGATGTAATACCCGATGGTGTGGATCGGCACCGCGTAAAATTTGGTGAGCACGAATGGATAGGTAAACGAGATGGCATTGTACATGAACGACTGCGTGACCATGAGCACGATACCCAGGGTCGTGCGCCGGGGATAGGTGACGAACAACTCTCGCGCGACCGTGGCCAGGGTCGCATGCGGCCGCGCATGGACAGTGATCGAGCCTTCTGGCGACGGCAGGGAGGCGACCTTTTTGTCCTGCAACACTTGCGCTTCGATGCCGGAGACGATCGCGTCCGCCTCGTCCAATCTCCCATGCGTCATGAGCCAGCGCGGGCTTTCCGGAATCACTCGCCGGACTAACATGATGCCCACGCCCAGCACCGCACCCAGGGCAAAACAGAGACGCCATCCGAGATATTCAGGAATGATCAGCGGGTTTAGGAGCACGATCGTCAGGAGCGCGCCACCGGCGCTTCCTAACCACCAACTCCCGTTGATCGCCAGGTCGGTATGGCCCCGCGTTCGCGCTGGAATGAGTTCATCAATGGCTGAGTTGATGGCCGCATATTCCCCTCCTATGCCGGCCCCGGTCAGGAACCGAAAAAACATGAAGCTCCACAGGTCCCAGGAGAAGGCGGTCAACACGGTCGAGGCAAGATAGAGCAGCAGGGTCAACAAGAACCACTTCTTTCTCCCCTGCCGATCGGTCAGATAGGAGAAGACAATGGCTCCGATCACGGACCCCGCCAAATAGGCCGAGGCTGTCATGCCGACCTCGGAGGCCGTCAGGTTCAACGTGGTGTTACGGGTGAGCACCGGTCCGAGCGCCGCGACGATGGAGACCTCGAGGCCGTCCAGGATCCAGGTCACGCCAAGGGCGACTACAACCAGCCAATGCCATCGCGACCAAGGCAGCCGGTCCATGCGCTGAGGAATGTTGGTGCTGACGGGTAGGCTTGCGGCGGCTGACATCGGCCCAATATAACACTATCTGACAGGGACATGGGAACAGACCGAGGGGCGTCTCAGGTCGTCATGATCGCCGCCAACCCGGCGCAAAACACATCGACTGCTATGCAGCGGGCACAGTCGAGACGGCTCTGTCACCGATCGACCGATGGCCGCCCTTGCTCCTTAATCTCTAAACAACCTCACCGCCACCTTTTGCCCCTTGATACGCGTTCGGCCCAGAGCCTCGATAATCTGCCGGGCCGCTTCCTCCTGCACATCCACCAGCGAGAATCGCTCCTCGACTTCGATCGCGCCGATCATGCGCGAGGGCACGCCCGCTTCATTGGCAATAGCACCGACGAGATCCCCTGGCCTGATGCCGGCCGCCCGTCCGGCCCCGATATAGACCCGCACCGTTCCGGCCGCCCGTCCACCACGGCTCGGACCGCCGCGCGGCGCGCGCGCACGATCGCCCTGCTGAGGAGCCGAGCCATACGAAGGACGCGACGATCGATAGGGCTCCGGCGCCCTCGTCGAGACCGCCGGGATCTCTTCTTCCGCTCGTTCGCCGCCATGAGACCGATACACCAGCTTGATGGCCGCCGCCGCGATATCCGCCGGATCTGCCGAGGCAGCCAGCGCTTGAACGACGCGGCGGAAGTCTTCCAGCTCGCCGGCCTCCAAGGTTTCTTGGATGGAGGCCTTCGTACGTTCCAGCCGCTTCGCCAACAGATCACCGAGGGAAGGCACGGAGGCGATCGTGATTTTGGCTTTGGTATGCTGCTCGACGCTGCGCAACAACCGCTGTTCGCGCGGCTCGATGATGGTCATCGCTGCGCCTTCTCGCCCGGCCCGACCGGTTCGCCCGATACGATGGACGTAGACCTCCAGCGACGACGGCAGATCGTAGTTGATCACATGTGAGACGGAGGGAATATCCAGCCCGCGCGCGGCCACGTCGGTCGCGACGAGGAGTTCGGTTTGTCCGGAGCGAAATGCCTGCATAACGCGATCGCGTTGGACCTGGCTCATGCCGCCATGAATGGCCTCGGCCCGATACCCGCGACTGTTCAATGCCGCGGTCACTTCATCGACCTCCAGCCGGGTCCGGCAAAACACGAGAGCGGACTTCGGCGTCGCAATATCCAACACGCGGGCCAGCGCGGACACCTTGTGCTGTCGCGCCACCACATAGGCAGTCTGCTGCACGCGTGGCGCAGCGCCCGCCTTCACCGGCTCACGGGCAATCGTCACATCGACCGGATTCTTCAAATGTCGGCGGGCAATGGATGCAATCCGCGGCGGCATGGTCGCCGAAAACAACGCCGTCTGTTTGCTCGCCGGGGTTTGCTCGAGAATGGCATCAAGGTCGTCGGCGAACCCCATGTCGAGCATCTCGTCCGCCTCGTCCAACACCACGACTTGAAGATCGGCCAGTTTCAACGTCTTGCGACGGAGATGATCCAAGGCCCGTCCCGGCGTGGCGACAATGACTTCAACCCCTCGACGGAGCGCCTGCAGTTGAGGGCCCATCGCCTGACCGCCGTACAACGCCAGCACGCCGATCCGCAGTTCCTTGCCGTACCGTTGCACCGCCTCACTCACCTGCACGGCGAGTTCCCTGGTCGGCACCAGCACCAGCGCCGTCGGCCGCTGCCGCGGTCCATGCGAAATCCGTTGTAAGAGCGGTAACGCAAACGCCGCCGTCTTTCCGGTCCCCGTGGCGGCTTGACCCAGCAAATCGCGACCCTCCAGGAGCGGGGGGATGGCTTCGCGCTGAATCGGGGTGGGCTCTTCATAGCCCAATGCCTCAAGGGTGGTCAACAGCGAGGCTTCTAATCCAAGCGCGGCAAACCCGGGAGAAAATCCCTTGGCCGCCGGCTCCGTCTGCGAATGCGTCGTGGTGTGTTTCATGAGGGGAGGATAGACCTTTCTTGGTGGTACTAGCTGTTCATGCTGGCGGGCCACATGAATTCCAACTCAGGGAACTTGTGCTTGTAGTCGTCATGACTGGCGCGAATGACCTGCAAGGCTTCATCGCGGCCATACATGCTCGTAATTTCGACCTTATGCTGGGTGGATCCCGGCGCGTGTTTGTAGGTCAGGAAATAATGCTGCAGCCGGTCCAGGAGTGTCATCGGACAGTCTTTGAGATCGGTAAACGTTCCGTACACGGCATCGTCCCGCATGACCGCGATGATCTTGTCGTCCGCTTCCCCGCCGTCCGCCATGCTGAACCCGCCGATGGGCCGAGCCGTCAGAAGAATGTCGCTATGCGGAATCGTCTTCTCGGTCAGCACACAGATATCGAGCGGATCGCCGTCGCCGATCATGTCCGGCCGGTTCGCGCGCATGCCGAACAGCTTGGCCACACGTTCACCGCAGTAGGTTTGCGGGATCAGCCCATAGTACACCGGACAAAAGTTGGAGAAGCGCTGCGGGCGATCGACCTTGAGAAATCCGCTGGCCTTGTCTACTTCGTACTTCACCGTATCGGTCGGCACAATTTCGATATAGGCCGTCAATAATTCCGGCGCGTGGTCGCCCATGGAGACTCCATGCCAAGGATGCGCCTTGAACATGAGGCTCATCAGTCGCCGCGCTGCATCGATTTCCTTTTTGCTCATCCTAATTCATTCCCCCTATGAATCCACTCGGAACTGACGGTCTGACGATCGTACGATCCGGCAAGGACTGGATTGATTCGACAAAATATCCGTAATGGCTTGTGCACACCAGGCTAGAGAAACAGTCAGCTTATAACACATTGTGGCCGAATGAAACAGGAGGGAGTCCGTCGCCGGCTCCGGAGCCGGCGACGGACCGGCTTCGCCATCGAGGCGATCGGCCATTCGATCCGGCCTTCCAGACCTGCGCGCACGTCGCTCCCGACTCTCAAGAATGGCCTCCCGCCAGCCGATAAGAAACGCATAGCGGAAAGAGAAAACGACGCGCACTTTCCTATTCCTGCCCACGAGAACCGTCCATGTCCAAACCAGAGCCCGATGATTCCGCAACGATGCCTGCCCCGGCAGTCCCGGTCGACGCCGGTGCACAGCCGACAATTCGCGCCATCATGTCGACACGGGTCGTGACCGTCACCATGGACGATTCCCTCGCTCGAGCGCGAGAGCTCTTCAATCAACATCATTTTCACCACCTGCTGGTCGTCCAGGACCGTACACTGCTCGGGATCATTTCAGATCGCGACATGCTGAAGGCTGTGAGTCCGAATATCGGGACGCTTTCCGAAACCGATCGCGACCAGGCTACGCTCAACAAACGCGCCCATCAGATTATGAGCCGAAGACTCATCACTGTCGCTGCCGACACGACCGTAGAGGCCGCGGCACGACTGCTGCTCGAGCATCGCGTATCCTGCCTACCCGTCGTCACCAAGGCCGGGGTCATTGAAGGCATCATCACCTGGCGTGACCTCCTCCGCGAATATCTTCGACACAACCTCGCCGGCGGCTGATCGCGCGCCCGAATAAGCAGCTGAAGGAGAGCGCACGCTCCCGCAAGGGCAGCCAGAAACGGCTGAGCCGCTGCTGACTGCCCGGGTCCGGCGCAATCCATGTCCTGGGACTGGTTTGAGCGTTCGAGGTCGGGATTAAAACGTGTGGCGCACACCGAAGAGCAAGCCCATGGTGGATCCATCACCACCAGAAGGATGATTACGCTTCCAAGCCGTTTCCATATTCAACATCAGCCCTTTCGGCGCCGACTGAACCAAGTTGCTCAACGCGTAGTCGATGCCTCCGCCGACCCGCCAGGCAAACGTATCGCTGACATCTTTGGTATTGATGTTCACACCGATCCCGGTCGTGAGGTAGGGTATGAAGTTCCCGAAATGCCCGGGACGATACTCCAAGTTGACCGGAAGCAACGTAATGGTATTAAGGGATCCGCTTCGAGGCCCATCGATCCCATGATTTTCCCACTCCAACATCATACCGAGACGAAACCACTTGTTCAGTCCATACATACCCTGGAAATTTAGTGCCGGACCGACCGTCGACACACCGGAGCTCTGAGTGGTGAAACTCGGTCCAACTCGAAAGCCGGTCGTGACCTTCCCTTCTTCAGCCATGCCCTCATGCACCCATTCGGCAGCCTGGGACAGCGCGGGGGCGAGACCCAACCAGGCAGTCAACACCAGCGCCCCACCGAAGATACACCGCTCACGAATCCTACGCATACGTTCCTCCTTATGATGAATGAATCCCTCTTTGAACGGTGCACTGTAGGCAAGTCGTCTTTCCGTTTTCAAGAGAAAGCGTGCCGGATCACGAAAACAAAATGGTTCCAATTTGTGCACCAAGTTGAGACGAAGCTGTCGCCGGAAATGACGCACCGGGCAAAACCATTAGTACGTATTATGGGGTAGGACTAGGGGAAGAAACCGCCGTCAAAGGAGCGGCTTCGCCGTCGCCTGGGAACTCGGTAAAACACTGGCCTGTCGCGCGTGGGACAGCGCGCCGGACACCCCAACGCTCTGCGGCGTCAGCCCATTCGGGCTTCGCATCGGCGGGTCGTCCCCTGTCTTGCAACGATGAGAACGGCATGGGCGACGAGCGATCTGCCGCGCCAGCAGGCCCGCCAACGACTCTTCGACACGTTCGGATTTGCGTCGCTGAGGCAGGTCGAGAACACTCCCGAATACTCGCGGAGGCAGCGACCGCATTGAACCGACTCATACGGCGGTCACCACCTCCATGCCCGGTCAACTTCGGCGTCACTCGATTAGCTGGGGCCGGGTGGATCTTCGCGATCTTCCCCCGTCAACAGCTCCGCCTCTTGGGTTTCGAGTGCCTGCAGATCCGTCAAAATGCTCTGCAACACCTGCCGGCGCTGCTGCAACCCTTTCTTCGGAATGTCCCGTGTCTGTGGTTCCTGCGCCGATTCCGGCAAATTCACCATCGCTTCGGCTTCTCCGACGGTGGCGTATTTATAGGACTCCACATACTTATGGTTGACCCCATAAATTTTGATGAGGATGGATTCTGTTTCCGCGTCAAACACGTCGAAGGTAGGATTCACCACCGTGTGATGGGCGAGTCCTTCAAGCTTGTCGATCTGAGCCTTGAGATCATCACTTCGCAACCGGGCGTGATACATCGAATTCACGTCAACCATATCGTGGTCTCCTCTATTGATTGTTGATATACCTCTCTTTGATACATCCGGCAGCTAGGGATCTCCCTGGAAGGGAAGCGGGAGAAGCGCCGATTTTTTGTGGACTTTTTATGATAGATCGCCGGATCCCTGTGGGCAGCGATCGAAAGAACAGGACTTTGCCTCTCCGCTTTGCCTCCAGTAAGGCCTCCAGGCGTCATAACTAGGGAATAGCCTAGGCGCCTGGGACCTACATTCGCCGTATGCTCTGACAAAGAGTTGTGTTTGCCCATGCCTCTACGCTGTTCACTCCATTGTCATGCTTTCAGGCTCTGCGTTCAAGCCGCGATCCTGGCTTTTTGTTGCCTCATCGCTGTCGCGTCCGCGGTTGGGGCCTCTCCTCTCGATCATCGCTTCTCACTGGAATTTGAAACCGGGGCCGTCTGGCAATCACGCAACCAAATCCACATACCGGATAGTTCCGCGGGAACCCGTTTCAGCCTGACCGACATTCAAGACAACGGTCCTGAAGCGCAGCGGCGCGTCGAGCTCACCTGGAATGTGAGTCATCGGCATTCGCTTCGATTTGTTTACGCCCCGCTCGCTTTCTCCGGCAGCGGCCCCTTCGCGATGCCGGTGCGCTTTGCCGGCGGTTCGTTCGCCCCGAATAGTCCGGTAGATTCCGACTATCGCTTCGATTCCTATCGGCTGACCTATCGCTACCTGCTCCACGAGTCGGACCGCTTGCGCTGGCGCATCGGCGCGACGGCATTTATCCGAGATGCCAAAGTGGAGCTGCGTCAGCAAGGTGTCACGGCCTCCGATAGCAACGTGGGATTCGTGCCCTTGCTCAGCACCAGCCTGGAATATGATCTTGCGCCGCGTTGGACCGCGCTGCTGGATTTCGACGGTTTGGTCAGCACTCAGGGACGGGCCATCGATGCGGCGGTAAAGATTCGGTACGATCTCAGCAATGCTTGGTATATGACAGCGGGCTATCGCGTCTTCGAGGGCGGTGTGGACAATGATACCTACGCCTTCGGCTGGTACAACTTTGCCCTCGTTTCCTTGGGAGTTCGATTCTAGCGGCCGTCGGTCGCAGTCTCCTTCCGCACCTCCCCACGTCAGGGCATCCCTCGTAGGCTTGGTTCCTCTTTTGGATCTGTACGAACAGGTGGTAGCGCAGGGCGCCGGGTGTACCAGGCAGCCCAGGCGATCAGTGCTCCCTGGAGCGGCAATCGGAGCCAAAGGCCAACGGGGGATGCCCAAGGATATTGGTCCGGATGCAGCGCCATATGGAGGTTGGCGGGAAACACCGCGATGAGAAGTGCAATCAAACCCCACGCCGCCACCGAGGACCAGCGTTCCAGCATCAACAATGCCCCCAACCCTATTTCCGCCAACCCGCTGATATACACGAGTTCCAGAGGCCAGGGCAGATAGGGCGGCATGATGCCGACGTAAAATTGCGTCTGAACGAAATGGTTGACGCCGGCAACGATAAACAGCGCCCCACAGATGTAGCGAAGGACCGGCTTGGCTCGACACATCGCTGACTTCCGCCTTCGGCGCCGGGTTGTTTCGCCTGCATTCCACCCGACTTGTGAAAGGGCCCATCCGCGCCACCAGGCAGCCGCCACGTCTTCCAATTTAATCCCATCGCACCTTATGAGGATTGTGCGCCCATTCCACGGACGTGGTCATCAACGATCAGCCGATCGTGCCGGACGTCCGTGCGCGCCGACTCCGTCACGCAGTCCTCACCCGCCGGAGCCTCATTCGCGAATGCCCCGGACCGCCGCTTCGATCGCTTTGCATAACTCGTCCGCGGCACTTTCTTTGGTGAGATACCCGACGGCGCCGGCGGCGATCAGCTGCTGCGCCACATCGGAGGAACGGTGCACCGACAGGCCGATGATGGCGATCTCCGGATGGCGCTCCTTGATTCGCTTCGTGGCCTCGATGCCGTCCAGCTGAGGCATGTTCACATCCATGACAATCACCTCCGGCGCGAGGCGGCCGGCGAGATGGATAGCCTCTACTCCGTTACTGGCCTCGCCCACGACATTCAGATGGTCATACCCGGTCACGATACTGCGCAGGCCCTGTCGAAGCATGGCATGGTCGTCGACCAACAACACCCGAATCGGGCGTCCTGGCTGAGGCGACGGACGCGGCACAGGAGCGGGTCTGCTCGGGCGTCTGTCAACCCCGGCGGCAACCTGCGGTCCATCGCGGTGCTGCAGCGGCAAGGTCAATCTCGCCGTCGTGCCTTTCCCAGGCGCCGACTCGATTTCAAAGGCTCCGTCCAGCGCCTTCATCCGTTCACGAATGCTGAAGAGGCCGAATTTTGAAGAAGCCGGCGACGGACGATCGACGGCAGCCGTATCGAAACCCTTCCCTTCGTCCCGCACCTCGAGTTGTAAACAGTCACCCTCATACCAGAGGGTGACGGCCGCCTCTGTAGTCTCGGCATGTTTGGTAATGTTGATCAGTAGTTCTCTCACCGATTGAAACAATAAGACCGCCCGATCTTCCAGAATCGGCCATTCTGTGGCGTCCGGCGTGCGCACGGTCACGGTCAAATGGTACCGCTCCATCTGGCTGGGCAACCAGCGCAACGCAGCGGCAAGACCAAATTCCCGCAATATGGGCGGACTCAGCCCGGCCACCAGCGTGCGCGTATACGCGAGCGCATCATCGAGCACGCCTTCGGTGTCCTTGATGAAGTCGGCACAGGGGCGGACAACCCCTTCGACACGCTTGGCCTGTCCGAGCTTCAGCCGTCCGAGCACAAGCAGTTGCGCCAGGTGGTCGTGTAACTCGGTGGCCAACTTGGTTCGTTCGCGGTGTTCCGTGAGGTTCAGCTCCGTCGCAAGTTCCCGGAGCCGGTCCTGCGAAAGCAGCAGTTCGTCCGTCCTGGCCTCCACCAGTCGTTCCAATTGACCGGCGAAGGATCGGAGTTGCTCTTCGCTGTCGCGCAGGGCTGCCTCGGCGCGCCGACGCTTGATCCATTGGGCGATGGTGTCGGCGATGGGCGCGAGTTCATTGAAGGCGGTGTCGGAGAGGGCGCGGCGGGCGAACAGCGCCATCACGCCGAGCACGCCGCCTTCGAGCAACATCGGATAGCCGGCGAACGCGACTATGCCTTCCCGTTCGACCCATGACCGGTCGCTGATATTCAGGTCGCGAAGCAGGTCGTTCGTCATCACCGACCGGCCGGTCTGCGCGATGCGACCGATCTCCAACTCGCCCACCTTCACGCGTCCATGCAATCCGTCCAGGCTCGTATTCATGCCGGCGCTGCCTTGCATGTCCAACACCTGCTCCGTCTCGTCGAGTGTCCAGATCCGCGCGAAGGCCAGGTCGAGATGTTGCACCAGGATCTCGCAACAGCGCTGCAGCACCGCGGGAATCGAACGCTCCACGCCTACCAGCACGGCGTTCAGGTCCGCCCGCAGGACGGTGAATCGCCCCCGCTCACGGAATGATTCTTCGGCCCGCTTCCGATCGGTCAGGTCTTGCATCGCACCGATCATACAAATACACCGTCCCTGGTCATCGCGGATCGCATAGCCCCGGTCGAACACCTCCGCATAGGAGCCGTCCGAGCGACGAAAGCGGTACGCATCGCGCCATAACGTGTCATCACTGTGAATGACCGCGTCGGCGCCGGCCACGACGCGCGCGCGGTCATCAGGATGAATGTGCCCATGCCACCACTCGATATCCGAGCCGACTTGGTCGGCCGTATACCCGAACAGCGTTTGCATCCCCTCGTTCCACCAAAGGGAGTTCGCGGCGAGATCCCAACTCCAAATCGCATCGTTGGTGGCGCGGGCGGCGATCTGAAATCGTTGTTCGCTTTCGCGCAGCGCCACTTCCGCCTGTTTACGTTCAGTGATGTCGATCGCCACGCCGAAATGCCGTACGGCTTTACCGGCGGCGTCGTATTCCGTTCGAGCACGGTTGGCGATCCACCGCACCGTCCCGTCCGGCCGAACGATACGGAATTCGTGCACGAATTCCTGCCGCTCTCGGACCGTCGCTTCGAAATGTCGCCACATGCCCGCTCGGTCGTCCGGGTGGACCAGCGCGGTGAAGGCGTCACGTGTCGGCGGAAACCGGCGTCGATCGACGCCGAATACGGCGAAGATTTCTTCGGACCACCAGAGCTTGTCCTGCTCCATGTCGAAATCGTATACGCCCATTTGACCCGCCTTCAGCGCGAGAGACAACCGTTCCCGTTCAAGGCGAAGCGCCGCCTCAGTCCTGCTCCGCTCCGTGATGTCGGACCCGGTCGGGGCGAGGAACAAGACCCGCCCAGCCTCGTCCTTGACCGGAACAATGATCATATCGGCGATCCGCTCGGTCCCGTCGGCCAGAAAGTATGGGTATTCTTGCCGAAAGAACCGGCCTTTGGCCGCCTGCCGAACCCCCTCTTGGACCATATTCATCACGCCGAGAGACCGATTCCACCAGCCGCAATCCCAAAATTTCTTCCCGATGACCTCCTCTCGGCTAAACCCGCAGCCTTCCAGTGACAGGTGGTTCGTCTCGACCACCGTCCCGTCCGGCGTCAAGACCGCGGCAAAGTATGATCCTTGATCAAAAAATGCTCTGAATTTGGCATTGGCTTCGGCGGCGGCCAATGCATCCGCGGCCGCACGACGCTGCCACTCCTCGGCCCGTTTACGCTCCGACACGTCGATGCACGATCCGATAAATCCGAGAAATTGTCCCCGTTCCCCGAGAAACGGTTTCGCGGCATCGATGTGCCAGTGATAATTTCCATCGTGGCACTTGAGCCGATATTCCAGCCTGAATGGCTCACGCCGGCGATTCGCCGTGAGAAACAGCTCGGCGCTCGGCCCCCTGTCATCCGGATGAACCGCCTCCAACCATCCGAATCCCAATCCCGTCCCGGGAGTTTGTCCGGTAAACTCGTACCAAGATTTGCTGAGGAAGGTGCAGGCTCCGTCCGGGTCCGTCACCCACACCATGACCGGCGCGTGGTCCGCCATGTGACGAAACCGCTGCTCGCTCTCACGGATCGCCTCGTCTGCGGCGCGACGGATCCGCGCCATCTTCACGTGAGCATCCACTCGCGCCAGCAGTTCCCGCGCCGTGAAAGGCTTGATGAGATAGTCGTCCGCCCCCTGCTCAAGGCCCTCCACTCGAGATTCCTCCCCGGCACGGGCGGAGAGCACAATGACGGGGATCGTCTTGCTGTCGGGATCGGCCCGCACTTCGCGCAACAGACCAAATCCATCCAGGTTCGGCATCATCACATCGGTCAGGATCAAGTCCGGTCGCTGCCTCCGAATGGCCTGCAAGGCAGCTTTGCCGTCCGAGACCGTTTCGACCTGATACCGTTCGGCCAGCAAGCGGGCAATATAGTGACGGACATCGGAATTGTCGTCGGCGACGAGGATGCGGGGCGCGCTGGACTCCCCTCCTTCTCCCGAAGCCGGAGCCGGCTCCGACGGCTGCTGCGACGTCGATTCAAAGTCAGGACCAAGACGATCCTCACCTTCCGGCAACCATCGCAGGGCTTCTTCGACAAAGGGCGCCACGCCCAACGCCGTCGAGACCCCAATTCGACTTTGACCGATACGATCCGGCGGCACATGGGCCGTTCCTATCGGAATCGTGACGATAAAGGTGCTGCCTCCACCCATGCGACTGTCGACCTGGATGGAGCCGCCGTGCAATTTGACTAATTCCTGCACCAAGGCCAACCCGATGCCGCTGCCTTCATGAGTGCGGCTGCGCGCTTGGGGAATGCGGTGGAACCGCTCGAACAGGCGGGGCAGGCCTTCCGGGGGAATACCGATGCCCGTATCGCGGACGCGTAGTTCGGCGTTGGGACCGACCTGTTGCAGCGTCACTGAAATGTCGCCGTCGAAGGTAAATTTGAACGCGTTGGAGAGAAGATTGAGCACAATCTTTTCCCACATGTCACGATCGACATAGACGGGATCCGGCAGGGATCGGCAGTCCACCAACAGACGCAGCCCCGCCCGTTCGATTGCGGAACGAAACACGCCGGCCAATTCGGCGGTCAACGAAGCAAGGTCTGTCGGCGCAAAGGATGCTTGCATCCGCCCGGCTTCCATACGAGAGAAGTCCAGCAGGGTGTTGACCAGACGTAACAGCCGCAGACCATTGCGATTGACGAGTTCCAATTGGCTTTTCGACGCGGGAGAGAGGTCGGAGGAACTACTGGCGAGGAGATCCTCCACGGGGCCAAGCATCAACGTGAGCGGGGTACGGAATTCGTGACTCACATTCGTAAAAAATACGGTCTTGGCTCGATCGATCTCGGCCAGGGCCTCGGCGCGCCGCTTTTCCTCCTCATAGGCACGTGCGTTCGAAACGCCGGTGAAGATCCGGTCGGCCACCATGATGAGGAAGTCGCGGTAATTATCGTCGAACGGACGGCGGCCGCTGATGCCCGCGACCAAAAAACCATAGGCGCTGCTGCCGGGCCTCGCAAGGGGGAGCACGAGCGCGGACTGCGACGACCCCTGTATCGGGATCCCCTCAAGCAGAACTGGTTTGTCCTCCGACGCCGCTCGGGACAGCGACCAGGGGACGTCCTCTCCCGAGGACAGGTCGATTGCGAGCGGAGCATGGGCGCCTCCAGCCTCCATGCATGACGTGCCGACCAAGCGTACCGTGTTGTAGTCCGAGTCGGCCCGATAGAGGAGGGCGAAGGGCATATCGTGACAATTGTCCGCGAGTGGCTCGACTAGACTCCTCCACGTCTCGTTTTCGCTGCGGATGGTCGCCGCGCAGGCGGCCAGATCGCGTAAGGTGCGCAGACGACGCTCCCCCAGCACATTGCCCGTGGTTTCCGTCACGGCGCAGAACACACCGCCGATCCCCCCGCTCTCATCGCGTATCGGGCTGTAGGAAAACGTGAAATAGCATTCTTCTGAAAACCCCCGCCGCTCCAGGAAGAGGAGTTGGTTCTCGGACCAGGTCGCCTCTCCTCGCCAGAGCACGCCCTCCAGCATGGGGCCGATGATGTGCCAGATCTCCGGCCAGCAATCGCGGCCTGCCTGGCCCATGGCTTTCGGATGCTTGTCGCCTAAGATCTGCCGATAGGCATCGTTATAGATCTTGATGAAATTCGGCCCCCACCAGACGAGGATCGGAAATCGCGAGTTGAGGCAGGTGCTGACGGAGGTGCGTAACGATTGGGGCCACTGCGCTACCGGTCCCAGCGCTGTCTCGGACCAGTCCATTGAGCGCATCAGCGCACCCATCTCTCCGCCACCGGACAACCACCCATCCGCTGCCGAAGCGGCCGGCGTCAGATCGGCATCATCGAAATCCACGACGGCCTCCTGTTTTCGACCACACCATTTGTAGTGGAACGAGATTTCAGGGTCGATCCTCCATCGTTCGTCTATGAGAATTGGACGAGACGTACGAGTATAGCCGAACCGGCACAGGCTGATCGCTAGGGGAATCCCTTGCTCCATGCCTCTGGAACCTTCAGCACCTACACCGTTCACCATCGAAACGGAGGAGGCCCTCGACCGAACCATCAGAGGCAACCAGCACCTAGGGCTATACCCAGCGTCGCGGATCGCAGCAATGAGGCATCTTACGATTTTATTTCTCCTACTTTCTCGCTTCACGAAATTGTAGGATGGTTTCGGTAGGTGAGAACAAGACATGTGAAGTCACTTCACGCGTTCAATTCGAGGGATGATGAAATCACAACAATTACGTTATGGATGGAGCCACGTATTGGCCTGCTGCCTGGTCTTGTGGCTGGGCACCGGATGCGGACCACAGATACGGGCGGAAGGGACCCATCGGCTGATTCCTCCTCCGGACACACTCGTGACCGTCTGGGGTGACAACCAGACCGTGGTGAAAACCGCCTCTATGTGGCTCAAGATGCGAGGGCTGGCCGTGGTGGACCCGTCCCAGGTACAGGCCGCCCTCCAGGCTGGGAGCAAATCGATCATTCGCGTGCCGGGGGAAGGTGAACTGCTTCAGGTCGCCGACAACCTCGGCGTTGAGCAGCTGGTCTTGGTCGGCCTATCCGGAGACATACGAGCGCCGGCCATCTTCGTGAGGGGGTTGGAGGTCAAATCTCGTCGCATTTCTTGGATCGGGAATGCCCGGTATGAAGACTATGTGACCAGTCCGAGCTCAAACCATATTATCATCGCGACCTGTCGGGCGCTGGCGGCCGCCTGGGGCACGCTTGATACCGATCCAGACAACCCCTGTTCGCCGGCAGGTGGCCCGGTTCAGCCGGGCGCCGGAGCCCAGCACCAGATGGACGAGAGGCCGAAGCCATGACGATGGGCAAGGACCGGCGCCGAAGCTCACTGTGGACATGGGCCGTCCTGCTCGTGATGGCGGGACCAACAGCCATGGGCTGCAGCATCATGCAGGAGCGCACCAATTCCCCGATGACATCGGTGGAACAATTGCTCCTGTCGCAAGCCGTTGAGCGAGGGCTGTCGAACCTGAGTCTCCCGCTCACGCCGGGCACTCCCGTCTCGGTCAAGGCCTTCGGATATACTCCAGACAAGGATTTTGCGCACCGACAGGTGGAGAGTTGGTTTCTCGCCCACGGGTACCCAGTCGTCGGGACCAAGGGCGCGGCGGTCACGGTCCGCCTCTTGATCCACGCCTTGGGAACTGAACATGGTGAGTCGTTCGTCGGAATGCCTTCGATCACCAGCGTCCTCATCCCCTTTGCGCTGCCTGAATTGACCCTCTACCGTGCCGCCAGACAGCGGGGAGTGGCCCGGTACGAATTAGAACTGACGGATGCGGAAACGGGCGCGCTGCTCTATCGTTCGCAACTCTGCGAGGGTACGGTCTTTCTGAATCAATTCACCGTCATGTTGTGGTTCACTTTTCAACGGACCGATCTCATGCCTGCACCAGCGGCTCAGTTATGAGGGACGCCGTGCCGAGGTCCAAGCGCAGACTCGTGAGCGAATAATCTTGCGCGGTAGGTACGATGACTGGTGAGCGCGGAAGACTGATCTGCCTGCTTCTCGGAGCGATCTTTTCCTGGGCGCTGTTTCTGCCGGCACAGAGCCTGTCGTTACCCCAGTCACGAACGATCACAGTACACGATCCCGGATACCCGACCGAACAGGTTCAGGTTCTCTGGTCCGGTCGATGGCAGGAAGGGATCCACCTGGGGGAGTCTCTTCACGTCGAAGTCACGCTCGCGAACGACGAACCCCTTTCCTACGATTATCGCGAACGAACCAGGGACGTGGAAAGAGATCGAAGCAGAGACCGGTCGAGAGACGCGCGTGGTGAGGACCCTAACAGGACCACCATCAGAGGTGGCTCCCGGATTCGCGCCCCTGATGCGGAGGACGATCAAGACGATTCGGCGCCCTCCTTGCCTCGAGGGAAAGAGGGTGACGCTGAAGAGGCTGGTGACAAGGAACCGGGATAGTTCGGAAGTAACGCTCCGGGCTCCAGCCGTTCCTTAGTCCCGTTCCCTACCAATGGCGGAACGAATCTTCTGCACGATCTCGTCCGGAGGGAGCGCCGCATCGACGACTATGGCCTCGGCGGGCTCCTCCAGGATGGCAAACTGACTGGCCAATAGCTCCTGCCGCATGAAATGATCGGGGCGCTGGGCGACACGTTGCCGAAACATCTCGAAGCTGCCCTTCAAGTAGACTACCGCCACCTGATTTCGATACCCACTCGCGACCCTCTCCCGGTAGGAGGCCTTCAGCACGGAGCAGGCCAGCACCGCCGATTGTCCCCTGCGTACCCACTCGGCCACGGCCGCGTGAAGGCCTTCGAGCCATGGTTCTCGATCCGCATCCGTCAGCGGAAGACTGTGACGCATCTTATCGATGTTTTCAGGCGAGTGGAACTCGTCGCCGTCCGAAAATTGCCATCCGAGCGCATCGGCCAGACGACGGCCGACCGTCGATTTACCGGCCCCCGAGACGCCCATCACGAGGATCACCACAATGCCTTCTCCTGCGTTTCCTCGACACAACATCATAGCCGAACATCGGCCTATCACTGATCCTGGTTGGAGCTCTTCACGAGGGTACTCGAGGATGATCCATGCGTCACCAACCAAAGCGGTGGTGATGGCCACGGCACCCCTGGCACGGATCCTCCCCTCGACTTCATTCCCGTCAGTCGATGCCACTGCCGACGAAACGAGCGCCTGATCACCCGGAAATGCCTTGGTGAGGCCTCCGGTACGCTACCGGCTGCCAGGGTAGGTGTCAACGCGAGGGCGACCGGTCACACGCGGCCATGAACCACACCCCTGCGGCAGAGGCCTGAAGGACGCGCCGGGTCGCTCATCGGAACGTCTGCGCTCCAAGTCGACGGACGAGGTAGCCGACGATGGCGACATTGATCAGGAATACCATCGCGTGCATCACTGAGACCTGTTGCATCACTTCGTAGAATTCTCCGGGCAGGAAGACGCTGGTGGACACCACGGTCATGTATCCGGCCCACGCGGCTTCACGCCACAGACCGAACCCTTCGACGAGCAAAATGGCGGCGTAGAGCAGGCTGGTATAGGCTATCAGACCCAGAGTATGAGACGACAATGCCGTGACCTTGACCAGAAGCGAATGGAGTAGGCGAGCATGTCCGTGGAGATGGAAGATATCCAGCACCGGAGCGAGGAAGGTGGCGATCTCGGGATCCACAAGACCAAGCAGGCCGGCACCGACGAGCAGCAAGACGATTCCCTTGAACAGTTTGAACAGGGCGATCAGAGCCAGGCCGTTATGGCGTGACGGCTGCGTCATGAATGGAGCCACGCCGTTTCCCGCCATCCCGGCACCATCGAATCGAACACGGTCATTCTCCTGCGAGCCTCAACCGATCGGCGATGCCGAGCAGTCCCCAGAAAAATCGAGCTGTGCGCAATACGCGGCCATAGGTCATACGCTCTCACCCTCGACCAGATACGCTTCACGATTCACGCTGTACGGACTTCGAGCACACCCCTGGCGGACGGTTTTACCATCCTGCTAGGCTATGCGCATCCGCATCGCACATTCACGAAAGGTCTGATCGAGATGAACGAACAGCGAGCAACCAGCCTGGCCCAGGCGTGGATCGAAGCTTGGAACCGGCACGACCTGGACGCCATCATGCACCATTATGCGCCGGACGTGGAGTTTACCAGTCCGTTCGTCTCGACGCTATCCGGTGAATCGTCCGGTCTCATCCGCGGCCGCGAGCCGTTGAAAGCGTACTTTCGCAAGGGGCTTCACGCCTACCCCGACTTGCAGTTTGAACTGTTGCGAACGCTGACGGGTGTCGACAGTGTGCTGCTGTACTACCGCAGCGTCAAGGGACTCCTGGCGGCGGAAATGATGACCGTCAACGGCGAGGGGCAGATTCAGATGGTGCGCGTGCATTACACCAAAGAATAGCCGGACACTGCGGGACCGGAGGGAACGCGAGAGAACTCAACCAGCCGGTTCCCAGCGAGCCGCCTCGACGCGGCGCTCAGGAACGACTTCCGTTCTTTGCGTCGGTGACCAGGTGCGAAATGATCAGGTGAGCGTCGCTGATCGGATCGCTGGTGAAGGGCGCCTCATGCCGTCTGGTCACAACGGTCGTCAGTCGCTCCGCCGCCTGCCTGACGGACAATGGAAAGGCCGCATGTCGATGAATTTGGCGCAGATGTTCCATCGCATCCCCGCGCCACCAGGGTTTTTTCGCCACGCTCGCCAGCCATGCGTCGGCAGCCAGGGCGACCGCCCGTCGCGCGCACACCCTCGCCTTGCCTTCGTTGCCGCCTTTCCAGGCCTCCGCTGCCGTAGCAAGTTCTCGATCGATCGTGGTGCCATGAGGCATGGCCGGGTACGCTACGCGGCTGAAGCCCACGCTGTCAATGAAGGCAGCGTGGGGCGAACCAGCATGCACCACCATCGAACGCCTACTGCCTCATTCACACCATTGTTCCCCTCATTGGCTTTCGTTATCATCGCCTGCCTCCAAGGAGATCAGGCAAGACATCCACGCAAGCACCTATGACTTGGATTGTGTATATCCTCGAGTGCGCCGACGGGAGTCTCTATACCGGGATCACCAATGACCTGGAACGACGCATGAACGCCCATGCGGTCGGGAAGGGAGCAAAATATACGAAGCGCCGGGGGCCGTTCATCCTGCGCTATACCGAATCGCTCGACAGCAAGGGAGCCGCGTTACAACGTGAGGCCGCGATCAAATCACTGGATCGCGCTGCGAAGGTGGCGCTGATCACGACTGACTTGGAATCGGCAGGCGCCCCTCGTCCAAATCAATCAAATCAAATAGTGAGTAGGCAGTGACATCGTGGGTGGCGGCCAACGCTGGAAGATTCTCTGCACGCAGCTTGGCCACAAGAGGATCCGGATGAACCGCGATCGCCGTCTCCGGCCATGTTTTCTCATTGTGACCGCCTGATCCCCGCTCACTTCTTTTTCACGACCTTCTTCTTGAGCTTGGATGCCGTCTTGACTGTCGGCTTTGCCTTGGCTGCAGCCTTGGTCTTCTTGGCTCCACCCAGCACGATCACCGGCTTCTCGGGTGAGAAGGCTTCCTCAATGCGACTCTTTCCGTTGGTCGTAAGGATGACGAGGCCCTGATGCCTTTCGATGCACTGGAGAAGATGGGATACCTCGGCGTTCGCATACCGATCGTGAGCATCCTGCACCTGGGTGCGTTTGCCGAACAACGCGTCCGCCTCATCAAAAAAGAGGATCGACCCGTGACGGTTGGCCATGTCGAACACGCGATTCACATTTCGTTCGGTTTCGCCGACATGTTTACTCACGACCGCCGACAGATCCACGCCGGCCAAGTGCAATTGCAGTTCTTCGGCCAGCACCTCCGCCGCCTTTTGCCGGCGAAGCGCCGTGGCGCCGGACAGCACGATGACGGCGCCGGACGGCTCCTGGGCACGAGCCTTCTTGGGCTTTCTCACGGACGTCGTCTTTTTCTGCTGCGGAGCGCTCTTTCCTCGCCGAATGACTGTTCCACCTGCCATAACCTTCTTCCCTTTCCCGTGCTTGCGTACCTTACACTGACCTTGCCGTTCTCCTCCCGTAAGGGAAACGGCTGAGTATAACCGGTTCTGGCTCCGGCTGCTGAATTTCTTCACTTTTATGTCGAAAGGGAACAACTCACACGGCGCGCGAGAATGGGCGATCTAAGAATGGTGTTTCCAGCGAAGTGGGTTCCTGTCGAAAAGGAGAGAACATTGAAACGGTCTCTCTACTGGGGACTGCACGGACCTATCGCCCGATTGCGCATCGACCCAACACTGCCCGACATTACAATCCAATAGGTCCTGTGTGTCCGGGCGGTGCGCAACGGAGATGGGGCCGGGCAATCCCGCCCCCTCTCTTATGTTTCCATCATTTCCAACCGCGTATCGAATTCATGGCCGCAGGCCGTGCAACGGATGCAGTCTGACTCAACCGTGAGTTCATCCGCTCTGATGCCCATGCCACCGCAATCCGGACAGCGAGCGAGATGAACCTTTTGATCATCGACCGTCTCATATTGCACGCCATGCAGACAATAGACCGGCTTTCCATCAAGCTGCCAGGGCTTACCGGCATTATCGAGCACCGGCACGCTGATATAGTGATGCTTCACATACTCAGCCAGTGCCTGACCGTTTGCGAATCCATCCTGTATGAGTTTGCCGCTGACAGCCTCGTGGAGTGCTAGTCCCTTGACGATTGCCTTGGTAGGACCCATGCCAGACCTCCTCTTGTGTGAAACGCAGGAACCGCTTGCGGCATTCTGCTCCGAATGCGCTATTGGTCATTCCGTGCTGACAGTCACTTGATGTGGCTACACCACGCCTGAGTAATACCGCAGAATATTCGATACGGAGATCACCCCGATGATGGAGCCGTCCTGCGTGACCGCCAGATGCCGCGTTGCCTGCTCCTTCATCATGCGCACCGCGTCGATAATCGGGCGATCCCCCCCTATCGAGACCACCGGCTTGCGCATGCAGACCTTGACCGCGGTCGCCGGATTCAACCCGTTGGCAACCACGGCGCGTGCCAGGGCCGAATCGGTGATAAAGCCCACATAGGCTCTATTATCCGTCAGCAGCAGCGAGCCGAGCTTCCATTTCTCCATGGCTTGGCCCGCCTCTTTCAGGCTTGCATCCTGGGACAGACTGCGGATGTCGGGAGACATATGCTCGGCGACTTGCGGGCCGATGAGCACGTGTCGGCTCGCCTGAGATTGTTTCGGTTCCGTGGCCCGTCGGGCTTCAAGTTCGGCAATGCAACTTTCCAGAACCCGGCTGCGTTGCAACAGGCGTTGGCGCTGGCTCTCCACGCCGGCGCTTTCCGGCGCTTCGTCCGTCAGATTCACCAAGCCGGCGGCTTCGCCGAACTCGGCATATTCGTAGGCTTCCAGCAAATCGGACGTATCCCCGAGCAACTCTGCAATGAGATCTTCGGTTTCCTGATCGAACTCGTCCAGGCTGCGGGTGGGATGGCCCTTGCCCAGATAGGTGGCCAGATCGGCCAACTGCTTGCGCAAGCGCTCGATGCTGCGATCGAGGGAGATCCGGGCTCGTTTGGGAGTCGTGCGTGTCGTGGACATGACACCTCCTCCTGCGTGGTGGGATGGTGGATCTTACCCCTCTGGAACAGACGTGGCAAGCGCCGAGTTCGCCCACGCTCCACGCTCTTGACCTCGGCGAGAAGCAGGTGCATCTTACGCCGATGCATCGAAATTCGAGACGACCTCACCGAGCGGCGTCTGTGGGAGGCCAGCCCATCCTGATCGCCTGCTGTCTCATTCTGCCCTGGTTCATGGGCGGCCCGTCGCCGACCTGGGCAGTCTCTGCCGGGCAGGTCACGCCGATAGCGTCCAACGGCACGCTGTCCGGGCATGAGTTACTGCGGATCGGCGAGATCCACGACCTCCAACAACATTTCCGCGAGACACTCACGTATTACCAGCTCGCGCTGTCGCGGTTCCGGGAGAAGCAACAACCCCAGGGCATCGCCACCGCCTTGCTCAAAATCGCGCGGGTCTATGAACGCCAAGGTAAAATTCAGGCAGCCTACAAAGCCCTCCAGGAAGCTATCCCGCTATTCGCCCGCTCTGCTGATCGATCCGCCCAAGGCGAAGCGCTCTTGGCGATGGGCCGCATAACGGCGCGACTGGGACGACGCGACGAGTCGCGTGATTCGTTCAGCCAGGCCGTCGGCCTCTTCACGCGCGGCAAGGATGCTCGCGGGTGGAATGAAGCGACGGTTCAGTTGGGGCTCTTGCAGGTCAGCGACGAGGAGAGTGCGGCAGGACTCTCCGCGCTGCAACAGGCGATCGAAGAGGCCGGCACCCGTCGAGATGCGGAACAGCAACTCACGGCGCTCCTCGCGCTAGGGGATGCGCATAGGCTCTTGGATCGAACCCTCGATGCGCGCGCCGACTATCTCCGCGGTCTGCGCCTGGCTGAAGCGGACCATCAACTCCCGTTCGAAGCCACGCTGCGACTGCGGCTCGCACAGCTCGACGAAGCCGACGGAGCGTTGAACGACGGGGTCACCTTGGCCAAACGCGCGGTGCTCCTGTCGCAAACCCTGCACGACGCCGCCACGGAAGCACAAGCCTGGTCGCTCCTCGCCGACCTCTATCGGAAGCTGGACCAGCCGACCGAGTCGGAAGCGGCGGAAATGCGGGCGCTGGCACTCTATCGCAAGCGGGAGATCTTCGTGCATGGCGCGCGGCAGGAAGGATCGTGACGCTGTTCGATCGAACAGGCATCGTGGAACATTGACCCTGTGTGAGCAAGTGCGTTCGATGCGCGCGCCGGTCCATCAGGCCCCTCTCGTCACTCGCCAGGCGATTCCCGCCCCGATCAGCAGCATCATGGTCGATAACAGATAGGGCGCACCGGGCAGGTGCCAGTCGGCCTGTGGACCGATGAATGCGGCGAAGGTTTGCGTGAACAACGTCGGCCCGATCAGGCCGGCGATGCCGGTAAGGCTGGCGATGGCGCCTTGCAGTTGTCCCTGTTCCGACGCACTCACCCGGCGCGTCATAAACACCTGCGCGGAGGGACCGGCAAGCCCCCAAAACGCCATGACCGGAATACCGAAACAGTAGATGAGAGGCGTGGGCGCGAGGCCATAGATGGCAAAGCCGGCGGCGCCGCATAACAGCCCGGTGAGTAACGTGCGACGCTCTCCCAAGCGCGCGGTGATCGGCCTCACCAGGGTCCCCTGCACGATCATGGCGCAAACCCCGACCGCCGCGAGCGTGAAACCCACCGCCGACGGACCCCAACCATACCGATATCCCAGGTACAACACGGCGACGCTGGGCAGCACCCCGTGAGCCAGGTTCATCAAAAAATTCGCCGCCGCCAGGCCGAAGAGCTCATGATGTGACCGCAACAGGATCAACGCACCCGCCGGATTGGCCCGCGTCCACCTGAACGGCGCCCGCTTCTCACGTGGCAACGATTCCGGCAACACGAAGAACCCGTAACAGGCGTTCAGCAGACTCGTCGCCGCCGCGCCCCAAAATGGCCAGCGGGGATCGACGGCGCCCAGGAGTCCACCCACGGCGGGCCCCAGCACAAAACCGAGGCCGAAAGACGCCCCCATCATGCCGAACGCGGCGGCGCGTTTGTCCGGCGGCGTCACATCGGCGATATAGGCGCCGGCCGTGCTGAAGCTCGATGAGGCGATGCCGGAAATCACCCGCCCTGCAAAAAGCCAGGCCAGACTGGGCGCCAACGCCATGAGGATGAAATCGAGGCCGAGCCCGAGATTGGACAAGAGCACCACCGGCCGCCGCCCGAAGCGATCCGAGAGCGCGCCTTGAATGGGCGAGCAGACAAACTGCATCAACGCCCACGCCGTCCCCATGAGGCCGTAAATCTCCGCGGCCTGTGCGGTCTCGCCGCCGAGAAACTCTTCGACCAGCTTCGGCAGCACGGGAATGATGATCCCGAACGACAGCATGTCGAGCACGACCGTGACAAGGATGAAGAAGACCGCCGCTTGCCGCGGTTGCCCTGCTGTCTGCGGGTGAGTCATGGGATGGGCCATCGTAACAGGCTCGCGATCCAGTCGCACAAGAAAAGGACGGGATCGGCCTGGAGCCCTGCCTCCTCTTGCAACGGATTTTCTGCTACCCTCCGGTCGATGCCCGCCACGCTCCAGGCCTTCATCGCCATCTTCTTTCTCGGTGCGCTGCTCCGTTCATCAGGCCTGCTCAAGAAAACCCATGCGGAGCGCCTGGCGTCCATTGTCTTTTCGATCAGCCTGCCGGCGACCATTCTGGTGTCGCTGGATCGGGTTGCGTTCGCCCCCACGGCCTGGAAACTGCCGTTGGCCGCCTGCTTGGTGAGCACGTCCATGCTGCTCTGTTCCTGGCCGCTCACCCGCCTTCTGCGTCTACCCCGTGCTACGCGAGGTGGATTTCTCCTCGGTATCGGCTGTATCAACTCTGTGTACTTCGCCTATCCCGTCGTCCTCGCAACCCTCGGCGATGAGGGGTTGGCGCAGGCGATTCTTTTCGACCTGGGGCAATCCACGCTCACCCTTACCGTGATCTATGGCCTCGCGGTATGGCACGGGGACAAGAGTTCTACTCCACGGTCCGCCCTGACCCGGTTTGTGTCGTCACCACCGCTGTGGGCGCTCTGCCTCAGCCTCCTGCTCACCCTGCTCGGCGTCCACCTTCCCGCCTGGGTCCGTGAGACGCTCATCCCCATCCACCTCACCACGACACCCTTGGCGAGTCTGGTGCTGGGCCTGTCGATCAGTTTCTCTGCCGTGCGCCGGACCTGGGCCTTGGCCTTGCTCGGCGTGGGCCTGCGCATGATGGGCGGGCTGTTCCTAGGAGCCGCCGCCGCCTACTTCTTAGACCTCACCGGATTGGAACGGGCGATCGTCATCTTCGTCGCCGCCATGCCCTCTGCCGTCACCGCGGTGATCTTCGCAAGCGACACG
>JALDRG010000011.1 GCA_031315995.1 Nitrospira sp.
CAATCTCCAATGGCTTGTTGGAAAAATGTTTTGCCCTCGGTGGACCGTAACGCAGGAATGGGCTACTCCAGTCTCCGATGTGGTTCTTGAGACCGAATTACTCATGTGACGCGTTACGGCCCACCAGCTTCAGGGAGCCTTCATGATTCTGAGCCCGTGCATTGTATTATTCTATGAACCCGTGGGGCCGATCTTCAGGACTCCCGATTCATTGATTTCTCCGCCCGGTCTGCTGGAATCCATTCGCACGGTATATCGATAGGACCCAGGTCGATTTAAGCACAGGCTGACGGTTTCATTTTCATCGATGGACGCGCGATTAGACTTGAACATGTTGGATAAGCCGCCGAAACCGTTGTTGCAACTGACGGCGGATTCGATGGGATCAAGGAATACGATCCGGACGGACCCGGTTCTCCTATTGATCCAGCGTACTTCGTCGCCGACGGCTGCAGTCCGTTCCGTGGGCTCCACATGCTGTGCGATCTTGATGTCTTTCAGTTCACCCGTCCGCGTGACTTTCGGCATACTGGAGCAGGCAGCAACGGTGCAAATGAGCCCGGCCACTATCAAGGATGTCATTAAACGCATGGTGTGTCTCCTTTGTGTAAGTTGAATAATCGTCTTTCTCTGAGATTACCCCGTCCCAGCCGATCACGATCCTCGTGATACCCCTAGTTTCAACCGCAAACTTCGAAGAACCACAATCCCCCAATGCGCTTGAATAACTTGCCCCTCACTAGGGATTCTCCGAGTTGGTCTTCGAGACACGAACGATAATGCTAGGGTGAAGCTGATGACGTGGTCTGGTCGCGGAGCTGATAACGGCGTGAGAATATGTCCATTTGATTGCCACCTATGTGATGAACCGGCTTGTCGCCGAGACGCTTGCAAAATAGTGGGGGAGGCCATGTTGTCGGTCTGTGAGGGATGTGGCGAACCGGTTGCGTGCGTCAACTGCGCGAGCCTGTGCGCGTGTTGTCTGCAAGATTCGCGGAGACATTATTTTGCCAACAAAACGATTCGTAAGAAGGTGTGATGATGCCTCGACCGCTCTGGAAAGGATCGATCAGTTTTGGACTTGTGAATATCCCTGTGGTCCTCTATTCGGCTGAAAACCGAAACAGCTTCGATTTGACGCTGTTGGACCGGCGCGACATGAAACCCGTCGGCTTCAAGCGGTACAACAAAGCGACCGGGAAAGAGGTTTCGTGGGATCAGATCGTGAAGGGCTACGAATACGAGAAGAGCCGGTATGTCGTGCTGACGGACGAGGACTTTCGCCGCGCGAATGTCGACGCGACTCAAACGATCGATATCGTGCAGTTCGTGCGGGCTGAGGACATTTCACCGACGTCGTTCGAGACACCCTACTACCTGGCTCCCGACAAAAGAGGCGAGAAGGGCTATGCGCTGTTGCGTGAAACGTTGAAAAAAACCGGAAAAGTGGGGATTGCCACCGTCGTTGTTCGCATCCGGCAGTATATTGCCGCGCTGATCCCATGGGACGACATGATCGTCTTAAATACCTTACGCTATGCCAACGAACTGAAGCCCGGCAAAGCTCTCCAGATACCAACCAAGAGCCTCAAGTCTTCCGGAGTGAGCCCGCGCGAATTGGAGATGGCGACCAAACTGGTTGAGGAGCTGTCCGATACCTGGAAGCCCACACAGTACAAAGACACGTATCATGAGGATCTGATGCGTCTGATCAACAAACGCATAAAGGCCGGGAAAACGGAGGTCGTCACGGCGACCGAAAAAGAGGACGGAGACGGGAAACCGGCGCAGGCCAAGGTCGTGGATCTCATGGCCCTCCTCAAGCGAAGCGTGCAGCAGTCCGGGAAATCAAAGGGGCGGATACCGAAGCAGGCCCGGCATCTCAGCCGCAAAACGGCCTGACTCGTCCGATGCAATCCGCCAATGCGAATTGCTCATCGGCGAATCCTGCCCGCTCCACACGTCCCGCGCGCATCACACCGCTCTCAGCGCCGCCCTATCTGGCCATCGCTCAGTGATGATGGTGTGGTCCCGTCATAGGTGCTCCGCTCATCCTCCAGCGTGATCTGTCCATAGATGAGATAGCCATTGTAGGCGCGCGCTGTTTCCCTGGACCATCCCATCGTCAGCATCATGAGCATCGCAGAGAAGGAAAGCGCGATGAGCAGGGTCGGACTCCAACGATCCCGTTGGTTCGCCGCGCGCTGCCACCAGGGCAGCCGGTCGGCAAACGAACGCGAGAAGTAGCCCCAATTCAGCAGGCCGAAGAAGACCAGACAGGCGATCGCGAAATACTTGTACGGCTGCATTTTGCCGAGAGGATTAATGACCTGGTCCGTCAGGACGTGGAAGCCTGGAATGTGCTGCAAGTGGTAGGGGAGGGAGAAGATCAAACCGGCACCGGTTACCACCACCAACGAAGCAGGCAACACCAGCCGGGCCGTCCCTTCGGCCCCCATCGTAGGACGGAGACTACGCCAAATATAGACGGACCCCAGCACGATCAGCAGTGAGTAGATCAAGGCCACCAGGTCGAAGAGCCAGGAGCGGGCACCGAGCATGAGCGTGTAGAACGCTTGCGGCTCCGTATGCCGGACTTTCAACAGGTATTGATAGCCGATCGCAGGCATGATCAGCAGCGTTCCGAACCCGATGGTGAAACAGACGGCACCGGCCCAGCGGTAGAATGTGCGATCCTCCTCCGTCCGGGATCGAATGTGCCCCACCGCGCACAAGGCAGCCAGTCCGAATCCGGTCCAGGTTAGATTGCCGACGATCCGGTGGGTATCCAAGTAGATCATGGTCGGATTGAGAAGTGTGGCCCAGGTGTCATTGGGAGGGCGCGGCGTCAGCATGTACGAGGCCACGATGTCGATCATGAGCATTGCGATCAGCGATGAGGCGGCAGCGGACCATCCGTACAGAAGATGCCATCGTTTGCGACCGGGTCGCTCGTTCGACCAATCCCACGAGTAATACCAAAGGTAGGCAAACACGGCTTCCGCTAGAAAGAACGACGCCTCAAGGAGCAGCGGCCAGAACATGATGTGGAAGAGGGTGCTCCAGAACTGCGGCCAGAATATGTTCAATACGAAGACGAGCGTGACGCCCAGAAACGACACCCCGGCCGTGGTGAAGATCAACGTGAAGGCAATGAGACGAGCGAGCCGTTCGAAGCGCGGATTACGGGTCAGATAGCCGATGGTTTCCGTGGCCGCGCCGATCATCGACGAACCGACGATGAAGGTGGCGCAAAGGGCATGGGTCAAGGCGGCCGCGGCGATAGCCAACCGGCCATAGAGCATCGGCAGATGAAGAGGTTCCAGATCCATCAGCGAAGGGTCTCCTTCAATTGCGCCCGTTGCCGCAGCTCGTCCCCGATGGAAATTTTGCCATTGACGGTGTCGGGTCGGCGTGACGTTTCTCGGATTGTTCCCATGGTGAGATAGAGGACGATCGCCAGCAACCCCATGCCCAATGCCAAGGGGCGAACATGGGAGGCAGACAGGTCAGGCAGCGTCAGGGCTGATCGTCCGAATGCGAGCAACGACCAGACCGTGAGTCCGACGAGTGCATAGAGAAACAGACGGCGAATGTCCGGATATCCCACCGACAACACCATGAGTACCGCCAAAACAGGAAATCCGATATCGAACCACTGGATGTTCCGCACCGGCGTCCGCGTGGACTTCAGTAAGAGATAATTGCCAAGGAACAATAGCCCGATGAGAATGAATTGGGCATAGAGGAAGGGACGATAGGGCCCGTGCAGCAGGGTGTCATAGGCGCCAGGTGCCGCCCGGCGAAGAAGCAGCGCATACAGCAATCCGGTGAAGGGTTGCAGCAGTAGCCCGCCCAGCCCAATCGTCCAGCCGGTGCCGAAGAGGTGGCGATAGTACGATGGCACGGAATCCGGTTCGGCGCCTCTCGCCCGCCAGGCCCCGTAGGCTGCGATGGTATATCCCGCGATCATGAAATTGCCGCCCATTCGATGCAGGGCGAGGGCGAGCCAGGTGGGATTCCATAGAGGGGTCCAGATTCCATCCTGGTCCGCCGGGGTCAGCATGTAGGATCCCATTCCGTCCAGCATGAGCACCCACAGCAGCATGAAGAACGCCGCGAGGGCGCCCAAGATCGTATGGAAGGTGAGGCTGTACCGTCGCAAGGCATCCCAGAAGTGATAGTAGGGATAGAGTGCGAGCACTTGCAGAATGAAAGCCAGTATGCCGAAGAGAATCGGCACGCGAAATCGATTCCACATCCACATGGTGGTCACCGGGAATAGGCCGATCAACAATTCCACCATGATGACCGCGAGCACGGTGCTGACGCTGAACACCACCACGGTGAATCTGGTCAGGCTCAAGGCCAGGTCGCAGTCGAATGGATTCGTGCGTCCTCTGAATTCGAGGAGAGGCGCCAGCAACATGAAACCGACGGACAGCGCCGCCAACAGGATGTGCAGCAGGCTGAACAGCCCCACGACCAGGCTATTGCCT
The DNA here is from genome assembly GCA_031315995.1 of Nitrospira sp. Taxonomy (GTDB): domain Bacteria; phylum Nitrospirota; class Nitrospiria; order Nitrospirales; family Nitrospiraceae; genus Nitrospira_A. Next base: position 4,500 of record JALDRG010000011.1, read on the forward strand.
AAGAGCGGGAAGTGAATCGCTTCGAGTTCAGTTCCGAAAACATCCATAGGATATGTCGTCGCCTACCGTTGAGATGGCAGACTATAGGGTTTCATGGACTCGACGAACGAAGCCAGAACCATGCGTTCGTCGGCAGACAACTCTCCCAGGAATGAAGGCATCATGTCTTTGCCTTGCGTGATGATGTCATAGATCTCTGTGCTCGACAGTGCTCGCACCCTTGGAGCCCGCAGATTGGCCGGCAGCTGTTTCAGGTAGGGCGCGACCGGCCCGGTTCCTTCACCGCTTTCGCCATGGCAGGGCAGGCAATTGATGCGAAACAATTCCTTGGCTCGGTCCGACATCCGATCGGCGGCAAGGGTCTCGCGGGAGATCACGGTTCGGCTGTCCCGGGGAATGCTTCCCGATGGAGAATGCAACCGCGGAGCTTCCTGGCTTTGATAGGATTGCTGCTCCTGCATGTCCTGAGAACAGCCTGCCATCGCGAGACAGCAGAGCGCCAACATACCCACGACGTGCGCGCTGGGCTGTCCTTCGAGGAGCGGAAGGTCGGCGGAGACCGACCGGATATCCAGCGCGCCCGCCTGTTCCATGATCTTTCTGACGGTCGCTTCCTGGTCGTGATGAATATCCCGCACCGATAGCGCCAGCCGTCCGTCGTCGATCCTGGCCTCACGCTCGACGGTCAGGTCACGGGCCCGCCTGATCCTGAGGATCATGGTGACAAACGTCACGACGACCGCCATCAGCATCATGGTTTCATAGGAAATGATGCCCACGACCGGAGCGGCGACAATCGGTTTCCCTCCCGTCACCAAGGGGTAGAGGGCCGCGGTGCCGGCGGAAAAAAACAGGCCGATCCCGATGCCCACCAACCCAGCCGCGATCGTGATTCCATAGGGCCAGAAGGGAGGGTGGGCCTCAGTGTTTGGAGCGGCCAGCGGGATGGGCGACAGCAGGGTGATCTGCTCCTGGCGGATGCCGGCCTCTTCCAACCGGCGGCGGGAGGTATCCATGTCGGCCTCCGGCGGGAAGAGCGCGAGCAGCCCGACCCTAGTGTGATTCTCGACCATGGAGATGTCCTTCTTTCTCTTCCCAGATGGAAATGATCGGAACGAATTTGACGGCGAGCACGTAGAGGAGCACGGCGAGCGCGAAGGACCCGGCCATGATGGTCAGTTCCACCCAGGAGGGGAAATAATCGCTCCAGTTATAGCTGAGCCTCGGGTGAGCCAGGGGTGGAACGAGGATCAGCATCCGCTCGATGTACATGCCGACATTGATGCAGAGACCGATCACCATCATGCCGAGGGGCCAATGCCTGAACGCGGGAATGGTCAGCGTGATGAGCGGGAGGACATAGATTAACGTGATCATGGTCCATTGCGGGACGGCAAAGGTCCCGCTCATGAGCGAATGGAGGATGGCCATGTGGTCCGGCACCTTGCCGTACCACACCGTCAATTGGTCTGAAAAATAGAAGTAAGCCAGGGTCAACGTCATCGCGACCATGAGCTTTCCCAGTTTGTCGAAGTGCTCCAGGCGTATGTAGGACTCCAGCCGGTAGGTCCGTCGCACCAGATAGAGACCGATGGCGACCATGCCCAAGCCGGAATGCACGGCGCCGACCACGAAGTAGGGCGCAATGATCGATGTGTGCCAGCCGGGCACCAAGGACATGCCGAAATCATAGCCGACGATGGAATGGACCGAAATCATGACCATCACGATGAGCGGAGTAATGATGCGGATGGCGGTGTTGAGCGCCTGCCATTGCTGCTGGGATCCCTGCCATCCAAGACTGAGGGCAGCATAGATCGGCCGGCGCCACCCGCCGATGCGATCGCGAGCGAGTGCGAAGTCCGGAATCAGCGGAAGGTAGAGGTAAATCGTGCTGGCGGTTGCATAGGTCAACACCGCCGTGGCATCCCACATCAACGGCGAACGGAAGTCGGGCCAGATTTCACGCTGGTTGGGATAGGGAATCAGGTAATACCATCGCCAGGACCGGCCCAAGTGATAGAAGACGAACAATGTGGCGATCACCACGGAGATGATCGTCATGAGCTCGGCAATTCGCGTGATCGGGCGGCGCCATTCCGCTTTGGACAGGCGCAAGACTCCGGAAATAAACGTTCCCGAGTGACTGACGCCGATCCAGTACACAAAGGACGCAATGTAAGCGCTCCAGAAAATGGGAGGATGGAGATTGGTCTGTCCGATCCCGGTTTCGATCTGGTAGATCCAGGCCCCTGCGCCGGCAGAGACGATGGCTGCCAGGAGCACCACCAGCAGGACATACCCTCGGCCTCCCGGCGACAGCGGGGCCAGCAAGTCCCGATTAATGGCCGGCATGTCGTTCCATCCAACCGATCCCTGTTTCATTCGTCCAACCGTTTCAGATAGGTGATGGCCGGGTGCGTGCCCAACGATTCCAGGAGGTGAAATCCTCGCCGGCTTTTCGACATCTGTGCGACCTGGCTAGCGGGATCGTTTCCATCGCCGAACACCAGGGCGGTGGTCGGGCAGGACTGCACGCAGGCCGGTGTGATGTCTCCGTCGCGCACAGGCCGTCCTTCGCGTTCCGCCTGCTCCTTGCCCTGTCTGATGCGCTGAACGCAAAACGTGCACTTTTCCATGATCCCGTTTTGACGGACCGTCACATCGGGGTTGAGCTGCTCTTGCAAAGGCGGGTCCCAGTGCGGATCGAACCAGTTGAACTGCCGGGCGGTGTAGGGACAGTTGTTGCCGCAGTATCGGACTCCGATGCAGCGGTTGTAGACCTGGGCGTTCAACCCCTCCGGCGTGTGATACGAGGCATACACCGGGCAGACCGGTTCGCAGGGCGCATCCGCGCATTGCTGACACAGCACGGGCATAAACTTCGCCTTGACGTCGGGATATTCGCCTTCCCAATACCGTTCGATGCGAATCCAGTTGATCGCACGGCCTTCCGCAGCTTCTTGCGCGCCGGAAATGCGAATGTTGTTTTCCGCATGGCAAGCCACGACGCAGGCTTCACAACCGGTGCAACGATCGAGATCGATGACCATTTGCCAGCGGTGCGGCCGCGCTTCAGGTGTCTTTTCTTGATCTGCGCTCATAAGACGTTCCTCCAGTTTGGACCGGTATCCGGAACAGTGGACTTTGCGGTTCCGCTCAGTTCGTCATCCCTCAACCCTGCGCGGTTTTTCAATCGAGAGCAAATCCGTCCCGGCCTTGGTACCGGGATGCTCCAGGAGCACCAGATTGCCGGGAACCGCGAGGGGTTCCAGGCGTATCCTCGTCGCACCGAGCGCCAGCGCGCCTGATTCCGCGTCGAACAGCGGGGCGAGAATCGAGAGGGGATTGGCCCCCCTGTGACTCGCATAGCGACCATAGTCGGTATGACCCTGGCCGATCGGCATGGCAATGACGTCGGGCCTGATCCCCGGGTAATGCAGGGCCGGCGCGTCGATGGAGCCATGTCGGGAGTGCACGCGGACGATGTCGCCCTGGCGTATGTTGTACGATCGGGCCGTCGCCGGATTGATCTCCACCCAGCTCCCCCATATCGCGCTCGTCAGCGTGTCCGGCAGTTCCTGCAGCCACGGCAAGTTGGCACCGCGGCCCTGCCCGAGTGTGGGGGAAGGATAGGGATAGAAATGCAGGGGAAAGTCGGAAGCTTCTCCGTCGAACTGCGCCGGCTCATAGGCCGGCGGGAACAAAGCCATGCGTAACTTCTGCACGGCGGTGGAGCTGGACGGCCACCAGCCTCCCTTCTGAAGGTGCTGTACCCAGCGGGACGGGGGAGTAGGAGGCGGCGACTGCTCAGAGGCCGCCAGTCCATCCCACCGTTTCCTGAGCAGCTCAGCGAAGGTGCGGGGCAGTTCGGCATCAGGATGCAGACGGCGAGTCAAGTCCAGAATCGTCTCTCCCAGGGCGCGGGTATTGTAGAGCGGAGTGACGACCGGCTGAATGAGGCTCGCCCCTCGCCGCGGGGACGAGCCATCCTGCACATGGTCTCCCCAGGTTTCCAGCCGGGAATGGTCAGGGAGGATGAGATCGGCCATCGCGGTCGACTCGTCGAGACAGCTACTGAAACTCGCGATGAAGGAAGCATTGGTGAAGAGTCGGCGGATCGGTATGGTCGATGGCAGCGTAAACAGCGGATTACAGTCATAGAGCAACAGCAGCGGTCGCTGATTGTCGGCCGCGGTCGCTTGCGCGAGTTCTCTGATCCGTCGCTCGGAAAGCCACTCCACGTCCGCCTGCTCGCGAAATGGCGCGTCGGGATACCAGCGGACGCCACCCTCGCGATTGATGTTTCCCGCCAAGGCATTGAGACCGTTGATCGCGAGATGGGCGGCAAAGGCGTTCGTGTGCGCGCAGGCTGTCCCGCCGCCTATTGCCAGAGGATGTTCGGCGTCGGCGAACGCCTGGGCCATGTCCTTGATCTGGTCCAGCGGAATGTCCGTCCCCGTCGCCACTTCCTGAAGGGGGATACTTCCATAGAATCGTTCGAACGCCGCCCGCTCTTTTGGGGACAGATCCGCTTTTCCCGCGGTCAACAGCAGCCGGCCGACGCCTAGCGCGAGCAGGCCCTCAGTACCGGGCCGGACGGGAACCCATCGATCGGCATTGGCGCCGGTCAGGGACAGGCGTGGTTCAATTTGGACGAAGCGGCCGCGTCGAGTGGGCCGGCCTTGCCGCATTTGGCCGAAGGCGATACCGAATGCGACAGGCGACAACCACTGCTCGAGCATCGGGGCACCGAACGACAACAGGTAGGTGGCTTGTGCCACATCGTACTGAGGAATGCCAGGGACACCGAGCCCTCGCCGCATCGCGGCTCTGAGTGACAATTCCGAGTCCGGATCATAGAAGAACAGCGTGCCGCCGACCGAGCGCACGAAAGTCGATAGGAGTTCCGCCAGTGTGCCCGATAACGGGCGACTGATCATGATCACCCGGCCGTCGGCGCCGCGAAGTTTCTCGGCCAGCCGACTGACCCCGTCGTCCCAAGAGGTGGCCGTAAATGTCCCCTCCGGGCCGGCTGCGGTTCGAAGGGCAGGTCCTTGGAGACGATCGGGATTGTACAGGCGTTGCAGCGCGGATTGCCCCTGCGCGCAGAGTTTGCCCTGATTCAACGGATGGTCCGGATTGCCTTCGATTTTCTTCGCCCGGCCTTCCATTACCCGCACGATAATTCCACAGCCGGCCTGGCATTCTCCGCAGGTCGAGGCATACCAGTCGGCAATCCCGGGGACAATCTCATCGTCAGGCAGCAAATAGGGGACCAGATGACGAACCTCGGCGTCACACCCCGGCAGTATCGTGCTCGCGGCAGTCAGTCCCAATGCCTTCATGAACGTCCGACGTTTCACATCCATTCGTTATTGGCTCCCTTGCGGGACCGACCATGGAGATCAGCCTCATTTATGACACGTCAGACAGTCTTGAGAGGCGCCACGCTGTTGGTGGCAAGAGAGACACCATCCCATCTCAAGAGTGGCTGCACGGGGCGTACCGCTCATGTGCTCCACCTGTCCGTGACAGGTCGCGCATTGCAGCCCGTGGGCGAGGTGCCGCTCATGCGTGAAATACACAAAGTCGGGAAGGCGTTGCAGTCGCACCCACGAGACAGGGCGTTGTTCATTCCAATGAGCGAGCAATGTCTGGATACCGGCCTTCTCGGCGTCCATATTCTGATGGCATCCCAGGCAGAGCTTCAGACTCGGGACGCCGGCTGTCGGTGATTGATGCGCGGAGCGGTGGCAGAACAGACAATCCAACTTCAGTTGGCCCGCATGAAATTTATGACTGAACGGGATGGGCTGGCGATCCTGTGCGGCCGAATCTGCGCTGCCCTTCGAATAGAGGAGCCCCACGGCCAGCGCGGCCGTGCCGGCCAATAAGAGGATGCCGAAGCTTTTCCACCCGGAACGATTCATGTGCCGGCGCCCGTGGAAGAGAAGATATGTATGACCACATAAGCCTGTAATCCTTATGTAGCGTGAACCAAGCGAGGCTCCCACTAGGGAACCCTCCTGGTATTGCGTCGGCCAAAGGAGTACGACGCCTATCGGCTAGGGGACCCACTAGCTCCCAGCCGCGCTCATGGTCCGTACAGTGAAGGTCAATCGCCCTCGATCACCCAGCAATACCGGGGAAGGAGCACCAGGTTATGGACGCGACTATGCCGGCCAGCGAGGAACCTGAGCGAACTCCACAGGGGCAGACCTGTGCTCTGGTTCCCTCCTCCTCCGGTGACCGCATCGAACGCCTCCTTGTGAACGCCTATGTCGTCCCTACCGACGCTCCGGAAAGCGACGGGACGTTGCACTGGAACCAGACGACCCTGGTGCTCGTGGAGCTCACGTCAGGCGCTCATCAAGGGATCGGGTATACCTACGCAGACCTTTCGACGGCCCTGTTTATCAAACAGCATCTGACGGATATTGTCGTCGGACGAGATCCCATGCAGATCGCGGATTGCTGGTCGGCGATGCTGCACATCATTCGCAATCTGGGCCGGGCCGGCGTCGCCTCCATGGCGATTGCGGCAGTGGATAACGCCCTGTGGGATCTCAAGGCGCGATTACTCAACCTGCCGTTGGTGACCTTGCTCGGCGCTGTTCGGATGGCCGTCCCGATTTATGGCAGCGGTGGATTTACGTCTTACTCGGTCGACCGACTGCAGGAACAACTCAGCAGCTGGGCGGCGCAGGGGATTCCCCGCGTCAAAATGAAGGTGGGCCGTCAGCCTGAGCAGGACGTTCACCGGGTCAAGGCTGCGCGTCGCGCAATTGGGGACAGAACGGAACTGTTTGTTGATGCCAACGGAGCATACGATCGAAAGCTCGCGATGAAACTGGCCGTCGGGTTCGCCGACTCCGGCGTGGTCTGGCTGGAAGAACCGGTTTCATCCGACGATGTGGACGGTCTCCGGTTTGTTCGCGACCGGGTGCCGGCTCCGATTCGGGTGGCGGCGGGTGAATATGGTTACGATCTCTTCTATTTTCGCCGTCTGCTCGATGAACAGGCCGTGGATGTGCTGCAAGCGGATGCGAGCCGCTGCGGTGGCATTACGGGATTTCTCAAAGTGGCGGCGTTGTGCGAGTCTCAATCGATCGGACTGTCCGCCCATTGCGCTCCGTCGCTCCATGTCCATCCTGCCTGTGCGGCGGCACCGCTCCGGCATATCGAATATTTTCACGACCACGTGCGGATCGAACAGTTGTTATTCGACGGAGCCCTTTTTCCGATTGAGGGCACCCTGCGCCCCGATCTGACACGACCGGGATTAGGGTTGGAATTTAAACGGCAGGACGCCAGCCGCTACGAGGTCTGAGATGGACGAACCACTCATTCAGATCAGCTCGGACCGTCGCAGGCAATCAGACCCGAATGATCGTCTCCCGCCCAGCGACGCGATGCGGGAACGCATGTCCCGGCAGATCGATGCAGAGGGCTTGGCTTCCGCGTTGCGCGTGGCCATTGAGGGTGAGGTGCGGTTTGATGAAGGCAGTCGCGCCCTCTATGCCACGGACGCATCCAATTATCGCCAGGTGCCCATCGGGGTGGTCATTCCCCGTCATCAGGACGACGTGCTGCGCACAATGGCGATCGCTCGGACCTATCACGCTCCGCTGCTCGCGCGAGGCGGCGGCACGAGTTTGGCCGGACAATGCTGTAATTACGCCGTTATTCTCGATTGCTCCAAGTACATGCATCACGCGCTCGAAATCGACGTGGCCGGCCGTCGGGCTCGCGTGCAACCGGGATTGGTGCTGGACGATCTTCGTCGTCAGGCCGAGCGGCACCACCTGACGTTCGGTCCCGACCCTTCGACTCACAACCATTGCACCTTGGGCGGGATGATCGGCAACAATTCCTGCGGCGTACACTCCGTCATGGCCGGAGAAACCAGCGAGAATGTCGAGGAGTTGGACATCGCGACCTATGACGGCCTGCGCCTGCGGGTCGGTCGTACGTCGGATCAGCAGCTGAAAGAGATTCTGGCCGAGGGAGGACGCCGGTCCGACATCTATCGCCGGCTCCTGTCACTGCGGGATCGATATAGCGATGTCATCAGATCGCGGTTCCCAAAAATTCCTCGCCGGGTATCGGGATACAACCTTCCCGCGTTGTTACCTGAACAGGGCTTCGATGTGGCCAAGTCGCTGGTGGGATCGGAAAGCACCTGCGTGACGGTGCTCGAGGCGACCGTGCGCCTGGTTCCCAGCCCGCAAAAACGGTCTCTGTTGGTGCTCGGGTATCCGGATGTCTATTCGGCGGGCGACCATGTTCCGGAGATTCTCCGCTACAAGCCCATCGGCTTGGAAGGAATGGATGACCGGTTGGTGGACGATATGATCAAAATGAAAATCCATCCCCAGGATGTCACATTGTTGCCCGAAGGGCGCGGGTGGCTGGTGGTGGAGTTCGGGGGCGACAGCAAGACCGAGGCTGACGCCCAGGCGCATCGGTGCATGGAAGGGCTCAAGGCCGGTGCGCAGCCCCCTTCCATGAAGCTGTTCGATCAGATGTCGGAGGAACACACCATTTGGAATGTCCGTGAATCGGGTCTGGGGGCGACCGCCCATGTTCCGGGAGAAAAGGTGACCTGGGAGGGGTGGGAGGATTCCTCCGTACCGGTGGAGCAGCTCGGTGCCTATCTTCGCACCCTGAGAGGACTCTTCAAGAAGTACCAGTATGGTTGCGCACTCTATGGTCATTTCGGTCAGGGATGCGTGCATACAAGGATCGATTTTGATCTCACGACCAAAGCCGGCATCGGACGGTTCCGGTCGTTTCTCCTCGAGGCGGCGGAATTGGTGAAAGGTTTCGGCGGTTCGCTGTCGGGGGAACATGGCGACGGACAATCGCGAGCCGAATTGTTGCCGATCATGTTCGGGCCGGAGCTCGTCCAAGCGTTTGAAGAATTCAAAACGATCTGGGATCCGGAGGGGAATATGAATCCCGGGAAAATCGTGCGCCCGTTCAGGGTCGACGAAAACCTGCGGCTCGGCACCCACTATGCTCCCCCGGATCTCCCGACCTATTTCAAATTCCCCCAGGATGATTACAGTTTTTCCCGAGCCACGCTTCGATGTGTGGGGGTGGGAGAATGTCGTCGTGAGGAGGGAAAGACCATGTGCCCGAGTTATCGCGTCACACGGGAGGAACTGCACTCGACACGCGGCCGGGCGAGACTGCTCTTTGAGATGCTGGAAGGCGAGCCCTTGCAACAGACGTGGCGAAATGGTCACATGAAGGAGGCGCTCGATCTGTGCCTTGCCTGTAAAGGGTGCAAAGGTGATTGCCCCGTCAATGTGGACATGGCGACGTATAAGGCAGAGTTCCTCGCGCATTTTTATCGAGGGCGTATTCGGCCTATGGCCGCCTATTCGATGGGCTTGATCCACCGATGGGCCAAGTTGGCGTCACGGGCACCCGGGATAGCCAATTTCATGACTCAGACACCGGGTCTACGCGAGGTGGTCAAGGCGATCGGAGGCATTTCTCCTCAGCGGCAGATGCCGCCCTTCGCGCCTGTCACCTTTCTGGAGTGGCACCGTCGCCGCTCCTTGTCAGGTGAAGGACGGCCTCAGGTCCTGCTTTGGCCGGATACCTTCAATAATTATTTCTTTCCGGAGACTGCCAGGGCCGCGACGGACGTGCTTGAAGCCGCAGGGTATGGAGTGCTGGTGCCTGACAAGATCACCTGTTGCGGACGACCCTTGTATGATTTCGGCATGCTCCGGCAGGCCAAGAGACAACTGCAGGACATCCTCCGGCAATTGTCGCCCGCGATCAGAGAGGGCATCCCCATCGTGGTGCTCGAACCCAGTTGTGCGGCGGTCTTCCGTGATGAGTTGTGCAACCTGTTGCCCCATGATGAGGATGCCGAACGGCTGGCCCGACAGACATTCACGTTTGCCGAATTTATTGATCGGTACCTACCTCACTGGCAGATGCCTCAGGTGCGGCAACAGGTCGTGGTGCATGGGCATTGTCACCAAAAGGCCGTTATCGGTCTGACGGCCGAAGGGCGTATTCTCGAGCGGCTGGGAGCCGACTTTCAGATGCTCGATGCCGGTTGCTGCGGCATGGCCGGATCCTTCGGCTTCAAGAAGGAACATTACGATCTCTCGATTCAGGTGGGTGAATTGGCGCTGCTGCCGGCCGTGAGACAGGCCGCGAAAGACACTATCGTGATCTCGGACGGTTTCAGCTGTCGCCAGCAGATCGCACAGACCACGGATCGACGGGGCTTGCATCTGGCTGAACTCATGCACCTGGCCATGCAGGATGGGGGGGACAACACTCCGTCGTCCGATTATCCTGAACAAGTCTATCGAAGCCGTAATCGTCTGACAGAGGCAGGGTGAGGTCGAGGCCATCATGAGAACGACAGGATTCAGAACGACGTGCGCTCTATTGGGTGTGATGCTCATGGCAGGACTTCTGCCAGTGCGTACCGCTACGGCGGAATGGTATGTGGCCGGTCAGTTCGGGGCGAATCTTGCGGACCAACTCAGCGATATTCGAGGGACCGGTGGGCTCAGCGGATTCCGCGCGCCGGATTTCGATCTGCAGAATTCATTTCTGTATGGCGGTAAGGTCGGCCTGTTTCCGGGGAACGGCTGGTTCGGCCTGGAGCTCGATGTCTTTAATAGCACCCCGCATATCAAGAATCTCGACGATGTTCCGGGCATTCACATGCGTGTGACCAATGTTGGAGTGAACCTGCTGGCACGGTATCCAGGTGTGACATTCCAGCCTTATGCGGGCATCGGCGCCGGTGCGGCCATTGCGCGAATCGGTAATTCCGCCACCACCCGTGCCAATTCCGACGTGGCATCAGCCTTGAATCTCTTGGTGGGCATCAGAGCCTTCATCACGCCCTATGTGGCGGTCTTTAGCGAGTACAAATACAGTCAGGCGACGTTTGAGTTCGATCAGGCCTTCGGGCCGACGAGCGGGTTGAATGGAAATTATGATGCCCACATTCTGGTTACAGGCCTGTCCTATCATTTTTGATAGCCGGTCATGTTCGCGCTCCTTGTTCGTCGCGATCCTGATTTCTCTGGCCCTTCTTTGTGGGGCCTGCGCGCAAAGCGCGCATCAGTCCGGACGCGATTTGCTTGACCGAGTTCTGCCGGACCGCGTGCAACAGCAGGTCGATGAGTCTATCTCCTTCGTGGCCCTGAAGGCCGATCCCGCTGCCTATCAAGGCAAGACCATAATGGTGAGCGGCATCGTCCTCAAGAGTAAACGGGTGAAGGATCGTACGGAAATCGAAGTGTTGCAAATCCCAACTGGGTCCGGCGCCGTACCGACGAAGGATCGCAGGCGATCTCAAGGGCGGTTTCTTGCGGTCAAGAGCGGAGAATTTCTTGATCCGGCAGTGGTGGACGCGGGGACTCCGGTGACGGTGGTCGGGGAGGTCGTCCCTGCCGTGACTCGAGCGATGGATGACGGCGAATACACCTATCCCGTTCTCGAAGTGAAGCACCTGGTGGACTGGGATGAGATCAATCCACAGATTCGCTCGGCTCCCTATGCCTATCCATACGGACGATCCATGTACGCCTACCCCTATTCCTATTGGGGGCCGTACGGGGGATTGGGCGGCTGGTACGGCGGCTATCCGGGGTACGGGTATGGCTATCCATTTTACGGACCCTTTTATGGCTTCGGAGGCGGGTCGTCCGCCCCTAGTGGGCCGCCGCCGGCATCCGCCCCGCCGCAGTTTAAAAAGTGATCTGACGTGTGTGTATCTCCTGGAGGAACGGGGCAGCGATGGGTCTTCGGCAATATTGGAAAAAGCGGGATTTCAAAGAAACGCCCGAGCCTCGAGGCAAATCGGTTCCGGCGAGGGGACGGTTGCGGTTCGTGGTTCAGAAGCATGCCGCCAGCCGTCTCCATTACGACTTTCGACTGGAACTGGACGGCACGTTGAAGAGTTGGGCCATTCCTAAAGGGCCCAGCCTGGATCCTGGACAGAAGCGCCTGGCTGTGCATGTTGAGGACCATCCGCTGGACTATGCCGCTTTCGAAGGCATCATTCCCGCCAAGCAATACGGGGGTGGCACCGTCCTGCTCTGGGATCGAGGGTATTGGGAGGCGATCGGCGACCCCCTGTCGAGTTATCGCCGTGGACGGCTCAAGTTCGCCCTGTATGGAGAAAAGCTACGAGGCATCTGGAATCTGGTTCGTATGGGAAGGCGGCAAGAGGCAGGGAAAGAACACTGGCTGCTGATCAAGGAGAAGGATGAGGAGGCCCGGCAAGGTAAAACAAGCAACGTGACGGACCTCCAGACGGCCAGCGTGGCCAGCGGGAGGACCATCGAACAAATTGCCACCGGCAAACATGCTGTCTGGAGGTCGAATCGAGCGGCTGCTCCAACGCGCCAGGCGGGTTCGGAGCGAGGCGCTATAACCGGAGCTCCTGCTTCCGGAGCCCGCAAGCGGCGGCAGGAACAGTGGATCGCACCGCAACTGGCGACGTTGGTGGAAATCTCTCCGGAAGGGGAGGAATGGCTGCATGAACTCAAGTATGACGGGTATCGCATCCTCTGCCGGATCAAGGACGGCTCCGCCGTCCTATTCACCAGAAACGGCAAGGACTGGACCGACAAGCTCCCCCGGATCGCCGCTGCCGCAGCCCGCCTGCCCGTCAAGACCACCTGGCTCGACGGCGAAGTCGTGGCCCTGCTGCCGGATGGACGCGTCAGTTTTCAAACGTTGCAGAATGCATTCGATGCGCATTCGGACAGCAACCTGGTCTATTTCGTATTCGATCTGCTCTATCTCGATGGCTATGATCTACGCGCCGTTCCGTTGATTGACCGGAAACGTCTGTTGTCCACTCTGTTCGAGGTCCGTTCGGCGCCCTCGGTGATTCAATACAGCGACCACATCAACGGGCAGGGCCATGTCGCCTTTGCCGAAGCCTGCCGGAGCGGCATGGAAGGGTTGATCGCCAAGCGCGCCGAGGCCCCCTATGTCGCCGGAAGAAACCGCAATTGGCTCAAGGTGAAGTGTGGACACCGGCAGGAATTCGTCATCGGCGGATTTACCGAACCGGCGGGATCACGAACCGCCTTCGGGGCCCTTCTCCTCGGAGTCTATGACCAGCAAGGCCGGCTTCGATTTGCCGGCCGCACAGGCACGGGGTTTTCCCAGCGCTCACTCAAGGAACTGTACGCACGCCTGAAGAAGCTTGAGCAGAAAATATCTCCATTTGTAAACGGCCCCGGTGATAGCGACCGCCTTGGCCTGCACTGGGTCCGTCCGAAGCTGGTCGCCGAAGTAGCCTTTGCCGAGTGGACGAACGAAGGACTACTGAGACAGGCCTCCTTTCAAGGTTTACGAGAGGATAAGGATGCCACGTCAGTGGTCCATGAACGGCCGGATTCCACTGTGCCCCAGGCAGACACCGGCAAGACGTCGGCTGCTCGATCAGCACGGCGACCTGGTCGATCCAGGACCGCTTCAGTTTCGACCACTCCCGTATCGAACGACTCGACGGAGGTTGGGGGAGTCAGGCTCAGTCATCCGGATCGCTTGTTGTTTCCGGAACAGGGCGTCACCAAGTTAGCGCTGGCGCGCTATTACGAGAGCATCAGTGACTGGATCCTGCCGCATGTGCAGGACCGGCCCCTGACCATCGTCCGTTGCCCAGAGGGACGCAACAAAGCATGTTTTTACCAAAAACACGCGACGGATCACATTCCCGAAGAAGTCGGACGGGTCGAGATACCGGAAGAAAAGGGGAGTTCCTGTTATATGGTGGCCGACTCGCTCCCGGCGTTGGTGGGATTGGTACAGATGGGGGTCTTGGAGCTGCATACCTGGGGAGCCAAGCGGGATAAGCTCGAGAGACCGGACCGCATGATCCTCGATCTCGATCCGGACCCTGCGGTGGAGTGGGCTGCCGTGATCGAAGGCGCCCAGCTGTTGCGCACGCTGCTGAGCGAACTGAACCTTGTTTCGTTCGTGAAGACCACCGGCGGGAAAGGCCTCCATGTCGTGGTGCCGTTGCAGCGCGTGCACACCTGGGATGAGGTCAAGAGTTTTTCCAAGGCCGTGGCGGACCATCTGGCCCGGCAGATTCCAGACCGTTTCCTGGCCACCATGTCCAAGCAGAAGCGCAAGGGGAAGATCTACGTAGATTACTTGCGTAACGCGCGCGGCGCGACGGCCGTCGCCGCCTATTCCACGCGGGCCAAGCCTGGCGCACCGGTGTCGGTGCCGTTGGCCTGGGATGAATTATCGGTCGATAGACGCTCCGATCACTTCACCCTCTCCAATCTGCGGGAGCGGCTTGATCAGCTGCGCAAGGATCCCTGGCAGGACTATGTCACGACGAAGCAACGAATCACCCGCGCGATGGTCGCGAGCCTGACCTGATTCGCGATCCGGTCGCCAGGGTGCTTTCCCCCCTCACCTGGGGGGACTGCTAGTGGAGCCCATCATGCGGTCCTGATATCAGTGAGCATGACATTTGGTCGAACTCACTGACCCCTCTCGAAAGGAGAGCCGTATGAGCGCCACAATGATGACCATCCCTTCTGTGACAAAAAATACGTACGCCGACAGGTCTCGCCAGTGCGATGCCGCCTGCTGCACGCGATGCGGCGGATTACTGGTCGATGAACGTTGCATGGATATCGGAGAAAGTCTCGGCGGTTACTGGTTCATGGCCATGCGGTGTATCCAATGCGGCGACCTCATCGATGAAGTCATTCTTCGGAATCGATATGCGCAGCTCCCAGCGAATCAAGAGATCGTGCGCGCGGCGTGAAGCCATCCAGCCCGGTACGCCGCTCTCTGCGAGAGGGAGGAGATATGGCACAGCGCATGGTTCCGCTCATGCGATCAGGAGCCCGGTGGTCCTGCGGACGAACCGCTCGTCTCAATCAGCGGCGGGGATTCCTGGCAAAGGTTCTGCAATGGTTCATCGGCACTCATGAGACTTCCCCGTTGCCGGTCGTCTTATGCCATGTTCGGTTCAGGCAGGGAACGCCACGGTACTGAACAGGGCGTTTTCCGCTTGCCGGGAGTCCAGGCGAGTTTGCTGGACGACGATAGGGGTACTCGATTCGACGACGCAGGCGTAATCCGTATCGATAGGAACAGGAGCCGGATCTGCCAGATCATTGATGCGCAGATGTTTCGTGCGCCGAGCCGCCACTGTGACTCGATAGGGGCCGACCGGATCGCGGTCGGAAAAAAAGATGGTGATGCGCACATCCGCGTCCTGGTCTGAAGTATTGAGCAAACACAGGGTTTCGTGGCTGAGCATTTGCGGTTGAGGACCATGGCTTCCTGGCGGAATATAGCCTTCGGCCAGAGCCCATCGTGTGCGTCCAAGTGCCTCCATGACATCCTCCTCTGAATTCGTCGAGTTTCGCCGTCACACCACCTCGCGGATTTTATTTTCCACAAACGTCTTCACCAGGGCCCACCGATCCTCGGTCCCTCGCGCCACGGCCTTCGCAAACTGCCACGCCTGCTCAGTCGTAATTTTTCCTGGAAGCGGCGGTTCGAAGGGATCGACGACGGCCTCTATCACGGCTGGGCCTGGAATGGAGAAGGCCTGATCCAAGACGCTTCTCACCTCATGGGGATCGTCGACCGTCAATCCCGTCGCGCCGCAGGATCGGGCGATGCCGGCGAAGTCGATCGGTTGCAAGTCCACTCCATATTGTGGATTGCCTTCGAATGCCAATTGTTCCCACTTGATCATGCCGAACAGGTTGTTTTTCAACACGAGGATTTTGACGGGCAGGGCGTATTTCACCAGTGTGGCCAATTCTCCCATCAACATGGTGAATCCACCATCTCCCGCGATACAGACGATCTGCCGGCCAGGATAGGCGATGGCGGCACCGAGACTATAGGGGAGGCCGTTGCCCATCGACGCCAAGGTTCCGGAGGCGGAAAATTCCATGTCGCCTTTCATCCGAATATGCCGAGCCGCCCATGTGGTGACCGTCCCGGTGTCGCAACAAATAATGGCGTCGTCGGCGAGGAACTCATTCAAGGCGCGGACCACGACTTGGGGCTTAAGCGGCGAGTCCATTCTGGTCCCGCGCTCGTCCATCAGTTCGTTCCACTGCCTCATTTTGAGCTGCGCGGATTCCAGAAAACTGCGGTTGGATTTCTTTTCCAAGAGGGGGAGCATCGCGCGCAGCACATCCCAGCACTGTCCCACCAGTCCCACCTCGACCGGATATCGCAAGCCGATTCGGGCCGCATCGAGATCAATCTGGACGGCTCTGGCCTGGCCGGGTTTGGGATAGAATTCCAGATAGGGGAAGCTGCTGCCGGCGATGATGAGCGTGTCGCATTCTTCCAGCACTTCCTGGGAGGGAGCCGTGCCCAGCAGGCCGATGCCGCCCGTAGTGAGGGGATGATCGTCCGGGACGACGCCTTTGCCCAATAGCGGCTTGATGATCGGGGCGCCGAGGAGTTCCGCGAGCGCAATAATTTCCGATTTCGCCCCCAGGCAGCCACGCCCGGCGAGGATCGCGATTTTTGATCCCGCCTCGATGACACGGGCGGCCTTCTGAAGCAGAGTCGGAGAGGGAAGGGGGAGCGGATCACTATAGAGGTCCCCGCTATGCAGTGGGATATTGGTTTTAGAGCGATCGTCGTCCGCGTTCCAGTCTTGGATGTCTTTTGGAATGGTCAGATGTGCTACTGCCCGTCTCGATATCGCCGCTTTGATCGCGGCATCGACCACGTTGCCCGCATGGGCCGGGCCCATCACGCGCTCGCTGTAGACGGCCACATCTTTGAAGAGCGTATTTAAATCGACGTCCTGTTGGTAGTGTGTGCCGCTCAAATCGTGGAACGTGTGCCCGGTGATCGCCAACACCGGCTGTCCGTCGCATTTCGCGTCGTATAAGCCGTTGAGTAGATGGATGCCGCCTGGGCCGGAGGTCGCCAAGCACACCCCGAGCCGCCGAGTAAATTTGGCATAGCCGCAAGCGGCGAAGGCGGCGGATTCTTCATGCCGCACGACGATGAGTTTGATTGTCTCCTGTCGCCTGCGCAACGCCTCATAGATCCCGTTGATCCCGTCTCCAGGCAGGCTGAACACGGTATCCACGCCCCAGTCAATCAACCGCTCTATGAGAATATCGGCGACGGTTTTCGACATACGACTCCCTTCATGGTCGAGCTGCCTGTGTCGGCTCCGCGGCGTTTCGGATGGCTTTGCGAAGCAGCAATTCCTGGATGAGAATTTTTATACAGGCGGCGATGGGAATAGCGAGCAAAAGACCATAGAAGCCGCCGAGCGCGCCGCCAATGAAGACGACGATCAGCACTGTGACGGCATTCATTTCCATCGATTGGCTCTGTACCCATGGCGTGAGCAGCCAGCTTTCAATGAATTGCACGACCAGATACGCCAGCGACGGCCAGACGACGACCGCCATGAGGTCGAACCCTCCCGTTGCCCCGGACAAAACATCCAGGTATTTCAGGAGCACGGCCAAGGGCCATCCGATCAATGAGGCATAGGGAATGATGGTCAGCACGCCGGTGATCAGCCCCAGCAAGAACCAATATCGTATGCCGGTGAGTGCCCAGCCGAGTGAATACAGAATGGCCGATCCCAGGGCGATGGCCAGGCGACCGCGGAAGAAACCGCTCACCGCTTGGTCCATTCGTCGCAAGATCTGCCCGACGCGCGGGCGATGGCGAACGGGTATATACCGTTTGAGTTCAGTGAGGGCCCCATCGAACTGCCAGGCGAAGAAGAAGAAATAGATCGGGATCAGCGTCAGCGCCAGGAAGATGGCCGTCGTGGTGCCGATGACCGCTCCCAGCATGCCGAACGCTTGTCCGGTGCCGGAAAAAATCGGTCGCAGGATAGAGAGGGGATCGTCTTTGAGATTCGTCGCGATCGTCGAGAGCGGCTCGGAAAAATCGCCGAGGCTGACATGGTATTGTTGCGCGATGCTTTGAAGATACCCCGGTACCCGCTCCGCGAGGGACTGCACCTGCTCGGCCAGAAGCGGGCCCAACCACGTCACCAGTCCGCCCAGGAGGAGAGCGGAAACCAGGAGGACAATCGAAATGGTGACCGGGCGGGGGACGTTCCACTGCCGCTCCGCCTTGCGGATCAGCGGGTTGCAAAGATAGGCCAGGAGCAGCGCGATCAGGACGGGTGTAAAGACGCCGCGTAAATAGTACCCGAACCACAGGAGGGAGAGGATGCCTCCCACCCACAGCAAGTCCCGAATCGGTCTGATTTCCCATAGGTGACGCTCGGTGGCCGGGCGCTGAGAGGCTGCATCAGGCAGCCCGGGATTCTGCTCTTCCGGCAGCACGTCTGGATACTCGGATTTCATCAGTGCCCGATCCCTTTCCTGGTCCTGACTCGCACAGGCTACGGAAAAACTTGTTTTGTAGACAAAATGCCACGATACAACGAGCCCATGATCCCCAATGAGAGACGCGTCTCGACTCACGGACGTCGAGAACTGAGTCGACGAACGTTGCTCGACGTCCGCTACGAGTCCGCTTGAAGCGGCTCGGACTTGGGAGATCGAAGCCGCGACTTCCGCAGCGCCGACGCTGCATGTTCGATCTGCGCATTGATCTCTCCTCCGAGCAGGATCACGACCCCGGTCAGGTAGAGCCATAACATCAATATAATCACTCCCGCAATGGACCCGTAGGCGGCATTATAATTCCCAAACTGGTCGACATAGACCTTAAATCCCAATGAGACTCCCAGCCATAGTGTCACGGCGCAGACGGAACCGGGAGTCACCCACCGCCAATCATGCTCGACATTGGGACAGACAAAGTAAATGATGGCCAACGCCAAGAGCATGAGCAGCACGGCCACCGGCCACTGCAGCATATTCCAGGCGAGGAGAAACAGCCATCCTAGACCGACCATATCGGTAATCCATTCACCGATCCGAGCGCCGTACAGGATCAAGGTCATCGAAATGATGATAAACCCGGCCAGCCCGATTGTCAGCAGCGTGGCAACGACGCGGACTTTCCAGTAGGGCCTGCTTTCTTCCGCGCCATAGACGACATTCAGGGCTTCCATGATCGCCGTCACTCCGGTGGATGATGCCCACAGGGCGCCAAGAAGCCCCAGTGAGAGTACATCTCCGCCGCTGCCGCTCACGACATTATCCAAATATTTTTGGAGCAGAGAAAGCGCATCCGACGGGAGGACGGTGCGAAGATAGGTCATCAGTTCAGGCATGACCCGGTCGAGGGGAAACAGTCCCAACACGGCAGTCAGGAACAGGAGCGCCGGGAATAGGGCCAAGAGAAAATAATAGGCCAGCTGTGCCGCTCGACCCAGAATCTCGTCCTTCTGACTTTCATGCCAAAGACGCTGTCCGAGTTCTTTCCAGCCTAATCCGCCGAGCCTCCAAGGATTCAAGCGCGGCGAGGGACTTGTCAGAGAAGCGGGCACAAAGTCCTCCCTCAAGGGGGCTGCCGTCAGAAATAAGCGTGATTGCGTAGTGGGAGCGGCCGTTATGACCTCACCGCTTACCCGGGGCATCTCATGTCACTGCCGAGGTCATGTCCCATGGCGGCACAGGATCTATTCGACTCGTTACCACCCACGCGGTGATGTGAGTACTGCCCTACAGAGAAGGGAACCACCGCGTTAGGTTGTTGCCGAGGTCGCGCGATTTCGTGTCCTGCTATGCTGCTGGTCGGCCGAAGACGATTCTTGCCTACGCGGTGAATCCCTTTCGCTCTCGGATTGCGCTGACAAATTGACTCCAAAGGAACGCGCGATCTCCGGTAGCATCTTGCGCGCCAATTCCATCATCAGCGAACGACCCACCTGGAGGAGAACCGCCTTCGCCTGCTCGGCCTCATGACTGAACTCGTGCGACATGCTGTCCCACACGCTGGTTTGAGAGCGAGCTGTTTGTGCTGTCTGCGACTGCGATCCGGTAGGATAATAGTCATAGACGCCGTCTGCCGACCCGTTGCTGCCCCTTGCCTGGCGAGCGGATTCAGGCATGACCCGCGATGCTCGAGCTCCAGCGGGATAATAGGGATACACGCCACTCCGTTGAGATCGCGACCGTGACTCCATCAATCCGATGGCAAAGCCCGCGCAGATGGCCCCGCCCAGCATGAGCCATGGGTATTGATCGACTTTCTTGATTGGATTCAACGCCGATTTGGTTTTATCGACCATCTGGTTGACGTTTTCGGTCGTCTCCTCCAGCATGCGCGAAAATTTCATTGTCGCTCCCTCCGCCGTATCGATAATACGTTGTTCCAACAACTCGAGTTTTTCCGCAATTGCGACTCTCGTGTCGACAATGTCCTTCAAGTCCTGGTCGATAGCAGTTGTTCTTTGATCCATTGTGCATCTTCCTTTATGGAACGAACGGTACGGAACGGCCAAAGCCGCAGGCTGGAACCCACGTTGACCATGTTGTACAAAAATATGCCGCCCAGCGCGGCGGCGATGACTGCGACGAGTCCATAGCAAGCCCATAACGGCATGCCGGCATAGGTGTGAACAATGTGTACCAGCATCACTAAAAACAAGCTGATGGCAACGAGACTCAAGATGATACCGAGGGCGGCATGGAGCAGCCCCTTGGCGACTTTCCGTAGCTCGAGCTGCATCTCGTGTTGAGCTAATCGTATCTCCTGCGAAACGAGTCGCCGGAGATCGTCCACCAGACCTGTCGCTAAGGCAGCAATTGAAATGGGATGCGGATTATCCATAACGGTTCCTTTCCCACTCGGGACTCAATCGGGACGGAGGCGCGAGAGCAAGTACCCGCACCCCACTCCCACCAATAAAGTGTGGAGCGGATAGCGCCGGATGAGCACCTCAAGGTCCTCGACCATTCCGCTCATGCCTTCCGTTTGCAAATAGTCAGCGGTCTGCGTGACTCCGCTGGATATCGCCGCCGCTGCCTCGCCCGCCGTTCCGCTTTCCGGCAGCCCTCGGCGAAGGTTTTCTGCCGCAGATCCTAACGCTTCTCCGGCTTGTTCGCTGATGCTCTCGGCCGAGGCAGCGGTGTCATTCGCAGCTCGTTTCAGCGTCGATCCGATCGATTCTTCCAGGCTTTGTTTCTCCTGCTCCATGTGATGCCTCCCACGAGAGATAAGGTTCCGGACATGGGTCGTGTTGCAGTGGTTTCGATTGGTTGCCACAGCACAGTCAGAGACTAGCGCGATCCCCGATTTTCCTACACTGGGCAAAGCCCTAGACACCAGGCTGCGCCAAGGTGTCACGGATCGGGACGTCGATGATCCTTCGACTCAGTGAGATGCGGATCGACGGCATTGTTGAATGCATCGCGAAAACATGTACGGCGTCTGAAATATGTTGCAAGTCCCATCACGGCGAATCCCAGCGGCGAGAATCATTATGTCGAAATTCCTCCCACACTACTCCGAATGTTCTGAGGGGAGTGCTTCCAACAGAGGAAGCATGTCACGTTCCTCCGTTAGGAAATGTGCGCGAACCGTCCGCATCATGTCTTCAAAGAATTCGTCCAGCGCCTGGTCATCGTCGGTTTCAGCTTGCTGCAACTCGGTCATCATGGCCTTGACCTCGTCATGCTCAAGCAACGATTCCTGCACGAGGCGTCGGCCCTGTTCGCCTCCGCTCAGGATCTCCCGGTACAGCAGTGCTTCCTCCGCCTTGAAATGCGAGGCGAGCTGATCCAGAATTTGATCCACAATGGGCTTCCGCGCATCGGTTTCAGCGGTCAAATACAGCTGAAACAACGCCAAAATGTGCCGGTGTTCATCACGGACGGTTTTCTGCAGTTCGGTCGCTCCAGTGGAGCTTCCGGATCCTCTAATAGGCATCATAGGATTTGCCTCCCTCAACGGTCGATGGTGGCCTGCTGATTGTAAAGAAGATTTAGCAGCTTGGATTGGGTGCGAGAACTGGGCAAGACCCTATAGCAGGTTACGAGGGAGGTGGAGATGCCGAAGGTGAGCTAGATTGGCTCGCGACTATCAAGACTAGAATGACCAGAAGCAGGGGACCATGAATCGGCTCGGATCGTAGTCACAGACGCGACTGTAGGGCTAGGCGGGAAGCGCGCCGACTAAGTAGGAGAATCAGCAACACGGTCAGCAAGTGGTTGATCAGGAGCCTTTCCGTCGGCATCGGCTGCGGCGGGCTGACGCCCGCCGCAGCCCTATGGCCACAGGTTACCGAGGTTCTTGTGTTGACAGCGCCCGCGCCCCATTGTCTTCCACTGCAATGTGCCCGTTGGCGCTCGCGGTTCCCTGAAGCAAAATCGTGGACACCAAGGCTTGGGGAGTCGGACGGTATTTCATTATGAACCTCCCGGACATCTCCCCTGCGGGGTTTCGCTACGTGACGCGCTCTATGTCCCCGAGCTCCGTGCAAGAACGAGGTCAGTAGCGAAACCCTCGGTGTATAGATCAGCAGAGCCTTACGGCTGCTGGATTTGAAGATTGTTGTTGACCGTTCTGACGCCCGTGACCTCACGAGCCATTTCCGCCACTCGAATCTTCTGATCGGGAGATGTCACGACTCCGTTGAGCGTCACGACCCCGCGTTCCGTATCCACGTCGATCCGGCTGAAATTCGACAGGCGATCGGCGGATAATTTGGATTGCACCGCAGCCGTAATGGAGGCGTCATCGATGATTTGTCCGGCGGTCTTACCGGTGGCGGACTGGCAGCCGATAATAGAGAGCATGGCCACAGCGAAAGCCAAACGTGTCAGGTGTGCCGTCATAATTCCTGCTCCTTTAGAATTTCATTCGCGTGTTATCGGTGAGCGATCGGCGCCGAAGACGTCGGGGTGTTAGGTGCGTCTCGAAGCCGCCTCATCCATGGTCTTTTCTGCGGTCTGCGCGGTCTCCTCAGCGAACTCCCGTGCGGCTCGGCCGGCCTTTCGCAAGGTCTGCTTTCCACCGTCGACATACTCTTGCCCACGTTCAACCGCGTTGTCCCAGGCGGCGCGTCCCTGCTCAGTCACTTCATCGAGTTCATCTTTTGCCTTTGAGGCATAGTCGCGCAACGTGGACCGGAGTTCGGTGCCCGACTGAGGCGCTAAGAGTAACGCCACGCCGGCGCCGATCAATGCGCCCGCCATAAATGCTGACCAGTTGGAATAATCTTCCGTATGCATGTGCTGACCTCCTTGAGATTGGCTGTGATGTTGGATTGTTCTGAAATGAAGCGGGATCGTCGGCCACATGGCCATCGCCACTCTCCACGCCTGAGTGCACCTTACCAGGATGTAGCGCATCTTCCACTAGGCAAGGCCCTAGTTGGGCGGCGCACCATTTGAAACAGGGCCCCCTCCCGTTGAACGGTACGTGCAAGTCGGCACCGCGGGACTAGGGAAACCATTCGAGGAAAATCTGAACTCAGGAATGTCGGCGGATAACGCGAGGTGAGATCTACTATAGGAGGGGTGGACCGTGGTGCGCCCGACAGGACTTGAACCTGTAGCCTTCTGATCCGTAGTCAGATGCTCTATCCATTGAGCTACGGGCGCATATCACATTTTTTGAGCCTGCCCCAAGAGACGTCCCCACGGAGCAGGCTCAAAGGAGCAGCGCCCGTTATACAGGCTTGAAGGAAGAAGGGTCAAGCCTATCGCGCAGACATATTTTTCAGAAGAGACTCTTGCTGATCTCCCCGGACGGCGAACTTTCATTGCCGCTCACGTCGTACGCGGTCACGGAAAACCAATAGGTGGACCCCAGTGGCAACGTCAGGCGGGTCGAAGTGACATTTCCGACGTCGAATGCCTGAGAGCGGACACCCGACGCTGTGCCGACATAGACTCGATAGCCCTTGAGGTCGGCTTCATTGTTGGCATTCCAGATGACCGTCACCGTGCCGGTTCCCGTTCCAGACGGCGGCGGTGGCGGTGTGGCCCCTCCGATCGGTGGCGGGGCCGGCGGCGGCGTGGTCCCGGTCGCCGTGACGGTCAGGGCCACGGGAATACGCAAGGTTTGCGACCCGCTGGGACCGCTCTCCACGATATAGACCACCCCGGAGTAGGTGCCCACGTTCAAGGAGGCGGTATTGACCGAGACGGTGATCGGGTCAATTTCACTGGTGATGGTCTGGGTGCTGCCGTAGGGCGGATTGAGATTCGTCCAAGACTGGTTGGCGCTGATGCTATAGGTGCTCTGCTGCGAGCCGGATTTTTGCAAATTGAAGATGCCGGAGGCCGTGCTCCCTTTGGGTGCGGTGAGGGAGAGCGCCGACGGAAAGGCCTGGAGCAAGGGCGACAAGGAGCCGCTCGGGGGCGGGGGCGGCGGGGACGCCGGGGGGGGCGTGGTTGATGGCGGCGGAGGGGTAGTGGACGGGGGCGGGGGCGTCGCGGACGGCGGGGGCGGCGGAGTCGCCGAGGGGGGCGG
This sequence comes from Nitrospira sp., assembly GCA_031315995.1. Classification (GTDB taxonomy): domain Bacteria; phylum Nitrospirota; class Nitrospiria; order Nitrospirales; family Nitrospiraceae; genus Nitrospira_A. Next base: position 28,887 of record JALDRG010000011.1, read on the forward strand.
CGTGGTCCCGGTCGCCGTGACGGTGGCGGTCACCGGAATGCGCCAAGTCGTTGAGACGCCAGGTCCGGACTGTCCTATGTAAATGGTACCCGAATAGGTACCAGGGGACAGTCCCATGGAGACGGTATTCACCGTCACCGTGAGCACGTCGGTTTCGGTGGAGATAGTCTGAGTGCTGCCATAAGGCGGATTCAGCCAAATCCACGATTGGTTGGCGCTGATGAAGTAGGTATGTTGCGCCGTATCGGATTTCTTCAGGCTCAGGGTGCTGCTTCCGGTGCCGCCTTGAGGAACGCTGATGGACACGGCGCCAGGCGTAAACTGTATATTCTGTGCGAACGCCGGTGATCCTTCTGCAACACTACCAACCACCCAAAGCAGCAGTATCAGCCGTATGATATGTCCCGCAACACGTCTGTTCACGCTGCGTGGTGGACTGATCATGAGTGGTGAAGGCAGGTCGATCATGGCGGGTACTCCCTTAGGTGTTTTTTGAACGAACAATGCAATCGCCTGTTGGTGAGCAACAGTCGTGCCACCGCAAACAAGTTAGGTGTTGCGCTTAGTTGTTTGTCTGGAATCACTCAGCAGAATTCGGTGAGATTCCGGACAGGGACGAAGATCCGACCAGACCCTAACGAAAGCGTGGCGAATAGGCAAGTAAAAATTTCGCCGCGCGCCGGTACACTCCCTCGTGAGTAACCGGTAGAACGGCTCCCTCTAAATTCGCAGACTGTATGGATCCGGCACCTCGATGCACAAACGCGCAAGTCATTACGGCGACGCCTCTCCCATGACCTACTTAGGGATCGTCCAGAAGATCTGAGCGCCTGCGCAACGACGTTCCTGTCACGGTCACCGCAGCGCTCAGAAACTTGTTGACCGAGCTCTGCAGGTAGGGTATCTCTTGGCGCGTTTTCTGCTCAGATACGTAGTCGCATGGTGCTGCGGAACATCGATAAGCGAACAGGGTGGAAAAAAGGAGTTCCAAACTATGATCGCATTGCGATGCCTGCTCTGCCTGTTGTGCTGGTGCCTGGTGGGTCACGTCGCGCCATCGGCTGCGGCCGAAGTGGCTCCCGCCCAGTCTTCCTCCGTTCAGCGAGTCGACGTCGGGGTGTCCGAATGGTTCAGCCAGGGCGAAACGGTGTGGAGGCACAACGCGTCCGGCTTAGATGCAAATCTTGGAAATCCCAGTTCCAGACTCAAATATAAAGATACCGGCACCAACGTCACCGAAATCACCGGACGGGTGCAGTTGAAGAACAACCTGTTTTTTCGCGGCACGTTCGGGTACGGATCCATCGGAGGAGGTCGGCTCACGGACGACGATTTTCTCAGCGCGCGGGGGGCAGCCACTCAAGGTGCCACCGTGAGTGGGGAACACCGCTTTTCCAGAACCTTCAGCGACATCGGCGGCGACAACCTGTGGTACCTCAGTGGAGATCTGGGCGCGACGGTCCATACCTTTCGGGACAACAAAGGCTGGTTCGGAGTGTTTGGTGGGTTCCAATATTGGCGGGAGAAACATGTCGCGACCGGAGTCACGCAAGCGGAATGCACGACACCTGCACCGGCAGATCCGGCCTATGGGTGTGCGACCCCCGGGACGGTCTCGTTCCGCAATCAACCTGCGATTACCAATACCATGACATTGGTGGCCGGAAGATTCGGGGGCGAGCTGGAGTATAAGCTCGATAAGCGCGTGAGCATCAATGCCAACGTGGCGATGTTGTTGTCGTACCTGAACAACGAAGATGTGCACCACTTGAGAACGGGGATCTCCGCGCTCGCGCAAGACCCAAGTTTTCGAATGACCGGACTCGGCATCGGGACCAATACGGATGTCGGCCTACGCGTCAAGATATGGGACCGGCTCTATCTGACCGGAGGGTACCGAGTCTGGTGGAATCGAGTGGTAGCTGCCGATACGTGGAAGATTTACGGCGCGGATGGATCCACGGCAACAGCGCCGCTGACCCTGTTTCAAACGATCCGGCATGGACCCACCATCGGGCTGACCTACTCGTTCTAGCCGTCGTTCGACAACCGGACGCAAGCGCCGCGCAGGAGGGCGCTTGTGTTGGCACTCAGCAGGTCACGATTCACGAACGTCGTGCCTCCACCGCCTTCGTCGGTCAGCGGGAACGCGAGGGGCCGGTATCCTCTTCGTATTCTGCGAACAGCCGTTTCGCTTCCGGATGAAGCAGATGGGGTTGGCCGTAGGGGATGCCTGCGGTCCGAAAGAGGGGAGTCAGCTTTTCGTTCGGGTGCAGGTAACCGGCACGGAGCGGGACCGATCGCTTGGTATGGCGGATCAGCGCGCAGGGGGTCGGGCGGATAGCGGTCAGCCAGTCCGCAATATCTTGCGGGTTGCCGATCGATGCGGACAGTAGCAGCAAGCGGGCCTGCGACGGACAGAAGATCAAGGTTTCTTCCCACACCACGCCGCGCTCCGGATCTGCGAGGTATTGTGATTCATCCATGATCACCAGTCCCAAGGTGTCTAATCGAACGTCGATTTCTCCTCCCGCTGCGTCATAGAGCAGATTGCGCAAAATTTCCGTGGTCATGATGAGCAGGGGTGCCTGGGCATGCTCGCGGCGGTCGCCGGTGAGAATCCCGACCTGGCCGGGACCGAACAAGCGCGAAAACTCGGTAAATTTCGTGTTGGAGAGGGCTTTCAGGGGTGATGTGTAAATCACCGTGCGATTGTCCTGCATCGCGCGCCTCGTCGCTTCGATGGCGACATACGTTTTTCCGCTGCCGGTGGGCACGCTGACGACGACGTCGGTTTCGGCCAGCCGCGCCAGGGCATCTATCTGCCAGGCGTCCGGGACAAACGGCTGTGCCTGCGGCACGCCGATTCCCGACAACCATTCATGGAGCGAGACGGGTGGTTCGTGGTGGCCGTGCTCTTCGGCTTTATGCGGGCGCGGCGCAGCCGGTGAGGCCGCCGGTCTTGGATGGGTCTTCGGTTTAGAGCCTGTCTCAACGGGGGGCGCAGTCTGACGGCGGTGCGACTGTTCCTCGATCAGGGCCGCCAGGTCGGACTCCAGTCCTGGGCGATTCTCAACGGAGGCCTGAATGAGCAGGTCGACGAGCTTGCGTTTGCCCGACCGAAAGTGTCGGCTGATGCGTCCGCGCGCGAGTCGATGTAGCAGCGAGACCGGTTGTTGGAGGAGCACTTGTTCGAGTTCCTTGGTCGTCATCGAAATTCCGTGACGTGTAAAGGGTGAAGCCGGAAACGCGAGGACGGAAGACAGAGGGTGCGTTGATCCGTCGACCTCGTGACAATCGTATGCTTCACATACGGCGCGTCACGGTTCACCAACGACGAGTTCATGGTAGTTCCTCCAACACGCCTCTTCGCATGGCGTCGATCGCTCGATCGGCCGATTCCGCAAGGGAGGGGTGGGTGTGTTTCAGGGTTTTGAGCTGAGAGAGAAACTCGATCGTGCGCGCAAACAGCCGGAACATGTCGCCCTCAGCCATGGTAGTCAGGCGAGCAAGGCCGATCCAGGTCAGCGTCTGGTCCGCAACCCAGCGTTCGGTCAGGGCGGCCACATCGGCACGGAGCATCGGCGGGTCTTCGTGTGGCGCGAGACTCTCTGCCAGCTTGCGGACCTGGAACAAGAGCGTGACCAGGCCGGTACTCCCGCGTGGAAATGAGCCGGGACGATCGTCGTCATGGGCGATGCTGGCCATGACGGCGGCGAGCAGGGGCGGATCGATGGCGCCAAAGGCCTCGGCTCGGATCAGTTCCGTAATCAACAGGGAGTGGTCGATGCGAATCAAGCGCGCCCATTCGCCGTCGGCGGTGAGCTGTGCCGTGGCGTTGAGATAGCCGAAGCGCTCTAAGACGTCGATGCGTTCCTGAAACCGATGCCACAAACTGGTCTGAAGCGCTTGAATCGATTTCATGTGCCGTTGGATTTCCTGGCGAACCCGCGACGCCCGTGGGAAATCGCGTTGGCAGGCTTGGCGTGAGGGACAAGAGGGGCAGGCAAAATCGCCGAGGGTTTGAATAATGGAACTATCGAGCGGGATGTCCTCGTGCTGATGGGCCAGGATCGGCAGAATCGGCAGCCGCGGCGGGAGATCCACCAGGTGATGCGTCAGCTGCTCCAACGTGTGCGGGGTGCACCAGGGATAGGCCGAGGTTTCTTCGCAGTCAAACGTGCGATCGAAGACCTGGGTCACGATGGACGCGGGGCATTCGTTGAGGGAACCGCCCTCCCGCAGCAAGGTGACCATTGGGGCGTGCTGGCCCTTGCTTCGGTATTGGCGCAGGATGATGCCTCGTCCTCGAACCAGCCCCACGACACGTCCCGGGGTGAGGAAATGCAGGCGCGCGGCGACATCGGGCGATTCCTGCCTGGCCGACGGGCCACGCGGCTTCTTCCGCTTCCGCGCCTGGTCGAACACTTGCCACTGTGTGATCCAGTCCGAGCACACCCGTGGACCGAATGGCTCCATCTCAACGCGCAGCCCGTCGAGTTTGGTTTCAAGCACGGCCGTGCGCTGGTTCAACTGAAACTGCGCGAAGCTTTTGGCAAGAATGGACTGAATCTGTTCGCGTGGATGCGCTTTGAGCAGGTTCAACACCATCGGATAACTGATGACGAATTGGCTGTGAATCGCTTCGGGCTGTCCAGTGAGCCCTTTGGTCAGGACGGTGAGGTCGATATAGGGCGACGGGGTGATGACGGCGAATCCGACCAGGTCCTTGCCGCGTCGGCCGGCGCGGCCGGCCAGTTGTTGAATCTCGCTGGCGGTCAGGTCGGTAAAGTCGCGTGCCTTGCGAATACTGGATTGTGTCACGACCACGGTGCGGGCGGGAAAGTCGACGCCGGCGGCGAGGGTCGTGGTGGCAAAGACGGCATCCAGAGAACCCGTGCGCATGAGTTCTTCGACGGCGATCTTCCAGGACGGGAGGTGGCCCGCGTGATGCGCCGCCACGCCGATCCGCTGGACGGTGCCGATCAGCGGGTGTTCCGCGATGCTCGGAAACTGTTCGGTGACCTGCGTCAAGACCCGGGCGATCTGTTCCTGTTGGGGTTTCGGTAGAACGACCTGGCTGCGCTCAAACGATTGCATCGCTTCGTCGCAGGCCCGTCTCGAGGTGAGAAAGATAATCGCAGGAGTGAGATTTCTTTGGCGGAGAGTGGCGACCAGATCAACCGGATGAATCGACGGCGGCATGCAGTTTCATTCCCTTTGAGATGACCACCAATCCGGAATCGGTGACTTTGAAACGTTGACGATCGGCCACCGGGTCGAAGCCGATCACGGTGTTGGGGGGGATGATGACGTCTTTGTCGATGATCGCGCGTCGAATGCGGGCATGTTCGCCGATGACCACGTTTTCCATCAAGACGGACTCCCGCACATCGGCATGGTCGTGCACGCGAACGTTCGGCGAGAGGACCGAGTTCTGCACGCGCCCGCCGGAAATGATGCAGCCGCCGCACACGATGGAGTCCAGCGCGACTCCCATCCGGCCCCCCTGAAAGTCCTGGGCGAAGACGAACTTGGCGGGCGGGAACTGTCCCTGGTAGGTGCGGATGGGCCACTGCTCGTCGTACAAATTGAAGAGCGGATCGACCGCGACCAGATCCATGTTCGCTTCCCAGTAGGCGTCGAGCGTCCCGATGTCGCGCCAGTATTTCACGGCCTTTTTGTTTTCATCTTGAAACTTGAAGGCGTAGACCCGGTTTTCTTTGATCATGCGGGGAATGATGTTTTTCCCGAAATCGTGTTTCGTGCCCTCTTTCGCGTCGCGGATGAGCTGCTCGCGCACGACCTCCGTCCGAAACAGGTAGATGCCCATCGAGACGAAGGCTTGCGACGGATCACCGGGAATGTGTGAGGGCTTCTCCGGCTTCTCATCGAAGCTCAAAATTCGCCGGTCTTCATCCACTGCGATGACGCCGAATCGATTGGCATCGGCCAGCGGTGTTTCGATCGCGCCGACGATCGCATCCGCCTGCTTCTCGATCAGCAGGTTGTACATGTCGGCATAGTTCATCTTATAGATGTGATCCCCGGCCAGAATCAGAAGGAACTCAGGAAGATCATTGTCCAGCAGGAACAGATTCTGAAACACGGCATCGGCGGTGCCGCGATACCACTCTTCGCTGATGCGTTGCTGCGGTGGAACCGAGGCGATGTATTCGCCCAGTTCCAGATTCATGATATTCCATCCGGTGCGGATATGCCGGTCGAGAGAATGGGATTTATATTGGATCAGCACGGCGATCTGGCGCAGCCCGGAGTTCAGACAATTACTGAGCGTGAAGTCGATGATGCGGTATTTCCCGCCGAACGGAACGGCTGGCTTCGCGCGCTGATCCGTGAGGGGATGCAAGCGTTCGCCTTTTCCACCGGCCAGCACCATGGTAAAGATCTTTGGCATAGATAGGCCGATTGTAGCAGGACGACCGATGAATAGAAAGGATGCAGAATGATTGACTTCAACTCCATCTCGGATGATACTACGATTCAACGTGCGCCCCCGACAGCCGATCGGGCTCAGTACGGAACTTGTGGAGGAGCGGACATGAAGAAACAGAATGCCCGTCGCGCGGTCGTCAAACCCGATATCGAGGCCGCCAATCCGATGATGGAAATGGTCTGGCGGCTGGAACGGTTGGAGCGACAGGTGCAGCGCTTGTCCGAGCTCGTGCGCAACCATGCCGAAGACAATGATCGGCTCGTGCGGATTGTCGCGGAGGATCGTGACGTGATTCGCCGTGAACTCTTGCGGAAACATGAACATCGGGTGCGGGTGCGCAAGCACTTGCGCGATGTCAGTTCGAAAGTCGACTTGGAGCATTGAGCCGTGGCGCTCCGCGCGGCGGTCTGAATCCAGCCTTTGATGGCCACCTCTTCCACTCCTCCGTTCCTCGCTTCCGACCAGTCTCTTTCCCCGACACCTTCGACGATCGACGTGCGTGGAATCGTGCGTCGCCACGGTGCGGTCCTGGCCGTGGATCAGGTGAGCTTCCAGGTGCGCCGGGGCGAATTTTTCTCCCTTCTCGGTCCGAGCGGTGCGGGAAAAACCTCCGTGCTGCGCATGTTGGCCGGGTTTGAAGATCCGGATGAAGGCGATCTGCTCATCGACGGCCGGTCGATGCTCGGGGTACCGCCGAATCGCAGGCCGGTGAACCTAGTATTTCAATCTTACGCGTTGTTTCCGCATCTCACCGTCTTCGACAATGTGGCTTTCGGCTTGAAGATGCGGCGGGTTGCCTCCACGCTCATCGAGGCGCAGGTGCGCCAGGCGTTGACGATGGTCAAGTTGTTCGGCAAGGAGGCGCGGCGGCCGGCTCAATTGTCGGGCGGCGAACAGCAGCGAGTGGCGTTGGCGCGGGCGTTGGTGAACAAGCCTGCGGTGGTGTTGCTCGATGAACCGTTGGCGGCGCTGGATCAGCAACTGCGGCAAGCCATGCAGGTAGAGTTGAAGTCTATCCAGCAGCAGGCGGGTCTGACTTGCGTGTGTGTGACGCATCATCAGGAAGAAGCGATGATGATGTCGGATCGAATCGCGGTGATGCATCAGGGGCGCATGTGGCAAGTCGGCAGCCCACGCGAAGTATACGAACGGCCTTGTAATCTGTTCGTCTCGCGATTTCTCGGCGTCTCGAATGAATTGCCGGGCCGGATCGGCGCGCCGATCGGGGAGGACCGCCTGTTTCAACCGATCGATGCCGACCAGCCGCCGCTCACGGTGCGGACCCTGACTTCTGAGCAGGCCGGCCGTCCGGCCACCCTCTCGCTTCGGCCGGAGCAGCTCCGGATGGCGCGTGAACGGCCGGCGACGTCCGGTCCAGTGCTCTCCGGCCGGATTGAGAAGGTGTTGTTCGCCGGGAGCGACACCAAGTATTTGGTTCGAGTCGGTCCCGAACGCGTCTGGGAAACCAGGATGACCTCAGACGCATCGCTGCCGTCGTTCGCGGCGGGAGACCCGGTGTTTCTCCACTGGTCCTTGCCTGATGGACGGTTGTTCTTCGAGTGACTATGCCGGATCACGATAGGGCGTCTTCCCAGGCGCCTGGCCGGTCGTCGTGCCGCTCCTGTTGGCTGGCCGCTCCTGGTTTGCTGTGGATGGGCTTGTTTTTTCTGGCGCCGCTCGGCTTGGTGTTCGCGATCAGCTTTGCCTCACGCGGCACCTACGGCGGCATTGTGTGGGAATTCACGGCGGCGAATTACTTGGATCTCTTGCATCCGCTGTACGGCAAGATTCTCGGGCAGTCGCTGTGGTACGCGAGTCTCACCACGGCGATTTGCTTCGTGCTGGGTTTTCCGCTCGCCTATGTGATCGCTCGGAGTCCAGCCCGGTGGCAGCCGGTGCTGTTGCTCCTGGTGATGTTGCCCTTCTGGACCAACTTTCTCGTGCGCACCTACGCCTGGATGATTCTGCTGCGCCAAGACGGTCTTGCCAATCGCTTCTTAATGGGTCTCGGGGTCGTGGACGCTCCGCTGGAACTGCTCTATACGCCGACCGCCGTCGTGATCGGCCTGGTGTATAGCTACCTTCCCTTCATGGTCCTCCCGCTCTATGTCGCCGTGGAACGTCTGGATCCTCTCTTGGTGGAGGCCGCCTGGGATCTCTACGCCTCGCGTTGGTCGGTCTTCACGCGGGTGGTGGTTCCTCTCACGATGCCGGGCATCGTCGGCGGCTGTGTCCTGGTGTTCATCCCGTCGATCGGCGCGTTCATTACGCCGGACCTGCTGGGCGGGGCGCGCAGCATGATGATCGGAAATCTCATTCAGCACGAGTATTTGGTCGTGCGTGACTGGCCGTTGGGATCGGCGGTTTCTTTCGTCCTGATGGCGATCGTCATGGCCGCGGTCGTCCTGTATTACCGCCACGCGGATCGGACAGCCGAGGCGTTGGAGGGGCGATGAGGAGGGGATGGGCCGGTCTCAGCGTCGTCAGCATTCTAGTCATGGTGTTTCTCTATGGACCGATTCTCGTGCTGGTGCTCTATTCATTTAACGCCGCCCATCTGTCGATGGCCTGGCGAGGGACCACCCTCAAATGGTATGCGGCGCTCCTGCACGACGACGCGCTGCTCGCCGCCACGGCGAATAGTCTGCTCATTGCCCTGGTGTCCACCTTCGGGGCCATGTGTCTGGGCGGTCTGCTGGCACTGGGTATGGAACAGATGCCCCACCGTCGACAGCGGATGATCGAAGGCGGGCTGGTGCTGCCGCTGGTCATTCCGGAAGTGATGATGGGCGTGGCGCTGATGCTCTTCTTCGTGATGCTCAAGCTGCCGCTCGGGATTCTCACCGTGATGCTCGGGCACATCGTGTTCAATGTGCCGCTGGTGACTATCATGATCCGCACGCGTTTGCGCAAACTCGACCCGGCCTTGCGCGAAGCCGCAGCTGATTTGGGGGCGGATTCCTGGCAGGTCTTCCGGTATGTCACCTTGCCGTTGCTGCGGCCGGCGATCTGGGGCGCCGTGCTCGTGGCCTTCACCGTCTCGCTCGATGATTTTCTGGTGACGTTCTTCACCGCCGGTCCCGGTGCGACGACCTTGCCGCTGAAGGTCTATTCGATGATCAAATCCGGTGTGACTCCTGAGATCAACGCGCTGTCCGCGTTGCTGCTGCTTATTTCGATGGCCTGTGTCGCCCTCTCCCTTCATGTGCAACGTCGCGAGGTCTGAATGAAGACTGGCCGTCAACGGATTGGACTCCGGCTGTTCTGCCTGCTCGCGCTGGTCGGAGGGCTGCCGGGTTGTGAGCCGAGTCCGGAGGCGAACCCGGCAGAGTCCCGACCGGTCCTGCATTACTTCACCTGGTCCGACTATGTGGGGCCGGAGATTATCCAGGAATTCGAACGGCGGGAACGGGTGAAGGTGGTGGTCGATACGTTCAGCAGCAACGAAGAGTTGCTGGCGAAGCTGCAAAGCGGGGCCACTGGGTATGATGTGGCGGTGCCGTCGGACTTTATGGTGGCGATCATGATCCAGCAGGGTCTGCTTAGTGAATTGGACCGTCAGGAGTTGCCTCATGCGGCCCTCTTGGAGCCACACCTGCAGGCCCTCCCGTTCGATCCGGCAGGACGCTATTCGGTGCCGTATCTCTGGGGGACGGTGGGAATCGGATACGATTCCGCAGTGATCCCGACGCCGCCGGACAGTTGGACCATTTTATGGGACCCGCAGTATAAAGGCCGCATCAGTATGTTGAACGACCAGCGGGAAGTCTTCGGCGCGGTGTTGCGTTCCATGGGTCAGACGATGAACAGCACGGATCCGCAGGTGATCGAGGCGGCGAAGGAACGATTGCTGCAGCAGAAGCCCTTGGTGAAGACCTATACGAGCGATCACTACGATCAGTTGTTGGCTTCGGGCGAGGTCGTGTTAGCGCATGGATGGGGAGGGCCCGTGGCCCGCGCCATGGCCGAGCGGCCTTCCATTCGGTATGTGGTGCCGAAGGAGGGGGCGACCCTGTGGGCCGATTGTCTGGTGGTGCTCCGGACCGCGCCGCACAAACAGTTGGCGATGCGCTTTATCAACTATTTGATGGAGCCGGAAGTGGCGGCACGCACCTCGGAGCGGCTGCGTTTTGCGTCCACCTCCCGGCAAGCTCGGGAATTGGTCGCCGCATCGGCCAGAGACAATCCGGCGGTCTATCCGCCGCCCGATCAACTCGACCGACTGGAATGGATGCAGGATGTCGGGAGAGGGATACGACTCTACGACCGGGCGTGGACGGAACTGAAAATGCGGTGACCTGAAACCATCGGTTTTGTTTCAAACGTACTCAAGAATCGGTATAATGCGCTCACTATCCTCGTTTGTTCGATCTTCCTGCACGATGCACGACGACATGCTCCATTACAGAGGCGGTCTCAGCGTAGATGCGCCCATATTGACCCTGGCCTGCCGTGCCTGGCTGGTGATCGGCCTGCTGGGCCTGCTGCTGATCGGTGGCGGTTCGGGAGAGGCCGCTGAGCCGCTCCGAGCCGAACCGGTTGCTCCGCCGGCGGTTCGCCTGAACCTATCCGAGGCGATGGCCCTGTTCCTGAAACAGAACCTGGATTTGCTCATTGCCAAGTACGGTATCGAGTCGAGCAAAGGGCAGCAGATTACGGCGCGGCTGTTTCCGAATCCGGTGGCGCAGATCGGGAGCGTCGCGTCGTTCACGCAAGGCAATACGCTGGCGAAGACCGGCGGCCTCACGATGCAGGTGCAGCAGTTGTTTGAACTGGCCGGTAAGCGCGGGTACCGCATCGAAAGCGCCGGGTTCGGCGTGCAGTCGACGGAAGCGGATTTTGAAGATGCCGTCCGGCAATTGGGCTTTACGATTAAGGATGCCTACTATCGCGTGCTGATGGCGCAGCGCCGGCTGGCGTTGGCGGAAGAAAACCGCGATCGGTTCGCGCGTATTTTGGATGTCAACACGATCCGGTTCAAGAAGGGCTACATCGCGGAGGTCGATCTGATCCGGATTCGACTTCAAGTGGTCGATTTCCATGCGCAAGTGATCGAGGCGATCCAGGAAGGCGAGTCGGCGAGGGCGGATCTCCGTCAGCTCCTACGGCTCTCTCCCGCGTCGAAACTGGAGTTGACGACGGAAATGGACTACCGCCGGGTGGATCCCGATATGGGGAGGCTCAGATCGGTGGCCCTGGAAGTTCGTCCCGATATCAAGAGCCGGCGGGCGGCGCTGATGCAGCGCGAGTCGGATTTGAAATTGGCCAAGGCCTTTCGGGTTCCGGATGTGACGATCGGCGCGGGGTACTCGGTGCAAGGTCCGCGCGGTCCCGACAACCAGCAGATGGGGATCTTGAACCTCGGCGTGCCCTTGCCGCTGTTCAACCGCAACCAGGGTGGGATCGTCCAGGCTGAAGTCGGCGTGCAATCGGCGCAGGCTGAATTGGATCGCACGGTCAACCAAGTTGAAAACCAGGTCGATGTGGCCTACCGCAATCTGCTCCAGAGTCGCCGGCTGGTGGAAGCCTACCTGGCCGGCGTGCTGGACGATGCCCGCTCCACCTTCACCATCGTCGAGCGGGCCTATGAACGGGGAGGGGCCACCATTCTGGATCTCCTCGATGCCGCCCGGACGTCCCGTACCATTCAGCAGAATTTCATCGAAGCCCTCTTCTCCTATCAGCGCAATTTGTTCCAATTGGAAAGTTCGGTCGGCCGGGAGATTACGTCATGATTTCCGGAACGATGCCTGGGAGGGTGTTGGCTGTTGCGCTCTCGCTGTACGCCTGCAGTCAAACGCAGGAACCAGCCGCGTCGAAGACGCCCGCGTCCTCCGAATCTGCCGCGATCCATTCTGCGCCCCAGTCCACTGCTCAGATTGAAACGGCGGTGGTGGATTTCAAGCCGATCCAACCCGAGCTGGTGCTGGTCGGAAAGGTGGCGTATGGAGAAGATCGGTATTCCAAGATTTCCTCACCGCTGCAGGGCCGGGTGGTGGAGGTGCGTGCCAAGCTGGGTGACCGTGTGGAGGCGGGAGCCACGCTCCTGGTGATCGACAGTTCCGATATTACCGCCGCCTATTCGGAGTTCGTGAAAGAAGCTTCGGAACTGGAATATTCGACGCGGGCGCAGGAACTTGCGAAGGAATTGTATGCCACCAAGGCGTTAGCCTTGAAAGATCTCAAGCTGGCCGAGAACGACCTGATCAAGGCACGCGCCGAATTCCGGCGGGCCAAAGAACGGTTGTTGTCCTTGCGCATTCCCGCTCAGGAATTAGAGAAACCCCTCGCCCAGCAGCGGATCACCTCGCGGTTTGAGATGAAGAGTCCTTTAACCGGAACGGTGGTCGAGCGGGCCGTGACTCCGGGACAGTCCGTCGGCAGCGACGCCGGCCAGGTGTTGTTCACGGTCGCCGATCTGGATCGGTTGCAAGTGGTCGCTGATGTCTATGAGAGGGATCTGGCCTTGGTCAAAGTCAGCCAAGTGGGACGGATCAATGTGGAAGCCTATCCGGGAACCGACTTTGCCTCCGTCGTGGCCTCGATCGGAGATGTTGTCGATCCAAACACTCGCACCATTAAAGTTCGAGCCTGGGTCGACAATCGGGATCAGCGATTGAAACCGGAAATGTTCGCGCGGCTGAGGTTGGACATCGGCGACGCCACTCCGTTCTTGACGATTCCCAAGGAAGCGGTCGTCGAGATCGACGGCAAATATTTCGTCTATCTAGTGGAGACGCCCGATCACTACGAGAAGCGGGAAGTGGTGGTCTCCAACGTCTCCAGCGGGCAAGTCCGCATCCTGGAAGGACTCACGTCCGGTCAGCGCATCGTGATCAAGGGCGCGGTGCTCGTGAAGGGACAAGAAACGAAGTAATGATCCTGTCGATGATCATGGGCGTCCGCTGTCGGCAGAGGTGCCTCGCCTTATGATCGTTCGAATCGTCGAACTCTCGCTCGTCCAGCGGTTTCTGATCTGCGCGCTCGGGTTCAGCCTTCTCTTCGGAGGGCTCTATGCCTTCCAGCAACTCGACATCGTGGCCTATCCGGATCCGTCGCCTCCGATGGTGGAGGTGATCACCCAGTTTCCCGGCTGGTCCGCGGAGGAGATCGAACGACAAATTACGATTCCCATCGAGGTAGCCTTGAACGGCATGCCTGGTCTCACCGATATCCGTTCCCTGTCGATTTTCGGGTTGAGCGACGTCAAGATCTATTTTGACTTCGGGACGCAATATTTCTTCGACCGCCAGGAAGTCATCAATCGCCTGGCCACCGTCAGCCTTCCCCAAAATGTGCAGCCGGCCTTGTCGCCCTGGTGGGCGATTGCGGAGATCTACCGCTATGAACTGGCCGGCGACGGGAAAACGAGCCTGACTGATCTCAAGACGATCCAGGATTGGCAAGTGCGGCGGGAGTTCCGGCGGGTCCCGGGCATCATCGATGTGACGGCGTTTGGCGGGACAACCCAGGAATATCACGTCGACATCGATCCCGGGAAGTTGATCAGTTATCAGGTCAGCCTCGCGCAGGTCATGGAGGCCTTGACCAACAGCAACGCCAACGTCGGCGGCAACTACCTCACTGTGGGCGCGCAGAACTACAATATCCGCGGTCTCGGGTTGATCAACGGCCTGGCGGATATCGAGAATGTGATGGTGGCCGAAAAGGAAGGGACTCCTATTTTCGTCAAGACGCTGGGGACGGTGTCGGTGGGGCATCGCGTGCGGCTGGGCAAGGTCGGAATCGACGACAACGACGACGTGGTGGAGGGAGTGATTTTATTGCAGCGCGGGTACAAGGCGCTGTCCGTGCTGGAGGGGGTGCGGGAAAAGGTCGATGAACTGAATAAGTGGAAATTGCCGGAAGGGGTGAAGGTCAAGACCTTCTACGACCGGACGGCCCTGATCCACACCACGGTCGAAACGGTGACCGATATTCTGATCAGCGGCATGGTCCTCGTCTTTGTGATTTTGTTCGTCTTCCTCGGTCATTTTCGCGCGGCGCTCATCGTGGCGCTGACCATTCCGATGTCCCTGCTGTTTACGTTCACGATGATGGTGATGATCGGCCAGTCGGCCAACCTCATTTCCCTCGGCTCCATCGATTTCGGCATCATCGTCGACGCAACGCTGGTGATGGTGGAAAGTATCTTTTTCCATCTCGGCCATGATCGCCGTTTGGGCCTGACGGTGCCGCAACACATCGTGCGCGCGGCTCGGCAGGTCGGGCAGCCGATTTTCTTCTCCACGGCGATTATCGTGGTGGCCTTCATTCCGCTGTTCACGATGACGGGCGTGCCGGGTAAGATTTTCGCGCCTATGTCCATTACCTATGGGTTTGCCTTGTTCGGCGCGCTCCTGATGGCCTTTACGTTGGCGCCGGTGCTCTGTTCCTTGCTGCTCACTGGTGTGGTGACCGAAGAGGACACGCGATTCGTCCGCGCGATCCGCCGGACGTACCTCGCCGTCCTGCAATGGGCCTTACACCACAACGTGAAAGTGATCGGGGCGTCGTTGCTGCTGTTGGTGGTTGCCTTCGGGGCCCTCCAATTCGTCGGCGGAGAATTTATGCCGGCCTTGGAGGAAGGCAATCTCTGGGTCCGCGCCACCATGCCGGTCGACATTTCCTACGACGAGGCCGCCCGCCTGACCGGAGAAATTCGGCAGATGTTCCGGCAGTCGCCCGAGGTGGTCACGATCGTCTCTCAGCTCGGAAGGCCCGACGATGGGACCGACCCCACCAGCTTTTTCAACGCCGAGTTTCTAGCCAACCTCAAACCTCAGAAGGATTGGCGGCCCGGGTTCACTAAGGATCATCTGGTGGAGGAGATCGAAGCGCGGTTGAAGGTGATCCCCGGGATCGTCTTCAACTTTTCCCAGGTGATTCAGGACAACGTGGAAGAAGCCATGTCGGGCGTGAAGGGCGAGAATTCGATCAAGTTGTTCGGCAACGATCTCAAGACCATGGAGGCGAAGGCGGTCGAAGTTGAGTCGGTGATGAAGGGTATCCGGGGGGTGAAGGATTTGGGGATCTTCCGGTTGGTGGGGCAACCCAATCTCTTGATTCAGGTAGATCGGGAGGCCAGCGCCCGTTACGGACTGCGCGTGTCGGACGTCAACGCCGTGGTGCAGGCCGCGGTCGGTGGTCAGGGGGTGACCCAGGTGTACGAAGGCGAGCGTCTGTTCGATCTGGTCGTCCGCTTTCTGCCCGAGTTTCGACGAGATGCCGAGACGATCGGTAATATTCTGGTGAATACGCCGAATGGCGCGCGAATTCCCTTGAAACAGGTGGCGACGATCAAGACCCAGACCGGCGCGTTCATTATTTATCGGGAAAACAACGAACGATATATTCCGATCAAATTCAGCGTCCGCGATCGCGACCTCGAAAGTACGGTGAAGGAAGCTCAGACCAGGATGGCCCAAGCGGTGTCGCTTCCGGAACGCTATCGACTCGAATGGGCGGGGCAGTATGATCAACTCACAGCGGAACAGAAACGGTTGACGATGATTGTGCCGGTGAGTTTGGTGATCATTTTGTTTCTCCTCTACACGACGTTCAATTCGCTGACGAACGCCCTGCTGGTGCTGGTCACCGTCCCGTTCGCGTTGATCGGGGGCATTTTCTCGCTCGTCTTCACCGGGACCCATTTCAGCATCTCTGCGGCGGTGGGAGTGATTTCAACGCTGGGTGTAGCGATTCTCGGGGGAGTCCTGTTAATCTCACGTATTGAAGATTACCGGCGGCATGGGCTTGATTTGCGCGAAGCCGTCCTGAAGGGCGCGGATGTGCAGATGCGCCCCATCCTCATGGCCACGCTGGCCGCGGCGATCGGATTGCTTCCGGCGGCCTTGGCCACGGGGATTGGATCCCAGGCGCAACAACCGCTCGCCCGAGTGGTGGTGGGCGGTATGCTAACAGCGGCGGTACTGATCCTTGTCGTGCTGCCGGTGCTGTACGAAGTCGTGCATCGCCGCACGGCGCGTGCGCAGCGGGCCGAAACGGACGAGGAACCGACGCCGCACATTAATGGCTAGGCTGGGAAGAGGGATGTCATCATGATGGGAGTGAGGCAGCACATGGGATGTCGATTGTTGATCTGGGGTTTGGTATTCCTCGGCTCGATGGGAGTCACGCTGGATTCTGTGTGGTCGGCTGCGGTGGCCTGGCCGGTACAGATGCCCTATGAGGCGCCGCCAAAGTCCGAGCCGGTGCCGGATGTGTCGGTGGCGCCGAATACCAAGGCCTTGACTCCGGAAGAACTGCAGCGGGCCGAGGCGCTGTTACCGTTGTTAGAGGGGAAGCAGGAATTTTGGGCGATGGGCGAATTCGTGCATCTGGGTGAGCCGGTCCTGTCGGTGTTGACCAAGGCCTTGACGATGCCCGGTCCGCGCGTTCGGTACAATGCCATTGAGACCCTGTCGATGCTCAAAGCTCCCGGGGCTGCGCCGGCGTTGCTGGAAACGGCAAAACTGGACACTGAACTCCCTCGCATTCGCGAGCATGCGCTTCGGGTCGCTGTGCGCCTTGATCCGCAGCAAGCCCCGCCGGCCATCGAGGTGATGGCGAAGGATCCCAATGCGTCGATCCGCAAGGCAGCGGCGTTTGAATCGCGGTACGTTCGCCGGAAAGAGGTGATTCAGCCGCTTCTCGATTTGCTGGCGGATGACGAACGCTTCGTCGCCTTGTCCGCCATCCAGTCGCTGTGGATGTTGACGCGGCATGAGAGCGAGTTTCACGATTGGGATGCGTCCAGCAAACAGGACCGCCAGGCCTGGGCACAGGAATGGATTGAGTGGTGGAATCAGTCGAGAGAGACATTTGAACTGCCTGAGCCCAAGAATCGCAAGCGGGCCGGATAACCACCGGACGCGCCGGTTGCGGTGTATCGAAACGCCGTGATAGGTATTTGTGGAATCGGTATGCAGCCTGAATGGGTTGTTCATTGGATATTGATATAGATACAAAGGGTGCAGGATGGCGATATTGGCAATCAGTAAACTCGGCAATCCGATTCTTCGGCAGAAGGCCCTGCCTCTGACCCCGGCTGATATTAGGAAGGCGGCGTTTCAGCAACTCATCGACGACATGTTTGAAACCATGTATGACGAACCGGGGATCGGCTTGGCCGCTCCGCAGGTGGGACGGTCGCAGCAACTCGTCGTGATGGATTGTCCCGGTGAGGGCGGTTTTCCCAAGACGGTGCTCATCAATCCGACCATCCAGTTTTATGGACCGGAGCAGGTTGAAGGGTGGGAAGGCTGTCTGAGCGTCGACGGGTTGCGGGGTAAGGTGACGCGACCCTCGACGGTACGGGTCACCGGGCTGGACCGGGATGCGAAACCGTTCGATTTCGAAGCCAGCGGGTTGTACGCCGTGTGTATTCAGCACGAGCTGGACCACCTCATCGGCAAGTTGTTCCTCGACCGTATGACCGACTTCTCCACGCTCACCCAGATGGATGAATTTCAGAAGTATTGGCAGAAGGAACCGGCCAGTGTCATCTGATCCGTCCCGGATCGTCGAGTCGTTGTGAACTCACTGCTACGCGTCCTCTCGTACCTCAAGCCGTTCCGGATGCTTGCGGTGGTAACGTTCGTGTGCGCCGGTCTCGCCACGGCGCTGGAACTGGTTCCGCCCTATCTCGTCAAGATCGTCATCGACGATGTCATCCAGTCCAAGCGTCCCGAGTTGTTGCCCTGGGTCTTGGGAGCGCTCTTGGCCTCCTACGTGCTCAGGAACCTGATGAGTTCGATGCGGGTGCGGTTCAACAATCTGCTTGAACAGAAGGCCGTGCACGCCCTGCGCATGCAGGTATTCGGAGCGCTGCAACGCCTGTCGTTGAGTTATTTCGAGAACCGCTCGACCGGCGAAATCATGACCCGGGTGACCAGCGACACCGAACATGTCGAGCGAATCTTTGTCGATGGGCTCGAAGGGCTGCTGACAGCCTCCCTCACCCTGGTCGGCATTACGATCATGATGTTTTTTCTGAACTGGAAGCTGGCCCTGCTGTCGCTCCTGCCCATTCCGATCCTGATCGTCTGTGCGGCCTGGTTTACGCGACGGGTGCACGGATACTATGCCGAACTCCGGAAGAGCGTGGCCGACCTCAATGCCTACTTGCAGGATGCCTTGTCTGGCATCAAGGAAACCATCGGTTTCAATCAGCACGAGCATGAACGAACACGGTTTGAAACCTTGAGCCGGACCTATAGTCAGAATAGCCTGCGAGCCATGTTTTTGTGGTCTTGGTACTGGCCGGGCATGGTGTTCGTGGGCAGTACCGGTACCGTGCTGATCTTGTGGTACGGCGCGGGAGAAGTACTGGACGGTCAATTGACGGTCGGCCAGCTCGTCATGTTCCTTTCCTATCTGGGATTGTTCTATACCCCGATCAACGAGATCCATTCGTTGAACCATATGTTGCAGCATGCGTTGGCGGCCAGTGAGCGCGTGTTTGAAATTCTCGATAGCAAGACCGACGTCGAAGACCGCCCCGGAGCAAAGCGGCCCGTGGAACGGCTGCGAGGCGCCGTGGAATATCGGCACGTGGGGTTCGGATACCGGCAAGACGGCACGGTCTTATCCGATGTGAATCTCACGGTCAGGCCGGGCGAACGGATCGCCCTGGTGGGGCCGAGCGGGGCGGGAAAAACGTCCCTGCTGAAATTGCTGATGCGGTTTTACGACGTGCGCAGCGGCGCGGTACTGGTGGACGGTCATGATGTGCGGGATCTGCCGCTGGCATTTTTGAGAGGGCAGATCGGACTCGTGCAGCAAGAGCCCTTTCTTTTCAACGGGACGGTCCGTCAAAATATCGTATATAGCGATCTGTCTGCCGGCCATGAGCGAGTTGAGGCGGCTGCCCGAGCGGCCCGCGCCCACGACTTTATCAGTCTCTTGCCGGATGGGTATGATAGTTGGATCGGCGAGCGGGGAGTCAAACTCTCGGTAGGCCAGAAACAGCGGGTGTCGATTGCCCGGGTGCTCTTGAAGGATCCGCCGATCGTGATCTTCGATGAGGCCACTTCCAATATCGATACTGAAACCGAGGTGAAGATTCGCGAAGCCCTGAACGATCTGACCAAGGGGCGAACGACCTTCATCATTGCGCACCGCCTGGCCACGCTCCATGACGTGGACCGTATCATCGTGGTGGAACGCGGGACGATCGTCGAGGAAGGCGACCATACGGCTCTGATGAGCAGAGGCGGGGTCTATGCCGGGCTCTATGAGGCCCAGTTCAAGATCTAGCAGGATGCAAGATGTCGTACAGGTGCTGACGGGAGAGACAAACGACATTTCATGATTCTATTCGAAGGAGCGATGCGAATAACATGGTGTTGATATACGAGAGTGATCCGCTCGACAATGAGGACGCCCGAGGGCGTTTTTATCATGTCTGTCGTGGCCGAATTGATCGGACTGAAATCCAGTTGCCTGAGGGGCAGTCGATTTATGAGTGTACAGTCTGTGGAGTTGATCTGGAACCGGAAGATTTTTGGATCGCGAGGCAAAAGGGATCGGTGTAGCGTAGACGGCGCGCACCGGAGCATAGATAGAAAAGGGAGTCTGTTATGGCAGGAAGTACAGGCCGGAAAACCGTGTCCGTGTCACGCGGATTAATGATGTTGTGCGACGTGTGCTACGAGCAGGTCTTTGCTGAAAATCTGGTCGATCAGCGCAACTTCGTGTCCGACCACGAATCGTTGTTCGACAGCATCTGTATCGGATGTACGGATATCAACCGTCCGCTCGTAGACGATATGTTGGGGAGTTCGGAATAACCGCAGTGCGTGCTTCGGGAAATGTGCCGCGCTAGATATGGCGCGCAGTCGCTGATCAGTAGACACTCTGCAGGCCGGCAGGGCAAGTCAGCCTCATGTCTCCAGAGTTTCTTGAACTCAAGCCTCTCATCGCGTTGTCGAGAAAGCTATCGACATCCTTCCACATGCACCAACGAGAATCGATTACTGGTCGATGGCTGTCGGGTAGCTCGCAATGACGGACGTCCCTCCAGCCTCGTCTCCCGTTATTTGCAGACTTTTCCGTCGAAGTGCAGACAGGTTGATTCGCCGGACTTGACCTTCCAGGTTTTCAGCAGCGGCGGCTGGCCGTCACGCGTTTCCACCACAATGTCCACGAGCCCGGATTGCGGCAGTTTCTCCATGTGAGGACGGGCGGCTTCTGGAATGTCCACCCAAAACACCGCGCCCAGGGTCGAGATCAAAATGCGGCTGTTTTCGACGTCCACATGGATGATCGGACTATAGTAGCTTTTTTCAGCGGCGGAAGTGTTTCCAGGGTTCGTCACCCCGGTGAGGCAGAGGATGAGGGCGATCAACACCAATATAAATCGCATCGAATGCTCCCTTCGATGAGAGGTCAAAGCCGGATTATGGCATCGTTACCGATCGATTGGTAGAGGCGGGCAGCGGATTTATCGGCGCGAGGAAGGCGTTAGACGATATGCACGTCGGCGGGACGAACCGCACCGCCGGTAATCCAATAGGTACGGATATCGGCAGCGGGGGAGTGCATGAGCGACACAATGAGGTAGGCCGGGATCGGGAGATTGATGCGTTGCCAGATTTCCTCATAATCGGTGGCGATCTTGATGTCCGTGTGCGATGGCCTGGCGGGGTCTTTGGGATGGGAATGGTAGACCACCTGCAGGTCGAGCCCGTTCTTGCGGATCTCTTTCTTGGCGGCGGAAAAGTCCTGCATGTCCATGACGAAGGCAATTTCTGCGCGTTCCTCCGGCGAAAGCCGTTCGAGATGGGCGACCTTGTCGTCGTCGAAGGTCGAGAGTTTTTCCGCGCCTTCGACGGCCACGATGTTGGTGATGCGGTAGAGGTGCGTAACGGTCTTGTTGGTGCCGGCGAGCAGCCCGCAGCATTCGAATGGGGCCAACTCGCGTGCGTGGGCGACGATCTGATCCAGGACGTGTTGTGGAATCGACAGATCGGGCATATCAGATGGTGCAGGCGACGCTGTAGTCTCCGCCCAGATCTTTGATCGTCGGAGTGGCGCTGCACAGGGGGCATCGTGGATCTTTCGGGCGGGAGACCTTCCTGAATTTCATCTCCAGCGCGTCATAGATCACCAGCTTGTCTGCCAGCGTTTCGCCGATGCCGAGAATTTCTTTGATGGCTTCCGAAGCTTGCAGAATGCCCATGGTTCCCGCCAGGACTCCCAGGACCCCCGCCTCCTGACAGTTCGGGACCAATCCGGCCGGCGGCGGTTCCGGATAGAGGCACCGATAGCAGGGTTGTCCGACATGCGGCTTGATGGTCGTGAGCTGCCCTTCGAAACGGAACATGCTGGCGGAGATGAGCGTTTTCTTGGCGAAGAAACAGGCGTCGTTGACCAGGAATCTCGTGGTGAAATTGTCGGAGCCGTCCAGCACGATGTCATAGTCGGACACGAGGCCGAGAATGTTCTCCGTATCGACATTCATCTGATAGGTCTTGATAGTGATGTCGGGGTTGATGGCCGACAACATTCTTTTTCCCGATTCCACCTTGGGCACCCCGATGGTCGCGGTGGTATGGAGGATCTGGCGCTGAAGGTTGGAGAGATCCACCACATCTCCGTCGACTAGGCCGATGGTGCCGACACCCGCCGCCGCCAGATAGAGAGCTGCAGGCGAACCAAGGCCGCCGGCCCCGATGAGGAGGACCTTGGCCTTGGACAGTTTGACTTGTCCCTTGCCGCCGACCTCGTTGAGGATGATGTGGCGGCTATATCGCTGTATTTGTTGTTCCGTAAAATCCATTTGGGTCCATCTGGCGTGAGGGATAAAATGTGAGGCACTAACCCAAACAGGATACTGCCTGGAGTCTCCTTTACCCCGTACGCTGTACTCCTTGCGTCCGTTACTCCACCACGTTCAATTCGATGGGATCGACGACGCAGCCCTTGATGCGGATTCCGTCGATGGCGCGTTCGATTTCCTCCGTCTCTCCGGTCAGTTCGAGATCCATCCATCCGGTCGTCTCGCGCACATCGGCCCGGCGCACGTTGGTCACCACCTTGAACTCGTGGCCGATCTGATAAATGATGGGTTCCTTGATCTTGTTCTCGGGAAACCGAATATGAAACCGTAAACTGGTCATGGCTATCCTCCGGCAATCGCTGGAACGATCGACACTTCGTCGCCGTCTTTCAATGAGGTGTCTTTCCCGTTCAGAAACCGGATGTCTTCCTCATTGACGTAGATGTTGACGAACCGGCGCAAGTCGCCTTTTTCGTCGCAGAGCCGGTTCTTCAGCCCCGGATAGGTCGCGTCGAGCGATCCGATCATGTCCACAATGTTGGCTGCCGCGGATTCAACCTCCCCCTGGCCCTTGGTCAACGGACGCAGGGGGGTCGGAATACGAACCTTAATCATGAGTCACCACCACTGTTCTTTCCCATTTTGAATGTTTTTTGGAAGTTCACCAAACTGGGCTGGATGCGGAACGGACGCCCCACGGCATCCACCACCGCTTCCTGTGTCTTGAGCCCATTGCCGGTGATATAGGCGACCGTCAGGTCGCTCTTCTTGATGAGCCCTTGCTTCACCAGCTTGCGCAGCACACCGATGGTCACACCGCCGGCGGTCTCGGCAAAAATGCCTTCGGTCTGGGCCAGCAGCTTGATGCCTTCGACGACTTCCTCGTCCGTCACCGCATCCATCGCGCCCTTGCTCTCAGCCGTGGCTTTCAAGGCGTAATAGCCGTCTGCCGGGTTGCCGATGGCGAGGGACTTGGCGATCGTCTTCGGCTTGACCGGTTTGAAAAAGTCCCGGCCCGCTTTAAAGGCGGTGGCGATCGGGGAACAGCCTTCGGCCTGCGCGCCATTGATCTTGGTGCGGACGGAATCGACCAGCCCGAGGGCGTGCATTTCGTGCAAGCCCTTCCAAATCTTGGTCAGCAAGGAACCCGAGGCCATGGGAATCACGGCCTGGTCCGGCGTGCGCCAGCCGAGTTGTTCGACGGTTTCGAACGCGAGTGTCTTCGACCCCTCGGCGTAGTAGGGACGAATGTTGATGTTCACGAAGGCCCAGCCATGCTCCCCCGCGATTTCGCTGCAGAGCCGGTTCACATCGTCGTAGTTGCCTTCGACCTCGACCACATTCGGCTTGTAGATCAGGTTGCCGAGCACTTTCGCCGCTTCGAGGTCGGCCGGAATGAACACATAACACTTCATGCCCGCCGCCGCGGCATGGGCTGCGACGGAGTTGGCCAGGTTGCCGGTCGAGGCGCAGGCCACCGTTTCAAAGCCGAGTTCGCGCGCGCGCGTCAACGCAACAGAGACCACCCGATCCTTAAACGAGAGCGTCGGATGGTTGACCGTATCGTTCTTGATATACAACTCGTCGATGCCGAGAAACGCGCCGAGATTTTTCGCCCGCACCAAGGGCGTCAGTCCGGCATGCGGACCGATGATCGCGGTGCTTTCGACCGGTAGCAGGTCGATATACCGCCACATGCTGTTGGGACCCTGTTCGATCTTCTTCCGGGAGATCGTGCCCTTGATCTCTTCGTAGTTGTATTTCACTTCAAGCGGGCCGAAGCACATCTCACAGACGTGGATGGCTTTGGGTGGATATTCCTTTCCACATTCCCGACAGACGAGCGCTTTCATTTTCGACATGGAGACACCTTCGCTACAAGTTACGTTGACCCGGGAAGCGCACAGGTCGGCCCGACGTCGCCGTCTTCAATCAGCTCCGTAATCGTGGGCCGTTCGCCGCAGAGCGGACAATCGGGATTCCGCTTGATGCGGATCTCTCTGAACTGGGTGCGTCGCGCATCGAAATCCAGCAGGCGATCGGTCAACGGGCGGCCGATGCCGAGAATCAGCTTGAGCGCCTCGGTGGCTTGAATCGTTCCGATGATGCCGGCCAGCACGCCGATGACACCCGCTTCCTGACAGGAGGCGACGAGTCCTTCGGGTGGTGGTTTCTTAAAGACGCAGCGATAACAAGCGGATTTCTTCGGGATAATGGTGGTGACGCGGCCGTCGAACCGAAGAATGCCTCCATGCACCAACGGCTTGCCGGCAAAGAAACAGGCATCGTTGATGAGAAACTTCGTCGGGAAATTATCGACGCCGTCGATGACCACGTCGTAGCCGCCCACGATTTTGAGGGCATTGCCGGCCGTGAGCCGCTCTTCGTACATCACCACCTGCACGTCGGGATTGAGCGCCTGAATCTTTTCTTTGCCGGAGACGACCTTGGGGCGACCCACGTCGGGCGTGTGGTGAATGACCTGACGCTGCAAGTTGCTCAGATCCACGACATCGCTGTCGATGAGTCCGATCGTGCCGATCCCGGCGGCAGCCAGGTACAGCGCGGCAGGCGAGCCGAGTCCTCCCGCGCCGACGATGAGCACCTTCGCCTGCACGATTTTCTTCTGGCCCTTCCCTCCGACTTCAGGCAGGAGGATGTGCCGGCTGTAACGATTGATTTGTGTTTCGGTAAATTCCATGTCCGACGGAGCCTGAAAACCGTCACCAGCGGCGTTCTCGCATCGCTCACGCCCTCAACGTATCGCAAGGGTACGCCTCGGACATTCACTCACTGCGGCCTTGCTGGATGACGCTCTTGAGCCTCCCTCCTCAATCATTCATTCGAAATGGTCAAATGTTGAAATACTTTTCGATGCTGATGTAGCGCTCACCGGTGTCGCAGAGAATGGTGACGACATTGTTGCCCGGGCCCAATTCTTCAGCGATCTTTTGCGCGGCAAAGACGTTGGCGCCGGCCGAGATCCCGACCAAGAGGCCTTCTTTCTTCGCGAGCAGTTTCGCCGTTTGATAGGCTTCATCATCAGTGACGGTGACCACCCGATCGAGCAGCGTCCGGTTCAGTACCTTGGGGACGAAGCCGGCGCCGATGCCCTGGATCTTGTGAGGACCCGGGTCTCCGCCCGATAACACGGGCGACCCAGCCGGTTCGACCGCCACGATCTTGGCGGCCGGATTCCGTTCCCGGATCACTTCGCCGCATCCGGTGATGGTGCCGCCGGTGCCGACTGCCGCGACGAAGGCATCGACTCGTCCGTCGAGCGCTTCCAAAATCTCCGGGCCGGTGGTTTTCCTGTGCATGGCCGGATTGGCCGGGTTGGAGAACTGGTCGGGCATATAGTACGACGGATTCTGCGCGACGATGCTCTCCGCTTCTTTGATCGAGCCCTTCATCCCTTCCCACGCAGCTGTCAGCACCAGTTGCGCCCCATAAGACGACAGGAGGCTGGCGCGCTCCATGCTCATGCTTTCCGGCATGACGAGAATCAGTTTATAGCCGCGCACCGCCGCCACCAGCGCCAAGCCGATGCCGGTGTTGCCGCTGGTCGGCTCGACAATGGTTCCGCCGGGCTTCAGTTTGCCCAGGCGCTCGGCTTCGTCGATCATGTTCAGGCAGATACGGTCCTTGATGCTGCCGCCTGGATTGAATGACTCCACCTTCGCGTAAATCGTGGCCCCCCCCGGCTTGCTCAGGCGGTTGAGGCGGACCAGCGGGGTACGACCGATCAATTCTGTAATATCTGTATAGGCCTTGGCGGTCACCGGCCACCGCCCATGTAGAAGAGAAATTCCACATGATCGCCGTCTTTCAGCTTCGTGGTCTCGAGGTGCGTGCGTTCAAGCATGGTGTCATTGACTTCCACCGCGACCATTTGGGGTTCGATACTCTTGGCTTTCAAGAGATCCAGCACGCTGCCGCCGGCGATCTCCTCGGCCTTGCCATTGATCATGACCTGCATATCTGCTCCTGAGAAGGTAAGAGTCTGACAGGATACTGAAAATGTCCGCCAACGGCGTGCTGCATCTCTCAGGTCCTCAACGTACTGCAAGGGTACGCCTCGTCCCTTCGTTCGCTACGGCCTTGCTGGACGGCCATTTTGAGCATTCTCTCAAAAGGGATTCGTGTTGTGCCTTACGTGTAGATGCTCCGTGTTTCGATGAGCTCGGAGTGATTTTCTGCAAACTGCTAAATAATTTCAAGAAGTTAGCAAACGCGTTCTTGTTTTGTCAAGGCAACAGACCTCTGCGGGTCGAAGTGTCGGAGCTGCTGCAGCGTAGCACCGGACAGGCGGTCGCTTTCTTGACTTTCACCACGCCTAGCTTACAGTATGCGCCGGTCTGGAGGGTAGGGCATGTGGAAGAAAAATTTCTTATTTCGGGCGCATGAGGCGGCCCCGTTGAAAGAGTCGGAAAACGAGCTGTTTCACGATACGGAACCGGCCTTGGACAGCGCCGGGCTGCAGATGGAAAAATTTTTGTCTGTGTGGGTGCAGGGAGAAGGCGAGGACGACAGCCCCACCATGTATACGAACCTCTATGTGCGGACCGCGACGCTGGATTTTCGTACGCGTGCCGGTTTTCTCCAACCCTTGCAAGGACGGACGCACCAGATCAAGCAGATGTTGACGCCGGAGCAGAAGGGGTTTTTGCGTGAATGGTTGTCGAAAGCTTCGCCGCAAGCCTGGGAAGAATCTGATGACCACTTCCGAACCCTGTTCGATGTAGAGTGACCTGCTCTGGCCGGATGTCGAAAACGTCCGCCGGCGTCGTTCTCGCCTCGCTCAGATCCTCAACATACCCAGAGGGAAAAGCGCCTGTCCCGGCAGGCGCGGGGCGGGCGGGTAAGAATGTGACGTCTCGGCTGAAGATACTGCCGGCTCACCATCTCGCCGGCGTCCACAAACGTGGCGCTCATTCTTCTTCGCGCCGTGGACCTCGCTGCGGACCTGCTGGACGGGCATTTTGAGCATCCTGCGAAGATATGTATTCGTGTTCATTCATGTTTGACTCATCGAGTTTACAGGAGCGCTACATCGGTTCTCTGCTGCCAGCCAGTCTCCGCACGAGTCGTCCGATCTCCCGTCACCTGTTCGTCTGGATCATCGTGGGGATTGTGTGCCTGACGCAGATTCCGGTCTGTGCATCTGCCACGATTGATGTGTACTATGCCCCCGAGGATCAGCCCATCGATCGGGTGGTTGACCTCTATGCCCATGCCACCCGCTACATCTATGTGTCCGTCTATGCGTTGACGGCGCCCTCGGTGGTAAAGGCGCTGGTGGCGGCCAAACATCGGGGCGTGGACGTCCGCGTGATTACCGACCGCGAACGACTGACCGATCCGAAACAGAAACGCGCGGTGCACACGCTGCGATTGGCCGGCGTGCCGATCATGGTCAACCGGCATGACGGCCTGATGCATTTGAAGCAAACGGTGATCGATGACGTCATCAATACCTCCGGCTCGGCTAACCACACGACGAGCGGCAATCGGTACAATGATGAGCGACTCGATGTCATTACCGATGCTTGGTTGACGGCCAAGGCCCGCGAGAAATTTTTGACCATGTGGAACGATCACGAACGATTTGTTCTCTGGACACAGTAGCAGGACCAGCACAGGGGCTGCGTAATGATTGAGACAGATGTGGTGATTGTCGGCGCGGGTGGCGGCGGCGCCGTGCTGGCGTTGATGCTGGCGCAGCAGGGCGTGCGTTCGCTGGTCTTGGAACGGGCTGCCGGGCCGCCGCAGGGATTGCGGGGCGAGATCTTACAGCCGAACGGCCAGCGGGTGCTCGATCGCCTCGGGTTACTAGATAAGCTTCCCCCCCATGCAGTCCGGTCCGTTCGTCGATTCAACTTTTGCCGGGCGGGTGGCGAACGGCTCTGCACGGTGGACTACGGCGACCTGCCGGCACCTTACAACCGCGCGCTGGTGACGCTGCCCAACGTGGCGCACCATGCCATTCTCGATGCGTTGAACAAGGAAAATCCCGGCGGGTTGTGGTACGACGCGACGATGACCCGCCTCCGGTTCGACGGCGCGCGTGTGATCGGATTGGAGGCGACGCGGCACGGCGAGCCGGTTGAGATCTCCTCACGTCTGGTCGTCGGCGCCGACGGGGCGTTTTCCAAGGTTCGGGAGTCTCTCGGCATCACCGCGCGGCTCCATCGGTATCCAGAAAGTTACCTCATTGCCATCCTCAAGGCTCCGGAAACCTTTGACGAAGCGCGGTATCTGGTGGGCCGGCGCGAAATCCTGGGCCTGTTTCCCGCCGCCGGGCAACAGGTCTATGCCTTCTATATGATCAAGGCCGGATCCTATGACGCAGTCAAAGCTCAGGGGATCGAGGCGTTGCGGCGAGCCTGGGTCAGGATCGATCCCGCCATGGAAAGCATGGTGCAGGGCCTGGTTGATTGGAGCCAGACCGGGTACATGCCGACCGGGCGCGTGACCACCGATCGATGGGTGGCGGATGGCGCGTTACTGATCGGCGATGCGGCCCATGCCATGAACCCGCATGCGTCCCAAGGACGGATGCAGGCCATGGTGGATGCGGTCGTGGTGGCGGATCTCATTCCCGGCTGGTTGAAGAACAATGATCTCTCCGCTGACTCGTTGCGCGCGTTCGAAGTCGCGCGGCGGCCGCAAGTGACGATGTTACAGCGGTTGGCGGATGAACAGTGTCGATTCTGGAATACCGGCAATCCACTGGTGGCCTATTTGCGCAATCGGGTCTTTCGAACCCTCGACCGGAATGCGCGACTGCGCTATCGTGTGCTCTCGACCACGGCCGGATTGCGAAGCCGACCGCCGTTTTCCTTGTTGGATCGGGTCATGGCCGCCGGATTGTTGCCCGATCCGCGTGCGCAGGTGCGATCATCGGATGAAGCGTGAGACGGAGATTGTTCGGCTCACGCACACATAACCAACACAGAGGATGCTCAAAAAGACCGTCCAGCAAGGCCGCAGCGAGTGCAGGGCCGAGGCGTACCCTTGCGGTACGTTGAGGGTCTGCACGAAGCGAGAACGCCGCTGGCGGGATTTTTCAGCATCCTGCTCACCCGACGATAGAGGTGTTTGTGACACAACCTACTACGCTCGATATTCCCGCCGAGGTTCAGCAACTCCTGCAGCGGTACGTCAAGGAAACGACAGCGTTGCTTGGTCCTCAGTTGGAAGGTATTCTGTTGTACGGCAGTGCCGTGGGCGGGGAATTCCTGCCCGGCCGATCGAATGTGAATTTACTGCTCTTGCTGTCTGGGTACGAGCACGAAGGATTGAAACGGTATGCCAAGGCGCATAAGCGATGGAGCCGGGACCAATTCGTGGTCCCGCTCGTGGTGACGGAGGCCGAACTCACGAGGCCCGGCACCGTCTTCCCGCTCGAATATTTGGAAATTCAGGAACACCATCGCGTGCTCTGGGGGCGAGATCCCTTCATCGGTCTCCGCATCGACCGGACGCATTTGGCCTATCAAGTCCAGCAGGGGATACAGGGGAATCTGGTGCGCCTGCGGCAGCGGTTTATCGAAGGGGGCGGCACGGAGGAAGCGATGACCATGTTGTTGCCGTTGTCGTTGACCGCCTTGCTGCCCTGCTTGCGAGGCCTGCAGCGGCTTGCCGGACAGCCGGCGCTGTTTCAGTCGGATGCGTTGCTGACGGGCATGCACGCCATGACGGGGTTGGATCTCGCCGGGCTTACCGATGTGCTGGAACTCAAACGAGGGATCATTTCTCCTGGTCCGGTGGAGGTGCCACGATTGTTTGAGCGGTATGCCGGGAATCTCGACGCGTTGATCGCGCTGATCCGGCCGGACGGGACGGTGGCGCCACGATGACCAGTCGAACCGTCATCAGCAATGGTTGCCTTGTGGGGCTGTGGTGTGCGCTGCTGTTGGTGGCCGCGCCGATTGGGCACGCCCGGGATCCGGTGCCGGCCTATGACCCGCAGGGTTATGTGAGCGACCACGCTGGAGTGATCGATGCGGAGTGGCGGTCGAGAATTCGATCGGTCTGCCAGGATCTCGAGCGAAAAACCGGAGTGGAAATGGTGGTGGTCACCGTGCCCTCGTTGAAACCCTATGGCTCCGCCAACGACTACGCCGTCGGCTTATACCAGAAATGGGGGATCGGGTCGGCCCAGAATGAGCATGGGGTGTTGGTGCTGTTGTCCGTGCAGGAACGCCAGGCGGCCGTCACCATGGGACGGCGGATGTTACCGGTGATGGGCGGGAACGTGGTGGGGAATGTCGGGCACGAATATCTGGATCCGGCCGTCAAGAACGGCCATTTCGGCGAAGGGCTCTATCGAACCGTGGTGGGGTTGGCGTCGGTCTCGCAGGAGATTCGGGTGTCGACCATGCAGAAGACTCACTTCCGCGG
The DNA here is from genome assembly GCA_031315995.1 of Nitrospira sp. Taxonomy (GTDB): domain Bacteria; phylum Nitrospirota; class Nitrospiria; order Nitrospirales; family Nitrospiraceae; genus Nitrospira_A. Next base: position 59,534 of record JALDRG010000011.1, read on the forward strand.
ACTCGGGTTCTGGATCACCATCACCACCGCGAGTGGAGCCCTCTGGTTTCTCTGGTGGGTCAGCCGCCCGGATCTGCGCCATCCCTTTGGGCGTCTGCGGCGTGGAGAATATTGGGGAAGCGGCCAGGGCGGGTTCGGTGGAAACTTCGGCGGTATGGGCGGAGGGACGAGCGGGGAGGGGTGGAAATAGGGGAGAGGGCGGGCTGGTCATCCTCTTGCTCGCGGAACGCGCGGTCGCGGACTCCCCTCGTTGGACGCGCGCAGTGGGAGACCAAGCAGGCCACCCTCTGGTGAAGCGAAGCGAGCAAGCTTGGAAGGGGCATTATAGTAATCTGCTCGTCCGACGCGTGCAGTTGAGGCCCCACCAGCCCACCCTCTTTCGTGATGCGAAGTGAGCGGGCGCGGAAGAAACTGGCCCGTTAGTCTCCTGTGCTCGCGCAACGCGCGGTCGAGGACTCCCCTCGTTGGACGCGCGCAGTAGGAGACCAAGCGGGTCACCCTCTGGTGAAGCGAAGCGAGCAAGCTTGGACGGAGCATTAGAGAAACATGTTCCCGGAGCGCGCGCCCTCAGAAGGACCTCGCTCGACGGGCGCAGTTGGAACCAGCCCGGCTGACCCTCCTGCCGCGTGGCAGAGAACGGTGAAAAATCTAGAACGACGATTGGTGAAAGGAAAGCGCCATGAAGACTAAACGATCATCTCGTCCATCGTTCACTGAACAAGACACGCTGGTGATGCCGTCCACTCCTATGCTTGAACAGCATTTTGAGGACATCTTAGAGGCTGTCGAGGAGATCCACAATCTGTCTGCCGCGCTGAGAGTGATTTCGTTAGACGACAAAAACAGGGACGGGTACGAAGGTCGGCTCTATGCAGCCCTCACGCACCTTGATCACCATGTGAAGCCTGCCATCAAGGAATGGGATCGCGTGGTGGATCGCATGCCGGAAGATTGAAAGAGTTATTAGAAGCCGGCCTGCGTTCCTGCACCTCTCAGCGAATCTCTCCATGTTCCCGTAACGCGACAGTAATCAGCGATAATTGGAGGGGTGATCGCTACCGCGATGCGCGCCTGCATCTGTTCAGGTGCGCGGTGCCCCTGTCGCTGACTAGCCCAGCCGGCTTCGCACCCCGCTCGGTGTAAGAGTAGAGGGGTGGCCTGTTAGTCTCCTGGGACACAGCCGGTCACCGTCTCGACGGCGCGCGCAAACGCGACGCTCATTATTCTTCGCGTCGCGCACCTCGCGAACGCGCGGTCGAAGACTCCCCTTGTTGGACACGCGTACGTAAGGGGTCAGCCCAGCCGCCTTAGTGAAGGAGTAGGACATGGACAAATCGCTGATAGGCCTGTCCCCGCTTGGAATGGAACACAGAAACCTTTCTTGCTACTGGAGCGCATTGACAAGTGGTTGAACCGGAGCAAAAATCACCCTCAGTTTGCAGTCTCTGTTTTCGTATTATGCCGGGTCGATCATTCGCCTGCCTTCTTTGAGATCCACACATTTCTCTAACTTGTGAGTTTGGTTTAGGAGGAATCGACTGTGTCTCAGGCCGTTTACGCAGGGGTCTTTTTGCGTGATGCTCGTTTGGGGCGGGTGGTGAGGCGTCGGGTTGTTTCCGACATCTCTAGGAGCGAACGGAGGGCTGCGTTAACCGATGCCGAGCTTCAAAACGCCGCTGCAACATCCGGTTCCAGAACGGCGACATTGGCGCCTTCCTTCAACAACCGTCGGTAATACTTCCTGACTGTTGCCGCACAGTTGTGAGATTCGCCCGGATGTCATCCGATGGAGTCTGCCGTTTATTATATGACACTTCCTTTTCTGCCGCGGTCGCTAGACGGGCGCTACTGATTCTCACGGCAGTCCCTCGATCTGTATGGGTTACTACAAGAAGACGGCCGCGAGCAGAATAGTCAATCGTCAGACATCGTCATTCGCTGACCGAGTGATCGACATCGTCCACTGTTGCCGCAAGCGGACCGTAGAAGACTGTCACTGCCTCGGGAGATGGAAATACTGCTTTTAACCCTGCAGTTGCGCCATCATTGCGGCTGGGTTCCAGTAGCCACACATGGTTTGGATTTTTCCTTCCGGGTTGATCTCGAACACATCGATGCCTTCAAAGGTGACTTGCCCGCCGTTCTTGCCGGTGCCGTGCCCCGTGAATTTGACTGCAACCCGGTTCCCGGACGGGAAGACATGGTCTTCCGTCATCGCAATCGACTGAAAAGCTTCGAGGACGTTCGCCAGAAATTGTCGCAGGGCCGCATGGCCCTGGAGCGGAGTTGGTGCTCCAGGCTCGTAACTGATTCCCTGCTCCGCAAAGCAGGCGACCCATGCGTCCGGGTCCATCTCTCCTATTGCGGTGAAATATCGGGCCACCACTGCCGGAATATTCTCAGATGTCATGCTTGGTTCTCCTTTGCGCCGGATGGAATGTTGTGTGGAGGAGCTTGCTAAGAACCATGATCTTCAGATGAATTACGGAGGCTTGGCTGCGTTTGGATTTCTCATGCCAGATAGTTTTGGCCGACACAGTTAGGATCTGGCCAGAGGAACATCGTCAGGCGTGGCCCTGAAGATGATGCCGATGCTGGTGGCAACAGATCAACATATGATTGAATTGATTGTGCGGCCCCTCGGTACGGGCAGTGCTTCAGTGGCCATCCTTCACGATGAACCTATCAGCAGCTCCGTGAGGACCTCATGATCGTGGAAGTTGAATCGAACGACAATTGCGAGACTAGCTTTTTTGCGCGCTTCAAGGAGGTCGGCTCGGCTCGACCGGTGGTTCAAGTCCGACTCTATGATCGAAACCCTACCGGTGAGTGGTGCTGGGTGACGGGCTGGAGCGACAATGAACAGGCTCCCACATGTCCCGCTTACGTTCAGCTGATTGAAGATTCGGGGTCGGGGTTGGCGTACCTCGTGTATGGAGGCCTCTATGGTCTGCGGTTCAGGCCCATCCAATTCGATGAGCCTTGGAGTCTCCAGAGCTCCCATCAATGGGGAGAGGCGTATCTGTCCCTCGCCGATGTCCGTGATGTGCGGTACGCCGACTAACTGTTTTTGCAAGCAGGGAGCGGATCCGGTCCCGACGGCATACTTCTGTTTCCATTCACGATTCGGACCTACAATAAAATAAGTACGCTTCGATAATCGATGGATTTCTCCCCATCGGCAAGCTCCGTCTCGAGCCTTACCAGCCGATTATTTTCACTGTGCTTGACCTCCATCGCCGGATCGGGAGTATGATGGCTCATCCTGTGACCTGCGGATGTCGCTCTACTAGATGAGAATTCTCTGCCTCCTAGGAGAGCGACTGCCGACACGCCTTCCTTCAGGAGGCTGCGATGCGCACCGTCGTCGCCGTCGACTGGTCCGAACAGTCTTTCAACGCCGTTAAGGTCGTCTGCCGTCTCTTCACTCATGAATCATTGACCCTTATCCACGCGGTGGACCTCCGGCCGTTCGAAAACCCGCTCTTTGCGCAACCGCTCGGTCGCAAAAGCGCTGGAGCCATGCGGGAGGGGATGGTTGCAGCAGGAGAGCGCCTGCTTGATCAAACCGGGGCATTGGTGCCTGTCACGATTCCTTCCATCCAGCGAGTCTATAAGATCGGGAACCCGGCGCCGGTGGTGCTGGAGGCGATTCGTTCGGCCCATGCCGATTTGGTTGCAGTTGGATCACGGGGGCGTGGACGGCTCGCGGAGTTGGTCTTAGGCAGTGTCTCGCATCGAGTCGTGCTGCATGCCCCCTGCACGGCCCTGCTGGTCAGAGACGACCCGGGGAGCATTCGACGCGTGTTGCTCACCGTGGAAGGCCATGAGGATTCACTGAGGCTGCGCACCTGGTTGAGCACTCATCGGTTCAGCCGGCCGATAGAGCTGTCCCTCTTGACCGTCGTGCCGACCATTCCCATCGGCGATTCGACGATGGAATTTCGATTCGACAAATGGACGGCTGAAATGGATCAGTATGCCCGGCAGCTTGTGGACGAAACGGCCGCAGCCTTGCGGACCATGTATCCTGCTGTCACCGAGCAAATCGAGCATGGTGATCCGGCTCATTGCATTACTAAAGCGGCTGGCCATGCCGATCTTGTGATTGTCGGCTCGCATGGTTGGAGAGGCCTTGAGCACTTCCTGCTCGGCAGCGTGTCACACGCGGTCTTGCACAAAGTGACCTGTCCCATCCTGGTCATTCGATGAAGGGGGCTCTGACTCCGGTTTCGATGGGCGTCGGCGTTACGCAGTCTTTGTCCTTGGCGAATAGGACAGGCTCCGTCCACATGCATCCAACGGAAAGGAGGCGGCGATGGCGTGGAATATTGCCTCGAAAATTGTTCACAGGGTGGTGACGATCGACGAGAATCATACCGTGCTCGATGCCGCGGCGCTGATGGCCGATGAGTTCGTCGGATCGGCGCTCATCACCAGTTCCTCCAAGATCACCGGCATTTTCACGGAGCGAGACTTGATGATGCGCGTCGTCGGTCGGAAGCGAGATCCGGAGAAGGTGAAGATCAAGGATGTGATGACGAAAAACATGGTCACCGTGAGTCCGAAGGATACCGCGAACCATTGCTTGAATCTGATGAAGGAACATCGCTGCCGTCATCTCTTGGTCTTCGACAACGAGGAGTTTATCGGGATTGTCTCGCTCCGGGATATGGTTGCGCTGCTGATGGAGGAAAAGGAGGCGCTGATCGCCTATCTCCACCAATACATCAGTTCATGAAGACCAGAACGGTCAATTCGGCAGGAGGAGGGCTTTCGGGTCTCTGTTGTCAGAGACCCGAAAAGGGGACAGGTGTTGTGTCGTCAGAAGGGTTTCCCGGCTCTGGCATCGAGTTCATGTTGAAGCAGATCCCGATGCGCCTCTTGAAGTAAGCTGGGAATCAGGACGGCCATGAAGGCGCTCCCATGGCCTTGATGATCGAGGCGATTCCTACTTTCCCTGTCGAGCAGGTCTCCGAGTTCACCCCACTGGTCGAGGTCATCATAATTCCGGTGATCGACCGCCCTCAGGATGGGCAGGAAGGTCTCGGTGATGATGGTTCGAGCATCTTCCGACAGCGGTTGGAGCCAGCCCTCACGAAGACCCACGGCATGATAGATCCTGGTGATCTGCCGCTCCTTTGGCCCGCTGTTGTCGATATTAAGCTCTTCGCAAATCTCCGTGAGAATCTTCTCGTCATATCGGTTCAGGTACCAGATGGTCTGGCGAGGAAGACTTTCGGCCGGCAGTACCAGCGAATCCGCTTGTTGTCGCACACGGGTGAGTTTCTCCTGCATCGTTCCCGTTGATGGAAGCCCGAGTGCTTGCAGCCATCCGGATAGTTCCCTAGCCATGGAAAAATTCACATAACAATCGATCAATCGAGCCTTCAGGGGTTCACGGTCGCGGGGCGCCGGCGCCGTTCGTTGTTCGCACTCGTCCCCGCGCCCGGCCGCTTGCAAGGCTGCTTCATCGAACGCCGGATCCTCCGGCAATGTCACTTGCACACCGCAGGAGGAACAAAAGCGGGCCCGCAGCGGGAGCGCAGCTTCACAACTGGTGCAGTTCATAATAGCCTCCGAGGCGCGCCTCGCGCTCATTCTTCAGGACGATGGGTGCGCCTGTCACAAGATTATCCCAGGACCCAGAGCGCGACTCCGGACAGGTCTCGCAACAGCCGATCGGTGATACGGTTGCTAAAAAGTCGCTTCGTTCCTGGCGGGCCGTGAGGACTCAGCACGATGGTGCCATACCCCCCGGCCTTGGCTTCATCCAGGATGCTGTCGGCAATATCGCGTTCATGTCCCAACTTAAGTGTGACATGATCAAGCGGAAACCCGGTCTGCCCGAGCTGCTCCAACGCGTTCACCAGGATGGGATATTCGAGCGCGCCTTCGGCACGTACCCATTCGTCCTGGTCCTTGCGAAGCTGTTCACCGAGTCGGTGTTCGGTCTCAGGGTCCTCTGATCCGCCGTGCTCCATCAGTTCACGAGGCATGGGGTTCAGCACATGAAACAAGGTGACGTTCACATCCCGGCTGTCCCTGAGCAGCGTTCCGACATACTGCACGGCACGGATGGACTCGTTCGAATCGTCGACGGCGATGAGCAGGTTCTTGGACAGGGTGTGGCTGTTGAATGTCTGTTCCGGCCTGGGCTGGTTACCCGAAGAGATGGTTTTCATAGTGTCACCATGCGTGAGGAAGTGTTGCAGGTCTCCACGTAGACCCGAGGCGTTTAAGTGAGGGAGCCGTGCGGTGACGGTGATCAGGGGGAGTGAGGTCTTCCATGCCGACCCCTCTTGGTTAAGCGATCGTAGGCTACGGCGGAACGGGTGTGCCCGCCATGGGCTATGATTTGTCGCGACGGAACAAGTACCAGCCTATGCCTCTGCGATGGACAAATCAATCGGGGAGACCGTCGAATCGGGCCCTCGGCGGCAGCGCTGTCATGAGTGGAAGCCTGCGCTCCATGAAGCCGATGAGATCCGGCTTCATGGAGCTCGCACGGACGCGGTGGATCAGGCCTTCTTCTTTGCGCCGCGGGTTTTCGCACCCTTGGCGGATTTCCCACGAGATACGGAACCGGCAGGCATGATTCGATCGCGTACCAGGTAGGAGGCGATTTCAGGGGCCCGCTTGCCGGCATTTCCCACCGGATTGGTGTCCGCGTAGGACCCACCCGGATTGTGCTTGAAGAGCCAGAGTTGTCCAACGCTCATGGGCGTGACAGCGGTCGGCACGCCCGCGCCCCGAAACTTCATCATGCCCTGCGTCTGGACCAGGACCGACCCGCTCGTAGTCGATGGATAGAGCGTTGCGCCACCCATCAATTCAATGAGCGTTTCCATGGCGACGTGATTACTTTGTGGGAACGGCACAACCTGGCCGACGCCATACTTCGTGATTCCGGCATGTTGCCACAGCATGCCGATCTCCTGCCCGGTGGCGTAACGAAAACCATAGGTAGTCGTGTACCCACCGGCACCACCCAGGACCTCCAAATAGGACAAATTGGCCGTAGCGTCGAGGCTGAGCCATTCAAGATTGGTCTCGGTGTCGAGCGTAATAAGATGGTCACCGGTCGCGGGAACAAGGTTCTGTTGAATAAGAGCCATGTCGGTACCTCCTGCGGATTATGGTGGCGTGGACGATTGCGAGACGTCTATTGCCAGGGTCTATGCGATTCATGCCAATCCGTCTTCGTCGTGCCGGCTCTTCTGCACTGCTGCGATGAATTGTGCGGCCGGGAAGCCGGCGCTCCATGAAGCCGATTCTATCCTGCTCCATGGAGCTGGCAGGGTTGCCGTCGATGAGGCGGCCTTCTCCGCATCATGGGCCTTCATCCCGAGGAGCAGAGTTGCCATGAAAAAACGAATCGAGGGCCACGGGTTACTACCCGCCCACGCGAAGGTTACGTGGAGGAGCAGGAGACATGTGATTGCGTACGAGATACGAGGCTATTGCAGGATCCCGGTAGTCCTCCGGCGTCACTCCTTGAGGCAGATTGGGAAGGATATCCGTGGTTGCGTATGAACCACCAGGATTGTTGGTGAAGAACCAGAGTTGTCCCACCCCCGGGTGGCCGGGTAGTGGTGGAACCATGAAGATGCCCTGCGTCTGAATCGTACCGGTTTGGGGATAGCTCGTCGCGCCGCCCATCCAGTCGATGAGCTTCTTTATCCCAATGGAATTGCCGTCAGGCACAGGCACAGGCTGACTGGGGGCAAACCTGGTAATCCCGGCGTGGGTCCACAACGCTTGGACCTCGGCGCCGTTGGCGTAACGGAAACCGTGGGTAGTGGTATAGTCCCCGGCGCCATTCCGCACGTCCGAAATGGAAAGATTCACGGTCTTCGTAAGGCTCAACCATTCGAGGTTGCTGTCGCTGTCGAATGTGATGAGCGAGTCACCGCTTGCAGGAACAAGATCCTGTTGCAACAGGGCCATGTTGTGCCTCCTATGAATGTGGGACGAGTCTGCTCCAGACGCGCAGGCGGTGCCGAGGTCGGTTCGTATCGAGAGAATGTGGTCCGGTCATCTACTCTTCGACGATAGGTACGTGGTTGCGCTGTCACGACTGCGCAGACAGGACAGTATGGTGAACAATCCCGAACTCAGCCGTCAACGCCTAGGCTCTTTGTGGTACCGTCCGTCCTTCTTCGAGGTCCTGAAGGTCGGCCCAGCTGGTGAGGTCGGTGCGGGAGGGGTCGACGGCGTCCCGATATTTGTTAAAGGACACCTGTTTTTCCAGCGTGGTCGGCCCCCGGCTCAACATCATGCAGTTCCATTCCTCTAACTCGGCCTGATTGTGTGGCTTGGCCATGCGGTTGAACCACTGAATGACTCCTGAATCCGTCGGATTGTCTCGTACCGCCGCGGTAAACTGCTCTGCCGTAATGCCGGCGAATTCCATGAGCCGGTCATCCATGGGGCAGGGATAGATATATTCGCCTTCGGTTCCCGCGAGCACGGCGCGGCATTTATCGATCATGCGCGCGAGGTGCACATAACCATCCACTGTGACGCGCATGCTACGCGGGAACGTCGTGCGTAAATCCATTAGGCCATCAACGCGTGATTTGTGAAGGTAAGGGTTCGCACCAGGACCGAGCCGTTTTCGTACGAAATGATCCGGCGACTTGCCGGAAGATCTGAGGCGCCGACTCGCACATGAGTATCCGTGAAACTTTCCACATTGCGGAGCTTGGCATCCTGTGGCGCGAAATAGTACACGGTGTATTTGGTCGTCAGGTGTTTGTGGTCCTGCGTGGTACTGCTTTCCTCGACGTTGATCGTGAACGCCACGTGAGGCATCTTCCGGTTGATCTGCGTAATACGATCGTCCTTGATGCGATAGAAGGACTGCATGCCGTCGCCGTGGATGTCCAACCGTCTGCCCAGCGGATGCTCGGTATCCGCTTCCATCGTCAGGCGGTGTTTACCGTCCGATTCCTCAAACTTACGCGGCGCGCGGTGCACCGCGATCATGCCGATTTGTTCCTGGGCCCACTTCTGGACGGCTTCATCGGGCAGCTGGACCGTGACCTCGCGTGGTCCCTTGACCACCACGGTTCCGCTCACCTGCCGCCCGTCGGTATTCACCGTGAGGTCGGCTGAAAATCCTCGAAAATCAGGCTGCCATCGGGCCGTGCCTTCAAAGGCTCGCTGAAGGAGGGCACGGGCTTGGGGATCGTCGGCAACAGTGGTGTGTGTATCGATCGTGGCGGCATGTTCCATTGAGCTACTCCTTTTTTCGTGATGGATTCCAAAGAAGATTATAGAGACCTCACTGGCCCTCTACAACCCGGGAGAGGGTCGTCGTCGAACCGGGTCGATTCCGGAGTGCCCGAGTGGGTCACATTTTCTTTCAGCAGGCCTATGTTTGTGTAGTACTGGCTAGGCCCAATCTGTTATACTGCGGGGCATTTCATCCGGCAATTTAGTGTAAGTGTGCGGTGAGGTTCAGCATTCCCTGAAAGGAGCGCTATGGAGCGGCGGGCAGCGTCTCATACTGAAGAAGAAGAAATGAACCAACGGCGGCGGCTTTTGGGAATGGCTCGTAAGGGCGACCCCAAAGCGATCAGCAAGTTGTTCGAGTTGTACCAAGTGCGTGTCTTGAACGGCGACATGCTCAGCAAGCTCAACAAATCCTACTACAAGGCGGCTGCTGCGCAGGAACAAAAGGCGTCACAGGCCGCCTCCAAACCGACGAAAGCCGGCAAAGGGGCGCATGGCAGCGCCAAGAGCAGTCAGAAACCGTCCACTCTCAAGCCCGCAGCGGCAGCCAAGCCAAAATCGGTAAAGACCGCGAAGGCTGTGGGGACCAAAAAAAGCGCCAAGTAAGCGCCGTCTGCGTCGAGCCTGTCGGCGCAGACCATCGCGTTGTTCAGCCGCTGTGCTACTGGACGCCGACCCGTAACCCCCCGGCGGCCAGTTTCTTCCCAATCTCTTCCGCCGCCTTCCGCTCTCCTGAATAGACCGTCGCCTGGCCCTCATGGTCGACACGCCACGCCAGTTCGAAGGCTCGTGATGAGTTCATGCCGGGGATGCATTTGCAGAATAACGCGATGACCTGCTGATAGGTGTGGCAATCGCAATTAAACACAATGACACGGGCTTCCAAATCGTCGCCGGTCCCCACGTCGGTCGTGTCGAGGGCCTCGGGGGTCATGGCAGGGGTGAGTGTGCTCATACGATCGTCTCGTCAGGCACTGAGTGTAGCAGGAGCGATAGGGCAGAGTGCAACCGGAACCCATGATGGTCGAATGGAGGGTCTCCCGCTCATTGAGCCTACGGGCTTGTTATGATTCATGCCGCCTCGATGTGTCCAGTGGAACCGGCGATTCAGCCGGTACGCCGACATAGTCGTGGATCAGGTCGAGGCCTTCGCGCGCCAGGGTCCGGCTCAAGAGTGTGTGATGGGTGCGGGAATCGGTGACCGGCACCAGGTTGTGTGCGCGGGCCAGGCGAATGGTGTAGACCTGCGCAGCTGCGGTCTTGAGCAGGGCCAAGCCGTATTCGAATTGATAGGCCTCGTCTAACGCGAGGGTCGGGTTGGCGAGACGTTGCACAAGGGCGACGCTGTAGGGGCGTCCGGCGCGGTCGGGTGTCAACAGGCGCAGCAAGGCGGCCGGGCCTGGCACAAGCGCCGATCCCATACGCATGGCATGTGTGAGATCGAAGAGTCCGCGTTGAAAACGTCGATCGTTTCTGAGCGCCTCATGGAACTGCGTGCGCCAATCAGAATCTGCGAGATCCCGATCGACGGCAGCCACGGCGGCCGCATCCAATGGACCGCTGACGGGGTAGCCTTGGACCAATCGGCCGTCGGTCACGAGGGATGGGTGATCGTCTCCCATGCGATCTTGATAGGCCATGGTACCCATCAGTGGCGTGAGACGGAGCGCCATATAGTCTCGAAAATGGATCGTAGAATAGCGGGTGAGGAGTATCTCCAGGTTGCGTGGGGCACAGAGATGAAACGGATGAAAGAGGGCGTTGCGAGAAGGCGAGGAGTCCATGGATCGTCTCAGTGCCGGTCGAGAGCGAGGTGGGATGGGTGGGCGGACGAGTGCTGAGTGTCAACCGACCGCATCGGTCCTTGTCCGTTGAGGCGAACGTTCACCAGTTGTCCATGTCGATGACTTCGGTCGCGTCCCAAAGGTTTTTCAGTTCCGCTTCGGCACTGGCCTTTTCCCGATCAGCATCGGTGTCTTCTCCGAATCGTTTGTTCTGTGTGTCCTCCTGGTCGGCTGCCGACGAGTCCTGTTCCGCTTGTTGACGACGGCGACGTTTGCTGGGGTCCATATTGACTGGCATAACGCAGGCCTCCTTTCAGGTGGCCAGTCTCCCCTCTGCCGGGGCAGGAAGTCAATGGGACCTACGGATCGGGACTGGCCCGTCCGTCCTCAGGCCTATCGGAGCGGCGTTTCGGCGATCGCAGGAGAAACCTTCGTGGTTCAGGCGGGTTGGGTCTCCAGGCTTGTCAGCAGCGCAACCGCAACGGTATCGGCATACCGTCGGCCTGTGGGCGTGAGCCGCACCCGCTCTCCGTAGCGTTCGAGGATACCGTCTCCAATCAATTCATCCACCTTACCGACCAGTCCTGAAAATGCCGTGGCGCCCGTTTCCCTGAGCGGAATGCCCTCGGTCATACGAAGTCCGAACACCAGCCGCTCGCAGGCCTCGTGGGCTGTCGTGAGTTGTTCAGATTCCGTGACGGGGAGGCTGCCATTCCGGAGATATCCATTGTAGGCTGCCAGATCGCTCACATTTCCAAAGCGCCGTCCTGCCACATAGGATTGCGCGCTGGGGCCTAGCCCGAGGTACTCGCCGCCGGTCCAGTGGAGTTGGTTATGTCGGCTGGCATATCCGGGTCGGCAGTAGTTTGAAATTTCGTATCGTGCGTAACCTGCCCGGCTCAACAGGGCCTCGGCCAGATCCTCCATCTCGTTCTGCAGCATCTCATCAGGAGCGGGAACGAGGCCCCGTTGAATGGCTGTCCGGAGGTGCGTGTCCTCCTCAACCGTCAGCGCATAACAGGAGAGGTGGGTTGGTGCGAGCGTGACCATCTGCTGCAGCGAGGCCGCCCAACTTTCGATGCTTTGCCCGGGCAGGCCATACATCAGGTCGAGGTTAAGATCAGTAAAGCCGGCGTCGCGCGCGGCGGCCACTACCTGTAGGGTGCTCAGGGGACTGCCGGGTCGTCCGACTCGATCCAACTCGGTTTGGTTCATGGATTCAGCCCCAAAGCTGATCCGCGTGAATCCGGCCTCGTGGAGGTGCGACAGGCTGTCCGCCGTGACCGATTCCGGGTGGGCTTCCACGGTGATCTCCGCATCGTTCTGGAGGACGAATCCATCCCTGACGGCCGACAGAACGGCCGCGAGTTGGTGGGGCGACAGGGTCGTGGGCGTCCCACCGCCGAAGTATACCGATTGCAGGGGTTCCGATCCGAAGAGACGCTGCTCACTATAGAGGCGTAGTTCGGTCAGCAGGGAACCCAGAAATTCTTCCGCGGCGCGCGGATGATGAATTTCGAGATAAAAGGCGCAGAAATGGCAGCGCTGGTGGCAGAAGGGCACGTGTATATAGAGGCCGCGGCCGGTCGTCTGGTGCATGGCTGATTCGTCGGTTAGGGCACCGGTGAAAAATTCCGAGTCATCGCGACTTCGATCTCTTCGGTCGGAGATTTCCCGCGATTGCGGACATGCGCCTTCCACGCAGGGTATTCTCTCAGTGTGTCGAACAGATTTTTGATCAAGACCGGTTTGATCTGCGTCTCCCATTCACGCAGCCACGCCTGTTCATCGTGAGGTCCCTCATAGTCGTCGGGGAATTGCGCTTCGAGGCTGATTCGAAAGACGAAGGATTTATCTTCTGTCCACATGTCTGGACCCCCATCGGCTGATGATTGCGAAGTGGAACCAACCTTACTTATAATATTTTAAATCTCAAGGAGTACAGTACTATGCCCATATTTGAGTACGTCTGTCAGGAATGCAACCATCGTTTTGAATTGTTGGTTCGGGGCGACGTGGTGCCGGCTTGTCCGGCTTGCAAGGCGACGGGGTTGGATAAACAGTTTTCTGCCTTCGGTGTCGGCGCGACCGGCGGCTGGCCCGTTATCTCCGGATCCGGCAGCGGATGTGGTTCCTGCGGGGATCCACGCGGCCCCGGTGCCTGTTCGACGAACTAATCACCTTCTAGGATCAGAATGGACGAGCAGGAAGATCAGATACGTCGTGCGATCGGAACGCTGTTAGAGTCAGATCCGCTCATCAAGCTACTGCAGGAAGTCAGACTGGGAAGGATGAAACCCACCGACCCCGGATTGCGGGCGGTGACGGAATCCTGGCTAGGAGTGTATGCGCGTGTCTTGCAGTCTCAGACGGTGGCTGCCGCGTTATTGCCTCGACTGGATCCTGCGCCCCGGCTTCAGGTCCTCGTGGATGCGGGGGTGTTGTCGTGGGACCATCCGGGTACCAGAGATCTCCGCGAGCTGTTTCAACGCCTGTCGGCGCCCGCCGCCTGAGCCCATGATTCGCTTCGACATACGGTTGACGCTCGTCCTCCCACTCCTGCTGCTGGGCTGTCTGCCGCCCGTCACGATGCGAGCGAAAGAATCGCCGGGCGTGCGGCCGTTGCGCAGCGGAATGGCATCTGCGCTGGCGACCCTTCCTTCACACACCCATCTCCTCTTCGATCAGACATCGATTGAACAATTTCTTGTAGCGCTGGACGGCTCGGCGCCGGATTGGACCGCAATCTATGGGAAGGGACATCAGGACCCGGGCCATGATGAACGACTGTTTGCGCTCAACCGCGAACGTGATGCCCGGCGCGAAGGGAAGGAGCCGTTACAGTGGTCGATTGCGTTCGTCTGGTTCGGCGAGCTGTCCCGGTTCGATGAGCAAGAGGGCGGATTCCGCGTCGCGCTGGGGCCGAAGTTCACCCAGACCACATGGGGCGACGTGCGCTTCAAACCAGAGGACGTGCCTTCGACGCTCATCGCGTCGACCGGCCACGAGACCGCCGATCTCCGGGCGCGACTTCAGCAGGGAAGGCCCGTCCAGGTCTCGGTGGTGATGATCGGACGGCTCATTCCGGAGGAATCTTTGATCTACGATTTTTCTCACGACACAGAGGGACGGGGGCTCATCATGCCGGTGGTGGTGGTCGAAGCGGTGGAGTTTGTCTTGGAGAGCGCGCAGGAACTCCAGCCGTAGCCCGTGCGGTGTTATTTTAGGTGAGGATAGGCCTGTTGCAAACAGCCGTTGCAGACGGCTTCGGTAACTCGCGCGCGCGCCTGCCGGCGCAGATAGTCTTCAATGCGTTGCCAATGAGCGTCGTCGCTTTTCACACGTTTGCATTTGACGCAAATGTGGATGGTGCCATGCAGGGTGGTGATCTGCTCAAAGGCATGGTCGAGTTCTTTGGTGCGTTCCAACAATTCCTGTTCACGAAGCTTCCGGGCATCGATTTCCTGTTTCAAACTGAGCGCATTGGCCGCTCGCGCAATCAGTTCGGCGGGAATGACCGGTTTGCGAATATAGTCCGTGGCCCCGGCGGTGTAGGCGGCCTGAATGTCTTTTGCTTCGGTGTGCGCCGTAATGACGATAATGGGCAGGGCTTGCAGTTGTTCTTCCATCCTGATTCTCTGGCAGGCCTCTAACCCGTCGATCTCGGGCATTTCAATATCCATCAGGACCAGGTCGATTCCGCTGGTCAGCTTCCCTCGTTTGCCGACGCCCAAGAGTTGCAGCCCTTCTCGAGCGGTGGCGACGGCGCGGAGCGGTCCGAACCCGGCGCTGTGAAGGATGGCGTGGAGCAGGTCCCGCTCTTCCTGAAAGTCGTCGATGATCAGAATGCTCATGTGTGTCGGCTTCCTCCGAAAAGTCTCGTGAAATCTGTTCAGGCCGCCTGATCGACTCCGGCGAGGATCGATCCCAGCCGATCGATTTCGTGATGAATCGCCGCGCGATCGCGAGATCCCGCCGCCTGTTCGAGTCGTTGTCCTACCATACCGATCTCAGGGAATCCGTACGATCCTGCGAGGCCTTTCATCCGGTGCCCCATGGTGCGAATCGCCTCATAATCCTGCTGAGCCAGAGCCTCTTGCATCCGGCTCAGATCCTTGCGGCGATTGTCGAGGAACGCGGGGCGGCGTCGCTGGATCTCGTCGTCGATGCGTGCCGTCACGTTGGGTGACTCCCCGGTTTGCGTAGGCGCCGTCTCGGGGGCCTGAGCAGGCGCACAGTGTTTCCGCAAGGTGTCGAACAATTGCGCTTTGGTGACGGGCTTGGTCAGGAATCCCGTGCATCCCACGGCAAGGCTCTGCTCCTGGGCTTCAGCGACTGTGCTGGCGGTCAGAGCCACAATCGGGGTGGGGGATCGCTGGTGGGCTGACTCCCAGTCGCGGATCATGCGGGTGGCGGTGATGCCGTCGATTCCTGGCATCTGCAGGTCAATGAGGATGAGCGCGAATCGACCGGCCTGAAAGGCCGCGACCGCTTGCGCTCCATCGGAGACGATCTCCACGTCGTAGGGCGTCTGCTGGAAAAAGTACCGCATCAGGGTCTGCGTCTCAAGAGAATCCTCGGCCAGTAAGACGCGGATGTTCGGTTCCCTATGCAGCGGTGGGGTGAGCGTCAGCATCGTTTGCGGCTGAGAATTAGGCTCCTGCTTGTGAGCGTCTTCAACTGAAGGGATTGGGCTGATCTGATGCAGGCTACGTATGGGAGGCACCGGTTGTTCGTCTTCGGATCGTAGGCCGTCGAATGTTCGTTCTTGCTCGAGCAAATAGGCGGTGATCCACAAACCAATGAGGCCGATCGTGCGATTGACGAGATCAGTCGTCGCCTCGCCGGCGAGAAGAGGCGGCAGGAATCCTGCCGTGATCAAGAGCGACCATCCGCCAACGGCAAACCGGAAGACCTCTCGGGAATACTGCCGAAAAACCGGGCCGGCCAGCATCAGGTATGCGAGCCAGGTGGCTAGTTTGAACTCAGATTGCAGTTCGGCAAAACTAATGAGTCCTGTCAGAAGGACGAGGATGCCGGTTATCGTGGAACGGGTCGTGTGGGGTGTCATGATGCGGTGCTCGAACGATCAGCGTTTCGCGACGCGAATGATACGTCGCGCCCATATGCAGTATAGCGGCGAATGCATAGGGCGCCTAGAATCTCTTGAAATGTGAGCAGGCGAACTTTGGAGGCAGGTCCGCGCAAAACGCGGCGCCAGATGACGGCCGGAATGGCCGCTTGTGGCTGGGTCTGACGACTGTTCAGGCGGACGGGAGCGCTGCTAGTAGGCATCCTTGGCGCAACGGAACCCGGTCCCGGAAGGGCGGCTGTCCATGGTGCCCCAGTCGCGATCGGTCGTGCGCAGGCTGATCGCCGGTTTGAGCCAGGACCCGCCTCGCATGGCCTTGATGGCGCCTCGCTCCGGACCCAGCGGGTTGGTGAGCGGCGCGGTGCGGTAGTCGTTGGGGTTATACCAATCCTGCACCCATTCGGCGGCATTGCCCGCCATGTCCAGCGCTCCATAGGGGCTGACGCCGGCCGGGAAGCTCCCGACGGGCAGAGTGAGGATTTCGCCCCTGAGACCCTTTTCTTTGGAAATGGCCGCGCCTTCTCCTTTGATCCAGAAGGCCTCCCATTCCGTGCTGTCGGCGAAGTGCACGGTACGCTTGGCCCAGTAGCTGGCGCTATTGCCCTTCTCGAAGTCCCACTCGCTGCCCCAGGGGTAGATTCGCCCATCGGTCCCGCGCGCCGCCTTTTCCCATTCCGCTTCAGTCGGGAGCCGTTTGTTCGCCCAACGGCAGAAGGCGACGGCATCAAGCCAGCTCACATTGACGACGGGATGCTGCTCGATGCCCGGCAGTGGCGCGTTGTGCGCCCACAACGTCAATGCCGGAGCTGGGTTGGCTGGAGCCTGGTAGCCGGTTGCCTGCACGAATTGCTGATAGACGGCGTTGGTGACTTCGTATCGATCGATCCAAAACGCGCTCAGGTAGATGAGACGTAGCGGACGTTCATCCGGAAGCCCGCCGCTCTCGGCTGAAGCCCCCATCGTAAATTCGCCGGCCGGAACCAATACCATGTCGTCAGACAGAGGAGTGCCGAATGCCGACGGCTGATGGCCGATGGTCAGGAGAAGGCAGAGCGTAAGAAGCCGCAGGCCTGTCGGTCCCATTCAGGTCACGGCCTTTTCAGCTTGCAGGCCTTGACGACTGCGTCGCGGTACCTCATCCACAATGTGAGGCCCTGAGCGACGCAAGCCAGCACGGCGTTCTGTAGGCGCCTGGTGTCCGCGTAATTGACGACCATTGTGTAGGCATCCTGTCGATGTCCGGCTTCCACCTTCTGATGCGCGCGAATCAAATCCATATGTTGCCTCCCGATCCCATGGTGACAGATCAGGGGATGGGCGTCGATATAGGCTTCAATCTCCGACTCGGTTTTCGGTTTGGAGGGTGCCTGGATTTCCTGGCGATCCTTGATGCTGCCTTCGACGAATACGGCGAGGGCTGCTGCGCCCACCACCCAGTCGCGACTGGCTGTGACCTTCTCCAGCCATGCTCGGTACCGCGCGCTGGCGGGAAGGAGTTTCGCGGTCTGAAACGCGTCGCTGTCGAAGCCCAGGCCGCGCATCATTTCGTTGAAGAGTTCTGGGTGAGACCGGCCGAAGGACAATCCGCCGGTATCTTCCTCATAAATATTTTCCGCCAACATGCGCCGCACATCCGGGGGCGGGTTTTGGCCATGGACGCGGGCTAGGAGCACGGGGAAGTCCCGCACGTAAACCAGGAACTCCTGTTGATAGTGCACGTTCAGTTGGGCCTTCGTAATCCCGGGCCCCATGATGATCGGCCAGGCCCAGTGGTGTTTGCGGTCCATGAGGGCCAACAGCCGCTCCAAGAATTGTGCGCGCGTCAATCGCTTTTGTACCATGCCTTGCCTTCCTTCTTTCTCACTGGCTACAATCAGCCACCGATCAGATGAAGCCCATCACGATTCAAGACTCAGACCAGATTCTCAACTTCCTTGCCGAGGTCGCTCTGCGCGGCAAAGGATTTACGACCGATTGCCTGCTGGATTATGTCCTGGACGAAGGATTTACCGAACCGATCTATCTCAACGCATCGGGCGAAGATCCGGACGCGTTCTACAAGGACCAACCCCAGGCCTGGGCGATCTACCAAGTCCGTGAATGGAAGCGAGTGCTGACCGTGTCCGGGGGCGCCGGCAAGGAACGGCGTGTGCAGATCACGGAAACTCCCTGACTCGTCCGTAGCGGGACGCCGGCGACTGCCTCCGGCGAGTGGCTCCTCGACTCGTCCCACCGGGGTATGCCTGATGTGATGGCTGTTGAAGCGCTCACCACCCATCACGAACCCGCCATTGAGCGCCTATCAGTCAGTGTATTGACCATCCGACAGAATTGCAACGAATCGTGCACTGTCCGCCGCCTGGCCTGCCGGTTCCTGACAAGCCTGATGAGGATGTGGTTGTGAACCGTCGACCGGGAGACCGACTGTCATGCCAAGTTATGGCTCTGAGAGTTCCAGGAAGCTGGTCCCGTTATGCGAATCGGGAGATGTCGGTGAATTGGCTCTGATCAAGAGCTTGCTCGACGGCAATGGCATTGCCTACGCCGTGCAGCATGAACACATCGGGGCGCTGTATCCCGGAGTGGCCTTGCTGGGCAGTCGGGTGATGGTGGAGGAGTGTGATAAGCAACGGGCCGAGGTGTTGCTGAGCCGCCTCGCGCTGCAGGTCCGTGAGACGACCGAGGAGCAGGACTGACGACCAGAAGTCGGCCTGGAGAAGAATCTGAGAGCCGGCTCGATCTGGAGGGTAGGTGCGGCTGGGAGGTCTCTGCTCCCATGGTGCGTGGACAAGGGCCACCCAGCAAGGTTGTAGCGAATGACAGCCCAGCGGGTGGCTTTGTTCAGGCTCGGCTAGGGATGCCCCTTCGGTTTGACCGGTTCAGGGTTGGTGGGGAGGGGGAGGCGCACGTCTGACCCTGAAAAATGCCCGCCGATCAGCTTGCCCTCTTCAAAATACAAGTAGCGGTGCTTCACCACCGCCGGACTTTCCCAGTCTTCAAAAATCCATTCTTCACGCCGCAGCCCGTCGCTGGTGTGCGTCACATTCATCGTATTCGGGGAGCCCCAGGATTCCAGGACCTGTTTGCGGTCCATGCCCACCATCACGCGGTGGCTTTCGATGTGCTTCGAAAAATCTGGGTCCAGCCAGCCCGGTACAAACCGAAACGCGATCAGGGCGACCACGAATAACGCAAGGAACGTATGGATAATGATCCGTACCGGCCGCTGGCGGATGAAGGGCGTGGGTTCCTCCGCCGAGGGGAGGGACGAAACCGGGGTCGCAGAGGTTGTCTGATCGGTCACAAATTTCCTTCCGTCATCGACTGTGCAAGAAACGTCTTGATCCTGCTGCATGCTAAACAATCGTTTTTCGGTCCGTCAAGGGAGGGGAAGGGGGCATGGAGGGCGGTCTTGCCTGTTGAAGCGCGAATTTTTTGACCTGCTATGCTTGAAGCAGGACCGCTGGAGGGCGACGCATGGGGCGATGCTGTCATTCGAGCAATCGATGTTTCACGTGGTTCCTTGCGGCGGGGCTCTACCTCATCCTCATCGGGTTCGGCGGGATGGTTGTCGAGGCGGGACCGCTCTATGTCTACACCGATGTCCAGGGACAAGCTGTCATGACGGACAATCTAGAGGGAGTACCGGCAGAATTTCGCGGGCGTGTGCGGACGATGGCGAGTGAGGAGCCTCCGGCAGCCGGTGCCCCCGCCCTGGCGGCTGCCACCGGCGTCGGCCAGCCGCCGTCGGCCTCAGGTATGATCGAGAAGGTAGTGGGTGTCGTTGCGGCGAAGGTCGGTTCCCGCACAATCAAGGGGCTCACGGCCCATCAAACCGCCGTGGTCATCATGGCCGGGTTCTGCTGGCTGGCGTTGCTGCTCTTGATCTTCCTGAGCCCCAATCCCGCGATACGGCTCCTCTGCAAGTTTCTCCTGGTTCTGGTCGCCGTGGCCGCGTTCTACCAGGTGGCCCTCGTGGGGACGACGCCTCTCGGGGCGGTCACCGCTGCTCCTCAACAGGGATCCGAGCAGCCCATGGAGAATATTCTGGGGCAGATGAAAAGCAAGACCGAGAAAAGTTATCGCGCGCAAGACGAGCGCACCACCCGCCAGATGGAGCAGGTCGAACCGCCTACCCCCTAACGGTCCCGGCAAGCCGGCGAATTGTCGCTGTGTGGGTTCGGCGGCTTCGGCCGAATCTGCAGTTGCGATGCCCATGTAAAATGTCGTTAACGGCCGGTTAGTCCGCGTACTTGGGAACCGGGATCTTTCTCACGGTCGGAGTGGGCGGGGGCTGCTGCGCGAAGGCGGAGGAGTAGGGGTTGAGGACGGGTTCGTGGGTATTGCGCTGGCGGAGCTTGACCAGTGGTAGGCTTTGGGTGCTGATTTCCAGGCGGTCGATCGGCGCTTTCGCTGTCAGGGGATCGGGCAGTCCTTGCAGGGCAAACATCTGAAACGCGAGCGACCAGTCGAGTGCCTCCTTCCCCTTTTCCCGCACGATAAATCGCGCGTCCGCCGAAGGGCGTCCTGCAAAAAACAACAGCATGATGTTGGATCGGAAGACCGGCGCGGAGGCTTCCACGGGCGGCTTGAACTCCGGCACCAGTTGAGGAATCTTGCTCAAGGCCACCGGCGGAGAGAATTCGATATCTACCAGGCGCACGAAGAGCGGACGCTGTTCGCTTTGGTCGTTGTGATCGAAGGTGTAGCTGAACGAATACCGGACGTCGACGCCGTCGCGTTTGAATGTGTAGACGTCTTCGCCGTTTTCGGGTGAGACAACCTTTTTGAAATACTGATCCCAATCGCTGATGGGATAGTAGGTGAAGACGCGCAACGCGGCCTTGCGGTCTCGCACCGCCTGCGGCCGGCCGAGTTTCTCGTGCAGTTCGGTTTGGGTGAGCCCAAGGTAGCCGTCGTCGAAATACGGTCCGGCCCAGAGGGGATTACGTCCCGAGAGGACCACGCTCATGCAGAAAATGGAAAGGATCAACAGGCGAGAGACTGTCTGATGTGCCATAGAATTGACTCAGGCCAGGGCCAGACAATAACGGCATCGTATCGGCCAGGGTAGTCAATGTCAAGGCAGCGAACCCGCAATAGCTTGCCGAAAAAAGTGTGTTCCCGATATGATGGCCGCTCATTTGCCAGCCATCGACACTGTCGGCCATGCCTGACGGTCGGTGGCAGAAAGACATAGGTAGTCATGCCGGTACATGAAGTTCACGATCTCCTGCGAAACCGCATCCTGATCCTGGATGGTGCCATGGGGACCATGATCCAGCGGTATAAGCTGGATGAAGCCGCGTTTCGCGGGGAACGTTTTCAGAACTGGACCAAAGACCTGAAGGGGCACAACGATCTCTTGAACGTCACACAGCCGGCCGTGATTGAGGCGATTCACCGGCAGTATCTGGAAGCCGGAGCCGATATCATCGAGACCAATACGTTCAACTCTCAATCCGTGTCGCTGGCCGACTACGGCATGGACGACTTGGGATATGAGTTGTCCAAAGCCGGCGCCGAGTGCGCGAAGCGGGCGGTGGCCCAGGTCGTCGCTGCCCAGCCCACCCGCCGCTGTTTCGTCGCCGGCGCGATCGGTCCGACCACGAAGACCTCCTCGGTGTCAACTGATTCGAATGACGCGGCCGCACGCGGCACAACCTATCCGGAGTTGGTGCGTGCGTATGGCGATCAGGTGCGTGGGTTGTTGGACGGCGGCGTCGATCTGCTGCTGGTGGAGACGATCTTCGATACGTTGAATGCCAAGGCAGCCTTTTTCGCGATTCAGCAGCTGTATGCGGAAGGGGCGCGGCAGGTGCCGATCATGGCCTCGGTCACCTTCATTCAAGCCGGAAGCAATCGTGGGTTTTCCGGGCAGACGGTCGAAGGGTTTTGGAATTCCATCTCGCACGTGCCGTTGCTCAGCGTGGGGATGAACTGCGCCTTGGGACCGAAGGAAATGCGTCCCTTGATCGAAGAGTTGTCGCAGATCGCGCCGATTTTTGTGAGCAGCCATCCGAATGCAGGATTACCCAATCCGTTGCTGCCGACGGGGTTTCCGGAAACGCCCGAGTCGCTCGCACCCCAGTTACGTGAGTGGGCGCAGAACGGCTGGCTCAACATCGTCGGCGGCTGCTGCGGGACGACGCCGGACCATATCCGTTCAATCGCTGAGGCCGTGCAAGGGGTAACGCCACGGCAGCCTTCCACGATCGAGCCGTATTTGCGTCTCAGTGGCCTGGAAGCCTTGACGGTGCGGCCGGAGTCGAACTTCGTCAATATCGGCGAGCGAACCAATATCACCGGCTCCCCGGCGTTCTCCAAGCTGATTCTGGCCGGTGATTATGAGAAGGCGCTGACCGTGGCACGCCAGCAGGCGGAAGGCGGGGCGCAGATTATCGACATCAACATGGACGAGGGCCTGCTGGATTCCAAGGCCGCCATGCAAAAATTTCTGCGCCTTCTGGCGGCTGAGTCGGACATCGCCCGTGTACCCATCATGGTGGACAGTTCCAAGTGGGAGGTCATCGAAGAAGGCCTCCGGAACCTGCAGGGAAAGGGCATCGTCAACTCCATCAGCCTCAAGGAAGGCGAAGCCAAGTTTCTCGACCAGGCGCGTCTCATTCGTCGGTACGGGGCGGCGATCGTGGTGATGGCGTTCGATGAACGGGGCCAAGCTGATTCGGTCGCCCGCCGCATTGAAATCTGCGAGCGCTCGTATCGTTTGCTGACGGAGCAGGTTGGCGTGCCGCCGCAGGACATCATTTTCGATCCGAACATCCTGACCGTGGCAACCGGCCTCGAGGAGCACAACAATTACGCCGTCGACTTTATTGAAGCGACCCGATGGATCAAGCAGCACCTGCCGCTGGCGAAGGTCAGCGGCGGCGTCAGCAATATTTCATTCTCGTTTCGTGGGAACAATGTCGTGCGCGAAGCCATGCATGCCGCGTTTCTCTACCATGCCATTCAGGCTGGTCTGGACATGGGGATCGTCAATGCGGGGCAGTTGGCCGTATATGAAGAAATTCCCAAGGATCTGCTGGGGTTGGTCGAAGATGTGTTGCTGAACCGCCGACCGGATGCGACCGAACGCCTGGTCACGTTTGCGGAAACGGTGAAGCAAAAGGGCAAGGTGGCGGTCAAGGATGACGAGTGGCGCACCAGGCCCGTCGAGGAACGACTCGCGCACGCGCTGGTGAAGGGCTTGACGGACTATATCGAACAGGATGTGGAAGAGGCGCGGCAGAAATCTACCCGGCCGCTCGACGTAATCGAAGGGCCGTTGATGGCGGGCATGAACATCGTCGGCGATCTCTTTGGATCGGGAAAAATGTTCCTGCCGCAGGTCGTGAAAAGTGCCCGGGTGATGAAGAAAGCCGTGGCCTATCTGATGCCGTTTATGGAAGCTGAAAAGTTGCGGCTTGGGACGTCCCGCGCAAACGGCAAGGTGCTGCTCGCGACCGTCAAGGGTGACGTGCACGATATCGGTAAGAATATCGTGGGCGTGGTGTTGGGCTGCAACAACTATGAGGTGATCGATCTTGGGGTGATGGTGTCCTGCGAGAAGATTTTGACGGCCGCGCGTGAGTTGCAGGTGGATATGGTCGGCCTGAGCGGGTTGATTACCCCGTCGTTGGATGAAATGGTGCATGTGGCCAAGGAGATGACGCGCCAGGGGTTCACGGTGCCGTTGCTCATCGGCGGCGCCACGACCAGCAAAGCCCACACGGCGGTGAAAATTGCGCCTTCTTACGGCCATGCGACGGTCCATGTGCTCGACGCGTCACGCGCCGTGGGTGTCGTGGGAACTTTGATCAATGAGGAGCAGCGGGAGGGGTTTGCCGCCACCGTCCGTGCCGACTACGACCGAATCAGGCAGGCGCATCAGGATCGTGGGCCGAAAACCCTACGCAGCCTGGACACAGCTCGAAAACATCGGTTCCCGACCGAGTGGGGGACTGTCGATATTCCTACGCCCTCTTTCACCGGCGTGCGTCAGATCGACCACATGCCCTTACGCGACTTAGTGCCCTACATCGATTGGTCGCCGTTTTTTCATACCTGGGAATTGCGCGGCCGTTATCCGGCGATTCTGGACGATGCCACGGTGGGACCCAAGGCCAAGGAACTGTTCGCAGACGCGCAGGCGTTGCTGGAGGAGATCATCCGCGGTGAGTTGTTGACTGCTCGCGGTGTGTATGGGTTTTTCCCAGCCAACAGCGTGGGCGACGACATTGAATTCTACCGAGATCAGGACCGCCGCGAGGTCCGGACCACCTTCCATACACTCCGGCAGCAGATGGAGAAGCCGGCCGATCAATCCAATATGGCCCTGGCGGATTATGTCGCTCCCAAGGAGTCCGGGCGGGCCGACTATGTGGGCGCATTTGTGGTCACCGCCGGTATCGGCGCGCCGGCCCTCTGCGCGAAGTATGAGCAGGACCATGATGACTACAACTCCATCATGGTGAAGGCGCTGGCGGATCGACTGGCGGAAGCCTTCGCTGAATGGCTGCATAAACAGGTACGGCTCGAGTGGGGATACGGGAAGACGGAGAACCTCACGAATGAGGAGATGATTCGCGAGCGTTATCGCGGGATTCGTCCGGCTCCCGGCTATCCTGCCTGCCCGGATCACACCGAGAAGCGGTTGCTGTTCGATGTGCTGGGCGCCGAGGCGCAATCGGGCGTGACCCTGACCGAGTCGTATGCCATGCTGCCCGCGGCGGCGGTGAGCGGCCTCTATTTCGCGCATCCGGAGGCCAAGTATTTCGCCGTGGGCAAGATCAATCGTGATCAGGTGGAAGACTACGCGAGGCGCAAGAATTTATCGGTGAGCGAAGTGGAGCGGTGGCTGGCACCCA
Organism: Nitrospira sp.; assembly: GCA_031315995.1. Classification (GTDB taxonomy): domain Bacteria; phylum Nitrospirota; class Nitrospiria; order Nitrospirales; family Nitrospiraceae; genus Nitrospira_A. The sequence goes on from JALDRG010000011.1 coordinate 84,520, forward strand.
ACCTGAACTATGATGCGTAGTTCCGAAGAGCCGATGGCAGATAGCAAATAGCTAATAGCGGGTAGCAAGGACGAAGAAGGCTCCGGCCTCTATGCCTTTAGCCATAGGCCATGCGCTCTTATCTTCTAATTAGTGTTTGACGACTTCGAGGGACGAGGGAAGGGTGGGCGAAACGGTCACGCCGGCGGTGACACTTGTGAGCGATGTCTTGAGCCAGTGATACCGCTCCTCCGCCCAGGCATTGAACTCCGCTGAGTTTTCAAACACCAGTTCCCAAGCCTTGGCGGCATCCAACAGTAAGAGTTGGTGCGGCTGATTGTGTCCGGGGAAATAGACCACCAGCACCGCGGATTTTCCGGTGAGGCTGATATCCGTAAAGACATGGATCATGGTGGCTGCGGGAAGCGGGATATCACGCGTGGCGGCTTCGACGAGCGGTTGGTACAGCCGGTTGAGCAGGTGCGTCGTATCTTCGTAGGGGCAGGTTGTTCGCAAGAGCCGGGGATTGGGCTTGTCGCCGAATAGGTTGTCGGTCAGGTAGGTGGCGGCTTCCCAGGTCGGCATCATGCCGGAGGAGGCGAGGTTCTCGCAGAGATAGGCGATCCAATTGCGTGATGTGCGGCTCATGATACCTCGCCTTCGCCCTGATCCTGAGTGATGGCGCGGTGCCGCGAAGAGGACAGCCAAGCCGGATCGGCAAATTGATCGTAAATGCGTTGAATCTCGTCCATCGAGTCGAAGAAGATATCCAGCAGGTCCGGATCGAAGTGTTTGCCCCGCTCGTTACACATCAGTTCCTTCGCGTGATCGAAATCGTAGGCCGGTTTGTACACACGCTGGGTCGTGAGGGCATCGAAGTTGTCGGCGATGGCGGTAATCCGTCCTTCGAGCGGAATCGTATCGCCTGCGAGTCCGCGCGGGTAGCCGGTGCCGTCATAACGCTCGTGGTGCGTCCAGGCAATGATCGCCGCGATTTTCAAGAGTTCCGAATCGGAGCCGGCGAGAATGCGATACCCGATTTCCGTATGCTGGGTGATCACCTTGAATTCTTCCGGTGTGAACTTGCCGGGTTTCAGCAGCACATGGTCCGGTGTGCCGATCTTGCCGATGTCGTGCATGGGGCTGGCGGTGCGGATGAGGTCGCATCGGTCGGGCGATAAGCCGTAGCGGCGCGCCAGCAGTTCGCAGTAATGGCTCATTCGTTGAATGTGCTGCGCGGTCGAGCTGTCGCGGTATTCGGCGGCGATGGCGAGCCGTTGAATGGTTTCTTCGCGAGAGAGGCGCAATTCCTTCTCGCTTCGCTCCAGCCATTCGAGCGCTTGCTGGAGCGCGATCGTCCTGGTCCTGACGACTTCCTCCAGGTTCTCCCGATGCATGGCGTTTTCGATTTCCAACTTCCGCCGCCGTAACGCGTTGGCGACGTTGATCAACACTTCGTTCGCCTCGAAGGGCTTGATGATATAGCCGAATGCGCCCATATCCAGCGCCGCATTCGCGAGAACGGGGCTATCAAGGCCCGTGACCATGATGACGGCCGTGGTGGGATACTGCGTCAGAATGTGGCGTATGAGATCCATCCCGGACTCGCCCGGCATGTTTACATCACACAGCACCAAGGCATAGGCGCCGCACTCCATCCGTTGACGGGCTTCGCGGGATTCTCCCGCCAGAGCCACCTTGTAGCCGTGGGGCTCCAGGAGGTAGCCCAGCAACCGGCGGATAGGCTCCTCGTCGTCCACGATCAGGATGTTGCGGTTTTCAAGAATCGACTGTTGGGTGGTTACTTCGCTGACGCTCGGAATGCTCATATGGCTCGCCGGGTGAAGTTAATCGTGATGGTAGACCGTGAATAGAGTCAGTATCGGTTGCTGCGGCCCAAGTCTGAAGCGCGCAATGAAATTCAGGAGAAATGCACCTTCTGTGCCATTCCGGCCATTGTGTGACCCGCCGCCTCGGGACGCCCTTATGTCGCTGCATGGATGCTGAGTCCGGTAGTCTTCCAAGGGCACGTATCCTATGGGGCAGAGTGTTGGCAGCGGTGTCACGGTCGAGAGTGTGGTCGTCAACTCTGACGCCGTCTCGTCGGTGGCTGTCCCGGTCGTTCCCCGAGCAGCGTGGGTCTGCGCCGTGACACTGGATTATACAGGGGGTATCGATGAATGCCAGCCGAAACGTAGTTTGGGAAACGGGGGGCTGGTTACGCCCTCGGATTTGCTCTTTCAAGTCCCGTTGACTATAATCCGCTCCCTTAGTTTGGCTGTGCAGGGAGGAAGACAACTCAATGGCGAGCGGAGCAGGGCTAGGTCGAATCGATGGCAGACGGCGGGATCAAATCCGCCCGGTCAAGGTCACGCGCAATTTTACGAAACATGCCGAAGGCTCCGTCTTGATCGAAATGGGAGACACAAAGGTCATCTGCACGGCCTCGATCGAAGAAAAAGTTCCGCCGTTCTTGAAAGGCAAGGGCACCGGGTGGGTCACGGCCGAATACGCCATGTTGCCTCGGGCCACGCACGATCGGTCGCCCCGGGAATCGGTCAAGGGCAAGCAGGGGGGGCGCACGCTGGAAATTCAGCGGTTGGTCGGGCGCGCCCTGCGTGCAGTGATCGATACGGGACGCCTGGGCGAACGGACCATCTGGATCGATTGTGATGTGATTCAGGCCGATGGCGGGACGCGCACCGCGTCAATCACGGGGGCGTTCATCGCCCTGGCGGATGCCATCGCCGTGTTGAAAAAGAAAGAACTGGTGAAGAATAATCCACTGACCGACTACTTGGCGGCAATCAGTATCGGCAAGGTCGGCGGCCTGGTCATGGTCGATTTGGCATATGAAGAAGACTCGCATGCCGAAGTGGATTTGAATTTGGTGATGACCGGCGCCGGGCAGTACGTTGAAGTGCAGGGGACGGCTGAACGGACTCCGTTCAACAAACAAGACATGGATGAGTTTCTTGATCTCGGGTGGGGAGCGATCCGTGAATTGGTGGACTTGCAAAAGTCGTTGATCGGATCGCTGAGCTGACCATGCAGATCGTGCTCGCGACCAGGAATCAACATAAGAAACAGGAGCTCGTCGCCCTATTGGGTGGCATGGACCTCACCATTCGGACGCTCGACGATTTTCCCGATGCGCCGGATGTGGTGGAAGATGGCGACACCTGTGAAGCCAATGCGATGAAGAAGGCCGTGGAGATCGCCCGGCACACAGGGGTGCCGGCGGTCGCGGATGATACCGGGCTGGAAGTCGAGGCCCTTGGCGGCCGCCCGGGAGTGTTTGCGGCGCGGTACGCCGGCGAACATGCCAGTTACGATGACAATTGCCGGAAGTTACTGCGCGAACTGCAGGGTGTCCCGCTCGCGGAACGAGGCGCTCGATTTGTGACCGTCGCGGCCATCGCGTTCCCCAGCGGCAAGACATGCTCGGTGAAAGGTGTGTTACAAGGAGTCATTGCCGAAGAGGCAGTGGGCTCTCGTGGATTCGGGTATGATCCGGTCTTCATCGTGCCGGAGTATGGTCAGACTCTGGCACAGCTGTCGCCGGAGGTGAAAAATCGAATCAGCCATCGTGCCCGCGCCTTTATCCAGGCCAAGACCTTGCTTGAACAGATGATCGCGGACCAGAACTCAGTCGGGGCGTAGCGCAGCCCGGTAGCGCGCCTGCTTTGGGAGCAGGATGTCGGAGGTTCAAATCCTCTCGCCCCGACCAAATCACCATCCATCCATAAGCCTGGCATTGATGAGCCGCTGAGCCGGACGGTCGTCATCTACGACGCGAACAGGGGACCAGGCGGTACTCGACAGCCAGCGTCTCTTCCCCCCGCCTGACTGCTCTCTCGAGAGCCGAGGGGTTCAGTTTCGATCAGCTTATTGGGCGTGGTCGCTTCTGCGTTGGCGAAACGCACCGTTTCACGCAGGAGTTCGGCAGGAAGCGTCACGGTCAGGGGTTTCGTGGCAGCCGTTGCATCGATCTCCTGGGGGCAGTCCCATCCCTAGCTGTATCTATCTCCCTTGTATCTGTTAAGCATCGGGCACGGCCCTGAAGAGGGTTGTTGCATAACATATCACCTCGTTGCACTTGTAAAGACTTTTGGTCTGCGAGAATCACGTCCCACGCCTTGGGTCCACGGCTCTGGAGATGCTAGGCCATAAGCAAAGAAGATGTGGCCGCGGTACAATGCGAGTGAGTCTCGCGACTTGACGCAAGCAGCCGAAAAGTTGGATAAGTTCATCCAAGCCGACAAACGAATACTACCCGTCGTATTGCTACTTGGAGAGTCAGATATCGAAGCGCTGAACCTAAGCGTGCGCCCGTAGCTCAGTCGGATAGAGCATCAGCCTTCTAAGCTGAGGGTCGTTGGTTCGATTCCAACCGGGCGCACCATAACGACTGTAATCTTCATGGCATTCCTCTCGCGCCATCGAACGCTTCTGCTGATAGTATTGTGCGGGCTCATCGCCCTGTACGCCGTGCTGGGGTTTTTCGGCGTACCCTATGCCGTCAAGACCTACGGCATTCCAGCCCTGTCCGAGCGACTACAGCATCCTGTCTTGTTGAAGGAGATCTCGTTCAATCCCTTCACCTTTGCTCTGACGGTCTCGGAGTTCGAAATTCAACAGGCGAATCAGCGGCCGATGCTCGGGTTCGGCGAGTTGTTCGTTGATTTCGAAGCGACCTCGATCGTCCGGTCGTCCTACCTGTTCGACGAGATCCGGCTGACCTTTCCGTTCGGCTTTGTGCATCTTCCTGCGAGAGGCAAGCTCAACCTCCTCGGTCTGATCCCTCAGACGACCGACAAGGGTGAGGGAGCGGAGTCGCCGTCGTCGAGTGACAACGCGGAAGACTCGTCCATGCCTCCCGTCGACATCCGCCTCTTGAGCATCACGCAGGGGGTCATCGAATACCGGGATGACACTAAACGAAAACCGATCATGATCGACGTCGTGCCGATCGAAATTACCCTTCAAAACTTCAGCACGCGACGGGGGGAAGAAAATGCCTATGCCTTCACGGCTGAATTCGGGAAGGGAGAAACCCTGACGTGGGAAGGAGCGATCCACCTCGATCCATTACAATCGACCGGGAAAGTGACGTTATCCAACGTGAAGTTGAACACCTTTTGGCCGAGCATCCGTGATCAATTTCATTTCGAGATCCTGAGCGGCGCGGTTCAGGTCGATGCGCGTTATCGTTTCGATATGAAGGAGACTCCCTTTAATCTGCAACTGAGTGACGGAAGCATTGCGCTGTCCGATTTTCGGTTGGCCTCCGACAGGGTGAGTGATCCGCTCATTACCCTCCCATCGTTGGAACTCGACGAAATTCGTCTGGATCTCCCAGCACGAGACCTCGGGGTCGGAACTATTCGGGCGTCAGGGGCGCAGGTTCGGACCTGGTTGGAACAGGACGGGGCCATAAATTTCAGTGGGCTCTTTGTTCCGGTGGCAGGAGAAAAGGAGACCGACCCGCCCGCTTCGGAGGACACCGCACCCTGGACGGTGGAGGTGCAGAAGGTGGAGGTGGCGAAGGCACAGGTTGCTTTCGAGGATCGCAGCCTGCAGACCCCCGTGAACCTGGCGATCGACGATTTGCAGGCGACAGTCACAGACATCCGTTTGCCGCCGAACGGGTCGCTTCCGATTACCGCCAGCCTTCGGCTCAACAAACAGGGAAGCCTGGAGACCGACGGCACGGTGCAGATCGACCCCCTTCAAGCCGATCTCAAGCTGACCCTGGCGCACATCGGCATTCGCCCGTTTCAACCCTATCTCGATCAAATGGTGCAGCTCGACGTAAGGGAAGGGGAACTCGAACTCGCGGGCGAGGCGCAATACCGAAGTCGGCACGAGGCGGAACCGTTGTTGCGGTACCAGGGCCAACTCGGGATCGACAAGCTGGATGTGACCGATGCGGCCTCAGACAAAAAACTGCTTGGTTGGACCGCGCTGGATCTGAGCGAGATCGCATTGGAAGTGGCGCCCACCACGGTCAAGATCGGGGAGATCGCCATGCGTGATCCGGCGATTCAATTGGTCACGGCCGAAGACGGGACGATGAACGTCACTCGCGCCTTGCGTTCCCCTGAGCAGGTCGGAACGCAACAGGAGCCGTCCAAGCCGGTGAATACAGCAGGGGGCAAGAAAGAGACGCCGCCGATTCCGATTTCCATCGGCGTCGTGACGCTGTCGAACCTGTCCGCCACCTATGTGGACGAGTCCATCCAACCGACCGTCACCACCGGAATTTCAGACCTCCGCGGCAGCATCAAGGGGCTGTCCTCAAAGCAAGTGGCCAAGGCCGAGGTCTCGTTGAGCGGGAAGGTGGATCGGGTGGCACCGCTCAAGATTCACGGCAAGATCAATCCACTCAGTGAGCTGACCTATACGGATCTCAAGGTGGTGCTCGATGGCATGGATCTGACCGCGGTGTCACCCTATGCGGGCAAATATGCCGGATTCCCGATTACCAAAGGGAAGCTCTCCCTGGATTTGAAGTATCTGGTGTCGAAAAAGAAATTGGTCGGGGAAAACGACGTGCTCATCGATCAGCTCACGTTCGGCAAGGAAACCGACAGTCCCGATGCGACCAACTTGCCGGTCGGACTGGCAGTCGCCTTGCTCAAGGATCGGCGTGGGCGGATCGACATCGACTTGCCGGTGCGGGGAGATCTCAGCGAGCCTGATTTTCACTACGGACAGGTCGTGCTCGATGCGTTGGTCAACTTGATTACGAAAGTCGCCACCTCTCCATTCGCCGCGCTGGGGAGTTTGATAGGAGGCAGCGGTGAGGAACTGCAGTTCATCGGGTTCAAGCCAGGCAGTCAGGAAATCGAGGATGCGGCAGAGGAGAAAGTCAAAACGTTGATCAAGGCACTCAACGAACGGCCGGCCTTGCGTCTGGAGGTCATCGGGACCGCGGATCCCAAACGAGACCGGGATGCCTTGGCCACGTTGAAGGTGGAGGCTGAATTGCAGCGGCGCTTCACGCATGGCGGAAAGACCAATCTGCAAGCCACGCTTTCGAAAGACCGTGAGCTTGCTCTGCTCGGCGACCTGTATGCGGAAAAATTAGGCAAACAACCGACTAAACGCACACAGGTGTCCGGAGGAGAGTCCGTCGAGCGGGTGCTGACGGCGGAAGAAATTCGGCAGCAACTCGTGCCGGCCATGCCGGTCGAGGAGGGGGAATTGCGCAGGCTCGCACAGGACCGCGCCAAGGCGATCCGCGAAACACTGATGGCGACGGGAGAGATGTCCGAAGACCGGGTCTTTCTCGTAGAGGCCGAGGTGACCGCATCCGAAGGGGAAAGGATTCCAGCTCGTTTGAACCTGACGGGAGGGTGACCTTCCGGTCGTGAGAGTCAGACTTTCGATCCGTACCGCATCCGCGTGCCGTGCAGGAGCGAGAGTTCAATTTCACTCGCGCTCAATTCGAGGGGGAAATACGCTCCGGAGATCTTGGCCGCATTGATGCTTGCGCCTTCGAGTTTTGCTTTTCGGAAATCGATGCCTCGCAAATCGGCTTGCCGGAAGTAACACTCGCTGAAATCCAATCCATCGGTCTCCAGCCCACGCAGATCAAGTCCGCGCAGGTCACAGCGTGTCAGATCGACCGGTTCTCCTCCCGCTCGTTTGACGTTGAATTCCTTGATGCACCCCTCGCGAAGCAAGCGGTACATGGGATCGTTGGAGATTCGTAGTCCAGTGGACGAGGGTTTGGTGTTTTCCATGCAGTCTCCTCCGGCACCTGGGTTTCTTATCGGATACCTGAGGGAAAACTTGAGAAGGCCGCTGTCGTTTGTGCGTGCCGCTGGCCTCACGGCTCCGTTCTGGAGAGCTTCCGCTTGCGCCGGACTCCTCAGAAACGGTACTCTTAATTCGTCTTTCTGCACTCTAATCAGTATCATCACCACGTCCGGCCGAACATTGAAGGAGGAAACCATGGGATTACGATTGGGGGATGAGGCCCCGAATTTTACAGCGGAGACGACGGAAGGGACGGTCAATTTCCACGAGTGGCTGGGAGGCGGGTGGGGAATTCTTTTTTCACACCCCAAGGATTATACCCCGGTGTGCACGACGGAATTAGGGTACATGGCGAAGATCAAAGGGGAGTTCGATAAGCGCGGGGTGAAGATTTTGGCCATCAGTGTGGATCCATTGGATTCACATCGCGGTTGGACCAAGGATATCAACGAAACCCAGAACTGTACGGTCAGTTACCCGATCATTGCCGACCCTGAGAAGAAGGTCGCCGATCTGTATGACATGATCCACCCGAATTCGCTCGACAGCATGACGGTGCGATCGGTGTTTGTGATCGGACCCGATAAGAAGATCAAGTTGATGCTGACGTACCCGGCCTCCTGCGGAAGGAACTTCGACGAATTGCTGCGGGTGGTGGATTCCCTCCAGCTGACCGCGAAATATAAGGTCGCGACTCCGGTCAACTGGAAAGACGGGCAAGATTGCATCATCACGCCGGCGGTGAACGATGCCGAAGCCAAGACCCTGTTTCCGAAAGGGTTCAAGGCAGTGAAGCCGTATCTGCGGCTGACGCCTCAGCCTAATAAGTAGTCGATATCCTCGATAGTGGGAGAAACAGAGGAGCCGGCCTGTGGGCCGGCTCCTCTGAGAGTACCGCCTGGTTTCAGGAGCGCACGTCAGGGATCCTTCGCCTCATTCTCACCGCGTCCCGCAACCATTTTTACCCATCCACCCCGCGACCAGACCGGATGGGATTCGCTAGTGAATCCCCATCTTGACGCTGATCGGGCCGGCGAGGTCTTCTTCTTTGGCGCCTTCACGGAATCAGGACACGTCTCGTCCCCTTCCGGCTGGCCATGGCAGACCAGGCAGGTCTGGTTGTGGTAGAGCGGCAGCATGACGCGGAGGTGACGCTTGTGCTCTGTAGCCCAATAAAGAGATGGGGTGCCTGCCAGCGAGGTTGGATCGATGTAGAACGGATTGAGACGCACGCTGACTATTGAAGGAGAAGAGAATTCCGCCGCGCCCACACGAGGACAGCCAAACCGCTTCCGAGAAGAAGGAGGGCTGCCGGCGCTGGTACCGCTTGCGGCTCGCCAAAGATGAAATCATCCATGGCGACAAGCGCCTTTTCCAGTGAGACGCCGAGGAACGACAGGCGGGTTGCGCCTGGTGTATTGAGGACGGTTTGCGTGCCCAAGCTGTTGGTGAAAGTCAAAAAACTCGATCGTGGTCGGACCGGCCAAATCAACATCGGTGAAGACTGAGCCGAACCCGCGCACCGCTCCGGGCTGATTCGTGCCGGGCACGAAGAACCTCACATCAACGATATTGCTGTCGATGGCTGTAAGAAGTTTATGCGAGCTGAACACGGAAAAGCTGTTCGGGAACGAGGGATTGATGCTACCGAAGCGCACCGGTGTGGCCGATCCTGAGTTTGCACTGACCTTGAATCCGGACCCCGGGGTTTCAAACACGGCCCCGCGAGCAGAATTGGAATTGAAGAAATTACCAGGCAGATGGATAGCAGACAGCACATCAGACCAGGAGGAGACCTGCTTGGCGAATCGTTTGCCAGGGGGTGGTCTTGCTGAATCGATCGAACCCGCGTGGGCCAGAGGCCGGAAACTGTTGACGCGCTTCGGCGAGACGGGGGTATTCGCGGGTGGTCCGGCTGGGCGCGGGACTCGCATCGTGGAGCAGCCGAAGTATCCATTCAGCGTGCTGGGACGCCAGGGTGATCGTAAAATCCTCGGTGCGACTCGGGAGAATGATTCTGATCCGAGCGGCTCCCGTTGAGGGCACTACGGGTCGGCCGCCGATCCAGACGCAGCGTCGTTCGGCAGTGAGTGGTGCGGGGGAAGACGCGCTCAGCGCGCGCTTAAGCCAGGTTCGTGCCACACGGGGTGGCGTAACAGGATGTGAAAACCAGCGTTGTGCAGGCATGTCGAAGCCGGCCTGTTCCATGTAGTTGAGCAACGCTGCCCGCAGGCCTTCGCCGAGCCAAGCCGGGCAGGTGGCGGTGGGATCGGCATGACGGAGATCGTTTTCGGCAAACCCTCCGAATGCCGGGCCGAGAATGGTGATGCCTTCCGCGGTGGGGTTGAGCCCGATCGGACTATGCGCCGTGGCCGTGAATTTGTGCCAGAAGGCGGACTGGAGCAGATTGTTCGCGAACAGTTGCCGCACGCGTTCCAACGAATCCACGGTGTCTGCGATGGTCTCGCCGGGGCACCCATACATGAGATAGGCGTGGACCAGAATGCCTGCCTGGCGAAACGCCGCCGCGACCCGGGCGGTTTGATCCACGGTGATTCCTTTCTTCATCCGTTCCAGCAGGCGATCCGATGCCGCTTCGAGACCCGCGGTGATGGCGATGCAGCCGGATGCCGCCAGCAGTCGAGCCAAGTCGGGTGAGAAGGCTTCCTCGAATCGAATGTTGCCCCACCAGGAAATGGTCGTCCCTGTTTCCAGCAGGCCTAGGGCCAGGGCTTTCAGCGCTGCAGGCGGCGCGGCTTCGTCCACAAAATGGAACCCTCGCTGCCCGGTTTCTTGAATCAGAGCCGTGATCTGCTTGAGCAAGACGTCGGTCGGCGTCATCTCATACCGCGCGATGTAGTTCAGCCCGACATCGCAGAAGGTGCATTGCTTCCAATAACAGCCGTGCGCGACGGTCAGCTTGTTCCAGTGCCCCTCCGACCAGAGTCGATGCATCGGATTGAAACTGTCGAGGATCGAGAGGTAGTCGGCCAACGGCAATCCTGCATAGGTCGGTGTGCCGAGTTCGTGCATCGGAACGTCCGGTTCGACGCTGCCGTCTCGAAATAGCACGGTCTCGTTCCGACACAGATAGGTCCGGCGAAGCAGGGTATCCGGCCGTTCGCCGGCGACGTGTTCGAGGAGGCAGAGGAGCGGGCGTTCGCCGTCGTCGAGCGTGACAAAGTCCACGTATTGGAACAGTCGCGGGTCTTTCAGCCGTCTCAGCTCGGTGTTTACATATCCGCCGCCCAAGACGACGACGGTACCCGGATGCCGTCTCTTGAGCGCTTGCGCAATTCGCAACGCCCCGAACAGATTACCAGGAAAGGGAACTGTGAGGCCGACGATATCGGGAGTCGTTCGGCGTATGTGCGGCCACAGCGCGTCAAGCAACAACTCGTCCGTGAGGCTGAGGGGTTGAGCCAGGGCATCTTCGATGGGGTCGAATGACGAGGTGGCCTGTACGATGTGCTCGGCGTACCGATTCAGGGCTAAATGGGGCGCGACGGTACTCTGGAGGAGGTCGGTCAGATCTTCGATGTAGAGCGTGGCGCGATGTCGAGCCGTGTCGGACGGTGAGGAGGGGAGGGATCCCTGTCCGGGCCGACGATCACCGGCAAAGCGAGGGCCTTCCGGAAGAAAACCCGGACGGGCGAGAAGGGGGGCCAACATCGGGTCCTTTCCCTGAAGAAACGCGATCACCGGCTCGACGGTATCGAGATAGGTGTCTTGCAGCGCCAGGATCTGTTGGATCTCTCCTCGCCACGGCCGGTCTGTCCGTCTGATACGGGTGAACGCCTGCTCCAATCCGACTCGCGAGAAGAGACGGAGGACCATTTCGAGGCCGAGGTCGGCCTGCGCCGCCTCATAGCCATGGGCACGCAGGAAGCCCGTCAGATAGGCGGTGGCCGGGTAGGGCGTATTCAATTGGGTCAGCGGGGGAATGAGAAGCAGGACACGAGGCAAAGCCATGCGAGGGAAATACCATACTGCACGGCATGGCTGCCAGCCGTGGGGTCAGGCCTTGATGTCCTGTCTGTTCAGGCCGTACGCATGGACGCTTGGATGAAATACCCGGTCCATCGTTTGATGCGGAAGTACTCCACCACTTCTTGGGCCAACTCCTCGCGTGGCATGGCCCTGAGGATGGTCAGCCCGGACTGTTCCAAAAGGTCAACGGTGTGAGGCTGTTCTGGCGGCGCGGTGTGGTCGTAGATCAGTACGAGGGGCTTGAGCCGGTGTTTGAAGTTGATGTTGAGCACCAGTCCGAGGGCGTTGTCGGACAACGCGACCACCGTTCCGGGCGGATACACGCCCAGCGTATGGATCATGGCCACGACCACATCCGGGGCAAACAGCTGGTTTTGATGCCGATACATGGTGGCCAAGGCCTCCGCCGGCGAGAGGGCCTCCTCAGGATGGAGGCTGTTGACCAGAGTATCATAGTGATCGACGGCGCTGACGATTCTGGTGGGGAGCGAGATTTGATCGCCCTTGAGCCTCTCGGGATAGCCGGAACCATCCAGCCGTTCGTGGTGACAGCGAATGACGTCCAGCACTTCTTCTGGAAACCCGGGGTATCGTCTGAGCATTTCCACCCCAAGGTACGGGTGAAGCTGATACTTCACATTCTCCACTGCGGAGCGGCGCGCACGGCTCTGTAATATATGGCGCGGGATGCGCTGCTCTCCAACGTCGAGCAGTAGTCCAGCCATACCGATCAGTTGAAGTGCCTCCTGGTCGATATCGAAATGCTGCGCCACCATCATGGAAAGTGTGGCGACATTGAGGGCATGGAGGACGCTCGCATTGCCGATATCTTCGGGATCGAAGGCGCTGGCTACCGTGCCGGCGGCCTCCGTATTGGTCAGCAGTGCGCTGAGTCCGCCGATCATGCCCTGGGCGGAGCGCAATCCCTCCTCGGACCCCGTCGTGAGATCTTTCATCATCTGCGAACTCGTGTCCAGCATTTGGCGATAGGCCTCGGAGGCCAATTCCACCGCCTGATGATAGTCGCCGTGGGTCGGCAGCTCTTCGTCGGTCGGCGAAACATTCGGCTCGGCGACGGCCTGATTCGGCGCGGTCACTGTCGTCGTGTTCGACGGGGCCGGAGCCGGCGCGAGCGGGGTCCCGTCCGCGTCCACCTCTGCATCCGAATCAGACTCCCGTGGATAAACCAAAACGGTGGCCAACCCGAGTCCACGGATTGTCGCGATCTGGCTTTGGGAGGTCAGTTTAAAGGAACGTCGTGGGAACGGGTGCCGAAACCAGGAGCAATTGAGATCGACATACATGCCGAGTCGAAGATGCTCAGGCCGGAGGACGATGGTGCCAGACGTGTCGAGTTTGGAAGAGTCGTCGGAGGTTCGGGCCAAGGCCATGGTTCTTTCTTCTGCAGACGAACGGGCGGTCCCTGATGAGGACGTCAGGCTAGGGACTGTATCGGATGGGGGGAGATGAAACTTGACGCAGCAACGGGGAATGATGGAGAGGCGGGTACCCATGTCGCGTCGGTCTCGTCTGCTGCGAGAGTCGACATGGATTCGATAAGCGGTGTGGAAATATTGTGTTCGTATAGTAAATATTTAATTGATATATAAGCGGCTTACGTTCATTAGATGAATCTTTACATCATGTCATTAGTCAGGCCTGTTGAGATGTCTCTACCTCGACACGTTGGAGAAAGTCCTGGCACGCAGTACGGATGGTTGCCGGTCCTCGCCGCACATCGCTCCCGAGAATATAGACCAGGTCTCGACCATAAATTGTGCCCATCTCACGAATGCGCGACGCGGTCATTCTTCCCGCGGCGGTCGGAAAGATGGACGGGAATGGGCCGAGTGTGCGTCGACAGGACGCGGCGATCTGCCGACAATCGGTGTCCGAAATCGGATAGGTCAAGCCGAAGGTAGGATAGATGGAAACGTCGGCTCCGGCCAGTCTGGGGAGGAGTCCAAATAGGACAGAGGGAGCGAGGCCGCTATCCGGTGAGACGTAATGACTCCCGAGAAAGTCCGGGTGCGCGATGAGGGGCAGCGACAGCGAGGCGAGCTGCGCAAGCGAGGCCATGGCGTCAAAGCCGGTCAGGCCAGGACAGATCAACAGCGCCCCTGCTCCCGACGTCTGCGCCAGGCCGGCCTGTTCCAGGATGAGGGGCCAGGCGCCGGAGACATGCGGGGCATAGAGGCAGCGTTTTCCGGTTTGGCGCGAGGCCTCGGCGACGGCTGCCGCGCAGCGTGCGACCCGCTCCTCGAATCGGCAGAAGGGGTGATCGCGCAAACTTTGGTCGTCCTTGATCAGATCGACTCCGCCGAGGGCGAACTCCCGGGCGAGCGCAGCCAGTTCCCGCGGAGGAAGCCCGAGCGGTTTCAGCACCGCGCACACCAACGGGCGTCGTGGCACCTGGAGCAGGTCGCGCAAGCCTTGCGAGCCGAAGCGCGGGCCCGTCATCCGGGCGACGATCTCGTTGGGCAGCGACAGGTCGGTGACGCGGAGTTGTCCTTGCAGGCCGGCCATACCGGAGGTCATATGAAGCAGGGCGCTCATGGTGCCGTCTAGGAGTTCTGTGGGAAAACTGATGACCACCCGGTGAGACTCGGGGCTGAGTGTTTCGAGATGAACCACATGACCCAGCAGCTGCTCTCGAATCACTCCGGGAGGAATGACGTGATCGGCGGCTTCGACGGTTTGGTCGATGCAAATCAGATCTGCTCGCCTGCGCGCATCTGAGGCTGATCCATGGAATTGATACTCCACAGAAAAGCGCTCTCCAGAAAACTGAAGATGGTTATTCCCTGGTGAATCGGTCGGCATGCCTGATCCCCTGCTCGGTTGTACTGTTCAGTGAAGAGAGGGTACCCTATTCGCCCGCAGTCGGATAGTGTCGGAGAGATGCCGCGTTTCGACCGTGCGGCTGTGGCCTCACTGGACAGTCTCGTTGAGCATCCCGGCCTGCTTAGTGGACATTCATTTTGAGGGAGTGCCATGAATACCTGTCGGCTCTATAGCGATTTCAACTGCCCCTTCTGTTATGCCATGCATGAGCGTCTCCATACGCTTGGCGTGATGGATCGGATCTCCTGGCAGGGTGTGCAGCACGCGCCGCACCTCCCTTCGCCGATGGTGAGTTGGGCCGGACGGATGGGAGCTGAATTGAAGCAGGAGGTCGAGATGGTTCGTCGGCTGGCGCCTGACGTGCCGATCACGGTGCCCCAGGGAAAGCCCAATACCAGGCGCGCGATTGTCGCGTCGATTCGCGCCCATCATATCGACCCTCTTCGAGCCCGTGATTTTGTGTCCTCCTTGTATCGACTCTTCTGGGTCGAGGGCCAGGATCTCTCCGATGAAGCTCTGCTGCAGAGGGAGGCCGGATGTCATGGGTTCCTCCCTGAGCAGGTCTCGGAGGCGAACACTATGGCTGTGGATCCGGTCCTCCGAGCCTGGGAAGGACAGTGGGTGGAGACGGAGCAGCAGGGCGTGCCGCTCCTTCAACGCTCGGATGGAACCGTGCTCGTCGGCCTACTGCCGCTGGATGTCATCCAGCGATTTCTCGCCGGCGGGTAGCGCTGAGTAGGTCGGCCTTCCGCCGAGTCTCGCTGGACACACATCTGAGTTGATCCGCAGCTTGCGACCAGGGGCACATCTCCGCCCTATTCCGTTGTCGTCGGGAACGTTGGGCCTAGCCCGATTAGGCTGACCATAGCGCAGGGATTCGTCCGTAGCGGCTGGACAGGGAAGCGAGTCAGTGCTCGTCACCAGCCCTATCGCGATTGGGCTAGATGATGTCGTCGTTCGCCTGAGGGGCCTGTGGACCAATGGAGGATTTGAAATGAAGCGTGAATTCCTGCTGCCCAGGGTCGGGTGAGAGGCGGAAGGACCCTTCGGCGGTCACGTGTTCCTGCGAACGGGATTTGCCCTGGGGAAAGAGTTTGAGTCGAAACTCTCCCGCCTGCCCCTGTATCTGTCCATCCTGCGGCAGGGCTCCGTCGATCTCAACATACTCCTGTAATGCGGCGTGGGCTCGGTTGTAGAGATCCTGCAGAAGATTCGTCAGGATCGTCTGGTCAAATGATTCGGTCGAGTTTGGAGCAGGCAGTTCTTCGCCTGGTGCGGCATGACTATCCAGTGCCGCGAGGAAGGGCGAGGCGAGGAATAGCGTCACGATGAGCCAGCGGTTCATACCAGCAGTCTAGCGAGCGGAAAAATTCGAGTCAAGCCGAGGCCGAAGGTTAGCAGCGCGACAGCAGTTTCTCATTCCGGTGCCATTGCGAAACCGTACCGCTCGTGTCGGTAAGCTCCAGCTTATCCTGAGCCAACACCTGTACCGACAGGGGTGGGGTTTTGCTCTGGGGGATGAGCAGGCGGAACCGATCCTGTTCCGGCTCGATCCGGCCTGTCTGGATCGTGGCCTTGTAGAATTCCGACACGTTGGCGGAGGTGATCGTCCACACAAATTCTTCCTGGCGATCGACGTATTTGGCCGATCCTTCCCAGGTTCCCACAAGTGCCGGTTCCACCGGCGTCAGCCGTTTGACCGTCATCTTGCGAGGGGTGGTGCCGAAGGATTGCCAGAGCAGCGGGTCGAATTTATTCGGTCCTTGATTTTTCGCGAGCTTCTCCCAGGTCACACTCAGCACTCCGGTCGTGGAGAATCGGTCGCTTCCGGCCAGTTGATAGGTTCCGTGCAGAATCTCTTGATAGGACTCGGCCTCCCAGCGTCCCCGGTCCGCCGTCACTGTGCCCGGCATCAGCACGGCTGTGGTCAGAGACCAGGTGCCCGCTTCGCTCAAGGCGAGATGGCCCTTCCCGTACATCATTCCGACCGGCAGACAGCCATACCAATCACCGGTCCATTGTGAGGCGGTGGTTGTCGGACGTGGGTCCGTCGCGGTCGCGGGATGCGCGCGAAGCGGTCCGTCGAGTCGGGTCGCAGCCACTTTTGCGAGGTTGGTCATGGCCGCCTCTGCGTTCGCTTGTTTTGGAGAGGAGAGAGAGAGCGTCACGAGCGCATCGGCCTTCAAGAACGTCAGTTGAATGCCGCCGATGGGAGACCGCAGGGTGAAGGCTCCGTCGCCGACCCCTGGAACCGGCTCGTGACCGACCTTGGAGCGCTGATCGTGAAAGAGGCTTTTCTTGTCCCCGTCAGGCCCCGGGTTCAGCTCGACCGTCACCGTCTCTTGTGGATTGCGCTTCGCCTGGTAGAGGCACTGGCGACCATTTTGAGGCAGGCCAGGCGTGACGGGGGTTCCAATGGCTAGTTCGACCTCGGCTTCCGTCACGATCAAGCATGCATTGAGATTCGTCGAGATGCCGTCGGAGGACTGCGAGCATCCCAGCAGGGCAGTCAATCCAACGAGGAGACATAGGGGCGATGGTATTGTGGTAAAGGACGCCATGCAATGGGCAGTCTAGGAGGGTTCAGCGACAAATTGCAAGGTGCGTCGTCGCGCCGAGGAGGCCGATGACGTACGGAGCATCTCGATCTTCGCACCATGCCCGCGACCAGGAGCCCATGTGCCAGGTTCGTATCAGAATAACTTTCAGGCTACTCAGACGGCATCATCGGGTCGGCCCGCATGCGCGAACTTAGGCTGGAACGAATTTCAACGCCAGGCCGTTGATGCAGTACCGCAGTCCCGTGGGCTTGGGGCCATCATCGAAGATATGTCCCTGATGGCCGCCGCAGCGAGCACAGTGGACCTCGACCCGGGTCATGAAAAATTTCGAATCCGTGCGGGTGTCTACCACTTTGGGATCGATGGGTTGCCAAAAGCTGGGCCAGCCGGTGCCGCTGTCAAACTTATGTTCCGAGGAATAGGCCGGAAGGTCACAGCCCGCGCAGCGGTAGATGCCGGTTTGGTGATTCTCGTGGAGCGGACTCGAAAAGGCGCGCTCAGTGTCTTCATGCCGCAAGACTTTATAGGCGGCGGGCGACAGCAATTTTTTCCATTCGTCGTCGGTCTTGGTTACAGGGGTGATTTCCCCGATGTCAATTTTAGGCGGCATGGACAATCTCCTTCACAGCGTGGCAGGACGTGCCTCTGAGTCGACCAGGGATATTTATCCTTACATAAGTCTGTACGGAACGGCAAGGCAAGCGGATAGATCGTGAGAGGATCGACACAATGCGAAGCGGTCAGGCCAATCGCGCGCGGGGCCCTACGTATGGGCCCCGGCCTTGCAGCCGGGGCCCGGAGTGTTACGATGCCGTAGAAGTGGCCAACGGTTCGCCTCGTTCGGATGAAGACGCCGAATCCTGATTGAACGCCGCCGGCAGCACCTCTTCAATCCGTTCCACAGGAATGACCGTGAGTTCATCCCGCACGTCTTGCGGCACTTCCTTCAAATCTTTCTCGTTGGCCTTCGGCAGAATGATCCGGCGAATGCCGGCGCGATGGGCGGCGAGGACTTTTTCCTTAATGCCGCCGACCGGCAGGACCAATCCGGTCAGGCTGATTTCCCCGGTCATCGCCGTGTCGCTGCGCACCGGCTTGCCGACATAGGCCGAAGCCAGCGCGGTGGCCATCGTAATGCCGGCCGAGGGGCCGTCTTTGGGAATGGCCCCGGACGGAACGTGAATGTGGACTCCGTTGCGTTTGAAGCGCGAGATATCGAGTCCCATGCTCTCGGCATGCGACCAGAGATAACTGCGCGCCGCGCGAGCGGATTCCTGCATGACATCGCCCAATTGTCCCGTGAGCGTCAGCTCGTGGCTGCCTGGCAACAGGGTTGTTTCGATATACAGCACGTCACCCCCCGTCGGCGTCCAGGCCAGACCTGTGGCCACTCCGGCCGGCAAATGCTTGCGTGCCTCTTCCGGCTGGAATCGCTCCTGCCCGAGCCACTCGTCCAGCAGCGGTTGCGTGATCTCGGCCGGGCTGGCCGGTGCGTCGGCCGGCCGATCCGCGAAGGTCACGGCGACCTTTCTCGTGATGCGACCCAACATTTGCTCCAGCTGCCGCACGCCCGACTCCCTGGTATAGCGGCCGATGATATGGTCGAGCACCGTATCGGCCAGATTCACCTCCTCGGCTCGCAGGCCGGCTTCCTTCAACCGTCTCGGCCAGAGGTACCGCAGGGCGATTTCTCGCTTCTCCCGCTCGCTGTAGCCGTTCAATCGAATGATTTCCATGCGATCGAGCAAGGGCTGCGAGAGGGTCTCCAGCGTGTTCGCCGTCGTGATGAAAAACACTTTGGACAGATCGAACGGCAAATCGAGATAGTGGTCGCGGAACGTATGGTTCTGCGCGGGATCCAAAATCTCCAACAACGCCGCCGCGGGATCGCCGCGGAAATCGCGTCCGAGTTTATCCACTTCGTCCAGCATGATGACCGGATTGTTGACCCCGGCGCGCCGTACGGCCTGGATGATGCGGCCGGGAAGGGCGCCGACATAGGTGCGGCGGTGGCCGCGCAGTTCGCCTTCGTCATGCAACCCGCCGAGGCTGAAACGCTCAAAGGTGCGCCCCATGGACTTGGCGATGGACTGTCCCAAACTGGTTTTTCCGACCCCGGGAGGCCCGACCAGGCAAAGGATCGGCGCCTTGGCGGTGGGGTTTAATTTCAAAACCGCCAGATGTTCCACGATGCGTTCTTTGACTTCCTTGATGCCGTAGTGGTCCTCGTCCAACACCTTGCGGACATAGGACAGGTCCAGGCCTTCTTCCGAGGACTTGTTCCACGGCAATTCGAGCACCAGTTCCAGGTAGCTCCGGATCACCTGATGCTCGGGCGACGCGCTCGGCGTCTTGGCGAGACGCGCCAATTCACGATCGGTTTCCTTCCGCACCGCTTCGGGAAGATCGGCCTCTTGAATTTTTGTTCTCAGCGCACCGACGTCATCTTCTTCCCCCGTGCTTTCCCCCAGTTCCTGCTGGATCGTCTTCAGCTGCTCTCGCAGCAGATATTCCCGCTGCGTCTTGCCTAACTTTTCCCTTGCGTCGCCGGCGATCTTGTCGCGCAACTGCAGAATTTGAACTTCGCGCGACAGGGCCGCATAGAGTCCGCGCAGGAGATCCGCGCGGGTGGCGGCCGCGAGTAACTGCTGTTCGCCGTCCAACGTGAGATTCAGCAACGACGCGATACGGTAAGCCAGGAGCACCGGATCTTCTTCCGTGCCCAGCGCCGCCACGGCCTCGTGCACGCCGGGCGTCTGAATCAGTTTCGGCAGTTCGGTGATAATGTCTAGGATTGCCCGATGCAGCGCCTCGACTTCCGTGCTCTGCTCGCTCGGAGGAGGCAGCTGTTTCACGCGGGCTTGCAGATACGGATCGACTTGGTCGAGCTTCAGCAATACGACCCGCTCCAAGCCCTGGATCAGGATATTGTAATGCCCCTCCGGCGTACGGACCGTCTGTTTGATGACGGCCTTGGTTCCGATGGGATAGAGATCTTCCAGCGTCGGTTGATCGGTTTGCGCATCCCGCTGGGCCACCACCAGTAACGTTTTATCTTCGGTTTTCAAGGCTGCGTCCACGGCCGCAACGGAACGATCCCGCCCGACGGTCAAGGGCATCATCGTGCCCGGGAACAGCACGGTTCGCTTCAGCGGGACAATGGGCAGGTTCGTAAGTATCGGGGCGTCGGAATCAGTCATGTCATCCTCCAGGTTCTCGGATAATCATCACGCAAAAGGTGAATCGCGTTCACTGCGATTCGCTCTCGCGCCGATCACCGTTCTTTGAGATAGCCACGGCAGAGTGTGAGTCAAGCGTCGGTGTCGGAGAGGAGCCCGTCTGAACGATGCGAGCACGGAGCCGGCGGGCCTGTCGGCCATCCCGTCAGCGGTCGATGAAGATGCTGCCCTCGTTCTCGATATATGTTTTTCGATTGAGCCGTTCGGGGTGCGTCCCATTGGTTGGAGCAGGAACAGAGGAATAATCGTCTCGCCCATCAAGGTCGAAAAATGCGCCGATGCCGGCATCCGCACCAAGTCCGAGCCCTCGGCTGACGGCATATTGGTCGGCACCGCCCTCTTCAATGAACAGTCCCCATCCACTGAGGTCGGCCATACCCAGTCCGGTCGAGGCAGGCAGGTCATAGAAATCGCTCGCCGGGCCGCCGTCGATCGCCAGCGCGACGCTTTCGTCCCAGGCCGCCCCGCCGTTATAAAAGGGACCTTTGGAGCCATACCGGTCCTTATCTTGGTAATCGATGTGCAGACCCACGCCGAAGTGCGCGGCGGTTCCGTGGCCGTAGCGCGCGGCTTGGTGCTCGTCGTCACCGCGCAGATCCAGTTTCACGCCGAGGCCGAAAAAATACCCGTGCCCCTGAGAGAAGTTGTCGCTGTGATACCGGTCACGACCATCCAGATCGATGAAGAGACCCCACCCACCGGCCAAACTCTGCGCGCGCTGGGCCGGCTGTTTGCTGAAGACACGGAGTCCCGATCCGGTTCCGAGCCCGAAACAATCGTATTGAAACGCCGCATCGTGCGGTTGCGCCTGCGGGGCCTCAGCCTCATTGTATGCGCTGGCATAACGCCCGCCACATTCGTAGGAATCGTTTCCGGACACGTCGATGAGGGCGCCGACACCCAATGGAGCGCCGAAGCCCAACGCGTAGCCGAAGCTCGTGTACCGGTCGTCGCCCGCGCGATCAACCAGCAAGCCGAACCCGCCGAAGGCCGCGCCTTGGGTGAACCGGTTCCCTTCATAGATATCCTGTCCTTCTCCATCATACAGGATACCAAGCCCCGCGAGACCCACGCCTCCGGAGCCGGGCGCCAAACGGTAAGTATCGTCGCCGCTGTGGTCGATCACGATCCCGATGCCAGCCCGCCCTGTGGCGAGGCCCAGCGCAGCAGGTTGATACAGATCGTTCCCGCTCAGGTCGATGACCACGCTGTTGCCCAGATCGCTGTTGGGACTGGCACCGACAAGGCCGCGGTAGGTGTCGTTGCCGCCGAGATCGATGATCAGCGCGGCGCCATGATCGAGGTCGTAGGTATTCGGGCCACGGCCTCCCACCACCAGCAGTCCGTACGACGTCTGCTCAATTAGGAGCAGATCTCCGGTGATGCCGGAAACGGTTTGGGCGATCGGGTTCCGTTTGTGGAAGGCAATATCCAATTGTTGCAAAAATTTCCGGTTGCCGAGTCGCGCCAATCGTTGCGCGGCACTGATGAGCGACGCGTAGTCGATCTGTTGCATGAGGAGAGTCGCGTATCGGGCCGCGGCTTCGGCGTCCGCAAGGTGCACGGGTGGCGTGACTTGGGGACTGAACCGTTCCACCAGGGGGCGGGCTTGCGTGAAAATGAACTCCCGGTCCTGCGGCGACAGATGGCGTAGCGCATGTTCACGATCCTGATAGGCATCTTCGAGCGCTTCCATGATAAAGCCGAGCACGTCCTCGCGCGCGAGGGTGGCAGGAAAAATGAGCGGCCTGAACGGTGCGCCGGTGCGATCCATGCCTCCTTCAAGGATGTCGATCACGGCCGGAAGTCCCTCGACGCCTGACTCGGCCGCGGTGGCCGCGAGTAGGCCGGCCTGCTCGATTGCGGCCAGGCCATCCCACGGATCGGTGAGCGCGCGCAGGACCAGGCCTTGTTTGAACTTGGCGATCTTGTTCGTCTGGTCGGCCAGGCTTGCGCGAACCGCCGGGAGGATCCTCGCGAGGTTATCGCGGAGTTCCGGCTCGACGATGGCTTTCAGCCGCGAGACAATCGCCTGTTGTTGTCGATCCACCGGCAGGTCGGCGGATTCGGTAACGGCAAACAGGTGCCCGATTTGCGCGCAGCCGCCGAGGAGAAGCCAGAGACTCATGGTGAGCAGCAGGCCCAGCGGTCGATGCGGGGTGCCGTAAATATTGGTGTGCGTCCGATGCTGGTAGGGGACGCTCAGACGTGGTGGGGTGCGGAGCGGCGGCGAGATTGATGCAATCACAGGCTCACTCCGCCGACGCGTGGGAGCCGGCGCCGGTTATTCAAGAGAGCGACTGTCATTGGATGGGAGGCTTCCGGCATCCCGCAGGCACTCGTCCGACCAGGCCCGAATGTCGTGGGTCTCAAGATAGGCCCGCATGCGACGCATGCGGTGTCGGCGTTCCTCCAAGGGCATTTCAATGGCCTGGCGAATGGCGTCGGCAACCCCTTCGAGGTCGTAGGGATTGATGACCAAGGCATCGGTCAGCTCCTCAGCCGCGCCGGCCATCTGGCTCACCAGCAGCACGCCTTTTTCGTCGACCTGGCTGGCGACATATTCCTTGGCGACCAGATTCATGCCGTCGTAGACGGAACTCACCAGGGCCAAGTCGGCCATCCGATAATAGGCGGCGAGGGTATTCATGCCGATGCGTCCTTCACGGAATTCGATCGGACGCCAGCGCGATGCCTGGGGGCTTCCGAGGTCGGAGCTGCTGCCGTAACGCATATTGATGTCGTTGACGGTCTCACGGATGAGTTCCCGGTAGCTGCGATAGGCCTCGACATCGCCTCTGGTCGGTACAGCAATCTGAATGAAGGTGAAGCGGCCTCGATAGTGAGGGTACTGCTCGAAGAAGGCATCCACCGCCCACAATCGCTTGAGGAGCCCCTTGGTATAGTCCAGGCGATCGACGCCCAGCCCGATGCGGATCTCGGGTTGAAAGATATGCAGATTGCGCAAGACATCCATCGCGCGTGCGACTTGCGACGATTGGGCCCGTTCCGACCAAGTCTGGAAACTGACACTGATCGGCCTGGCCACGAGCCGCGTCGTATGGCCTTTGTATTCGATCTGGTGACCATCGCTCCGGACGTCGGCGCCCAGGAATTCCTTTGCGCATTCGACAAAACAATGGAGAAAACTTCTCGTCTGGAACATCGCCAGGTCGCTGGCCAGCAGCGATTCAAGCAGTTCCAGACGTTCGGGCAGTATGCGAAATGCGTCGGGACCGGGCCAAGGCGTATGCCAGAAAACCGCGACCGGCTGGCTTGGCAACGAGGCCTTGATCAGGCCGGGGAGCAGGGCCAGGTGGAAGTCGTGAATCCAGACAAAGCTGGACTTGTCGCCTAACTCATCGAGGACGACCGCCGCGAACTTCGCGTTCATGGCTTGGTAGGCGTGCCAAAACGACTTCCGATAGGCCACACGGTCCAACGTGAGATGGCATAACGGCCAGAGCACTTGGTTGGCATAGCCCTGGTAGCCGCCTTTGATCTCAGACGCGTCCAGCCAGACGCGGCGTAGCCGATAGGTCGGGGCGTCGGGAGGCACTTCTACGACCATGTCTTGGTCCACCACGTCGCGGTCTGATTTGCCGCTGCCCCAAGCAATCCATGTGCCGCCGAGCCGCCGCATGACCGGATCGAGTGCCGACGTCAGGCCGCCGGACGTTCGTTCCCAGATCAGACGATTCTTGATCAGTCGATGTTCGTAGGGCTCTCGATTCGAGACCATGATGAGGCGTGACAGGGAGAGATCGTTCTCTGGTTGCAGTTCTTCGAGGGAAGCGTGAGACGGACTCATATGCCTTCGAGGTTCCTGTGACGAGGGGAGGATAGCTGCGTCATATCCATCGATTGAAAATAGGAGTCTTTCGCCGTGCTGTCAAGGGTTGTGTGCCAGCGCGAGATGCTTGTGATCCGGAGCATCTGGCGTATGGTTGATGGCAGGAAATCAAATTGCGCAAAGCCATTGGTCCGCGCCTGTTCTGCCGCTTCCTCCTGGCTGGAAGTGATAGGCCGAGAGGTCCTCTCTTCTATCGGCGATATGCCATCAGCGCTTATCTGCGGCTCCGATCTGCGGGCGTGGTTTTCTGAGGCTGCCGGCCACCATGCGAAATTCGAAGAGGCGGCATTCGATCGCCCCGTTGAAGAGTGGGACACGACGGGAAGGGGCCAGGCGCAACTGTCCGGGCAGTTTCAAGTCGGCCGTAAAGATGTGCACCGTCCAGCCGCAGAAGTGCTTTTTCAATTGGTCGCCGAATTGCGGATAAAAGGTGCGCAGAGTCTCCGACTCTCCCATGCGGTGGCCGTAGGGAGGATTCGTGACGAGGAGGCCGGCCTCGGCTGGGGCGGGGAGCTGCAGGACATCCCCCTGCCGAAGCGTGACAGTTTCGCTGCTCCCGGCGATGTTGAGATTGGCCTTGATCGACGCAATCGCATGCGCGCTGTGATCGGCCGCGTGGATCAAGCCCGGTTCAACAGGGAGTACCGCGGCCTGGAGTTCCGCACGCAGATCGTTCAGCAGCCGAGGATCACAGGACAGCAGTTTTTCGAACGCGAACTGCCGGCCGATACCGGGGGCGACTCGGCGTGCCATCAACGCGGCCTCGATGACAAACGTTCCGCTGCCGCACATGGGATCGTAGAGCAGGGTGTCCGGCGTCCACTTCGCGAGGCGCAGGATGCCGGCCGCGAGATTTTCTCTGATCGGCGCATCTCCGGCCGACTTTCGCCAGCCCCGTTTGAACAGCGGCTCGCCGGAAGTATCCAGATAGAAGGTGCAGGTGGTCGAATCCAAGTACACCGCGATCAGCATGTCCGGCGCGTGGGTGTCTACCGTCGGGCGCTTGCCCCGTGCAAATTGGAATCGATCGCAGACGGCATCCTTCACCCGCAGGGTGACAAAATCCAAACTCTTCAGCGGACAGTGGTGCGCGCTCACCTTCACCTTGATCGTCTGCTGCGGGGTGAACCAATCCTGCCAGCGGATCGCCTTGGCCGCGTCATACACATCGTGCTCGTCGCGATAGGAGCCTTCGGCGATACGCAGGAGGATACGGCTGGCGATACGGCTTTGCAGATTCACCCGATAACAGAGGGCAAGGGGACCGCGAAAGGCGACTCCACCGGCCGTGGCCTCCACGTCGGAGGCGCCCAGGTGGGTGAGTTCGTCGACGAGGACGGCTTCGAGTCCGCGAGGGCAGGGTGCAAAGAAGGCCTGGTTTGTGCTATCCATTTCTGTCTTTCTGTCGTCGTGATTGGGAGCCGCAATGAAGTTCTGCAGCGAGTGTGGGGCCGGGCTGTCGACCAGAATTCCTCCCGGTGATAACCTGCCGCGATTTGTGTGCGATACTTGTCAGGCCATCCATTACATCAACCCGAAAATCGTCGCCGGCTGCATTCCTGAGTGGGAAGGCAAGATTTTGCTGTGCCGCCGGGCGATCGAGCCGCGCACCGGCCATTGGACCTTTCCCGCGGGTTTCATGGAGATCGGAGAGAGCACCGAACAGGCGGCGATCCGTGAAACCTTTGAAGAGGCGCATGCCGATGTGGAGATCACGTCGCTGTATGCCGTGCTGAGTCTGCCCCGTATCAGCCAAGTCCATATGGTCTTTCGCGGCTCCATGCGGGCCCCGGAGTTCAAACCCGGCACGGAAAGCCTGGACGTGCAATTGTTCGCGCTGGACGACATTCCGTGGGAGGATTTGGCCTTTCCCGTAATCCATGAGGCGCTCGAACGCTATGTCGCCGATGTGGCCCGTGGCACCTTTTCCATGCATTTCGGCAGCGTTTTTCCCCGGATGAAATCGTAGTCTGATTCAATTCCCGCAGGAAACTTACAAAGGACGGCCGGTGAGGCGAGAACAAAGCCCGCGGCCTTGTTCAGCATCCTGGCTAGTTGCTGCTGGGCATGATCAGCCCCAAGTCGTTCGACGGGGGATGCGCGAAGGTGAATCCCTTGTCGGCCTGGTACTCCACGGTCATTCCGCTGGTGCGGTGCACACTCGCGCGATCCAGGGCGATCGTCAAACCTTCGATGTGCTGCACTTCGTCTTCCTCCAAGGCCGCAGGTTCAAGCGTAATGGATAAGGACAGGCGTTGCTCATCCACGTCGCGCAGCGTAATCCGCACGACCGGATCTTCCGGATGTTCCTCGATCAGCTTGCGCAACCGTTCGATGGCGGTCCAGGTGAGATTCAACATGGTCAGGCCGGTTTAGCGCGTTGTGTCGGTGCCGCGTGATGGATGTGGTGAATGTCCACGAGTTGTTCGGTTCGGTCGATCGAATAAAAAATCCGCCAGTCGCCCACGGCGTATTTGTGGATGCCGGGCAGATCGGCGGCGACCGGCTCATGGCGCAGATTGTCCACATTGGAAGCCAGCCATTTTGTCTTGTCGAACAGGCGTTGCGCCATGGCAGGATCCGCCACGCGCAGGTCGGTGATCACATCGGGCCGGAAGGCTAAACGGAACCAGGGCATGTCACCACCGCAGGCCGAGCTTGTCGGCCACTTCGTCACCCGTGAGACGGTCCGTTGAAGTCAGCGATTGCTTGAGGCGATCGCGAACCGATTCGCCGATTGGAGCGCCCAGATCCGGGTCGCCCAGCAACGTACGTAGCCGATCATCGACGATTCCTTCGACCAGGTTCTTCAATTCGGCCAGGCTGAGGTTGGAAGGGGTCATTGTGGGTTCTGTCATCGTGTCACCAAGATCATGCTGGGAGCATACGGGGCTGGTCTCAGGAATTGCAAGACGGAGCTGAGGATGAAGCCGCAGAATGTTGATTGTTGCCGGCTGCTTCGCAGGAACAATCCAGACAACCATGGACGGAACAGGTGCCGCAGGCCTGTTCGATTCGGCGACGAAGCGCCGCCCTGGCCCGATGCACGCGAACCGCCGCATTTTCGGCGGTGATCCCTGATTGCTCAGCGAGGTCCTTTAGTTTGCCTTCTTCCAGATCCACGATCCGCAGGGCTTCGCGATATTCTGGCTTGAGTGTCTCCAACAGGCCAGAGACGCATTGGCAGATCTCCTGACGCAGCTCCGCTTCGGGCTCCTGAACATCCGGAAATTCCCTTCTCCAGGTTTCCATCGCTCGTGCGGCGGTGGTCCGCTGACGGTAGTGATCGATCACGGCGTTGCGGAGTACCCGATAAAACCAGGCGATGACCTTTTCGTCCTGCACGCCGGCCCCGCGCTCCAATCCGCGAATAAAGGCCGCTTGCAAAATGTCTTCCGCCACGGCGCGAGATTCCACGCGCCGTTCCAAGAAGGCCAGGAACTCACGGTGTCCCTTCACCAGTTGCGCAATGGCCTCCTGCGAGAGTGCTGTCGAAGTATTTGATTCGAGGGTCATGGGAGTAGCTTACCAAACCGTGTGCAGAACTGTAAGGTTTCCGAGTGTCCTGCGTCAGCCTCAGTGACGACGCAATGACGCGTCGGCATTTCAAGGAGATCCACCATGGCCAAAGTGAAAACGTCCACCACGCAGCAGGCTGCGAAGGCAAGCTGCTGCGGAACCTGCGATTGTGTATCCTGTTCCTGCGGGTGCCAGGCAAACGCCTGTCGCTGCGAGCAAACCAACTGCCAATGTGGGTGCCGCACACGAAGCTCCGGTCGGTAGGCTGGTTATGCCCCGCCCGCCGGACTGTGGTGGGCGGGGTCTCAGATCTCAACAGACGAGGCCATGTGATCCGGCATTGAGCGGACTTCGCCGCTCGCGTATCATGCGTAATCTCGCGAGGTGCGGTGCATGAAGTTGGGACAGCGACGAAGAAGTGAATTGATCCCATGCAGCGCTTGGAATTAACTGTTCCTCCACTGGCTCTCGTGCTGCTCGCGGGTGGATTCATGTGGATCATCACCTGGGCAACGCCGGCCCTTGAGTTTGCCTTTCCGGCCGGACTCATCTGCGCAGCGGGCGCGGTGCTTGTCGGCATCACCATAGCAGGGATGGGTGTGTTTTCATTCAGCCGTGCCAAAACAACCGTTCATCCCATGAAGCCGGATTCCTCTTCCGCGCTGGTCGTGACCGGCATCTATCGACTCACACGCAATCCGATGTATCTGGGCTTCTTGCTGTTGCTGGTCGGCTGGGGCATATTCCTCTCGAACGCGCTGGCTTTCCTGGTACTTCCCGGTTTCGTCATGTATATGAATCGTTTCCAAATCGAACCGGAGGAAAGGGCGCTCACCCGCCTGTTCGGCCAGGCATTTGTGATCTATCGTAGCCAGGTCCGGAGATGGATATAACCCGGTACAGGATGATCTCATATTAATCCGATTGGGTTGGCGATCGGCTGCGTTCTTCAAAACTTCTTAATGAAACCGGCGGGGCCTGATTTCTCATGCGCTTCATTCACGCTTCCGACCTCCACATCGATAGTCCCTTGCGCGGCCTGGACCGGTACGATGGTGCGCCGGTTGAGCGCTTGCGCACCGCGACTCGCAGCGCACTGGAGCGCTTGGTAGACAAGGCGCTCGCCGAGGGCGTGGACTTCGTGCTGTTCGCGGGTGACATCTATGATCGGGATTGGCAAGATTTTCACACCGGCCTGTTCTTTCGCGGGCAGATGGTTCGGTTGGAGCGCGCGGGCATCCGTTGTTGCATCGTGCAGGGAAACCACGATGCGCAGGGGGTGATCTCGCGGCAGTTGACCCTGCCGTCCAATGTCACGGTGTTTTCCAGCCGCACGGCCCAGACGATCCGGCTCGATGACCTGTCCGTGGCCATTCATGGACGTAGCTTCCCGGAGCGCGAGGTGAACGAAGACCTGGTTCCGTCCTACCCGCCGCCGGTGCCGGGCTTTTTTAATATCGGTCTGCTGCATACGAGTCTGACGGGGCGAGCCGGCCACGATACCTATGCGCCGACCGATCTGCCGACGCTGGTCGCCAAGGGATATGACTACTGGGCGCTGGGGCATGTCCACGCGCGCGAAATGGTGAACGCGCAGCCGCGCATCGTTTTTTGCGGCAACCTGCAAGGACGCCATGCGAAAGAAACGGGAGCGAAGGGGTGTGAGCTCGTGACGGTGGAAGCCGGACGTCTCGAGGCAGAATTCGTCGCGCTGGATGTGGTGCGCTGGAGTCAGTTGACGGTGTCGCTCGAGGGCGTGGATCGCTTGGAATCTCTGCACGAAGCCTTTGCCCACGCGATGGAGCCGCTGCTCGCCGGGACGACGGATCGTCTGCATGCGGTGCGTGTGACGTTGACGGGATCGACTGAGTTGCACCGGCTGGAGGCTGCACAACCGGGGACGCTCGCTGCGGCGATGTATGCGGCCGCTCAAGACATCGGCGTGGCGGAGATCTGGATCGAGCAAGTCCGACTCGAGCTCTCCATGCCGCTGGATCGTGCCCAGGCTGTCCAACGCCAAGATGCGGTCGGTGAGTTGGTCCGTCTGGTCGATGCGATTGTGAACGACGATGCGGAACTGATGCGCCGAGCGCAGGTTGAATTGGGCGACCTGCTTGGCGCGATGCCCGCGGAAGTCACGGCCGGCGATGTGCCGCGGCTCGACGACCTCACTGAACTACGCAGTCTGATGTTGGATGCGGAAGCCACAGTGCTGGCGCGCCTGTCCGCTGCTGGAGAAGAGGCATGAAGTTGGCGCGCCTGTTGCTGCTCGCCTTCGGTCCCTTCACCAAGAAGACGTTGGACTTTTCCGCCGGCGCCAGCAATGTGCATGTGATCTATGGACCGAACGAAGCGGGGAAATCGTCGGCGTTGCGAGCCATGACGGACCTGCGTTTCGGGATTCCGCCACGCAGCCCTGACGACTTTGTTCACCCGGCAAGCGATCTGCGGATCGGCGGCATCTTCATCGACCAGGCAGGCCGATCGATTGGGCTGGTCAGGCGCAAGGGCAGAGGGGCGACCCTCGCCGGCCTCGATGTTCGCACGGAACAGCCAGATCCTACTTTTACCGTGGACAGCCGGTTGGAACGAGAGCTGACCGGAGGGTTGGAGCGCCGGGAATTCGAAGCGATGTTCGGATTGAATCATGCGCGCCTGCGCGAAGGCGGCGCGGTCCTGCTGAGCGGCGAGGGTGATCTGGGATCCGCGCTGTTTGAGGCCAGCGCAGGCACCAGCGGCATTGCGGCGTTGCTGGGAGCCTTGGATGCCGATGCGAAGAAGCTCTATAGCCACCATGGTCGTGCGCAGAATGCTGTGATCAATGAGGCGCGGCGTCAGTTGGATGAGCAGCGGCAGATCTGGCGCCAGGCACAGACCAAACCGGCTGAGTGGCAGGCGCTGAATCGCGCACACGAAACCGCCAAGGCGGCCCTCGATGATCTCACCCAGCACTTGGAGATCCTCCGTCGACGCGAGAACGAATTGACCGAACTGCGCACGGTTGAGCCCTTGCTGCGGGAGCATGACCGCCTGGCGGCTGCCCTTCAATCCTATGCGGCGATTCCGGATTTGTCCGAGCAGCAACGTGAGGAACGGTTAGCGGCGGAGCAGGCCTTGCACCGTGCGCAGCAGG
Organism: Nitrospira sp.; assembly: GCA_031315995.1. Taxonomy (GTDB): domain Bacteria; phylum Nitrospirota; class Nitrospiria; order Nitrospirales; family Nitrospiraceae; genus Nitrospira_A. The sequence goes on from JALDRG010000011.1 coordinate 115,405, forward strand.
ATCTTCGTGAAGCCGAATCGGAGCTCGCGCGTTGCGCTGCTGCGTTGGATGGACTGGTCATCGAACCGCTGCTGCTCGACCATGCCGAAGTCATCGAACGGCTGGTCTCCGGGGTTGAAGCCGCCGCGCAGAATCGACATGACGTGCATCAGCAGCATAGCCTCATCGCGAAGATCGAGGGCGAGTTGGAACTGGCTGTGGCCAGGATCGCACCGGGAGTGGATCGCCGAACGATGTTGAAGGCCGTTCCTTCATCTGCCGACCGTGCGGCGTTGGAGGGACACCTGGCTGATGTGAGTCTGTTGGGCGAGCGGCTGGAAGGATATCGGGAGCGTGCCGAGGCGTTGGACGCAGCCTTGCAACCGGCGGCCGCATGGTCCACTCCGATACCGGATCCGCTTCACAGGCAGTCGTTGGCGGCGGCGATACGCGAGGGACAGGCACAGGGTGATGTGGTCAGACAGCAGCGTGATGTGGAGCGCCGGCTTCGCGAACAGGAGGGCCGGCTTGCGCAGGCCCTGTCCGAACTCGGTGTCGAATCGGAGGAGGCGCTCCGCCGTAGTCAGCCGGTTCTGGAAGCCCACATTACGCGGACAAAACAGGACCTCGCGAATGTCGAGGCACAATTGAAAACACGGCGGGATGAATTCGAGTTGGTCGGACGCGATCTCGACGGGCAGCGGCTGCGGCAACGGCAGCTCGCGGCGGAAGGTGAAGTGGTGACGGCGGAGACCTTGCGCCAGGCTCGATCCAGACGCACCGAGGAATGGGCCTCGATCCGTCGCATCTACATCGATGGGACCAGCAGAACGGATCAGTTGGCGCTGGGCTTCGACGCAACCAAGGCCTTACCGGAGACCTTTGAAGCGTCTGTGGGCGAGGCCGATCGGCAGGCGGATCTGCTCCGCGCCGATACGAAACGCGCAGCGGGATTGGAAGAATGCTCGGTCCGCATCGAGCAGATGGAATTGCGCCGCAAGGAACTGGACGGCGACATGGCTGCGCTGCGCGCCGACCGAGACCGAATACAAGCGGCTTGGGCGCAACATCTTGTCCGGGCCGGCCTGCCCGACCTTGATCCGGAGTCGTTGCGTGAATGGCAGGGACGGCGGCATGAGGCGCTGGAGCTGGTCGAACGGGTGACGGCGCTACGCGTCGACCGTGACCGGTTGCTGGCCGATGCGGGGAGAGCAGCAGCCGCTATTGCCGAAGGGTTGCGCGCGGTTGGGCTTTCCATTGCGGGAACTCAGACAGAAGAGGCCGATATGCTCTCCATGCTGATCGAGCAGGCCCTGTGTTGGGAGCAATCGGCGACCGAAGCGGAGGCCGAGCAGCAGGCTCGCCTCAAGACCGCCCATCATCAACGGATCGAGCGCGAAAAGGTCGGGCGGCTGCTGGACGAGACCGCGGCCGACCGCCGGCGCCACGTGGATGCCTTGCAGGCCTGGCATGCGCGGTTGTTTCTGGCGGGTGACGTGTCTCCGGAAGCACTGAAGTCTCGGCTCGATGAGCTCGATGCACTCGGGCGGCAGGCGTCGGTGCTCGCGGATGCGCAACAACGGAAGGCGCAGCTGGAGGCCGTGGTCGACGACCTCATGACACAAGCGACGCAAGTGGCCGAGTTACTCGGCGAGCCCGTTCCCACGATCCTGGATGATTTTTCTGATCGTCTGCGCAAGCGATTGGCTGTTTCACGGCAACATCAGCAAGAGGGCCATGCCGTGATTCGCGACCGCACGAGAGCCCAGGAGCAGAAGCGCCAGGCCGCCGCCGCGCAGGTGACGGAGGCGGCAGTGCTGGCGGGATTGTGCGCGCGCGCGAAGGGAGCAACGATCGACCAGCTGCCGGAATTGGAAGAGCAGGCGTCGAAGAAGCGAGAGGTACGGAAATCGCTCGCCATGCTGCGCCAGCAACTGACCAGTGCGTCGGCCCGCTCAGAAGGCGAGTTACGGACGTGCCTTGCGGGGCTGGATGTGCTCGCTCTCGAAAGTCAACGTGAGCGTTGTCGCAGCGAGATCGTGCGGCTTGAGCAGGAACAGGTTTCAGCGCAGCGGACCGAGGAGCAGACCAGGCGGGCGTTGGAAGTCATCGACGCCTCCGACCGCGCGGCGCTGGCGCGTGAGGCGATGGAATCCGCTGCGGCGCGGTACCGTTCGGCGATCAGGCCCTGGGCGAGGCTGAAACTCGCCCGGGCGCTGCTGCAGGAAGCCTTGAACCGGTTTCGTGAACGGGCGCAGGCGCCCATGGTGTCCGCCGCGTCCACCTACTTCTCGCTCATGACGGGCGGCGCGTATGACCGGCTCGTGACGGACGAGCGCGCAGACCGTCCGGTCTTGTGTGCACAACGAGCCGGCGGGGCGACCATCGGGATTGAGGAGATGAGCGAAGGCACCGCCGACCAATTGTATTTGGCGCTGCGGCTGGCGGCGTTGGAATTGCGGCGGCCTTCCCATACGCCGATGCCTCTGGTGCTGGACGACACACTCATCACGTCCGACGACGCGCGCGCGGCCAACATCCTGCGGGCATTGGCTCGATTCGCCGAGGGCAGCCAGGTCATGCTGTTCACGCACCATCGTCATCTGCTCGACGTGGCCCATGTCGCGTTGGGTGAGCAGGGATTCGTCACGCACCATCTCTGATTGATGCGATATCGGCCGCTCTTCCCCCGATGAACCGCCATACAGATGCGGGGGGTCCTCCTAGTATGCCTTGCCAGATTGCGGCGTTACTCTGAAATATGGGGCAAGGTCTCGGTTCACTCGTGCAAGGGGGTAACACGATGTCGAATGACACCAAGAATATCCGCATCACCGGCTGTGATGTACATTTGACATTTCACGCAGTCGGCGATGGTCGTTGGACCGTAGACGGCATCGTCCATTGTGGGACGGGAGAAAAGAGCGACGAACAGGCTGTTACCTCCGGGCCCTGTGCCTCGCGGGAAGCGGCTGAACAGGACGTGCTTGAGCGGGTGGGCCACATCCTCGGGCATAACGTGGACCGCCACACTTCACGCATCGAGAATCCAACCGAGAAAAACCCTCGTTAGGTTCGCCGACCGGGCTGTGCGTGCCGACGAGCTGCTGCATCGTCCACTAGGATGGCGATCCATTCTAGATTCATTCTCCACCATTCGTTCCGCTGTCTCTTACGCGGAAGTTCGAACAGGGGATGGCGGATGCCCAGCGAAATGTGACCAGAGGAGGACCTATGGAACGACTGAAGGACAAAATTGCGATCGTCACCGGCAGCAGCAGCGGGATCGGCAAGGCCATCGCACTCCGGTTCGCGCAAGAAGGGGCGACCGTCGTAGTTGCGGCTCGGCGTTTCTATAAATGTGAAGAAACCGTCGCCCAGATTGAAGCAGCGGGGGGGATGGCCGTGCCGTTTCAGACCGACGTGGCGGATGAGTCGCAGGTGGAGCAGCTGATCGGTGGCACCGTCCGTCGCTTTCAGCGCCTCGATATTCTGGTGAACAACGCCGGAATTTTCGGCGGACGCCGGTTGGCCGAGACGAGCACCGAGGCTTTCGACGAAGTGATGAACGTCAATCTCCGCGGCACCTTTTTCTGTTGCCGTGCCGCGTTCGCGCAGATGAAGAAACAGGGGAGCGGCACGATCCTCAACATGTCAAGCGTGGCGGGCGTGCAGGCCTGGAACGGCACCGGGACCTATAGCGCGTCAAAACACGCGATCATGGCATTGAGCAAGGCGCTGGCGGACGAGGGCCGGGCCATCGGGATCAAAGTGAGCGCGATTTGTCCCGGCGGAGTGGCGGATGAATTGGTGGATGCCACGTCCGAGGAGCGGGCGCGCAGCGAAAAGATCGATCCGTTCGACATTGCCGAAACTGCCGTCTACTTGGCCTGTCTCGGGCCACAGGCGGTCGTGCATCAGCTTGTGGTGGATCGGTTGGCCGCAGAATGGGGACGGACGCCGTTACACCACCTTTGACATGGCGTGCAGGGATTTCTTGTCATGAAACAACAAGGGCGGGCCGAGCGGAAGAATAGCACGGCCGGTGAAGGCTTGGGTCAGACTACCCACGGCGTGGTAGAAGGCCATCAATCCAACGAGCAGATGTCCCCATCCGGGCAGCAACTCGCTGATGAAGTCGAGTCTGGCAAACGTCGTCGCAAGAAAGGTTAAGGTAATGACGATGTGCAGTGCGCTGAGTGTGAGATTCCGGTAGGCCGTCAAATAGACCATGACCGCCGAAAAGGCTGCGTATACCAGGTTGATGGGCGCATAGAGCACGGCGTCGAAGTGGAATGTCGAACTGGTGCTGACAAGTTTGACGGTGCAGAGGGTTACCCAGAGGAAGCCATACATCGTCAACGCGGTGCCGCCCAATTGCTCGTTGTAGCGAATATCGGTGATGCCGGCTAGGAGCTGTACCACCCCGCCGAAGATGAGCGCGATCACAAGGGCTCCAACCATGTTTTTGTGCTGAATCCATCCCAACTGAGCAACTCCTAAGGTCAGTGCGCCAACTGCCAAGCCGAAGAGCCCGATCGCCAGCACGTCGATCCGTCGAGTCTGATTGTCTTCGTTCATGGGATATTTCTCTCAGGGTTGGTGATAGCACGTTAATTCTGGCCTCCTCTTAGCGAGGAAACGGCCAGCAGCATGCAAGAGCGGCGTGGAAAAGGCAAGGACACTTGTCGGAGGGAGGCTCCGGCGGGCATCGTGGGGCCTCGGATGCGTCAGTCGACGTCAGGAAAAGGCGGCTTTTTCAGCGGGTTAGCAGCGGTGAGGAATGCCTGCAGCCGCTTGGCTTGGAGCGGCTGGATGGAGAGAAAATGGACGCCGCAAGTGGTTCCACCAGTCCATCGCACGGCCGCGAGGTCGACCAAGATCGGTAACTCCTGAGGCGAAATGAGCAGTCTCAGTGAAATGTAGGTGTTGACCGGCAAATGACTCGTGCATTCGATGCGGCAGCCTTCCACTGAGAGGTCCACGAGCCGACCTTCTCCGCTTACGGACGAATCCGTTGAGAGAGCCACTCGATAGTGGACTGTCATGGTCATGTAATGGTCGGCATCCTTGCTTGAGTTGAATCATCGCACTGTATCGCAGCGCTCGATCGGCTCGGCGGGGCGAAGCGATGCGCCAGCACTGCCGCCAACATCGGGAACGGACCTCGTGATCGCTGGAATGGGAGAGGCGTAACGAGTGCGGCGACGACTGTTCCGATAGAAGGACATAACATGCCTGTCATGGTAGGCGCGATTGGGATAATGACTCCATCCGTACGGAGCTGGGGATATCCCTAGGACTGCACCACGTAAGCGCGCCTGACATTTATCGCAGATCGGACGAAGGCAGGAAAGGCGAGACCTCAGGGTCGCATTTTGAGGCCTCCGTGCCCGCGCTTCAAGAAACAGGATGCCTGTTGATAGTTGATTGTTCATCAGAGACGGTTTGTGCGGCCTTGACTACAGGATGTAGGAGGTGCAAGCTGAATATATCTTAGGAGGTACCTATGACACCTCACGAGATGCTGCGTCACTCCTCCTATCTTTCTCTCTCCTCCGTCCGTGCATCTCCGGCGTGTTCCCGGCAGTGAAGCCGGTGCGCTCGTTCACTCGCATGACAAGGAGGTTTTTTATGAAAGCATCAATCTTGATCAGTGTGTTCATATTGTCCGGGGCGATGGTTGCCGCTACGGCGTTCGCTAACCCGTCCATGTTGCCGAACCATCCTGGGTACCCGATGGGAAAGGCGACCGACCCAGTTACGGGCCAGCCGCTTGCCAATGATCCCGGCCGGGATAACGCAGTCGGGGACGAGGCGCTGAGCAAGGCGGCGGCGTTTGGCGACCAGCAATTGCTATTGCAACAACGTATGGCCATACAGGATAAGGCGTCCGGCGCCATGTCCAAAGCACAAGACTCGGATGGAGGCTCGGGTATGAAGTCCGACCGACCCATGAAAGGATCGGGAAGCCAGTCTCCGTCGAAGTAGTCGTTCTCACTAGACGCCAGAGGAGTGGCGATCGGTGGTTCTGCAGGGTCGGGTCAAAGGCCGACCGACCAAAGACCGGGCCCTGCGGTTCACCATCGTTTGATTTTCAGATTCCTGCCTCTTAGAATGCTCCCACCCGTCACTAACTGTTATGCCTACAAAGTCTCGCGTTCAGAAATCTCCGCCGCGTAGAAAAAAGTCGCCACAGTCCTCCGTTCCGCTCGCGCGCGGTCAGAAGCAGCGTTTTCAACAGCGGCTGTTGAAGTGGTACAAGGAGCACGGGCGTGATTTGCCCTGGAGAAAGACCTCCGACCCCTATCACATCCTCGTGTCGGAGGTGATGCTGCAGCAGACCCAAGTCGATCGTGTGATTCCGAAGTACCACGAGTTTTTGGAACGATACCCGTCGTTCCAGGAGTTGGCCGAGGCACCTGTCGCGGAGGTCAAACAGACCTGGTATCCGCTGGGATACAACATCCGCCCGGAACGGTTGCACAGCATCGCGCGTGAAACGGTGGCCCGCTACGGGGGGCAGTTGCCGAATGCTGCAGACGAGCTCTTGTCCTTCAAAGGAATCGGACGGTACACGGCCGGAGCGATTCGTTCCTTTGCATTCAACGAAGACGCCCCGATCCTGGACACGAACGTGATCCGCCTGTTGCACCGTGTGTTCATCGCCGAGGGTGAACCCAAGGCGCAAAAAGCCGCCCTGTGGGAGCTCTCTGAGCACTTGATTCCACGCGGCAAGGGGTATGACTTCAATCAAGCCATCATGGATTTCGGCGCTACGATTTGCACGGCGCGTGATCCTTATTGTCTTCTCTGCCCGATGAAGACCTTCTGCAAGACCTATCCGTTCGAAGGCAGGAAGTAACGAGAGGACAGGTATTCAATGCTCACCGTTCAAGCGGAGGAGACGGCCCGCCTGAATCTCACGGTTCGTTCCATTGAACCGTGAGCATTGCGCAGTGAACATGTTCGATCTTTACGAGGCAGGCGTCACGGCACAGCATGGAAGTGATCGAGGTTGCGGCAGGCATCATTGTTCAGGAGGGTCGTTACCTGATCGCCCGTCGGAAGGCGGGCGCGCATCTCGGTGGGTTATGGGAGTTTCCGGGCGGGAAGCGGGAGCCAGGCGAAACGTTGGAGGAGTGTCTGCGGCGGGAATTGTGGGAAGAGTTGAACGTTCGTATCGGCGTCCCGACTCCCTTTCGGATCGTACGGCATGAATATCCCGAGAAAATTGTGGAATTGCATTTCTTTTGCTGCCGGATCGAGGCGGGCCGTGCGATCGCGTTGGACTGCGCGGAGCTTCGATGGGTCTATCCTCATGAGATGGCCGCGTTCGAGTTTCCTTCGGCCGACCAGCCCGTTATTGCGGCGCTTCGAGAGGGGACGGTGTAGGGGCGTATGAAAGTGGTCCTGGATATCGAAACGGTGCAAGCTTCCAGGGAGGACTGGGCTCGGCTGGCCGGCCGTCAGCTCGCATCGGGAGAGGCGGCCTTCAACGAGACCGGCGGCGACTTGTTCGCGGTCGGAGAGGCGCAGGCGCAACATCGATTGGACGATGAGCTCTACGAAAAATCCTCCTTCGATGGGACGTTCAGCCAAATCGTGTGCATCGGTCTCCTGGAGTTTTCCGATAGTCTGGAACCGCGGGGCGCCACCTCTTGGTACGGCGGGAACGAGCGCGAGCTGTTGCGCAGCTTCTGGGGCCATCTCGGGCAGCTCCGACCCTCGTTGTTCATTACGCACAATGGCTTGAATTTTGATCTGCCCTTCATCAAGAAGCGCTCGATCATCCATCAGGTGAAGCCGACCATGGAGATCAATCTGGCCAAGTTTCGGGCCGAGCCGGTGTACGACACCATGGCGATTTGGAGCAATTGGGACAATCGTGGATGGGTCAAGCTGGATGTGCTGGCGCGGGCCCTCAACGTGGAAAGCAAGTCGGGCAGCGGGTCGCAAGTGGCGAAGATGTGGGCGGACGGGCAGGGCAAGGAGATTGCCCTCTACTGTTTGCAGGATACCTATGTCACCTATGGGTGTTATTGCCGTATGAATTTCAGGCCGCCGATCTCGCGGGAGATCGTGCTGTTGAAGCCGGAGCTGATCGATGTGGGATGAGCGAACAGGTTATGCGGTCAGCGAACGGTGAGTTCGGCCTTATTGCGGGTGTTACGTTTGGGTTGAGTCTGCTGGGTGCTCTTCACGGCCCGAAGTTCCTTGTCCTTCGTTTCCAACTGCGTGCGCATCGACTCTAGGTCTCTCCGCAGGGCGGTGATCTTGGCGTCTTTCCTGGCCATGGCATCCTGCGCGTCCTGTAATTTCTGCATAACCTCGGTCAAGCGTTCTTCCTCGGCCGGAGAGGATTGCGCCGCAGGGGGAGCCGTGACCGATGGGTGCGGCGAAGTGAGGTTGTTGGCCGGTACCTCTTCTGCCACCGAGGCGACCACCATCCGTGGTGCCACGCTCTGGCCCAGTTGGGGGGCCGATGTCACCATTCCCGCCGTCACCGCAGGAGCCGATTCAGGATTCTTGGCAAAGAGCTTGTAGTCGATGGCGAGTGATTTGAGTGGCGGCAGGCCCTGAGTAATTGCCGGCAACGCTTGCTCGATTTGCCCCGCTGATTCGGGAGCCATGCTGACGATGCGCGCCGGTCTTCCGCTGCTGAACAGCGACGACTCGACTTTCGCCAGCGAGCCGTGGTGCTCGGTCAACGTGAAATACAACCGCTCGTTCCGAACGTAAAGGGTGCCCGCGGTGGGTTCAGAGCCTGACCCTGCCGATGAGGACAGACGGAAAGCGACCACATATTCGGGTTGCGCTTGGGACAACGCTTGGGCTAGCAGGGGAGCAAGATAGGACGCGTCCTCATCGCTGAACACTTTCATCGGCTTGGTGCCATCCACGGGCAGACTCGACAAATCCGTGTGTGCCTCCGAGATCATGACACCCCGTAACAGGGTATCGAGGGTTGCGATGTCAATGGTGCTGGGGTGGTGAGCTTCAAATTCCCAATCGGCGACTTCTTCGAGCCGGACGGAGCCCTCTGGGTGCGTCGCGGCTGTTTGCTGAACGGAGGCGGCGGTTGATGAGCAACCTGCGGTCATGGCTCCCAACAGAGTTAACCCGAGGAGTCCGGAGTTCAGGGTCTTTGCGAGGGTAGTGCGGGAGCCGTGAATTCGCATGAGGGTCTTCCTTCTCGACTGGTCGCTGCGCGACGAACGGGCTGGCGCGGCTTCATGACGAAGGCGCGGAGCGGCAATACAAATCGACTACCAGATTCCCAAGCCCATCATCACCACGCCGAGGGCCATCCACCCGAAGACTCCGACGGCGATCATGGTTTCCAGGCTCATACCCCGAGGGGCTTCTTCGACTCGAATCTGGGTGGTGTCTTTCTTCATGATGGGAGGTCCTCTGGGGCCCGGGTCGGTGGTTGATGAATCTAATGGAATGTGGTTGCCAGACTGGACCAAGCAAAGGCTATGCCCTGTTCCATGGACTTAGGGAGCAGCGGGAGACGGCTCTCAGGGGTCGACAGAGGAGCGGACTCTTACGAGTCTCGCGTGAAGGCGCGTAGCGAGCGACGCGGTCTAAGCTATTGATGTTTCAACGTCGCGATGCAACTCCATGACGAGGCAGGGGGTGATGAGCTCCCCTAGTGGACTGAAAACCGATGAAGAAGGAGAGTACGGAGCCTCCCGATTCGCTGTCAGTCTGACGGTGGTGGGCGTCTAAAAATTGGCAAGGCTTGTACAGGACTGGGCAACAATGTTCTCGTCCGCCTGCAATGTCAGACTCGCTGTGATGGCTGTACGAGGCACATGCCGAGGCAGGAGGGGGACCGGGAAACAAATTCTGGGGAAAACAGCAATCACTCACGACAGGGTTGCACCGGCGTCATATCGTCCCATGAGGACGGCGGCGCTCCCGTCGAGGATGGTAATGGGTTGAATGCTGCCGAGGAACGCCGGGGCATCGCTTTTATTCCAAATGACGAATATGCCGGTATCGGTCCGGCCCATCCATTGATCGGAGGAGCGTTTCGAGTCGCCCTCGGCCATCACCGGGAGGGTCTGTCCGATCAACTCTCGATTAAGGCGCGCGGTGATGGGACGTTGCAGGTCCACCAGGCGGCTGACCCGTTCGCCTTTGACCGCTTCCGGCACGTCGTCCGGGAACTTACGCGCCGCGATGGTATTCTTCCGTTCCGAGTATTTGAACACATAGGCGGAGTGGTACTGCACTTCCTGGACGATCCGATAGGTATCCAGAAACTCCGCTTCGGTTTCCGAGCAAAAGCCACAGATGATATCGGTCGTGAGCGCGATCCCGGGATGCCGGCTGCGAATGTGCGCGGCCAGATCAAGGTACTCTGTTCGGCTGTAGGTACGATTCATGAGTTCCAAGATTCGGTCGCTGCCTGACTGCAGGGGGAGGTGGATGTGTTTGCAAATGTTCGGATGGCCCGCGACAGCGTCGAGCAGGGCAGCAGGAAAGTCTTTCGGGTGCGGAGAGGTAAAGCGGACCCGCCGGACTCCCGGAACCTCGGCCACGGCAAGGATCAGGCGGGCAAAGTCCCAGTCCTCGTACCGGTAGGAGTTCACGTTTTGCCCGAGCAACGTAATCTGCGCATGGCCGGTTTCGACCGACGCCTCCACCTCGCGCAGGATCCCCTGGGGGTCGCGTGAACGCTCGCGCCCTCGCGTATAGGGCACCACGCAGAAGCTGCAAAAGTTGTCGCAGCCGCGCATGATGGCGATCCAGGCGTTGCTGCTACCGTCGCGCTCGGGCAGGATGTCGTCGTAGGTTTCATATTCCGACAGATCCACGGCCAATCCCCGTCGCGCGAGTCCCTGTTCCCCGGCGTGCAGCGCTTTCGTCAGCAAGCCGGGAAGTTGCCGGTATCCGTCCGGGCCCACCAACACGTCCACGAGCGGCTGTTTGTCCGTCAACTCTTCCTTGAGGTTTTGGGCCATGCAGCCGAGTACCCCGACGACCAGCGGGCGCTGTTCCTTGACGGCCTTGAGTTCGGCGAGATGTCCGTAGACTTTGTTGTGAGCATTCTCGCGAATCGCGCAGGTGTTCATGAGCATGACATCGGCATGCTCGCGATCCTCGGTGAACTCGAATCCCGCCTTTCGAAGCAACGATCGGACGAGTTCCGAATCGTATTCGTTCATCTGGCAGCCGAAGGTTTCGATATGGACGGTATGGGGCTTATTGGGCTGTGTCATAAGAGGGGCCTATATGAGCGAGTGTCGGGTGGAGTGACCAGGTGGCCATAGGCCAGCCCGTCCATGATCCCGGTGACGGTGACATCGTGCATGGCACCGGCTGAGACCGAGTCGACTGCCACAGCCACACGGGTAAAGTTCGCCGTGGTACCGGTGCGAAACCCGTCGCGTTCTCCTTGTTCGAAGAGGACGGAGACGGTGCGGCCGATCTGTTGCTGGTAAAAGGTCAACGTCTTCGCGCGGGACAGTTCCGCAAGAGTCCTGCTTCGTTGCCGGATGACGGCAGGCGGAATCCGATCCTCCAGGCGCAGGGCGGCCGTACCTGGTCGGGACGAATAGCTGAATACGTGGAAGTAAGAAAAAGGGAGTCTCTCGGCGGTCCGGACCGTGTTCGCAAAGGCGTGCTCGTCTTCGCCGGGAAACCCGACCATGAGATCGGTTCCCAATCCGAGATCCGGCATCAGCGCTCGGGCCTGTTCGACCAGCTCCTCATACTCCTGGAGGTCATAGCGTCTGTTCATGGACTTCAAGATCCCGTCATCGCCGCTTTGTAAGGGCAGGTGCAGGTAATGACAAAGTTTTGTCGAGGCGGCCATGTGTTCAAGCAACGAGGTGGGGACCGTCGTGGGTTCGATCGAGGAAATCCTGATCCGGGTGACGTCGGGAATCGCATCGAGTTCCCGGAGAAGCTCAACCAGCCCGAGGCCTCCATGGGAGTATCGGCCGATGTTCACGCCGGTGAGGACCAATTCTCGATAGCCGTGAGCTGCGAGTTCACGGGCTTCCCGCAACACATCGTCGGCGGTGCGGCTGCGCTCCCGCCCGCGGGCGAAGGGGATCAGGCAAAAACTGCACATGAAATCGCATCCGTCTTGGATCTTCAGCAGGGCGCGGGTCGAGTCGGAATAGGCGGTGCCGGGCAACACAAAGTCTTCTCGATCGATGGTGCGACTATGACGGAGTTCCGGCTCCGGCTGTTTCCGGAGGTTGGCCGGGGCAGGGAGATAGTCCGGGAGATTCATTTTGAACTGTGTGCCGACGATCAGGTCGATGCCGGGAACATTCTGCAGTTGCGAGGCACCGGTCTGGGCATAACAACCCGTGACCGCGACGAAGGCGTGCGGCGAGTGGCGCAATGTTTTGCGCACGGCATACCGGCAATCTTTTTCGGCGTTCTCCGTGACAGAGCAGGTGTTTAAGACGAGGAGGTCTGTCTCCTTGCCGAATTCCACCAACTGATAACCTTGGCGTGCCAGGGTATCGGCCAGCATGGAGGTTTCAGATTGGCTGAGGCGACAACCCAAGGTATGCAGAGATGCGCGTGGCGTGCTGGTCGACATCGTGTGCGATTATAAGAGGGCACGCCTTCGATCGGCAAGGTGACGGTGGCGCGAAAAAGTCAGTCGAGCGCTTGAATGAGGTATATCTGGATGGTAGCATAAACGAAATTTCCTAAACCATGGCGTCGGTCGGATCCCTGAACCATGAAGAATCTTCGCATTGCCGCCAGTCTGCTTCTCGCGTTGATCCTGTTTCTTCCGGCTACTCCCGCTTGGCCATTGGAACCGCTTCCCCTCGAACCGGACCTGAACAGCCGTTTGGACGAATTATACGACCATGAATCGCGCTTATTCATCATGCTGTATTCGCTGCATGGCGATGGAAAGGTCGATTACATCACGGGTCGTCTCGTCCAGGACTACACGAGGAGTAACTATGGGAATCCGGTCTACTACACCGAGCAGTTCCCGTTGTTCTATTGGTGGGACCACACGATGTTTAACGATCCGGATCAGGACGGCGTGAATGGGAACGAACAGGTCTACCAGGAAAACATTGAGTTCGATGTCGCGCGGTACAAACCCTGCCTTTTTAACGGACAGCCCTGCTGATTTCGGACCACCTGTGAGAAGGCTTCAACCCGTCCGTTATATCTCGTGACGCGTATCTCGTGTGCGGACTGTGCCCTTCCCCCTTCGTCTCTTCCGTCGTTCGTTACTCAAATATCAACACCTGACTGGAGGCTCGATGCAGCACGGCATGGGAGACGCTGCCCAAGACGAACCGTGCGATGCCTTGCCTGGCGCGTGAGCCCATCATGATCAGGTCTACCCCCATTTTTTCCGCCTCCTGAAGAATCATCGCCACGGGAGGCCCCAGCACACTGGCACTGTGGGTGGTATACCCAATCGTTTGAAGCTCGGTTGCCACGCCGTCCACGAAGTCGCGGGCATGTTGCAGGGCCTGCGCCTCCAACTTTTGGGCCGCCGTGTCATCCACCGGCCAAGGGGGACGGGTCGACGGCAGCACCGTCAGCAAATTGATGGTCACCGGGTCATGGAAGGGGCGCTCCCGGAGAAAACGGAGAGCCGCTTCAGCGTCCGATCGCCCCTCCAATGGCAGTAATACCTGTTTCAGATCACGAAGCGAGCCTTGGAGGATCAGTTTGGCGCAAGAGGCCAGGCTCAATACACGATGGGAGACGCTGCCAAATAGTCGTTCTTTCACCGGCCCCAGGCCTCTCGCCCCCATGACGATGAGATCCGCATGTCGGGTCTCCGCCGTTCTCACGATGACCTCAGCCGGGGAACCCACAGCCAGCTCCTTGGTAACCGGCCCGCTGTGCGGAGGGAGGAGAGAATGAATCCGAGTCAGCAAGCGCTCGCCGTCTTCCTTCATACTGCGCTCCAATTGCGCATAGAGTTCCTGCGCCACCTCGGGCACCATCATGGGGTAGGCCGGTCGCGGAGCGTCGACGACGTGGAGCAGCGTCAGCTCATCCGCGCGACGCAGGTGCGTCAGCGCCCGGACGGCTTCATAGGAATGGTCGGAGCCATCGACGGCCAAGAGGATGTTCATGACAGGGACTCCTTTGTTGCGTGTGGTGCCGGGTGGAGATAGCGTTGAAACCAGCGGAGGGCCTCCTGGGCAACCTGCTCCAGCGTTCCCGGTTCCTCAAACAGATGACTGGCCCTCGGGACAATCATCAAATGCTTTGGACAGGTCAGTTGCGCGAACGCCTCCTGATTCATCCCGATCACGGGACCGTCATCTCCCCCGACCAGCAGTAACGTCGGCGCGGTGACACGACTCAAATAGAGGCCTGCCAAGTCAGGCCGTCCGCCGCGCGAAACGACCGCGCCGACCGCCTCAGGCTTGCGCGCTGCCGCTTGCAGCGCCGCGCCGGCTCCCGTGCTGGCACCGAAGTAACCGGCCTGTAGTGCGACCGTCGGAGGATGTGTGTGCAGCCAGGTTTCAGCGAGCAGCAACCGATCCGCCAAGAGGTCAATGTCGAAGACCTTTCGGCGGTCGTCCGCTTCCTCCGAAGTGAGAAGATCCAACAGCAATGTCGCGAACCCTCCTGCTTCCAGATGACGGGCTACGAACTGGTTGCGTGGACTGAAGCGCCCGCTGCCGCTCCCATGGGCGAAGAGGATGACGCCCTTGGGGCGTTCCGGTAGACCCAGGAGTCCATCGAGCAGGACTCCATCACCGCTGATTCGTATCTGAAAGATCGTTTCGATTCCCATGCTGGACATACCGCAGGCGCGGCCCTCGGTGGTCGACCCATTTATTGCAGAATGGTACTCAAGATTCCCACATCGATCCCGAGACTCTGAATGTCTTGCGCGACCGTGGCCACAGGCCCGCTGTCCAAGGCTCAGTCGGCGCCGGGTCCGGCTGTGATATCCACCGGTTTGTCGCTGGTCAGTGACAGTCCGTCGGACAGAAGAAGATCAGATACAGTGCGACCGCGATTCCGACCAGCACCGCTCCGAGCAACAGCCACTGTGTTCGCGACATGGTGGTTCCTTTGACTCACTCGTTGAGCAAGAGGGGTGCCATCCGTGATCGCGTCTTGATGGCGCTTGCGTAGATCATGGCGTACATGAACGCGTCTGCAGTGAATCGTCTCTGGGAAATGTTCGAACCGGCGGTCGCTGTCGATGGATTTCTGTCTTTCCGATCTGTGGCGTTCCGCTACAGGATGATGTGCGTGGCTGTAGCAGGACACCACCCCGAGGGCCATGGAGCAGCCGGCCTCTGGCTGAGGTCATAAGGAAAACCGGCATTCTTGACCATTCGTTATCGGACGGCCGTTTTCGTCGATGGCATCGGCCTTGCTGATGTGATGTATGAAGAGGTAAGACGAAGCGTTGAGCGGAGGTGTGATGGTCGATCGTCTGTTCACCAAGATCCTTGTGCCGGTGGATTTTTCTCCCTGTTCAGAAGAGGCCTTCCGGATTGCCCTCTCGTTCGCGAAATTGTATCAAGCCGAGGTGCTCCTATTGCACGTCGTCGATACGAGAAGTTTGGACGCGCTGAATCGATTGGGGTTGGCGCCTGCCTCCGAAGGCGCGAAACAGAAGAAGCAGCTGCATCATTTTGCCCGCTTGAATGCCCGCCAAATGCTCGCCCGTGAGGAGGTCAAGGGAGTGGCGATTCGGAGGTTGCTTGCAGACGGAAGTCCCTTCGAAGAAATTGCGCGCACCGCTCGGGTGGAAGGGGTTGATTTGGTCGTGATGGGAAGTTATGGAGGAACGATCGGCGGCGTCGACAAAATTTTCTTCGGCAGCACGGCGGAGAAGGTCGTCCGGACGGCTGGTTGTCCGGTTCTGACGGTTCCGCTGCCTACGAAACGGGGTAAAACACGAACCGGGAAGAGCGTGTAAAGGAGGTCAGTATGGGTGTGAAGCGGCGGGCGGCGGTTCTCAGCGGAAGACGAGTATGGTTGGCGGCCTGTTTCGTGTTGGCCTTTTGCTCGCAGGGCGGGGCGCAAGCGGAGCAGCGGATCGAAGTGACGATCAAGGATTTCACCTTTGTCACCAAACAAGCCCCGCTCCGTCTGGGGGTGGCGACGGTCATCGCCATCACCAATCAGGATCAGGAGCGCCACGACTTTGGAACGACCATGTTCGACGGCATTCCGACGCGCGTCGAATCCGGCGGCATCGTGTCTTACGGCAAAAGCATCGGCGGATTGTTTTTGGATGCAAAGAAGGAGGCGGTCATTCGATTCACCATGGAACGGCCGGGTCGACATGAATTCCGCTGCTCCATCCATCCGAACATGAAAGGCGAACTCCTGCTTGTGAACGTGGAGGCGGTCTAAGTCATGGCCCTGATCAAGCGAGTGCTCTTTGCCACGGATTTCTCGGCCTGTGCGAATCGAGCAATGGGGTATGCCGTAGCCATGGCGTCGGCGTGGAAGGCCGACCTTTGTGTGATGACGGTCCTCGAGTTCTATCCGGGAATGGATCCGGACTATACGGTCAATAAGATGTATCTGGATCACTTGCGGGAGGAGGCCAGTCGTCAGTTGGCGGCTGTGGAGGCCCGAGCCAAAGCGGCCGGACAGCCGGTCACGATGCGGATCGAAACCGGCATCCCGAGTCAGGTTGTCGAGACGGTCGCACAAACCATCAAAGCGGACTTGCTGGTGGTCGGAACCCATGGACGCACAGGGCTGGATCATGTCCTGATCGGCAGTACGGCGGAGCGGGTGGTGCGCACGGCACCCTGTCCGGTCCTGACGGTGAAGGCCGAGCAGGGCGGCCCGGCGGCGGCCGGGATTCTCAACATCAAGAGGATCGTGGTTCCAATCGACCTGTCCAGTTGTTCGCTCGATGCATTGGAGTATGCCGTGCAGTTTGCCAGACCCCTCGGGGCCTCTCTCACGATCCTTCATGTCCTGGAACCGGTCGCCTACGGATTGGATTTTAGTTTGAGCCATGCCAAGGAATGGAAGCAGCAACGGGAATATTTGGAGAAACGCCTGAGCGTGCTGGCGGCCTGTCTGCATGCGCAGGGCATGCAAGCCGAGTATGTCCTCAAACCAGGACTGCCGGCCGATTCGATCGCCTCCTACCTGACTCAGCAGAGCTACGATCTGATGATTATGGGGACGCATGGACGGCGGGGGCTGTCCCATGTCCTTGTCGGCAGCGTTGCGGGCGTCATGCTCCGTCATGCACCCTGTCCGGTCCTCACGGTGCGTCAATTCGATTTCGGGGCGGACTATCAACGTGTCACGCCCCTTGGGGACCCGTCAGCGCTCGGTAAACCGTAAAGGAGTCTTCCATGAAACCCAAGATAAAAAAACAGTCCACGGCGCGGTCGAAGGCCAGGGATGCCGGGCGGCCCGTGACGAATACAATCGAGCTGCCGGAAAAAATATGGGAACGGATCTCGCTGAAGGCATTTGATCTGTGGCGGGAGCGGGGCTGCCGCGAAGGATACGCGCTGCAGGACTGGTTGGATGCCGAAAGGGTCGTTATGGGTGACATTCATGAAGCTCGCGAATGAACGGGTGGCCGGGCGATCGGTGCCGGTGGCCAAGGAACTGGGCCTCGTGTTGATGAGACTCGATCGTCTGTCGATGACGCCCGGTTTCGCTCAACAACGCCGGATTGCCTTCGGGCGCGCACTGCAGGTGTATGTTGAATTGGGGAACCAGGCCCCTTTAGCCCCGTTGTCGGAAGAAGTCGGTCTGGCCGATTTGTTGCTGTATGCGGACTTCTACCCGGAAGACGGCCAGCTGACCCTGATCGAACAGCTCCGGGACGTCGTGACCGAACACATTCCCGAGGAAGAGCGGGTCTGGCTTGATCCGCTCAAACATTCTTATATGGATCTCGTCCAAGTACTGCCGAACGAGATCGGAAAGGAACGCCTGAGTGTGCGGTCGATCGGGAACGGTCGGGTGTATGAGATCCCCGCAGACAGCCTGGGGCCGGAGGTCGAAAGCGGACAGGTGCTGTTCACGCGGCTCGTTCGAGAGCCCGGTGATCCCGAAAGCCCATTGGCGATCTTGGCGGGACCATTGTTGCAGTTGTCGGCGGAGGATGCCCGGGCGCTCTACGAGACGACCTCTGAAGAACGTCGAGAGATGGAAGTCGTTGGCGGATCATTTGAGCTGGGCAACTGGCCTGAGTTCGCGAAGCGGTTCGGTCATCTGTTGTTGAGGAATTTTGCTCGGATGCGCCTGGCCGCACTGGTCGAGGCCGTGCGCGAGATTCGGTATCGGACCCCCGAGGGGGCGCCCTATTTCTACGTCATGGCCCTGTATGAGCATCGCGAGTTTACGTTTATCGCCGGAAGCATGGGTGAGTTGGAGGGATGGACTGAGGAGACTTCGAATCGGCTGGTGGGAGTTCCGGTGTCAAAGAAACTGCGGCGGTTCGTCCAGGGCATCAACGACGTATCGCCGGGAGCGGGCGTGACGGCCAGAGTGACCGTGACGGCGACCGAATTTTTCCTCGAGTGTGATTCGCGGGAACGGCTCGACGCCATCAAGCATCAATTGGCGGCCACGTTCGGGTTTTCATTGCATTTCCGTGGTGAAGCGGTTCAGCCGCCGGTTCGTGAGGTGACGCAAGCGGAATTATCCGCGGCCGAGCCACTCACGGTAGTCGTCGCGGCGGAAGAAGATCGGACGCTGGTGAATGCCTTTCTTGAAACCGTGTTTCTCGATTGGGCCGACCGGGAGTCGCCCGCGCTCGGCGGGGAGACTCCTCGTCATTTCATGGCCACCCCGACGGGGCGCAGTCAGGTGACCGAGCTCATCGATGACATGGAACGGAACGATCTCGGCGTCCTTCGTACTGGTGCCGCGGCCTTTGACTACAACAAGCTCCGTGCGCATGTGGGGCTCTGCTGACCCTGATACCTGGAGCGCCACTAGCCTCGCGAGACATGCTCACTGCTTAATGTTCGATGATGAATGTTCGATCGAGCCGTCATCGCAGCCATCCGGAAGGCAGAGGAAGCGGAGTTGTTGGAACTGGATGGTGAACCATTTCCGATCGAGGTGATGGAGGGGGCAGGTTCCTAGGCCTGTGGAGCGGAGACGGCCCGTCTGGAATCGCTCGAAGGGAATCGGAGCGTCGTGCGGGCAAGACCGCCCTATCCGGCCCAGTCGGGATTGTACGGACGGCCAACCATCGTGAGCAGCGTGCTCACCTTTGCAATCATCCCCAATATTATCTCCCGCGGCGGCGCCTGAGAGCCAGCGATTGTGGTCCATCCTCAGCACCATCGACAACCTATTACTGCTCACCTTCGGTACCATCATCTGCGGGATGGTGTTGATCGGGCTGGTGTATCGTTTGTGTATTTCCGGACAGAGCCTGCCTCATAACACACGTCACGCACTTCGCTTAAATTCTCGATTCTGTGCGCAAGAGAGCTTGGGCGGTGGTATGCTGCACCTCGTGATCTCCCGGTCTCCTTCAATCTCATGAACAGAGCGACTTTGCGCGCCGTCCTCACCCCACGCCTCGGCATCATGCTGCCCTTGGGCTTTGCTTCAGGATTGCCGCTGGCTCTCACGGGTGGAACCCTCCAGGCCTGGCTCACGGAAGCCGGTTTGGATCTGACCACCATCGGCCTGTTCGCTTACGTGGGACTTCCCTATACGCTGAAATTTCTCTGGGCGCCGGTCATGGACCGGATCGTGCCGCCCTGGCTCGGACACCGCCGGGGGTGGATGATCGTGACCCAGACCGGCCTTGCTCTGGCCCTGACGCTGATGGCCTTCATCGGTCCCAGCGCCGGCGCCCAGATTTTTGCAGCGTTGGCCTTGGGTGTCGCCTTCCTCTCTGCTTCGCAAGATATCGTCTTTGATGCCTATCGTACCGATTTGCTGAAACCGGCTGAACGGGGACTGGGCGCTGCCACCTGGGTGATGGGGTATCGCATCGCGATGATCGCGTCCGGTTCGCTGGCCTTGATCGTCGCGGCGCGCCTGGGATGGGCCTCGGCGTATCTCTGCATGGCCGGGTTGATGGCGCTGGGGGTGATCACTATCTTGATGATCCCGGAACCAGAAGCGGCGAAGGCCGCACCGCAGTCGATGGCGGAGGCGGTCTGGGGACCGTTGTCGGAATTCCTGTCGCGTCCGATGGCGGTGGCGCTGCTGGGCCTGATCATCCTCTACAAACTAGGCGATGCGTTTGCGGGTGCGCTGACGACCTCGTTCCTGCTGCGCGGGATGGAGTTTTCGTCGGAAGATATCGGAGTGGTTCGGGCATTCGGCATCGGGGCGACTATTTTGGGCGCGTTCATCGGGGGCGGCTTGATGCCGCAGTTAGGCCTCTTCCGTTCTCTGATGCTGTTCGGGGTGTTACAGGCGCTGTCGAACCTGTCCTTCTTGTGGTTGGCCTGGGCGGGGAAGAGTTATGCCGTCATGGCGTTCGCGGTCGGATTCGAAAACCTCACCGGCGGCATGGGCACAGCGGCATTCGTGGCGCTGGTCATGTCGCTCTGCAACCACCGTTATACGGCGACTCAGTTTGCCTTGCTCTCCTCCGTTGAAGCCCTCGGGCGTGTCTTTCTCGGCTGGCCGGCCGCCAAGCTCGTGGGAGTAGCCGGTTGGGGGCCGTTTTTCTTCGTGACGTTTCTGACCGCGCTGCCGGGTCTGTGGCTTCTGTGGTTCCTACGCAAGCCGGTGACGCAGCATGCGGAGATGGGCGAAGCTAAACGCGAGCCTATCTCCGCATGCTGAAGATTTCGGAAGACGGTGGAACAGGGCCATCCAAATGACAGTTCGCTCTGCACGCGGCTGCCGTCAGCTGTTGGGTGAAGTCTCTCCGATGCATCATAGGTCTGACTGCAAGACCTCATCTTAACCAGACATCACCATATGCCCTAGAGAGGACGCTGCTACCCGATGGTGCGCACACCAATCGGTTCCAGTGCACCTTGCACAGGCTCATAGACCGAGTCTGCGCGCGGGGAGTGGGATTGCTGACTCCGCCTTGGAAGTCGAAGGGTTCAATACGACACCTCATATCAAGCAGGGAGCCGGCCTTCAAGGCTCCCATTTACGCGTGACCACCCTTGCCTTCAACGTGATCGCTCGGACGAAGGTGGGCTGCCGGAATCGAGATGAGGTGCGCCACCGAGAGGGAGTCCGCCATCGCAAGGACGGGACGGTCCATGATGCCGACGACGATCGTGACTATTGGTCTCCCTTGGATGAAAATCTGCGCTGCCCGCTTCAACTTTACGCAGGAGCTGGACCTGGCCTCTTTTTCGCCGAGACCTCAAAGAAGTTCGGACGCAGCACCGACAATGCGCGCGTGGGTCGGAGGCCGTCACGTCCCGCTTCGGGAGAGTTCCTCGACCATCTTGCTGATGAAGGTGAGTGAGTCATCCGGTTTGCGGTTGGAAATCAAGTTTCGATCGACCACGACCCCCTGAACGACCCATTCCGCGCCCGCATTCTTCAGGTCGGTTTGCAAGGAGTGGTAGGAGGTGAGGCGACCTTGACGAGATCGGCATCGATGAGCGTCCAGGGTCCATGGTAAATCAGGGCGACCGGTTTGCCGGCATCGAAGAACGCCTTTTTTACAAAGGCCGTTGCTTGCTCGTTTCGTCGGAGCGTATCCGGGTCATCACCCCGCCTGGCAGCAGGAGCGCCTGGTATGTGCGAGGATCGGCGACCGGGAGCGCGACATCCACCGCCACCTCCTCTCCCCAATCCGTATGGTTCCACCCCTTCATCTTCTTCTGAGCGGGGGAGATGACGTGAGCGACAGCGCCCTTTTCCTCAAGCGCCTTCTGAGGCTGGTCAGTTTTCCACCTGTTCAAAGCCATCCGCGATCTGTTTATCCTTAAGTCCTCTGTGCCACTCTGTGATCCTCCCGCGTGAGTCTCGATGATGGCCATCGGTTGTTTCAATGAATGAAGAGTTCCCGGCGGCGTCGTCTGGTGCCGAGAAGTGTGGACCGCTTACGCGGCGGGCTTCAGGAGGACCTTGGTCCAGCCACGTTCGCGCGCATCGAAGCGTTGATAGGCTTCCGGGGCTTCCCGCAAAGAGAGCTGGTGTGATACGAGGAACGACGGCTTGGCTTTGCCTTCGTGAATAAGATTGCAGAGGTATCGGTTATATTTTTTAACGTTCGCCTGACCGGATCCCATTTGCAGGCCTTTCGAGAAAAACAGGCCCAGGTCGAACGCAATCTGTCCTTTCTTCTGCAGCTCACCCGAGGCCTTTGGATCCTCAGGGACGAACACGCCGATCACTCCGATGCCGGCGGTGGGCCTGACCGACTTCACGAGGTTGTTCATGGTCAGGTTGGGCTGCTCCTGTCCCTCACTGTCGTGCGCTTGATATCCGACGCATTCGCATCCCCGGTCCGCACCGGTTCCATCGGTAAGTTCCATGATCTGCTCGACAGGAGAGGTCTTCGAATCGTCGATCGGAATAGCCCCCATGGCTTCGACCAGCTTGAGCCGATCCGGAAGCCGGTCCACGACCATGACCTTGCTCGCGCCCTTGATATAGGCTGAATAGGCAGCCATGAGCCCGACTGGTCCCGCTCCATACACGACCACTGTCTCGCCTGGGCGCACGCCGGCCAGTTCGGTCGATTCATAGCCGGTGGGAAAGATGTCGGAGAGCATGACGTAATCGGCTTCTTTATCCTGCGCACCCTCCGGCAGGATCAGGCAATTGAAGTCGCCGTATGGAACGCGCAGATACTCGGCCTGCCCTCCTTGGAACGGTCCCATGCTCGCATAACCGTAGGCAGCGCCGGCGACGCCTGGATTTAAGGTCAGGCAAAACCCGGTAAAGCCGCGCTCGCAGTTTTGGCAGAAGCCGCAACTGATATTGAAGGGCAGGCAGACCATGTCGCCTACCTTCACCCGAACCACTGCCTTGCCGACTTCGATGACGTGGCCGAGATTCTCATGTCCGAGCACCTTGCCCTGCTCGACATTGGTGCGGCCTTCATACATATGGAGGTCGGAGCCGCAAATATTGGTCGTCGTGATCTTCACCAGCACATCGGTCGGCTGCTCGATCTTCGCGTCCGGCACATTGTCGATCCTCACGTCGCGGGGACCATGGTAGACGAGCGCTTTCATAGGTACTCCTTTTCTGCTCATGTGCCCGTTCGACCGACCCAGGCCGCATCTGTCTGGCGGGAACAACCCCGAAGAAGGCGTCGGTCACGTCGTAGAGCCCTTCTTGGCATAGTGGGAGACGGCCGGCAGGGGGTTGACGGTGGTAGCCTGCGGACCCTTCTGCCCCGGTTCGACGTTCAGTTTCACTTCCATACCGTCTTCCAGATCGTCGAAGGCCAACTCATGGACGGCATTTTGGTGAAAGTAGACCTCTAGACCGTCGTCCATCGCGATGAATCCATACCCCTCGTCATGAAAGATCTTGGTGACGATCCCCCGTTCCGGCGGCGCCGTGATCCGTATGTCGTGCGAGGCCCGTTTCTCCCGAACCTTGTCCAGTTCGATTTTCATGGCGGCGAAGGCTTCACGAGTCGCTTCCTCGAAACTATCCTCCTGTTTTCTAGCCGTGAGAGTATGCCCGGGAATGTGAACGACGATGAGCGCGTCATAGGAATCATCCGCCTTTTGGTGCGCCTTGTGGTTCCGTGCCTTCAGAGAGTGCCGGCTCCATCCCCTGAGGAACCTCAGGCACGTCTACGGGCTGGACCTGGTCTCTGGTGCATCCCAGGAGCCGCACTTTCTTTTGCCTCATGGCGAGAACGTAAAATCGAGCGTCGTTAACCAACAGCGGCAGCAGCGGTCTGAGATAGAACCGATCCGAGACCAAGACGAACTCGCTCAGCGAGAGGGGGACTCGATAGACACGAAACACATCTCGCGACCGGAACAGAGCCAGTCCATCGGATTGATGGCGCCAAAAGGCCTTGTCATCCAGCAGGTCCGTGATGGGAGCCAGGAGTTCCCGCGCGTCGGCGGGACGGCTCCCGTCCTGGATCAGTTGCTCTCCACCCCGCTTCAACAGATTCTTCAGTCGGATGGGGTCGTGTTGGATTTCACGACCGGCTCGATGGGTCGGCAAGAAGATTGAGAGCGCAGGCTCGTGAGTTTCGGCGATGACTGATTTGAGTTCCTGTTGAGACAGTCCGAACATGGGTCGCTCCCTATTGGTTACCCGTTAACCACCGTTCCCCCGTTCGGGTGGAGGACCTGTCCCGTCATGTAGGAGGCATCATCCGATGCCAGGAACACATAACTGGGAGCGACTTCTTCCGGTTGTCCTGCCCGCTTTAACGGCACCTCGGAGCCGAAGGTCTCGACCCGGTCTTTCGGAAAGGTGGAAGGAATGAGCGGCGTCCAGATCGGTCCCGGAGCCACGGCGTTCACGCGAATATGCTGTTCGGCCAGCGCTTGCGACAGGGAGCGCGTGAAGGAAATGATGGCACCCTTCGTGGCGGAATAGTCCAGCAGGTGACCACTCCCTTTATACGCGGTCACGGACGAGGTGTTGATGATAGCGCTCCCTTCGGGCAGGTGAGGCAGGGCGGCCTTCGTCATGTAAAAGAAGGAAAAAATATTGGTGCGGAACGTCCGTTCCAGCTGTTCGGCGGTAATGCACGCAATGCTGTCCTGCGGATGTTGCTCCGCGGCATTGTTGACCAGAATGTGCAACCGGCCGAACTCCTGGATGGCGCGGGCCACACAGTCCTCGCAAAATTGAACGGTCCCGACATCCCCGGCCATGATGAGGCACCGCCGTCCTTCCTTTTCGACGAGGGCACGCGTTTCCTTTGCATCTTGATGTTCATCCAGATAGGCAATCGCGATATCGGCGCCCTCCCTAGCGAATGCAATGGCAACGGCTCTTCCGATCCCGCTGTCACCTCCCGTGATGAGCGCTACCCGTCCACGCAGTTTGCCGGAGCCGTGGTGCCTGCGGTCATCTGATTGTGGCCGTGGAGTCATCTCCGCTTCTAGGCCCGGCTGCCGCTCCTGTGTCTGGGGGGGACGTTGTTTGTTACTCATATCTTTCCTTGCTGATCCTTTTGCAGGCTCGGTTCACTTTGATTCTTCCGTCCGTTCCTGGCCCGAGTCCACAAGATGAATTGAGAGCCTGTGGGATGGAGATGGATGAGGATTGTTTGCTCCTGGAGGTGTGAGCAAAGATCCCCATCCATAACCTCAGCCCACAACTATTTCCCAGATTGGCCCATGGATCCACTGCCACCGGACCCCATCCCGGAACCGGATCCAGAGCCGCCGGAACCAGATCCAGACCCCATCCCCGATCCTCCTGCTCCCATTGATCCAGCACCAGCACCCTTCGAACCTCCGCAGGTGGCAGTCGTGCAAGACACAGACCATCAGCCGCTGGCACTCCATCGCAGATCATCTCCTGATGGGTGCCTGCAAGCTGTTGTTTCATCACGATGCCGACGTGATGAAACAGGCGTCTGCGACCGTTGAGAAGACTGTACTGTCGGCCGTTGGGTTCAATCGAAAGACAGGTTGTCTTGCCGCAGGACAATCCGTCCCGGGTGAGCCGGCATGTGGTTCATCCTGAGAGGGAAGCGATGGTGTGAAGCTGGCCCGCGCAGGTTCCGCGCGCGGCCGCTGTCCGCGACGGATGAATGCCGAGAGGTGAAGCCTTTGCCCGCATGACAAGGACGATCTCTTGAATCGTCGCGTCAGTTGCGAGATTTTTTGAGATTGAACGGGGAGTGACGTTCCAGCAGCGCACGGACCTCCTCGTCGGAGATTGAGGAGAAGTCTTCATAGTGCTGTCCTACGGCGATGAACGGCGTCGGGCTATAGAGACACACGACTTCATCGGCTTCCAGAAATTCGGGCCGGCTGCCCTCGATGGAGGCCACGGGGATTGCCACGACGATGCGTGCAGGCCGACGCTGGCGAAGCGCCCTGACCGCGGCGCGCATGGTCGAACCGGTGGCGATTCCGTCATCGACCAGGATCGTGACCGCATCGAGGACGGGCAGGGCCAAGGCGTCGCCGCGATAGGTCCGCTCTCGATTGGCGAGGACCATTTCCTCCAAGGCTTGGGTCCGTATGAGCTCGGCCTGCGGAATGCCGAGTTGCTGAACGACCGCGTCGTTCACGATGCAGACGCCCCCGCTGGCGATCGCGCCCATGGCCAGTTCTTTCTGGCCGGCAACCCCAAGCTTCCGCACCACCAGCACGTCCAACGGTACCCCGATCGTTCGAGCCACTTCAGAGGCCACGGGGATGCCGCCTCGCGGCAGACCCAGCACGACCGTGTCGGTCCGGCCTGCATACTGTTTCACTGCTGCGCCCAATTCATTTCCCGCGTGGCGGCGATTTCGAAATCGTGGCGCCATTGCCTGCCTTTCCGGGATGAGCATGGTGCCGATCCCGCTGCTTATTCTGTCAGGGTTTCGCCGCCGGTCGGTCGGCGTGGTCGCGAATGAAACGAATATGCAACCCTTGGAATGAACGTCGGGCGAGGCCTCGTACCACAAACGGCATCACGAGAAATGCCGAGAATACCGTGGCAATTGACAGTGGTAGAAGCGCCACCCAGAGGGGGCCGCCTGTGCGCGTCACTTCAGGAATCAGTGACATGAGCAGCAGGTTCATCGCGATCAGCAGGCCGATGAAACTCCCGGTGCCTCGCCAGAGGAGCGCCCAGCCGACTCGAAGGGATTCCTGATAGGTCGGCTCGTCCGCCTCAGTCAGGATCCTGCCCGTCGTGGTACGATTTTCCTCACCTTGTCCCATGTGAGTTTCCTTCTCCCGCCCAAAAAGACCATCGTGAGCGCCGCCCCCATGAATGCAAGGCCCGTAAACCAGACCGTAGGGTGATTCGACGCTGGTGTGTTCGCGGAGCAATTGGTGGCCTGCGAGATCACTCCCATACTCTTCAGATCCGGAGACGCCGCAGGAGGACAGTGATTCCGGTCTTTGGGGATTTCCTCATCGGAGGGATATTCCTTGAGGCGATTGCGCACCTTTTTCACCCCAGGGATGACTGCGATGATCTTCGAGAGGTACTGCACCTCATCGGCAACGATAGGGCCCTGCAGGGTGACGCATCCCCGCTGAACCGTGACCTCGATCATACGGGCATGCCTGGACAGCATGTCCAGTTTAAGGCGGACTTGATTCGCCAGAGCGTCATCGTCCGGACGACCTATACTTACACGACGGCTCACGACATTCTTCAACTGAGAAACAAGTCCGCTCATGTTCGGCCCTCTTTTCTATTCACCATCCCTCCCACAGGGGAGGGGCATGATGGAGTCCATGTTTCTTAATGCGCGCCAACGCGTCCGAGTCACTTGATGGGTATCCAGATCCGAGGCTGTCCGATGGACGAGCGGACGGCGGCGGTATAGGCTCAGGATCCGACCTCCACTTTCGCCCCATGCTGTTCGAGTAGGTCCCGAATGGAGGCGGCATCTTCCTCGGCTTTCACGGTGATCAATATGTGACCTTGACGGACCGCTTCATCATAGGCCCGAGCCGCTGTTTCAGGGACATTGATACTGACGAGCCCGCCCACCAGCCCCCCGGTCACGGCTCCCACTCCTGCGCCGGCCACCACGGATGCGCCGGTGGCGCCTAATACCGAGGCAAGGGCTCCTCCGGCTAATACCGGACCAAGACCGGGAATGACGACGAGGCCTGTCGCAGCCAGGAGTCCGACGAATCCGCCGATAAGCCCGCCGCCCACTGCGCCGTTTGCGGCCTCCTCTGCCGTCGGAGAGGGATCAGGTTGTCTGTCGTCAGGAGCGGCATCCGCATGACGCATGGCCAGGCCGATTCGCTCCTCGGCAATACCGTGCGATCGCAAGGTTCGCAGCGATTGCTTGGCGGAGTCCATGTCCGGCAGGACCCCGACGACTAATCGTCCGACCATTCGCTGGGATCGATGGTCTAATGGAGATGGTGTCATGCTTGCTCGCCTCCTCATGCATGTGGTTCGGAGAGTTGATGTGCAAACGATGGGCCACCTGAATCACAACCGCGGAGTCCGATAATTCCCACCGGCCAGTCGGCGCTCGGTTAGGTTGATCAGAAGATCCGTCACTGACTGCCACGGTGCTCCTCATAGCTATGGTAAAACAATCCGGCCAGGGGGCGCAGGAGGAATTGGTTTGGGAGAGGGCGCTGGGTGCGGCGCCGGAGGAAGGGGTTTGGGCGTTGGCGCTGGTATGGGTGCGGGCGGGATCGGTTCCGGCTGTTGCATCAATTCGTCTGTGAGCAAAGGGTGAAGGCTCAACATACTGACGACCATGACTGATAACAGCAGAGGGTGAATTACATTTGATCGATTCATTTGCAGATATCCTTTTCAGAATGTTCCGACAAAAACAGAGTCACGCAAGATCTAGACCGCCTGGTTGAAATCTTCTCCCACCATCGCATCATTTGCCAGATGGTCTCTGAGATGCTGCCGCAGGCCCCGCGTAGCCGGGTCAGGTTGTCCCTGGTCGGACAAGTTGTCCTGTCGAAGGCCGGTCGTCATGGAGGTGACGCATGAGAGCGCAGTATGGTGGGCGGTTTCCTTTGGGGCTCAGAACAGCACGATCTTCAGATGTTCACAACAGACTGTTTCAACATCCTCTTACGACTTCATCTTCTTCTGCAGAAACAGAATAAACAACATGAGGGTGGGCAGCGGAGCGAGCACAAACGGCACCAGCCAGACGAAAACGTTCTTCCCCCGCACACGGGCTTGGTCGAACATCCAAATAAATAGCCACACCACTAGACCGATGTAGTTCACGGCCATCCACCGGGTGGTGTGAACTTTTAAGCCGCTGATGGTCTCTGGTTCGCCCTGGATAACAAAGATTGCGATGAGGAGCACGAAGGCTCCCAGGAGTCCGGCCACCAGGCGTTTACTCCATACAAACATAGGCGCTCCTTCCATTGATGACCGTCGAACCGGCGTGATTGACCGCCAAGGGTTCCATTCCTCAGAAATCGGGCGTAAGCTAAACAGGCCGGGTTCATTTGTCAAACCACCGGATGGTTGTGCTGTTCATGATGACGTCTGCGCACGCTGGTTTCGACAAAGGGGAATCATGAGCAATCTGATGTTGGCCGGATTGGTGGGAGGTCTCCTGGTTGCCGTGGCATTGGCCGCGACCAATCCGACCACGGATGCCTATGTGCGTTTTGTCGAAGCTCGCCTGGTGGCCGAAATCGAAAAGATGGATCAGTCCGCGCCGCGCCGTGATCGCGACCTCATTAAGGCACTGTTCCGTGCACAAGGCCCCAAACTCGTGGAGGGGGTCGTCCGGCCGAATACGGTTCGGAGCAATTGGGGTCTGCTCAGTGTCTTTGAAACCAATGTCTTGGACCAACCGGTATTGGTGCTTGGTGTGGCGGGGCAATTTGTTCCATTGCGAGGGGTCGAGGAGGCGACGCTGAAGGTCGGTCGGCTGGCTTTTTGACCTGTGCCATGAATTTTCTCGCGCGTTGCTGAAAAACCTCTCTCCACAGCCTCTGTTTGGCTGTGGATAATCCTGTAAAAAATGAATAAAACCAGCTTCAAATCTGGTGTCGACGCTATCACCAGCTTATCCCCATTACTCACAGGTGTGCCACAACATTTTGTTTGACAAAAAAACGGTATCACTATATCTAGTATGCATGCGCAATTGTGGGAGGGAATGACTCCGATGGCCAACCCTCTTTTCCGACCATACCTCAACAGGTCATTGCCAGCCGTCATTTGTATCGAATGCCAAGAATCTGCTGAAGGAGGAGCCAGTGAGGATTGCACGAAGATTCACCAAGCGTGGGCAGAGCCCCTATGAGGGTCTTGCGTTCGTAAAACGTTCCTCGGAGATCCGCAATCCCGACGGATCGACCGTGTTTAAGTTGGACCATATCGATATCCCGGAACATTGGACGCAATTGGCGATCGATATTCTGGCGCAAAAATACTTCAGGAAAGCCGGAGTTCCGCAAGTCCATGAGAACGGCACACCGGTCGTGGACGCTGCAGGCAAGCCCGTGCTCGGCGGGGAGCGCGACTCCCGCCAGGTGTTCAACCGGTTGTCCGGTTGCTGGACCTTCTGGGGCAAAAATCACGGCTATTTCAAAACGCCGGAAGATGCGACCGCCTTCTATGACGAGATGTGCTACATGCTGGCCCACCAAATGGCGGCACCCAATAGCCCCCAGTGGTTCAATACGGGACTGCATTACGCATACGGACTGTCGGGACCGGCGCAGGGTCACTTCTATGTCGATCCGAAGTCCGGCGAGGTCGTCAGGGCAACCAATGCCTTCGAACATCCGCAGCCGCACGCCTGCTTTATCCAATCGATTGAAGACGACCTGGTGAACGAGAACGGCATCATGGACCTCTGGGTTCGTGAGGCGCGGCTCTTCAAGTATGGGTCCGGCACCGGTACCAACTTCTCTCGTTTGCGCGGAGACGGCGAGTCCTTGTCGGGCGGCGGCCGCTCGTCGGGCCTCATGTCGTTCCTGAAGATCGGCGATCGCGCGGCCGGGGCGATCAAATCCGGCGGGACGACCAGGCGCGCAGCCAAGATGGTGTGCCTGGACCTCGACCACCCGGATATCGAAGAGTTCATCGACTGGAAAGTCGTTGAAGAGCAGAAGGTGGCCGCCATGGTCACCGGCTCCAAGATTTGCGCGCAACGGCTGAACGCCGTGCTCAAGGCCTGCCTGTTGGTGGATGCGCAGGGCTTAGGGCAGGTCGAACTGGACATGAAGAAGAACCAGCTGTTGCGGGATGCCGTGACGGCGGCGCGGCATGACATGGTGCCGGAGGCCTATATCCATCGCATGTTCGACTATGCGAAGCAGGGCTACACGCACTTCGTCTTCCACGAATACGACACGAATTGGGACGGCAAGGCCTACCAGACGGTCTCGGGACAAAACTCCAACAACAGCGTGCGCATCCCGAACGGGTTCTTCGATGCGTTGGAGCGGGACGGTGACTGGGAATTGCGCCGCCGCATCGACGGCAAGATCAGCAAGACGGTCAAGGCCCGCGACCTCTGGGACAAGATTGCCTGGGCGGCCTGGATCTGCGCCGATCCCGGCACCCAGTACGATACGACGATCAACGAGTGGCACACCTGTCCGGAAGACGGGCGGATCAACGCCTCCAATCCCTGTTCCGAATACATGTTCCTGGACGACACGGCCTGCAACCTGGCCTCCTTGAATCTGTCCAAGTTTTTTAATGTGGAAGGGGAGTTCGATCTGGATTCGTTCCGCCATGCGGTGCGTCTCTGGACCGTGGCGCTGGAAATCAGTGTGTTGATGGCCTCGTTCCCCAGCCGCGCGATTGCGCAGAAGAGTTATGAGTACCGGACGCTGGGCTTGGGGTACGCTAACCTCGGCACGATCCTCATGAAGCAGAGCATTCCCTACGATTCACCGAAGGCGACGGCGATTTGCGGCGCGATCACGGCAATCATGACCGGCGAGTCCTACGCGACTTCGGCGGAAATGGCGGCGGAGATCGGCCCGTTCCCGGGCTACAACCGGAACCGCGAGGCGATGTTGCGCGTCATCCGGAACCACCGGCGCGCGGCATACAGCGCGGCGCATGAGGAGTACGAAGACCTCACGATTCTGCCGACGTCGATCCAACCGGAACATTGTCCGCCTGCCATGTTGCTGGCGGCGCGACGCGCCTGGGATCGTGCCTTGGAATTGGGTACGGCCTATGGATTCCGCAATGCGCAGGTGACCGTCATTGCGCCGACCGGCACGATCGGACTGGTCATGGATTGCGACACGACCGGCATCGAGCCGGATTTCGCCCTGGTCAAGTTCAAGAAACTGGCGGGCGGCGGCTACTTCAAGATCATCAACCAGAGTCTGCCGCCGGCCTTGCAAGCGCTCGGGTACACCGATGCACAGATACAGGATATCGGGGCCTACTGCGCCGGCCATCAAACTTTAAAAGGCGCGCCCTTCATCAACCACGAAGTGTTGCGTCAAAAGGGCTTCGACGATGCGGCGCTGGAGCGCCTGGAAAGCTCCCTGGCGCAGGCGTTCGAAATCCAGTTCGTCTTCAATAAGTATACTTTGGGCGAGGAGTTCTGTCGGGAGCAACTGGGCTTTAGTGACGCGCAGTTGGCGGACCCGACGTTCAATATGCTGAAGTCTCTGGGATTTACCCAGGAAGATGTCGCGGCGGCGAACGACTATTGTTGCGGCACCATGACTGTGGAGGGCGCGCCCCATCTGAAGCTCGACCATCTTCCCATCTTCGATTGCGCCAATCGGTGCGGACGGATCGGTCAGCGGTATATCGCAGTCGATGCGCATATCCGAATGATGGCTGCGGCCCAGCCCTTCATCAGCGGCGCGATCAGCAAGACCATCAACATGCCGGCCGATGCCACGTTGGACGACGTCAAAGCGGCGTACCTATTCGCGTGGAAGAGCATGGTCAAGGCCGTGGCGCTCTATCGCGACGGGTCGAAGTTGAGCCAACCGCTGAATGCCTCGTCCGACAGCGGAAAAGGCGCGGACGCGGCTCCCAGCATCCTATCCGTGGCGGAGAAAGTCGCCGAGCGGGTGCTGGTGCGCTACCTCGCCAAACGGCGGCCGCTCCCGTCGCGACGCAGCGGGTATACGCAGAAGGCCATTATCGGCGGCCACAAACTGTATCTTCGCACCGGCGAATATGAAGACGGAACTCTCGGCGAAATCTTCCTCGATATGCACAAGGAAGGCGCGGCCTTCCGCAGCTTGATGAATAACTTCGCCATCGCCATTTCCCTCGGTTTGCAGCATGGGGTGCCGCTTGAAGAGTTTGTGGAAGCCTTCGTGTTCACCCGTTTCGAGCCGAATGGGCCGGTGAAACTCAATGATCGCATCAAGATGGCCACGTCGATCATCGACTACATCTTCCGCGAACTCGCGATTACCTACCTGGAGCGGACCGATCTCTCGCAGGTGCGCGAAGAGGACCTGCGCATGGATTCGATGAAAAAAGATGAGCAGGATCCGGAATGTGTGGCGGAAGAGGCGGATATGACCGCGCTGGCGAAATCGTCGATCCTCACCGAACATCTGCCTGTGCGGCGGAATGGGATGAACGGTGGGAACGGCCATAGCCACAGACCGGGCAACGGCAGCATGGCTCATAAACTGGAGCTCAAGCGGGAGACCCTGACCGTGACCTCGGTGCGCCAGGAGGCCAAGGAAAAGGGCTATGAAGGCGATCCCTGCCAGAATTGCAAGCAGTTCACGCTCGTGCGCAACGGAACCTGTCTGAAGTGCATGAGTTGCGGAGAGACCAGCGGCTGCTCATAGAACCGTGAAAGGACCAGTGCCTGAGGGTGCCGGAAGGGGATGCAGCAGATGCTGCATCCCCTTCGTGTTTCTACCCGCCTCATGTTGGCTTGTGCTCCTGGATGAAGAATTCTTCATGATCACTCCATGGATTCCTCATGTTGGACCGATAGGTTGTACACATGAAGAGCGCAGGGTCACATTTTCAACAAGGAGGTCCCATCATGAAAACAGTCATCCTGACAGCCGCTGTGGCAGTATCACTCACCGCCTTGACCGGCCTGGCACTTGCCGATAAGGAGCACCAGAGTCTCCCCAAAACGGCACTCACCATCGAACAAGCGATTAAAGCCGTCGCGGATACCTATCCGGGACGAGTCGTCGAAGCCGAACTGGAAGCCGAGGACGGTAAGGCCGAATACGAGATCACTGTGGTCAGCACCAGCGGAGAGAACCGGGAGTATCTCGTGGACGCGCAGTCCGGCCAGGTTTCAGAAAAGAAGGAGGACGGCAAGGAAGACGGTGGCCGGGAGAAGTAAGTGCGTCATTGATCAAAGCCGGATCAGGCGGGACTCTTCCGTCCTGATCCGGCGCAGACCGTCCTCACGACAAGGGAGAATCATCGATGAATCTTCAGGTGCATCCGATGCTGGTTCATTTTCCGATCGCCCTGCTGTTTGCCAGCGTCCTATTTGATATGGCCGCCAGGGTCTTCACTCGCGACAGCCTTCGCGACGGCGCGCTCTGGCTGTTGGGGTTCGGTCTTTTGGGTGGTATTGTCGCCGCGTTTGCGGGTGGTGTGGCGGAAGAAGCGGCCGAGAAAGCCGGTGTCGCCGAGGCGCTCATTGAAACCCACGAAATGCTGGCTAAGGTGACACTCGGCATCATGGGGGTGATGTTTCTGTATCGTTTCCTCCTGCGCAATCGTCTTACTGCAGGAGCCTTCGTCGCGTACTCCCTGCTGGCAGCAGTCGGACTGGTGGCCATCAGCGCTACCGGTCACACCGGTGGAAATCTCGTGTATGAACATGGCGCCGGGGTTCATCTCTCCTACGATGCCACGAGAGCGAGCACGCCGTTCGCACGGAACGAATAGCATCCTGCTAGAATCCTGGCGGAGGGACGGGATGCGTATCTTAATCGTAGAAGACGACCCCAATCTCGCGGGGTTTATCCAAAAGGGGCTCCGAGAAGAACGCTATGCCGTGGACCTTGCACAGGAGGGTGAAGAGGGTCTTCTCATGGCGAGCACGACGTCTTATGACTTGCTCATCCTCGACGTCATGCTTCCCGGGCTGGATGGATTCACGGTCTGTCGACGTCTCCGTGCCGTGGGAAACAGGGTGCCGATCCTGCTGTTGACGGCGCGGGCAACGGTTGAGGATCGGGTGGCCGGCCTCGACATGGGCGCCGATGACTACCTCTCCAAACCATTCGCTTTTGCCGAGTTGCTTGCCCGGGTGCGCGCCTTGATCCGGCGAAAGGGCCACGACCATGCACCTCGCCTCACTGTTGCGGACCTCGAAGTGGATCCGCTTGCTCACCGAGTTTGGCGGGCGGGGCGGGAGGTTACGCTCACGAACAAAGAATATGCCCTGTTGGATTATCTGCTGCGGAATCCGGACCGCGTGCTGACGAGGACGTCGATCATTGAACATGTGTGGGACATTCACTATGACGGGATGACGAACATCGTCGATGTGCACATTCGGTCGCTGCGCGCCAAACTTGATCGTGAACGGTCCGTTCCGCTCATTCATACGATCCGCGGTGTCGGCTACATGTTGAAAACACCGGAAGCGTAGCACATGGTCGCGTTTCGTACTCACATCCGCCGGTCGGCGCTGGGTGTCATGCTGGTGCTCCTGACGGTGTTTGCCGTCTTGATCCATACGGGCCTGTCGAATTTGCTCTCCCGTCACATCGACCACGAACTGCTGATCGTGGCTGAGCAAGCCGCTCAACGAGTTGAAGCCAAGACCGGCGCCATGACTGCGCCGGACGACGATGATGAAGATGATGTGCGCGAGGCCGCGCGCTTCATGGTGATACTGGAGCCATCCGGAACGGTCAAATGGAGAGGCGCGGCGGTTAGCGAGCCTCCCTTGCTGCAGCCCGCACAACTGGCCGAGGTTCAGCGCGGGCGCACGATCTACGACACCATCACCAACCTGAAAGACGACCCGATCCGACGGATCTCGCTGCCCATCCTGCGCGGGGGAACGGTGCAGTACATCCTTCAGACGGAGATGTCGCTGAGATTGGTGCAGGATACCCTGCGCCTGCTGATTCTCCTCCTCGCGGGATTGGCTGCTGCGATGGTCGGAGTGGCGTGGGCCGGAAGTCGTTGGCTCGCTCGCGAAGCGCTGACGCCGGTCGAAGTGTTGACGGCTACGGCGGAGCAGATCTCCGTGCCCTCTCTGAAGACACGCATGGTGTTGGCTGCGCCGTACAAAGAATTTGCGCGGCTGGCCCATGTGTTCAACGCGATGTTGGATCGCCTGCACAACGTCTTCGAGGGGCAACGCCGATTCGTGGCCGATGCGGCCCATGAAATGCAAACTCCGTTGACGGTCATCAAAGGCACGATCGAGGTGGCGTTACATCAACGGCGGACCCTTGATGAATACCGAGACGTCCTGGTGACCAACCTGGGGCAGGTGGAGCGGCTCAGCAACTTGACGCGTTCGCTCCTGACGTTGGCCCAATTTTCAGGTGAACATCCCCCCATGACATTGGCTCCGTTGGCACTGGAACCGTTGGTGCAAGACCTGGTGAAGGAACTGACGGTACTCGCCGAAGACCGATCGGTACGGCTCACGCTGGAGACCGAGCCGGTGCCGCTCGTATCGGGCGATGCCGGGCGACTGACACAATTGCTTGTCAATCTCCTGGATAACGCGCTGGTCCACACGCCGCCCGGAGGTATGGTCACCTTGCGGCTCAGAGCGGAGAACGGGCAGGTGGTCGTGGAGGTGGAAGATACCGGTCCTGGCATTGAGCCGGAACATCTGCCTCATCTGTTTGAACGATTCTATCGCGGCGATCCAGCGCGAGGCCGGGAATCAGGAGGAGCGGGTCTGGGGCTGGCGATCGTCAAAGAGATTGCCGAGGCTCACGGGGGAAGCATGCGCGTCGCGAGCACGCTCGGCAAAGGGAGCGTCTTCACGCTCTCGCTTCCGTGCGACCACCTTTGAGTGCATGCTGAGTACGGGTCAGGGCCGCGCTACCGCGTGCCTTCCCTTCACTTCTTGGTGAGTGGTTGTTCTCATATCGATTGCGTAGATCCCACAGGACCCGCCTCCGTCACGTGCCGTTTCTTCTTGAAATCGAGAGGACCTGAAATTAATAGCTGGCGTGCGAGGTAAGTAGAGCGCATACTCCCGCCTTGAGCGGCGCCACTAGAGGAATGATCTTCTATGGGGCAGCCATCACAGCCATCACATCACAGGGAGGGTGTATGACAATCAATCCGCAGAGGATCGGTTTGTTCGCCATGGGGCTGTTTGCGATCGGCATCGGTCTCGCTCCGACGCTCGCGTCGGCGAATCCTGATTTGGAGGAAAGTGGACGGCTGTTGGCTATTTTGTTGGATGCCGGGCGTGGAACCGTCGCCGCCCATCAGCCGACTATTAACGATGCCGCAAAGGAGGACAAGGGGTTTACTCCCGACGTGTTTGAAAAAGAATTGATCGAGAAATTCAAAGGACGCTCGGGCGTTGACCTCAATAATCTAAAAGCCGCGTCTGTTCCACAGACTGCGAAGAGCCTCCTGCCGGAGCTCGTGACGGCCTCCAAGAAAACCGTGGCCGACAACCAGGCGAAGATCAATCAGAAGGGCGTTGCCTATAAGGGGTTTACACCGGCGCATTTCGGTACGCAAGCCGCGGCGGAGTTCAGCGCCAAGACCGGTATCTACCTCAAGCAGACGACGCAAGACGCCCTCTTGCGTAACCCGAAGAATAAGGCCGACCAGTTTGAAGCCGGCCTCTTAGGAAAACTTGCCGAGGCATCCTATCCCCGGCAGGGCGACAAAACGATGAGCGAGACGGTTGACGGCGGAAAAGCCGTCCGGGTGCTGTTGCCGCTCTATTACGGAAAAGGCTGTTTGGGGTGCCATGGGGTGCCCAAAGGCGAAATGGATGTATCCGGTTACAAAAAGGAAGGCGCCAAAGAAGGAGATCTCGGAGGAGCGATAAGTGTGAAGCTCCCGGTCAAGTAGCTATACGAGTCACGTTCGCTGTGTGGCTGGGTCGGGGTGTGGCTCCGCCCCCGCGGCACCCCCACGCCCAA
>JALDRG010000012.1 GCA_031315995.1 Nitrospira sp.
TGGCCGCGGCCGTCCATTGCAACTGCCCAGCGAGCAGGCCGCGCGCATTGCGGCGCTCACGCGATGGTACCAGGCAGTCGGCATGTATCCGACCGGGACCTAATGGTCGATCACAACAGGCTCTCGGCACGGCCTGCCGCCAGACCGCAAAGCGAAAGAGACTCACGTCGTCCAGTTTGTATCGGCGAGGGGAACGAGCAACTGAGAACGGAGCTGCAAGGGCGGTTCAACAACCGACTATGGCGCATTCGTATACACCAGGCTTAACCGTCACCGAACGGACCACCGTTCGTCGCAGACGAATCTTGCCGCTGCCAGGAGAAGTCTTGGTGTCGGTGGGGGACGTGGTGCATGCCGATACGGTCGTCGCTCGCGCGGAATTGCCAGGCAAGGTCATTCCCATGAACCTCGCCAACCAACTGGGAATCGCACCGGACGAGATCAAAGACTACCTCGTCAAAAAGGAAAAGGACTTTGTTCAAAAAGACGACGTGCTGGCCGAAAACAAACCCTTCATCAAATGGTTCAAGACCGAAATCCGCTCTCCGATCACCGGCAGAGTGGAATCTATTTCCACCATCACCGGCCAAATTCTCCTCCGGGAGCCTCCGAAGGTGGTCGAACTGCGCGCCTACATCGATGGCACCATCGTCGAGGTCCATGCCGAACAGGGCGTCACGGTCGAGTCGGTCTGTAGCTTGGTGCAAGGCATTTTCGGCATCGGAGGTGAAGTCGGCGGCGACCTCGTCATGGGTGTGACGGCGCCGAGCGAGCCTTTGCTTCTCGACACGCTGACCCCATCCATGAAGGGGAAAATCGTGGTTGGAGGCGCGTTTCTGTCTTCCGCGACACTGGCACGGGCTAAGGAAATCGGGGTGGTCGGCTTGGTCGTCGGCGGCATTCACGACAAAGATCTGCGAGCGCTCCTCGGCTATGATCTGGGCGTGGCCATTACCGGCAGCGAGCAGGTGGGCTTCACATTGATCCTGACGGAAGGATTCGGAACGATCCCGATGGCGCCCAAGACCTTCTCATTGCTGTCCGCTCACGCCGGCCAGACGGCTTCTATTTCCGGCGCAACACAAATCCGCGCCGGCGTGATCCGACCGGAAATCATTGTTCCTCAGGCATCCGGCTCCGCCGGCGCCAGACCAGACCCTGTCGAACGCGAGGGGATTCAGCTCGGTGATCCGGTGCGAATCATTCGCGATCCACTGTTCGGCAAGATCGGGACTGTATCCGGCTTGCCCCCGGACCTCAGGGCGATTCCGACCGAGAGCGAAGTCCGAGTCCTCGAAGTGCGGTTCCCGGACGGCACCACCACCGTGGTCCCCCGCACCAACATCGAAGTCATCGAAGGAGCCTGAACCACGTGCCGTCTCTGTTGCGCGTTGTGTCCCTCATCGCCGTGTTGTTGGCTCTGATGCCCCAGATTCTCGTGGCGCAGACCTCCCTTGCTCCGCCTCAACAGCTTCACGTCTTTGATACCCCCAGCGACGGCGGAGGCAGCCTCACCGCTACCTGGGCATCCTCCGCATCCGATAGCGCGGCCGGGACATACCAAGTCTTGTTTCACGAAGGAGCGCCGCCTCCCGACCAGACGGGGTGGAAAGTCCTCGCAGAATTTCCTGCGAACAGCCATTTTGTCCGCGAGGCGAAGGCCGCCTGGTGGACAAGCCCAGGCCCGCCAGGCGACCACGTGTATGTCATCAAGAACGGTAAAGGCATCGAGTTAAAGCCCGGGCACGCATACGTCGTGACCGTGGCGGCCGTGAACGGGCAGGAGCGATCGATCGCCCAACCGGTCGTCGCGTCACCCGAACCGAACTGGATGAATTGGAATCAACTGAACAATCTGGTGCTGGCACTGCTGTTCGGAGCGGTGGTGTTTTATGCGATCAACCTTGCAAAGCGCAAAGAAATCTTTCTCCGACGTATTCCCGGTCTTGATGCCGTCGATGAAGCGATCGGCCGCGCCACCGAGTTGGGTAAACCGGTCCTCTACATGACCGGGGCGCACGATATGAACGATCCGGCGACGATTGCAGCGGCGATCATCTTAGGCCGCGTGGCCAAGAAGGCCGCATCTTACGAAACGGAACTACTCGTGCCTCACCGCGAACCCATCACGATGGCGGTCTGTCAGGAGATTACCAAACAAGCCTATTTGGAAGCAGGCAAACCGGATCTGTTCAAAGACGACGCGAATTTTTTCATCACCAGCGACCAATTCAGCTACACCGCGGCGGTGGACGGCATCATGCTCCGGCGAAAACCCGCGGCGAACTTTTTCATGGGATCATACTTCGCGGAATCGCTCTTGCTGACCGAAACCGGCGCGAGTACCGGCGCCATTCAAATCGCAGGGACCGACTCTGACCATCAACTCCCGTTCTTCGTCACCACCTGTGATTATACCCTGATCGGCGAAGAGCTCTACGCCGCCAGCGCCTATTTGTCGAAAGAGCCGATCCAAGTCGGCACGCTGCGGGGACAAGACCTCGGCAAAGCCTTCATTCTGGGCGTCATCGGGATCGGGACGTTGCTGGCGACGATCATCGTCGTCACGGGCGCGACTTGGCCGCAACTCCTCCTCGACCTCTTCAAGGATCTCAAATGATTGCTCTTCGTCGGCAGTTGCCGCTGCTCATTACGATGGTGACCGGATTGGTGATGGCCGGGCAATACTACGTGCCACATCCGGCGTCCGAGCAACTGCTCACCACCGTCACCAAATGGCTGCAGATCATCGGCGGCTTCGCGCTCGTCTTGGGCATTACCAGCCTGTTCCATGTCCATGCCGCGAAAATTCGCCGCAAGGAAGCCGGGTGGGGGTACAGCCTGATGCTCTATGCCGGAATGCTCGGCACCATCGTGGTCGGGCTTTGGAACGGCGGAAAAGAAAGCATCGACGGAGCGATGACCTCGTTCGGCTGGGTCTATTCCTATACCCTCGTCCCGTTGCAAGGCACCATGTTCGCCATCCTGGCGTTCTTCATCGCATCCGCGGCGTACCGATCGTTTCGCGCCCGCAGCCGGGAAGCCGCCGTATTATTGATCGCGGCGGTGATCGTCATGATGGGCCGGGTTCCGCTCGGCGAATATTTGCTGCCGATCAGCGGCGATCTCTCGAGTTGGATTCTGAATGTGTTGAATGCGTCCGTCCGGCGCGCCATCCTGATTGGTGTCAGCTTGGGCGCCGTGGCGCTGTCGTTCAAGATCATTTTCGGTGTCGAACGCTCATACCTAGGCGGAGGCAAGGAATAGCACGTGAGACGTGAAAGAGGAGAGGGAACCGGCGCGTGCCAACCCCTCGACGCCATATCGGCTGATTGGTTATCTGCGACGTGCCACGAGGGAACAACGTGACGTTCGCTGAACGCATGTTACGGATCGACCGGCGGATCATCTTTCTGGTGATCGGGCTCTGCACGCTGTTCCCTCTGTTATTCCCGGTGGGCCTGCCCATCAGAATTTCGTCGGAAGTGCGAGGCGTCTTCGACTACATCGACAACTTGCCTGAAGGATCCGTCTTTCTCCTCTCCTTGGATTTCGACCCGGCCTCGAAACCGGAGCTCTATCCTCAGGCTATCGCAATACTCCGCCATGCGTTCCACAAAAACGTTCGCGTCATCGCCATGACACTGTGGGTATCCGGAACCGGCTTGGCGGATTCGATTGTATCCCAAACCGCGAAGGAGGCAGGTAAGGAGAACGGCAAGGACTATGTGTTTTTGGGCTGGAGCCCCGGAGGCAGCGCCGTCATCCTGAACATGGGACAGGATCTCTACACCGCCTTCCCGGCCGACTATGGGGGCAAGGCGACCAAGGGCATGCCGGTATTGGCCGGGGTACAGAACCTGCGCGATGTCACGTATGCCGTCAGTCTGGGCGCAGGGAATCCCGGAGTCGAGGCGTGGTACGTCTTCGGCAAGGACAAGTATAAGTTCGAACTTGGCGGCGGCTGTACGGGTGTGATGGCGCCAGGGCTCTATCCGTTATTGCGGAGCGGCCAGATCAACGGCTTGATCGGCGGCCTGCGCGGAGCGGCAGAGTATGAAACCCTCATCGGCCAAAAAGGCAAGGCCGTCGCCGGAATGGATGCTCAGTCGGCCACCCACCTTGCTATCATCGTGCTCGTCGCGATCTGCAATGTTTTTTACTTCACGATGCGGCGGCAACAGCGCCGGCAAGAACGGATGGGATCGTAGCCACGATGGAGCTTTCTTTTGAGGTCATGCTCGGCGGGTGGATCGCAACGGGACTCACCCTGTTCATCCTGTCGTTCCTCTATG
Source organism: Nitrospira sp. (assembly GCA_031315995.1). Taxonomy (GTDB): domain Bacteria; phylum Nitrospirota; class Nitrospiria; order Nitrospirales; family Nitrospiraceae; genus Nitrospira_A. The sequence continues at coordinate 4,296 of JALDRG010000012.1, forward strand.
AAGACAATCCGCTGTTCAAGCTCGCCGAACATCTCTACGTCGGCGTCTCACTCGGGTATACGATCGTCAAAACCTATGACACGGTCGTCATGACTCTGATCCTGCGCCCGATCCTCGAGAAAGGGGAATGGTCGCTGCTGGTTCCCGTCGTTATCGGCACCCTGATGCTCACTCGGTATGTGCCCAAAGCGGCCTGGCTCTCGCGCTATGCCTTTGCCTTTATCGTCGGCGTCGGGGCGGGGCTGGCTATTCCTCGCACGATTTCTTCGTTCATTCTGAAACAGATCGAGGATACGGTTCGACCGCTGCTGACCCTCGTGCCGGGGGAGGGCGTGACGTTTACCTATTCCTTGCTGAACCCCGCCAGTAACCTGAATGGGATTATCATCCTGATCGGGGTGGTCTCAGTGCTGTTCTACTTCTTTTTCTCGGTGGAACATTCCGGACCCGGAAAAATGGTCGCGCGTGCCGGCATCGTGTTTCTGATGATCTCGTTCGGAGCCGCCTTCGGGTATACCGTCATGGCCCGCATGTCGCTCTTGATCGGCAGGCTGACGGACCTCATCGAGTTCTCCGATGCGTCCTATGGACGCCCTACACTCTGGCTTTCGCTGCTGACCATCGGTACCTTGATCTGGTTGAGCCGACGCAGTGGCGCTCACCCGCCTGAACGCTAGTCCAGCACAAAGCGCTAGACTGAAAACCGTTTGTGGCAATTTCTCCAGGGTGTTCAAAAAGTCGTCCGGCAAGGCCGCAGCGAATGAAGAGCTGAGGCGTACCCTCTGCGGTACGTGGAGGCGCTGAATGACGCGAGAACGAAGCGGGCCGGCTGTTTCAACATCCCGACCTCCAGTTGCACCTGAGAAGTATGCTCCGCTACAATGCCGCTCATTATGGAATCAACACCGACCATCGCCGCTAAAGATCCCGCGCAGTATCCGCTTTTGCGCAACCTCCAATTCTCGCCGATCAAGGAAGGGGAGGAGCAGTACATCGTGCTCTGGGACCCGACCGGGTTGAGCAAGGAACGACTGGTCCTGCCGTTGAACTATTTCTTCATCGTGCAGCACCTCGACGGAGAGCATAGCGTCCAAGACATCGGCGCAATTTACCTGAAGCGGTTCGGCGAGTTCCTCATGCCGAACAAGGTCGAGCAGTTGCTGACGGATCTGGACACCAAATTATTTCTGGAAGGCCCGCGCACCGAGCAGGCCAAGCAGCAGGCCTTGGCCGCGTACCGGCAAGCGCCCTCCCGCTTGCCTCAGTTTGCGGGTCGCAGTTACGAGGCCGACGCCGCCAAGCTCCGCGCCCAGATCAACGGCTTTTTTACCTCCAAGGAAGGGCCGGAGGTCAAAGCGTCCGAACATGCGGGCAAACCCATCAAGGCGCTCGTCGCGCCCACCTTCGAACTCAAACATGCCGGACCGCTCTATGCCTGGGCCTATAAAGAGCTGCAAGAAGCCCAGCAGCCGGATCTGTACGTGCTCATCGGCACTGCCTACTCTGGGCTCGAACAACTCGTGGCGATGACGGATAAGGATTTCGAGACTCCATTGGGGCTCGTCAAGGTCGAACGGGCGGTGACCGATCGCCTGCGCGAGCAGATTCCTTCAGCTTTCACCGACGAATTGGCACATCACAATGAACATGCATTGGAATTTCAGCTGCCGTTCTTGCAAGAGAGTCTCGGCAAAAACCGGCCGTTTACAATTGTTCCGATCCTCACGTCGTTTTCAGCGGACAGCCTGCGCGATCCGCAAGTACGGGAGCAGGTCGAGACGTTTCTTCAGATCTTGAAGGACGCCTTGGCAGCCACCGGCAAGAGCTACTGTGTGGTGGTGGGAGCGGAACTGGCCCATATCGGCATGCGGTACGGCGACTCGGCACCGCCGACGGATTTTTCCTTCCACCGCTGCATGCAGATCGATCTCGAGATGCTCAAACATGTCGAGAACCGCGACCCTGAAGAGTTCGCACAGTTCATTCAGAAGGAAAACGATCAGCGCCGCATTTCCGGCTTCTCACCGATCTACTCGCTACTGCGCCTGATTCAAGCCGAAACGGGGCAGGTCTTACGATACGATCGCGGCATCACGGATCAGTATAATTCGACAGTCACCTATGCCAGCATGGCCTTCTTCTGAGCAGGACGGTGAACCATCTCCCTACCTCCGTTCTCGGCTCATCGAAATCCTCAACGTACCCCCGAGGGTACGCCGCCGGCGCTTTACTCGACTGATACCTCGCTGAAACCTGCTTGAGCACCTGCGTGAGAGGCTGCGCAGCCGCTAATAGGCCGGCATGCCGCCAGCTGGATCGGTATATCGGGTGGGCGTGGTGAAGCGGTCCCAGGTGGTGACAACTCCGTCTTCGAAGTACACGCGAAACGCGCTCGTTATGCAGGCATCCCGACCGATAGGCGGGTAGAGCCAGACTGCGATCGACCGGCCCCCATTCTGTACGTCCTTCTTACATACCGGGGACCCGAGTGCGAGATAGACCTGATCCTGGTTCATTCCGCGAATGATATTCCCACGATCGATGGCCCATCGCACGCCATGAGGATAAGACGGATACTTTTCCTTCAACAGTCGAGTGCGTTCCGAGGCGCATCCCGGAAACAAGATAACAACGAGAACGACGCTCATGAGCCGTATGAATCGCAACGGCGCCACAGACTTTCTCCTTCATCCAGTTTACGATTGCCCGGATGACTGAATCGAATCAATCGAAACTACCAACCAAAGAATTTTAAATCCCGTTTCGAATAGGGGAAGGATGAACCCAGTGGAGAGTGAAGGAATAGAAACAACCGAGGAAACCGGGGCAGCGGATCTTGAACAGGTCCAGGCTCGCGCCTGTCTCTCTTTCATGGATGACACCCGTGCTGGTCCCCTTGCGGCCGTCGAGCGAGGTCCTTCTGAGGGTGCGCGCTTCGGGAGCGTGGGACCATCCGGGTGTTGTTCCACACGATTCTATTCCTTCACCGTCACCTTCATGCGAATGGCTTCAAGCGGATTGTCTCGTTCATCACAGGGGAGCTTCGCGATCATGTCGATGATTTCAATCCCGCGGATGATTTCCCCGAAGATCGAATACCGACGATCCAGTCCGCCGTTATCCTGGAGGGAGATGAAGAACTGCGATCCATTATCGTTGAAATCACGGGTACTGCTGCCGTCGCGAGGCATTTTGGCCATGGAAATGGCCCCGCGTATATGAGGACGGTCGTTGGGCTCGGGGTTGAGAAAAAACCCAGGCCCACCGGTGCCGTGCAGCATCCGGTCGGGCGTCTTACTGAGCGGGTCGCCGCCCTGGATGATGAAGCCGGGCACCACACGGTGAAACGTGGTGTCGTCGTAGAAGCCAATTTTCGCCAGGTTGATGAAATTCTCTACATGACGTGGGGCGTCGTCCGGGTAAAAACGAATCCTGATCTCCCCAAACTTGGTGAAGATCGTGGCACGCGGATCTTTTTTCTGAAATTGCATAGTCATGGAGATGAATTTAACAGGGAGTAGGTTTCAGCGGCAAGGGGTCCGGACGTTCATCTACTGAAAGATTTCCGGCAGCAGCCCACGGGAATGGCGTGCAAGAGATGCGCACCATTTTGACTGCAGACATGACGATCACCGGGATTGTCGCCGACGGAGGAAGAGAGTATTCTTCGGGCGACTTAATCCGGACCAACCAACCCTGAGCCAACTGGTGCCGCAACCGATTCGAAGGGGGGCCTATGGGTGAGACTGGAATTCTCAACGTCGATCTGGCGGATGTGTGGGGACAACCGGGGCGGAAGAACCTTGTCCGGACCATTGCCTGGGGCGACGAAGTGACGGTCTTGAAAGAGACCGCCACACACCTCGAAGTCGGGATCACCGTGTTCCGCGAGAAACCGGACGGCAGTATCCTGCCTGAATCGGTCACCGGCTACATCGAACCGAGCAAATCGTCTCGCCTCAAGACCGCCAATTTGATCAGGCCCCTCATAGAGAATCAGGTCCTGAAGGTCAATTTCGTCGATGTGCAACAGGGCGACGGCACGGTGATCGAATCGCCTGATGGGAAGATTATTCTGGTTGATGGGGGCGACAATCAGATGTTCGCACGGTACTTGGCCGGACGTTTTCGCGGCACCACCGCCGAAAGCCCAAAGGACATAGACTGCATCATCGTCACACACGGAGATGCCGACCATTTCGCCGGCCTCAGCGAGATTCTGAAATCGGAAACGAACCAGGTGAAGCGCAAACGCCTCTTCATGCAACCGAAGCGCGTCTATCACAACGGAATCGTCAAACGCCCGACCACGATGAAGAACAAAGCGGTTCCAGAGACGAAACTGCTGGGACCGACCAAGACGATCGACGGACAACTTTTTCTCACAGGACTGGAGGAGAATCTCCTCACCGTGGCTGATTCCGAGATGAACGTGCCGTTTCGAAACTGGAAGAAGACGCTCTCCACCTACAACAGCCGGCGCGAAGTCGGCTTCCGGCGCCTCCAGATCGGCGACAACCAGGCCTTCGAGTTTTTCAATGCGGGCGACCTGCGAATCGACGTACTGGGGCCGATGACCACCACAGTGGGCGGACAACCAGCGCTGACATTTCTCGGTGAACCGCCCAAAGGACCGAGAATCGGTCATGAGTCGCTGAACGCCAGCGAGGAAGGCTTCACAGGCCATTCGGCGTCTCACACCATCAACGGCCATTCGATCGTCTTGCGGCTGGTCTATGGAGGATTCAGCTTCTTATTTTCGGGCGATCTCAATGATGAAGCCAGCCGGTTTCTCGCACGGGAGCACAACCGGGGCAGCCTGAACCTGAGGTCGGAGGTCTTCAAGGTCCCGCATCATGGCTCGGCTGATTTCTCCGGTGCGTTCATTCAGGCCGTGTCTCCGATCGTGAGCGTGGTGTCAAGCGGGGACGAAAGCGCACGAAAAGAGTACATTCATCCGCGGGCGACCTTGATGGGGGCGTTAGGAAAATGGTCGCGAGTCCCTGAACCACTTATTTTTGCAACCGAGTTGGTCGCATTCTTCGAGACGGAGGGACTATCCCGCCTCGTGGAAGAGAAGGCCGCCAAGAAACGCGGTCCGTTCTTCGGATTCAGCCGCACGGCCTATGGCCTCGTGAAGACTCGCACCGATGGGAAACGATTGTTTGTCTATACGGACAGCGGGAATATCCAGATGAAAGAGGCATACGCCTATGCGCTCGATACGTCCGGGGTACCCCAACCGGCCGAAGTCACTCGCGCATGATCGGGGGATACGATTCGAACGACGCCATGACCTCCGATGTCCCAAGGCACTAGTAGCCTGAGGCAACGCACGTTCTTGACGCATGGTACAGGGGCTGTCGCCGAGCGCTGTTTGGCCGAATCTCTTGGTATCGGCGCAGATGCGCCGAAGGTCACTTCGCCGTGCAGATCCATTTTTCGCAAACCGATTGCTCCAAGTGGAGCAGATCCAGTTTTTCGGCAAGAGGGCAATCTTTTTTGTACGACTCGACTGATATCAGAATGTTTTCTACAGAAGCTCAACGTGTTAGCGTGACGCAGTGCGCCGAGGAGCCTTCCGGTCCTGGGTACCATGACCTACGCACAACTTCCAGCTCAGTCCTCCGTTCGGAGCCTATTCCGGCGTCTGATATACTTGCCATAGTTGAACGGGGCATCGTACTCCCGACGCGCCTTTGCGGGAGAGTTAAGAATGGTACCACGCTCCGCAGAGGTCACCGTGCAGCAAGCTGATTCTTCAGGGGCGGCGGATCCGACGTCTGGACCGAGTGCATCCGGTGCTGCCTCCACGCTCCGCTGTCCGATCCATAAATGTGACGGTTCGCTGAACGTTGACGCCTCCGGCTACGATCCGCGGACCGGGTTGGACTCATTGGTGTGCGCAACATGCGGGCATCGAGGCTTTCGATCCCGAGAAGGTGTGATTCTGTTGTTTCGAGGGGGCTACGAATTCAAATTCAGCTATGGGCCATCACTGCACACGGTAACCGTGGTCCTCAGCTCCGCTTCGGTCAATCTGTGGAGCACGCATGGTGTGACCGAAGACCAACTGGCGAAGATGGCCGCAGAATGGTCCCTGTTGTGCGGAAAGGCCACGAGGCGGGTGCATTTAGGCATTCCGGCTGGGGAATTCGCCGACTTCTATCTCTACTTCTGCAGAACGTAACGCCGTCGCTGCCGGTGGGATCACTTCTTCTCCTCGCTTCATGGGCGGTTCTCCACTCGCGATTCTTTCTTGCGCAATCCATCCGTCATTGAGAACAGGCACCATGGCAGGGATTACCATTTCCCAAACCAGTTTCGACATCCTGCGTAATACGAGGCGATGGCGACGGCCAGGACGAACAGAATCTGCATCACGTGCTGCACGAGCACGCTTGTGTCGATGGTTCGAGTCACGAAGAGCACACCGGCGGCCACTAAAGTGACGACAAATGTGGTACGCTTCGGGCAGAGACTGCCGTCGCGCCTGCTCTGAGCCGCCAATACGATCCACACACAAGCCCAGCCGATCGCTCCGACGACGAGCGCGGCGGCCAGATCGGTCAAACCGACCATCAGGCTGCTGAGCCCCAATTCCATCTTCGGACGGCGAGGCAGTTCGATGCGTATGCGATAGAGCTCGCCGACAGAGAGCGCCAGCCAAATCAGCAGAATACCGAGCAGAAAACTGCCCCGCCCCATTTCGTCCGGGAACAGGCGTTTGCGGACTGTGCCGGCCGAGCCAGGTTTGGACGGAAACCCCTGGAAGTGGGGCGTAAAGTCGTACCCGCACTCGCAGTATTGGACGGCGTCAGGATTCGCCATCAAGCAACGAGGACATTCAAGCGGGATTGGATTGCCCATTTTCCAGCGACAGTCGTGTTAGAATCGCGCCCCGTGCCCCTGTCGAGGCGGTGCTTGCTCAGGAGAACCGTATGGCGTTTTCGAACTGCTCATTCCGCTTTGCATTTCTCGGTGCCTTGTTTGCTGCGACATCCGTGGCGGCCGGTGCCTTCGGAGCCCATACGCTCAAATCAATTCTGGATCCCCCGATGCTCGCCGTTTATGAGACAGCGGCACGGTACCAAATGTACCATGCTCTCGGCCTGTTTGTCGTAGCCTGGCTGGCACGTGAAACCGACACCCCTCTGGCAGCAACGGCCGGCTGGTTGTTTTGCATCGGGATTCTCCTTTTCAGCGGGAGCTTGTATATCGTGGCGCTGGCGGGAATCAAGTGGCTGGGCGCGCTCACCCCCTTGGGCGGTGTGTCGTTCATCGCGGGATGGATGTGCGTCGCCTGGACCGCGTGGCGCACTCAGTGATGGCGGCGCTGAGCAGGAGCGGGTTGTCCACCTCCGTTTTTGAAGCAGGTCGCGGTGCGCTTACCGGTGATCGAGCCCCATCCTCCGGCCGTATTCACAAAAGTCCCTTCCAATCGTTGGCCTTCCGCCGAAAATAACAGGCTGTCCTCCTGCACACCCGCTCGTGTTTCCCACCGCAAGTATACGCTGTCGCCAAGCACGGTGATTTCCGCAGGGCTGGTCGACGCAACGGTTCCCGACGGGGCGAAGATCACGGATGTCTTTTCTTCGCGATGATTCTGATGGTTGTGTATGGACCATTGCCACGTGCCGCACAAACGGGCGAGTCCGCGCTGCTGCCGAACCTGATCTTTCCAATTGTAGAGACGGAACCACTCTCGATGCACGGTGTCCATCGCCCAGTTTTCGATATGGGCGATCGCTCCATTGATGGAGACGGTCATATCCTGCGGCGGCAAGTCTTTGATACCGGCCAGCAGCTGACGCAAGGCTGGCTCCAGCGTCGTGCCTTCGATCAGCCAGGCCGTCTGCGCATCAATCTGCCGTTGTATGCCATCCCGTTGCTCGGTTCCGGGGGACGGGCCGAGATCTCTGGCGGCCTGTGTCAGTTGCCATGCCGCAAGCCCGCGCACGAGTTCCTTCGCCGACCGCGTGAGATCGGAAATCATGAGCTCTTGGCTCATGGCCGCCGTGAGACCTTTGGCTCCGAGCGTCATGGCTACGTCCTGCAACCCTAGCTGTGGGCCGATCACGGCCTTAAACAGGCTCAGCGGATCGCCCTGGGCCGGGAGGGCCGCCAGTGGGCCGGCAGTGACCCGCACCAGGTCCTGAAACGCGGGTAGGCGATCGGCAAGAGTCGGTTGGACTTGAGGCGGCGGCTCGTCGGCTTCGGCCGCAACCCCTGCGGCTAGCCTGGTAGCGATACAACAGGCGATGAGCAACCGACGAACTGGATGATTCAGCATGGGGGAGGTGACTTTCCCTCAGTTGAACACACGTGAGAAGGAGGCCAGGACATTCGACTTGCGGATATCTCCCGCTCGTCTTCGCCGGCCGACTCACCCATCGATGTCCGTTATGTCCCCTGAAAGGACGTTTTGAGAAATGCCACGGTGGCGTCCCAGGCTTGGGTAGCTGCCTCCGCATGATAGCCGGCTGGACGAGTCTCATCACAGAATGCGTGCACAGTACCGGGATAAGTCTTAATCTCAATGCGTTTTCCCTGGCTCGCGGCAGCCCGGAGATGATCGACATCCTGCTGCGTGGCCCAGGTGTCCTGTTCGGCTTGATGATACAGCAACGGGCTCATCATGCTGTTCAGATTGTCTGGAGCCGTAACCTTTCCGTAATAGGCGACGGCTGCCCGCAAGCGCTTGCGTTGACAGGCAAACCGGATCGCCAGGGAAGCGCCCATGCCGAAACCGACGACACCGTGGATATTGCGTTTGATATGATCTGTGGTGTTGAGATATTCACAGCAAGTGTTGATGTCCTGAAGCAAGAGTTGGTCGTTGCACTTGGCCAGCAGCGCCTCCGCAACCTCGGCGTTGGCTGTGACCATGCCGCCGAGCCGCCCGTACAACTTCGGAATGATCACCCCGTACCCTTCGCAGGCCAACCTGGCGCCAAGGTCCGTGATCTGAGAATTCATGCCCCACCAGTCATGCAGCAATACGATACCGGGGTAGGCAATTTTGTCTTGCGGCCAGAACTGGATACATTCTACCTGCACGTCTTTGCTTACGCGCGTGCGGATGTAAGGATCCACCATCGCATCCGTGGCGGTGGGGATCGCCATCCCACTCGGAAAGCGAGCCGTACCGGTTCCGATCTGATCGAGTGCAAAGGGTGCTGCCTGAGTAGTCATGGGCGATGAGGTCCTTTCTCGATGGGCGCCTGTGTCCGTCGTATTCGTTCGGTACTATAGGGAGCGTATTTGGGCGTTGTCAATCGAGGCGGCGGCTGACGGATCGAGCCATATTGACCCGCCGCGATCGGGTCGGTAGAGTGCGCGACAACGATGTCTCACGAAACCTCCGCACCTCTTGGAATCGGACTGATCGGGCTTGGTCGTCACGGAAGCCGGTATGCCAAACATCTGCTGCATGACCTTCCTGACGCTCGCCTGGTGGCAGTCAGCCGCCGTCGGACGACAGAAGGGAATGGGCTTGCATCCGCTCCGATCGTGCCATGTTACTCCGACTACCACGAGTTGATTGCCGACCCTCAGGTAGAGGCCGTGGTGGTGGTCACGCCACCGGCGCTGAATCGAGAGATCTGTTTGGCCGTTGCGGAGGCGAAGAAAGCCCTGTTAGTGGAGAAGCCGCTGGCAACGACGGCGGAGGAGGCCCGTGCCATCGCCCGTGCGGCGCAGGGGAGCCGGCAAACCATGATGACCGCGCAAACCCTACGGTTTGATGCCGCGGTGGTTGCGCTATGTGAGCGGCAGGGCCAGATCGGCGTCCTCCAGTATCTCAGCCTGGCCAGTCGAATGGAGCCGCATGGGCTTCCGGAGGACGGCCGTGGTTTCGGCGGACGCGGCTGTTTGCTCGAGACCGGGATTCACCTCTTGGATTTAGTTCGCTACGTGGCGGGAGACGACATTCACACGGTGTCTTGCGAGATGGATGTGGTGCCTCCGGAGGGGGCGGAACGCCGGATCGTGGGCCACCTGACCACCAGCGGCGGGTTGGTTTGCCTGGTGGATGTGTCCCGGGTATCGTCTGGGCGAATCGGCCGAGTCGAGCTAATCGGGACCGAAGGCCAGCTGTCAGCGGACTGGTGCGCGCAACGAGTGATTCAGATCTCTGCCCGGCACGGCGCGGGGGATTGGCCGAGCGCCGCGGAGCCCACCGTGCTCCGCACGCTACGCGCCTTCGTGCGATCGGTACGCAACGGCCAGCCGCCTCCGGTGAGCATCGAAGACGGTAAGCGCGCGGTTGAAATCGCCGAAGCCTGTTATACCTCCGCCCGGCAGGGTGGACAGGTGGTGCCGGTCGAATATCTCTAAACTAGGTTTCTGCGACAATATGCGTATCGGTTTCTTCCACTCCTTCGATGGCGTGAATTCGCGTAATCACGACATCCGATAATGCCCGTTCATCCGCCACATTGATAAAGACGAAAATGTCTGGTTGGCCGAAGCAGGCGTGAATCTGCTCCACGCCGGCAATGCTTTTCAGAGCGGCAAGTACCGACTTGCCCTTGCCTGCCTTGACCTTGATGAGAATGTACGCTTTCGTTGCCATGATGCCTCCTTGGGCTACAAGTCGTGATACACATACGATCGATCTCGTCGGCGCTGACTGCTAGGGACGGTCACTCCGATTTGGCGCCGGGCATTTCCCGGCGACGCTGAGCATAGACCTCCTGGAAGGTTTTGTTCTGTCCGGACAATGCGGCGGTGCTCTGTTGATACAAGTGGGCAAGGATGTCGAAGTCCTGCTTGCCGATATTGAACTCCCGGAATGCTTCGTTGAGCCCTTCGGCATTCCAGGCCTGGTCGATTTGTCCGGCTGCCATCACCGCATCGAAGGTATCCGCCGACCAGCCACTCCGTCGAAAGGAGGCTTCGACCTCCTCGGCACGAGGGCCGAGCTTGACTCGATGCGCATCCGTAAAAAACTGCCGGATCGCCGGATGATTACTCTTCAAGAATGCCGACTGAAATTGAATGACGGCTTTGATGATGCCGTTGGCTTGAGGTGTTCCCTCCGGCGGCAGGATTCCGGCGTCTTCAAAAGTGGCGAGCAGTGCCATGACAGACCCGATATACACCGAGGAGGTTCGACCCAGTTTGGCGGGCGCCTGCGTCACGGCGATCGGGTCTGCGCGCCACGTCTGACTCAGAGTCATGTCAGGGAAGAGGATTGCCACAGCCAGCCCGGCCAGGTACAGGCGCTGTCGAGGTGCCCATCGGCCTGATCTCCTCCGAATGGCGCCCGGAGACCCAAGCATTCTGGAGGGCGACAGGGTACCGCGCCGACCGTCATGTGCTGTTGCCATGGCGGGCATTATACAGAACAGCCATGGGGCACGCTACCGCACATGATGAGCTCTGAGAGTGGCGGGGAGGGGGCGATTGAATTCGTCACGATCGACTGCCTATAATCCAGCCACTAGAGCCGATTTGCGACTGGTTCATGGTTCATTGATTCTCGATCTGAGCGACGACATCGTGGGGACACTGTGCTGGCCAATGTCTTGAGTGCAGCGATTGTGGGAGTCGACGCGCACCTAGTGGATGTGGAAGTCGATATCTCCTCCGGCCTTCCTCAGTTCTCGATCGTCGGCCTTCCGGATGCCACGGTGCGGGAGAGTCGTGATCGAGTTCGTGCCGCGCTCAAGAACAGCGGTTTCCACTTTCCAGTGAAAAAAGTCACGGTCAACCTGGCGCCTGCGAACATCAAGAAGGAAGGTGCCGGGCTCGATTTGGCTATCGCGCTGGGCATTCTGACGGCAGAAGACATCATTCCGTCTGAAGCGGTGAAGGGGTATGTATTTGTAGGAGAACTCTCATTGGATGGTCGACTGAAGCCCATTCCAGGCGCGCTCTCGATCGGTGTCGTCTGTCGCCGTCGTCATCGCGTACTGGTATCGGCCGAGAACGCTGAGGAAGCCGCTCTGGTCGAGGGCACGGAGGTGTTCCCGATTCATACGCTGCCACAGGCGGTGGAATTCCTTCGCGGCGCCCGTACCATCGCTCCGCTGGTGGTGGTGCATGAGGATTCCGACTCTACCAGGCACCGCGAAGACGAAGACTTTGCCGACGTCCTGGGGCAGGCACATGCGAAACGGGCTCTCGAGGTGGCAGCGGCCGGAGGACATAATTTGCTCATGATAGGTCCCCCGGGAGCCGGCAAGACGATGCTGGCTCGCCGCCTGCCCGGTATCTTACCCCTATTGGCGCAGGAGGAAGCCCTGGAGACCAGTCGCATTCATAGCGTGGTCGGGCAGCTGTCGAGAGAGCAGCCGCTCATGCGCCGCCGTCCGTTTCGGGCTCCGCACCATAGTATTTCCGAGGCAGGTCTGATCGGTGGCGGGACGATGCCACGACCTGGGGAAGTCTCACTTGCCCACAACGGGGTGTTGTTTCTGGATGAGGCCGGTGAGTTTGGCCGTGCGACGCTCGACGGGTTGAGACAGCCACTTGAGGACGGCCATGTGACCGTGACGCGTGCCAGTGGCTCACTGCGGTTTCCTGCCCGATTCATGTTCGTAGCCGCTATGAACCCCTGTCCCTGCGGGTATTATGGCGACCGTACCAAGGACTGCGTCTGCAGCCTCGCACAGGTGCGACGGTACCGAGGGCGTCTGTCCGGCCCGCTGTTGGACCGCCTGGATCTGCAAATCGAAGTGCCGGCTGTGCCGATTCGGACATTGGGCGACGATGTGGCCAGGACCGATTCGTCCGCCGTCATCCGCACAAGGGTGGTCGCCGCGCGGGCGCGTCAGATGGAACGGTATGGTCGCGATGGCATGTACACCAATGCACAATTGAAACCGCGTCACTTGAAGCAGTATTGTGCATTGGATAATCAAGGCCGCGAGTTGCTGGAACAGGCTATGACCCGGTTGGGGTTTTCGGCTCGTGCGCACGGACGAATTCTTCGAGTGGCGCGCACTATTGCCGACTTGGCCGAGTCTGATAGTATCGGGCCGGCACATCTGGCCGAGGCTATTCAATACCGAAGTTTTGATCGCCGAGTGGAGTTGTGAAGGAATCTTCCGTCATCCATACTGCGCGCGTCTTCGCCTGGTGGTTCATCGTTGGGGCAACCATGGCGCTGGCGGTCATTCTTCTGCAGGGGGGGATCCGCGAGGCCATGCAGGCTCAAGGATCGGTGTGGGAGTTGAAGTTGGTGGAACTCTTGACGACGATTCTGGGCGGAGGGCTACTAGGCGGGTGTATCGCATTGATTCTCGATCGTATTAAGAAATCGTGACAGGCGCCTTTCGGTGCCATGCAGCAGAAGGAGTCGTGGCAATGGATATTGAAGTCGGTTCCAATCTGTACCGGAATTCCAACGGCATCATCGATATCGAAGGTGTTCCACAGTTCGAAGTCGCCATCAAGGAACCGGCGCGAGCGTTGCTCGTGAACTTCGCGCTCTTCGACGACGTGGGGCGCATGATGGCAAAAGTGGTCGACAGCAATCTGACTTTCAATGAGCGCCGCGCCTATCAACTCGCCAAGAGTCCGACAAGTGTGTCGCTGAAACACGAAGAATCAGGGACGGTGGTTTTTATGTTGGAACTGCGCGAGGGCAATCGTGTGGTGTTCAGCCGGGGTTCATTCCACACGATCAAGGGGCATCGCCTGGACGTGTCGCAGACCGAGTGGCGAATCGACAAAAAGCGTTTCAGCGGCAAGGACACGGATACGAAGGGAGGGGCAGTGTTCATCGGATAGCCGCCCTTCTGAAGTTTCGCCTCTCCCCTCCGCGTGGGCCATCGTCTACGGCGCGACCGTCGGAACAATGACGATCTGCCCGCCCTTCAGATCGACCATGGCCGTGTCCCCATCCCGCAGCTCACTCTTGATCAGTTGGCGTGCCATGGGGGTTTCAATTTCCTGCTGAATGAGCCGCTTGAGCGGTCTCGCTCCATAGACAGGATCATACCCGCGCCGACCGAGGTTCTGAAGCGCGTCCGGCGTCACGGTCAGCGTGATCCGTCGCTCCATCAATCGGGCACGCAACCGCTCCAGTTGAATGTCCACTATTTTCGTCAGATGTTCATTCCCCAAGGCATGGAACACGACGATTTCATCGACGCGGTTCAGAAACTCTGGCCTGAAGTGTGCTCGTAATTCGTCTGTCACTTGTGCTTTCATCGTCTCATAGGAGGCGCCGGCCTGTTGCGCGTCCAGGATATGTTGGCTCCCAATATTCGACGTCATGATCAGCACGGTGTTCTTGAAGTCTACGGTCCGACCTTGGGAATCGGTCAACCGTCCATCGTCAAGAACCTGCAACAGAATATTGAAGACATCGTGGTGCGCCTTTTCGATTTCGTCGAAGAGAATGACGGAGAACGGGTGCCGGCGCACCGCTTCGGTGAGCTGGCCGCCTTCTTCGTACCCGACATAGCCGGGAGGAGCGCCGATCAGCCGTGCGACCGTGTGCTTCTCCATATACTCTGACATATCGATACGGATGAGGCTCGACTCGTCGTCGAACAGCGTGACCGAGAGCGCCCGCGCCAGTTCCGTCTTGCCGACGCCGGTCGGTCCGAGGAACAGAAACGAGCCGATCGGCCGGTTGGGATCTTTGATGCCGGATCGCGCTCGTAACACGGCATCGGCGACTGCCGTAACGGCCTGCTCCTGCCCCACGACACGGTGGTGAAGAAGTTCATCCAGCTTCAGCAGCTTCTCCATTTCACCCTCGACCAAGCGGGTGACGGGGATACCGGTCCATCGACTCACAACGGCGGCAATATCCTCTTCGTCTACCTCTTCTTTCAGTAATCGGGTCTCATTTTGCTTCTTACCGAGCGATTGCTGTTCCAGCTCAAGCTCACGTTCGAGTCTCGGCAACTCGCCGTATCGCAGCTCGGCGACCTTGTTGAGGTCGTAAGCTCGTTCAGACCGTTCAATCGTAAGTTTCACTTCCTCGATCTGCTGTCGAATTTTTCTCAGCTTGCTCACCGAGTTCTTTTCAGACTCCCAGCGCGCCTTCAACGCCCCGAGGTCACGATTCTTCTCCGTCAGTTCTTTTTCAATGGATTGAAGGCGTGCCTTGCTCCCCGCATCGGTTTCCTTCTTCAGGGCTTCCCGCTCGATCTCCAACTGAAGCACTTTGCGTGAGACTTCGTCGAGTTCTGCCGGCAAACTGTCGATCTCGGTCCGCAGGCGCGCCGCCGCCTCATCCACGAGATCGATCGCCTTGTCCGGCAAAAACCGGTCGCCGATATACCGATTCGACAGCTTGGCTGCCGCGACAAGAGCGGCATCCTTGATACGCACGCCATGGTGCACTTCGTATCGCTCTTTCAGGCCGCGCAGGATGGAAATGGTGTCTTCGACGCTCGGTTGATCCACAAGAACCGTTTGGAAGCGGCGTTCGAGCGCGGCGTCTTTTTCGATATGTTTTCGGTACTCGTCAAGCGTGGTGGCCCCGATAAGATGCATCTCGCCTCTCGCCAACATTGGTTTCAGGAGATTGGCGGCATCCATTGCTCCTTCAGCGGCACCCGCTCCCACAACCGTGTGGAGTTCATCGATGAAGAGGAGGACTTGCCCCTGCGCCGCCTGGACTTCCTTGAGAACGGCTTTTAATCGTTCTTCGAACTCGCCGCGAAACTTGGCCCCGGCGACCAGCGAGCCCATATCGAGAACGACGACGCGCTTTTGCTTGAGCCCTTCCGGCACATCTCCTTTGACGATGCGTTGCGCCAGGCCCTCGACGATCGCCGTCTTACCGACACCAGGTTCGCCGATCAGGACCGGATTGTTCTTGGTGCGTCGCGAGAGAATCTGGATGGTCCGTCGAATTTCCTCGTCCCGGCCGATGACCGGATCGAGCTTGCCCTGCGCAGCAAGCTTGGTGAGGTCCCGCCCATACTTTTCCAGCGCCTGGTACGTTCCTTCCGGATCTTGGCTGGTCACCCGCTGATTTCCTCGCACCTGCTGCAGCGCACCAAGCAGGCGATCGCGCGTGAGGTTGAGCCGACGAAAGACGCCGCCTTCTTCCACCATGGCCAGCAGAATATGCTCCACGCTGACGAACTCGTCGCGCAATTCCTTCATCTGCTCTTCGGCTTTGGTCAGCAAGACGCCGAGTCGTGGGCTCAGATGGATTTGCCCAGGAGCCGAGCCGGGCCCCTGGACCTGTGGTACCTTCGCAAGTGCCTGTTCGGCGGCTTGACGAACAGCAGCAGGGGAGATCCCGGCCTGTTCGCAGAGAGATCCCGCGATGCCATGTTCTTGCTCCAACAGCGCAAGGAGGAGATGCTCGACGTCAATGCCCTGATGTCCCCGGCGCATGGCAAGCGCGGACGAGCTTTGCAAGGCCTCCTGCAGCTTCACGGTCATCCGGTTCATATCCATATGCTCACTCCTGGTGGGTATATCTAAGAAAGAACATAATCATAGGGACGGGCAAGTCAAGAGCGCATCGAGCATCGCCTTCCGCTGCCGTTCTGAGATCGAGGAGGCGCGAGTTGACTTGACCTGCCGGGTGCATCCGGCTTATTGTCCGCCTCCAATACATAGTACGGCCTTCTCCACTCGGAGGGAGCCAAGTATGAAGGTTCATCTCGTTTCGACTGATCCATGCTGAGCCTATTCACTTCCACCTTGCATCTCTATCGAAACGCCTTGCAGGCGACCGGCCGCTCCCTGGTCCGTGGGTGGCTCGTAATACTTGCCGTCATCGTGTTTACTCTGCTCATGTTACTGGCGCACCAAATCGCCCGTCCCCTCGGCATGGTTGGCGGCTTTGTACTGGGGGCCGTCAATGCCTTGCTGATCGGCGCGACCCTGAGTTTGATCGAGCAGACCATCAAAGGCGCGCGCGCCATTGCCATCGGCGACGTGCTGGAAAGTATGGGCCATTATTTTTGGGACGTCATCAGCGTCGGGTTCGTGTTGTGGATTCCCACCATGCTCCTGGATACGAGTTTGCGGGCGAATCCGGACAGCCAATTCCTGGTCACGGCTTGCTTGCTGCTTGTGTTTATCCTTCTGAATCCCGCGCCGGAAGTGATCTATCTGACCAGGCATGATTCGCCCCTCGATGTCTTGAAGCGAAGCTACGATTTCGTGCTCGATAACTGGATCGAATGGTTCCTGCCGATGGCGTTGGTGTTGGCGCCACTGGGACTGTCTTTGTTTTTCAGACTGTCAAGTCAACTGGGTAGGGGAGCCGGGCTTGATTTCATGCAATTGCTCATCGTGCCGTTTACCGTACTGACCGCGTGGTTGACTGATCTGGGGATTTCTGCAGAGCTGACCGGCACGATGGCGCTCTTGCTGACACCGCCGCTCATGGTCGGCATGCTCATCTTTCGGGGCCACCTATTCGCGGCCTTATCTGCCACCTCCAGACGACAGCGCTTGTATCAGTCGCAGTTTCACGACTCCGCTCGATAGGAGGCGCTCCAGCCGTCCCTGGTAATCCCCTGCGCACAATATGGAGAACTTGTTGAGGGTGCGCACGAAGTGGTGTATGGCTTAACCTGCACTGCCTATGACTCTGGTCCTCGCGCGATTCACCGGGGAGGATGCGCCATCGTGCGCCTCTCGATTTTCTGGCGACTGGTTCTCACGTATGTGATCATCATCGCGGTGATGACAGCCGTCAACATCTATGCCCTGTTGCAGATTCGAACATTGGCCGGCCTCAATACCGAAGTCGGCTCCCACCATCATCCTGAAATTGAATCGGCAAAACGGTTGCTGACCTCGTTCTACGAGCAAATTCAAAGCGAGAAGAAATATGTAGCCGTCCCCGCTGCCACCTTTCTCGAACACTTCGACAGCGAAAGCAAAGAGTTCCAACAGGTCTTGCACAGCCTGCTCGCACGTGACGCGCCAGAGCCGGAGACCCGGTTGCTCAAGGAAGTCGAACGACTGAATCAGACGCACCTGGCTCTCTTCCAATCCCAGCTGGCAGAGCCCGGAGGAAGGCCCGTGAAATCGGGAGCAGACTACGATGAACGTCGAGACGCCCTGGTCGGCAATATGGCATCGACCTTACAGCAGTACATTGGGCTACACGAAGCACGGATAGCCGTCGGAGTGAATGAATCGCACGCAAGCTCGGTTCATGCGGAATCCGTCACACGGCAGTTGGTCTTGGTGGCGCTCTTATTCGGACTCGGGATGGCCGCAGTGGCAAGTTACAATATTCTTCGACCGTTGCGGCGACTCCAGGCAACGATTCATGAGATGGGACAGGGCAATTTTCGGGCGACGTTGGATGGGCAGGCACCTCGAGAACTCCGAGAGTTGGGTGATACGGTCGCGTGGATGGGAGCGAGGCTACAGCAACTGGACGATATCAAAACCGAGTTTCTCGCGCACGTCTCGCATGAGCTCCGCACACCGATGGCTTCAATCCAAGAGGGCACCCATCTCTTGTTGGATGAAATCCCCGGCCCATTGACCCAGGACCAGCGCACCACATTGCGCATCATGTCCGATAGTAGTCGGCGGCTGATGTACCTCATTTCGACGATCTTGGATCTGTCGAAAATGGAGTCCGGCATGATGGAGTATCGTTTTGTCCCGACAGACCTGAGGCGTGTAGCCGACATTTCGGTCAATAAAATTAGGTTATTGGCTGATGCAAAACAAGTAGCGCTCCTAGTCGAGGCGCCTGCCGAACGTCATTGGGTCCGGGCGGATAGCGCACGTATCGAACAAGTACTGGACAATCTGCTCTCGAATGCGTTGAAGTACAGCCCAGAAGGAGCAACCGTCAAGCTCAACATGACGCCGAGGCGTGATGAGGGGCTTCTATTCGTCGATGTGACAGACTCGGGCCCCGGTATCCCAACAGAGGAAGTCCCGCATATTTTCGAGCGATTTTATCAGGGTCGCTCACACACGCGGCATGTCTCTGTCGGCAGTGGACTGGGATTGGCCCTTGCCAAAAAGGTAGTGGAAGCCCATGGTGGACGCATCTGGGTGGAGAGTGAATTCGGAAAGGGAACAACCGTGCGGTTTATTCTGTGCCTGACGAAACCGGGGATGTTGCCCTAGTGCGGTCCCGGCAAACCATAGTCGCGTTGCTGTGGATTGGGATGCTGCCTGCCTGCAGCACTGTCATTCCGCACGCCCCCCAGGCCCCTTATTTTTATGGGGACGTCAACGACAGCAAGGCCTTGCAAACTTTTATACGTAAGGAAAGCTTGCTGGCCGCCAAATGCGCTAGTAAAAATACCTGTGATCATGTATTCTTCACTCGCGCACTCGCGGCACTGTATGAAAGTCGAGAGTCAGCCAGCCACTATTTTGAGAAAGTCATTGCTGTCGCACCGAAGAGCCAGTTGGCTGTGTCGAGTCGGTTCTGGCTGCAATTGCTCCAGGCCAGTCAAGTGCCGGCTGATCAGTCGTGGATCCGCGCTGTATGGAGCGGACCAGAGACCGCTCATGCACAGACGCTTCTTTCCCAAACGATTGAGCGGACCGTGCGCGATTTGCTCGATCGAGAACTCACGATTCAGCAGCTGCGTGCCCTTCAGGATAGCGAGGCCCAATCGCTCGAGGCGATGCAACGGGAATTGCAGGACCAGGAGAGGAGGGCCGAATTGTTCAACTCCAGACGAGAAAATCTCCGACCCTCAGTCGAGCCAGCCACCCTTCAAAGTCTGCAACGGCAAGTCAGCGATCGAGATAAGAAGATCGAAGAGCTCACCAGCCAGTTGGAAGCGCTCAAGCGCATCGATCAGGAAATGAGGGGAAAGACCCGTCCGATCAAACCTCCGTCGAATGTGTTTTCGCCTCAACCGTCGGAGTCATCCAAACCCTAAGGACCTTCATGGAGCAAGAACGCATTCTCGTGGTCGATGATGACGAAGGTTTGTTACATCTGTTGCGGATGCGACTGTCGGCGCTTGGCTTTTCGGTTACACCGTGTACGGATGGTCGGGATGCTCTTGCGGCCGCTCGCAGAGAAACTTTCGACATTGCCATCACTGACTTACGATTACGAGCAGAAGATGGGTTAGCGCTGACCGAAGAGCTCTTATATATCCAGCCTGGTCTCCCGGTCATCATTCTCACGGCGCATGGGAGTATCCCCAATGCCGTGGAAGCGATGCAACGCGGGGCTTTCGGCTACTTGACCAAGCCATTTGATGATAAAGAATTAAAAACCACCATTGACAAGGCTCTGATCCAGCTGCGGATGACCCGTGAGATTCAACGTCTAAAATCGCTAGTGAAAGAGCTCTATGGACTGGAAAATGTTATTGCCAGAAGTCCGGCGATGCAGCGGTTGTTTCAACAGGTGGCTCAGATTGCCGACTCAGATGCCACCATTCTGTTGACCGGAGAAACCGGGACGGGAAAGGAAGTGTTGGCTCGCGTTCTTCATGCCAATAGCCGCCGCTCCAAGGGACCCTTCGTGGCCCTCAATTGTGCGGCTATCAGCGAGAGCCTGTTTGAAAGTGAATTATTCGGACATATTCGCGGAGCATTTACCAATGCAATGACGGCCAAGCGAGGTCTCTTCCAAAGTGCCAATGGCGGCACACTCTTCCTGGACGAGATTGCAGAAATGTCGCTGCCTATGCAGGTAAAACTTCTACGTGCGGTGCAGGAACGAGAAGTGCGTGAGGTAGGGGCCGATTACTCGACTAAAGTCGATGTTCGGATAATTACAGCTACCAACAAGGATTTGATGGAAAGCGTGAAAGCTGGAACCTTCCGTCATGACCTGTACTATCGCGTGTCCGTAGTACCGCTTGTCGTTCCGGCGTTGCGTGAAAGGAAAGACGATATCCCTCCTCTTGCCCAGCATTTCTTGAAACAGAGTGCTAAACGTTCGAATAAGAATGTCCGTGGGTTTACACCTGCAGCAATGCATCGTCTCATGGTGTACCCATGGCCTGGCAACGTGCGAGAACTCGAAAATGCTGTTGAAAAGGCCGTGGTAATGTCTCGACAGGATATGGTATTGCCGGAGTTACTTCCGACGGCTGGCGCTTCGTTAGACATCGGCCTGAAGCCATTGACTGAAGCGAAGGAAGAGTTCGAACGTTCCTATTTGCGCAATGTGCTTCAGATGACAGGTGGGAATATCTCTCGTGCGGCACAATTCGCCGGAAGATATCGGGCCGACTTCTACAAGATGCTGAAGAAATATGGGTTACACCCGTCGATGCTGAAGGGGCGTGCAGATTTTGATCTCAGCGACTTAGAGGAAGCGGCAGACGAAGTCAAGGATGCCTAGTTTTTTGACAGTGGCAGTACGTCCAGGTGACGGCCGATAAGACGCTCCAATTTTATCGCCGCTGAGCGACGAATCTTTTTGATATGGATACCAAAGTCCCGTCCGTCCACCCACTGAACAACAGCCTGCTCAATTTCCAATGGCACCCGCTCATCCGGCAGCTCCATTCGCAATGTAAGCGTCATGCCGATCCTAACTTGATGGTCGCCTTGAATTCGCCATCCTCCCGATGACATGTCCCAAACGATTCCCTTCCCCAGAAAATCTTCTGAGAGATAGTAGCCCGTTCCACAACTCAGGACCCTTTGGTACGTACGGAGCTTAAAGTGCTTTGACATGGTGATCACTCCTGAGATTCTCACGTGATGAACTCACTACACTATAAAACTCATCTCTGCGTTTTTGTCACAAAGACCAGCTTTCGCTCTAAGTAGACGCGTCTTCTCATCTGACATTCTGTCCGTTCCTAAATATGCGCATAATTTCAGTGTCCAGCCTGAAGTCATAGGCCTGCCTGATCACCGCAAGTAACATGATCCAGAGCCTTCACGACGCCTCCTTTGACTTCTGAATCTTATTGCACAGTCAAATTGGGCTGTACCTGATTACAACTGTATTCGAAGGGCTGCGATGGGTCTAGTCCCCAGAATTGGTAACTCTTTAAGGGGTCTTGTTCGATCCGACATCAGCGGCCCACAGGCTCGTCGCACGCCGATTGCCCATCAAACAACACGGCCCGAACCAGCAAGCTTTCGTGCGTAGATCTCAGACCTTTTGGGCGAGATCCTCCTGCAAGACTTCAGCTGCATCAATCTTCATCCACATCAATCCGCCGCAGCAGGCAATTAGCGCTGCGACCAGCAACGAGGCCGTCCAACCCCAATGATCGGCCAACCATGGTGTTAGACTGGGAGAGATAGCTCCGCCCACATTGGCACCCATATTCATCACACCCGACAACGTCCCAGCATGCGTTTTTGAGAGATCGGTCGTCACGCTCCAATAGGCGCCGACAGTAAAATACAACCATCCGGCCCCGAGTGACAGACAAGCAACGGCCATGGTCTGCGAATCAGCCCAGGCGCCGAGTGCAATGAGTCCTCCGGCCAGCACCATACCGATCATGCCGATCGACATTCTCGCCCTAGTCAAACCAATCGTCGGAACCAGTCGATCCGTGATCCACCCGCCGAGCGGGCAAAACACTAGGATCGCCAGAAACGGACCGGCAGCCAACCAGCCACCTCGCAACAAATCCACGCCACGCACGTTTACGAGATAGAGATAAAACCAAGACATATAAATATAGGCGACATATCCCAGGCAAGCATAACTCGCAATTAGCCACCACAATGAGGTGCACCGAGAGAACTGTCGCCAAGGCACCGGCACAAGTGCAAGTGAGACGCTATCGATAGTCTGACGGTCGCGGGAGCAGCGCATCCACAGCAGTGCCACCCCCAGGCCGATCAACGCTGAGCAGTAGAACACCGTTTGCCAGTGGTAATTCACCATGATCCATGAAGCGAGGGGAGGCGTGAGCGCGGCGCCGACACCAATACCGCCGATGGCAATGCCGATTCCAAACCCGCGCTGCCCGGGAGGCATCCAGTCGGCCACCGCCCGATTGAAGTTCGGGAGGGCCACAGCTTCACCCATACCGAGAAAGAATCGCACGAGGACGAGCGAGCCCACCGTGCCGACCAGGGTCGCCAGCGGGAGTGTAGCCACCAACGCGGTCAAGGCCGTGAACAACGACCACCAGACCAATGCCCACGTCAACACCAGACGCGCCCCCCAGCGATCCCCCAGCCACCCGCCAGGAATCTGACACAGCGCGTAACCAAAGACGAAGGCGGAAAAAATATAACCCATATCCTGATCGGTCAAGCCATAGGCCGGCATCATCTGTCGCGCTGTGACGGAGATGTTGACCCGATCCATGTAGGTGACCGCGCTGATCGCAAACAAGAGGCTGAGAATGCCCCAGCGCGGTTGTGCTGCCAATCTCACAGATGCCACTGTATCCTCCGGGTCTCGCTCATCCTGCTCAAAAGCGAGGCATTATCGCCCGGCTCGCCCCCCCCAAAAACCTATTTTCACGACGAGCCCAAGAACTGAGCGGCCGTTCCAGCTGTCAGCGATGGACGCGTTCTGTTGTGCAATCGATTCCTCTCGTCCGGACGTTGTCTGGATTTCACCCCAAGGCATCCAGTACACTGCGTTATTGACTTACCTGAGGGAGGTGGAGTGAGGGTTCGTCCGCGCGCTGTGGTATTGTCATTGCTCGGCCTGGTGGTCGTGGGTGTGCTCCTTCTCTTATATTCGCGCGAGCTGTTCGGCGTCGATCTCATCAAGAATTTCTTTCTCCAACAACTCGAAACCAGCCTGCGGAGAAAGATCGAAGTCGATCGGATTAAGCTGGTGCTCCTGCCCAGCATCCGGCTGGAACTCTCCAACGTCGGCGTCTATGGACATGACGACCCGACACATGTGGTCTTCAAAGCCAAAGAAATCGACATCGTGCTGCGCCTACTGCCATTGCTGAAGAAGCAGGTCGTGGCCAAACGGGTGTTTCTCGATGAACCAACCGTGACACTGATTCGCAATCGGTCCGGCCATTGGAACGTGCTCGCCGGGCTGCCTTCCGCGGCGAAGGACGAATCGGCCTATCAGATGTTCAGCCGTCTCTTGCAAATTCGTGAAGCCACGATTCAGCAGGGACATGTGACGATTACGGACGAGGCTCGGCCCGACGGCATCCGGACTACCAGGCTTGAATCGGTCGAGATGGCATTAAAGGTCTATCCGGGCAAGGCTCAGGGAGACTTGCACATCTCCGCCTCGTTACCGGCCGAAGCAGCACCATCATCATTTTCACTGACGGGCACCATCAGTTTGAGTGAATCTTCTTCGTCCCTGGCGGCCGAAGAACCGTATTCGGTCCATCCCGCGTTCCAATTCGACGGCCAGATCGACACCACCAATCTACGCTTGCGCGAAGCCGCCGATTTTTTCGGACCGCGACCGGTGCCGGATCAACTGCAAGGCGGGGCAAACCTTCAAAGCCGCATCCGTGTCGCCCCCGGCGTAGCCGGGTATGACGTGGTCCTCACGGAAATTTCCGCTAATGTCGATGAGCTAGCGCTCACCGGCAAGGCTAACCTGGCAGGGCTCCTGACCTCGCAACCCACGTTCTCAATCACCTTCGCGTCGCCCATGGTCGATCTCAAAAACCTTTTCGCCCGTATCCCCGCCCAATGGATTCATCCCCAATTGCCGGGGATCGTCGAACAACGTCAGCTGGGAGGAACGGTCGAAATCCTCTCAGCCACGTTGACCGGCGCCACGGCCCCTAGCCCGCAATTGTCGCTCACGGGTGACTTCCGGATAGAGAAGGGCACCGCATTGATCGGCGTGGACCGGGTGCCGACACAGGACCTGGCCGCCGCCATTTCGGTGGAACCGGGACGCATCAAAGTCGGGAAGCTGACCGGAAGTTATGGAACCCTTCAAATGACTGACGGCAAAGCCGTCGTGTCGTTCCTGGATGAGGGGCCCTGGATGGAGTTAGACGTAAGCGGCAACATGGCGGCGGCCGAACTGGTGAGGTTTCTGACCAAGACCATCCGCGCGGACCGGCTCACGTCATTGCTCGCACAATCGCGCGAGATCGAGGGGCAGACCCATCCGACCTTCCGCCTTGTCGGACCGCTCGATAAGCCGGAGGGCATCACATTCGCGGGCGGAGAGGTGCTGGCCGATCAAGTCAGCCTTATGAATCCCTCACTGCCGCAGCGGCTCACGGCCATGAACGGGCGCATCGTCTTCTCACAGACCGGCGGCGCGCAGTTCGATCAGGTCACCGCGAACCTGGGCGAAGCGCAACTCCAATTTAACGGGATAATCAGCGGCGGCACACCGAGCACCTTTCAAGATTTTGTCATCCGCGCGAAGGGGAGCGCCGCCCAGCTCCGCCAGATGGTGTCCGCCGGGACTTTTCCCGATGACCTGCTCTATGGAATCGTCAATGCCAAGGTTCAGCTGTCCGGCCATGCCGGCGCACCGCATTTGCGCGGAGAGATCGGCCTGAACGAAGCCAAACTCGTACTCCCAATGGTAGGGGAAAAACCACTGGGCTCACCGGCCTCGTTGGAACTCGATGCCGATGTCACGCGCGGAGTCGGCCTGGTGATTTCGCGGCTGGAACTCGTGGTGCCACCGTTGCGACTCCCGTTAAAAGGACACATCACCCTCGGCGACCAGTTTTCGATCGATGCCTCCCTTGCATCCGGCACCGTATCGCTCTCAAGCCTTCCTGAATGGATCTATCGTAGCGGTGTCGAAGCCGGAAATCTCGAAGTCTCGATGGATGTAAAGGGCACGGACGCCGAGTGGAAACATTGGCGCACGAGCGGGTGGCTGGCGCTCACCAACGGCCTCATGACGGTCAAGGGCGTGGAGGGTCCCGTCGAGGACATATATCTCCGTCTGAAATTTTCCAAAAACATCGCCGACATCAAGCAGCTCTCGTTTCGTATCAAGGACAGCGATGTGAGCTTGTCGGGCGCCCTGAAGAATTGGACGACGAAGCCGGTCATTGCGGTCAAGATCGAATCAGCCCAGATGGATCTCGATTTGCTGATCCCGAAAGGACAACGCTCGCCGATCCGCGAATTGCTTGAAACCCTGGCCGCGACCAGTCAGGTCAGCGCGACCGCCACGATCGAGAAGGGGTTGTACAAAAATCTGCGGTTCGGCGGCTTGTCCGGCCGATTGTCCATTCAAGACGGTATGCTGGACCTCGACCGTGTCGTCGCCCAATCTGGGCCCGGCCATGTGGCCGGACGCATGGTCGTCCGCCTTCCCAAAGCGCAGCCTGCCGAAACGGAGACTTCGCTGAGAATGACAGGCGTCCCCTTCGAAAACCTATTGCCGTTACTGGACTCGCGCGACCAACCGGTGACCGGCGATCTGAAACTAACCGGGGTGGTTCGCGGACACGGACGAAATCCTCATGGCCTGCTGCCGACCCTCAACGGGAAAGTCGAAATGGTGTTGCAGGACGGACGCATTCTCAAGACGGAGAAGCGCGCCATCTGGAAGATTCTCTCGATTCTGAATCTGCCCGCAGTGTTGCAAGGCAAAGTGGACCTGGAGAAGGAGGGGTTGCAGTATAACCGGGCAAGCGCGACTCTGACGATTCAAAATGGATTGGTGAAAACGCAGAATATCGTGCTAGACAGTCCGGTGCTGAAGATTTCTGCCGTCGGCAGTTACGACATGCCCACGGATCAACTGGACATGATTTGGGCGGTGAGTCCCTTCGGATCCTATTCGCAATTCTTAAAATCGATTCCGCTGTTCGGACGCCTGATCGCCGGAGACCGCAAAGGCCTGGCCACGGCTCTCTTTCAGGTCAAGGGCTCCCTTGATGATCCGGACGTGACCTACATGCCGATGAAGTCTTTTACCACGGGACTGACCGGCGTCGCCCAGCTCGCGTTCGACCTGCTGAAGAATACCGTTATGCTCCCGATCGACATTCTTGCGCCGCAGGAAGAGAAGGATCCAATGTTCGATCCCTCGTTGGAGATGCAGACACCGCCTGCTGCGGCGCCGCCTGTCACTGCGCCGGGCACACCGACACCGAGCATGCCTTGACCACCTCGGACCCGCGTGATAGCATCCACACGACGTGACCGCATCCATCTCATGAGCCATTCGACCGAACACAGCACCCATTCCCACCACAGCGCGACGCTCTTCATCGCTGCCAGCGAAACAGACTCGAATCTCTATTACGCCACCCGTTTCATCGCGCCGGATCCCTTCGTCTACCTGGAAGTGAAAGGCGAGCGGCTCATGGTCATGAGCGACCTGGAAGTGGATCGGGCACGCCATCAGGCGACGGTCGATCGCGTATTGTCCTATTCGGATTTGGAACGGCGCGCGAGGTCGCAGGGCGTGAAAGACCCCGGCACAATCGATGTCATTCATCTGCTGTTACAGGATGCCGGCCTGACCGAGATCTTGGTGCCGCCAAGTTTTCCCTTTCTCCATGCGAGCCGACTCCAGGAACTAGGCTATCGGCTGCGCACCAAACGCGAACCGTTTTACGAACAGCGCGTGATAAAATCCGTCGACGAGGTCCGGCACATTGAATCCGCCCAGCGCGCGACAGAAACGGCGGTCGCCGCCGCGCACCAGAGCCTCCGCCGCGCGGAGATTCGCGACCACGTCCTCTGGCTGGACGGGGAGGTGCTCACCTCGGAGCGTGTCAAGAAACTGATCAATGTGGCCTTGATGGAGTGTGATTGCGTCGCACAGCATACCATCGTGGCAGGCGGAGAACAGGCCTGCGATCCCCATGATGAAGGCAGCGGGCCGTTGCCGGCGCATCGCAGCATTATTTTCGACGTCTTCCCACGATCCGCCGACACACGCTACTTCGCCGACATGTCTCGCACCGTCGTCCGCGGACGGCCTTCACCGGAATTGACGCGGCTGTACCACGCCGTCAAGGATGCTCAGGAGGAGGCCATCACCAAAATTCGCGATGGCGCAGACGGAGCGGCCATCCACCAGGGTATCTGCGAACGTTTCGAGAAGGCTGGGTACCTGACCGGGGTGGTCAACGGTCGCATGCAAGGCTATTTTCACGGCACCGGCCATGGAGTCGGCTTGGATATTCATGAAGCGCCCCGAATCAGCCGGACCGGCTCGTTGCTGCAGGAAGGACATGTCGTCACCGTGGAACCGGGACTCTATTACCCCGGCCTTGGCGCCGTTCGTATTGAAGACATGGTCCTCGTCACCAAGGACGGATGCCGCAATCTCACGAACTATCCGAAAGTCTTCGAACTCGGCTGACCCAGCGTGAACTGTCGGGCAGAGAAAGCTCCTCGTCATCCTGTCACACTCGGCGCCTGACGTTTGACGATGTTATGCGTCTGACTTTTACCATACAGCGTTTCAATCCCGAAACCGATCACCACCCTCACCGGGAGAATTATCGTCTCGACATCGGGCGGGGCATGACCGTGCTCGAAGCCTTGATCCGCATCAAGAACGAACTCGACGGCCGGTTGGCGCTACGCTATTCCTGTCGCTCTGCCATTTGCGGCTCCTGCGCCATGCGCATCAACGGCACGGAAAAACTAGCCTGCCGCACCTCCATTCGCAAAGAACTCGAACGCCACGGTCGAATTTCAATTGAGCCCTTGCCGAACCTTCCGATCATCAAAGACCTCGTGGTCGACATGTCTTCGTTCTGGGAGAAGATCCAGGCGGTCAACCCCTGGCTGACGCCGGTCACGCATCCCACCAAACGATACGGATCATTCGGACAACTGCGGCTGTTGCCGGACACCTACCAGTTTCACAATGTGGATGCCTGCATCATGTGCGGAGCTTGCGTGGCCGCCTGCACCACCCATGAAGTCTCTCGGAGCTTTTTCGGCCCAGCGGCACTGGCGAAGGCCGCGCGATTCGTCGCAGATCCACGCGAGCCAACCGACGCCAAGCAGGCGAGACTGACCGCATTGCAAGAGGCGGATGGCATCTGGGATTGCACACGATGCAACATGTGTGTGCAAGTCTGCCCCAAGGATGTCCAACCGATGGAGGCGATTATTCGATTGCGCCGTTCCTCACTCCGGCATGATTTGACCTCAGCCGAAGGCGCTCGACACATCACCGGGTTCGTCGAGTTGGTCCGGCAAGAGGGACGCTTGAATGAAGCGCTGATGCCGCTCAAAGTCATCGGGCTCAACCTGCATCGCGTACTCGGCGTGATGCCATTGGGTATCCGCATGTGGCTCAAGGGCAAAGTTCCGCTTCCCTTCGGCCACACCATCCCAGGCATCGAGCAGGTCCGAGCCATCTTTTCCGCCATACGCCGTCGGGCTCGACGCGTCTGACGCCCATGCCGGGCCACTTCCGATTCATCGACGATATCGCGCTGGCCGATATGGCATTTGACGCCGAGGGAGACTCCCTGCCGGCGCTCTTCGATGCCGCAACGCGAGCCCTCATCGAAAGCCTGGCTGATCCGTCCACCGTCGCACAGACGTGGCGCCAGGCCGTGGACTTGGAAGCACCGGACATCGAGACGCTCCTCTTCGAGTGGCTTGGTCGACTCGTATATTTCAAGGACGCGCAGGGTGTGGTCTTCCATCAGGCTACTCTGTCCCTAGCGCCGACGTTCGATCAGCCAGGCTGGGGCCTGCACGCAGCACTGACCGGAGCACCGGTGAACGCCTCGACACAGGATCTACGATCCGATGTCAAAGGCGTGACCAAGCATCTCTACACCGTGACACACGAGGGGGGCACATGGAAGGCCCGAGTGGTACTGGACGTATGAAGGAACCCGATCGTCCCTAGTAATTCATTCCATGAAATTACACACCGACATGCAGGTCGTCCGAATCCACGACTACCTTTGGGAAATTCCGCCGTCCGAAAAACCGGGCATGTTGGTCCCCGCCAGAGTCTATGCCAGCCCAGCTATCCTCGCAGGGATGGATCGTGGCGTCTTCGATCAGGTCACCAATGTGGCCTGTCTGCCCGGCATCCATCGTTATGCCCTCTGCATGCCCGACGGCCATTGGGGGTATGGCTTCCCTATCGGCGGCGTTGCCGCCTTCAACCTCGAGGATGGGATCATTTCGCCCGGCGGCGTCGGCTACGATATCAACTGCGGCATGCGATTGATCCGCACCGACCTCTCACGCTCCGAGGTGCAACCAAAACTTGAACTGTTGATGACGGAACTCTTTCGTCGAGTCCCTGCGGGAGTCGGGTCGAGAGGCTTCGTGAATCCGACACGGCGAGACTTTCGAGACGTGATGCGACAGGGCGCGGCCTGGTGCATCGCTAAGGGGTATGGCTGGGACGAAGACCTGGAACGGATCGAAGAACGGGGATGCCTTGACGGCGCCGATCCCGCGCACGTCACCGACTACGCCATCGAACGCGGCATCAATCAACTCGGCACCCTGGGATCCGGCAATCACTATCTGGAAGTACAGGTGGTCTCCGACAGCGGCATCTTCGACCGCCCCACAGCCGCCGCCATGGGGTTGACCGGTCGCGATCAAGTTGTGGTGATGGTCCATTGCGGCTCGCGCGGGTTCGGCCATCAAGTGGCGAGCGACTACCTCAAGGTCTTTGAAAAGGCTATGCGTCGGTACGGGATTTCCGTCCACGATCAGCAACTCGCCTGCGCGCCGTTTCGCTCGCCGGAAGGGCAGGACTATTTCAGCGCCATGAACTGTGCGGCCAACACCGCCTTTGCCAACCGGCAAGTCATCACGCATCAAATCAGGAACGCCTTCGAAGCGGTCTTCGGTGAAAGCGCTCGGCGCCTGGGCATGCAGCTGATTTACGATGTGGCGCATAACATCGCCAAGGTCGAACGCTACGGGGACGGGGAGTGGCTGGTGCATCGCAAGGGTGCCACACGCGCATTTGGGCCGGGGAGTCCAGAACTCCCGGCCTGCTATCGCGCGATCGGCCAACCGGTGATCTGCGGGGGCTCGATGGAGACCGGTTCCTATTTGCTGGTCGGCACGGATCAGGCCATGCAGGACACCTTTGGCTCGACCCTGCACGGATCCGGCCGAACCATGTCGCGCGCGCAAGCCAAGCGTGCGGTCCGTGGCGACCAGCTGCTGCGCGACATGAAGCACCACGGCATCCTAGTCAAAGCCGTCTCCATGTCCGGCCTGGCCGAAGAAGCCGGATTTGCCTACAAGAACATTTCCGATGTCGTCGACACGGTGGATCACGCAGGAATCACAAAAAAGGTGGCAGAACTGAAGCCAATCGGCAATATAAAGGGCTAGCCCCTTTACCAGCGCCACCGAATATGGACCAACGCCGCTACCCCCGTCTTCCAGTGCGTTTCCAGAGTTCCTTCAGTTCCGTGAACCGCATTGGCGGGGACGGCAACATCGTCGATCTGTCCTTGCGAGGCTGCGGGATCGTCAGCTCGACGGCCGTGCATACCGGAACCACCCTTGAGCTCCACATCCATCTGCCGGATCACGAAGTCCCCCTAATCATCCAGCAGGGCGTGGTGCGCTGGTGCCGAGACGGCCGGATCGGCCTCGAATTCCTCTCCCTGCAACTGAATGAATGGACGCTCCTCCAGAGCATTGTAAAAGAACTGACTCGCCAACCCTACGAACGAACCGACGACGCGCAGAACGGTACCGGCACCTGAATGCGGCGTTCGCTTGAGGAGAACACAGCATGACTCACACTCCCGTGACCGCATCCCGCTTGCCTCGCACATGGCTTCCCGCGGTGCTCATCAGCGTGATCGTCTCCGTATTCTGCGCGGCAGCACTCTACTACCTGCTGGCGCAACATGACCGCCTGCTCGTCACCCAGCGCAATGCGGCAATCGTCACGGCGACGGAACAGAGCGCGCGGGCCATGGCGCAAACCCTGGCCTGGGTCAGCGAGTCGCTGGGAAGCGACAATCTCGCCACCGTCCAGCAGACACTGGAACACCATACCCGACAGGCGAATCTCCTCGATGCCGCCGTCATCATGGACGATAACATGATCGTGGCGGCCAGCAATCCGGACGCCATCGGCACACGGATCCAGGACTCCGCCTGGCAGTCCGCACGCAGGACCCAGGGCGGTTCCACGATCCCCAGTGTGGAAAAAGGGCGGCCGGTCCTGATCGTCATCGAGCCGTTCCGCCAGGACAACCGTATCATCGGATGGGTCAGGCTGGTCATCGCCACTCCGCCGGACGCAGCGGCACGGCGGTCAGATGATGATTTGGGACGCGACGTCGCCCTGGTCATCGGGCCACTGCTTTTATTGATGGCCACGCTGCTGATTGTGACCATGCGCGGACTCATGAGCCAAGTTCGTGCACTCCTCATCCGCGTACTCTTGGAAGCCAGAGAGCAGACTGCAGGCGCGAGCGATACTCCCAGCAGGGGGTAGTCCACCGGTGTGAACCGTCCCTTCGACAACTTGGGGGGCGACGGGTCTCTCTCAGGCGGTCGGCCGAATTTCCCGCCGCTCAACAAGTGCTATTTATCTAGCGCTTATCCCAAACTTTGATACCCTCAGACGAGATCGGCACAGGCAGCCTGCACATCCTCCTGAGGCGTCGTCGGCCTTCGAAGGTGGCGGCTGGCATCGCCCGTGCCTGGTCAATAATGCAAGGAAAACCGCACCATGATACAAGCCCGTCCCACCATTCTTGTCGCCGACGACGACCCTGTTGCCAGGCTTTTTGTCCGGAATGCGCTGGAGCCGGCCGGCATGGTGGTGGCCGAGGCCGTCGGAGGACAGGACGCGCTGGCGAAGTTCGAGTCCCTCACTCCCGACCTCGTCGTGCTGGATATCATGATGTCGGAGCCGAACGGATATCTGACTTGCTCCAGGATTCGTGCACTGCCTCGAGGCAAACGCATCCCGATCTTGATTCTCACGGAATTGGATGACCCGAATTCCATTGCCCAGGCCTATCAGCATGGCGCCACGGACTTCGTCACGAAACCGGTCAACGCCACGATCCTCTGCCACCACGTCCGCTACATGCTCAGAACCAACAACGTCCTCCATGCGTTGATCCGCAGCGAATCCCGGCTGGAACTTGCCCAACGTATAGCCCGGATCGGCAACTGGGACTGGAACCCTCGAACGAATCGTTTCACCATGTCGAATGAATTATGTCGTTTGGTGGGCGTGCGCCCGCAGGATTTTGCCGGCACCTTCGAAGCCTTCCTCAGGCTCATCCATCCGGACGACCGCGCGACCGTCAACGACGCGCTGGAAAAATTGGTCGCACAGCATACCCCCTGCGACATCGACCACCGCGTGGTGCTGCCCAATGGCACCGATTTCATCATTCACCTCCAGGCCGAAGGCGTGCGGGAAGAAGAGACGGACGAACTGACGGTCATCGGCACGGCGCAGGACATCACTGAACGCAAACAGGCTGAACGTGCCATTCATCAACTCGCGTATTACGACAGTTTGACGGGCTTGGCCAATCGCGTGTTGTTCAAAGATCGCCTATCCCATGCCCTGTCCTATGCCGAACGACATCATCAGCATCTGGCCACGCTGTTTATCGACTTGGATCGGTTTAAAATCATTAACGATACATTGGGGCACACGGTGGGCGACCGGTTGCTCACCCATGTCGCAGAACGGCTGAGTGAGTCGGTGCGTCAGAGCGATTCGGTCGGCCGGCACGCCGACCATGAACCGACCCATGCCCTCGCGCGGCTCGGCGGGGATGAGTTCACCATTTTGCTGACCGCATTGCCGACCCCGGAAGACGCAGGAAGAGTGGCCCGGCGAATTTTGGAGTCGATGGCGCACCCCTTCAGCATCGACGGGCATGAGATCTTTATCTCGGCCAGCATCGGCATTTCAATTTTTCCCTCGGACGGCGCGACCGTGGAAGCGTTGCTCAAGAACGCCGACACCGCGATGTACCATGCGAAAGAACAGGGCCGGAACAACTGCCAATTCTATTCGTCCGGCCTCAATGCCGCCGCAGCCGAACGCCTCGACCTTGAAAACGAACTCCGACGCGCCTTGGAACGGGAAGAATTCGTCGTCTTTTATCAGCCGAAGCTGAATATCCACTCGCGCACAATATTGGGTGCGGAGGCGCTGGTTCGCTGGAAACATCCCAAACGCGGCCTGGTCCCGCCGGGCGTCTTCTTGAATGCGGCCATCGACACGGGCCTGATCCGCCCCATGGACGAATGGGTGCTGCGCGAAGCCTGCCGCCAGGTAAAAGCCTGGGAAGCGGCCGGACTGCCTCCCATTACGGTCTCCGCCAACGTGTCCAATTCCCTCTTCCATGGACGCACGCTGCCGGCAACCGTCGCCGATGCCCTTCGAGACTCGGGGCTGAATCCGTCGCAACTCGAACTGGAACTGACGGAATCCATCGCCATGCGGGACGTCGAAGCATCAGTCACCATGCTGGAGGGCCTCCGTACCATGGGCGTGCGACTCTCCATCGACGACTTCGGCACCGGCTATTCGTCCCTCAGCTATCTCCAGCGTTTTCCACTGAGCCGGCTGAAAATCGACCAGTCGTTTGTCCGCGATCTGCTCACCAACGAGAACAACGTGAAGATCACCCGTGCGATCATCGCGATGGCGCACAGCTTGAATCTCTCGGTCCTCGCCGAAGGAGTGGAAACGGAAGGTCAACTGGTCCGGTTACGAGAAGAGGGATGCGACGAGGTCCAGGGATTCCTGTTCAGTCGTCCTGTCTGCGCGGAGGAATTTGAAGCCTTGCTCAGGGACGATGCCGATGCCCGTACAGCAGCGTGATATTGATGCGCCGATTGGTGAACCCTTCCTTGAACGCGATATCATCGGTTTCGTGGAACAGATCTGAGTTGAAAACGACCGCTCGGTTCGCCCGATAGGGCACCTTGATTTCTTGCGCACCCTGCGCGCGCAGCCACTCATAAATCCTGCCGCGGGCCTTGTCGCTGTTGTAGGCCTTGAAATCCCAGTCCCGGGGCGCTTCTTTATCCCAGACCACCAGCCCGCCGCTCTCGGGATTCATGTTCGCCTCGTCCGGCGTAATCCAAAAATTGACGTTGACGGCCGCGGCATCGGCATGAATGTTCAATCCACGCCTGGCGCTGTCATGTTTAAACGCCCACGCCTGCGTGAGGCGATGCGTGCCGAAAATGCCCGGCAACCGACGGCGCAACTCCTCGGCAATTTGGAGCAGCAGGGGAGTCGCGAATCCGTCGCCTAGAAACGCCCCGATATAGCCGTTCTCGTAGTCCTTCTTCCAGATCGTCGAGGTCCAGCAGAACTGCCTCAACCGTCGCAGCGCCTCATCCGTCAGCAATCCGTCGATATAGGTCACCTCCGGGTGCCTCGCCAGATACCGGGCCTCGATGGTCTCGTTGTCCAGATCGGCAGCCAAGGCCCCGGCCTCCATCGCCTCGCAAGGCGCGATGTGCAGCAAACGGTTAAACGAGGCCGCAACCGGCTGAAGCTCCGCAGGGGACAGCGGCACCCGATTCGGAGAGGCAGTCGTGCCGGTCGATGAGGCGTCCAACTTCGCACACCATTGAATCAGCGCGTCATGATAGGCGCGCCACTCATCCCCCAGCAGGCCGCTCGCTCGAAGATACTCCATCTGCTCGGCATCATGTTTGAGACGGGAACGAAAGACGGCCGTCTCTGTCACGGGACGACCGTGCGCGTGCTTGGCCTGGGCGGTCTCGGCAAAGCAGCGCAGGGCCCGAGGAATATCCTCTCGCCAGATCCAAGCGATGCCGAGATTGTAGAGCGCGGTCCCATATCCGGGTTGAATCTGAAGCGCGCGCTCGAAGCAACGGATGGCCTCGTCCGAGCGCCCTTGCTCCAGGAAAACCAACCCGAGATTGTTCTGTGCTTCCGCATGCGTTGGCTTCAACGCAATGGCACGTCGGTACGCCGCCGCCGCCGCATCCAGTCTGCCCTGCTCTTTGAGGACGACGCCGAGATTGTTGTGGGCCTCGGCATGATCGGGATCGAGCGCCAATACCTGCTCGTAGACCGTTTGCGCGTCCCCGAGGCGCCCCAATTCCTTATAGGCATTGCCGAGATTCGTGCGAGGTTCGATATAGCGCGGATTCCATTGAATGGCCTGACCATAGGCGTCAATCGCATCTTCGGTGAGGCCTGCCCGTTGCAGCACGACGCCGCGGTTGAACCAATAGACGGGATGACGCGGACCGGCGGCGCAGGCCTGGGCAAGCCAGGCCAGGGCCTCTTTCAAGTTGCCACGCCGGTAGGTGAGGAGGCCCAATCCATGAAGTGCGTCAGGCTGGGTCGGTGCTCGCTCAAGGAGGGCGCGGTAGCCCCGTTCCGCCTCATCCAGGCGACCGGCCTGATGATACAGCTGCGCCTCCCGAAGGAGAGAGGTCGCCTCTTCTGCGCCTCCGACATGCGTCCCGCGCAATTTTTCCTCACGGCGGCGCTCTTCGCGATTCACTAATATCCCTCCAGCGGCGATGGATCCGGCCGACTCGGAGAGTATCGCACAGAGGGTAGCAGGGTCAAAGAGGGGGAGGGAAGCAGGGGACGAGGCGCTTATGCCGCTTGCGAACTACTCTGCCGCTTACGGCGTTGACCCAGGATATCGAGAGCGGCAACGCGGTAGCCTTCGGCAAACGTAGGAAAGCTGAAAATGGTATCGATGAATCGATCGATGGTCGCCCCATCCTGCAAGGCCATCTGGCCGATGTGAATCAATTCACTCGCGTGCTCGCCCACGATTTGCACGCCCAGCAAACGTTCGCCGGATGGATCGGCGACCAGTTTCAGGAGTCCGTCGCAGGCCCCCGTGATCTGCCCCTTGGCGATTTCTGTAAACCGCGCGCGACCCACCAGCGGGCCACGGTAGCGGGCAGCGGCCTGTTCCTCATCGAGCCCGATGGAGGCAATCTCCGGAATGGTATAGATCCCGACCGGCACCTGGTTGGCCAAGTCGCCGACCGGAAGTCCCAATGCGTGGCTGACGGCCCGACGACCATCCTCCATCGCCTGTGACGCCAGCGCCGGAGGGCGACCCAACATGTCGCCGGCTGCAAAAATGTGCGGAACCACGGTTTGCCCGAATTCGTTCACGAAGATGCGGCCCTTCTCGTCCAGCGTGAGTCCGGCCGCTTCAAGATTCAACTCTTCGACATTCGGTTGCCGCCCTAGAGCGACCAGCATCTTGTCGCTCTTGACCACCATGCCGTTCGCCAGGCGTGCCACGACAGAGGACACCCCGTCCCACGCCACTTCTTTGATCGTCTGCCCGACATAAAACCGGCCGCCTTGCCGTTCGAGGCTGCGCTGAAATACCTCGACGATTTCAGCGTCCATGAACGACAGCGGACGTGGGGCCCTGTCGATGAGTGTCACTTCCACCCCCAGCAACGCAAAGGTCGCGGCATATTCGCAGGCGATCACGCCTCCGCCTAAGATCGTCAATGAGCGCGGGAGATAGATCATGGACAGGATCGAATCGCTGTCCAGGACATGTTCATGGTCGATCGGAATTTCGGGAATCGAACGCGGTCGTGAGCCCGTCGCCAGGACAATGATGTCGGCCGACAAGGCCTGGCAGACGCCGTCGATGGCCTCCAACTGGACTTCATGCGGCGTGAGGAATCGAGCACGTCCGTGCCGATACGTCACGCCGTTGCGGGCGAGTTGATCAGCCATATAACACTCGTGCGCCTTGACCACCTCATCCAGCCGGTGCAGCAGCACGGACATGGGGAGATCGAGCCTGAGCCGCCCTTCGAACACTTCACTCGACCGTTTGAGCCGCTCGAACTGTACCGCCGTCTCACGCAGCGTCTTACTGGGAATCGTGCCGCGGTAGACACAGTTGCCGCCGACGCTTGGTTCCTGCTCGATCAGGACGACTTTCTTCCCGGCCTTGGCGCCTTGAATGGCGGCCTTCTGGCCGGCCGGCCCGCTCCCCACCACGATGATGTCATAGGGGCTGGCCGACGTCACAATGGCATCGCCTCCACGACGGTACGAACCTGTTCTTTCAGGGCTAGGAGTGCATCGATATCTTTGGGATAGAGATTCAGATCGGCAAATACGGCATGCTCACGCACCATCGCCTCATCGAATGACTCGGGATCGAGGAAATGGGTGGCCAATCTACCGGCCAGACAGGTCGTCATGCATTCTTGCTTGGCCGTCTTGGCATAGTGGTAGTCGCTATGAAAGCCGATCGATTCCACGACCGGAGGCGGCAGGCCCCAGTCTTCGGCAACCAGCAAGCCCACCTGGATATAGTAACCGTGAAGCAGTTGTTGCAACAGATCCTGCGTCAAGGGTGTTTTGTGCTCCTGGGACAACGCGACCAGCGTCTGCAAGACGACCGGTTTGCCGATCCCATGCAAGAGCCCGCAAAGGTAAGCACTTTCGACGTTGAAACGGCGCATGCGCGCGATTTCCTTGGCATACGCGCCGCTGGCCAATGAATACTGCCACAGGTGCTTGACTTCAGCATCCCATCCCGGCACCTTGAATGCGCTGCCCTTGATCGAGGCGGAAAATGCTAATTCCGACATCAAGTTCATGCCCAGCATCGAGACGGCATGTTGTAACGACACTACCGGATTGCGCGTCATATAAGCCGGAGAATTGGCGATCCGGATGACATGGGCGGCCAACGCTTGGTCTTGATGAATGAGCGCGGCGAGTTTCGCCGCCTCCGCATCCGGGTCGTAGACCATACTCAAAATCCTAGAGGCCACTTGAGGCAAGAGCGGGAGTTCAATGGCACCCTTCTGAATTCGCTCGATCAGGAGCTGTTCCAACGGGTCTGTCGGGGCCGCGTCCGTCGCTTTGGAAAGTTCAGCGCTCATAGGGCTCACATCACACGTCAAGATTGCTTGATTGTCTGCGTTGTAGATCCTTTTCGGCTCATTCTGCCAAAAACCTTAACCGTGCAGGGGCAACGAACCGGCACAGAACAGGCTGCCAAATTCGTATCCGGCGGCCGCAGGAGCCCACCAGCTTCGTACCATCTGAAATCAGGAAGGAGTTTTCCCGAATGAGCGCAAAGAGAACAGGAATGACACTGTGCCTGATCAGCGCCTTCCTCACAATCACGCCCTGGGCGTTCGCCGGAGACCAGACGCGATCTTCTACAACCGATACGCTCATACGCGATACGAAGGAGGCCGTCCAGGCCACCAAACAATATTCGATCCAGCAGAAGGAAATTTTCCAGAAGGCTGTTCAAAGCGAACTGGCCGAGATGCAGATTAAGATCGCGGAACTCCAAAAGAAAACGAACGCCGCCTCCGCGGAAGCCAGGTCGGACATGCAGAAGGCCCTTCAGGAACTTGAGCACAAGAAAGAAGAGGCACGGAAGCAGCTTGATGAGGTGAATGAATCGACCAGCTCGGCATGGAGTAAACTGAAAGACAACATGAACGCAGCCGTCGACGATCTCAAGAAAAGTTATAAGGAAACGGTTTCAAAGCTTCCATAACCGAGCTCCTGTCGCCTGCCGAGGAACGAGCTCCTGCAGAGGCAACTGATCGTCTGCACTCCCGACAGCCCGCCGGCGAGCCGACGGCTCACACACCGCTCCCATGACCATGTCTCTTGGTTACATCCACCAGAGAGTCCCGATCCAGACTGTTCATCCAGGGGTGAAATACGCTATGTTGGAAGGATACGGCGTCTGTCCGAACACACCTTCGCTGCAGTAGAAGGACCTTATTTCGATAGCCGCCTAGGCCAAACAAAGAGGCGACCGACTCGATGCCTTTGAAATTTGCTCTCTATACCGGTTGCGCCGCTAAAGGCGCCACCCCTGAACTCTATCAATCCACGATGGCCATCGTCGGCCGCTTAGGCATTGAGGTCGTCGAACTCACCGCTTCTTCCTGCTGTGGGGCCGGCGTCATCGGAGAAGCCGACCCTGACCTGGCGCTTGCGTTAAATGCCCGAAACTTCGCCCAGGCAGAGCGGCTCGGTCTGGACGTCATGACCATCTGCGGCACCTGTCAGGGAGTCATGAGTGCAGCCAACCGACGCCTGAAGAGTGAGCCGGCCACGCTGGAGCGTGTGAATGCCATTCTCGCACAGGACGGTCTCACCTACGGCGGAAGCGTACAGGTGAAACACCTGCTGTGGATCGCGGTGCGGGATATCGGTCTCACGCGAGTGATGGAAACGGTACGATCCCCATTTCGCGATTTTCGGATCGCCCCCTTTTACGGCTGTTATATGCTGCGGCCCTCCTGGGAGTTGGGGTTTGACGACCCCGAAAATCCGACCTCACTGGAAACCCTCATTCGCGCTGTCGGGGGGGAGCCGGTTGCCTACGCGGGACGGACCAAGTGCTGCGGCTTCCCCATCATCCTGGAGAAGGAAGCCATCGCGGTCGCCATGGCCGGAACCAATATGAAGGATGCGCTGGACCATGGCGCCGATTTCATGGTGACACCCTGTCCGCTCTGCCACATGAGCCTGGATATTTACCAGGAACGGGCGGGGCGAGCCGTCAAGGCTGCGCTGAACCTGCCCATACTCCATCTCCCCCAGCTACTCGGTCTCGCGATGGGCTTACCCGCGCAGGACTTAGGCCTTTCACGCCACCTGATCTCCGTGGACCGTATCGTCACACGCCTACAGACACCCGGCAGAGAACAGTCATCCTAACCCGCGGAGCCCACAACATGAAGGTGATTTCACTCTCAGATGTGCAGCAATTCAGCCCCGAAAAGATGAAGAAGAACAACCTTTTCCAAACCACTCGTTTTTTCTGCGACATCTATTGTTTTGAGCCAGGCCAGGAACAGAAAGGCCACATTCACGGCGAACAGGATAAGGTCTACATCGTGTTGGAGGGGGAAGGGACGTTTCAGGTCGGGTCAGAACAACAGGTGCTGGGGCCCGGCCAGGGCACCATGGCGCCGGCGGGCGATGAACATGGCGTGAAGAATCACACGCAGCAGCGCTTACAAGTCCTCGTGTTCGTTGCGCCCAATCAAGCCTGATCTCAGCGGGGGATCGGACTTTCTTTGCCGTTCCCTAGCGGCGCCGTGACGGTGATGGCCCCGGCGAGATCGCCTTCCTTATATCCTTCTTTGGGATAGCCGGAAATGTCGAGATCTCCCTTCGGTTCACCATGGCAGCCAAGACAATCCTTGGCATAATAAATCGGCATGACCACTCGCAGCGTTCGCCCCTCCTCGGTCAACTCACTCACATAGGCTTCCGCGCGCGGCCTGGCAGAGAGCCATTTCAGCACCGACGCCTCATACTCATCCGGCTCGTTCTTCGGATTGCGCGGTTGCATAGCCGTCTGCTTCAGTCGTACATGCGAGGTCTTCGAGAAACGGGCTGAGGCTTGGCTCCCATAGGTCGCGGGGATAAAATTCTTGTAGCCGATACCACGCTGGTTGATGACCACTTGCGCATCTCGGACGACTTCCCGACTCGCCTGCACCAGCGCGGGCAAAAGTTCTTTGGCCAAGGGCGGGATGGTGATGGAAACCGGGACCGTCGGCAGCGCGGCAAGATCGATGTTGGTCTTGATCCGAAACTCCCGTACCAATTGTTGTTCGAACAACTCCGGTGTGAACCCCTTCTCGCCGGTATGTGGATCATCGATCAACGCCTGATTCCGTTCAATCACCGCGCGCCCGGACTCCAGAAGCTTGGCCAACAACCGCGCCGTTTCTTCCGCTTCCGCCCGCTCAACCGCACCGACCATCGACGGGTGAGCGATCACCAGGATGACCGCCGCCAGGATACCCCTCACAGCACCTCTCATGAGTATTCTCCTATCCGGAATATGAAGACCCGTGTTTGAGGCGGCACGCGCCTTGTGCATAGTGGGTCGCCATCTGTTCCACATCAAATGATAACCCCTCCAGAGACGCCCGGCGTGGAAAGGCATACTCCTCTTCGAGCCACCGTGTTCGCATGTCGTGAAGTCGGCCTGACTCGTCCAATTTCAAGAGGAGGTCGTTCAGCAGCCA
Organism: Nitrospira sp.; assembly: GCA_031315995.1. GTDB lineage: Bacteria > Nitrospirota > Nitrospiria > Nitrospirales > Nitrospiraceae > Nitrospira_A. The sequence goes on from JALDRG010000012.1 coordinate 46,056, forward strand.
CCGCAGGTGATAACTCTCTTCGGCCACCACGACCGCATAATCCGCTTTGGTCAGAAACAAGGGAACCCCGTTGTCGCGGGTCAACGGAGACCAGTCTTTGCGGACCCGTTTGACCATGTACTCCAACACCGGTTGCGCGCCGAGAATGACGTCGATACGCGGCTCCGCGTGGGAGTCGGCATATTCAAACGCGGCCGGAAGCGAATCGCAGAGGATCAGCGGATTGGCGCTTAGATTCGCCTCGGCATAGTAATACGCGCTGGTTTCATCCTGCACCGCGATCGTCAATCCGTCCAACGCATGGCTGGTCGCCGCAAGACGGTCGCGAGCGGGATGAAGGGCTTGCTCTCTCACATTCGCCCGCACCCGATCCAACACCATCGAACTGGTCGTAATCCCGCTGATTCCTCCACCGTAAAAATAGGGCAGGGAATAGGCCACACCGGCCCGGGCCGGCGCAGGCGTGCTGGTCGCCACAGCTGACACGAACCAATCGAGATGCCCTTCATTCAACAGCCGGAAGAGATCCCTGAACCGCACCAGATGTAAGACCGGAGTCACCGGGCGACCGCACCGTTTGGACAATTCGTCGGTCATCGCCCGCACGAGCTCGACGTCGAGCCCCGTGACACGGGCGCCCTCGTCGGTCCAAATCGCGGGGAATACGAACGGACGAAAGGGCTCCATCGTCAGACCGACTTGTACCCGCTCACGGTCGCAGATGATATCCACCGTACTGCCGGTTACCGGCCAAACATGCTCGACCGCATCGATGAGCAGCCCGCAACCGGAAGACAGCAAGCAGAGAAGCGCCATCCATCCCAAGCGGACCCGTGACAACTGCATTAAAATCGCACGCCCGTGAGGAATACCCATTGTTGCGCCTGTCCCGCATCACCGCGAAAATCCACACCGTACTGCGTATACTGCACACTGACATCGACCGACAGACTGCGCGCGACAGGAAACCGCACGCCGACCTGCCCTCCGATCAAATGGCCCGGCAACCGATGCCCAGGACCGGGCATCACCCCGCCCGCGAGGAGACCGACGTAAGGCACCGCCCGGTCTTCCAAGGGACCGAACAACAGGTGCCTGATGATTCGGTTCAACGGCTTATGTTTTGGAAAATCCAGAATGTCGATGAAATTGTTCCAGCGGGGATTGAGAAAGACCGAATGTTGGTCGGTCCTGAACTCCTGTGTATGGATGCTGAAATATTGGTAGATGGTGCGCACCTCCACATTACCGTATCGCACCGCCGTGATTCCTAGTTGGACGCCGATCTCCCGATCGTCGGGAGCGAAAGTTTGCTGTCGCAACATGACATCGACATTAAATGGCCGGATGGGGAAGTCAAATACCGACTCTTGAGCACGCGCCAATGCCGCGGGGAAGAATAACAGTCCTCCCGCTATGACCAGGGTGGAGAGTAGGCCTCTCCATCGATGCCCCATGACGACACAAGTCTGCATGCCAGAGCTTCAGTGAGCGCGGCCAAGTCTGTCCGAAAGGTCGGAAAGTCGCAAGCGCTTAATGATGTGAGGGAGCGGGGCTTGCAGAGATACAGGACTTCATAATGTCGACCTGACAACGCGCGCCGGGCTCGATCCCACGCGCCGCGGCTTCAAGGAGGACTTCCGACGTCGCCAGACCGTGCACCACGTCGACCAGCGCATGGTCAGGCACGCTCCCTAGGTCGACCTGCTTGACGCCGGAGATCCGGGCCAAGGCCGCGCCGATGGACCGGTATTGAGAGAAACAGTCTGGTCCTGACAAGGAAAGCGCCACGCGCTCCTGTGAGGTTTCGGCAGCGACTGGGCTCAACAGTCCTCCGAGGATCAGGGGGATGCACCACAGACTCATCACTGGATATTGCATAGGTGTCTCCCAATAGCCACAAACCTGGCGCAAATTCATGTCTCACAATCACACATCCCTGAGCCCAGTCGGCCCTGTGGCCGACTGGGCTCGCTCAATGAGTAGACGACCTGCATTACTTAGCGGGCAACTCCCAGGGCACCATCGGCATCAAGGGCGCCGGTTTCGCGTCCGGTCCTGCCAACAGCACCGCGATCGCTCCTCGCAATGCGCCCGTCAGAGAATGGGTGACAATCGGATAGGCGCCGGCAGATTCCACGACCACGTCGAACGTGGCCGCGCTGCCCGGTCCAACCACGTAGGTCTGGACGCCCTTCAAATTATTGGCGGGATTTCCGCTCTCGTAGACGTTGTCCCAGATCTCACCGATCGGATGGAAGGAAGAAAACTCGTTCGGTCCTGCATTGACGAAATAAATACGGACACGTTCGCCGGGCTTGGCATCAAGCTTCCCGCCGCCCGTCACGAACGGGTGGTATTTAAAGATCCCGCCATTGAACATCATGCCGTCGAACTTGCGATCGAACATGGCCTGCACGTCGTTTGGGTTCTTGAAGTATTCGGACTGCACCAGCACATATTCACGATCCGCCTTCGGCCAGACCTTGGCATCCTTCGGATCCACGATGATCGCTCCGAACATGCCGCGCGCGATGTGTTGGATCATCGGCGGCGCCCCGCAATGATAGAAAAACACGCCGGGCTTCTTCGCCGTGAAGGTAAAGCTGATCGATTCACCGGCGTTGACGGCGCGATAGTTCTTCAAAAAATCGATTTCCGCCGCGTGGAAATCCATCGCATGCGGGTTCTTATTCGTGGCAGGATTCGTCAACGTAAAATTGACGGTATCACCTTCCGTCACCCGCACCACCGGACCCGGGAACTGCCCGTTGAACGTCCAGGCGGCATACTTTTCACCGCCGCCGTCGATGACGATGTCCGTCTCTACGGCGGTCATCTGAACATCGTGGGTCTTGGCCTGGACGGACAGGGCCATACTCGCCACCATCCCCAGCGTCAATCCCAGCAGCGACGCGGCCTTGCACCGGCCCCGCCCGTGATTCTTGCTCCGTGCCTGCTCTTGCATTCCTGCCTCCTATGATTCGAGTGATTCACCTAGCGTCTGGAAGCTCAACCGCTTCCAGATCAGCATTCCAGCGTGGGAAGCTGCGCGTCTGTCTGCACCATACGCATGCCACTGGCAATAAAACATGACAATTGTCATATTTTGAGAGATACTGCCCTTGTCGTGAAAAAAATTACGTGGATGCTAGGAGTCTGAGCTTGGGGAGATCGCGAATGACGAGACGAGCGGCGGTTCCGGACACCAGACGAGCTTTTTTGAACCGCGCCATGATCCGGATGGCGGTTTCGGTGGTCACCCCCACCATATTCGCCATATCTTGCCGCGTGAGACGAACGGAGACCCGAATTCCGTTCGGCTCCGGAACACCGCTTCGTTCGGCCAGGCTGATCAGGAGAGACGCCAATCGCTGATCAGCTCGATCCAACGCAAGGACTTTGGCCTTTTCCTGCGCTTCATTCAGACGGGTACCTAGGTACCGGATTACTTCCATTGCGGCATCCGGATTCGCGCGCAACATCTTGAAGTAGGCGTCTTTTTTCATGCGCAACACGCTGACATCGCCCATCGGCTGGGCTGTGCCGGGATGGGACGCGCCGTCGAAGGCCGAGGCGTCGCAACAAAACAGGTCGCCCGGCATGAGCACTTTCAGCGTGCACTCCTTCCCGTCGAGGGAAGATTTCACACACTTGACCGACCCTTCCTTGACGATATGGAAGTATTCGGTGGGATCGCCCTCGCGAAAAATATACTGACCCTTGCCATAGCGGGTTTCCGTCATCTCGCCCAGGACCTTCTGGCGATCCTGGGCGCTGAGAATCTGGAGGAGGGGAATCTGATTCAACCCAGCAGGAACGTCAGAACTGGATTGTTCAGCGGAGGGTGGATGAGGCGATTTCTTTGGCCGCTTCGACAATCGAGCGTACTCCAATTCCGAAATGATCGACCAGCTCGTCCGGCTTCCCGCTGCGCGGAATTTCCCGAACAGCCAATTTACGAACGCGCACGCCTTCCGTGGCCAGCGCGCTCAGCACGGCATCGCCGATGCCACCATGCGCGTAATGATCCTCGACGGTCAGGAATCGCCCGCCGGTCGCCTTCGCGCATTCCAGCAAAGTCGCCCGATCCACCGGCACGATGCTGTACAGATCCACCACACGCGTCGTGATACCGACGTCCTTGAGCTGGTCATGTGCCTTCAAGGCCTCGAATAGGGTCACGCCCGCCGCCACAATCGTCAGTTGATCAGCGGCGCTCTGTCGAACCACCTTGGACCCGCCGATCCGGAACGTCTCATCCGCGCCATAAATCACCGGCGTCTTGGGGCGACCGGCCCGGAGATACACCATACCCTTGTGGGCGGCAGCCACTTCAACCAGTTTGTACATCGAGAGGGCATCGGACGGGTATAAAACCGTCACGCCGGGCTGCGTCGACATCATGGCCAAGTCTTCGAGCCCCATCTGCGACGGACCGTCTTCACCGATGCTGACGCCGACGTGGGTCCCAACCAATTTGATATTCGACTGGCTGATGGCAGCCATACGAATGAAATCGTAGGCCCGCGTGAAAAACGCGGCAAATGTCGCCACAAAGGGAATTTTTCCGCAGGCGGCGATGCCGGCGGCAGCACCGAGCATATTCTGCTCCGCGATGAAGTTCTCAAGAAATCTGTCGGGGAACCGTTTGCCGAACTTGTCGCTATACGTCGAGTTCTTCACATCCGCATCAAGGGCGACCACCTGCGAGTTCGCCTCGCCGAGCGCCAGGAGCGCGGCTCCGAACGCTTCTCGCGCCGCCGCGGAGTCACCGACTTTGTATGGCGGTGGTGCCATCGCACCTATGGTGGGAGTCGAGGCCTTGACCGTCGTCGGTCGCTGAATCTGCAGCTGAACTGAGCCGGGCTTGAGTTGCCGCGTGAGTTCATCCAAGGCTTTCTGCGTCTCTTCGCCCTTCTTCAACGGCTTTCCATGCCAATCCGGAAGGTCCTCAATAAATGAGATGCCGTGTCCCTTAAAGGTCTTCGCCAACAGCACCGTTGGTCGGCCCTTGGTTCGACCAGCCTCGGCGAACGCCGCCACCAAGGCGCCGACATCATGACCATCCACCACGATGGCATGCCAGCCGAATCCGGCCCATCGGGCGCGGTACCCTTCCATATCATGTTGCAGCATCGTCGGATCGCTTTGTCCCAACCGGTTCACATCCACGATCGCGCACAGGTTGTCCAATGCGGCATGCTGCGCGACTTCAGCTGCTTCCCAGACAGACCCTTCGACGGATTCGCCGTCGCCCATCAACACATAGGTGCGGTAGTCGGTCTTCTCAATCGATTTCGCATTGAAGGCGAGACCCACTCCGGCCGGTAACCCTTGCCCCAACGAACCAGTGGCCATATCGACAAAGGACAGACGAGGGGTCGGATGGCCTTCAAGGTCTGACCCCAAGGTACGCAATTTGAGCAGCTCCGAAGTGGGAAATAACCCTGCTTCCGCCCAGGCCGCATAGAGCAGGGGCGCCGCATGGCCTTTCGAGAGGACAAATCGATCGCTATTGGGCAATTTCGGATTCTTCGGATCGTACCGCATCACCGAAAAAAACAACACGGCGACGATGTCCGCGGCTGAACAACAGCTGGAGGGATGCCCGCTCCCGGCTTCAGTCGTCGCCTTCACACTGTTTATGCGAAGGTGCGTGGCCTTATTGGCCAAAGCGGTGAGAAGCTCAGGCGTGGCGGCGGAGGCAGAAGAGGAAGTCATGCGCGATCCTTTCAGGATGGGAGCTGATAATTTCCGGATGACCGAACGACAATAGAGACAGAACGGCTCTCAGTGGCACGAAGCTAACAAAAGGCATGCAGGGAGTCAATGAAGGCTTCTGTTGATGAACCGTCTGCGCAGGCACAGGATTCTTGACACGGTAGAGGCAACTCGTTAAGATCGGCTCGCCTTTAATGCTCATCCTGTGAGGTGGGTAAGGAAATCATGATTAGACAACACGGCGGCAAGCCGTCCGACAGTCCGCACCTTCTCATCCAAACCGGTGGGAAGGTTTTTTTATGCCCCCATCGGCCGAGCCACCGATGACGACAGAATCCACGACAGGCAACCGGCAAGAACGAGTGGTCATGGACGCCGGCGATATCGCCCGCGCCATGACCCGGATCGCCCATGAAATTCTGGAACGCAATAAGGGCATCAAGGACCTGGCCTTGGTGGGAATCCGAACGGGCGGCGTGCACCTGGCGCATCGTCTCGTGCGGCGCATCCATGAGATCGAGGGCACGCAGATTCCGATCGGAGAATTGGACATCACCCTCTATCGGGACGACCTGTCGCTCCGAAAGGATCAGCCGATACTCCGCACAACGTCGGTGCCGTTTAAGATATCCGACCTGAAAGTCGTCCTCGTCGACGATGTGCTGTTTACGGGCCGCACCATTCGTGCCGCCATGGACAGCCTGATCGACCTGGGACGACCGGCGGAAATTCAGCTGGCCGTGCTGGTCGATCGCGGCCATCGTCAGCTGCCGATCAAAGCCAATTACATCGGGAAGAATATTCCTACGTCGCGCGATGAGGCCATCGAAGTCCATCTCGAAGAAAACGGAGACGAGGACCGCGTCGTCATCCTCAGAGCATAACCGGAGACCATCTCGTGGGGCTCAAACGGAAAGATCTGCTCAGCTTGGCCAACCTGTCGGCAGACGACATCGCGTTGATCCTGGAGACAGCGGACTCCTTCAAAGAAGTCTCCGGCCGGGAGATCAAGAAGGTGCCGGCCTTACGGGGCAAGACGGTCGTCAACCTCTTCTTCGAGCCGAGCACAAGAACCAGAACGTCCTTTGAGCTGGCCGCGAAACGACTCAGCGCCGACGTCATTAATTTTTCGCCTTCTTCCAGCAGCGTCGTGAAGGGGGAGACGCTCCTGGATACGGCGCGCAATATCGAGGCCATGCAAGCGGATATCATCGTGCTGCGGCACTCCTCGGCAGGCGCGGCGGAAACCCTGGCGCGAGGCGTCAAGTCCTCGGTCATCAATGCCGGAGACGGGTGGCATGAACATCCAACGCAAGCCCTGCTCGACCTGTATACGATCCGCAGCCGACAAATGGGATTCGCCGGACTCCGAGTGGCCATCGTCGGCGACGTGGCTCACAGCCGCGTCGCCCGCTCAAACATTTTTGCGCTGACGAAACTTGGCGCGGAAGTGCGGGTCGTCGGGCCTCCCACCATGATTCCCTTGCACATCAGCCAGCTCGGGGTACGGGTCTATCACAACCTCGATGAGGCCCTTCGAGGCGTCCATGTGATCATGATGTTGCGGCTCCAGCTGGAGCGGCAAGGTCGTGCATTATTCCCGACGATCCGTGAATATGCGCGACACTATGGATTGACGAGCGAGCGCGTGCGGCTGGCCGAGCCCGGCGCCATCGTCATGCATCCGGGCCCTATCAATCGAGGTGTGGAGATCGCACCGGACGTGGCGGACAGTCTCTCCTCCGTCATCCTCGATCAAGTGGCGAACGGCGTGGCCGTGCGCATGGGAATTCTGTATCTCATGTCCGGAGCAGGATGAGACAGGACGGTGCGTCAGCCGTTGTACTTTTACCTTTTGCGACGTGTGAGTGAACGATGTCTTTATTGATTCAAGGCGGGCATGTCATCGATCCCGGACGCTTCAACGGCGTCGCGGATGTGTTGATCCAGGACGGAGAGATTGCAGCGATCGGCCAGGGGCTTGCGGCGCCCGCCGGTGCGACGGTCATTCAAGCCGCCGGCCGACTGGTCCTGCCCGGCTTTGTCGATCTCCATGTGCATTTTCGCGAGCCCGGATTCGAGTACAAAGAAACCATTCAGTCGGGAACGGCGGCGGCCGTCGCGGGAGGCTATACCACGGTCTGCGCGATGCCCAACACCAATCCCGTAAACGACAATCAGGCCATCACCGAATTCATGCTCGATCGCGCAAAGGCCGCCGGCAACGCCCATCTGTACCCGATCGGCGCGATCACCAAGAAATCCGAAGGTAAGGAACTGGCGGAGATCGGCGATCTGCGCCGCGCCGGTTGCGTCGCAATTTCCGACGACGGAAAGCCGGTGATGAATAGTCTCGTCATGCGCCGCGCCATGGAATATGCCCGCGCCTTCGATGTCCCGGTCGTCGACCACTGTGAAGATCTCCACCTCTCCGAAGGCGGATGCATGAATGAAGGATTGGTCTCGACCGAGCTGGGTCTGCCGGGCATTCCTTCGGCCGCGGAAGATGTCATGGTGGCCCGCAATGTTTCGCTGGCCGAACTCACAGGAGCCCGGCTCCATCTGGCCCATATCAGCACCGCCGGCTCAGTGCGTATGGTGCGGGAAGCCAAGGCGCGCGGACTCAAGGTTACGGCTGAAGCCTGTCCGCACCATTTCACGCTCACGGAAGAACTGGCGCGCGGGTACAACACCCATGCGAAAATGAATCCTCCGCTGAGAACTGAACAGGACGTCCAGGCCATCAAGGAGGGACTTCGTGACGGAACCATCGACGTGATTGCGACCGACCATGCTCCGCATGCGTCGCAAGAAAAACAACAAGAGTTCACCGAGGCCCCGTTCGGTATCGTCGGCCTGGAGACGGCTCTTTCGCTGACGTTGACTCTGGTCGAGGAAGGCGTGCTCACCCTGGAGTCAGCGGTGGACAAACTCTCGACCGCGCCGGCCAAGGCCTTCAGTCTCAACGCCGGGACCCTGGCGGTCGGCGCGCCGGCCGACGTGGCCATCGTCGATCCAGACAGACAGTGGGAAGTCGATCCCGCGCGATTTCGCTCCAAAAGCCGCAACACCCCATTCGCCGGCTGGAAGGTGAAAGGACGGGTGACGACCACCATCGTCTCCGGTCGAGTGGTATTCGAGTTGGATCGACCGATCTAGCAAGGGCGACTGAACGAGACCGATATGCACGTTGGCACCGACAGACTGTGGGTTCGCAGGATGTTCAACAACGCCGTTCGACAAAGCGACGCGTGCTGCTTCCGCGCGTGGACCCCTCGAACGCCGCGGGAACGAAGCAGACGGCCTTGCTCGACATCCGGCCAGAGGCAACGGTAGTGCGCCAAGGATTGATCGCGTGCGTCACCTGTGAACTGCTCGCGCTTGCCGTCTGGATCGGCGGTCTGTTGGTGCTCGTCGCGGCCGTGATCCCCGCCGTGTTCAATACGTTCGGCGGGCAGGATACCGGCGGATTCTTTTTGACGCGCGCATTCGACGGGTACAATCGTCTGGTACTCGGGTCGGCGGCGATCTTGACCACGGGTGTCCTCTGGCGGGCTTGGCTGGTCCAGCGAGGCCTGGCGGATGGAGAGATCACACGGACCGAATGGCTGTTGCTCGGGGGCATGCTCCTCACCGCGGGAGTCATCACGTTTGTCCTGCATCCCCAGGCGGCGGCTCTCCAGGCCCAGGCCTTTGCTTCAAAAGGGGAGGACGCGCGGAAAGCGGCTTTCGACGCCTTCTTTCAGATGCACAAACCGGTGCGTGCGCTATATATCGTGAACGTCGGACTGGGAATCGCGCTGCTGACCGTACGCGTGCGATCATGGGTCCCTCGATAAGGAGTCATAGAGTGAAGAAAGCGATGCTTGCGCTCGCGGATGGGGCCTGGTTCGAGGGGCGAGCCTTGGGAGCAGAAGGGGAGACCGGCGGCGAAGTCGTGTTCAACACGGCCATGACCGGCTACCAGGAAGTGCTGACCGATCCCTCCTATCGTGGACAGATCGTGACCATGACCTGTCCGCACATCGGCAACTACGGCGTGACGCCGGAAGACAGCGAATCGACCCGTATCTGGGCGGAAGGGTTCGTCGTCAAAGAATCCAGCCGACTGGCCAGCAATTGGCGAAGCAAGGCCACGCTTCAAGAGTATTTGCTGGCGGCGAACATTGTGGCGATCGAGGGCATTGATACCAGGGCCCTCACCAGGCACCTGCGAGAAAAGGGCGCGCAGTCGGGTGTGATTTCCCACGTCGATCTCGACCCTGGTCGCCTGGCCGAAAAGGCCCGCAAGGCACCGAGCATCATCGGGCGAGATCTGGCTGCGACCGTGACCTGCGGGCGTCCCTACACCTGGACGGCCGGAACGGGCGATTGGGCACCCAAACTGACCCTGCCCGAACCTGCCGCCACACAGGCACCGAAAAAATCCTGGCGCGTGGTCGCGTACGATTTCGGCGTCAAGCAGAATATTCTTCGGCGACTGGTGGATGTCGGATGCGAGGTCACCGTGGTGCCTGCGTCGACGTCGGCGAAAGATGTATTGGCGCTCAATCCTCAGGGATTGTTCCTCTCAAATGGTCCCGGCGACCCGGAGGGCGTGCCCTATGCCATGGAGGCACTGCGTGAGCTGATCGGCCGGCTCCCGATTTTCGGCATCTGCTTAGGTCATCAATTGCTCGGCTTGACGCTAGGCTTCTCTACCTACAAACTGAAGTTCGGTCACCATGGCGCCAACCATCCGGTCATCGACCTCCGGACAAGAAAAGTGGAAATCACATCCCAGAACCATAACTTCTCCGTGCGCTTCCCCATCGGGCAACCGGAGCAGCGGCAGGAGAGGCCGATCGCAGAGACACCATTCGGGCCTGTGCAACTGACCCATACCAGCCTGAACGACGGATCGGTCGAAGGCATGCGGTGCCTGGATCACCCGGTATTTTCGGTCCAGTATCACCCGGAAGCCTCACCGGGCCCACACGATTCAGCCTATCTTTTTGCACAATTTGTCGCGTTGATGGAGACACACCATGCATAGCCCCTGGCGCCTCTATACCGGTTTTGCCGTCGTCACCCTCGCGCTGATGCAGGCCGCCTGTGTCACGATCAACCTGCCGCCTGGGCCAGGCGCGCTCGAAGAACATAAGGTCAGCGGCACCGGCAAGGACAAGGTCTTGCTGATGGATATCTCCGGCGTCATCAGCTCAGACAACAAAGACAGCTTTTATACGACACCCGGTATGCTCGCGACCGTGAAAGAAGAATTGGAGCGGGCCACGAAAGACGAACGCGTCAAGGCCGTCGTTCTGCGGATCAACAGTCCGGGAGGCACGGTCACGGCATCCGACATCATTTACCATGAACTCAAATCGTTCAAGAGCAGCCGGAAGATTCCCATTGTCGCCTCCATCATGGATGTAGGCGCTTCCGGCGGCTACTATATCGCGGCCGCAGCCGATACGGTGCTGGCCCATCCCTCATCCGTCACCGGAAGCATCGGCGTGATCATGCTGACCGTCAACGCCAGAGGACTGCTGGAAAAGGTCGGCGTGGAGACCAACGCTGTCACGTCCGGACCCCGCAAGGACATGGGATCACCCTTCCGAGCGATGCTGCCGGAAGAACGCGCGATCTTCCAAGGCGTCATCGACGGCTTTTACCAACGGTTTCTTCAAGTCGTCCAAGAAGGCCGCCCGAGCTTGACCGGCGAGACCATCAAGAAGCTGGCCGACGGCCGGATCTATTCCGGCGAGCAGGCGAAAGCCTCCGGCTTGGTCGACGACATCGGCTATCTTGAGGACGCCGTGGAACAGGCGAAGAAGAAAGCCGGCCTCACAGACGCGCAGGTGGTGACCTATCGCCGGCCGGGCGAATACCAGAACAATATTTACTCGCGATTGCTGGCGCCGGCCCCCAGCCTGGCCAATCTGGCGAACATCGATCTGCTCTCGGTCGTGCGAGGCGGGTCTCCGCAATTCATGTACCTGTGGATGCCCTGAGGCCGTGAGTTGCATCCCGCGCCGCGTGCTGATTGAATGGAGTGGACATGAGCCAGCCGTCAGGCCAACATTCAATCGACACCCTGCTCGCCGCTCCGATGGAGCGACGCACCGCCCTGGCGTTGGCGGTGCGAGCCGCGTATCTCCTCTCCAGCACATTGGGGCTCGGCGCGGCAACAGGGTTGATGCAATCGCTGGCGGGGTGCCAGCGGGCACCCGGCACAGCGCGAGACCAGTTCATTTACATTTCGGAAGAAAAAGAAATCGCGATGGGCCTCTCCGCCTTTCGGGAAGTGTTACGGCAAGCCCCGCTGAGCGAAAACCCGGAACTCAACGAAATGGTGCACCGGGTCGGTAATCGCATCGCCAAGGCGGCGAACAAGCCGGAATATCAGTGGGAATTCGCCGTGATTCAGGACGATCGCACGATCAACGCGTTTGCGCTTCCCGGGGGCAAGGTAGCGGTGTTCACCGGGATCTTAAAAGTGACGAAGACTGAAGACGGGCTGGCGACGGTCATGGGCCATGAGGTCGCGCATGCCCTGCAACGCCACGGAGCAGAACGGATGAGTCGCGGCATTCTCGAACAGATCGGACAATTGGCGGCCCTGGGCGCAGGTGCCGCCGCGGGGCGTCCGGACGCCGCCATGGCGGCCATGACCGTGTACGGCGTCGGGGTCTCGCTGCCCTTCGACCGCCGACAGGAATCCGAAGCGGACTTTATCGGTCTACGCTTGATGGCCGAAGCGGGGTACGACCCACGCGAAGCGGTCGCTTTTTGGGAACGAATGAGCGGCTGTCCACGTGCCATGATCAATAAGCTCTGTTTTCGATCGCAGCAGGCCATTCCCGAATTTCTTTCGACCCATCCCTCCGATGTGACCCGGATCAATCAGATCGAGGCCTGGATCCCGGAGGCGATGAAGCATTATCACCCCGCAGGAAAGGCCCCGGCGATGCCGCTCGGTCCGTTCCAACCCTACCGGCCTCCGGTGGGGCCCATGCCCGAGGCGCCTCTGCCGACCGGCTAACTTCTTGACTAGAGGTCAATCGTGCCACGACGGACAGACATCCACTCCATTCTCTTGATCGGCTCCGGCCCCATCGTCATCGGGCAAGCGTGCGAATTCGATTATTCAGGCACCCAGGCCTGCAAAGCCCTGAAGGAAGAGGGCTACCGCGTCATCCTGATCAACAGCAATCCTGCCACGATCATGACGGACCCGGATTTTGCCGACCGGACCTATATCGAACCAATCACACTGGATGTAGTGGAGAAGGTGATCGAATGCGAGCGGCCGGATGCGCTCCTGCCGACGATGGGTGGACAGACGGCTTTGAACACGGCCATCGGGTTGGCCAAACGGGGGGTCCTGGACAAATATGGCGTCAGGCTCATCGGCGCATCGATCGAGGCCATTCATAAAGCCGAAGACCGCGACGCGTTTCGGAAGGCCATGTGGAAGATCGGCCTCCGCGTGCCGGACAGCGGGGTGGCCACCTCCTTGACGGAGGCCGAACGCGAACTCGAACGAATCCGCTTCCCGGCGATTGTGCGCCCGTCCTTTACGATGGGCGGAACCGGCGGCAACATCGCCTACAACATCGAAGAGTTTCGCACGCAGGTGGAATGGGGCCTCTCCATGAGCCCGGTCCGCCAGGTGCTCATCGAGCAATCCGTCATCGGATGGAAAGAGTTCGAGCTCGAAGTGATGCGCGACCTCAAAGATAATGTCGTCATCATCTGCCCGATCGAGAATCTCGACCCGATGGGCGTACACACCGGCGACAGCATCACCGTCGCGCCGGCCCTCACCTTGACCGACAAAGAGTATCAAATGATGCGGGACGCAGCCGTGCGCATCATTCGTGAAATCGGGGTCGATACCGGCGGGGCCAACATCCAGTTCGGCCTGAACCCGGTCAACGGCGAGATGGTCGTGATCGAGATGAATCCTCGCGTATCCAGAAGCTCGGCCCTCGCGTCAAAGGCGACGGGATTTCCGATCGCCAAGATCGCGGCCAAGTTGGCCGTCGGGTATACCCTCGACGAAATTACCAACGACATTACCGGAGTCACCAAGGCCTCGTTCGAGCCGACCATCGATTACGTCGTCGTCAAAATTCCCCGGTTTGCCTTTCAAAAATTCCCCGGGGCCGATCCCACATTGACGACGCAGATGAAATCGGTCGGCGAGGCCATGGCGATCGGGCGAACCTTCAAGGAATCGCTTCAGAAAGCGATCCGTTCCATGGAGATCGATCAGTTCGGGTTCAGCTCGAAGATGGGGCTCGATCTCGCCGTACCGCCCGGCCTCAGCCTGGAAGACGCGATCGAACAGGTCCGCAAGGCCGTGCGCACGCCGCTCCCGGATCGGCTCTGGCGGCTGGCCGACGGCATGCGTCTCGGCATGGACAATCAGGAATTATTCGCCCTCACTAAGATCGATCCCTGGTTTCTGCAACAGATTCGTGAAATTGTCGAGTTCGAATCGCGACTCGTCGGCGAACGAGCGACGCTCGGAGCCACAGGTCTGCCGCTGGAACTCCTGATCGAGGCCAAAGAACTCGGCTTCGCCGACGAACGCCTGGCGCAGCTCCTGGGTGTGGAACAACACACGGTTCGAGGATGGCGCGTGGCCTTGAGCCAAGGGCCTCGATCCCGCGGCGTCACGTATAAGCGTGTCGACACCTGCGCCGCCGAGTTTGAAGCCCACACGCCCTATCTCTACTCGACCTATGAGCGGGAATGCGAAGCCCGGCCGACCGACAGAAAGAAGGTCGTCATACTCGGCGGGGGACCGAACCGGATCGGGCAGGGCATCGAATTCGACTACTGCTGTGTGCACGCCGCCATGGCCTTGCGCGAGGAACAGATTGAAACCATCATGGTCAATTGCAATCCGGAGACGGTCAGCACGGACTATGACACCTCCGACCGTCTTTACTTCGAACCATTGACGGAAGAAGACGTGCTCAACATCGTGGAGCGGGAACAGCCGATGGGTGTAGTGCTGCAATTCGGCGGGCAGACGCCCTTGAAACTGGCGCTCGCCCTGTCTCGCGCCGGTGTCACGATTCTCGGCACCAGTCCGGATGCAATCGATCGCGCCGAAGACCGCGCTCGCTTCCGCGAGTTGCTCGATAAGCTCGGCTTGCGTCAAGCGGAAAGCGGCATGGCCCGCTCCGTGGAGGAGGCCTTGACGATCGCGGCCGGCATTACGTATCCGGTGATGGTGCGGCCGTCGTATGTCCTTGGTGGACGATCCATGCAAATCGTCTACGATGAGGCGGGATTGCTCACCTACATGAACACGGCGGTCAAGGCCTCGGAGAAACATCCGGTTCTGATCGATAAATATTTGCGCGATGCCATCGAAATCGATGCCGACGCCATTTCCGATGGCGCCACCGTCGTCGTCGCCGGCATCATGGAGCATATCGAGGAAGCGGGCGTTCACTCGGGTGACTCGGCCTGTTCCTTGCCGCCCTATACGTTGGATGCAACGACCATCGAAGAGATCCGGCGACAGATGACGGCCCTGGCATTGGAGCTCGGCGTCGTCGGCCTCATGAATGCGCAATTCGCGGTCAAGGATCAGACCATCTATGTCTTGGAGGTCAATCCACGCGGATCGCGGACCGTGCCGTTCGTCAGCAAAGCCATCGGCGTTCCCCTCGCCAAATTAGCGATGAAAGTGATGGTCGGCAAGTCGCTTCAGCAATTGAACTTCACCACTGCCCCGACGCCGACACACCTTTCGGTAAAAGAGGCGGTGTTCCCATTCACGAAGTTCGCGGGCGTAGATGTGCTCCTGGGGCCCGAAATGAAATCGACGGGAGAAGTCATGGGGATCGACAGCGATTTCGGATGGGCCTTCGTCAAGTCCCAGGCCGGTGCCGGCGCGATCCTGCCGACCTCCGGCACGGCGTTTATCAGCGTCAAAAGCGAAGACCGCTCCGGAGCCTGTGATGTCGCACGGCGACTGGTCGCGCTTGGATTTCGCATCACGGCCACCTCCGGCACCGCGCTGTATCTGAACGAGCAGGGAATGGCTGTGGACGTCGTGAACAAGGTACAGGAAGGACGTCCGCACATCGTCGATCATATAAAGAACGGGGAGGTGGCATTGGTGGTCAATACCGTGCGGACCGCTTCGGCACAGACCGACTCCCTGTCCATACGACGTGAGGCCCTGCACAAAGGGGTGCCCTATTACACCACCATGCGAGGGGCGCTCGCCGCGGTGATGGGGATCGAAGCGTTGCTGAAAAAGGGGCTTGCCATTCGCGCCTTGCAGGAGTATCACCGGGTAAATTGAGGGAAGGGCCAAGTTCTGGGACAATTGACGACCGGTTTCAGGCAGACCGTCGAACGTCAGGCGTCTTCCTGGAGGCGGGGCAGCCGGAACGACCACCGACCGGCAATACGGAAACCAGGTTCAATGGTCATCGGGGGGAACATATGCCGACACCGATTACGAGAAAAGGATATGAAGCGCTGAAAGCCGAACTAGACCGGTTGCACAAGGTCGAGCGGCCACGGGTAATTGAGGCCATCGCGGAGGCTCGCGCGCATGGTGATCTCAGCGAAAACGCCGAATACGATGCGGCCAAAGAGCGCCAGGGTTTTATCGAAGCACGGCTGGCCGAGCTGAAAGGCAAACTCGCCGACGCCCGGATCATCGACATCGCGGGGCGAATCAGCGAGACGGTCGTCTTTGGCGCAACCGTAGTGCTGATCGAACAGGAAGCGCAAGCCAAGAAGCAATATACCCTGGTGGGGCAGGATGAGGCTGATTTGAAATTTTCCCGTATCTCCGTCCAATCGCCGGTCGGACGGGCTCTCATCGGCAAGCGAGTTGGGGACGTGGTGGAAGTCACCACACCCGCGAAGGTCGTCGAGTACGAAGTCATGGAAATTCGTTTCGAAGAATTGTAGGCGCTGATGTCGACTCTCACCGCCTTACAGTTCAATTCCGACCAACCGTCCGGCATTCAGGGCTGACTGCGTTATGCCGGTAGCGATCCCGCTCATCACGCTGCTGACGGATTTCGGCGAACGCGATTATTTCGTCGCCAGCATGAAAGGGGTGATCCTCAACATCAATCCCCAGGCGAAGATTGTGGACCTCTCCCATCACGTCACGCCGCATGATGTGACGGATGCCGCGTACCTCCTCAAATCATGTTATCGATATTTCCCGGATGGAACCATTCATGTGGCCGTCGTTGACCCGGGGGTAGGCACCGCCAGGCAACCGCTGCTCGTCTCGTCTTCGCGATATGTGTTCATTGGGCCGGACAACGGTTTGTTCACCCATATCTATCAGGAAGAAAGCGGCGTAGAAGTGCGGCACATCGAGAACCGTCAGTATCGATTGGACTCCGAGGGGGCCACATTCGATGGACGCGATCTCTTCGCGCCGGCCGCCGCCTGGTTGACCAAAGGCCAACCGATGGGTTCGTTCGGCCGACTCGTGCCGAACTACGAACGTCTGCCGATTGTTGAACCGGGCTGGGACAAACATGTGATGGCGGGACACATTCTCTATATCGACCGATTCGGCAATCTGATCTCCAATCTCACCGCGTATCACCTCAAGGAGGTCCGTGGGGTCACCAAACGTTCCGAGGCATACATCCGCATCGGCGGCCACACGATCGACAAGATCGTGCGGACCTATGCGGAGGGCTCGCCCGATTCACCTCGGGCACTGATCAACAGTAACGGGTACTTGGAAATATTTATACAAGAAGGCCGCGCGGCCGACCGATTGAGCATAGCACGTGGCGAGCGGATCGAACTCTGCTAGTTAGGCCCTCCGCAGAACCTCCTGAACGATACTCGCCGCTTCCGGGGCCCTCGCAATTGACAGGGTCAAGTTGTCGATGGTTTAATGACAAGGATGACGAGTAGGCTGGGACGAATGATTCGGTCATTCCGGAACCTGCTGATTTTGTTCGATGCCGGCGCGCAGCCGCTGTAATTCCAGTGCGCTCGTTTGGCCTGCCTGGCCGACTCCTGCTCTCTCAGGCTCACTTCTCGGGGAATTATTGGCAATGTGCACGGCCGAGACCCTCAAGAGGGGAGCAGGCGCTGTGAGCCCCTTTGTCATACGCTTGGCTGCTGCGACAGAAAGACCGATAGAGAAGAAAGGACCACGGAGTGCCATGAAACAACCCCTTTGTCATCTGTCACTCCTCCTCCTTAGCCTGACTTTAGCAGCCTGCACCAAGCCTGATCCGCCAGCGCCATCGACCAAAGCCGTTCCCACGCCGGTCGCGTCCAGTCGCCAACCTGATATGCAGACGATGCGCATCGAGGCCCCGCCCTCTCTCCCGGCTCTGACGCTGTCGGCCAGGGTGACCTATGCCGAGGACGGATATTCCAGGATTTCCTCTCCCCTCCAAGGACCGGCGCTGGACGTCCGAGTGAAATTGGGCCAAGTCGTGAAGAGTGGGGATGTCCTGATGGTCATCGATGCGGCCGATATCGCCACCGCCTACGCGGCCTACGTCGAAGAAATTTCAGAGTTGGGACTGGCCGAACGGAATTATGAATTGACGAAGGATTTGTTCGACGCCCAAGCCATGTCTCGGAAGGATCTGGAGCATGCGGAAAACGATTTGAACCGCGAACGGGCTGAATTCAAGCAAGCGAAAGGGCGACTTCTCTCCCTGCGCGTGCCGTCGTCCGAACTCAGCAAGCCGCTTGCGAAGCAACAGATCACCTCACGGTTCGAGCTGCGAAGCCCCTTGACGGGCACCGTCGTCGAACGCAACGTGACGCCGGGACAAATTGTGGGGCCAGCCTCGGACACCCCTCTGTTTACAGTCGCCAATCTCGACCGACTGCAGGTGGTGGCGGACGTCTATGAGCACGACCTCTCTGGAATTCGGATCGGAGCGGTCGCGACGACCACGGTTGAGGCCTATCCAGGTATGGAGTTCCCCGCTACGATCACCGTCATCGGCGATGTGGTGGATCCGGCCACGCACACCATTAAGATTCGCGCATCAGTCTCGAATACGGACCGCCGCCTGAAGCCAGACATGTTCGCACGACTGACCGTCGCAGGCCATACCATGCGCCCGAAGATTGTGATTCCAAAGCAGGCGATCCTCGAACGCTCCGGCAAACAATGGGTGGTGGTCCAGCACGAGGAAGGCCGTCTGGAAGAACGGGCTATCAATATCGACAGCATGATCGACAATCAGGTGACGATTCGAGAGGGGCTGATTACCGGGGAACGAATCGTGACCACTCCGTTGGCCATCGACCGCCTCGCGGCAAGCGACAGCTCGGACAATGGCGCGTAAGGGGTAGGAAATCAAAGAGGGGATTATAGCGACGCGACGAGAATGCGCACCAACCCGGAGAGATCCTCGGTATCCAACCCTGCCACCGTTCGATTGGTTGTGTTCGTATACGCCGCTTCCAGAGAAATCGTGGTGGGATGTCCATAAATCGGATCCAAATGGAACGCGAACATCCCCTTGCCCAGGATGCTGCCGGTGTCGATCAATCCATCGCTTGAAGTCGTACTCGTATACCCTCCCATCGCACTGACCAGTAATCGCTGACTCTGTTTGTATAAGAGCGACACGGACGCCATGGGGGTCTGAATCCTCGCGCCGGACCAGCTCTGGGTTTCCGACCGGTAGCTGAGGGTCGGGGCCAGGGTCAGGGTATTGAAGGGTCGATACGTCGCGACCAGGGACTGAGCAAAGGCCGTCGATCGGGCGCCGCTCCGCATGTCGTCGTTCGTGAGAATGTAGCTGGATGAGAGCCGTGCGTTCCAGGTGAGTCCGGTATAGGCCAAGGCGGCTTCCATGCTGTTGCTCTGACTCCGCTGCGGCAGAGTGCCCGTGGGGTCGAAACTGCTCGCTAACGCGCTGCGTGTATAGGTGAGGCTAAGTTCTGGCCACGCCGGCTTCACCAACGCGACTCCGATGCGATTGAAGCTCTGTTGAATACGTGCCCGAGCGGGGTCCAGATCCACATTATTCCACGTTTGGCCGGCCGAGCTTCGAAGCTTGGCGATACCACCCCCCCATTCACCCCACATTTCCCGCACCGTCTGGTCCGGTGAGTTAAAGAACGCCTTTCCCGCCGATCGATAATTGATGCCGTATCGAAACTGGCCGTTGGTACCGGTCAGCGCCATACGTACCATGCGTTTGGTTCCGTCTTCCCGTTGATCGATGCGCGAGGAAATCCCTGCATCATTGGTCGCGTTGTTGGCGACTTCGCCTTCCGTCGCGAACTGCCCCTTGAACCAGGTCGATGCCGCCACCACTCCCTTCGTCTGTGGACGATCAGAATCCGGAACCAGGTCTTTCAAACGCGTCGAGGTCGAGGGCGGCGCGAAGGAGGTTGACTGAAAGGAGGTGTGCAGAACCGGAGAGGCAATCGAAAACGGAATCGCCGAGGCGCCGGACGCGCGGGCGGTGTCGGCGAACTGAATGCGTTGAAGGAGGAGATCCGATTGCTGCGACTCTTGCGCGTAGGCCGTGAACGGACAGACCAACAGCATGAACCAGCCCCACAACAGCCGGCGGTGTGTCATGCAGTGAAGCCCGTGGCGAGGATATCGTGGCGCAGCATGAAATCAAGTGTAGCACTCGATGTTCAGCCGCCCGGCCACTGGTGGATGTGCACAAAAACCGTCGATGGCCTGTTCATCGATGAACAGACGGAGTGGCGCCGGATCCGAGGGGAATCAGTCGCAATGACGGGAGGTTCTACAACAAGGAGGTCTTGCCTTCGGTCTGGTCGACGATCGCCTGGTGCAAAATTGCCACCATCGTCGTGAGCTCTCGGGGCTTGGTGGAGAGGGGAGGGACCAGCGCGATGACGTTGCCCAGCGGTCTCAGCAGAAGTCCGGCTACCCGGCAGGCCTGGGCCACACGGTGGCCAATGCGCTGTTCGAGAGGATAGGGCTGTCGCGTTTGCCGATCCTGCACTAATTCGATCCCGACCATGAACCCACATTGGCGAATGTCGCCCACATGCTGCAACGAGGCCATCGGCCGCAACAGGCGCGCGAGCAGTTTCGTTTGTTGTCGAACGTGCACGAGTGTCTTCTCACGCCGGAAAGTGTCGAGGTTGGCCAAAGCCACCGCGCAGCCCAGCGGATTCCCTGTGTAGCTATGTCCGTGAAAAAACGTTTTCCAGTCTTCATACCGGCCTAGGAATGCGCGGTAGATCTCCTCCGTCGCCAAGGTCGCCGCCAGAGGCATGTATCCGCCGGTCAACCCCTTGCTGATCGCCATGAGATCCGGCGTCACGCCTTCATGCTGGCAGGCGAACATCTTCCCCGTGCGGCCGAAGCCGGTTGCCACCTCATCGGCGATCAACAGCACGTGGTACTTCGTGCAGAGCTCACGCACGCGCGTGAGGTATCCGGGCGGCGCGGTCAGCATCCCCGCTGCAGCTTGAACCAGCGGTTCGAGAATGACTCCGGCCAGGTCGCGGTGGCGGGTCTTCAACAACGTTTCCAACGGATCAAGGCAGGCCATGTGACACGCGGGATAAGTCAGGCTCAGCGGGCAACGATAACAGTACGGCGGGTCCACCTGAACCGTGGGAAAGAGGAGGGCCTTAAAGCGCGCGTGGAACAACTCGATGTTCCCCACGCTCACGGCCCCGACCGTATCGCCATGATAGGCCAGTTTCAAATGCAGAAAAGACTGCTTGGAACCCGCCGACGGCTGCCGCTGTTGCCAGTATTGCACCGCCATCTTCAGCGCCACCTCGACCGCCGTCGAGCCGTTGTCGGAATAAAAGACTCGTCGGAGTCCCTTGGGAGCGAGACGAATGAGTTCCCGCGCCAAACGAATGGCGGGTGGATTGGAGAGACCAAGGAACGTCGAATGCGCGATCTGCCGAAGCTGCGTCGTAAGCGCGCGATCCAATCGCGAATGCCGGTGGCCATGGATATTGACCCAGATCGACGAGGTGCCGTCAAGATACTTCCGTCCCTCCGTGTCGATGAGATAGGTCCCCTTGCCCTTCGCGATGATCAACGGGCTCTCCGCTTCCCACTCCTGCATCTGCGTGAAAGGATGCCATAAGTAGGCATGATCCCATGCAGCGAGTGGAGAGCGCTTGGATGATCGATTCATGTAATGGACGTGTGAAGAAATGATTGCGCGACAGGAGCGCGCATGTGACGTGAAACACTGCGTCGTTCGCGGATTATACCGGCGGGCGATTTCTTTGACAACCTTGGAGGGGGTCACTATAATGAACCGATTTTGGGGAACATGAGCCAGGATTTGCAAAGTCTCATCCGAAATTTCTCGATCATCGCCCATATCGATCACGGTAAATCGACCCTCGCCGACCGGCTCCTAGACGCGACTGGTGCAGTCACTGCCCGAGAAGCGAAAGAGCAGATCCTTGATGCGATGGACCTGGAGCGTGAGCGCGGTATCACGATCAAAGCGCACGCCGTGGCCATCCGCTATAAGGCTCAGGACGGGAAGACCTATTTACTGCATTTGATCGATACGCCCGGTCACGTCGATTTCACGTACGAAGTGTCGCGCAGCCTCGCTGCCTGCGAAGGCTCGCTGTTGCTCGTCGATGCGACACAGGGCGTGCAGGCGCAGACCATCGCCAACGTGAATCTCGCCATGGGCAATCATCACACGATTATTCCGGTCATCAATAAGATCGATCTCGCCAGCGCCGACGTCGACGGCACGAAACAACAAATTTCCGACGTGCTCACTCTGGACGCGAGCGACGCCATGTTGGTGAGCGCCAAGGAGGGCCGCGGAGTGCCGGAAGTGCTCGAGGCGATCGTGAACCGGATTCCGCCGCCCTCCGGCGATCCAACCCGTCCGCTTAAGGCGCTGATCTTCGATTCCTGGTTCGACAATTACCAAGGGGTGATCGTGTTGACCCGTATCGTCGACGGATCCGTGCGTCCCGGAATGAAGATCAAGGTCATGTCCAACGACCGGCTGTTCGAAGTGACCGAAGTCGGACAATTCACGCCGAAACGGACCAAAGGCACCCAACTCATGACAGGGGAAGTCGGATACCTCTGCGCCAACATGAAGGAAGTGGCCGACGTCAAGATCGGTGACACCCTGACGGACGCGGGACGACCGACCGATCAACCATTCCCCGGGTACAAAGAAGTCAAACCTCTGGTTTTTTGCGGGCTGTATTCCACGGATACCGCGCGCTACGAAGACCTGCGGGATGCCCTCTTGAAGTTGCGCCTGAACGATTCGTCGTTCATCTATGAGCCGGAAACCTCCTTGGCTCTCGGGTTCGGATTCCGTTGCGGATTCCTCGGCCTGCTCCATATGGAAATCATTCAGGAACGATTGGAACGCGAATACGGATTGACGCTCATCACCACCGCGCCGACCGTCATCTACCGGATCCTCACCACCAAAGGCGACATACTCGAACTTAATAACCCGGCGGACCTTCCGGAGCCCAGCTCGATCGCCTCGTTCGAAGAACCGTTCATTCTGGCCACGCTCATTGCTCCGGAACGGTATCTCGGCACCTTGCTGCAATTGTGTCAGGAACGGCGCGGCATTCAACGGAGCATGCACTACCTGGATCCCACCCGTGTCGTGATCAGTTATGAGTTGCCGCTCAATGAAGTCATCCTCGATTTCTACGACAAGTTGAAATCGAAGACGCAGGGATACGCGTCGCTCGACTATGAACTGCTCGGCTATCGGGAATCCGAACTGGTGCGCCTCGACATTCTGCTCAATGGCGAGCCCGTCGATGCCTTGTCCTTCATCACCCATAAGGAACGCGCCTATCAACGTGGGCGCCAGGTCGCCGAAAAAATGAAAGAGCTCATTCCCAAACAAATGTTCGAAATCGCCATTCAAGCGGCGATCGGCAATAAGATCGTCGCCCGAGAGACGATCGGCGCCATCAAGAAGAATGTCACGGCCAAATGCTACGGCGGCGACATTTCGCGGAAGCGCAAGCTCTGGGAGAAGCAGAAGGAAGGCAAGAAGCGCATGAAAGCGGTAGGCAGAGTGGAAGTGCCGCAAGAAGCGTTTCTCGCGATCCTGAAGGTGGGCGAGGAATGAGCGTAGAGCCCAACCCACGCCCCGACGAGATCTCCGCGACGGCCGCACCGGGGACGCCCCCCGCGCCTTCGGAACAGACGACCAGCGAACCCCACGTCGTCACGGCCGGCCAACCGGCCCACAAGTCGATCCTGCGGGAATATGCGGAAGCGATCATCATCGCCATGTTGCTCGCCTTCGCCATTCGTGTCTTCGTCGTGCAGGCATTCAAGATCCCTTCCGGTTCGATGATTCCCACGCTGCTGGTCGGCGATCATATTCTGGTCAGCAAGCTGTCGTATGGATTGCAATGGCCGACCGACTGCAAATTCCAACCGGGTTTTCCTCCGGTTACCTGCTACTCCTCGCAAACGCTCATTCCGTTTGGATCGATCCAGCGCGGCGATATCATCGTGTTTCGGTTTCCCGAGGATGAAGATAAGGATTTTATCAAGCGCGTGATCGGATTGCCCGGAGACACCGTTCACGTGCGGAATAAGGTCGTGCACATCAACGGGGCGCCGTTTGACGACCACGCCTTCACACAGCACACGGATCCCCCCGTGCATGACGGGCGCATCAGCCCGCGCGACAATTTTGGTCCCGTGACGGTGCCGGAGGACGCGTACTTCGTAATGGGAGACAATCGGGATCACAGTCTCGATAGTCGTTTCTGGGGCTATGTCCGCACGGAAAAAGTGCGCGGCAAAGCATTTCGCATTTACTGGTCGTGGAGCGGCCAAGGATCGTGGACCGAATGGGTACGATGGGAAAGGTTAGGAAAAGCCATCCAGTAGGGCGGGTCGGACACTCCGGCGCGTCGAACGGGCAGGAGGGCGAGGACGCGGCCATTGATCCGGCCGCCCTCTGCGCCTACATCAAGCGTTTCCCACAGGCCAACGTGTTGGTCATCGGAGACCTGATCCTCGATCATTACGTCTGGGGACGCGTGAGCCGGATTTCACCGGAGGCGCCTGTTCCGGTCGTCCACGTCGAGTCGGAGTCGCTCAAGCTGGGCGGCGCCGCGAACGTCTTCAACAATATCCTCGCGCTCGGCGGACAAGCCGACATCTGCGGCGTGATCGGGGCCGACGAAAGCGGCCGGCTGCTTTTAAAGGAACTGGGCGGCCGACGGCAAGGGCGCGGCGGGGTCGTGATCGACCAGAGCCGGCCCACGACCAGAAAATCACGCGTCGTCGCGCACAACCAACAAATCGTTCGCTACGATGTGGAGCGCCGCACGGAAGTCACCGGGCTGCTGCAGCGCCGTATTCTCCGCTATGTAGAGTCCAGGCTCAAAGAACTTTCCTGCCTGATCGTGTCGGACTATGCTAAGGGAGTGGTCACGGCGTCGCTGATGGCGGAGTTGACTCGACTGGCAGGGCAGCGCAAAATTCCCGTCGTGGTCGATCCCAAGGTCGAGCATTTCAGTTATTAC
This sequence comes from Nitrospira sp., assembly GCA_031315995.1. GTDB lineage: Bacteria > Nitrospirota > Nitrospiria > Nitrospirales > Nitrospiraceae > Nitrospira_A. Next base: position 71,277 of record JALDRG010000012.1, read on the forward strand.
AAAGGGGTGACCGTCGTGACACCCAATCACCTCGAAGCGACCCAAGCCGCCGGGGTGCATGGCGATGACGATCAGGCGATCAACAAGGCGGGGACCACTCTCCGCCAACGTTTGGGATGCCAGACCGTGCTCGTGACGAGAGGCGAGCGAGGCATGAGCGTCTTCCAGGGCCATGGCGATCATTGGCATATTCCCACACGCGCCCGACAGGTGTATGACGTCACGGGCGCCGGCGACACCGTCGTCGGAACGCTGGCGCTGGCGCTCTCGACCGGCGCGAGCATGCGGGAAGCAGCGGTGCTCGCCAATCAAGCCGCCGGCGTGGTCGTCGGCATGATCGGCACCGCCACGGTGACCGCCGCGCAACTCACGGACGCCCTGGGACAGAGCTGACGTGACACGTTCGGTCACTGTGGTCATTCCGGCGCGGTACGGTTCCTCACGGTTCCCCGGAAAGCCGCTGGTGGAGTTGCTGGGGAAACCGATGATCCAACACGTGTATGAACAGGCCAAGGCCTGTCGCGTGGTCAAGGACGTGCTGGTCGCCACGGATGACGAGCGCATTCACAGGACCGTCGAGCGATTCGGAGGGCAAGTCGTCATGATGACGGAGTCCTATCGAACCGGAACCGATCGCGTCGCCGCCGTCGCCGCCACCCACCCCAGCGACTGTTACGTCGACCTGCAGGGAGACGAGATCCTGCTCCATCCCGATCTCCTCACGGACTTGGTCGAGCCGTTTTTGGCGAGCGACTCGACGATGGGGACCTTAAAGCGACGGATCGATTCCGACCAGGACCTCCAGAACCCGGGAGTCGTCAAGGTGACCACCGATCGCGAGGGCTATGCCCTGTATTTTTCGCGCGCACCGATCCCGCTGGTACGAGACGACCCGCAACGAGCTGCCGTACCGGGGCTACATTTCATCCACTTGGGACTGTATATCTACACCCGAGAGACATTGAGACGCATGACTGCCTTACCGACAGGGACCTTGGAAGAGGCCGAAAAGCTCGAACAACTGCGCGCGCTGGAAAACGGGATTCGCATCCGCGTGTGGGAGACCGCTCATCGGTCGGTGCGCATCGATAGCCCCGAGGACGTGCCAGGCGCACTCGAACAACTTCGCTGCCGCGCAACCGGGCTCGGCATCACTCCACCATGACGAGAGAAGGTGCACGATGAGCAAACTGATCTTTGTGACCGGCGGTGTCGTGTCGTCGCTCGGAAAAGGGCTGGCCTCCGCGTCCATCGGCAATCTGATGGAAAGCCGCGGGCTGAAGATCACCTTCCTTAAACTCGACCCCTACATCAACGTCGATCCGGGCACCATGAATCCGTACCAGCATGGAGAAGTCTACGTCACGGAAGATGGGGCGGAGACGGATCTCGACCTGGGGCACTACGAACGGTATACCTCTCTCACCCTGACGCGCGAAAACAACTACACCACGGGCCGCATTTACCATGCCGTCATTACGAAGGAGCGGCGCGGAGACTACCTGGGCGGAACGGTGCAAGTGGTGCCGCATGTCACGGACGAGATCAAGCAATGCATTATGCGCATCTCGCAGGGCATGGACGTCACGATCGTCGAGATCGGCGGGACCGTCGGCGACATCGAAAGCTTACCGTTTCTGGAGGCCATCCGGCAGATTCCCTACGACGTGGGACGCGACAACGTCCTCTACGTGCATCTCACGCTGGTGCCCTACATCGGGGCCGCCGGCGAGCTGAAGACGAAACCGACGCAACATTCCGTCAACAAGCTGCGTGAAATCGGCATTCAGCCGAACATTCTCTTGTGCCGCACCGACCGTTATCTTCCGCCGGAGCTCAAGGCCAAGATCGCCATGTTCTGCAATGTGGAAAAAGATGCGGTCATTACGGCCAAGGATGTCGAAACGATCTACGAAGTGCCGATCGTGTTTCGCAAGGAAGGGCTGGACGAGTTGATCGTGCGCCTGCTCAAGCTGGAAACCGGCCCGCCGAATCTTCGCGAATGGGATGCGATGGTACAGAAGATCAAACACCCCAAACACGAGGTGTCGATCGCGCTGGTCGGAAAGTATGCCGGCCTGAAGGAATGTTACAAGAGTTTGGCCGAAGCGCTGGTGCACGGCGGGATCGATCATGAAACCCGCGTGAACGTCACCTGGATCGAGTCTGAGGAGGTGGAGCGCCAGGGAACCGAACGGATCCTGCGCGATGCCGACGGCATTCTCATTCCCGGGGGCTTCGGGTCGCGGGGAATCGAGGGGAAGATCGTCACCATTCAATATGCGAGGGAACATCAGATTCCGTTCCTCGGCCTCTGTCTGGGCATGCAATGCGCGACCATCGAATTCGCGAGAAACGTCGCCGGGCTCGCCGGCGCCAACAGCGCCGAGTTCGACGAACAGGCCCCGCATCCGGTGATTCACCTGATGTCGGACCAACAATCGGTCAACGACAAAGGCGGCACCATGCGGCTCGGCTCCTATGCCTGTACGCTGGGCGAGGGGACGTTGGCGCAGAAAATGTACGGCGTCAGCGAGGTGCGCGAGCGCCACCGTCACCGGTATGAATTCAACAATGCCTATCGCGAGCAGTTGACGGCGAAAGGACTGACTCTGAGCGGGCTATCTCCGGACGGTCGCCTGGTTGAAATCGTCGAATTGCAGAACCATCCCTGGTTCCTGGCCACGCAGTTTCATCCGGAATACAAGTCGCGGCCGCATCATCCACATCCGTTGTTTAGCGGGTTTGTGGGAGCCGCATTGCGACGCAAATGCGGCCACTGAGCAGGATGTTGAACATCCTGCGATTCATTTGACGTCGGAGCCTATGGCCTACGAAGTTGATCTCGGACAGTTTAAGATCGGGGCGGGGAATCGGCCGTTTTTGATCGCAGGGCCCTGCGTGATTGAGAACGAGCAACTCGTCATGGATACGGCGGGACGCATTGCCGAGATCACCAAATCGATCGGGATGCCCTACGTCTTCAAGTCATCCTTCGACAAGGCCAATCGCACCTCCATCGCCTCGTTTCGAGGGCCGGGGTTGGAGAAGGGCCTCGCCGTCCTGGCCAAGGTCAAACAACAGATCGGGGTGCCGGTGTTGACCGATGTCCATTCCGAGGAGCAGGCCACGGAGGCCGGTCGCGTCGTGGATATCTTGCAAATTCCCGCGTTTCTCTGCCGCCAGACCGATCTCTTGATAGCCGCCGCGAAGACCGGCAAGGTCGTCAACATCAAGAAGGGGCAGTTTCTGTCGCCGCCGGAAATGGGTAATGCGGTGAAGAAAGTGGAGGAATGCGGCAACCGGCGCATCGTGCTGACGGAACGAGGCTCCTCGTTCGGTTACAACAATTTGGTCGTGGACATGCGATCCTTTCCCATCATGCGCCGGTTCGGATATCCGGTGGTGTTCGATGCCACCCATAGCGTGCAACTCCCCGGCGGAAGCGGCACGAAATCCAGCGGTCAGCGCGAATTCGTCGAACCATTGGCCTGTGCGGCGGCAGGAGCCGGCTGCGACGGGTTCTTCATGGAAGTACACCCCGATCCGGATTCCGCGTTGTCGGACGGACCGAACATGGTCCCGCTTCATGCGCTCCAATCACTTCTCGAACGGGTACTACGTATATGGGACGCAGCCGCACAATAACAGGTTCCGTAACACGGAAAACAACCAAGCGCGCCACTCGACGCCCCCCGCTGGATGCCAGCGTGCAGGAGGGGAGGCGCGTCTTGGAAATTGAAGCGCGCGCCGTACAAGAATTGACGGCCCGCCTCGACGACCGGTTTGCCCAAGCGGTCGACATTCTTTATCGCTGTACGGGCAAGGTCGTCATTTCCGGCATGGGGAAATCGGGCTTGATCGGTCAAAAAATCGCGGCGACCATGGCGAGTACCGGCACCCCTTCGTTCTTTCTGCACCCGGCCGAGGGCATCCACGGCGACTTAGGTATGGTGGCTCGACATGATGTGATGATCGCTATTTCAAATAGCGGCGAGGTACAGGAGGTCTTGCAACTGCTTCCCTTCGTCAAGCGTATCAATATTCCCGTGGTCGCCCTCACAGGCAGAATGTATTCCACCCTCGCCAAAAATTCCGACGTCGCGTTGGATGTCTCGGTCAGCGAGGAAGCCTGCCCGCTGGGCCTGGCACCGACGGCCAGCACCACGGCAACGTTGGCGATGGGAGACGCCTTGGCGATCGCCCTCCTCCAAAAGCGCGGCTTCAAGCAGGAGGACTATGCCCAATTTCATCCCGGCGGCACGCTGGGTCGCCGCTTGCTGGTGAAAGTGCGGGACCTGATGCATACGGGATCGGATGTGCCACGCGTCAAACCCCACACTCCCGGTTCCGAAGCGATTCTTGAAATGACCGGAAAGCGACTCGGCATGACGACCGTACTCGATAAGTCCGAAACAGTGATCGGCATTATCACAGACGGCGACTTGCGACGCTTTCTCCAGCGAGGCGGTGACTTTACAACGGCGACGGCCATCGATCTTGCCAATCCGATGCACAAACGTCCCACTGAGGACAGCCGAAACCGAGCCCCCAAAACGATCGGTCCGGACGAATTAGCCTCCACCGCCCTTGGTATCATGGAACGCCATACGATTACGGCGCTTGTCGTGGTGGACCACAAGCAACGCTTAGCGGGAGTCATCCACTTGCATGACCTGTTAAAAAACGGCATTGTGTAAGGAGTCATCGAGGGACGTGAGCTAAGAGCGATGGGAGAGAACTGGAAAGAGGCGGGGCTTGTGCTGATGCGGTCGGCAGGGCAGGAAAGCAACATCAACCTGCCCAACGTGCTGACGCTCGTCCGGATTCTCTTGATCCCGGTGTTCGTCATGTTGCTGATCGACCCCACACCCGATCGCGCGTTAAGCGCCGCCATTGTGTTCGTCGTGGCAGCCGTCACCGACCTGCTCGATGGGTATGTCGCCAGAAAGACCGGCCAGATCACCAAACTCGGGCGCCTCTTGGACCCGATTGCCGACAAGCTACTCGTGCTCTCCGCATTGATCCTGCTGGTCCAAGTCGATCGGGTCAGCGCGCTGGTCGCCATTCTCATCATCGCGCGGGAAGTGGCCGTGACCGGCATTCGCGCCATTGCGGCGACAGAGGGCTTCATCATGTCCGCCGAGGTGACCGGCAAATACAAAATGGCCCTGCAAGTCATCGCCATCGTGCTTCTGCTGCTCGAAGGCACCGTCATCGAAGCCATCGGAAATCTGCATCTCGCGGGCACGGTCACCCTGCACATCTCTCTCGTCCTGGGGTATGTCTCGGGCGCGCAATATGTCTGGAGCTTTTGGCGTCAGGTCGGAGCGAAAGGGCTGTAACCGAACGACTTGGCGACGCTCGCCTCCGGCTTTTCGGTTCACGATTGATGAACAGTCCCTGGGGTATCACTCTCCTCGTTTTTCTCGGCTATCTCATCGGGTCGATTCCCTTCGGCGTCGTCGTGTCGCGCCTTCTTGGCGTGACGGATCCACGATCGGCCGGCAGTAAGAACGTCGGCTTTACGAATGTCCTGCGGGTCAGCGGGAAAAAAGCCGGGGCGCTGACACTGCTCGGCGACATTGGAAAGGGGTGGGTGGCCGGATGGATGGGCTCCCTGCTGCTCCATCAGGAATGGGCAGTACTCATCGTGGCACTGGCGTCGATCCTCGGCCACCTGCACTCAGTATTTCTCGGACTGAAGGGCGGGAAAGGCGTGGCCACCGCCTTAGGCGCAGTTCTGGGAGTGGCCCCCTGGATCGGACTCACACTCATGAGCCTTTGGGTGGGCGCCGTGTATCTCTGGAAATACTCCTCCGGAGGCGCGCTGTTCGCATTCGCCATGTTTCCGATCGTGGCATTGCTGTTTCATCGATCCTGGCTCTTTGTGCTGTTTGCAAGTCTGGTCGCCATCCTGATCTGGTCCAAGCATACCGATAATCTCGTCCGTCTTTGGATGGGTACCGAACGACGCATCGGCAATCGTCCCGCTGACCAAGAAGCTCATCGATGAAGCGCGCTCGTCATCTCAATCGATAGCCTACCAAAAGTGTTGCGGACCACGGTCCGTCAGTGAGCTCTCACCACACAACCCGAATTGTCGCAAGATCGGCACGATGTGTGGGGCAACGAATGTTGCGTTGAATCGGTCATTCACAGGCACATAGGCTGCTAGATCTGAATCTCCAACTCTCGCATTATCCATAGTGCACCGTTCTGCCCCGCCTGGCATTTCCCTACTGTGGCTAAATGTCCCTCTCGTCTCACGAAGAGCATACGGCGTCGTCTGAATCATCGGAAAGTATCGGCGGTCCTGGTCGAGCAAGCAAGGCATTGCTCTTGCTGTAGGAGAACTGAGAACTGGCAACCTTGCTTTCGTATGCCGCGCCTGCATGTGCTGGTGATTGTTGCCGTGCCCCTGTTGCGCGATGGCGTGGAGGTCGAATTGAACGAAGGATGGCATGTGGTTCTTCTCGTCGAACTCGTGGGCTTGATGGTCTTCCTGTATGGTCACACAATCTAACAATCACATCGATGCTATACCGAAAGTATTACTTCAACAGTTACTCGATGTACTTTCTGCGAAAGGATATCGCACGGTCGGCCCGGTGGTGCGTGACGGATCTGTCTTCTGGGACACAATACGGCAGGTAGCGGATCTGCCGCTCGGTTGGCGCGATGAGCAGACGCCTGGGCGCTACCGAATAGAACAGACCGGCTCGACCCGGATCTTCGGTGTGGTTCATGGACCGCAGTCCGTGAAGCCGCTGGCCTTTGCGCCGCGCGAGCCGTTGTTGACGATCGAACGGAGTAAGGGACGGGTTTCAGTTCAGCCGACAATGCCGAAGAGCGAGAAAGTTGCCGTGCTCGGGGTTCGGGCCTGCGATCTGGCTGGGCTCGCAATCCAGGATCACATCTTTCTGAAAGACGCCTATCGTGATCCCTATTATCGTATACGTCGTGACGGCCTGTTTCTAATAGCGGTGAACTGTACTCGTGCGCTGGCCACCTGTTTCTGCGCCTCGATGGACACAGGTCCGCGAGCGAGCGCAAATTTCGACCTGGCTCTGACCGAATTGGACGAAGAAATGCTCGTGGAGGCAGGCAGTGAAGCAGGCCGAGAAGTGGTGCGCGCACTGACGTGTGCGCCGGCCTCGCCTGCGCAGACCCGCGAAGCCGAACGGCAGATCAAGGCCTGCGCCGGCAGCCAAACGCGGCAGTTGGACCGATCACGGCTCCCATCAGCCCTGTATGATGCGCATGAGCATCCGCGGTGGGACGATGTCGCGGCACGCTGCCTCGCCTGCGGAAATTGCACAATGGTGTGCCCGACCTGTTTCTGTCATTCGGTCGAGGAGGCGCCGGACCTCACGCAGACCGGCAGTGAACAGAGCAGATTGTGGGATTCCTGTTTCACCCAGGAACACGGCTATATTCACGGCAAGAACATTCGACCGACAATCAAGGACCGCTATCGCATGTGGCTCACTCACAAGCTGGCTTCGTGGATCGATCAGTTCGGAACCTCCGGCTGTGTGGGCTGCGGACGGTGCATCACCTGGTGTCCGGTGGGGATCGACCTGACCGAAGAGCTTCCGGCGTTACTGAACTCCACGACTCAGGTCAAGAAAGAATCTATCCGATCATGACGCTCTTCTCACAGGTCACGGTGAACGCCGCACCCAATCCCTATCTGATCCAGCCTGCCACCATTGTCGAGAAGATCAGGGAAGCGGAAGATATCGACACCTATCGGTTGCGTTTCGTCGATGAACAGGTGCGGCGAAGCTATCGATTCGCGGCCGGTCAGTTCAATATGGTCTATCTGTTCGGCGTCGGCGAGGTAGCGATCTCGATCGTGTCGGATCCGGATGAGCCGGAGTCCCTCGACCACACCATCCGCATGGTAGGGCGGGTCACCAAGGCCATCGCGCAATTGCAGCCTGGCGATGAGTTGGGTATCCGTGGGCCGTTCGGACAAGGCTGGCCGCTCGATGACGCACAGGGCAAAGATGTGGTGATCGTGACCGGCGGGCTTGGCTGTGCCCCGGTGGTCGGCGCCATTGAATATATCTTTCGTCGACGCAACGAGTATGGAGCCGTGAAGATTCTGCATGGGGTGAAGACGCCGCACGATCTGCTCTTTCGGGAACGATTCGATGTCTGGCGTCGACATCCGGATACTCAGGTGTTATTGACCAGCGACCAGCCCGACAAGACATGGCACTATCACGTCGGGGTGGTGACGGAACTATTCGAGCAAGTGGTGGTCGATCCGGCACGAACCATGGTCTTGATGTGCGGGCCGGAGATCATGATGCGCTTGGGCGTGCCGATCTTGATGCAGCGGGGGATTCCCGCGACCGCGATCTACGTTTCGCTGGAGCGGCATATGGAATGCGGGATCGGCCTATGCGGCCATTGCCAATTGGGCCCCTACTTTCTGTGCAAAGACGGCCCGGTCATGCGGTACGACCGGGTGGCGTCATGGCTGGGACGGACGGGTGTGTGACCGGAAATGGGATGACGTCGCGATGAGTGACACGAACAGAGCCAACCAGCCCGTGACGCCTGGACGGCCCACGCTTGCCGTCTTCAAGTTCGCCTCCTGCGACGGCTGCCAGCTCAGTATCTTGAACCTGGAAGATGACCTGCTTGCTCTGGGGCAGGCTTTGGACATTGCTTACTTTCCGGAAGCCTCCAGCGAGATGAGAAAGGGACCCTACGACATCGCGTTGGTGGAGGGGTCCATTACAACACCGGAAGATGCGCATCGGATTCTGTCCGTGCGGAAGCAAGCCACCTGGTTGATGACGATCGGCGCCTGCGCCACGGCAGGCGGAATTCAAGCACTGCGGAACTGGGGGGATGTCGAGGCTTTTAAGCGAACGGTCTACCCCAGTCCTCAGTACATCCAGAGCCTCAGTACCTCGACGCCGATTTCTGAACATATACATGTCGACTTCGAATTGTGGGGCTGTCCGATCGACAAAGCTCAATTGCTTCGGGTGATCACCGATCTCTTAGGCGGTGTGCACCCACGGTTGCCGACACATAGTGTCTGCATCGAATGTAAGCGCCGGGGGAATATCTGTGTGATGGTCGCCAAGGGGATTCCCTGTCTCGGGCCTGTGACACGTACCGGCTGCGGCGCGATTTGTCCCAGCATGGGCCGGGACTGTTACGGCTGTTTCGGCCCGGCCGAAGGGCTGCACGAAGGTCCCGGGCTCCCTCCGAATACGGCCTCACTGGCCAAGGAATTTCATCAGGGCCTTCGACTCATTCCAGTGGAGGTATTGCGGCGGTTCCGCGGCATCAATGGTTCTGTCAGACCGTTTCGTGAAGAGAGCCAGGCGTGGGAACAGAACGATCGTGCAAGCCATGAGTGAGCCACAGGGAACCAACACCAGAACCATCTCGGTCGGCATGATTGCGCGCGTCGAAGGCGAAGGCGCACTCCGCGTCTCTGTGAAAGAGGGCGTCGTGCAGGATGTCGAGCTGAGAATCTTCGAACCGCCGCGGTTCTTCGAAGCCTTCCTGGTGGGCCGGCATTATGACGAGGCGCCGGACATTGTGGCGCGGATCTGCGGCATCTGTCCGGTGGCCTATCAGATGAGTGCCGTCCATGCCTTGGAGCAGATCTTTTCAGTGCGCGTGGAGGGGGCGCTGCGGGATTTGCGGCGGATGCTCTACTGCGGCGAATGGATCGAGAGTCATACGCTCCACGTCTATATGCTGCATGCGCCTGACTTTCTCGGTTATGCCAGCGCGATTGCAATGGCCAAAGACCATCCGGAGATCGTCACGAGGGGTTTGCGGCTGAAGAAGGCCGGCAACGCCTTGATGACACTTCTAGGTGGCCGCTCCGTACACCCAGTCTCCGTGAAGGTCGGCGGGTTTTCTCGCGTTCCGTTGCGCAGTGAACTGGAGGCGCTGAAAGACGAACTCTTGTGGGCGCGGGAGGCGGCAGTGGAAACCGTCCGTTGGGTGGCAGGGTTCGATGTCCCTGATTTTACGCAGGACTATACCTGCGTGGCGCTCCGTCCTTCCGATGAGTATCCCGTCAACGAGGGATCAATCTGCTCCAGCGGCGGGCTGAATATTTCCGCCGGGGAATTCGAACAACATTTCAGGGAGGAGCAGGCGCCCTACTCTACGGCCCTTCAATGCAGACTCAATGGGGCCAGTTATTTGGTAGGACCAATGGCGCGGGTGAACCTCAATCGTGGCCTTCTGTCGCCCCTGGGGAAGCAGGTCTTGGCGGATACGGGACTGTCCCTCCCCCTGCGTAATCCTTTTCACGCGATCGTGGCCCGTTCCGTGGAAATCCTTTATGCGATCGAGGAAACGTTGCGGATCATCGACACCTACGAGCCGCCACCCAGTCCATCGGTCCCGGTGGCCGTGCGTGCCGGTATCGGCATGGCCTGTACTGAAGCGCCGAGAGGGATTCTCTACCATCGGTATCGGGTGGATGACGACGGCTTGATTCGCGAAGCCAAAATCATTCCTCCCACTTCCCAGAATCAGCGGCGGATCGAAGAGGACCTGCGTGCTTATCTGCCTCGGGTGCTGAATCTTTCGAATGAACAGGCGGCCTTGGGATGTGAAACCGTGATCCGTTGTTATGACCCATGCATCTCTTGCGCGACGCATTTCTTGAATTTGGACGTACAGCACCTCGGGTGATGCGTGACAAGTATCACGGTACGACATCCCATTCGCATCATCGGAGTCGGCAATCTGTTCAGGGGCGACGACGGGGCGGGGGTCCTGGCCGCTCGGCGGCTGAAAGCCCTGGTGGGGGACCTGGCCGAAGTGATTGAGGCGGAGTTGGCCGGTCTCGAAGTCCTGGACTTCATGGCAGCGGCTTCAGCCGTTATCCTTATTGATGCAGCAAAGAGCGGTCGGCCTGCAGGAACCATTCATCGTCTTGATGCGTCCGCCGGACCGATCTCAGCCGACCTGTTCCCTCATTCCACCCATGTCCTCAATGCCGCGGATGCGATTGAACTGGGTCGTACCTTGGGAGTCCTTCCACCTCGCGTGATCGTTTACGGTCTTGAGATCGGTGACAGCCGGGCCGGCAACGATCTGTCTCCGGCGGTGGCCTGGGCGGTGGACCAGGTGGTTGAGCGGGTGGTCCATGAGCTGGAGGGGCTTTCGTGCACGAGTGGCAGCTGATGACTCAGGTGGTGAGGATGGTGGAGGCGGCGCTCGCTCGAACGCCCTCTTCGACGCCCTCGGTCGTAAGGCTCAAAGTCAGTACGCAATCTCATTTCCTCGAGCACGATGAGGCGACGCTGCAGTCGGTCTTTGCTGCTGCCGCCGAAGGAACGATTGCTGCGCGGGCCGCGCTGGAAATTCTTCCGGTGCCTGTGACAGGTCACTGTGCGCACTGCGGGACATCCTGCGAGATGCAGGCCTTGTTGCAATGTTGCCCTGGTTGCGGGTCGGCAAACTTGGATGCGGAGCCCGTCCCTGAAGTGGTGTTACACGAAGTGGTGGTGAAAGAATGAGACGGGACACCATAGTACGCCTGCGTATCACCGTGGAAGGAACGGTCCAAGGAGTCGGATTCAGGCCGTTCGTGTTTCGCCTGGCGCAGGACCTCGGGGTAGCCGGATGGGTGATGAACAGTGCTCGTGGCGCATTGCTGGAACTTGAGGGGCCTGTGGCCGTGGTGGAGACCTTGCTGGAACGGATGCAGAGGGAAACGCCGGCCGCAGCGAAGATGGGCCGGCTGAAAGTAGAGCCTGCCAGTCCGACTGGCGAGGTCGGCTTTGGAATTCGAGCCAGCGAAGGTGTTGGCACGCGGCGTCTGGTAGTCTCTCCCGATCTTGCAACCTGTTCCGATTGTCTGGGGGAGTTGAGCGATATGATGGATCGGCACTTCCGCTATCCCTTTCTCACCTGCACCCGATGTGGCCCGCGCTTCAGCCTCATCACGGACATCCCCTATGATCGCGCGAACAGCACGATGAATCGATTCGACCTCTGCCGGGATTGCCGTGCGGAGTATGGAGATCAGGGAAATCGTCGTTTCCATGCCGAAGCGATTGCTTGTCCGACGTGCGGCCCCCGGTTAGCGTTGTGGGATGTGCAGGGAGACGAGGTGGCCCGTGAAGAGGCCGCTCTGCAGCAGGCCTGCGAGATCATCCGGAAGGGCAAGATCCTCGCGGTCAAGGGTGTCGGGGGATTTCAGTTGTGGGTGGATGCCTGCTCCGAGTCAGCGGTGCAACGGCTGCGTCTGCGCAAGATGAGACCGGACAAACCCTTCGCGGTGTTATTTCCGTCCCTGTCCTCTGTGCTGGAGTCATGCAGTCTGGGACAGGAAGACGAGAGCCTACTGGGTTCTTTCGAAGCGCCGATCGTGTTATTGCGACAGCTTGAGGCGTCGGGGCTGGCTCCCTCCGTGTCGCCTGAGAATCCCCATATCGGCGCCATGCTGCCCTACAGTCCGCTCCACCATCTGCTGATGACCGGTTTGCAGAGTCCGGTCGTGGCCACGAGCGGCAATCGTGCCGAAGAACCGATCGTGATCGATGAGGGGGAGGCGCTGGGTCGCCTGGCCGGAATCGCGGATGCGTTCCTCGTGCACGATCGGGCGATCGCGCGACCGATCGATGATTCTATCTTTCGGGTGGTTGAGGGCGAGCAGGTGATTCTCCGGCGAGCGAGGGGATATGTGCCTCGACCAATCAGGATACCGGTGCCTCTTCCGAGCGGACGCGTGATGGTCCCGATCCTGGCGGTCGGAGGCCACCTCAAGAACACGATCGCACTGTCGTCCGGTAATGAGGTCCTGCTGAGCCAGCATCTGGGCGATCTGTCTACCCTGGAGGCCTTTGAGGCGTTTCGTTACACGGTCGATGATCTGCAACGGCTGCTCGACGTACAGCCAACACTCGTCGCCTGCGATCTCCATCCCGACTATCGATCAACCAGGTTTGCTCAGGAATTCGCCACGCGCCAGGCGGTCCCGCTCGTGCAAGTGCAACATCATCATGCGCATGTTGCCGCCTGTATGGCGGAGCATGGATTGGATGGCGAGGTGCTGGGGGTGGTATGGGACGGGGCCGGTTACGGACTTGATGGCCGACTGTGGGGTGGAGAGTTCCTTGTCGCCGGATATCCAGGCTTCACGCGTCTCGCCCATCTTCGGCCCTTTCGCCTGCCGGGCGGAGAGACGGCGATACGCGAACCCTGGCGCTGTGCCTTCTCACTCCTGTGGGAAACCCATGGTGAGGGCGTGGCAATTCAAGAACTGGAAGCCCGGCGTGGAAGACCAGGGGAGCCGGATGCTCTCGCTGTCCTTTTGAATCACGGCCTTGTCTCTCCCGAGACCACCAGCATGGGACGACTGTTCGATGCCGTAGCTTCGCTTGCAGGCCTGTGTGATGAAGCCAGCTTTGAAGGGCAGGCGGCCATGGCGCTGGAGTTTGCCGCCGCACGTTATGAAAAGACTGCCCCCGGTGATGAGACGGGCTACCCGTGCCCTATCGTACAGGGAGACGATAAGCCAGTTGAGTGGGTCGCAGACTGGCGACCGCTGATTGAGTTGCTGATGGAGGAGAGACGCACGGGGAGCAGCCCGGAACGAATCGCGTATCGATTCCATCTCGGTCTGGCTGATCTGATCGGTCATGTTGCAGAACGAGCCGCGTTGCCGCGAGTGGTGCTAACCGGTGGATGTTTCCAGAATGCTCTGTTACTCCGGCTTGCGCGGCACCGATTGGCGCGAGCGGGGTTTACCGTCTACAACCATCGACTGGTACCGCCCAATGACGGAGGGCTGTCCTTGGGCCAGACAGTCGTGGCGGCACACCGTTCCTGTCACGCATAAACACTCCGATTCGGACGGACTCTAGAGAAGTTGGCAAATGTGAGGGGCGACAAATGTACCGCCGTGTAATGGCGTTTGATTTTGACGGCACCCTTGCCGTGCATGGGGTGGTCCCTCGCGAGCTTGAAGACGCCCTTGAACAATGCCGTGCTTCGGGCTATGCCCTCTTTCTTGTCACGGGTCGCCGTTTCGAGACGGTCTCTCTTGGCCGCCTCAGCCAAGTGTTCACCGGCGTCGTGTGGGAGAACGGGGCGGTCCTGTTTCACACTGCCACCGGTGAAGTCTATCTGCCGTTCGGGCAGCTGGAAGACCGCCTCGTGCAGGCCTTGAAGGACAAGAAGATTCCCTTCGAACAGGGGTTGGCTATGGCGGCAACCTGGGTGCCGCACGACCAGGAGGTGTGGCAGGTGCTCGGCGCGCAGGGTGGCGGCGCAGTCGTCGAGTATAACAAAGGCGCGGTGATGATTTTGCCGGCTGGCGCGGCGAAAGGGGCTGGCTTAGAACGCCTGCTCACGATCTGCGGGTTTTCGGCACATAATCTGGCGGCGTTCGGGGATGCTGAGAACGATATGTCGATGCTGCGGCTTTCCGAAGTCGCGGTGAGCGTCGGGGATGCCGTGTCGGCCGTTCGAGAGATGGCTGATGTGGTCGCGTCTCAGCCTGGCCCGTCAGGCGTGCTGGAAATTTTGGACCGGTACCCCCTGGCTGGTAAGTATTTCGACATTCCCTTGCGTCGCGAGCGGCACATTATGGTCGGACGGGATAAGAGGGACCGCGAAGTGTCGCTACCGGGGTCCCGTCTCGCCGGACGGAACCTGGGGATATTCGGGGATTCGGGCACAGGCAAGTCCTGGGTGGTGGGACTTCTGGCCGAAGGACTGCACCACGAGGACTATCAAGTCCTGCTGGTGGACCCCGAAGGAGACTTCCGCGGTCTCCGAGCCTTACCGCGATTTGTGGCTCTGGAGGGAGATCATGCCTCCATGCCGTCCCCATCGGCGGCGGTGTCCTTGCTGGAAACCGGGGGCGTGTCGGTAGTGCTGGATCTCAACCGCTATCCGGTCGCGCTCCGGATTCCTTATGTCGCCGAACTCGTGCGCGCGCTGCGGCCATTGCGTGAGAGAAAGTACCGGCCCCATTGGATTGTCTTCGATGAAGCTCAGCAGATATTTCCTCCGGGTGGCGGCGAGGCGACGAACGCGGTGGGTCCTCTGTTGGAACAGGGCGGATGGGGCTTTGTTTCCTATCGCCCTGATCGCCTTGATCCGATGGTTCTTCATGCCGTGCACCATTGCCTGGCAACACGCCTGGTGGAGCCGGAAGCAGTCCGGGCGGTGCAAGAGCATTGTGGCGATTGCGGGATAGAAACGGTGAACTTCGCAGAGATCGCTCCCGGCGAGATCCTCTTGTGTGAAGGCCAAGTGGCCCGTTTGCGACCGGCCTTCCGCCGGGTTCCCCATATCAGGCATTTCTACAAGTACCTGGAGGTGCCGCTGCCGCCTGGTAAACGGTTCTGGTTTCGGAATGCGCAGGCGGGCGTGGGCCAGGAAGCGGCCAGCCTCTATGAGTTCTTGCAGCTGATTCCCAAGGTCTCCCGGGCGAGTCTGGAGTACCACGACCATCGGGAGGATTTCTCGCGCTGGGCAGAGAGCTCGCTGGGTGACGCGGACCTGGCCGCGCGTCTGCGTAAGCTGTCGCATCGGCAGCTCAGAGGAAAACAGCTGCAGGAGGCCATCCGGGAGACGGTCGCGGCACGATACGAAGAGCTGAATGCGTTACGTTAGCGGATCACGGCAAGATCGTCGCACGAGACAGGCTCCCGCTTTCTTGCTAAGCGCACGTTGGCTGGTACGGCCTCACTGCGGGATCCTGGGGCACAGGGTCGGAGCGGCACTCTTTCCAACGGAAGGACATTGAGATGTGCTTAGCGGTGCCGGGGCAGGTCCTCACGATCGCGGACGACCAACTGCGTACCGCGACGATCTCGTTTGGCGGCATCATGAAGGAAGTGTCCTTGGCGCTCGTGCCGGAAGCCGCTGTCGGAGATTATGTGATCGTACACGTGGGATTTGCCATCAGCAAATTGGATGAGGAGGCGGCAGGGCGGTCGATCGAGCTCTTCGCTGCTCTTGCCAATAAGGAGACAGGTCGCGCGACTGACGATCAACCGCGCAGCTGACGGCTACTGATGAAATATGTCGATGAATATCGAGATGATGCGACGGCTGCCGCGTTGACCGATAGGATCAAGCGGACGGTCAGCCGCCCCTGGACAGTGATGGAGGTCTGCGGCGGGCAAACTCATGCGATTGTGCGGTTCGGGCTCGATGCCCTGTTGCCGTCTGCTCTGACCCTCGTGCATGGGCCTGGCTGTCCTGTCTGTGTCACGCCGATCGGCATACTTGATCAGGCGCTCCAGCTCGCGGCGTTGCCGCGAGTCATCTTCTGCTCCTTCGGGGACATGTTGCGCGTACCAGGTTCGCAAGGAAATCTGTTCGACGTCAAGGCGGCCGGGGGAGATGTACGCATCATCTATTCGCCGCTGGATGCGCTGGAGTTGGCCCGCGCGAACCCGGACCGCGAGGTCGTGTGTTTCGCGGTGGGATTTGAAACAACCGCGCCGGCCTATGCGATGGCGGCAATCCAGGCGCGTCGTCTGGGGCTCACCAATTTCAGTCTGCTGGCGGCTCATGTGCTGGTGCCGCCGGCCATGGAAGCGATCTTGTCCGCGCCCGGCTGTCTCGTGCAGGGCTTTCTGGCGGCCGGCCATGTCTGTACGGTCATGGGCTACGAAGAATACGAAGATATGGCGCGACGCTATCGTGTCCCCATCGTCGTGACGGGATTTGAGCCGATCGATATCCTGGAAGGGATTGCGATGGTGGTCAGCCAATTGGAAGCAGGGCGGGCGGGCGTCGAGAATCAATACAGCCGATCAGTACGTCGGGAAGGCAATCTGGCGGCGCAGGCGGCGGTGAGGGAAGTATTTGAACCCGCATCGCGTGCCTGGCGCGGCATCGGCGATATCCCCCTCAGCGGCCTGACACTCACCGCCGCGTATGTTGATATGGATGCCTCGGTGCGATTTCGCGACCCCCTCTCTCGTTTTGCTCCGGCGGGTGGAGAAGATCCCGACTGTCAGAGTGGTCTGGTATTACAGGGTTGGCTCAAACCGCCGGACTGTCCCGCCTTTGCCACGCGTTGCACGCCGGAGAACCCGCTCGGTGCACCGATGGTATCGGGCGAAGGAGCCTGCGCGGCCTACTATCGATATCGCCGAAGACACGACGGGAGTGGGGCGCGATGAACACACACGACGAGTTTCAACTCCAATGCCCGCTACCTGTCTCCGGTGACCGCGTGCTCCTGGCGCACGGTGGCGGTGGACGGCTCATGCAGGACTTGATTCGCGGGATCTTCCTTCGCTCGTTCGACAATGAGTGGCTCCGCCGGCTCCACGACGGCGCAACATTCCCGGTCGAGGGAGGGACCCTCGCATTCACCACCGATTCTTACGTCGTGTCGCCCCTGTTTTACCCGGGGGGGGACATCGGCAGTCTGGCAGTGCATGGCACAGTCAATGACCTCGCCATGTGCGGGGCGATGCCACTCCATCTCAGCGCAGGATTCATTCTAGAGGAAGGACTCGCCCTGGACACGCTCCGGAAAGTGGTAGAGTCGATGGCGAAGGCGGCGGAAGGAGCGGGGGTGCAGGTCATCACCGGAGATACGAAGGTGGTGGATCGCGGCAAAGGCGACGGGATTTATATCAACACCGCGGGAATCGGCGTCGTACCCCCTGGTGTTCGGATCGGCCCACAAGAGCTGCAGCCAGGAGATCGGATTCTATTGAGCGGCGATCTGGGTTCGCACGGCTTGGCCGTGATGAGCGTGCGCGAAGGGCTGCGCTTCACCGGCGAGATCGAAAGCGATTCGGCGCCGTTGCATCTGGTCGTGCGCGACCTGCTGGAGTGTGGCGCCTCTGTCCATTGCCTGCGCGATTTGACGCGCGGCGGGCTTGCCAGCGCACTCAATGAACTTGCTGTCAGCGCGCAGGTGGGCATGACGATTGAGGAGCGGCTCATTCCTGTGCGAGAACCCGTCCGCGGTGCCTGTGAGTTATTGGGCCTCGATCCCCTCTATGTCGCGAACGAAGGGCGGTTCGTCGTCTTCGTGCCGGACGCGCATGTAGAGGTGGCGTTAGCCGCCATGCGCCGGCACGGAGCCGCTCAGCAAGCGGCTCAGATCGGCATCGTCACGGTGGAGCATCCTTCGTTGGTGGTGCTGCGGACGGTTTTAGGCACGCATCGTATTTTGGACCTCTTGTCCGGCGAACAGTTGCCCCGCATTTGCTAGACGTCATACCTGTATCGCCAGGGAATGAGAGGAAGAGCGGCCAAAGGTCGAGAAAGGGTGACCGGGCTTTCGACAAACCATCCAGAGAGTTGCTTTGCCTGGCCTGTTGAGGTAAGAGATGGTTCCTCAGATGGTCTGCCTTAGGTTTCCGGTGCCCAAGCTCTACGGGCAAGCCGGCGCTTCTGCTCGAACTACATTGGGCTTTCTTGTTGTTTCTCGTTGTAAGATTCCTCAACGCAGTTTCCAAGCACCGCCTGGTCTCGAAAAATGGGGGAATCAACTTGGCCGCAAATGATTGCCATAAGAACCAGCAGGCTGTTAAAAAAATCAGCCACCAGCGTAGTGGCAGCGCGCAAAGACTCGATATGCAGTGTACGTATGATTTATCTCTTTGCTGGCTGCGGTCATACAGTTGTGAAGTGTGACGGAATCTTGAACTTGGCATGAGTTGACATAATATATCTTATCGGACATTACTCCGATGCTGTCCTTTGAACTGCTCGCTCGCATCCGCAAAGAACTCTCACTCACCGGCAGCGCGTTGTACGAAACGATCGTCGCCATCGCGGAACGCGTCAACCGTAAGGTCCATGTGCTTCGTCTTCATGGACAAGCCACGACTGTTCTGAATCAGATTCACACTCTGCACCGACACATCGGCCATCGCATTGCGGATCTATCCGCAAAGCCCGCTGGAGCGATGTCACCGCCGGCGTCTTCCGCGCTGCAGCCATTGTCGGACGCCATCCGCACCGCATCGGACCGGATCAAGGGACAGCGCGCGACCTTGCAGCAAATTGAACGTCACATTCGCGACCTCAAAACTGAACTCGCTCATGAAGACCTGCTCACCATTCAACGAGAGTTAGGCCTGCGCAACGCCGCCCTTGAGCGCGTGGTGGTGGCCCACGGTGCACCGGTCATCGGCCATCCAATCGGCGAATTCGACCTTCCGGTCACGACACATCTCGTTGCGGTGTTTCGAGGCCCGTTTCTTCTGCCGCTTTCCAACAGCATGACGCTCCGGCCCGACGACATCGTGATCCTCGTCGGGCTTCGCCAGGATCTGACCCAATGGCTTCCCCATTTCCAGCGGCCCGTCACATCCAAAACAGCCTAAGCGGCAGCGTTCTTTCGCTGCCGCTCACAAATCTGTTATTCTCAAGACTGGAACAGGTGCAACCATCGGAGTACTCGTACGCATGAGGACGCATGTCTCCTTCTCGGTAATGATGGTGCTTGGACTCAGCCTCTCCGGGTGGCTGCCGGGAACGGCCGTGCCGACCCACGCCGAAACTGACAGCGGCGCGTCCCAGCGTAACGTATCGCCCGGTTTGCGCCTGCTGGAAGAACTTCAAACGGTCATTACCGACTTGGCCGAGGAAGCCAAGCCGTCGGTCGTCAGCATCTTTCCTATTCAGACAATGGGACGATCGCGTGAGGGGTCCGGAGAACGGGTGCCAAACTCGACCGGGTCAGGCTCCGGCGTCATCGTCGATCCCAACGGCCATATTCTCACGAACAACCACGTGGTCGGCGACGCTGCGGAAGTCGAAGTCCGTTTCTCCGATAAAACCAAACTATTCGCGCAGGTGATCGGGAAGGATCCGGACACGGATCTGGCGGTGTTGAAAGTCACCGCCGATCATCCTCTCCCCGCCGCCCATTTCGGTGACTCGGCCACCGTCAAGGTCGGTCAATGGGTGCTTGCCGTCGGGAATCCCTTTGGTCTGGATCGGACGGTGACGCTGGGCGTGGTCAGCGGGATCGGACGAGAAAACATCAACCTCTCCCGCTACGAAAATTTCATTCAGACTGATGCTTCCATCAATCCCGGCAACTCCGGCGGGCCGCTCTTCGACCTGCGCGGCGACATCATCGGGATCAACACCGCCATCATCAACTTTGCGCAAGGGATCGGCTTTGCTATTCCCTCCAACATGGCTAAGCACGTAATGCATCAACTGATCACGAAAGGCAAAGTCGTGCGCGCCTGGTTGGGCGTCGGCCTGCAACCACTGACGCCGGAACTCGCGAACAAATTCGGCGTCGGTGAAAACGAAGGCGTCCTGGTGAATGAAGTGTTTGAGCGGGACCCGGCCGCCCTGGCCGGCATCAAACCTGGCGATGTCATCACCAAAGTCGATGGCGCGCTCGTGGATACGACCAATAAACTCTCGCGTCTGGTGGGAGGACTCGAACCGGGATCGACGACCCGCGTCGAAGTCGTGCGGGACGGCAAGCGGATCAATCTGGACGTGGCCTTGAGCGAGCGTCGTGACGCGGTCGTCACGGCATCCTTGCCACAGAGCCGATCGGACTTGAAGCTCGGCATCGACGTCCAGGACCTTACCGCCGGACTCGCTGAGAAATTTCACCTGAACGAGAGCCGCGGTGTGCTGATTTCAAAAGTCGAGCCTGGCAGCCTGGCGCAAGCCGAGGGTTTGCGGGAAGGCGATTTGGTGAAAGAAGTGAACCGAGTCGATACCGGCACGGTCGGAGAATTCACGGTCGCCGTCTCCAAGGTCAAACGCGGCGACACGATTCTCCTGCGCGTCTTACGCGAAGGGCGGGCCTTCTACGTCGTCCTGAAGCCCGCCGATCCCTAGTCTCGAGTGGAATCGAGCCGCCCGCTCACCCCACATTGCTCCTCAATGCGCGCCCACTCCGTGCCGCTCCGCTTTGTGCTCCTCGATGATACGGCCGGCGAGTTCATGCGGCACTTCTTCATACTGCGCGAAATCCATCAAGTAACTCCCCTGCCCTCCCGTCATCGAATTCAATGATGCGGCATATCTGAGCATCTCGGCCTGCGGCACGAGGGCCGTCACGGTTTCCCGATGGCCGGTAGCCACCACCATGACGATCCGTCCGCGGCGGGCATTCAAATCCCCCAAGACCGCGCCGACGCAGTCGGTCGGGACCTCGACCTCCACTGTCATCAGCGGCTCAAGCAGCACCGGATGGGCCGCTTCCATGGCTTTTTTCACCCCCATGGACCCCGCGATCTTAAAGGCCAGTTCCGACGAATCGACGACATGGTAGGAGCCGTCGTAGACGGTGACCCGCAGATCCACGGTGGGATACCCCGCAAGCGGACCCTCCTGCAGCGCTTCGAGAACCCCCTTTTCCACCGCCGGCACGAAGTTCCTCGGAATCGCGCCGCCGACAATCTTGTTCTCGAATTCGAACCCCTGCCCACGCGGCAAGGGGCCGACCTCCAACCAGCAGTCGCCATATTGGCCATGCCCGCCGGTCTGCTTCTTGTACTTGCCCTGTGCCTGCGCCACACTACGGATCGTTTCACGATAGGGAATTTTCGGCGCGTGGAGCGTCACGTCTGCCCCGTATTTACGATGGAGCTTTTCCAATGCGACATCAAGATGGAGCTGGCCCATTCCACTCAACACCATCTCCTTCGTCTCCAAGTGACGAATGAACTCCAACCCCGGATCTTCCTCGATCAATTTGTGCAGCCCCAGACTCACTTTTTCGATATCGGCTTTTGATTTCGGCTCAATCGCGAACGAGACCACCGGCTTGGCAAACTGAATCCCGGGATAGCGTATCGGCGCGCGTTCATCACACAGGGTATCGCCCGTCAGGCTGTCTTTGAGCTTGCCGATCGCCACGATATCCCCGGCCAAGGCCCGCGCGATCGGCGTGTATTTTTTTCCATAGATTGAAAACAGATGCCCGCCGCGTTCCCTCACCTGTCTGGTCGCGTTGTAGAAACCGGTATCCGCATCCAAGGTGCCGGAATAAAGACGCACATACGACAGCCGACCGACAAACGGATCGATCAGGGTCTTAAACACGAGCGCGGAGAACGGCTCGGTCGCCAAGGACTGCCTGCTGATCGGAGCACTGCCTTCGAGGAGACCACAGCCCTGCAAGGGAACAACCTGCGCCCGAGCGATCGGAGACGGCAGAAGATCGACGAGGCACTGCAAGAGCATCTGTACCCCGATGTGTCGCAACGCGGATCCTCCGACAATGGGCACCAGCGACCCGCGTCGAACGCCGATCCGCAATCCTTCCAGTAACACCCCATCGGTGAGTCCGCCGTCGGTCAGGTAACGTTCGAGCAGCGCCTCATCTTCTTCCGCGACCAACTCGCTCACACGGCGCCTGGCCTGATCGACCTGATCGCGCCACTCGAGTGGCACCGGCCCCTGCTGCGCCTGGGGCCGGTCGAGCCCAGTAGTCACCACGCAGGTCTGCAGCAGGTTCACGATATCGTGCAATGGTGCGCCGCCGCCGAGCGGGAGCGTCAACGGGACAGCGGTCATCTCCAATTCCTTGCTCAAGTCCTCCATCGTTTTCTCGAAATCCGTGCCGTCTTTGTCCAAGTCGTTGACGAACACGACGCACGGCAGTCCCTGATCATGGATGACGGTCCACAGCCGTTGGAGTTCGCTGCGCACTCCCATCGCCGCACTGACCACCAGCACCACGCCGTCCGCCACACGGAGGGCCGATCGTGTTTCGCCGATGAAGCTGGGAGAGCCGGGAGTATCCAGCAGATTGAGCACCGTACCTTGGTGAGCACAACGAATCACGCTGGTGCTGAGTGATGTCCGACGATGAATTTCTTCGGGCTCGAAATCCGAGACCGTCGTGCCGGCAAGGATTGAGCCGGGAGCGGAGAGACTACCCGCGCAGTAGGCCAGGGCTTCGACTAACGAGGTTTTTCCGGATCCCGCATTCGACACCACAGCCACATTCCTGATGGATTCGGTGAGGGGCACGTTCATAATGACCTCCTCTGATGAGTCGGCGGCCACTGTGGGCCTGGTTAGGGAGACGCGTGCAGGTGATGCCATCCTTTCTCACAAGAGCGCTTCGAGTCTTGCCGTGAGGGCAGAACAGAGGCGATCGATCATGAGGGTTCAGACTGCAGACCCCTCCCCGCTGAGCCACCCTTGATCGGCGAAGCTGACATATCGACCATCCCCCACGATGAGGTGGTCCAAAACCTGAATCCCCAGGAGAGAGCCGGCGGACACCAACCTGGCCGTCAGGACACGGTCTTCCTGGCTCGGTGTGGGGTCTCCGCTGGGATGATTGTGGAGAAAAATAACCCCGGCCGCAGACGCGCGCATGGCGGGAATGAACACTTCCCGCGGATGCACGATGCTCAGGGTCAGGCTCCCCTCGGAAATGGTCACATCACGAATGACCTGATTCTTGGCATCCAATAACACGACGGCAAAAATCTCGTGCCGCAGGTCTCGCAGGCGTGCGTGATAATGCTTAAACAGATCGGCGCTCGAGCTGATACGCGTCCCGGTCGTCAACGGCGCCGACACCGCGCGCCGACCGACCTCGACCGCGGCCTGTAACTGCGCGGCCTTGGCAGGCCCTACCCCAGGAATGGCACAGAGTTCTTCCGCACTGCAGTGCAAGAGGCCAACGATACCGCCGACGCGATCGAGCACCTCCATGCCGACTTTCACCGCCGAGGCTTCCTGCCGCCCTACCCGCAACAAAATCGCCAATAATTGCGCATCGGAGAGGCTTTCAGCCCCCTCTCTGAGCAATCGCTCGCGCGGCCGTTCGGTTTCAGGCCAGTCTCCGATCCCTCGCCCAGCTTTTTTGACTGTCATACCAGCTTTCTACGACAAAAAAATGTCGGCCCGCACCTTTTTGTGCCGGAGACTTGACGCCTGAGGCATCTCATGTATGGCACGTATGACACATAAACTATTGATAATTATAGACTTGACATTTTGGTGCAGCTCTTGCTTGAGGAGAGACACAGCTGTAAACGTCGCCACCCAGGAGGAGCAAATGGAATGTCCGAAGTGTAAAGGCATGATGATGTTGGAACGGTTCTCAGACTTCTTCCTCATTTTCTACGCCTGGAAATGCATCAACTGCGGGGCCATCATCGATCGGACCATTTCAGCAAATCGGAGAAAGAGCCTTGCCGCTCGCGAAGCGCAACCGGTTGCGGCTCGATAGTTCGGCCGTCTACCCCGCTCTGTTCGATGTGTGGTGTCGTGGTGTGAGGGCCAGAGAACATCGGCCACCTCCTCAGCCCGCGTGAATCGAGCCTTGGTGTCGCCCGATTATAGCGAGCCTCTTCGAACGCGTCAAAGCGCGCGATCTCCTCATCGACGTCTACAGCGCTCCCCGCCTCCTGGCGGGGAGAAGACCCTCCCAGGTCATTGGCCGCCCGCGTCAGACCTCGTCACCTTGACCCCTTCAAAAACGCTGTGTTAGAGTTTCGCACTTCTGGGCCAGGGACGAATGGCTCTCTCCGAATACGATCATGCGCGTCATCGCAGGGCTTCATCGGGGCCGACGGTTGCTGGGTCCCAGAGGACAGGCCATTCGCCCGACCTCCGACCGAGTGAAGGAAGCCCTCTTTTCAATTCTTGGCGAACGCACTACAGGAGCCCGCGTGCTCGACCTCTATGCCGGTACCGGCTCGATTGGAATTGAAGCTCTGAGCCGGGGCGCGGCACATGTGACGTTTGTGGAAGCCGACCGCGAAGCCCTGCGTCTGATCCAATCCAATCTGCGGCAATGCGGCCTGGAACTATCCGCCGATGTCTGCGCCTGCCCGGTCAGCCAATTCTTTCGTCGCGGAACCCAACGCTCCGGCCCCTATGACATCGTATTCTGTGATCCTCCCTACCAGCTGACTCCGGAGTTGATCGAATTGACGAAACGGTGGGATGCCGGATGGCTGACCGGTGATGCCGTGCTTATCCTCGAGCACGGACGGAAGGCGGAGATTCCCTCCGCTCTGGGTCCGCTCGCCCAGATCAAGCGATATGACTATGGCGACACGGTGCTCACTCGATTTCACGTCAGCCCGAAAGACGCGCACCCCCTATGAAAACAGCCGTCTACCCCGGCACATTTGATCCGATCACGCATGGCCATAGTGATATTATCCGGCGCGGATTTCGGATGTTCGGAAAGGTGATCGTGGCCATTGCACCGAACCCGGGGAAACATCCATTATTCAGTGTAAAAGAACGATTGGACATGGTCGGACTGGTGACGAAAGACCTGCCGAACCTGGAAGTCACGACCTTCGAAGGACTGCTGGTGGATTTTGTACGGACCAGAGGCGCCCATGCGATTCTCCGAGGCTTACGGGCCATTTCTGATTTCGAACACGAGTTTCAGATGGCTCTCATCAATCGAAAACTGGCAGAAACCGTGGAAACGGTCTTTCTGATGCCCAGCGAAGAATTTTCTTATTTGTCTTCCACCATCATCAAGGATGTCGCCAGCCACGGCGGGTCGCTCCAGGATTTTGTGCACCCCGAAGTGGCGCGGCGGCTTCAAGAACGAATTCGGAGTGTCAAAGGATGAAACTGGCAGCCCGTGTCGGACGCATCGTTCCCTCCCCCACTCTCAGCATCACCGCCACCGCCAAGGCGATGGCGGCGCAAGGAATCGACGTCATCGACTTCGCGTCCGGAGAGCCGGACTTCGATACACCTGAACCCGTAAAGACGGCGGCGGAAGCCGCCATTCGCGCGGGCTTCACGAAGTACACGCCGTCGTCCGGCATCGATGAATTGCGCGGCGCGATTGTCGACAAGTTGAAAGAGGAACAGGGGCTTCAGTATGAGAAGTCTCAAATCCTGGTGTCCTGCGGCGCCAAACATTCCCTCTACAACGTTGCGGAAGCCCTCCTTGAAGCGGGCGACGAACTGATTATCCCCGTCCCCTTCTGGGTCTCCTATCAGGACCAGACCCTGCTGAATGACGCCACGCCGGTCCTACTGCAGACTCACGAACGGGATGGCTATACGATCAGTCAGGACGCGTTGGAAGCCGTCATCACGCCGCGGACCAAGGCCATTATCGTGAACAGTCCTTGCAACCCGACCGGCGCCACCTACGACCGGAAGACGCTCGAAGGCATCGCCGCCGTCGCCTTGCGCCATGACCTCGTCATCATTTCCGACGAAATCTATGAGAAGGTCCTCTACGACGGTGTCCAGCACATCAGCATCGCCAGCTTGAGTCCTGAAGTGGCGGCGAAAACGGTGGTCATCAACGGCGTCTCGAAAGCCTATGCCATGACGGGTTGGCGGATCGGATACGCCGCGGGACCGAAGCCTTTGCTGACCGCCATGGCCAACATTCAAAGCCAGAGCACGTCGAATCCCTGCTCAATTTCCCAAAAAGCTGCAGTGGCGGCGTTACGCCTTGGGAACCCCTTTACGAAGGTGATGGTCGAGGAATTCGACCGACGCCGACGCCTGATGGTCGAACGCCTCAATAAGATGGCCGGCGTCAGCTGCCGCATGCCGACAGGGGCGTTCTATGCATTCCCAAACGTGAGCGGCCTGCTCTCCGCACGTTGGAAGGATCAACCGCTCGGTTCGGCGGCGAACCTGGCGACCTATTTGCTGAACGAGGCACAGGTGGCGCTGGTTCCGGGCGAACCGTTCGGCAGTGACCGCCACATTCGACTGTCCTATGCGACCTCTATGGAGGCCATCGAGCGAGGACTCACCCGTATCGAGACGGCGCTCCGCCGCTTGTCCTAATTACACAGGACTCCGATGCTGCGTCCCTCTTGATTGTGACCAAATCGAGGCTATTAAGGAATACGCGTGGCGGATTCACGGTGACTGAACATGAAGACGCCGTCACCGGCTATGTGATCAGAGGAGGAACGACCCGTGCCCATTTATGAATATGAATGTACCATCTGTGCTCACCGCTTCGAGTTAAAGCAAAGCATCAAGGACGACCCTATCAAAGAGTGCATCCGCTGCGGGAAAGAAGTGATGAGGCTTATTTCCTCACCAGCCATCATGTTCAAAG
Source organism: Nitrospira sp. (assembly GCA_031315995.1). Classification (GTDB taxonomy): domain Bacteria; phylum Nitrospirota; class Nitrospiria; order Nitrospirales; family Nitrospiraceae; genus Nitrospira_A. The sequence goes on from JALDRG010000012.1 coordinate 98,287, forward strand.
GCAGCGGATGGTATATCACCGACTATTCGGACAAGATGAAGCCTGGTGCAGGTAACGACTCCTCCGAGAAGCCAGCCGCGTCCGGCACTGACAAAGCAAAAGCGCCGGCTTCCACAGAAAGCACAGCTGCGAGTCCTGCCGCGACACCGGCCTCAACGCCGGCGGCTCCCGCGAGCACCAGCGCATCCTCGACGACGAGTACGAGTACCTCCGGCGCCGGAACATCAAGTTCAGGCTCCTCATCGTCCTCAAGCACCTGACCTCTTTCGGCGAACAGTCGTCACAATCGAGCCACCCGCCTCTTGCGCCGAACGGTCGCAACAGCACGCTGAAACCATCCGCTGTCGGCGTTCTCGATGTCTGCGAAGCGGATCTCGTTGGGAATAAGAGCGTATGGCGGGTGGCGTAGAGCTGGTGGCAGCAGCCTCATTCTGTATGTTGGACCACGCGATGAGATAGACGCCACAGGTTCCCTTCGCTAGCGCAAGATGAGCGATGAACTACGCCGCCGACCTGATGCGGTGGCCTCTAGCCACCGCACAGAACGACATCACATTCGCTCTCCCGCTGCCGGCAGACTGGTTATCTCACCGGACGGGTTTCGTTTTCTTATGCGTCTGGGGTCTGACCGAGGATTTCGCGGGGGCCTTAGGGGTTGTTTTAAGCGGCTTCTTCAGAGTCGTTTTTCCGGTCGGCTTCGCGGCGCTGCTTTTCGTGGCTTTCACGGCACGCTCTCTTGCTGCGGCGATGGAGCGCTCCAGATTCGCGATCATCGCGGACTTTTCTTTATTCACGCGCGTCAAATCTTCCACGCGAATCTGAAGTTCTTCTTTCGCCTTATTGGCGGCATTGAGTTGATTCTGGAGCAGCGCCTTGTCGGCCGCGGCCTGCTGAGCTTCCGAGTGCAACTGTTCGATTTGAGCCTGGAGTGCCGGCGGCCAGAAGTCACAACCTGCCAGTAGAAGCATCGCCCCAAAGCCAAGCACAGACAGCCCCATCACCGCGCGACGTGAACGAATGAGCATAAGTGGTCCTCCCATGAGGATGAATTATACCGACAACCGACGTTCAAATCATGATGAAAGTGTGTAGCCCTGCTCAGCGAGTGCGGCACGCACCACCTCGGTGGGTAGCGCTCCGGTTCGAAGCAGGTGCGGGTGAGCGCGGGCATCGACAATGGTGGAGGCCGAGCCTCCCGGGGTGCGCCCTCCATCCAAAATCACATCCACCGCCGACCCCAGCATGCGCTGCACGGCGTCCGCTTGATCCAAGGGCGGTTCAGAGGATCGATTGGCGCTTGTCCCCGTGAGAGGACCGGTATGCATCAACAAGCGGAGCAGGTGAGGGACGGGAGCGCACCGGATCCCGACCGTCCCGGTTCCGGCCGTCAACAGTGGCGACAGTCCTGGGGCCGCCGGAAACACGATGGTCAAGGGAGCAGGCCAAAACCGATCCATGAGGAACGCTGCAGCCGGAGGAATCGACCCGACCAATTCCGACAACTGGCTTCGATGCCCGATCAAGACCAGAATGGGCTTATCGGGCGGCCGACCTTTTATCGCGACCAGACGGCGTAAGGCCGCTTCATCGGTAGGACACACCGCCAATCCATAGTAGGTTTCAGTGGGAAGCGCGATCACGCCATGCGACGTCAACACCCGCTGAACTTCAGGCAGAATGGTGTCGCACGTCTTGTCGGTGAAGGGAAAAACAAGAGCCATAGGATGGCCTCAGCATGAGGATCGGGGCTATCGGGGTAAGGCCCGGTGAGCAATGTCCGTTCGAAAATGTCGTCCGTCAAATCTGATCGCGGGCACGGCTTGGTAGACCTGCCCTCTGGCTTCAAGCAACGTAGGTCCCCATGCCGCCACGACCAACACTCTCCCACCCGCCGTCACGACACACCCAGATTCCCGCTTCGTCCCGGCATGAAAGACGGCAATTCGCGAGTCCATAGACGGAGTGGGTACGCCGTGTATGGGGAAACCGGTCTGATACGATCCTGGATAACCTGGTGACGTCAGCACCACACAGACAGCGGTGTCCGACCGCCATTCAACCGCGACTTGCTCCAGGCGATGCTCAACCACCGCCTCCATCACGTCTACCAAATCTGTTTTCAACAAGGGCAATACGACTTCTGTTTCAGGATCTCCCATGCGCGCATTGAATTCGAGCACATATGGAATCCCCTTCACGATCATGAGACCGGCATAGAGCACGCCTTGAAAGGGACAACCCAGGCGCGCCAGCGCATCGACCGTCGGCTGGAGCACTTCCCGCGTGACCTGTGCACAAAGCGCAGGCGTCGCGATAGGCGCCGGCGCATAGGCACCCATCCCGCCGGTATTGGGTCCGGTATCACCGTCCCCCACCCGCTTGTGATCCTGCGCCGGCACCATCGGAACGACGGTCTTTCCGTCCGTGAAGGCCATGATGGTCAACTCTTCGCCGTCGAGATACTCTTCAATCAGCACGCGATGCCCGGCTTCCCCGAAGACGGATTTTTCCATGGCATCGTGAACAGCCTGCCTGGCTTCCTCGCGCGTCGTGGCCACCACCACCCCTTTTCCCTGGGCGAGACCGTCGGCTTTTACGACAATGGGAACCGGCTGTTCGTCCAGATAGGCCAGCGCCTGTTCCATCTGTTCGAAGCTTCGGGACCGGGCGGTCGGAATTTGATTGGCCGCCATGATGTCTTTGGAGAAACTCTTGCTGGATTCCAGCCTGGCAGCGGCCTTCGTGGGACCGAATATCTTGAGCCGCGCTTTTCTGAACTCGTCCGCAATCCCCAGCGCCAACGGCGCTTCTGGGCCCACCACGGTCAGATCAATCTGTTCCTTGATAGCGAATGCCTTCAGCCCCTCGACGTCGTCGGCCTTGATCGGCACACAGATGGCCAGACTCTCGATGCCGGCGTTCCCCGGGGCACAAAAAATCTGCGGCGTCCGGGGACTTTGGGCGATCTTCCACACCATGGCATGTTCGCGCCCGCCACCACCGACCACAAGAATCTTCACAGTTCAACCTTTACATGAAGCGATAAAGGATGGCGGTACATCCCATATGTGGATTTCGCATGAGCCTGCCCTTGAGGCGAATCAAAATGGTCATTCAGCAAGGCCCGAGGGAATCCAGGCGTCGAGGCGTACCCTTCTAGGTACGTTGAGACGAATGGACGACCGAGAACGAAGCTGATGGCCATTTTCAGACGCCGACTAGTGACGGAAGTGGCGCATGCCCGTCAGTATCATCGCCATCCCATGTTCATCCACCGCTTTGGTCACCTCCGGATCACGAATCGAGCCGCCGGGCTGAATCACACAGGTAATCCCGGCTTCCGCGGCCGCGTCAATGCCGTCACGGAAGGGAAAGAACGCGTCAGAGGCCATCACGCACCCCTTGACCGGCGACTGGGCTTTCATGACGGCCAACTTCACCGAGTCCACCCGACTCATTTGCCCCGCGCCGATACCTACGATCTCACCGGGACGGCCATAGATGATGGCGTTCGACTTCACATGTTTACAGACGACCCAGGCAAACGCACAGGCCGCATATTCTTCGTCGGTCGGCTTCCGTGACGTCGGAACGGCCAGTGACTTGATGTTCTGAATCACGCCCAAATCACGCTCCTGCACGATCAATCCGCCGACCAACTTCTTCAGGTCGTACCCTTCGGCCGTCGCCTTGCTCAGCGGTCCCACGTCCAAGAGGCGGATGTCTTTTTTGCGCTTGAGCTCAGCCAAGGCGTCCTCGGCAAAACCCGGCGCGATGACGACTTCCACAAAGGTCGAGGTGATTTCTTTTGCCGCCGTCAGATCGACCGGACGATTGAAGGCAATCACCCCGCCGAACGCCGACACGGGATCGGTCGCGCGAGCCTTGACATAGGCCTCGACCGGCGTGTTGCCCAGGGCGCAGCCGCAGGGGTTATTGTGCTTGATGATCGCCACGGCGGTCTGGTCGAACTCCTTCACGAGTTCGAGCGCCGAATTCGAATCGAGGAAATTATTGTAGGACATGGCCTTGCCGTGCAGAATTTTTCCGCGCGACACCGCCGGCTCCTTCGCATTCATGTCGCGGTAGAAGGCTCCTTGCTGGTGAGGATTTTCTCCGTACCGCAGGGTTTCCACCCGCTCGAACTGCAGCGAGAGGATGGCGGGAAATTTGATGTCGTTCCCACGCACCTGCTTTTCAAGATAGCTCGCGATCAGACTGTCGTACCGAGCGGTGTGCTGAAACACTTTCATCGCCAGTTCGCGACGTAACTCAGCCGTAACCGAGCCAGCCGTTAAAGCCTCCAGCACGCGGCCGTAATCGGTTGGATCCACCAGCACCAGCACATCTTCATGATTCTTCGCCGCGGAGCGCAACATCGACGGTCCACCGATATCGATGTTTTCAATGGCCTCTTCGAACGGGCAATTGGGTTTCGCGATCGTCGATTCAAACGGATACAAGTTCACCACCACGACGTCGATGTTGCCGATGCCGTGTTGCTGCATCTGCGCCACATGGTCGGCAACCCGGCGGCGGCCAAGAAGTCCGCCATGAATTTTTGGATGCAAGGTTTTCACGCGCCCGTCCAGGATCTCCGGAGACCCCGTATAGGCGGCCACGTCGGTGACTGACACGCCCGCCTCGCGTAATGCCTTGGCGGTTCCGCCGGTGGACAGCACTTCGGCGCCCAGGGCCGCCAGCCCTTTCGCCATTTCAACGACTCCGGTCTTGTCGGAAACACTGATCAGTGCCCGCGCAATGCTGGCCATGATGAACTCCTTCAACTATTGATATCGTGTGGGTGGGAAACCATCAACTAGACGAAAAGCGCCGTGACAATACCAGATGCTTCCAGGCCACTGCAAGCCGACCAGGGTCGATCCCGACGGACCTGCATCACGACGCCTCCTGACTCGGGAGAACCCGACCATACTGAAGAATCCAGGCTAGCATGAGTTCTGGCGATGTGATACCCTTCCGGCGATAGCGATGCGACAACGTGAGGTGACGCATCAAGTTAATCAAGTAACACTCGAAGTCTTCAAACGACACCAGCCCACCGGCGACTCGATGCCGTAGCGGGGCCTCGTGCCTGAGACGTTAAAGGCTTGCGCATGTCGCGCGGAATCATTTTCGGCGTAGGACTCTTCGCACTCACATTGCTGGCGTTTCTTTGTATCCCTCGACACCTGCCGGTGACGCCGTCGGCGAGTGCGCACCCCGCGTTCAGTGCCCACATCGAAAACGGCCAACTCACACTCGCCGGCGCGGTAGGGAGCGAAGAATCGAAAGTCGCAGCGGTATCCCGCGCGCAGGAACTGGCGAAGGGCCTCAGACTACGCGTCGAGGACAACCTCGACGTCATCCAAGACGGCACAGCGGCAGGATGGGAAGCCGCCCTCCCCGCGCTCATCGCCCTAGCCGCCACACTCCAGCATCAGCGCGCCACTGTCTCCCTGTCGGGCAAGACGGTCACTGTGAAGGGCGCAGTCGCAAGCGCGGACGCAAAAGCCAAACTCCTCCATGACGTCGGTGCTCTGCTTGGAACCTCCATACATGTGCAGGAGCAGATCACTGTCTCGTCGGCGATGCCCGCAGGTCTTCCTCCGGGACAGTCGGCAATAAGCCCGCACCCCTCCCGCGCCCAGGTGCAAACCGGGCTGGATGAGCTACTCCGGGGCGAACACATCATGTTCGAAAGCAACAGCGCCGTGCTCACCTCGAAGGGACGAGCCGTCGTCGACAAAATCATTCCGGCGCTTCAACGAGCCCCCGACGCGGCGATCGAAATCGGCGGCCATACCGATTCGTACGGCGATCCGGATTACAATCTCCAACTGAGCCGCGCGCGAGCGGAAGCCGTCCGACAATATTTGGTCGAACATGCGGTGAGCAATCGGTTGACCGCCGTCGGCTACGGATCGACACGCCCCCTAAGCCCGGAGCGGACGCGCGCCGCGTCCAAGAAGAACCGGCGGATTGAATTTCGAGTGAAAGAGGAACGGTGAACCTATGGGAGCGATGATTCTGCAAATGGTGGGGTGCTTACTGGTGGCGGCGACCATCGGATTGATGATGGGCTGGCTGCTGCGCAGTTTTGCGACATCTGAAAAGCGCCAGCAACTGTCCGAAATCGCGACCAGACTCCGTGGGCGAGAGCATGAATTGGACACCCTGAACCATGAGTTGAAGGTGCGCACCTCGGCCGTGCAGATGCTCGAAGGCAAAATGATCACGTCCGAAGCGGCGCTCAAAGATTTGACCGCCGACCTCGCCACGAAGGTCGAACAACTCACGGCCCTGCAGGCGGACCTGCGCGAAAAAGGCGTGCGCCTGCATGCCGCCGAACGGGAGCGAGATACCCTCCGGCGCGAGGTCGAAGCGGCCGAAACGAATATTCAGGCGAAGGCAGCAGGCTTCGCCGAAATGCAGGCACAGATGGAAAACGCCGAAGACGTCCTGATCAGCCGTGATCAGGAAATCGCCACCCTAAAAACGTGGGTCGAGCAGTTGGCGCCGAAGGATGCCGAGATCGCCAAGCTGCGAGCGCGCATCGAAGAACTGGAACCGTTTCTGGAGAAATGTCGCCGTGTGGAGCGCGAACAGGAACAGGAGAGAGCTCGCGCCTCGGCCGCGCAGCGAGGCAAGGAGCAGGAGCTCGCTCAAACCCAGGCGCGCGTCAGAGACATCGAGATGGATCTCGCCCGACTACAGGCGCAAAATCAAGCAGACCTCACCCGGTTCGGAGAGACGCTGCAAGAACGAGACGCGGAGATTCAGCGGCTGCGGGGCATAGTCACCGAGTTGGAAATGTTTCGTGGCGAAGTAGAAAAGAAAGATCTCGCGCTCCGCGAGGCAGAGGAGCGCCGGGTTATGGATGTCACCGAGCGGGAGGAAGAAATCGGCGCGCTCCGCAAGCGATTGGTCGAGTATCGTGTGGCCCAGCGATTTAGCGCACAGTCCAAGTCGACGTCCGGGGCAAAAGAATCGGTCTCACACAGCATTCCAGCCGCGGGACAGGGCACCGGCAAAGATCGCCCGGCGCAGAAGGACGATCTCAAACAAATCCACGGAATCGGGCCGGTGATGGAGAGCGGGCTCAATCGCATGGGCATGTTCACGTTTCGGCAGATCGCCGAGTGGAAGGATCAGGACGTCGAGCACATGGCGTCGGAACTCAACACGTTCCCCGACCGCATCCGCCACGACGATTGGATCGCCGGCGCCAAGGAACAGCACTTCCTCAAGTACGGAGAAGAACTGTAGCAGCACTCCCACCGACCGGATATCTATGCATCCTGTTTCTCGACCACTTTTTCCTTCTCAACGGGTCTCGTACATCGTCTCCAAATTCGCCCCCTCCCCTCACCGCAGGGAAGCACTTCGATCAGATCGTGTCCTGCCTCAGACAATCATACTGTCAGATCATGCGGGTGGTCGAACGGTCGTAATGAGAGAACAAGCTGGAGTGATCTTCTAGTTAGGCTGAGAACGAACGTCGCGGGAATCTAGGTACGAATCGTACGGCGGCGCAATGTGACAGTGCCGGCCTTCGCATCGAGACGGACGAGAAAATGATCGAGGAGTTCTTGCAGATTCATGCGCGCGTGGGTCGCCGTGAGTTGCACCTCGGCAACAAACTGACCCGCACCAGCCAGAGGCCGCCATCCCATCCGAATGCCATCCTTCAGCTCAGCGGCGACCACAGGCATCATGGCTAAAATACGCCCTTCGCTATCGTGCACGATGTGATACCGCTTTCGCATCGGCTTCATCGGGCAGGCGCCGCAACCATCCGCGGACGGAACGTCGCACTGTCACGACCAGGGTTACGCCAGGTGGCGAGCCAATTAGTGCTGGCGGGGCCAGGCGACATACGGCGTTCTCGAACCGGCCGTTGCGCAACGATTTCGATCGTCGCTGCGGGAACGGGGCGATCAGGACGCACGTCGGTGTATTCCGGCACGGCACTCATCCAATACCAACGATCCGGCTCGATCAACGAATGCCCGTTGCCATCGACGACCCAATGCAGCAGGGTCACCTCGACACCAGGAGCCACAACAATTTCCGGCCATGTATACACATCTACGGTCACGCCCATACCTTCTTCCCTCCTCACGCCGGCGAGTATACCCAGCACCCGTGAACGCGTCAAACGAGACCGCATGACTCAATCACACAGCCCTCTATCCATCCTCTCCACTGTGCCCCACCCTCACTCGTCGAGACTCGGACGAACAAGAAACGGTCCATAGACTAGGGCGAACAGCACATAGGCGCCGCTCCAGGCCGCCGCCGCCGAGCCCAGCACCAGATTGGTCGCCAGACCGGTGCTCGGCCCGAAGACCCGCAGCATCGCGCCGAGGATCACCAGAACATAGATAAACACTGTCGCAGGCCCGGCATGCCGAGGGCGCCCCGTATGTCCCAAACTCGCGCGCGTCATCACCGCCAACGTCATCAGTCCGACGGCGCCCGTGGTCAGTGCGTGTACCGCGTCTTCCGTCGCAAGCCCTTTGCCCAATAGGGCGCAACCCAACACCAGCATCGACAAGGCGAGCCAGGCATAGCCCAGATGCAGGCTCAGCACGAGTGGTTCGCGCCACGTGAGCCACCCATACCAGCGCGACAGGCGAGCGAAATTGACGAACCCGGCCGCGACCAGCCCCCAGCCGGTTGTCAGCGCCTGCGGTTGCGCGGTCCAGGCCACCACCGCCATACCCACCAAGAGCAGCGAGAACCCGTCGAAACGGGAGAACGGCGCAGGCCGCTCTCTGCTTCCCTGACCTGCCAAGACCTCCCTGGTGAAATTCGGTGTGAGCCGTCCGCCGATGAAGGTCAGCAGGACCATGTCCAGTCCAAGCGCCATACGCACAGCAAGGTCCGTGTCCGCGCCGTTCAAGGCCAGGACATGAAAGGTGATATTGGCAACCGCGTACAGGCTGATCACCACCCCCACCGGCGCATGGCTCCAGCTATTTCCAGCGGCGAGTTCTCGCCAGAGCAGGCCGGCCAATGCGACGAGAAAGGCTCCGTCCACGAACGCGGACAGCAGAGGCGCACCCAACGGAATCGCCATCACCACACGTCCGGCACACCAGAGGGTGGCGAGCAGCATCAGCTCGCGGCCTTGGATCGCCGGACGGTCCGTCCAGTTGGGCACCGCCGTGAGCAGGAACCCGGCGATCACCGCGGGGAGAAAACCGAAGAGCATCTCATGCACATGCCAGTCCCGGGCGGCGGAGATCACGACCGCATCCCCCACCTCACCCAGCATCACCACCCAGGCGGGAACGGCCAGGCCGGCAAATAGCGCCGCGCCAAGGAAAAACGGTCGGAATCCGTAGGAAAATAGCGCCGGCCCTCGAGAGGCTGCGCCCTGTATCATTCCATTACTCATCGCCGCACCATCCTCCATACTCGCCGGCATCGGTCGTCACCGTGTACCTTTCACGCGACTGCCATAGTAATACAACGAACTGAGCCATTTCTCGTCGAGAACGCGAGCGCAATTCGACAGGAATATGGCAGAGAAACCGGCGACAAGCGCTACTCGGTTTCGTAACCCCGCACCGGCAGATAGGGACCGGGCGCATGACGTAATTGAAAGGGCTCCTGAGCATCAAGTCGCGAGATCGCTGCAGGCGCGAGTGCATCCGGCAGAGCCTCGATTTCGAAACGCTCTCGCCTGATTTCTTGTCCGGTTCGGTTACGATACACCAGCTCGTCGCGATCCAGATCATATTCCGGAATGTCGGCGCTCTCCCATCGCTGCATAAAGTAATGCGCATATAACGTATACAAGCCATGCTCCTTGCGGTTGCGCCGGAGGACATACTCCGGCATGGTCTGAACATCCAGATCGGCATGGTAATGCTGAAGCCAGAGGTAATCGCCGAGAATCACCAGCTTCACCAGTGGGGCGTCCGAATAGAGTTTCAGCTTCACCGCCTTTCCGATGGCCTTGAGTCGTTTGAGCAAGGCGATACTTTCCCTGACCTCCTCCCGGAATGATTGGAGCGTGCATGAGGGATGGGCCAGTGCCTGCATTCTCGCGCGCGCATCCGGACTGAACGGATTCACCAGGAGGATCTTCGCCTCGAGGCATTTGTCGAGCACCGACGAGAGATCGCCCACCTGATCCACCAGCGAACCGGCTCCGCTTGAGCCGATCACCATCACGGTGTGGCCGGTGCCCTGCTCCTCCTTCAGGATCTTGATGTGCCGCTGCGCATCAGGCGCACGGCGGGGGAAAAACGACACGAGGCCGGCCCCGGCGGCCGCGGTCGCAAGTGCACGATCCCGCAGACTGCGATGGAGATAGTTGAAGCAGGCCATGAGGAGGATGGCGGCGGTCATCTCAACCGCAATCAGCGACATTTTGTCATGTTCGATCTGCGACCAGAACGACAGGAATTGCCTGGCCCCGGCCGGCAATAGGAGCGCAATGCCTGCGCTCATCGCGACGATGACGATGTGATACAGGCTCCCTGCCGCATGGCGAAGGAATGCCCGAAGAACGGACCACGATTCGTGAAACAACGATGCACCTCTAGAACAGGTAAAGAAATGATTCCCACGGCTGTGACGAGCTGGCAGTGCGATCGACGGAGGAAAAACCTTCGGCGGTAGGCTCAGCGGAGACGGCGCGGCTGCGGGCACAAACACCAATCGCGTAAGACTGCAGAGATGCGAGGGCTGCTGCCCTCGGCTACAGAAGGTCTTACGCGAACGAGATCACTGTAGCAGGTCTGTTTGAGTGAAGCAAGGACAGCCCTGTTCGACTGACTTTCTGTACCGTCGCGAACCACAGATCGCGTTCGAAGGTGGGTCTGTCTCATATTCTATGCGATCGTGCAGGAAGCGGATGGTCCGACAGACGCGACCGTGGCGCTACCTGGCGCGACCAGCGGGCGAAAATACCGGCTGTCCCAGACTCTCGTACCACGCGATGGTCCGTCTCAGGCCTTCATCGAGCGAGACTTTCGGAGTCCAACCCAACAGCTTTTCCGCGGCATGCGTATCGGCAACACGCACTTGTTCAAGCGGCCGATCGGATCTGCTGCCGAACAGAGGATGAATATCAGATCCCATCAACCCCACGAGCTTTTCGACCACGCTTCGCACCGTTGCCGCTCTCCCCGATCCGATGTCGATAGTCTTACCTTCCAGATTGGCCGCAAGTGCCGCTGCTAGAAGCGCGTCCACGACATCATCAACATAAATCCAATCGATAGGACGCTGGCCGCTGGAGAATGTGGGCACCTCCCCTTTCAAGACCGAACGGATGACATACGGAATGAGTTTATGCACGTCGCGTTGAGCTGGGCCATAGACCATAAAGACACGTAAAATCACCACAGGAAGCTGGTAGAGCGCATGGAACATGCGGGCATAGGCACTGCCAGCCCATTTCGTGACCGCATAGGGAGAGCTCGGGACGACGTCGGCGCCGCCCGACGATGGCTCTTCCAAAGATCCTGGCAGCACGAATCTTTCGCAGCCCACGGCTTGGGCGACAGTCAACAAATTCACCGTGGTCATGAGATTCGATTGGAATGTCGGCACGATGGCATCGGTGCTGCGCGTCCCGACCACATGACTGGCCAAGTGATAGATCACGTGAGGCTGAATAGCCTCCAGCAAGGTCCGCGTGGTGGGCAAGTCTGCCATATTCGCTTGATACCACTGTATGCCGGAACTCCCATCAGGCTGCTGACCCCGTGAGACAGCATAGACGCGAGCACCCACGGCTGAAAGACGATCCAGAAGATGGCGACCGATGAATCCCGTTCCCCCGGTGAGGAATACCCGCTTTCCGCACAATGTCGTAACGTCTGTCATTCGCGATCGTTCCTTTCCTTTCCCGCAAAGAAGAGGCAACCCCTCATGATCCTGATTTGTACATCCGCAATTCCAGCCTAACAAATACCGCGCCAACTGTAATCTGCCTTAGCCGATCGATTACGAACTCCTTCAAAATTGCCCCCCGGCGTTCAGTCGACTGCCATGCACGATGAATCAACTTGACACACCAGCCACATCGGACGAGGCGAGCCACATCGGAAGAGACGCAGTCCCTGCTCATAACATATGCTCCATGACAAAAACATCTGGGACAAACCCTAGAGTACCTTGGCCCACGACGAGCCAACAGATTTCGGCTGTCGAGGACAGCACATGGGTTGGACCAACCGTGCGACGGAGACGAACGGGACAGGAGCGTTGCAAGCGGGAGGATACGTGCGGATGCGTGCGTCTCTGTCGGCCTCGTATGGAACAGCAGAGGAATCAGGAACGCTCGGCAGGGCTCAGAAGATCGTGACCAAATACTCCAACAGGAGCAGAAGGCCGGTGCCGCCGGTCGGGAGCGCGATCGCGCCGAACAGCGGATGGCGGGTGAACGGCAGGAAGGCCCCTTCCTGGTACCGTTCGATCAGCTCCACCATCCGCTCGACCTGCGCCCGCTGCTCCTTCTTCAAGACCAGTTTGCCGGACCAGCCATTGAGCCGGGACTTCAGTTGCGCCACGGCCGCTCGTTTGGCCTGTTCGGCAGATCGTCGCAGGAACACGCCGTTGCCGAATGCATAGGCGGCGTTCAGTCCGAAGATCACGGTGAGCCCGATCGGAAAATCCCATCGATCGAAATAGCTGTGCCGCGCGACCGCCATGAGGAACACCACGACGAACGGAAAATAAATCATAGCGCTGATGACCGCCGTCCGCTTGGCAATGAACTCAATGCCGATCCACTCGCGCACATAGGACTGGTCCACGCGGCGCTTCGTAGCCTCCTGCGCCAGCAAACGGTCCGGCCACCAGATGGTCGTGCCGATCATGATTGTGATCAAACGCCGACAGAGCCGCGTGGCGTCGACTACGTAGAACATCAACAATGTCATGGCAGCGACACTACACCCCAGAATGATGTGATTGATCGTAAAGCAGGCCGACCCGCGGCAGGGGAGCACCGGAAACCTGAAGATCACCATCAGCAACACCCCAAACCCGGCATAGAAGAATGTCTGCGGTACGATGCGGACCAGACGCGCCTTCCAGCTTCCCAAAGCTCGATACTCCCGCCAGAGCAGGGCCGCCTCCGCATCGCCGGTGGGTTGAGGACGCCAGTGGTGGATCCCGACGAGTGAGCCTGTCGGAACCGTCAAGGCCGCCTTGGAGCGCAGCAACCGAAAACGGCGGCTCAACGCTTTCTCATTTTCACGCAGCCTCCGCCACGAATAGGCGAAGAAGGCGAGGCACAATATGAAGGCCAGCAGCCGCAGACTTGTGGTCGGCCAGACACTGATCCCGTCGGTGAGCGTGAACGGCTCGCCCGCCGTCTGATCGCTCATCGCCCAACGGAGCAGGCCGAGCGCAAGACTCCCGGCCAGCAGCAAACCGACAAGCGCACCCACGATCCGTCGAGATCGCGCCCATTGCCACAACCCGCTGTTGATCAACAGGGCGCAGAGGACCATCATGCCGACCGCCGACAGGAGCAGCGCGATCGTCTCGAGACCGGGGAGACGCAACTCACCGGTGCTCGGATCCACATCAGGACGCGGAAGGTGCAGGCTCGAGAGCGCTTCCGGCCGCCGATCTGCAGGGCGGGATCCGTCGGGACTGATATCGACCGGGCCATGCCGCCCGACTTCGTACAACCGCGGTGGCACCGTGCTTGGGAAAGTCGCCTTGCTCGGAATCTGCAAGTCATTCCGGTCCGGTCCAGGGACAATGTAGCCCACCGCCCGCAAGACCGAATAAAACAACGCCGTCTGGTAACTGTCGCGAAAAGGCGGGATGGGCGTCTGAATCAGGGGATGAAGCTCTAGACCAAAATGGGAGGCAATCACCAGATTACGCGTCCACTGCAACTGACTCGGGTGGGTCAGCCTCGCATCGAGATCCGTGGTGAAAAAAAGAGCATGGGGAAAGTCGCTCCGCAGAGCTTGGAGGATCATGAGCTTATCGTAGACGTCGCTGCCCAACACTCCGATGGCGGTGAATTCGCCGCCGGCGGTCGTTTCTTCCCGCTTCAAGGTAGCCACGAGACGACGGAGATAATCCAGCTGACTCCGACCAACCGGAGCCTCTCCCATACCCTGCTCCACACGAAGTCCCCCGTCCCCTATTTTCCCCTTGGCCTGCGCACCGCCGGAGTCTTTTTCGTTATTCTTTGGCGGGAGTTCGCCATCGAGACCGGCCAGGTAGGAATAGCGGTGCACCCATTCAGGATAGTGCTCCATGCGAAGTTCGTTGAAGTGAGACGCGAAGCCGGATGTCGCGTGGTCTCGATGTTTGTCCGCTAGACTCTCCACCATTGCAACCAGCGTGCGCGGCAGAGCCCTGCCGTAGAGCGTGTCCCACTCGGAAATCAGCGCGATGTGGGGAATCGGACACCTCCCCTTTACACCGACCTTCGATGAGCGGGGTGAACCTGATGAAGGGCCTGTCTGATCTTGCTCGCACGGTCCTGCCGCACCTCGCGGAATCGTCAGGTCGATCCGGCGTCGTTTCAATTCTTCCACAAGTTGTTCCGCCAAGACGGCATCCGTCCCGATCGTCCGGATCAAGGTCATTCCCCCCGTCTCAAACCATTGCTCAACACCTCGCGCTGAGTCAGGCCCTTGGACCTCGCCCAGGAGAACCGGATCTGCTGCGGTGGCCCAGGATGAATAGAATTGAAGGCCCTTCAACTGCCCCAACTTGCCGTCGGAGGCCGCCGCAGAGAGCAGCGACGATTGGCTTTCGGTCTGCTCCGTTCCGTAATGGGTCTGCAATTCACTGAGCATGGCGCCCAGAGACCCGGACGAGCGAGGACCCAGCACCCGATAGGACACCGTCTGCCTCGCGAATGCCTGTTGGAGCTCCGCCACCATCTCATTCAAGGCCAGAAGCGGTTTGGGACTGAAGTCCTGCTCCTTTAACCAAAGCACCAGCACCTGCATGGTCTTTTGTGAATGAGCTTCCTGCAGCTTGCCAAGAAACGCCTCAGCCGGAACCACGAGGGGCTCAGTCCCCGATCGCACCCATTCAAAGTATCGGATGGATTCGCCGGACTCAGGCTGATACCCCGCCGCCCCTAAGGCCGACACTAGGGCGTATCGATCCCGAAGCCTCGACTCGACACCACTCGCGTAGGGACTCCCGTCCACGAAAACCGGCAACAGAAGAAATTCCGCAGGCGCACCGGCCTGGGTGACTGCGGTCAACAGCCGAGGAAACGTATGGTGTGTGTGCGCGTCGCTGTGTTGAGTCGTCGTCGCCTCTTTGAGTCGATGGGTCGAGACCGCCTCAAACGGATCCTGCCACAAGCGCGCTTGCACGCGATCCACGCCGATCGCCAGCGTCTTCTCCGCTTCCTTGTCGATCGGCCGCGACGTCTTGAGCGGCACCTGGTAGATGATGAGACTGCTCACCACCGCCAACAGCAGCGCCACCACGCCGGTCAACGGCAGCTTGGATCGCTCTTCATGTTGTTCAGCCATAGGGACGACAGGGCTTCCAGGCGAATGGCGTCCATGGATCGATCAGTCGGCTCGACCATGCAGGCGTCTGCATCGAGCCTAAAACAGCGACAGGCTAGTCTTGAGCCACACAACTGTCAATGGAGGGAATGAGGAAATAGTGGCAACTCGACAAGAGCCACGCTGCAGCCTGGTGGTCTACGACTGTGCGCGTCCAACAAGGGGCTTCTTAGCCCTCGCGTTGCGCGAACAAAGGAGATCAGCAGGCCGCCCTCCCTCTCCTTCCCCTCCGTTTGACATCAACTTTTCCTCTCACTACAATCTTGCGGTGGCCTCACAATTCGTTCACCTGCATCTCCATACCCAATACAGCCTCCTCGACGGCGCCAACCAGATCGACCCCCTGATGCAACAGGTGAAGTCCTTCGGGCAACCGGCCGTCGCGATGACCGATCACGGCAACATGTTCGGGGCGGTGGAGTTCTACCGGAAGGCCAAGGAAGCCGGCGTCAAACCGATCATCGGGTGCGAAGCCTACATGGCGCCTGGCAGCCGGCTGGAAAAGAATTCCCACCTCGCGCACAACGACTACTACCATTTGATTCTGCTCGCGACAAACCTCAAGGGATACCAGAATCTTATCAAGCTCGTAAGCAAAGCCTATCTTGAAGGTTTCTACTATAAGCCTCGAATGGATAAGGATATTTTGCAAGAACATCATGAGGGCTTGATTGGACTCTCAGGCTGTCTTAGCGGGGAGGTCGCCTATCTCATCGGGCAGAAGGACCTGGAAGGCGCGACCAAAGCGGCCGGCGAATATCGCGAGATTTTCGGCAAAGACCACTACTACCTGGAACTGCAAGCCAACGGCTTGGAGCACCAGCGCATCGCCAATGACGGCCTGCTGGAGATCCATAAGAAACTCGGGATCCCGCTGGCCGGCACCAACGATTGCCACTATCTCAAGAAGGAAGATTCCCGCCCCCACGACCTGATGCTCTGCCTGCAGACGGGCAAGACGATCAACGACCCCAACCGGATGAAGTTCGACACGGACGAGCTCTACGTGAAATCGACGGAGCAGGCGCTGGCCGAGTTCAAGGAAATGCCGACGGCCGTCTCGAATACCGTCAAGATTGCCGAAGCCTGCACGCTTGAACTGGCGCTCAACAAAACCTTCCTGCCCCAGTTCAAAGTACCGGAAGGCTATACCCGCGAATCCTATGTCGAGCAGCTGGCCATGGAAGGGCTCGCGGCCCGCCTCAAGGAACGGCCGAGTTCCATCCCTGAACTCGCGTATCAAGTGCGGCTGAAAGAAGAAGTCGCCGTGATTTGCTCGATGGGGTTCGCCGGGTACTTCCTCATCGTGTGGGACATCATCAAGTTCGCCCGGTCGCGCGGCATTCCCGTCGGTCCTGGACGCGGCTCCGCAGCCGGCAGCCTCGTCGCCTATGCCCTGCGAATCACCGACCTCGATCCGCTCGTCTATTCGCTGCTCTTCGAACGGTTCCTGAATCCCGAGCGTGTCTCCCTCCCCGACATCGACATGGATTTCTGCATGGACCGCCGGGACGAGGTCATCAACTACGTCATCCATAAATACGGTGAAGACCACGTTGCGCAGATCATCACGTTCGGAACGATGAAAGCGAAAGCGGCGATTCGCGACGTCGGCCGCGTGCTTGAAATGCCCTATGCCGAGGTGGACCGGATCGCGAAGCTCATCCCGGACGATTTGAAGATGACGCTCGACAAGGCGCTCGAACAGGAGCCGCGCCTGAAGGAACTGGTCGACAAAGATGTGAAGGTGAAGGAACTCATGTCGGTGGCGCAGTCGCTCGAAGGCCTCGCGCGCCATGCGTCCACCCATGCGGCCGGCATCGTCATTTCCGACCAGCCGCTCACCGAACACGTCCCGCTCTACAAAGGCCCCAAGGACGAAATCGTCACGCAATATTCGATGGGCGACGTCGAAAAAATCGGCCTGGTCAAATTCGACTTCCTCGGACTGAAGACCCTCACCATGATTCACCGCGCAGAAATGCTGGTGAATGACGTGCGCCCCGATCGCCCGCCCTTGCGCGTCGAGCAACTCCCGTTCGATGATCCTGAGACGTTCGCCCTGCTCGCGTCCGGAAAAACCACCGGCGTGTTCCAGTTGGAAAGTTCCGGCATGCGCGACCTCTTGATGGGTCTGAAGCCAGATCGGTTCGAAGACATCATCGCGATCATCGCACTCTATCGTCCCGGTCCGATGGACCTCATCCCGGACTTCATCAAACGCAAGCAGGGCAAGATTCCGATCGCCTACGAGATGCACGAGCTCGAACCGATCCTGAAAGACACCTACGGCGTCATCGTCTACCAGGAACAGGTCATGGCCATCGCCAATAAGGTGGCCGGCTTCTCGCTGGGACAAGCGGATATTCTCCGTCGCGCCATGGGGAAAAAGAAGCCTGAGGAGATGGAAAAACTCCGCGTGCAATTCCTCGAAGGCGCGAAACAGAAACAGATCCCGGAGAAGAAAGCCGACAAGCTCTACGAACTGATCCAGAAATTCGCCGGGTACGGCTTCAACAAGTCGCACGCCGCCGCCTATGCCGTAGTCTGTTACCAGACGGCCTACCTCAAGACCCATTACCCCACGGAGTTCATGGCGGCGCTCATGACGACCGACATGGGGAACGCCGACAAGATCGTCGGGTACTTCACCGAATGCCGCGGACTCGGCATTCCCGTGCTGCCGCCGGACGTGAACCAAAGCCAGAAAAATTTCGCCGTCGTCGATCAGAGCATCCGCTTCGGGCTCGCGGCGATCAAGAATGTCGGCGAGGGTGCCGTCGAGGCCATCATCGACGTGCGTCACGAAACCGGACCGTTCCGCTCGTTCTTCGATCTCTTCCGCCGGGTCGATCTGCGCAAGCTGAATAAACGCATGATGGAAGGACTGATCAAGGCGGGAGCGTTCGATTCCATGGGCGGCCGGCGATCGCAATATCTGGCCGTGCTCGATCAGGCGATGGATGAAGGGATGAGCATTCAGAAAGAGCGCGCGCTCGGCCAGACCAGCATCTTCGGCGACGAGACGATCGGACTGCCGCAGAAGCTGGACGAGCCCACTCTGCCCGACGTGCCCGAGTGGAGCCAGGGCGAGATGTTGAAATATGAGCGCGAGCTGACCGGTTTCTACATCAGCGCCCATCCTTTGGCCCGCTACGAAGCCGCCATTCAACTATTCGCCAACACCACGACCATGCAAATCCCCGACGTGCCGGACGGACGCGAGGTCAAACTCTGCGGCATCATCACGGCCGTGAAATCCACGCTCACGAAAAAAGGCGACCGCATGGCCTACATCACGCTGGAGGATTTACATGGGCTGGTAGAAGTGATAGCCTTCCCCGATCTGTATCGAGACCATGCCGAGATGATCGTGCCGGAACGGGTCGTGCGATTGACGGGCACCGTGGATCGCGGAGACAAGGGCACCAAGTTGCGCGGGACCAAGATCGAACCGCTGGCTGATTTGCAGAACACTGGGATCTCGCGGGTGATGATTCGTCTGCACGACGGCCCGACGGCCTCGACCAGACTGCCGATGCTCCGGCAGGTGTTCCAGAAATACCCCGGCTCCTCGAGCGTGTCCCTGGTCATGGCCCTCGGCGGCATCATGGAAGCACGGACCACTCCTCTTCCCAACGTCAAGATCACTCCCAGTGAGCATTTCGTCGCCGATATTGAGGAAGTGCTAGGCAAGGGCGCTATCACTTTGGTAACCTAGGCCAACCTAGGCAACACCCTTAAGGGGGTTCAGCAGTATGAGAGACTACCTCGACTTTGAAAAGCCGATCCGCGAACTCGAAGAGAAAATCGAGAAGCTGGCCTCCGCCGAGTCTCCCAAGTCCGGCACGCAGGACGAAATCCGAAAGCTTCGGACCAAGCTCGCCCAGGTCGAGCACCAGCTCTATACGACCCTGACGCCTTGGCAACGCACCCAGTTGGCCCGTCATCCCCAGCGGCCCACCACCCTCGACTACATCCATGAACTCTCACGGGAGTTTCTCGAACTACACGGCGATCGCAGCTTCGGCGACGACCGCGCGATCGTGGGAGGATTCGCCCGCTTCAACGACCGAACGGTGATGATCATCGGGCATCAGAAGGGAAAGACCCTGAAAGAGCGTATGCAGCGGAATTTCGGCATGCCCAATCCGGAAGGCTACCGGAAGGCGCTGCGGCTCATGCGTCTGGCAGAAAAGTTCGGCAGGCCGATCATTACCCTGATCGATACCCCCGGCGCCTATCCCGGCATCGGCGCGGAAGAACGAGGCCAAGCCGAAGCCATCGCCAGAAACCTGTTCGTCATGTCCCGGCTGACCGTGCCGATCATTTCCGTCGTGATCGGCGAAGGCGGCAGCGGCGGCGCCCTGGCGTTAGGCGTGAGCGACCGCATCCTCATGCTGGAACATTCCGTCTACTCCGTCATTTCGCCCGAAGGCTGCGCGGCTATTCTGTACGACGATCCGGCAAAGGTCCCGGATGCCGCGGCCTCGCTAAAAATGACCGCCCAGGATCTGGTCGGACTCGGCATCGTCGATGAAGTCATCCCGGAACCGCTCGGCGGCGCGCATCGCGACGCCAGAGCCATGTGCGACCGCGTCGCTAAAACCCTGGCCAATCAACTGTATGCCCTGGTCGAACTGCCTTCCGACCAACTGATCGCTCAGCGTGATCAGAAGTTCAGAAAAATCGGGGTGGTCGGCGGACTCGTCCCGGCGCAAGTGTGACCTCCGCTTCTCGGATCCCGCAAACGTCGCCACCCCTTCGCACGCTCCAGCCCTCTCGTTGCACGTAGAGATCGCGAGCCAAAACTTATTCTGTCACAAACCGGAGACGGTGATGAGCCGAGGCCGCCTTCGATCGACCTGAGGGCAGTCTCCACGCCGTCAGGAGGGACGCTCGCCGCGAGTGAGGCTGGGGGCCGAGTGGGGCAGCAACCCAAGTGAGGCAAACCGCGCCTCGATCGCCGACAGGATATGCCGGCACAACTCCGCGCGGTAGGGCGCGAGAGCATCGTCTTGCAGGTACCGGTCCAACGTACGCGGTAACTTTTTCCACCAAGTGCGCGCCGCTTCCCGTGCCTGCTGAGCCCCGGTCTTCCCGCCTGCCAAAATTTTCGTCAACTCCTTTTCAAAAAATCCGACATGCGCCAGCTCATCGTCGAGTATCTCCGACAGATCAGGCCGCAGCGTCGCCAGCAGCCGAGCGAATTCCAATCCGAGCGCTTCATATCCGAACAACAATACCGCCAGCATTTCCCACTGCGACGGAACCGTCGGCAACGTCGGCGCCCGCTGCGAGGTGGTGCCGAGCAGACCTTCGAATTGCCGCAGGTGATCCTGTTCGTCGGTTTCATGGCGTTGGAGGAAAATCTGCACGTGGGGCGGAAGGTGCTGCGTCTGAGCGGCCCGCACCGCCCACAGGGCCATGCTCTCGGCGCGCAGGAACCGTTCGAGCAACGCCCGTTCACAAGTTGAGGGCAGGACAAGCATCGCGCCGTCACTGCTCACTGGGCGGAATGAGCGGACCGGCCCATTCTCCCTTGGTCAGGCCGACCTCCTGAGACGCCCCATCGGGCCATTGGAAATAGCCCACTTCATCGACGAAAAGAATGAGCGGGTCCGTCTCCTCTTCCAGCCCGCGCCACCAATACCATCCGGCCGTTGTCGGTTTGTCCTTCGTCCACACGAATCGGTTCATGGTTCTCCCGTGACGCGTTGCCGCCCTGCAATGCTCGATGCGCGATGGTCCATTCTCATTTCAACATTGAACACTGAGCATGACCACGATCTGTCCCCTATGCTCTTCGGTTGATGAATCTGGTACAGTCCACCAACCCTGTGGAAAGTCCGCACCCTACCATGGACCGACTACCAATAGAAGAGGCCATCCCGGCTCTGCGCAACACGTTGACGGCCGGCCGAGCCGCGCTGCTGACGGCCCAACCAGGCGCGGGAAAAACCACCCGTGTCCCGCTGGCCCTGCTGCACGAACCCTGGTTGGCCGGGCAGAAACTGGTACTGCTGGAACCCAGGCGACTGGCTGCACGCGCCGCCGCAGCATACATGGCCGCAATTTTGGGTGAGCCTGTCGGCCGGACGGTCGGATATCGCATTCGTCACGACACGAAGATCGGGCCGGAAACGCGCATCGAAGTCGTCACCGAAGGCATCCTCACGAGGCTGCTGCAGCACGACCCTTCATTGGCCGGATACGGGCTCGTGATCTTCGACGAGTTTCACGAGCGCAGCCTCCAGGCGGACCTGGGATTGGCGTTCGCGAGGGAATCGCAGCGCCTCTTCAGACCGGAGCTTCGCCTGCTCGTGATGTCGGCGACACTCGACTGCGCGGCGGTCACGCGCCTTCTGCCTGACGCGGACACCATTTCCTGTGAAGGCCGGCTCTTCCCTGTCGCCACACAGTATCTTGATCGGCCGATGGAGGGGCATCTGGAGGCGGCGGTGGTCCGGAGCATCCGTCAGGCATTGACTCGTAACGAGGGCAGCTTGCTGGTTTTTCTCCCCGGCATGGCGGAGATCCGGCGGGTCGAGCGTCAGCTGGTCGACGCCTCTCTCGGCTCCGACATCTTCATCTCGCCGCTCCATGGAGAACTACCGCAGGGCGAACAGGATCAGGCCATTCTCCCCGCGCCGCCGGGACGGCGAAAGATTGTCCTGGCGACGTCGATCGCGGAAACCAGTTTGACCATCGAGGGTGTTCGGGTCGTGATCGATGCAGGACTGATGCGGATTCCTCGCTTCGACCCTCGCTCGGGTCTCACGCGCCTCGAGACCATTCGTGTCACGCAGGATGCCGCCGACCAACGCCGCGGCCGCGCCGGTCGCTTAGAACCAGGCACCTGTTATCGTCTCTGGACGAGCGCCGAACACCAGGCGCTGCTTCCGCGCCGCCCTCCGGAGATCCTGGACACGGACCTCGCGCCCCTGGCCCTGGATCTGGCGGAATGGGGCGTCATCGACGCGACCGAATTGTCGTGGCTCGATCCCCCGCCCGCCGGCGCATTGGCCCAGGCCCGCGAGCTGCTGCGACAACTCGGCGCGCTCGACGCGCAGGGGGCGCTGACGCCTCATGGACGCAGGCTGGCCCACGTCACCGTTCATCCACGACTCGCTCACATGATAATCACCGCCGTGCCGCTCGGCCTGGGTTCCCTCGCCTGCGACCTGGCCGCGCTCCTCAGTGAACGCGACATTCTGCAAGGCGGACCGGGATGGCGCAATGCCGACCTGCGCATCAGGGTTGAAGCCTTGCGCGGCACCAGAGACCACCTCGCCGGAGCCACCGTCAACCGCGCCGGCTGTGAACGGGTGCGACGGGCTTCCGAACAGTGGCGACGACAACTGCACCTTAAACCGTCGTCCGGCGACGGCGTCGATCATCTCGGCATTCTGCTCGCCTTCGCCTACCCCGACCGTATCGCGCAACGAATCGCAGGCGCCGAGGGCCGCTATCGTTTGGCCAACGGACGCGGGGCGGCATTCCACACCATCCAAGGCCTTTCACAGGATGACTATGTCGTCGTCGCGCAACTCGACGGGAGCGGAGACTGGGCGCGCATTCTTCTGGCAGCGCCGGTGCGCGGCGCAGATCTCCAACAATATTGCGCGGCGCAGATTCAATCGGTCGACCGGCTGGAGTGGGATGCGCGCACGGAATCTGTCCGCGCCAGACGACAGCGGCGTCTCGCACACCTCATCCTCGACGATCGTGGACTCCACGACCCGGATCGGGCGCAAGTCCTCGCCGCGCTCCTCCTCGGCATCCGGCAAGCGGGACTGGCCTGTCTTCCCTGGACCCAGGATCTGCGACAGTGGCGGGCACGCCTCACATTCCTCCATCGCATCGATCCCACCTGGCCGGATCTTTCCGACGAGGCTCTCGCGAGGACTCTCGAACAGTGGCTGGGGCCCTTTGTCGACGGCCTCACGAGCCTGGCGCAGATCCGCCGCATGGATCTCCAACCACCGCTCGACAGCCTGCTGACGTGGCAGCAACGGCAAGCGCTCCCGCGCCTCGTCCCCACACACCTCACGGTGCCGAGTGGCTCTCATGTCAAACTGGACTATGAACAGGCCGAGACGCCCGTACTGGCGGTACGATTACAGGAAATGTTCGGGTGTCAGGACACGCCGCGGATCGTGGGTGGAAAGGTGCCGGTCATGGTGCATCTGCTGTCACCGGCTGGACGTCCCGTGCAGGTCACGAAGGACTTGGCCAGCTTCTGGCGGTCTGCCTATCAGGAGGTGAAGAAGGAACTGCGAGGCCGCTACCCCCGCCATCATTGGCCGGACGATCCGTTGACGGCTCAGCCGACCAATCGGATTAAACGACGCACCTAACACCGTTCGCCTCACCCCTGAGTGCGCCGGAGGCCATTTACTTCCTCGGTCGCCATCCCTTGAGCCGTGCCGCGATGGCTTCATGCTGATCCGCGGTGAGCATCGCCGCCAGCGCATCGCGGCGCAATCTGGCGCGGCCGCTGTCCTGGCGACTGGCGAGGGAATACCAGAAGAACGCTTCCAACACATCCTGCGTCACGCCTTGGCCATGCTCATACAGCATCCCCATGTCTCGTTGCGCCAAGGCATGTCCCTGGTCAGCCGCCAATTGCAGCCATCGCACCGCGTCGATTTCATCGGTTGTGCCCAAACTTCCCGTGAGCAGGGCCTGCCCTAACATCCATTGGGCATTCGCATCACCCTGCCCGGCAAGGGCCTGCAGTTGATGCTGAGACGCAGGCTCACCCCAGGCCAATGGAAGCGGACCGCACAGTAGGACGAGCACCACCGTCAGTACTTTGCCCCACTTCATCCGATCAGCCATCAGCATTCCTCATCTGTCAGAAACCATCCCGCTGCCGCGACAAGGCTCAGGAGTCGGCCAACAATGCCTCGGCGGCTTTTCGACCGGACACCAGCGCGCCGTCCAACGTGCCGCTGTCGCAATAATCGCCGCATCGGTACAACCCCGGGTGTACGCGTGGGGATGCAGGTGCGCCCGCCGTCGGAAGCAGCGCGATCGGAGGCAAGGCCCGTCTGATGTGATCGGTCCGCAGGTGTCGCCAATCATCGACCTCCGCGCCGAACCACTCACGCAGCTGCCCGCGAACCGCCTGCTGGATCGCGCTGCCCTCAGCCGATGCCTGATCCGACAGGCTCACCGAAATCAATGCTCGACCGGAGGGCGCATAGGTGGACGCGACCTCGCTCAAGACGCACGCGGTCCCCACCGCTCCCTGCCCCTCGCCGTTCACGATCAACCAGGGTCCGCTCACGGGCGACGTCAACGCAGCGAAATAGAGACAGGTCGCATCGCGGCCAGGCGGAGTCGGCTGGGCATCTCCACGCAAGGTCGCAGCGGTCGCATCATCCGTCGCGATGACCAGGGCATCTCCGGCAAGACGCTCGCCGGACGCCAGCACCACACTGGTTCCTTCGAGTCGGTCCACGGATGCGCGCAGCCGGATCGACTCCGGCGGAAGCGCGGCGGCCAATTGAGCGGCGATCGCCCCCATTCCTTCTTGCGGCAACGCAATGCCGCCGCGCGAGAATGCGGCCCAGACATATTCGAACAGCCGGCACGGCGTCGAGAGCGTGGGATCCAAAAACACGCCTGCGAGAAAGGGGGCGAAGAACCGCTGCTGCATGGCCGGCGAAAATCCATAGGCCTGCAAGGTCTCCCGCGTGCTGCGCATCCCCCCACCCGTACGCGCGCAGACGCGTTGGTGCAATGCATCCTGACGGAGTCGGAGGACCTTGAGTTTGTCGGTGAATGAACCAACCGGGCTCATCAACGTGGAGAGGAGATCCTGCGGACGGCGCACTGGATCACTCATCCGATGAAAGTGACCTCCATACCGCACCAGCGCGCCGGGATGAAACGGCTGAAGTCGCAACGCCGGAAAGTCGAGGAGACGACGGGCTTCGGGATAACCGGACAGAAAGACCTGGAATCCCCGATCGAGCTGAAAACCATCCACGCGATCGGTTCGCGCGCGCCCACCCACGCCGTCGGATGCCTCAAGGATCCTGCAGGACAGCCCGGCCTGCGACAGATGTCGCGCGCAAGCCAAACCGGCAAGCCCGGCGCCGATGATGATGACACGAGGGGTGGCGGACATGATGGGCGGTATTCTAAACGGAGGAGGAACCAGACTCCAGTGCCGGCAGGAGGCTAGACCTTCTTGCAGGCCACCTTCCGCTCGGGTGAGGGTCGCTGCCCCTCGCCAATGAGATGCCGATCATCACCCCGTGCCGAACTGATCGCCATGATTCCCTCTCGAATGATGGTCAGTTTTCCGCCCGCCACACCGCCGCCATCATAGCTCGGCTTCTCTTTCACCAGCTGGCAGTGTACAGTCACGCCATGCAGCAGCGCCAACACTCAGACCGCTGGACCCAGTGAGCATGACAGGCACACCACGACGTATGAATCGAGGCCAGACGCAATCGGCTCAACCGGTTCCACCTCCGGCTGCCAGAACGCAGCCGCGCAACATTCCTCGCAGAGACGCAGACAGCGCCAAACGCGTCACCTTGGATCGCCTGCTCTCCAAGCTGGGCATTGCCAGCCGGAGCCAGGCGCAAGAATGGATCAGAGCCGGACGGGTCCGCATCAACCAACGTCTTGTGCGCGCGCCGGACACCTGGGTCGCCTGGCCCGGTGATACCGTGTCCCTCGACGACAAGCCGCTCCAGCCTAGTCCTCCGCGATTCATCCTCTTTCACAAACCCAAAGGGCTCGTCACGACGCATCAGGATGAGAAGGGCCGGCAAACCATTTTCGATGTGCTCCCACCGGAAATGACACGCTTGCATGCGGTGGGTCGGCTGGATCAGGCGACCAGTGGACTCCTCCTGCTCACCAACGACTCCGCCCTTTCAAGCTTGCTGACCGACCCAACACGGCAGGTGCCACGCCTATACCTGGTGACCGTGCGCGGCGAACTCACCGAGGAAGCACGCCAGGCAGCTCTTGACGGCCTTGACGATCAGGGCGAGCGTTTGCAGTGCGAATCCGTCACGATCCAGAAACGTTCGGGACGTGAGTCACACGTGGCCGTGACCCTGACCGAAGGGAAAAATCGAGAGATCCGGCGGCTGTTCAAGGCCCTGGGGCATGAAGTGACGAGACTGAGGCGAATTCAATATGGGCCCTTCCTGCTCAGTGATCTCCCGCCTGGAAGCTGGCGCGAAATCCCGATCGAAGACGCCAGAAGACAGCTTCAATCACGATCCTCGCCTGTCTAGCAGGATGTAGAAACAGTCCGCCGGCGGCCTGCTCGGCTTCCGTGAAGTGATATAGACCTTCTGCCACCGGGCGCGGCGCGAGCCCATGGACCTCACCCAGCTATCCCGCTAATATCCCCGACCGGTGCTGCCTCCTCCGCTCATCCGACTCAGCGGGAGTGCCTCGTAACGAGTCTTCAGATCCGGGTGTTCGGCGAGATAGCCTTTGACCGCCGCATCATCGGCAAACACGTCCTTGCTGCGGGCGCGGTAGTCCTCCAGCGTCAACCCATGTTTCGACAGCAGCGCGGTAAGCTTCTGGTTGATGTCGTCGCCCATTTCCTTCATTTTTTCAGGCGACGGCCGCTGCCCGGCCCCGTAGGACTCCCCGCCCTTGAAATAGTTCGTCATCATCTCCCCGATCTCGATGCGGGCGTTCACGAACTTCTCCACATCAGCCGGTTCCGCCGCCTGGGCAACCCCGGCGAACAGGATGACTCCCAACGACATGCCGATGATCATACGTGCAGAATTCATCACCATACAGTCCTCTCAAAGTGTAAGTAAGAAATGGCGTCAGTTACATCGCTGCCATCATACCATCTCAGACAGGTGAGGTGCACTGCGCACGGTCGCCATGGCGAGCGGGCGCGAGCACGGCAGCCTGACATGCCCGCCATGGGCGCTCCTTAGCGCTACGAGTCGTGGTAAGCTGTGGCCGCGGAACATGACGATAAAAGCGAGTACCGGTGCCTGAAGAGGGTGTGGTGAACACAGCAACGTGCCCATGACGAGTCGCGCGGCGACAAAAGACCGGTCGCCTTCGGGCTTCACCTCGGCTCTAAGCTGACCAGGAGAAAGGACACTTCGACTATGCCTGTGCACCAGAAGGAGCAGCATCGCACGGAGCGCCTCAGCTGGTTACGCGCGGCGGTGTTGGGCGCCAACGATGGAATTATTTCGACCGCCAGCCTGCTGGTCGGTATCGCCGCTGCGCACGGAACCCGCGACGGCATAATCCTAGCCGGCGCCGCCGGCCTGGTCGCAGGCGCGATGTCGATGGCGGCCGGTGAATACGTCTCGCTTCGTTCGCAGGCTGATACGGAAGAGGCCGCGCTCGAATTGGAGCGGAAGGAACTTCAGGACGACGAGGCGGGCGAGCACAAAGAACTGACGGGCATCTATGTTCGCCGCGGACTGGATCCGTCGCTGGCCAAACAAGTTGCCCGGCAATTAATGGCCCACGACGCATTGGGCGCGCATGCGCGCGATGAACTCGGTATCTCCGACACGCTCAGCGCGCGCCCGGTGCAAGCGGCGCTGGCATCGGCGGCCGCCTTTGCCGTCGGAGCAGCCATGCCGCTGTTGACCGTCATCTGGTCCCCGATGACGGCGCTCATCCCGCTCGTCTCCGGACTCTCGCTGGTGTTTCTCGCGCTGCTTGGCGGCGTGGCAGCCTACGTGGGCGGGGCCAACATGCTGTGGGGTGCGCTGCGCGTCACGTTCTGGGGAGCATTGGCCATGGCGGCCACAGCGGGTGTCGGCGCACTCTTCGGAACGGCCGTCTGAAACAGTCCCATCAGGCGCCGCTGATCGGGGCCAAGAAAATACACGACCATGATCTGCGTCATCGTGCCCAGTGTCGCCCGATCCGCATCGGCCGTCAGGATTCGCTTCCGGCCTTCGCCTCCGATAACTTGCGGACGAGCATGGTCATCTCATCCAACTTTCGCGCACCTACTGCCAGGTCATTTTCCAGACGCTCGATCATGTCCAAGCAGGTCTTGACCGTCTCGACCAGTTGGGCCTGCGTCATCGTCGGCAGCTTCTGTTCGATGTCGTGTCTGTTCATGCGTGGGAGTCCTCCATTCTGGTTCTCTCGACCACTGTGATCCATCCGGGCGATGGTTTCAACCGTGGCTTGCCCAATTAGTCACGGTAGGGTTGGCTGAATAGACGACGCCGCAAGCCTCGTGGCCACAATAGGCGCGCGGGCTGCACCACAGCGTCGGTGTGGAGCACGTTTGGACTGGGCAAAAGAAAGTGGAAGGACCTTCATCGAGGACAGCGGAAGGATGGGAAGGCGGAGAGCGCCAGGAGCTGCTAAGAAGCCGGCTACGCATTGCATCACATCATCGGCTGCAACACGATGACGGGAGAGCCCATGTCCGTGCGCCGCGCTCGCTCCGGTGGTCGCGAAAGAGGTCGATCGGGAAACCGCTCAGCTTATACTCGACTGTGATCGTGCAGCGCGAACCAGGCGGAGGGCGTCAGGTAGTAACAGATGAGGAACAGCGTCAAGCCCAATACCCCGCCGACCAGGCCCCTGAATACGACCCCGGCGAAAGGCAGCAGAAACAGGATCAGATGCATCACATGCGCGAGCGCCTTGTGCTCTTGATAAAACGTCTGGCGGATCTCGCTCGTGAATGCGTCGGTGAAGGAGAGATTGGAAGGACTCATCGCCGCACCTCCTCTTCGTCCATGGACCAGGGAGAGGGGATCAGGAAGCAGCGCCGGCAAACAATCTGGTCGCGCCAGTGACTGCGTCAGGACATCACGCTACGCGCAATGGGGCACGACGTCAAGAGCGGTGGAACCACTCGTGCTTCCCGCCTCATCGCCGCCTATTCCCGCCTGGTTCAACGTGGGAGTTGCGTCAGAAAGTCGCCGAGCACCACGCGAAATTTCTCTGGGTCTTCCGCCATCATGAAATGCCCGGTGTCGAATTCCACGAGCTGGGCACCGGGAATCTGGGCCTGCATGCCCTTCGCAATGGTCGGCGTCGCCACACCATCCTTGGCGCCGACCATGATCAGGGTCGGCACCGTGATGCGAGTGAGCTGCCCCCGCACATTGAACTGCGACATGGAGGTCAGCGCCTCCCGGATGACCGTGGCATTCCAGGTAGGAATACGGTCGAGCATCGGCTGATAGGTCTTGGCGACTGTGTCCTGCGGAAAACTTTCAACGATCATCCCTTTGGAGACGGCTTTATAGTCGCGGGGCGCACCGATCGTGGGAATATTGTCATCGAGCACCATCGCCCCATCCGTCGTGGACACCAGCACCAACGCCTTCACCCGCTCCGGATGATCGAGCGCGAGACGTTGCACCACCATCCCGCCCATGGAGACGCCCACCCAGACAGCCTTGTCGATATTCAGCGCATCGGCCAGCTTGATCAGATCCGTTGAAAACTGATCGATGGTGAAACCGGTCGTCGGCTTGTCTGAATCGCCATACCCGCGGAGGTCGACCGCGATCCCGCGAAACTCAGGCGAAAAGGCACTCACGAACGGCGGAAAAATATTGCTCGTGGTGACCACGCCGTGCACGAACAGAATCGGATCGCCGGTACCCGCTTCCAGAATGCTCAGGTGCAGGCCGTCGAGATCGACCATATGACGTTGGAAGGGCTGGCCGGCAGGAATGGAATCGGAGAGTTGCGGCGGATGGGCGCTGTTGGTGCGAACCGGAGCAGCAGTCCTTGCACAACCGGACAAGGCGGCGACGATCATGACAAGGAGGACAACTGCACCTGGCATGGGAATTCCCTTTCTCGACAGACTTCTGTACACAACGATAGCGTAATGTGTCGAGCGAGGAGATGCAACGCAGGAGCCGGAGAAGGAGCGTGGTTCCACGACCACCCTGCCCGTGGCAGGCTGCATTCCCGCGGACCCGCCTCAACGGGGGACACCGGATCATTCGAGAGACAGTACACTCCTCCCGACCTACTTGATCCGCGACACCTTCGCCCGGACCGGCACCCACTGAACCTGGGGCTGCATATTGAACATGACCTGCGCAAACCCCCGATACGTCGCCTCCAGTTCATGACACCGATCAAGGAATCGACCGGACGCCAACCGCGGAAAGTAGTCACGGTGACGCTCGTAAAACAATGCCCGCCGCCGCCAGCGATCGGCATTGATTTTGAACAGCCAGCCGAACAGCCTCGAGAGCCGCTGAGATGCCGGCTTGGCTTGTTCCGTTCCAACGGATCCTCCGACGACCGCTGTGAAGGTGGTGATCTTTTTCATGACTCCTCCTCATGTGCGCCTGTGCCATCGAATCGAATGTCGTGACGACGGGGGGTCAGGCGGCGCCAACCCCTGCTCACCCTGCTCCACTATGGTCCTGCAACATGAGGAGCTGATTAGTCCAGCATGAAAATAGGTTCATTGAAGCACCGGACCGCAACAAGGGCGGAGTGGCTCTTCTGCAACACTCCTGGAACCCCGCGTCATTTCCCGCAACGGCGGCAGCTGAACATGAACTTTCTCGTGCAACCGTACAGAGTCCGTTCGGGGTTGAGTCCCGATCATAAACGAGCCATCGAAGCCACGACTCTGCTGATGGAAGCAGACGCGAGATCGTTGTGATTGGTGGAGCAGGCTACTGCGAACCGTACGTCGAAGTCGCCCACGGTGAACAGAGCGCGGCGGTCCGTGAAATTTGCCTGAAAGCCGGAGAAGGGATCGAGGGATATGTCGCGAACAGGTGGAGAACCCGTGATCGTGATCGCAGGTCATAGGCAGACTATCAGACGACGTATAGCTGTCAATCAAAGTAGGGAAAGTAAAAGAGGTGAGAATACGTAGCGCCTGCGCGTCTCGGTCATCCGGTTGCCGACGCTGAGAGCCGGATACAGGAAAGGTCTGGGTTAATCGAGGGTCCTGGCCTCGAAGTGCGCCAGGCAGTCGTCTTCGATCTTGTAGCTGACCTCCAGAGGGTTACAGCAGACTTCGCAATCTTCGACGTAGGTCGTCGAGTCAAGCGAGGGATCTAAGATCATCGAGATCACTTCACCGCAAGAGGGGCAGGTAAAGGAATGTTCCATGCCTGCTACCCTACGACAATTCCCCTCGCACCACAATGGAGAGGGCTGGCATGTGAGGCTCCCGTTGTGGTCGCCCGCCGGCCTGATTCGCTCTCACCGAACAGCCACGTCCCCGGGGCTATGACGGAGGGCGCCCGCGCTGCTCCACCTGCTTACTGACCGCCCAGCACGTCACGAACGACCGTGGCGAGATCCTGCAGCGCTTTGCTCCCATCGCCGACATACACTGAACCGTGCATCGTCGCCAAGGTTTTCGGTTGCAAGGCCGCCAGCTTGGAGAGGGTGGGATCCGTCAACGTGCAATAGGGCATGTAGTTTGCCAACGGCCCTTGCTGATACTCAACGAGCACATCCCGGCAGCGGCCTACCACATCAGACTGCGTCACCGGCTCCCCGTTCCCCGCCTGGTGGAACAGATCGGAACAGAGGAGCGTGCGCTGCGTCTCTTCGAACAATAGTCCCGAATCCCAACAATGCGGCACGTGCGGCGTGGCCAAGAATCGAAAGCGATAAGTGCCCGTCTGCAGCACCTCGCCGTCCGTCATGCCCTTGGCCGGGCGGAGCGCGAGACAATCATCCACACTCACGAGTTTGCCAAGCAGACTACAGACAGCCTCCGACTGCGGAGCCAGCTGCTGCCACTCCGGCAGCGATCCGCACTCGTCGGCCTCGAAATGGCTGAACCCGATCCAGCGCAAGGTGCGGACGTCGATGAGCGACGCCACCGCCTCCTTCACTGCGGGAAACAGCGCCCGCGGCCCGGTGTGATACAAGAGCGGCTCGGCATCGCGCACCAAGAACTGGCTGAATTGCAAGTTAAAAGGTTCGAGGAAGGTCGTCACACGAAACAGGTCCGGAGCAACCTCGGTAATCTGCGCCATAGATCCTCCCCAAAAAATGAGGGTACATCGTACCTCCGGAGGGTTCCGAGCTTCAACCCGAGAAAGGCCGGGCGAGAGCCTTGCGCCCTCCTGCTCCCGATCATTCATCATACTTTTTCGCATTGCCGTAGGATTTCTCGACCGGATACTTGGTAGACGGCTCCGGGACCCTCAATGCGGAGTGGACGAGCCATGAACGGGAGTGTACCCGCAAGACTATTCGACTGCATGGCCTGCCCCTCTATTAGCGAGACCTTGACCTGTCCCCGCTCTGCATGGCGTCACTCTACGAGAGGCAGATGAACGACCCATGAGCGAGACATGGAAAAGAGGTTCCTGAAGGGGAAAAGGCTGAGACCTGAGGTTTGAGGTGCGAGGGTTGAAGATTGAAGGCTCAGGTTGAGCGGGAGGAAACCGCCACTAGTCAGGGCAAAGACCGGCGGGACGACGACCGTCATCCAATAAGGAGGAAATCACTGCATCCGACCAGCCTTCCCCAACAGACGCGCCAGGTTCACGCCGCTGGAAATCACCCCGATGTGGCTGAAGGCCTGGGGATAGTTGCCGAGAAATGCTCCGGTGGTAGGATCGATCTCCTCCGGCAGAAGTCCAAGGTGGCCGGCTCTTGCGCAAAGGGAGTCATACAACTCCATGGCCTCATCCAGCCGACCCTGCTTGGCCAAATTATCCACGAGCCAAAAGCTGCAGAGGAGAAACGCGCCCTCGTGCCCGTCGATTCCATCAGGCGATTCGTCAGGCAGGTACCGGTACAGCAACCCCTGCCCCGCCCCCAGTCTCTCGACGATCGCGCGGCTCGTGGCCACCATCTTAGGATGGTCCGCGGTCACCACCCGTCGAAGCGGCAACGTCAGAAGACTCGCATCCAAGCCCCCGCCCCCCAGATGTTCCGTCAGCGACTGCAGCTTCGAGTCCCAGGCCTCGACGAGGATCGCGTCTTGGATCTCCTTTGCACTCCGTCTCCAGGTCTCCGCTGGTCCGGGCAATTTGAACCGGTCGGCCATACGGGCCGCACGGTCCAATGCCACCTGGCACATGGCAGCCGAATAGGTGAAGGGCCGTCCACTGGTGCGAACCTCCCAGATGCCCTGGTCCGGCTTGCGCCATGCGTCCCCGGCGGCTTCCACCAGCTTCACGAGTCGATTCCATCGCTCTATGGACGTCCCGCCGTGATGGGCAGCCCATTGATAGGCACAGTCGAGAATTTCGCCGTACACATCGTGCTGTTGTTGCGCCGCCGCCGCATTGCCCCAGCGCACAGGCCTGGACCGGCGGTAGCCTTCCAACTCGCGGTCGAGCCGCTCCTTCGAGGGCATTCCTTGGTCGAGGTCATACATGACGCTGGGTTTGCCGTCGCGCTCCACGGCATCCAGCACCCAGGCGAGAAAACCGGCGGCTTCGTGCGAGAGGCCGATGCGATGGAGCGCATAGACCGAAAACGCCGCATCCCGTACCCACGCATACCGATAATCCCAATTGCGCTCCCCGCCGATGAGTTCCGGCAGCGAGGACGTCGGCGCCGCGACGATCGCGCCGTTTTCGAAGTGATCCAGGAGTTTGATGGTGATGGCGGAGCGGCGAACCAGGGCCTCCTGGGGCCCATCGTACGTCAGACACTCCAGCCATCGCCTCCAGACCGCCACCGTATCCCGGCGGAGCGCCGCCTCGTCGAAACGGTCAACATGTGCGGACCCTTGCCGCCAGCAGAGGAGCAGGGAGAACGATTGCCCGACCGTGACCGTCACCGAGGTGCGCAGCCCGCTCAGCGGTATGGTGGAACAGAGGTGAAGGGCCAGACCGGGCTGGGTATGACACCGGATGCGGATCCCTCCGTCACGCGGCTCCGCTTCAGCTCCTCCACGGGGTTCGATACGGATCGTCAGGTCGATACGTCCTTCGACGACCGTGACAGTCCGAAGCAGTTCCCGACGCGTCGCCGGAACATCCTCCGAGAGGTCGACCCCTGCCATCAACGGACAAAAATCCGTGACGCGCACCAGACCGGTGGAAGTCCGCATCTCGGTCACCAAGAGGGCCGTATCCGGCTCATAGAATTGGCGGGACTCCCGCACCCCGTCTGGCGCAATGGTGAAATGGCCTCCGCGCGTGGCATCGAGCAGACTGCAGAATAGGGGTGGCGAATCGAAACGGGGCAGACAAAGCCAAGCCACGCCTCCGTCCCGCCCGATGAGCGCCGCAGTCGCGCCGTCTCCCACGAGGCCATGGTCTTCAATCGGCAAATAGCCGTCGATCCGGTGAAGGTCCTTCCACGCTGGTTTCGTCATGCCGCTTCCCTTCAGGGACCAATGTCGATAGTCTGGTCAGCCGAGGCCAGAGGCATAAAACAGAGGACTCCTCTCGCCATACTGCGTTCAGGGGCGCCCACCAGGCCCCCTCCAACAGCCATTCACAAGGGTCATCCGACTGGAACATCCATCAGATACAACTCACCTTCCAGAGCCGGGTGGAGGTCGCAGCGGAAGGTGATTTTCCCCTGTTGATCAGGAGTCAGGCGGATCTCCAACGTCTTGCCGGGATCGAGATGAAATCCCTCGATTCCCGTACCGAAGGCCTCAATACCCTCGCCCTCGCCCCGCACGCGGCGACCAGAAAAGAGGGGTGAGATGAATCCATGCCGGACGGCATCCTCGTTGTGGATGACGAACAGCACCGGCTGTCCCACGCGAACCGGCTGCATCTTGGTGCGCACGTACGTGGAGTCGCGGATGGAGATCTCAATGCGTACTTCCTGTCCAGGATCGACGTCCAACGCAACAGCTGACGTCGTACCGGTCACCGACCATCCCGCAAGCGCCAGGGCTGTGACGGCTCCCCAACG
Organism: Nitrospira sp.; assembly: GCA_031315995.1. GTDB lineage: Bacteria > Nitrospirota > Nitrospiria > Nitrospirales > Nitrospiraceae > Nitrospira_A. Next base: position 133,653 of record JALDRG010000012.1, read on the forward strand.
CATCCCTCGCGATCTCCACGTTCCGTATGCTCCCATGTCGGACCTCCCGTGTCTGAATACGATCGAGCCGCCTATTCGACTCGCCGGTTCAACGAACTTTCTTCTTCCTGCCCTTCAGCAGCACGATGACACCCACGATGCCGATAATCAGGGCGAGCCCGCCGATGATGACTAAGGGTTCCATAGTCCTCCGCTTTGTCCTGGGGAAACGCGATCACCGCCGTCATCCGTAAAACCTGCTCAAGGGCTCGATGCTGCCCTCTACCTTGATTGCTGTTAAAGACAATGCGCGATCGACCTGGTCGAATGCAAACGCGCGCAGGTTGAGGAACGCTGAAGTTCGCAGCCCTACGCCCTGCACGAGAGCATGCATGACGCCGATGGCCCCTCTGGTTCCGTGCAGCCGCCCATCCCCGACTCCTTCGCATGGATCTGATCATTCATCATACTTTTTCGCATTGCCGTAGGATTTCTCGACCGGATACTTGGCCTCGTTCTTCTTCAGCTTCGAGCGCACCGCATCATTCACATCCAGGCTCAGATCATGGCACAGGTAGGAGAGCAGGATCACGACGTCGGCGATCTCATCCTCCACGCGCACTCGCGAGGGGCTGTTCAACAGACTCGCCACCTCGGCGGGTGACTTCCATTGAAAGACTTCCAGCAATTCGCTTGCTTCGACGGTAATGGCGGCGGCGAGTTCCTTGGGCGTGTGAAACTGCTCCCAATCGCGCTTCCGACGAAACTCCAACACCGCCGCCATCACCTTCTCGTTCAACATCGGGGGCCTCTCCTGGTTTCAACGCGGAAAGATGAGCCTGGACGTGCCCGGTGGCATGACCGAGGGCACCGGGAAATTCCAGACGAGCGGACAGGTCACCGCAGGGCAGTGTACGGCTTGGCGATCGGTGATTGCCAGACCGGACCTGCCCCGGCCTTGGGACATCATTGAAAAATGGTAGCGAGTGGCGTAGAGGATGAGTCACGACCGGACAGGCGGCGAGGGGCTCGCTGAGGGTCTCTTCGGTTTTCATTTAGCCCCATAGGTAACGGCGCAGGCGATTCTTCACGCGCAGGGTGTCCCGACACTGCTTGCAGGAGGTCCGATCATGAACGTTCGACTTGTATTCGCATTGTTTCCGCTCTTGTTCCTCGGCACGCCTGCCCTCGCGCAGACCCCTTGTGAAGATTGTCTCAATGCGTCTGATGCGGAGGCGAAAAAATGCTTCGGAAATGCCATCAGCGCGGACGATAAGGTCGCATGCCTGGAGAATCGGGAAGCGCAAGCAAAGGCCTGTCGAAACAGAGAATGTCAGATTGAGAGAATGGAGAAAGAGGACAGTATGACGAGCACCGCGCAGCCGGCCCCCAGCCGGCCCGGCCAGGCGCTGTACATACCGACGGAAGGCGAATGGCTGGCAGTCACCATGCGCGCCGGGCTCAGACGTGAGGCGAGTTCCGACCAGCCCTACTCGCTCGACATTATTCTGGCGGATCCCGAGACACTCCAGATCGTCGTTCGATACGAGCCTACCGTGAATCGGGAAAGCATGAACAGGAGCATTGCTGCCGCGCGGGAAGCGATTAGAAGCACGGCCAAAGGTCACGGATGGGACAGATGGGTCAAAATTCGGGAAACCGTCGAGATGTATTCTCCGAGGTAATCCGCCCCGCGCTGCGCTTGCCGTGTTCCGGCATTCTGCGCGACCTGTCCGGCGGTTGCGTTGATCTCTATCCATCAATGGCCGCGGACGCGAATAACTCCGTCACCATCGCTACGCGCCACGTTCTTCCCTGGATAGTGTCGAACAGCGCATTCGTGCGGAAACAGTGGGGGCTGTCAGCTCAGCGGTTCAGATCGTCTCAACAAGCAACCGGCTGCCGCCGTCGATTTCGCCCGACCTCCGCCCGACCAAGTCGGGCGGCAGGCCTGCAGACCTGCCGCCTCGGCTGGGACTACTTTTCAACCCGCTGTAACGTGGTCACGTGGTTCTTATCGGTGACGTAGGCTTTGACCATATCGCCTTCCACCACCTTGTCGAGCTTCGTGCTCTTATCCACATGTACTTTGACGAGTTCCCCATCTGAATTTTTAATTTGATAATACTCCCCGTCCATTTTCATGAGAGTGCCCTTGATGGCATCCTTGGTCAGCCTCTCGCCGATGGTCGGAGTGGCTTCCTTCTCTTCCATGGGATCGGCCGCAAAAGCGAGCCCTCCTCCCCCACTGATCAGCGCCGCGACGAGCAGCAATTCAACACTTCGCTTCATCATATATCCTCCCATTCGTTAATCGAACCGATAGCAACTGATCAAGAGTAACCCTCATAAGACTGAGGACATACTGGGAAAAGCCCCTGACACTGGAGTTCGCTGGATCAGGTGGAACTTACAGACAAGGAGAGCCGGCGACAGCGGGAGTATAGGTTGGATGCACAGGGCAGAGGCCCCACATGATCCTACATTTTTGCGAAGGCCTCGTCGCACTGCCGCGCCATGAGAAAGTCCTTCTCCGTCAGACCGCCTTCGTCATGCGTGGTGAGGTTCAACGTGACCTTATTGAACCGGATGTCGATATCGGGATGGTGCTGGCTCTTTTCGGCGCGTTTTGCCACCAGCGTGACAAACTTCAGTCCGTCCATGAAGGTCTTGAACTGATAGGTCCGCATCAGGGTTTTGGCGCGTCTCGACCACTTGGGAACGGATTTCAGTTGCAGTTGAATGTCTTTTGGTTTCATGGCCGGCATAAGGCGAGTCTCCTTTCAGGAATGTGTGTTTCGATCGCTTCTGTGTGCGACCGAAGTTGCCAGAGTGAGTGAGTCAGGCTCACGCCATTCTGCTCCATCCGACCTGATCGAGGAGCTAGTGATCTCCCGAGGGCCAGTCGATTGTTCGATTGCAAGGCGCCTGACCCTCATTTTCGATGTGGCGCCTCAGCGCGCGAGCTTCTTTTTGATACTCGTCAGATTCTCTGGGGTGGATCGCACCCGTATCGTGAGTCCCTCGGCATCATATTCTTCGGACAAGATACGCATCTTGGCGCGGATCTCCGCCACGACCCCTTGAGCCGTAAAAGGAATATGCAATTCCTCGTCGATCATATCGCTCTCAAAGTACCCCATGATGCGCTCACGGAGCGCCTGCAGATCCTCCTTGCTTCTCGTGGACAGCAACACCGCGTCGGGATATTCCGCCTTCAGGGCCGCGAGCTCGTCCGGTCCGAGACGATCTCGTTTATTCAACACCAACAGGCTGGGGACATCCGTGGCGCCGACTTCGGCCAACACCTTCCGCGTGACGTCGAGTTGGGATCGAAAGGACGGATCCGAGGCATCGACGACAAACAGCACGAGCGAGGCAGAGGCCGCTTCATCCAGCGTCGACTTGAACGACGCCACCAGGTCATGCGGGAGCTTTTTGATGAATCCCACCGTATCGGACATCAGCACTTTGGGACGGGTGTCAGGATACAAGGGCCGGATCTGGTATCGAGCGTGGCGAACAGCTTGTCGGCCACGAGCACCTCGATGCCCGTCATCGCACGCATGAGCGAAGATTTCCCGGCATTGGTGTAGCCGACGAGCGCGACCGTCAATTCGTGTTCCCGCCTCGCGCGGCGCGTCTGATGCTCGTCCCCGATCGCCGCCAATTCCGTCCGGAGTTCTTTCATGCGATCGCGGATTCTGCGCTTATCGAGCTCCAGACTCGTCTCCCCGGCCCCCTTGCCACCGACTCCCCCGCCTTGCCGCTCGCTGCCGCCGCCGGTTTCCCGCAACCGTGGCGCGAGATAATTGAGCCGCGCGATCTCCACCTGCAGCCGGGCCGCTCTGGTTCGCGCGTGCCGGCTGAAAATCTCAATGATGACCCCGGTACGATCGAGCACCGGAACGCCGGCGGCTCGTTCAGGATTTTTCAATTGAGACGGCGACAGATCACAGTCCACGATGACGATCTGCGCCTGTTCGCGAGGGCCGGGGGACGCTTCGATGGTGTCATCCGATTCGTCGTCATCTGCTTCTTCCGTGACGTCCGATGCCGCAGCCTCCCGCTTCGAGGCCGCTTTGTGCTGCGGCCGCTCAAACGCCGATTCGATTTTCCCTGAACCCCCGGTCCACAGCGCCAATTCGGCGAGTTTGCCCTGCCCCAGGACCGCCGCATATTTATCGGAACTACGCTTTTGCGTCACACGGCCCACGACGGTGTACCCGAGGGTCTTCACCAGACGGGTGAGCTCTTGCAGCGAACTGTCCAGCTCCTCCGCCGTCACGCGAGGGGTGCGGATCGCCACAAGCACGGCATTCGGTTGTGAGGGCTTCGACATCGCAGGCCTTTCCTTGAGCACATCTTCGTGAGGGTCGGCATTGTAACAGGAAACGACCGGTTCAGGTCAGCTCGCATCGCGCCCGGAGACCAGGAATATTGCCCCACATCCCACACTCAGCAGTTCGGGAAAGCACTCGGGACTCTGCTTCGCCATCGGTGGCGGGGACGGAAGTTCAGAGACGAACGAGACCTTGAGATGGACTATACCTAATATGGTATAGTAGGGCCGGTCATGTGGGAGATCTACGAACACCGCCGAGCGAGCAAGAGCCTTGATCGCCTTCCGCTTGAATTGCTGAAACGCTATGAGAAGTGGAAAGACATCGTGCGGATCTCCGGCCCGGCAGGCCTACGCCTGATCAAGGGGTTCCACGATGAACGTCTTCAAGGCGAATGGGAAGGGCATCGCTCGTCGCGGTTGAATGCACAGTATCGAGTGATCTACAAAGTTGAAGAACAGCGCGTACTGGTCGTGATCATGGACGTGACAGCCCACGATTATCGGAGGCAGTGATGAAAACCAAAGACGTTCGCCCGGCAAAAGCGCGAGTGGTGGTTTCGGTAGGAGAATCCGTCCGGATTATCCGTGAACTGCAAGGGCTCACGCAAAGCGAGCTGGCTCGAAGGACCAAGATTTCCCAGTCCACCATCTCAGCGATCGAAAACGATACCATCAATCTGGGGGTCGAACGGGCCAAAACCCTGGCGCGGGTCCTCCAGTGCCATCCAGCCGTCCTGGTCTTTCCCGGCTGGGACGTGGCCAAGCAGTCCGCAGCCTAACTTCTACAGCTTGCTAGAAGAATCGCACGAGTCCCCTGACACACCACGAAGCGCCTTCTTGAAGGAATCTCACACAGGGCAAGATCAGACCCCAACCATTTCTTTTTATCCCTTGCTCCACCCTCGGCGTGCAGCACCCTGCGTCAGCATCGACGGCACAGACGACCGGCCCGGCAGCTTCACATCACGGGAGACCCGGTCACGTCCCCTGCTCCAACTCTTAAATTCCCTCAGTTCTTCAGCAATGCTGTTCAGCACCCAGGCAATCACCGCCGCATCATCCGCATAACCGACCACAGGTATGAAGTCCGGGATCACATCGAGCGGACTGATGAGGTACAGAATCGCCGCGACGATGGTCACCAGCTTCTGGACCGAGAAGCCTGTATAGGCCCCGCTCACCGACGCCTTCACCAGCCGTACCAGTAACAGAAGGTCGTCCAACAGCTTGCCACCACGTCCCTGCGCAATCGAGAGGGCCGCGGCTAGCAGATAACGAAGCCGTTCTTTGTCCCTGAGATACTCCGCCGCCGTCTGTGTGAACCCTCGAAACATGGTCAACGCCTTCAGGAGCATCGCTGGAGTCATTCGCTTCATGACGTCCTCCCTGAGGGGTGAGCACCGCCCCGCTACACAAGCACGATCGAGGATATCAGGCAGTTCCCGAAGGATCAATTTGGGCGGAGGGAGAAAGACAGGGACAAAACATCAGCGGCGTGGTGGGGAGGGAGAGTCAGAGGAAAGCGATGCGTGAGAAGGCGGGACGCTCTGCGAAATCATGCAAGCAAGTAGCCTCTGAAATCTCAGAGCATGTTATACTATGCGTATGCTCAAACGGGCTCTAAATAAGACGAATCCGTACCTCACCGACCCAGCAAAGCGCCGTGCCATGTTTCAGATGACCGTCTACACCTCCACGGACATTGAAGGCGTCAAACTCACCTCATCCGACTTAGACGCCGGGATCAAGGTCTCTCGCCGTATTACGCCCCGTGAATCTGCAAAGTCCTCTCGATCACCGCGGTAAATAGCTTCGTCATCGGTTCGTAATTGCGGTCCAATCCGGCTTGCACTGCTGCAAAGTATTCCCGCCGCTTTCGACCGGATAATTTATCAAAGTACAGCGCGGGCAACCCTGCTTGTAGTCCCATAAGTACGGCTAGCAGTCGCGCCACCCGTCCGTTGCCCTCTCTGAAAGGATGAATTAACACGAGTTCCACATGAACTTCTGCCAGCCCCGCAGCCAGATTCGCCCGAGAGCGACAAGGTGTATACCGTTTGAGCGGCCCTTCCTCAAACTCGGCCATCAATTTAGGGATCTGCGCAGCTGCGGCAAATGAGAAGGAGTCCTTCTTTACATTGACTTGTCGATACTTCCCTGCCCAGGGATAAATGTCTCCTAACCAGAGTCGGTGGATGCGGCACAGATCAATAGCAGTAAATCGATGATCGCTGTCATAGAGACTTGCCAGAGTTTCGAGTGCACGAACTTGCTCACGCCCTTCGACCCGATCCATCTCGCGCTTGCTGGTAATATGCAGCAGATTCTTGAGCACCCGATGGCGAGAACCAGGCTCAAATTGATTCTCGTCCAAATCAACCGTGTCGTAGCGATCCTTACGGCGCATAGCCTTCCGAGCTCTCAATCCATCTTCCCAGGTAATTCACCAC
>JALDRG010000013.1 GCA_031315995.1 Nitrospira sp.
CTCCCATCGAGGCACCGATCGGATAATCTCGCCACATAGGGTGCCCATCATCCATAGAAAGGCGAAAGGCCTGAATCAGGGTACGACTCAGCATCATTGCATGAACGATGGTTGCTGATCTCAGCCGGATCCGTCCACCTAACAGCACTCGGTCCCGCTAATAGGGTGTACTCAATGCAAGAGGCTGTGGCGAGATCGGCCCGAAAACCTGGTCCTCGCCCTCTCCCAAGGTCTACTCCATGTTTGCCCCCATGCAAACGACCCGCTCACTCCAATTCTGTTGAGCCCTATGTTTTCCGACGTAACCTGCGAGCGAGCGGAGTTGAGCCTGGTCGGCCTCGGACATCCGGATAAATTCGATCCCGGCCATTCCGTCCTTGACCCAGCGCACGGCAGCCAATTTGATCTGCAGAGGGTGCTGACCCGTCGCGAAGGAAAGGCGTAAGTCTACATATTGACCGACCCGGAGTTTCATACTGGTTTTAAGCATGCAGCCAGGGACGGAGAGATTCACCAGTAGTCCTTCTTCGATCTTGCCGTCAAACGATAACATGCAGGTGCTCCGGACCGGTTCACGTTTGGTGTATCGCTTATTCACAATGCCTCCCTGTTAGGTGAACCTCACGACCAGCTGATGTCCAAGTATAGCCCGAGGTGGAGCGGTTGCATTCCACGGGAGCTGTACCTCGAAGGGAGGGGGTGTAGAGAGACAAGGTGCGAATCGCGCCGTTTCGAGCTGAGCGTGCCCTGCCAATTGTGAGACGGAACGCTTCTTGTGACCTGGCGTGACTTCCGGCTGATCCTATGTGGGAACGGCAGGGGCGTTTACTCCAGGGCGTTCAAGCCCATGGGGCAGACAATGGGAGGCTGGTATCGGCTGGAAATATGTCCAAAGACGACCACATCAAAACGTCAGATAGATTCCAGCCCCGATGGTTTCAACCTTGAGATTCGCGAACTGTCCGTAGGGAGCGAAGCCGTTATAGTAGCTGATCAGAAATCGGATGCGACGCCTGGCACGGGAACTGCTCATCTCAAACCCGGCCACCACATTGGTGTTCAATGTCCAGCTCAGCTGTTCGATCGCTTTGAAGTCGGCGCCCAGCACCGGTACGAGCATGACATGTCGGCCTGTCTCGCCAAGAAAGGGAATGGCGAATTCCGGCCCGCGCAATTCCATTCCCCATTGGGCTCTCGATCGGTCGAAGGCAGGCTGACGATGGATGAGGTATCCGCCGCCTCCATACATTCGAACCCATTTCACATCGAGTGAGAGCAGCGCCTCGACTTCCTCATAACTCAAGTTGATCCGGTTGAAATCCGGATTGCGCAACAAAAATTCATCCCCGAGATGGCTGCTTTGATGGTACAGGCGCACCCGCGCAGAGAATGGACCTTGGCGCCAAGAGATCGGTATGCCGACCACGAAGTCGGTATTCAGCAGGTCGGTCGAAGGCGCATCCATATTGAACTGGGAGAAAATACCGCTCAGAAGGCTCACCTGCCAGCCATTGCACCCGTCTCTCCTGGTCCAGAGACCGAAATTCTCGCCGAAGCCAACAGATCCGACATTCAGCTGCGACCCTGATGTGCGCACCTCCGTCGTTTGATACGAGGCAAAAAACTGCGGCTGTTTGGGATCGGCCATCAACGGTCGAAATACGTCATCGGCCGGCAACCACTGACTTGAGCTATTGTTCGAGGAAGACTGATTCCCATCCTGCGCCCGGTATCGGCAATCTTCGATCGGTGTCTCGTCATCTTCAGCCCGTACGATCCCGCTAGCCAGCATCAGCAGCGCAATTGCGCAGGGCAAAACGGACTTGAACAACGTTTCGATCAGGGAATGACCGGACCTGCGTGACATGTGACCTCCTACTTGAATTCAGCGAGCACTCCCCGCATAGAGGCGGCTGACTCTTCGGGAAGCATGGTGGTGACGAAGATTCCGGAACCCAATTCGAATCCGGCGATGGTGGCGACCCGGGGAAGAATTTGAATATGCCAGAGGTAATACGGCCGGTCGGCGTCCTCCGCCGGTGCCGAATGCACCACGTAGTTGAACGCGGGACTTCCCAACAGGCGATCCAGAGCTCGCAAGACCTGAAGGAGAACCAGAGCTAAATCTCGGCGATCTTCTGCGGTCAATTCTCCGAAGGAGGGTTGACGGCTCTTCGGCACAATCCAGGTCTCAAACGGAGCTCGGGAAGCAAAGGGATGGAAGACGACATAGCGGTCCGTTTCTACTATCAGGCGCGTTTTGATCCGAAGTTCCGCCTCGACTATGTCGCGGTAGAGACAACGGCCGGTATCATCGTAATGAGCCATGGCGACCTGATACTTCCTCCGGAGAAGGACGGGAGCGATCGGGGTGGCGACAATCTGGGAGTGCGGATGGTCGAGTGAAGTGCCGGCTCGCTCGCCGTGGTTCTTGAAAAGGATGATATATCGAATGCGTGGATCCTGCTCCAGATCCAGGTACCGGAGTTGATAGGCCAGCAGAATCCGTTCCACCTCTTTGACGCTCATCAGGGCAAGAAACCGATCGTGCTGAGGAGTCTCAATAATCACCTCATGAAACCCCACGCCATCCATTTCTCGAAACAGGCCCTGCTCGTCTCGGCGAGTGAGGTTGTCGCGAGGAGTCAGCGCCGCAAACTTATTGGGGACGACGCGCACCAGCCAAGGAGCGCGTTGATCGGCGGGAACACGCCAGATTTCACCGGGAGTCATCTGTTCGTTACCGGGACAAAACGGGCAGGAAACCTCGTGGTGGTGAGCAGCGCCGGGGACGCTCCGGCCTGTGGCATCATGAGGCCGCTTGGATCGTTCCGAGGCAAGAATTACCCATTCCTTGGTCGTCGGGTCTTGGCGAATGACGGACATTGAGACGCCTCTCTTCCGTGAAGGCACACGCCATCGCGCCTTGAAAGCGTCGCGATAGGCGATTCTAGCCCGCTGCGACGCTGGCGCGAAAACGCATCAGGGCGCCCAAGAAAAAGGCTGCACCGATCCCGGCCACCGCGGCAAATTCAGGCCACATCACATCCAATCCGGCGCCCCGAAACAGAATTCCCTGCGCGATGCTCATGAAGTGCGTGGCGGGCGAGGCATACATCACGACTTGCAAGGCTTCGGGCATGCTGTCCAACGGTGTATTTCCACCGGACAACAGGCTCATCACGATGTAGACCGGAATCGCCAGCAGTCCGAATTGCGGCATCGATTGGGAAATGGTCGCCAGAAAGATTCCCAGGGCCGTCACCGAAAACAGATAGAGCACGGTTCCTCCCAGAAACAGCAGTAGGGATCCGGCGATGGGCACGCCCAGCGCCCACTGCACCACCACCTTGAGAGAAAAGGCCGCGGCGACGACGATGACCAATCCGTTCGCCCAGACCTTGGCGATCATGATGTCGGACGGCGTGAGGGGAAGCACGAGCAAGTGTTCCATCGTGCCATGCTCGCGTTCTCGGATCAGGGCGGCTCCCGTGAGGATGATAGCGAGCAGGGTGATGTTATTGACGATCTGGGAGATGCCTAGGAACCAGGTGGACTGGAGGTTGGGATTGAACATGGCTCTCGTCACCAGCTTCACGGGAAGGCCGATTTCCTCCTCTCCAAGAAAGGTCCGGACCTCTTGGGAAATGATGCTGGATAGATATCCCGAACCGGTACCGGCCTGGGCCATGGCCGTGGCATCCACATTGATCTGGATCGTTGGATGCCGGTGGGCCACCAGGTCCGCCTGGAAATTGGGAGGAATGTCGAGAATGAACGTGTAGCGTCCGTTGTCCATCGCCTCATCAATCTCCCCGATGGAGAGGTGTCCCGGCGGGAAGAAGAAGGGCGCGAGCAGCGCATCGTGAATGCGCAGCGACAGGGTGGATCGGTCCTCGTCGACGATGGCCACCGAGGCGTTGGCTAGTTCCATCTGTGCGTTCTTGGCCGGCGAGTAGACGGCGAAAGTAAACGAATACAGAATCAGAATGGACAGGACGGGATCATAGGCCAGGCTGACGAGTTCCTTCAGTCCCAGGCGGAAGATGTTTTCCAGTTTTCGTAGGATGTTCATCGTTCCTGAGTCTTCAAGAGCGCACGACTGAGCATGAGGAATAGCACGCTAAAGGATGCCAAGGCCGCGAGGGGGATGATCAGGTCGTTCATACCTAATGCCTTGGTGAACGTGCCCAGGCTGATCTGTTGAAAGTGGCTACTGGGGAACCCATAACCCATGATCCTGGCGCTGCCTGAGAGCGATGACACCGGAGTAATGAAGCCGGAAAATTGCACGGCCGGGAGCGTGGTGAGAATGGCGGTCGCAAAAATCGCGGCGATCTGTGTTTTGACAAAGGTGGAAATCAGCAAACCCACGCCGGTGCCGGCGATCACATACAAGATCCCGCCGAGCACCAGCGCCGCCACGCTTCCCTTGATCGGCACCTGGAACAGGCCGAGGCTCAGCAAGACCAAACTGGCGAAGTTGAGCACGGCGATGCCGATATAGGGCAACTGTTTGCCGAGCAGGAATTCCAGACCGGTCACCGGAGTGGCATAGAGATTGGTGATGGATCCCATCTCTTTCTCACGGACGACGCCGACCGCTGTGAGCATGGCCGGGATCATCATCAACAGCAACATGATGATCCCTGGGACCATCGCGAACACGCTCTTGAAGTCTTGGTTATAGCGAAACCGCGCATCGATCCTGACCGGCAACGCCTCGACCTCTTTTCCGAATTCCCGCCGGATCAGGTCCGTGAGGTAGGCCTGATGCACCCCCTGCACATACCCGCGGCTGGTTTCGGCTCGAAACGGCATGGCGCCGTCAAGCCACAGACCCACCTCTGGCCGGCGTCCCCGTGTGAGGTCTCGTCCGAATCCCGGCGGGATCTCGACGGCGAATTTCAACTCACCGTTGCGCATGCGGGTTTCCAACTGGACATAGTCGCGGAGGGGAGCCTGTTCGAGAAAATAGCGGGAGCCGGAGAAGTTTTCCAGATACTGCCGGCTCTCCGGCGTTCGATCATGATCCAGCACGGCATAGGACAGGTGTTCCACATCGAAGGTGATTCCATAGCCGAACACGATCATCAAGATGATCGGTCCGAGAAAGGCGAATCCCAATCGAATGGGGTCCCGTCGAATCTCCATGGTTTCCCGTCTGGCATAGGCCCACATCCGCCGAATATCGAAACGCCTGTGAGATTCGTGGTGCGGTGATGCGATCGGAGGAGAAGGGGCGGGCGGGTCGGTTTCCGACGCGGGTTGGTCGGAGGTGGTGGAAGCCTCCTCCAAGTATGCAATGAAGGATTCCTCCAAGGTCTTCGCGTTTCTGGCCCGAATCAATCCTTCGGGAGTGCCTTGAGCCAGCACCCGGCCCGCGTGCATGAATGAGATGCGGTCGCAACGTTCCGCTTCATTCATAAAATGGGTGGAGATAAAGATCGTCACCTCGTGATTGCGCGACAGGTCGATGAGCAGCTCCCAGAAGGCATCACGCGCGATGGGATCGACGCCCGAAGTCGGCTCATCCAGGATCAGCATCTCCGGACCATGGATCATGGCCACCGCCAAAGAGAGACGCTGTCGGATTCCGAGGGGCAGCCGCTCCGCCAGCTCCTCACGAACGTCCCCTAAGCCGAATCGCTCGATCATCTCGTCGATCCGATCAGCGATCGTGTTCTTTGCGAGGTGGAACAGATGGGCATGCAGCTCCAAGTTTTGCTGCACCGTCAGCTCCGCGTAAAGCGAAAAGCTTTGCGACATGAAGCCGACTCGTTTGCGTACTTCCAGGCTGCTCGTCTCCACCGGTTGCCCGAACAGCCTGGCCTCGCCTTCGCTGGCGGGCAACAGGCCGGTGAGCATTTTCATCGTGGTCGTTTTGCCGCAGCCATTGGACCCTAGAAATCCGAATATCTCCCCGCGCGCGATCCGAAAGCTGACATGGTCGACGGCGGTGAAGGTCCCGAATCGGCGGGTCAGATCGTGCGCCTCGATGGCCGGGGCTCCGTCCTGTGTGCGTGGAGGAGGGATGGACAGGGTTCGATGGGCTTGGCGTTTACTGTCCGGCAGCAGCGAGATGAAGGCTTGCTCCAGGGTCTCGGCCCCGGTCTTGGTTTTGAGTTCTTGCGGAGTTCCGGTGGCAAGGATTCGGCCGGCATCCATCGCGACGAGCCAGTCGAAACGTTCAGCCTCTTCCATATATGCGGTGGCGACCAACACGCTCATGTGAGCTTGGCGTTCGTGGAAACGTCCGACCAGTTCCCAGAATTGACGCCTCGACAGCGGATCGACTCCCGTAGTGGGTTCATCAAGAATCAGCAGATCCGGATCGTGAATCAACGAGCAACAGAGGCCGAGCTTTTGCTTCATGCCCCCGGACAGTTTGCCGGCAGGCCGATCGGGGAACGGCGCCAGCCCTGTACTGGTCAATAGTTCCTGAATTCTCCATTCTCGTTCTTCTAGGGAATGGCCGAAGAGTCTGCCGAAAAAGTCCACATTTTCGAACACCGAGAGGGTGGGGTAGAGATTGCGGCCAAGTCCTTGCGGCATATAGGCGACCCGCGGGCACACTGTCGTGCGATGAGCGGGATCCCGCATATCCCCGCCGAGCACCTGGACCGTTCCAGTCTGGATGATCCGCACACCGGACAGGAGCCCGAGCAGCGTCGATTTGCCGACGCCGTCAGGACCGATAAACCCGATGGAACATCCCGACGGAAGTTCCAGGGATACGGCCTCCAGGGCTGCGGTCTCTCCATAGTGATGCGTCACCTCGTCGAGACGGGCGACGATGTCACGCCGTGTCATGGCGCTCGCTTGGCCAAGAGGTGATCCGGCCATTCGGCTTGCGGGTCGAGACGAACATAGGCCACGCCAGGCAGACCGCTTTTCACCTGCGGCTCATGAGCCTTGAGCAGCTGCGGATCAATCTGAACCTTGACCCGAAACATCAATTTTTCCCGTTCATTTCTCGTTTCGACTTCTTTCGGCGTGAACTGGGCTTCGGCCGCCACAAACCGCACATGGGCGGGGATGGCATAGTCGGGCACCGCATCCAAGACGATACGGGCATCGGCTCCGATGGCAATACGTCCCGCCACGGTTTCTGAAAGAAAGATCGTCATATGCACATCAGTCAAATCGAGCAGGGTCAGGACCTTGCCCCCCGCCGGCAATACTTCGCTCGGTTCCGCCAGACGGTAAAGGATGCGACCCCCGAGCGGCGATCGGAGCACACTTTCATCGACGTCGGCCTTGAGGCGCTGGGTTTCGGCGACCGCCGCCTGGATGGATGCCTCGGCCTGGGCCCGTTGAGCCTCCGCTTGGGCGCGCGCGGCCGTGGCCGTGCGCATCGAGGTTTGCGCGCGGTCCAACTCTTTCAACGGAAGGTTGGCGTTGGCATAGAGGGTCCTGGCGCGGCCGAGATCGCGTTCGGCTAACAGTTCTTCGCTGCGACGCTGGGCAATCAAGGCCTCCGCGCTCAGTCGTTGTTTCTTCGCCATCTCGACCTGGGCTTGTGCCTGCCGGAGTTGAGCGGTCAAGGATGTCGTGTCCATGCGCACCAGGACCTGACCGGCCTCGACGAGATCGCCCTCTTTCACCAGGACCTCCGCGATGCGGCCGGAAAACTTGGTCGCCACATCGATCGCTTGGGCCTCCAGTCGTCCATTGCCGGACACCACGGTGACCGGCGGGGTCGGCTGGGCATACCACCACCACCCGGCTCCTCCCGCGGCAAGGACGGCCAGTAGGCCGCCCGCGATGTACCAGGACTTCCTCTCCTGCTGTGCCACTCACGTCCTCCTCTCACACTGGGGCGGTTTGCCCTCATCATCGATCACCGACTTACGGACCTGTCCACGTTCATTGCTGGTGTCTGCCGGTCACTCCTATTCCCGCTCGTTGAAAGGAGGTCTGCAGCCGCTCGAACCATGCGGCGCGCTGGTCCGGATCGATAAACACATCGAATTGCCCGATCGCCCGCTGGATTCCCATCAGGTCGATGAGAAAATCGTACACGGCGTTGGCCGAGGTTTCGCTGGCGGTGACGGCGGCATTCTGTGAATTGAGGAGACGAATGATGTCCACGGCGCCTCTCCCATATTGGTCCCGCACCAGGTCCAACGTTTTTTGGGCGGCGCTGGCCGCGTCGCGAGAGAGTGAGATACTGGGAAACGACGCGGTTGTTCCCAAGAGCGCCGACCGGATCCGTTCCTCGACACGACCTAGGGTGGCCTCGCGTGTCAGACGCAGTTCGCGCCATTGTTCGTTCGCCTTGAGCCAGGTGGCATCTTTCGCGCCGCCTTGAAAGAGGGGGAAGGAAAGACCGAGACTGAGGACGTAAAAATTTTGATTCTGAGTCAAGCCAAGACCACTTCCACCGGCCGGGATGGTCAACCCTCCGGTGCCGCCTCCTCCCTGCGCATACTGTTGGATTGCGGCGCCCTGCATGGTGATCTCGGGCATCCAATAGGCTCGTTGCGCATTTAAGACCGTGCGCTCCTGGCCTGCAATTTGCGCGTCGAGCTGATGGAGTTCTGG
Organism: Nitrospira sp.; assembly: GCA_031315995.1. GTDB lineage: Bacteria > Nitrospirota > Nitrospiria > Nitrospirales > Nitrospiraceae > Nitrospira_A. The sequence continues at coordinate 8,548 of JALDRG010000013.1, forward strand.
CGCGGCTTTGATGCCTTCCTGAACTTGAAAGTCACGGAAGACCCGGAAGCTTTTCGGGTTGTCGATAAACGAAAAAAGGTCATGCCGATTTCCCAAGAGAAAGGGATCGTCGAGACCTGCTTCAATGGCTTGGAATGGCTCCTCCAACGGACGATGGAGCAGCCGGTTGAGAGCGATCCCGGCTTGTTTCAATTCTGCCTGGGCTCCCAGGACACGTTTGCGCCCGTTCGCCACCTCGCTTTGCCAGCGATACACTTCGTCCCGCGCTGCATACCCGATGGATTCGCGAACTCTGGCCAATTCCAAATTAGAACGGGTCAGGCCGAGGTTATCCCGTTGAATGCGCAGGACCGTCTTGGCCTTCAAGAGCGAGAGATAGCCGATGGCGGCTTCTTTGGCGATATCGAGCTGCAATTGCCTCCGCTCCTCTTCACGCGACAGCTGTGACTGTTTCTCGACCGTATATTCCGACCAGGCTTTGTCGGAATAGAGTGATTGAGTCACCGAGCCGATCGCCACGGCAGTCTGCTTCGGGTCCGCTCCGGTTCCGAACGTATTGGGACCCTGTCCGGTCAGGACGCCGGAACTGCCGACCGTGACCTGAGGGAGCAGCTTGGAACGGGATTGGGCGACCTGCCCTATCCCCGCCGCCACCTTCCGGTCTGCGGATGCGAGATCGAGGTTGACGGACACCGCCTCGTGCATGACTGTATACAATGAGAGTTTACGGGCTACGTCCTCCCGCTCTTCGTGCAGCAGGTCGGCCTCGGCGAGGACGCCGTAGGTCGGCCATACATCGATGTCCCGCACGGTGGCCATGTTAATGGTCAACTGTTCGCCTTGCGAGAAGGTCACCGGCAGCATCCCCGCATCGGTGCCGGACAGGATTCGTTGCGTATGCAACGCGATCGTGCGGGCCAATCGCAAGGTATCCAGATTCGGAGCAAGGGTCGCCAAGATGCCTTGCTCCACTTCAGGTCGGCCCAATCCGGAAAAACTGGGTAATCGTCTGGCGATCAGCCCATCGGCCAATCGTTTCAGCTCGCCCGGTCCAAGCCGTACCAGGGGCGAGACATAGACCGCGTCTGTCCTTTTCGGCAGGGCCGCCAATGCCGGTTGGCTGGTCGTATCGACCGGCAGGAACGTCACCGCAAGATGATGCTGCTGTTCGATACGGTCGGCCTTCTCGCGCAGTAGAGGAAACGCTTCGAGCAGTACCCGATCCACGAGAACGGTCAGCTTGGCGAAGGGAATCATCTCTCTGAAGGCTTCGATGTTCCGCTCAAAACTTTTAAATGACGCCAGGTAGTTCAGATTGTGCCTGCCGCTGGAGCCTTTTTTTTGTGGGAGTCCCTGCAGGTCCGCATCGATGATAAAGGGCGCGATTACAGGTTTGGAGAGAGTGCGGCGACGGCTGACCTCATTGGAGGCGATGACCCCCAGGGCAATTACCAGATTCACCTGACGGTCCGACAGCAGACGGTCGATGCCTTGCCGGATTTGTTGTGGGGACCATTGTCCCTGCAGCTGCAAGGCAGCGGGAAATTCGACCTGGTACTCACCTCGCGTGAGCTCCTCAATTTCCCGCGTGATCAGACCTCTGAGTTCCGGCATCAGACCGGATGGTCCATCCGCAACTGTTCCGATTCGTATGACGGATGGTTTCTGACCGCCATAGGATATTGTACTCTCTCCAATGAGGATGCAAAGGAGAAGGGTGGTGAAGAGCCGGAACCAGATAGGCATGAAATACCTCGTTGCGCTGGGCACAATGGGCACATGTGCCGTCGACACTTACCGATCATCGGTGGGTCGCGCGTTGACATTCTGATCCCCGAACATGGGGACGTGGCCTGAAGAATTGATCCACGAGGGCTCGATCCAATAACGGCCAAAGGATCTTTCCGTCATTCCTTCGACTAGTCCTTCTTGGGAAAACCCGAGGGCGAACGAATGCGACTCCATATCCTCCGTCGAGCCGAACGTCAGGCCTCCGATGAGCGGAAGGTAGCGCAGGGGATTGTGCCCTCCTTCAGAGACGACATAGGCCCATGAGGTTGCCATGGCGCCTTCAGATGGACCCTGCCGCGCCGTGGGCTCTCCGAAGAAACTGTGCACGTCCTCTTGCGTCGTGACCTCAGGGTGAACCCTCTCCAACATGAACGCGTCACGTCGATCGTTCCCGTGAATCATGGTGCAACCAGCGCTGAGTAAGACACTCATGGCCAGGACGACTGTCCACGGTCCTCGTCCCTGCCGTCTCGGCCAACATGTATGCCGTTGGTTCATGAGCCTGCCCGTATCGTAGGACGTCCAGGTAGCCGAATCATGTCTTCCGGACATCCCTTGACGACCATCAGCATGAGCAAGAGGTAGTCCCGCACGTGTCGGGTGATCAAGAAATGTCGTCTGACATGTTCGCGGCCCTGCTCGCCCATCCTCTTGGCGGCCTTGGGATGGCTCAAGAGGTAGCGGAGACGAAAGGCGGCGCCCTCGACCGAATGGACCAGGAAACCCGTGACGCCGTGAATGATTTGGGAGGGGATTCCACCCACGGCGCCGGCGATCACCGGCTTTCCTTTCCACATCCCTTCCGTGACGGTCAACCCGAAACCCTCCCGAAGGGATTTTTGCAGAATGACCGTGGCCGCTCGTTGAAGGGCGTTGATCTCCCGATCACTATCCGGGGGCAGCGCAAGGACGAAGATATCCGGGTCTCCCTCCGCGGCTGCCTGGACCTCGGCCAGCACCTTGGCGCCTTCGGGATCGTCCGTCGCGCTCCCTCCAGCCAGCACCAACTGGCAGTCGAAGTTGGTCTTGACCAGGCGGTAGGCGGCCATGACGCCCACAGGATCCTTGAAGCGATCGAAGCGAGAAATCTGCACGAGGAGGGGACGCTCAGGGTCGATCTTGAATCGCTCCAGCACCTTCGTGACCGATGCGTCATCCATGTCGCGGTTCTTCTCGCTCAGGGGATCGATAGAGGGCGGGATCAACACTTCGGGCATCGGCATCCGTTGCGCGAACTGCGGGACGTGGAAGACGGTCATCGCATATTTGCTCACGGCCCGGCGCAAGAATCTCCAGACATGCTCTTGCGGACGAGACAGGTCGATGTGGCAACGCCAGACGGCCCGCTTCTGGATGGCGGGAAACCAGTCGATCAGGTAGGCCGGCTGCGGATCATGCATCACGACGACATCCGCGTCCAGGGTCAGTGTCGGCGCGTTCTGTTCGAGGACCTGCCGGTACACCGCCAGTTCAGACGGCGTGATCTCGATTTCATCGCCTTGCAGGGCATTGTGCATCGCCTTGGTGACGTCAAAAAATTCGGGCGTCCCCTTCAGCACCTCCCAACGGGTACGGATGCCCAAGGCCTCAGTCCAGGGAACCAGACGATGGAGCAGTTCCGCCACGCCGCCACCGCTGCGGGTGGCATTGAGGTGCTGCAGCGTCCGGCCCTGCAGGGTCTCGGCGAGAATCGTCAATTCGTTGAGGGTGCTGTCCGGCGCGATACCTCGATAGGTCTCGATCATCGTGCATTCACTCATGCGGTAGTCCCTTCCAGCCCGGCTTCGATGAGTTCCAAGACATAGGCTCGGTTGTCCTCGAGACTGTTGAGATACGGATCGAACGCGTCCAACTGCTGCGCCAAGGACTCATAACCCTGCGCCTTGAACCAGGCGGCGAAGTCGTTCGCAACCTGGCCGGGAGCGGTTTTCGGCGTGAACAGATGGTAGCCGATCGAATCGCTATCGATGGTTTTCAGGACCTTTGCGAATTGCTGGGGTGTCTCGGCGTGCCGGCCGCTGCCGAACCCGACCAAGCGAGGCTTGCGGAAGATGAATTCCAAGCCTGGTCGTATATGATGAGGGCTGCCGTTTCGCTCCAAATGTTCCGCCAGAAGGATACTGATCTCTCGCCGTACCATCGCCAGATCGAGGCTGCGAGAGAGACTGAGATTGGCCAGGCGTTCCGCGACCACAGCATCACCAAGGCTCTGGTCCGCCCAGGCCGCAAAATCGTTGGGAAACTCCGGCAAGCGATCGGGATCCAAAAAGAATCGCTGGTGAAGGTGGTAAAAAATCGACACATCCGGCGCCAGGGTCACGCCGGTCAATAGTTGCGCCAGCGAGGTTGCCCGATAGGGAAGGACCTCCACGAGAAAGGCGACCTTCTTGAATTCGAACGCGGCAATAATCTCTGACTTTGCTGGCTTTTTCATGGTTATCTACCCCTATCCTTCCCGTGCGACATCGTGTCGCATCACGAAAGTGTATGCGTCCATCGACTGCTTCTTCATCAAACTTGATCCATTTAGGAAGTCCCCTCATGGTGACCGGCCTGTTCCGGACTGAGAGATTGAGGCGATTGGCGACCAAGAGGGCAATCCCGGCTCCATCGCAGTATGTGATGCCGGATGCGTCGATCGTGACCTTATGGGGATTATTTCGGTCGAGCGCCGTCATGGTCTCTCGCCAAAGTGCGCCTGTCGTGTTTGAATCAAGACGACCGCTAAATGCGAGCGTGAGCTGGTCAGGGTGTGAGGCCGTGATCTGGAGGGAGCCCGTGGAAGCAGTATTGGCACCGCGATTCATGAGAAGCCTTGCCCGCCTTCGTCAAGATCTCAAGCGTCGGACCTGTACAGCATACCCGTTTCATTCTCAGAATTCATTCGCTCGTAACGGATGGGGATGGTGGGCGTAAGTGGATCTCTGTGAGCTGTGAGGGAGGACACAAAACAGAAGCAGGCTATCGGCGTGATGCAATTGTGTGTGAGGCCGACTTACTCAGGAGGCTGAACAAACTCGCGGTTCTTGAATGTACCGTAACACCGCATCGTCTCGATCTCAGAGAAGACGGTCATCACTGCGTGGACACCAATCCGGCTACCAATCGTGAGTGACGCCGGGATGTATGGCGGAGGGGGCGAGATTTGAACTCGCGGACAGGTTACCCCGTCTCCGGTTTTCAAGACCGGCACGTTCGGCCACTCCGTCACCCCTCCATACCTTGACCTTGGTTGCCTCGACCGGGAGCCTGCGGTATCGCTCTTATCGACCGGATACATGCTTCCGGTAGGTCACTCTTTCCGTATACGCTCCAGACCGCCCATGTACGGTTGCAGCGCCGGTGGAATACTCACCGTACCATCCGGCTGCTGGTAATTTTCGAGAATGGCCACCAGGGTTCTTCCGACCGCCAATCCCGATCCATTCAACGTGTGCACGAACTCCGACTTGGCGTCCTTTTTCCCGGCTTTCGGCCGCCAGCGAATGTTGGCCCGCCGCGCCTGGAAGGCTTCGAAATTACTGCAGGAGGAAATTTCGCGAAAGACCTTCTGCGAAGGCAGCCAGACTTCAATATCGTAAGTTTTCGCCGCAGAGAATCCCATGTCACCCCTGCAGAGGGTGATGACTCGATAGTGCAGGCCCAGCCCCTGCAAGATTGCCTCGGCGTGAGCGGTCAACCGTTCCAACTCCTCGTAGGAATGCTCCGCTTTGGTGAAGACGACGAGTTCGACCTTGTTGAACTGATGGAGCCGAATGAGTCCACGCGTGTCTTTGCCGTAGGATCCCGCTTCGCGCCTGAAGCAGGGCGTATAGGCGGTATACCGAACGGGTAGGGTCTCCTCGGCCAAGAGTTCTTCCCGGTGCAGGTTGGTGAGCGGCACTTCCGCGGTCGGAATCAGAAACAGTTCTTCGTCCCGCAGTTGAAAGAGATCGTCCTCGAACTTGGGCAACTGTCCGGTGCCGGTCATGGTGGCGCGATTGACCAGCAGCGGAGGCAACACTTCGCGGTATCCATGCTGTGTCGTGTGCATATCCAGCATGTAATTGATAAGCGCCCGTTCGAGCCTCGCGCCCATCCCGGTCAAGACGGCGAATCGGGCCTTGGCCATGCGGACCGCGCGATCGAAATCCAGAATACCCAGGGCTTCGCCGAGATCCCAGTGGGATTGCGCCGGACCCGAGAGAGACGGGGGTGTGCCCCAGCGGCGCACCTCCACATTATCGGCCGCATCTTGGCCTTCCGGAACAGAGCTGTGCGGGAGGTTCGGCATGCGCAACGCCACATGAGCCAACTGTTCCTCGACCAGCCGAAGCTGTTCTTCGTATCCTTTGATTGTTTCTCCCAAGGCCTTCATGGCCGCCATCGCGTCCTCGGCAGGTTGCTTGTCTCGCTTCAGGCGAGCGACCTCTTCGGAACCCTTTTTGAGCTGATGTCTGAGATCTTCCACCTGCACCGTTCGTGCGCGACGATCCTCCGTCAATCGTCGGAGATCTTCCCACGCGACATCCTTACCGCGTGGCCCCAAGCGGTCACGCAGCATGTCCAGGTCGTCCCGCAATACACGAAGGTCGTACATACACTCTCCGCCTCTGAAGCGGCGAGAAATCTAACACTGGAGGCCCGCGTAGTCAATGAAACTGGTGGCTGTGCGTGCGGAGGTCGGGCAAGAGAAAGGCAATTGACAACGCGCGGAGAGGGCGGCACCATACCGTCCGTGAAACTCGTCTCCAACCCACCCAATCGGTTTGAATCCACACAGCGTGAGGCGCTTGAACCCTCGTCGCGTGTCGAGATTCAGCTCTTTGAAGACGACACTCAGCAGATACTCAGCCGGAACGACAGCCCAGACCTCCCGTTTCGATGGAGCGTGAATCCCTACCGCGGGTGTTTCCATGCCTGCGCCTACTGCTACGCACGGCCCTCCCATGAATACTGGGGATTCGGGGCAGGCACCGACTTCGAGTCAAAGATCGTGCTCAAACGACGGGCGGCGGATCTCTTGCGCCAAGCCTTTGAAAAGCGTGCCTGGAATGGGGAGCTGATTGTATTTTCAGGCAATACGGACTGTTACCAACCCCTTGAGGGCACGCTCGGTCTGACACGGGCCTGTCTTGAAGTCTGCGCCGAATATCGGAATCCCGTGGGGATCATTACCAAGGGAGCGCTTGCGGTGCGCGATCTGGATATCTTCCGGCAGCTACACGAGAAGGCCTGGATCCGTGTCTACTTCAGCATCGCCTTTGCTGATGACGAGATGGCCCGTCTGGTGGAACCGCAAGCGCCGACCATTAGTAAACGTTTTGAGACCATGCGCATCCTGTCCGAGGCCGGTATCTCCACGGGGATATCGGTGGCGCCGATCATTCCAGGCTTGAATGAAGACGCCATTCCTGCGCTGTTATCGCGTGCCAAGGCGGCAGGAGCGGTCTCTGCGACCTGGAGTTTGCTGCGTTTGCCGGGTAGCGTGGAAGCTGTATTTCTCGACCGCATGCGCGAGGCGTTTCCCGATCGAATCTCGAAGATGATCCACCGGATTCAAGAAGTGCGCGGAGGCGCCCTCAGCGATGCCGAGTTCTTCAGCCGGCATCATGGCCGTGGGACGTATTGGCGTTGTCTCGAACAATTATTCGAGTTGGGTTGCCGTCGAGCCGGTTTCGTTCCGGATGAACAGCCGGTGCCGCAGACCTTTCGCCGCTCTCAGGCGCAGCAATCGTTGTTCGTTGAGGAGGAGTCGTTGTGAGTCACAACCCGGGATTTTTGAAAGTGGTGAATGAGGCCAGGGGCCGCGTGCGTGAATGCACCGTCGAGGACGTGAAGGCCAGACTGGATCGTGCTGATCGGTTTCATTTCGTCGACGTCCGCGAGGATGATGAGTATGCCCAAGACCACGCGGCGGGGGCGATTCACCTCGGCAAGGGTGTCATCGAGCGAGATATCGAAACGGTGCTGCCGAATAAGCAGGACCCGATCGTGTTGTATTGTGGCGGCGGTTATCGGTCGGTCTTGGCTGCGGATAGTATCAGGTTGATGGGCTATACGAATGTGATCTCGATGGATGGGGGAATCAAGGCCTGGCGCGCCGCCGGATATCCTATCGAGAAGGGCCGTCGTCCATAGCGCATGTCTTTTTCCAGGCGCGAATTGTTCAACAACGCCGGGTTCGGTCTCCTCCTGCTCCCAGCTCTGGTGCGCGCTCCACGGACGATTCTCCGTCACCTGCTCTTCGATCCGGACGGCCCCCTCGTGCCGCTCAAACCCATTCCTGAGACTCTGTTTCGGCGGAACGGGCGTTCGGTCGTGGCGATCGTCTACGGCAAGGATCCTCGCCGGATGCTTCCACGCGCCATCGATCTGCTGGGAGGGCTCGATCGATTAGAGATGGGCGGGAAACGCGTCCTGCTGAAGCCCAATGTCCTCAACGACCAGCCGCCCCCTTCGACGACCAATCCCCAGGTGGTCGCAGCCATGGTGGACATGGTTAAGGCGCAGAGGGCGGCTGATGTGGTGGTTGCTGATGGGTCGGGAATCATCCGGCTTCCGACCTCCGCCAATTTGACGAGCACGGGAATGCGCGCGGCAGCGGAGGCGGCCGGAGCCAGGGTATTGGCGCTGGAAGATGAACCCTGGGTGCGGATCGAAGCCCCTGAGGCCGAAGCCCTCAGGCAGTTTTATTTCTCACGACCGGTTTATGAGTCCGACATTGTGATCAACATGCCGGTCATCAAGACGCACCGGTTCGCCGAGTTTTCCTGTAGCCTGAAGAATTTCGTGGGGGCGGTCTATCCGCGATATCGTCCATCCGTCACCTTCTGGACCGGAGATTGGCACGAGCGGATTGCCGAGATCAATCTGGCGGTGCACCCCGCGCTGACCGTCGCCGACGGCACGACGACCATGATCGCCGGCGGTCCCACGTCCGGTACCCCGGCAAACACGGAGCTGTTGATCTGCAGTGGAGACCGGGTTGCGGTGGACCTGGTGGCCATCGCCTTGCTGCGCTCCTTCGGCGTCTGGCCGAAGCTCCAGGGCAAGCGAGTCGGGGATCAGAGGCAAATCAAGCGTGCGGCAGCACTGGGGCTGGGGGTCGGATCAGGGCAGGAAATTGAATTGGTCACGGATGCGGTGGATCCGGCTCCACCAGCGTTCGTTCAACTGGTGGAGCATGTTCGGCGAGAGCTTGCGAACGGGTAACCGCTACTTGTTCGTGCGGTCGAATTCCTTAATGACCTGATCGGTCAAATCGATGGTGTCTTTGTTGAAGATGACGATCTTCACCGTCTGTTCGCTGCCCTTGTCCAGCACCAGTTGGTACCCGGCTTTATCGGCCACGGATTGGGTGGCCACGGCAATCTTCTTCATGTATTCGTCGACGAGTTCCTTTTGCTTGCCCTGCAGCTCCTGATTAAACTCCTGGGCGCGCTTCTGGTAATCCTGAATTTTGGCGCGGAAGGAGGTTTCCTTCTCTTTCTTTTCGGTCTCCGTCAACTTGGAGGCCTGCTCCTTGATCTGTTTCTCAGTGTTGCGCAACTCTTCTTCATCCCGAGACAGGAGCTTTTGACGTGTCGCCACATATTCCCGCAACCCGTCCAGGGCCCGCTTGCCGGCCTTACTCTTCTCCAGCACCACTTGGGGATCGATGACCCCCATCTTGAATTCCGCCGCCGGACTTGTTGAGAACAAGCCAAGGGTCGCTGCGACGAGAACTCCCACCGCTGCCGCGCGTCGGCCTGTTCCTTGCCACCTCACACCCATCTCGGGACTCCTTTCGCCGAAAAAAATGTCTTGCTTCGAACCTCGGGAGGATAGCGGTCCGGGGATATCGTGTCAAGGAGAGAGCGGCAGGGAGGGAAGGGCGATTTGACAGGGAGGAAGCCGGTCGCTATAAGCCAGACACTGTCGTCCATCGTTCCGACATCCGGGTTAGTGTTCGCGCTCCTCGGGTGGGAAAGGAGTCCATGATGCCTTCGGATCGAGAGCAGGCCCATCGACTGTTCGTGCGCGCGCTTCAACATGAAGCCATCCGCTGTGAGCGCGCCGGCTGCCCGGGGCCGGTCGAAGTGATCGACCAATCGCAGATGCGCGATCGGGTGAAGACCTTTGACGTGCAATGTGAACGCTGCGGCTGGCGCACCAGCGTCACGGGGCAGGAGCAGGGTTCTCCACCCTGGGACAATGCTGCCCTGGAATTAATGGCCGATGAACATCTCATGCATCAACAGCCGGTCTGTCCGTTCGATGAGACGCCCGTCGTGTTTATCTCGATGCCGAATCCTCGGCGCAAGGCGAAATATCGGCTGGCGTGCTTTTATTGCGGGAGGCAAATTGAAATGGATTGGCCGCCTCCTGAGAGCAAGCGGTAGCGATTCCGGGAGCGAACATTGACGAGGGGGGCGTGGCGCTAGACGAAGTACCGGCCGGTGTCGAAGTGGTATTCGGTGTTGTCGACGAGTTGCAGAATGCTGTGCCTGTAGTGTCCGGCCTCATCCTGCTCGGTCAGGTCGAATTCAGGCCCTTCCTCAATGGGAACCCCGTTGTCGTCCGTAATCACTTTGACCAGCGGGCGTTCGGCATTGATCCTGTCCTGGGGCGGCTTGATCACGACCGCCAGAGGGCCGGAGTCGAGTCTGACGAGACTGCCGATCGGAATGATGCCCACGCAGTTCACGAAAAGCTTGAGCAGGACCGGATCGAACGACTGGCCGCTCTTTCCGAACATGAACTTCAGCACGTTCGCGGGGGACATCGGTTCTCGGCGGTACACGCGAGACGATGTCATCGCGTCGTAACAATCGGCGATTGTGATGATCCGGCTGGCGACCGTTTGTGTCCAGGGGACGCGGAGTTTGGGATACCCGGAATAGTCGTAGTTCATATGGTGTTCGAACGAGGCCGCCGCCATCCTAGCCGGAACATTGGTGAGGCCCCGTGATTTGACGAGCGTGAAGACGCCTTCGATCGGGTGTGAGCGCATAACGACCCACTCTTCCTGCGTGAATTCTCCCGGCTTGTTCAAGACGTCGAGAGAGATGGCGCATTTCCCCACATCGTGAAACAGGGCCGACAAACCGAGATCAGCCAGGTCGACTTTGGGATACCCGGCGCGGTTTCCGAGGGCCATGGCGAGCAGTGAGACGTTCACTGAGTGGTTGTGCGTGTATTGGTCATGGCAGCGCAGATTGGTCAGTCCCAGGAGCGTGGACTCATCCTGCATCATCAGCTCGATGATGTTCTGAATCGCACGTTTTGCCTGCTTGAAACTGACGGTGCCGCCACCGCGGGTATTCTTGACCAGATCGCCGAGCGCCGATGCCGCTTTGGCATAGCGACCTTTGGCAATGGTCTTCCTATGGGCCCTCGAATCTTCCGAGCCGGTTAGTGCGGATCCTGAACGGAGTCCTGCATGGCCTACCGCCGAGTCGGCGTCGTTCACATGTTGCAGCTGGAGCGAGCGGGGGTCTTCCAGCTCGATGCCTGCGACCCCCGCGGTCTGCAGGGCGTCTTGGAGATCCGCAAGCACATGCTTCTCCGGGTCCAGGCTGACGAAAAGGTAGGCAAACTCACGATAATCTTTCGACTCGGCGGTCGACGCGAACGAAATTCCGCCGATGTGCCACTTATTCAGGGCTTCGATGATGCTCGCAAAGACCGCCATTTGTTGCGAGCTCATCTTCAAGTGATTGTCGCCCAGAAACAGAAAGTCATTTTGCAACCGGAGGACCACCGGGTGATCCGCCGCCAAGGTTTTCACCAACGTCAGCATGGAGTCCACGGGTTTGTCGAGCGCCGCATTCGTGCGACCATGAATCCGTGATGTTTTGATGAGGACGTTCAGCTGGGTCACGAGTTGAATCCCCAGCATCGCGAGTTGCTGGTCGAGGATGTCGCCTGCCTCGGACCCCTTGGCGATCTTATTGGCGAGGGACCGCTCGTGGGTCAGGATCGGATGCGCCCCCTCTGTGTGGGGAGCCGAGAATAGCGGATCGGGTGATTCACTCACGGCTGCCGTCCTCCTGGCAATTAGGAATTTGCTGCCGATGGCATGGGATAGCGGTGCTGACGGTTCGCGGTGGCGAGCGCGGCGCTGCAGGCTTGCCGGACGGCTGCACCGCCTTTTTTCTGCCCGAGTTCGAGGGCGGCCAGGGCCGGAGGTGTCGCTAGTTTTCCGAGGATGTCCGCTGCCAGCAAGGCCAGTTCTTCCTTCTTCTTACGATTGGTCCAGGACCACTCGGTCAATACGCCTTGCCAATAGGGAACGGCCTCATCCGCCGCGGTCTGTTTCAGCGCGAGGTAAATGGCCCGTTTCTCCGCCGGCGATCGCTCATGAAAATCATCGGCGGTCACAAACGGGGCCCAGGCGGAGAAGCCGGCGCTGTATTGTCCGGTGGCGAGGATCTTCATGGCCGTCAGGCGAACGGTCTCATCACTGTCGCCCAGTAAGCCGACCAACTTCGTCCCGTTGCCGGATGGGCGAAGCGCAGCCAGGACCCGCAGGCCTTCGCGTCGCACGGCGGATTCCGGATGTCGAAGTGTCTTTTCGACGCTCTCGGCAAAACGGGGATCGTTCCATCGAGAGAGGAGGGTCAGCAGGTTCCTGACGTACGTGGGTCGCTTGTCGGTCAAGCCGCGCACGATCGGATCGGGATGGTCTCGTGCGATCGTTTGCAAGGCCTCCATGACAACCGCCTGATGCGCGGGCCCTTCCAGGCCGGCGAGCAGCGAACAGAGTCCCTGAATCGAATCCTGTTTCATGATGAGCAAGAGGGTGAGCAATCCTTCTGTCTTCGCGTGAGGCGCGCGGTTCAAGTGAAGTCCGATCGCCTTCAATCGTTCGGGACGGCTCAGCCCTTCGAACAGGCCGGCGAGCTGTTGCTTATGGGCGTCCGGCAGATCAGGGCGGATCGCCTCGGCATCCTGCAACAGCGTCAACACCGTTTCGAGAAGTGTCCATTGTCCGGCGCGAATCAGCCCGTCGAGCACGCTGTCCCACACTTCGAACAGCGTGGTCAGCAACGCAGAGGAGGATTCGGAGGCCAGCACCGCCGTCAAGATATCGAGGATATAGACCGTGGCATCACGTGCGGTCTCGCGCTGGATCTCCTGCCTCAAGCCCTCATGTTCTTCTTGGGAGACGTCATAACCGACGACATTGGCCTGGAAGCGGCGGTTCCTGCTTGTGCCGGAGCCGGTTGTCCCGCCGCTGCCCAGACCGGGTGCGCCTTCCTGCCCGGCGGCGGTCTGGTTCTCCTTCTCAGGGACTGCCATCGCGCGCTCCCGGTCGAGGAGTTCCCGCAGCGAGGTAACCGACATGCTCATATAACCCTGTATCTGCAGTTCGAGTTCGTCCAGTCCGTAGCCGGAGGAGCGAACCAGTTCTTCCGCGGTGACCAGGGTGATCGTGTCCAGATTCTTGGCCCACAAACGCGTCACGATGTCGTCGTCGTCTTCCAGATCTTCCGTCTCATCGTCGGACCCTGCTTCGCCGGACGGCATCCCCCACAGCGCATCCAGGAAGAAGGAGAGATCCGCCGGGGTCAGGCCTTGGTGGAAGGTCAATTCACGGATTCCGTCCGAGTACATCTTGAATGCGAAACTGTCTCCGGTCGTATCCCGCTCGGGCTGATAGACCACTTCGTCTCTGAAGAAGAGTTGATCTCGTTGCACCAAGAGGGCGAGGCGGGTGTGGTGCGCAAGATGACTCGTCAGGCCATCATAAAATTGCTGGAAGAATCGCTGGGCGACGGGATTTTTGGTGCCGTAGGTTCGAGCCGATTTCGCCGCTTTGTCGAGCAGCTTGAGCAACTGCTTGATCGCGACTACCTCCGGATCGACCCCTCCTTTCACAAAGGGGACCAGCGGGGCGCCGTCGTTCTGCGAAGTGGTAGATTCCATATGTGTTCAGTCGTACCCCGAGGCTCCCTCTTCGTCAAGAAAATAGCCGGTCTGCGCAGTGGTCTGACCTGTGTTCACCGCGTGGATCGGGGAGGGGGATGCTCGGACTCCGGCGTTGCGTCGGCATGTTGGGAACAGTAGAATCCCTTCGTGACCTCCTCACCTCGACCTCCGCTCATCCTCTGCTTCGGTGATAGCCTCACGGCAGGTTATCAAACGCCCGGTCCGACATGCCCGCAGGCGGAGGCAACGCCGTATGGCCTGGTCTTGCAGGAATACCTCGGTCATCGAGGCCGGGTCGAGATCAGCGGGATCTGCGGCGAAGTCACCGGAGAAATGGTGCTGCGGTTTCGCGCCACGGTGATCGATCGGCGCCCGCAGACGGTCGTTATTCTCGGAGGCACCAATGATCTGGGGTGGAACGCCGATCCGGCGGAGATCATGCGGAATCTCATGAAAATGTATGAATCGGCGAGAGCCGCCTCGATCGTTCCGATTCCCGTGACCGTGCCCTCGCTTCGTGTCGACCTAGGTCTGGACAACCCGGATGCCGCCGCCTGGCTCGCGGAGCATATTCAACGACGACGGAGTTTGAATGCCTTGATTGCGGACTATGCGCGCAGGAAGGAATTGCCCTATTTCGATCTGTTCGCCGCGACGTCTGAACCGGATTCGCTCATGCTCGCTGAACCCTATTCCAATGACGGACTGCATCTGACGACACGCGGCTACCATCTGTTCGGCAGACGTCTCTATGAAGAGATTTTTTCTCCCACCGCAGGCGTGTCTCAGACTACGCCGTGGAGGCCTTCGAAGCCATGATCCGCGACGTCACGGATCGAAACTTTGCTCGCGAGGTGGAGCAGGCTTCGATGCCGGTGCTGGTAGAATTTTGGCAACCGGGCTGCGGCCACTGCCTGGCCCTGTTGAAACAGTTGGAACAGTTACAGCAGGAAGCGGCGTCGGCGGTCACGATCGTCAAGATGAATGTGCAGGAGAATTTTCAGATTCCCGCCGAACTGGAGATCAGCTCATTGCCGGCACTGGCGTTGTTCGAGCGAGGCGAGTTCGTCCGGTTTATCGGAGGGATCGGGAGAAAGGAGGAGATCCGAAAACAACTCGGACTGAGTTAGAGGATCCGCCAGGCGCGTCCATCGTTCTGTATCATCCGCTCTGCTTCCACCGGCCCCCACGTTCCCGCGGAGTACTCGGGTAACCAGCGCAGTTTCTGCTGACTCCATCCCTCGAGAATTTTCGTAACCCAGTCCCATGAAGCCTCGACGGCATCGCGGCGCATGAATCGCGAGGCGTCGCCGGCCATGACGTCGAGCAACAGGCGTTCGTAGGCTTCCGGCGACGGACATCCGAAGACGTCGCTGTACTGAAAGTCCATTTCCACCGGATGCGTCTGCGCGCGGGTGCCGGGGACACGCGAGATGATGCGGAGGGAGAGGCCCTCGTCCGGCTGGATCCGCAGTGTCAGGACATTGGCCGGTTGAGGATGCGCGGGGTCGGCATTGAACAGGATCTGCGGGATGTCTTTGAATTGCACGGCGATTTCACTGGCGCGTTTCGGCAAGGTTTTTCCGGTTCGAAGGTAAAACGGCACCCCCGACCAGCGCCAGTTTTCCACGAAGGCTTTCACCGCCACATAGGTTTCGGTGACGGAGTCGGGACGGACACCCTTCTCACGTCGGTATCCCGGCACGGATTGGCCATGCGCGGTCCCATCGGCATATTGCGCCCGGACGGTGTATTGCGCGACATCCTTCCCGACGATAGGCCGGAGGCATCGCAGGACTTCCATCTTGGCGTTGCGCACCACGTTGGGATCGAGCGAGTAGGGCGGTTCCATCGCGACGAGACAGAGCAGTTGCAACAGGTGATTCTGAATCATGTCCCTGAGCGCGCCGGCCTCTTCGTAATAACTGGCCCTAGTCCCGACGCCTTCCGTTTCGCTGACGGTAATCTGAACATGATCGATATATTTGTGGTTCCAGACCGGTTCAAAGATGCTGTTGGCGAAACGGACCACCATGAGGTTCTGGACGGTCTCTTTTCCCAAATAATGGTCGATCCGAAAAATCTGCGACTCGTCGAAGACCTTGCCCGTGACTTCGTTGATTTGCTGCGCGGAGGCGAGATCCCGTCCGACGGGTTTTTCGACGATGATCCGTGAGTACGACGAGCCGGTCGTGGGCGAAGTCGCCAGGCCGGACTGAGCCAATCCCTCGCAGACCGCCGCAAAGGAACTCGGGGGAATACTCAGGTAAAAAATGCGGTTGCCGGGCAACTGCATCGCCTGCTCGACCTGTTCGGCTTTGGCACGGAGCGCACTGTAGGTGTGCGCGTCTTCGTTTTCCCCTTGGATGTAAAACAGGTGGCGCTCGAATGTTTGCCAGGTCTCTTCCACCAAGGCTTGCCGCGAATGCGCGATGACGCCTTCCCGTACCAAATTTCGGAAGGCCTCGTCATCCATCGGTTTGCGGCCTAATCCGATCACCGCAAACTTGTCGGGCAAGAGACCGTCCAGCAAGAGGTTGTAGAGGGCCGGGATGAGGCGCCTCCGGGCGAGATCTCCGGAGCCTCCGAAAATGACGAGGGTGCAGGCCTCGACGCGCGCCATCGCTTCAGGGAGAGGCTTGATGTCGACGGGAGTCGTTGGTGAAGGCATGGTGTCGGTGTCCGTTGGGTTGAGGCCTCAGCGCCGGACGCTGTGTCCGCCGAAGGCGTTGCGCAAGGCCGCCAGCATTTTCTCTGCGAAGGACTCCTCCTGCCGCGACCGGAATCGAGTGAACAGCGCCGCGGTGAGAGTCGGCACCGGCACGTCCTTATCGATCGCATCTTGAATCATCCAACGTCCCTCGCCGGAATCCTGCACGTAGCCTTTCAGCTTTTCGAGCTTGGGATCCTGCTTCAGGGCGCCGACGGCCAGCTCCAACAGCCAGGATCGCACCACGCTGCCGTGCATCCACACATCGGCGACTTTTCCCAGGTCGAGCTGATAGTTACTTTTGGCCATCAGCTCGAAGCCTTCCGCGTACCCTTGCATCATGCTGTACTCGATGCCGTTGTGTATCATTTTGACGTAGTGGCCGGCGCCGTGGGTTCCCATATGAGCCCAGCCCTGATCGGGTGCCAAGGTCTGGAAGATCGGGGTCAACCGTTGGACCGGCTCGTTCTCGCCTCCGATCATGAGGCAATAGCCGACCGTCAGTCCCCAAATCCCGCCGCTGGTTCCGACATCGACATAGTGGATGCCCTTCTTCTTCAGCTCGGCGGCGCGGCGCGTATCGTCGTGAAACCGGGTATTGCCTCCGTCGATGATGGTATCACCCGGTTGGAGCAAGGCCGCGATGGCTTGGACGGTTTCTTCGGTCGGCGCTCCAGAGGGCACCATGACCCAGATCGCGCGAGGAGCCGCCAATTTTGAAATGAGATCGCCTAGGGAAGCAGCGCCGACGCACCCCTTGGTCTCCGCCTGCTTCACGATGTCAGGGGCGCGATCGTAGGCCACGACACGGTGCCGCCCTTGCTGCAAACGCGCGACCATGTTCATCCCCATCTTGCCGAGTCCGACAAATCCGAGTTCCATAGGTCATCCTCTCTGGTGATCGCCGGTATGTGAGACTGATGCTGCGTGGGTCTGGCGCGGCTGGTATGCCGCACTGGCCCGATGCATTCGATGGTAGCACGCCCGCATGCCAACGCAAGCGGTGACGGCATTTCACGGCATAACGAGGCCCGGTCAATCCACGCGAGGTGGAAGGGGGATGTCGCGAAACAAGCTGTCGGCAAACCGCCTACCGACCGTGAGTCGTTCGTGGAGTGTCGCTGCGCTCAGGAACTGGCCGGCCAGCTCGCCGAGCGCCGGATCACGCGAGGCCAGGAACCGGAGCGTATCGACCGGCGCCGTGAACCAGAGGCCTCGAGTTCGAAAGAATGCCGAGACACAGTCTTCAAAAAACAGTTGGAGAAGGTATTGCGCGGTGTTGGGTTTGTCGCGCAGGTCCTCGACTTTTCCGAGCCAATGCAGACATTCGGCCTTGAGTCGGATGCGTTCATGGAGGCTGGGGGTCGGGGGGCCTTGGCGGAAGCGTTGCGCAGCTTTGGCGATGACCTGTCCCGCAATGTCTTCGTGATCAAAAAGAATCCGTCCCTTGCGTAACAAGGGCGCCAGCCGCGGGGAATAGGCGAGGTCCTCGGCGACGGTTTTGTGTTCGCCGTAGCGAATGTCCACAAGCCGGTCCCCCACGCGAATCATTTCTTGCCCATCGGCCGGGCCTTTGACGAGGACGATGAGGTCAATATCGCTATGCGGTGTGACGGCGCGTCGAGCACCCGATCCGACGAGAATAATACCCACCAAGTCGCCGCCGCGTTTGGCGCGGACATATTTGATTGCCCCGGCAAGGGCATCATCGTATCCGGGCGGCGTCACCGCGGGCGGCATGTCGGGAGGCTCGGGAATATCCAGCAACTCAGCCTGGAGCTCTTCCGTCGACGGAAGCGCCGGGGAGGGCTGAGGTGAGGATGTGGCGACCGGAGGTTCCATGTCTATCCTCACACGTGTCAGGTCGTCTGCGCACGTCGTATATGTTGATCGAGGGTGCCGAGCCATTCTTCGAAAGGCTGGTCGGCATCGACGATGATTTCAAGCTTTCCATTAGGGAGCTTGCGGACCAGGCCGGGTGTCTCCGGGGAAAGAGGAATCTCCACCCACTCGCGATTGAGCCCCAAACCGTCTGTCACATCGAGAATGCGGCTGATCTGTTGAAACGAGACTGCGTTGAGCGACACTCATCCCTCTCTGGTACGGTGGGGGCATTTTAGGATGGGGCAGGCACACTGTCAATGCGAGGAGGCCGCGATCGATCGAGGACACAGGCAATCGTGTCGGCCGCTTGTTCGATCGCCTCGGCCGACACGTCAAGATGTGTCACGGCGCGACAGGTCCGGCCTCCGACGGCGTTGAGCAGCACACCTTCCTGCTTGAGGGCGGCGATAACCTCCGGCAGCGACAGCTTCCGACTGTGCACGTCGAAGAACAGGATGTTCGTCGCGACCGCGCCGGGAGCGATCGAGATATCAGGAATCTGTTGCAGCCGCGCCGCCAGCCGCCGCGCGTTGGCATGATCCTCCGCGAGCCGTTGAATATTGTGTTCCAACGCATAGAGCCCTGCAGCCGCCAGAATGCCGGCCTGGCGCATGGCGCCTCCATACATTCGACGAAACCGTCGGAGTCGCTCCAACAGCAGGCGATCGTCGGTAGCGATCAATGACCCGGCCGGAGCTCCCAATCCTTTGGAAAGGCAAAAGGTCACGGTGGTGAAATGGCTCGCGTATTCCGCTGCTGATACGCCGGACGCCACGACCGCATTGAACAAACGGGCTCCGTCGAGATGCATGGGCAATCCATGGGCGGTGGCCACGGCGCGTATCGCCTGAATGGTCGCAAGTGGGTACACGGTCCCGCCTCCGGCGTTGTGCGTATTCTCGATGCAAATGAGTGCGCTCTGAATACTGTAGGGATCTTTGGGGCGAACGGCGGCCTCGACCTGTTCAGCCGTCATGAGCCCCTGTGCGCCGTGGACCCAATGTAATTGCACGCCGGCCAGCGCCGCTGCGGCGCCCTGTTCGTACCGGACGATATGCGAATGACCCTCAACAATCACTTCATGTCCTGGTTCCGTCTGTGCGCGAAGGCAGAGTTGGTTCCCGGCGGTGCCCGAAGGTACGAAAAGCGCGGCTTGTTTGCCGACCAGCGCGGCACCGACTTCCTGGAGCCGGTTGACGCTCGGATCTTCACCATACACATCGTCGCCGACTTCGGCATGCGCCATCGCCTCGCGCATGGCGGGAGAGGGTTTCGTGACCGTATCGCTTCGAAGATCAATCATGGCCTGACTCGAATATTCTCTCCGCCCAGTGATGTGGTTCGCGCGGCATTGTAGCAAATTTTCTTCGTGTCGAGGATGATCCGCCTGCTACACTGACCCTCCTTCGGAGGCGTATGGAGAGAGTGCGTCGTTCAGTTGCCCGGTTCATTCGTGCCGAGCCGCAGGAGATATGGCCGTTGGCCTGGTCGTTCGGGTATTTTTTCTGCCTCCTCTGCGGCTACTACATCCTCCGACCCGTGCGCGATGAAATGGCGATTCAGGGCGGCGTGCACAATCTGCCCTGGATGATGACCGGTACCTTTCTGACGCTGTTGGCCGCTACCCCGCTGTTCGGTTGGTTGTCGGCACGGTATTCACGCTATCGTCTGCTGCTCGCTGTCTACCTCTTCTTTATCGCCAATCTGGTCGGCTTTTACATTCTGATGTCCAGTCAGCATTACATCGAGTGGGTGGCCCGTGGGTTTTTTGTGTGGCTCTCCGTGTTCAATCTGTTCGTCGTGTCGGTGTTCTGGAGTTTCATGGCCGATCTGTTTACGCCGGCTCAAGGCGCGCGTCTCTTCGGCGTGATTGCCGCGGGAGGGAGCACCGGTGCCTTGTTCGGCCCTCTGTTCACAACGGGGCTGACCTATCTGTTGCCGGTGCCGGTGTTGATGCTGGTGTCGGCCCTCTTTCTCGCGGCCTGCATCGGATGCATTTATCAGCTGGAGGTTTGGAGCCGTGGCCGGTCGGTCTTGCATCGGGAGAACAGCGGAGAACCGTTGGGCGGCGGGTTTCTGGCCGGTGTTCGGCTGGTATGGTCCTCCCCCTATCTGCTGGGCGTCTGCGGGTATCTCACGTTCCTCACCATGACGGCGACCTTCTTGTATTTCGAGCAAGTCCGGTTGGTGGCCGAATACTTCGACACACCCGCCGCCAGGACGCGTCTGTTCTCCACAATGGATTTTGCGACGAATGTGCTCACGTGGTTGACGCAGCTGCTGATCACGAACCGTGTCGTGGCGCGATTCGGCTTAGCGGCGCCGCTCCTCTTCCTGCCGGCAGTCAGCCTGGTTGGATTTCTGGGGATCGCCCTCTGGCCGAGTCTCGTGATGTATGTGAGCTTTTCGGTGGTACGTCGGGTGGGGGAGTATGCTCTCTCCAAGCCGGCGCGCGAAGTGCTGTTCACGGTCGTGAGTCGCGAAGAGAAGTATAAAGCGAAAAACTTCATCGATACGGCGATCTCGCGCGCAGGCGATGCTTCCACCGCATGGCTGGTATCAGGCGTGAAAGCCCTCGGAGTGACTACCGGGCAGATCTCCTGGGTCCTGGTTCCGCTCATGCTCCTGTGGGGCTGGCTCGGCCGTTGGCTTGCCGAGCAGCAGCGCCAACGGGCGCGTCCGGATAGTGCACTCCGTGCGCCTCGGTCTCGGGAAGGGGTGAGTGAAGAAGCGCCCGACTTTGACTCGCAAAAAAATCGCGTGGTATAGTCCGGCGCGACGAATGGACCTTGTGCAATGTGGCGACCGACGGCCTTTCAGAAAATCACCAGATCATCTAATCGCTAGATCGACAGATAGGATCACCATGGTTGAAGTTCCAGTTAAACTTTACCTTGATAAAGTCTTGAAAACAGCAAGAGAAGCCGTGCGACCTTTTTCACTGATAACAGGCCCTGTCAGGGAGAAGGCATTGCGTGGCATGGCGGCTGCGCTTGCGGAGGCGGAAGAATCCATCCTGGCCGCCAATGAAAAGGATGTGGACGCGGTCGGGAAGTCCATGACGGGGTACGAGAACCGGGAGCGGGTGCGCGATGCTGTGGCGCGAGTGCGCATGACGGCCGACGACGTCAAGGCTATTGTGGATCGGCTGCACCGCATCGCCGATTTGCCGGATCCGCTGGGTGAGGTGGTGGGACGTCACGATGAGCCCAATGGTCTGCAAGTGGGCCGTGTGCGTGTGCCGATCGGCGTGATCGGTATTGTTTCGGAACTGGCGCCGCTGGAAACGATCGACGCAGTGGCACTCTGTCTGAAATCCGGCAACGTCTGTGTCTTTCGCGGATCGCCGGATTGGTCGCTCACGCAGCAAACCATCGCCGCATGTCTCTCAACGGCTGCGGCAGAGGCCGGCATTCCGTCCGGCGCCTGCACCATCATCGACCGTCCGGAGAAGGAGGCGGCGCTCGAGCTGATCAAATCCGGCAAAGCCTTGGACGCGATCATTCCACGCGGCGGCGCCGGGTTACGCAAGGTGGTTCAGGAACAGGCCAAGATGCCGATCCTGTGCCACGACGGCGGTATTACCCATGTATATATCGACGGGGACGTGGACATTCCGATGGCGCAAAACATTGTGGTGAATTCCAAGGTGCAGCAGCCCTCGGCAGCGAATGCGCTGGACACGCTGTTGGTTCATCAAGGCATTGCCAGGCCGCTGTTGTCGGCGTTGATTCTGCGATTGCTCGATGAGTTCAAGATCGATGTCCATGGCTGCCCGAAGACCGTGGCGCTCATGGGCCAGATGCTCATGACCGGTCATAAGGCCGTCAAACCGGCGCAGGCCGACGATTGGAATAAGCAGTTTCAGGGGCCGGCCATGGCGATCAAAATGGTCCCGAGCTTGGACGACGCGTTGACCCACATTGCGCAGCACGGCCCGAGCCACACCTGTGTGATCGTCACGAATTCGTATGACTCCGCCATGCGCTTCACCAGGGAGGTCGATGCTGGATCCGTCCTGGTCAATGCCTCCTCGCGATTGAATGCCGGCGATAGTCTGGGGTTGGGCGCCGACGTCGGGTTGAGTTCCACCCGCCATCATGCGCGAGGGCCGATCGGACTGGCGCAACTCACCTGTGAAAAGTATGTCGTCTTTGGCAGCGGACAGCTCCGACACCCGCATCCGGTGCCGCTGGCCTATGAAGACGCCATCATGCTGAAAAGGCCGTGAGGCGTGACACATGACCCGCATCTCGTTGAGAGGACCATGTGTCTTGCGATACCAATGACGAGATACGAGCGTCGCTTCACGATCACCTAGCCGCCTGGGGACTCCGGCACGTCGAATCCGATGCGGCCTACTTTGCCTGGCAACGGGACGTGTTCACTCTCCAAGAGCTCGCCAACCTTCACCGGCATATCGAAGCCAAACGACAGGCTGCCGATGGTCCGGCTGCTGAAATCGCGTTTTACGATCTCACGGCTCAGCCTCGGTCGATTCCTGCGCTGTATAGCCAGCGGTACGAATACTATTGCGAGGTCGGCGCGCGTGTGGCGCGCCACCTCGCCGGCGCACCCACCATGCTCGATGTCGGCTGCGGCATCGGCATCCTGACAACTTTTTATGCGAAGCGGTGTCCCGAGTCGACCGTCGTCGGGATCGATCGCTCGCCGGCGTCGATCGATCTTGCTCGCCGGCGGGCCAAGGAGTTGGGACTGAACAATGTGCGTTTTGAATGTTTTGATGTTGAACAACGAGACCTCGCCGGGCATTTTGACCTCATCATTGCCACCCATACGCTGCTGCAGGCCGAGCAGGATCCTGGTGTGCCCAGCCGTGACTGGCGCACGTTCGAGCGCTCGGCCGATGCGCAGGCCCAGCAGCGATTTGAACAGCGAACCGGTGTAGGCATTCGTCTCGACCGCCTTCGGACCGGGTTGACGTCGCACGGCCGAATGGTGGTGTTCGAAAAAACCAGGCAACTCGCCCGCCGCATTCCATTTCAGCGCGCGCTCGCCGACCGCGGCTTTCGGTTACTCGCCGAGCCGGAGCCGGTGCGGTATCGTTTGGTGGAGGAGGTCACGGACGACGGTCCGTTGTATCTGTTGGGACTGGGTGTTCCGGAACAGGCATGGCCTTGGGATGAAGCGCCGGAAGCGGATGGAATGCCGCCACTTGATGTCGAGTCGCTCCATGCCGTGCCGGCGCAGGGCGAGCAGCCCTTATATGACAATCATGAGTGCTCGGCCCAGCAGGTCTGGATGTCGTTATCGGGGAAGCAGGTGACGAGTCAGATGACTTGTGACGAGTCGGATGGCCGGCAGCTACATGTTGAATGGGGGCGGGTAGGGGAGTGGAATTACCTCTATTGTGCGAATACCTTCGATCAACGCCAATTCGTGCTGATTGAACCGGCCCGCGCGGCCGTTCTGGAAAACTACTATCGAGAGATTACCTGCGACCAACCTCGTCGCGAGAAGGAGCCCGCGCAATGACGCCTTCGATCAGCCGGTCCGAATCTTCTTCATCGGTCCCAGACGAAGTGGTGGGCCTGGTGCCTGCAGCCGGGACGGCGAAACGCTTGCAGCCCTTCCCCGGCAGTAAAGAAGTCTATCCGGTCGGGTTCGCGCCTGATGCGCACACCGGGAAACCTCGCCCGAAGGTGGCGGCACAGTATCTCTTGGAAAAGTTCAAAGCCGCCGGCATCACGAAGGCCTACCTGGTGATTCGTGACGGCAAATGGGACATCCCGGCCTATTTTCGTGACGGCGGAGTAGTGGACGTCTCGCTGGCCTACATTGTCATCGGAGGTTCGTTGGGACCACCGGACACCATTGATCGCGCCTATCCGTTCCTCGAACAGAAGCGCGTGGCCTTTGGTTTTCCCGATATCCTCTTCGGTCCGGAGGATGCCTATCGCCAGCTCATTGAAACGCAAGAACGGACCGGGGCGGCGGTGGTATTGGGGCTGCATCGGGTCTACGATCATCGCGTCTGGGACATGGTCGAGTGCGACGCCGATGGTCTGGTGCGGAACATCATCATGAAGCCGGTGACGACGACCTTGACCTACGGCTGGTGCTGCGCGGTCTGGACGCCGGGGTTCTCGGATTTTCTGCACCGGTTTCTACGCGCGGAGGAAACCCGGCAAAACTTTGGGCAATTGGCGAACACCTCCAACGATCTGAGCGGCGATCTGGCGGTGGGAGTCGTGTTCCAAGCCGCATTACAAGCGGGGCTGACCGTGCATAGCGTGATCTTTCCCCATGATACCTATCTCGACATCGGCACGCCGGAAGACCTGGTCAAGGCGGTGCGACAATTCCACCTGCCTGGCTAATCACCGCTGCCGCCTACGGGTAGGCGGCAAGAATCTGTTCGGCGGCGTGCAGACGTTCCTCCCCATCCTTTCCTTTGAGCTGTCGCCGACAGGCCGTGCAGAAGCGAAGGCGTCCCGCAATCGAGCGAATGTCGCGTGTACTGTTGTAGAAGAAGGGGCAATCCACCGGCCCGACTCCACGGCGATGGTGGGGGAGGTCCGCGACGACCGCCGCCGCCAGGTGTGCCATCATCCGTTCAACGGTGAATTCTCGTCCGATCAATTGTTCCAGTATTCCGAATGTCGAGGCTACGGAGAGCGTGCCACGTCGCCAGAAATACGTATACTCTGCTTCCTTGCTCTTGAGCGGAAAATTGATCATGCAGGCGAGTTGATCCACGCCCAATTCTTTCGGTTTGGTTTTTAATCGCTCGTACAAGGTTTCGGCCACCACAAACGCCTGATCCGCCTCTTTCTCACGCCGCCAGGTTCCGATCGGTGCCGGAAACGACACGGTCTCGAAGGAATAGACCTGCTGTACTTTTGTGAGATGTTCGCAAATCTCCGGCAGATGGGGAATCATGCGATGCGCATTCCACATGCCGATCTTGATTCGATCCAGCATCGCGCGCCGTCGCTGCCGCACCGAGGCCGTGCGCGTGCGTTCATAGTCTGCCGCCGGTCTTGGCACGCAGAGTCGCTGGGCAGGATTTCGTGCAAACACGACCGGCACGGCCCAATCGATGGCTTCTCCGGAAATCGAATAGTTGACCGACACGCGCGCCTCACGCGCCGCATCGCCGATGGACTGGCCCATGGCCAAGGCCCAATAGAAATGGCGGGAAAAGGACGTCGCCGATACATCCAGGACGGGGTATTGGTTGGCGACGACGGCCGGCACGCCGCCGGCGACCAACGCTTGCGCTACTCCGCGGCTGAAATCTTCCCGCCCGCCGCGCCCGGTTTCGCAGGCATTGAGACAGACGAGGCGAATACCGCGCCGGCACACGATCTGGCGGAGTGTCGAAGAGTCCAGTTCCTGGACGCCGCCATCCGGGTTTTCAAACACCAGATACCCGCAGTCTGTGTCGGACCGATATTCCCCATGGCCGATGAAGTGCAGGATATCGAACGGTGCGGTAGCGGCTTCAAGGGTGCGATGCAACAGTTCAGGAGTCGCGTTGAGCAGCAATTCGACCTCCGCCAGGTTGGCGTCCAGCAGGCGCCGGAATCCGCTGCGGATCACATCGGCTTCTTCTTCAACGGAGAGCGCGGCCAGTCCCAACGGTTGGGCGACAACGACCAGAATCCGCAGCGCGCCGGCGCGTGCTGGAATGCGGTCGGCTGGAATGGCGGTGAGAACGTTGCGGGTGAAGTTCACTTCTTCGAGCGCGAGAAACGTCCGACGGTCGGGGTCGTAGATGAATTCCCAGGCATGGTCGGCGATCCAGTCAATATCGGAAGTAAAAATCAGATTGAGGCGTCGGCCTCCCTGCTCGGACCGGGCCGCGTCATAGAGACGCCGCACTTGGCCTGGAAACAGAGACTTGAATAGTGCGGCGCCGAACTGCTGCAGGTCGCGTTCGCCCGGCAGAGTTGGAAACTTGGGATTTCCTTCAATGTAGCCCTGTATGCGTTTCTGCGCGGCAATGATTTGCTGCCACTGCGTTGCAACCCCGTCTGAGGCAGGGATGTCCCGCGTCGTTGTCGGATTCTTGCGCCGCTTTCGTAACGTCTCCATGACCCGCGCATTGCGGAAGGTGGCAATGAGCTCCGCCACGTTGCTGCCAGGATTCGGATCGAGCAGGGCAATCTGGAGGACATCGTCCGGCTCGGGACTTTGTGTGAGTCCCGAGGTTGCGGTCATTGCGTGAACGGCCGGAGGTGCCTGCACCGTCGGTGCGGTCACCAGGCGTGGTTCATAGGCCGACTTCGCCGCGATGTCTGGTTGTCCCTCCGCGCGAGCGTGGCCTCGTCGTTTGCCGGACGGGAGAAACTGTTCGATGTCGATGGGTGGCACGCGCTGGGCTTCACCGCGTAGGGCGCGGACCAGGAAGTCTACCGTGCCTGGGTCCTCGAAGAAGTTCACATGGTTCACCGCCTTCTGCTGCGCCAGGTTTCCACCTAATCCGAAGCATCCGACGCGGTGTCCCGGAATCGTCACCGCCCCGCCGCCTCCCGCATCTACCCGCCAACCACCTTCAGTCGGAACGACGAGATCGTTGGCTGTCGGAAAAAATAGATCGGCTCCCGCATCGATGAGTCGTTGGAGCACAGTAGCGTCCGGCTCGAAGTTCGCAACCAGTGCGGAATAGGCCTGGCTCGGCGGATTGGGCAGAGCCTGCAATGCCCGGATGATTTCCCCCTTGTTGTCCATGGAGGCAAGGCCTGGTAAGCCGCCGACGAGACGGCGGGCGATCCAGGAGAGGGCCTCGCTGATGAATTCGACGCCGGTCGTAAAGGGGTTGTCAGGAAACAGCTCCAACACGTTGGAAAGCCAGTTCGTATAGTGGGTGACATGGTCGGGTGAGGCGAGCGGTGTCCCTTCGTTCGGGCTAGCGACGAGCACGGCACGCCCGATCACGAACCGCTCTGCCAGTGTGCCGAATAGGTCTCGGCGTTCCACCAAATGCCGCAGGACCAAGCCTCCGCGGGAATGCGTGATGATATCGAAGGTCGTCGGATGATTGGGCAGGGCCTCAAGCAACATCTGCACGTTTTCTTGAGGCGTGCGGCTCAGGGTGAAGTGATCAAACCCATAGATGCGAGTGCCGTACACATCCTGCAGCTCCTCAAAGAATGTTTTGCCGGTGCTGCCTTGCGTATGCGCCAGTGCGTGAAAGGCTGCTTTCGTGTTGGAGAAGGTTCCATGAATGAACAAAAGATTGCGTTCCGACGTGCTCAGTGTCCGGAGATCTGCTGCGGGCAGGCCGGGGTCTCCAGCGAGACCCTCGACGGTCACCGACAACCATCCTTCCCGCTGTTGTTTGAGTTTCCATGTCGCGGTTTCCCAGAGTAGCGCCAGTTTTGAGATCGCGAAATCGGCAATCTTGCCCGCGACCTTTAAGACCACGGCCTTGATCGCTGCGCTGATCAAACCTCGTCGGCCTTCGGGCGCGACGATGGGCGCGGCTGGTACGGGAATCGAGAATCGATAGATCCGTCGCGTACTCCGGCGGGTTCCGCGTCGAGCCGGTTCCGTCGGCATGTGAAAGCGGATGGCTCCTGAGGCATATCGTGTCATCACGACGTAGGCGTCATCAGGACCGCCCTCGACATCCAGGGTGAGGGGAGCCGGCGCAGCTTCGCCTCGCCTGGCTTTCGGTGTGGCCATGAGGGTTTGTTCGACTTGCCACCGGTTCGTCGCCGTGAGATGAGCGACGAACGGGTCGGGCGCCTCGGCGGCGGCGCGTCGTCCGCCGCGAGCCTGCGCCGCAGGACGAACGTCCCAGCCATGTTCGGTTGACCATGTGACCGTGCCTGATTTTTTCTGCGCCATGGAGTGCCCCCAGTCCGCTCGTCATGCCGAGCGTCACAAATTCATATGATCGTCTCGCCCGTCGTTCGTATCGCGTGATGCACCACTCAAAACGCAAGCGATGCAGACGGTTCACGGCGCTTATGTCACATTGGGCTCGACGAGGCAAGACCTTCCTCATCAAACATGAGGCGGCGCCGGTGGCGAGGCTTGAACCGCGGTGAGGTTGCCCGTTCTGAAGAACTCACGGCGAGCGGGGGATAGATCAGACATCCCCACTCACGCATGATCCTCCGTACCACCACCGTGAGGGTAGCGGAAGTATCACACGGAAGTGAATCAACGGCATTTCTTGAGCGTCTAAGCCTCGAAGGGATGAGAAATGTGCACGATACGGTCCGCATACCACGGTCAACGGCTTTCCGATGGCGTGGTCAGAAAGGAATGACGGGGCCGTGCGGGATCCCGCAGACCGTTACGGCGCCGTTTGTTTGCCCCAGTTCTTCAAAAAAGGAGCTATCGTATCGATCGGGATGGGGAAGATCGTGGTGGAATTTTTCTCCGCGGAAATTTCGACCAAGGTTTGAAGATATCGGAGTTGTAACGCGGCCGGGTTTCGGCTGATGACATCGGCGGCATCGGCCAGGCGTTGAGAGGCCTCGAATTCGCCCTCCGCGTGGATGACTTTGGCGCGCCGTTCGCGCTCCGCTTCCGCTTGGCGCGCGATGGCCCGCTGCATCTCCTGAGGGAGGTCCACATTTTTTACTTCCACAGCGGTCACCTTGATGCCCCATGGTTCCGTCTGTTGATCGATGATGCGTTGGAGATCCGCGTTGATCTGTTCGCGCTTCGACAGCAGGTCGTCGAGTTGACTCTGTCCCAGCACGCTGCGGAGCGTCGTCTGCGACATCATCGAAGTGGCATAGAGATAGTCTTCAACCTGAATGATGGCGCGCTCCTGATCCACGACCCGGAAGTATATGACCGCGTTGACCTTGACCGTGACGTTGTCCTTTGTGATGACGTCTTGCGGCGGCACATCCATCGTGACGGTCCGCAAGCTCACGCGCACCATCTTGTCGATGAAGGGAATAATCACTACGACGCCGGGGCCATTGCCCCCCACGAGTCCTTTGGCCAGGCGTCCCCAGCGAAAGATCACGCCGCGTTCGTATTCCCGGAGGACGTTGAATCCCATCAGAATGATCACCAGTATGAAAAACAACACCGCAAAAGGACTCACGAGCGGACCCATATTAGTCCCCCTTCTTCGAAACGGGTTTGACGAACAGGCGTAAGCCGTCCATGCGAATGACTTCAACTGCGTCGCCGGGTTGAAGCGGCACGTCGCTGGCGGCCTGCCACAGCTCACCATGCACGGCGACTTGTCCCTGAGGCGTCAGCGCCGTGGTGACGATCCCCACCGACCCGATCATTTCCTCTCGTCCGGTGGCTGCAGGACGCCGCATGGCCCTGACGCCCATCCCGACCAGAAAAAAGGAAAAGGCGGCGGCCAACCCGACGACCGGAATGATGACGCCCCAGGAAATTTGAAAGAATTCGGCGTCGGTCTTGATCAACATGACCGATCCGAGGAGCATGGAGATAATGCCGCCGATGGCCAGTACGCCGAAGCTCGTCACCGTGGCTTCCAGGATGAGAAAAACAATGCCGAGGAGGAACAGCAAGAGGCCCGCATAATTCACCGGCAGGGACTGCAAGGAATAAAATGCCAGCACAAGGCTGATGGCGCCGACGACGCCGGGGAGAATCGCACCGGGGTTATATAACTCGGCAATGATTCCGATGGTGCCGAGGGTCATGAGCACATAGGCGATATTGGGATCGCTGAGCGCCTTGAGCAGTTCCAAACGAAGTCCCATCGGGAATTCTCTCACTGCCGCGCCGGCGGTGTGCAGCCGGGTCGGACCGGACTGAAGCGGAACGGCACGACCGTCCAACTGTTTCAGCAATGCCGGCAGGTTGTCAGCCACCAGGTCGATGATCTTCAGATTCAGGGCTTCCCGTTCCGTCACGGACAGGCTCTTGCGCACGGCATCTTCCGCCCATGCGACGTTCCGTCCCCGTTGGAAGGCGATCGATTTCAGGTAAGCCACGGAATCGTTTTCAACCTTCTCTTTCATCGTCTTGTCCATCTCTCCGCCACCAAGAGTCACGGGATGGGCCGCGCCGATGTTTGTACCGGGAGCCATGGCCGCCACATGGGCAGCCATCGTGATGAACACGCCGGCTGAGGCGGCGCGTCCGCTTGACGGCGAGACGTAGACGATTACGGGAATCGCGGCGCCGGTGATGTCCTTAACGATGAGCCGCATCGAAGGGTCCAGTCCGCCCGGAGTATTGAGGCGGATGATCAGGGCTTCCGCCCCGCTGTCTTGCGCCGAGATCAGCGCGTCGTGCAGGTATTCGGCGGAGACAGGCGTGATGACTCCGTCATAAGTGGCGACCAGCACGAAGGAGTCGGCAAGCGCCGCGCGTGGCTCAGCAAGTAGAGGTGCGACGAGCACCATCGTGGCGATGATGAGGAGCGGGAGCGGCAGCAGGGGGCGCGGTCCGAGAGCATTCATCCAGAGGTCCCTCCCACCAGACGTGAGCGCCGGTAGATCGACCACAGAGGGAAAGCATACGAGTCGTGTCCTGCTCAGTCAAGGAAGGGAGGAGCCGAGGAACGGAAACAGGGGAGGCGAACGAGCATATGTGAGCGAGCAGCCCGTTGGAGCCCAAGGGCTTTCTCTCCGATCACGCTCAGCAGGACCAGGTGCAGAGTAGGCAATTGGTCTGTTCCATCTTGAATGGAGCTGTTGGCAATTTATACGTATGAGCGAATGATTATTCATACCCGGCTCGATCAAGTTTGCATGGACGCAGGCTTGACCGTCTCTCTCGCATGGTCGAGTTCTCTGCACTGTGTTATAAGAGCGTGCGAAACGGACGAGTGCCGTGGACCTGTATCTGATTCCACTGATGACTGTATCGAATCACATACAGGAAGGTGGCGATCGAGATTGGCCATGTGTGCCGAGATCACTCTGTCTAGAGGCGAAGAGCCTTCGAAACCTTCGTGTTGATCGGCCTTGGTCGGCAATGTCTTATTGTGACACAGGTGTGTGGGCATATATCGCATCCTATGGTACGAATGGTGCACACCATTGCTGAAAGGTAGTTGAATCCTGCCGTGAGTGCCTGAGCCCAACGGAGTGACGCTTCTCACAACATAGGGGTGAGCCGGATGAAAACGTTCATCAGCATCCTCTTGGTGACCCCGGACGATGAGTATCGGTCATGGTTCGATGAGTCTCACATCGTACGCACCGTGGAGTCTGTGTTCCTCGGTGAGAAGGTCGAACTCCACCGTCTGTCGGATCCCTCTCAGCTGATCACCCGTCCTCCTCAGTTGTTGCTGCTCCATCAGGACGCGACCAATCGATCATTCGGCCAAAGACTTGCCGACGTGAGCCGCCGGTGGCCGGATGTGCCGATTGTGGGATTACTCGCCGCGCAACAGGGCTGTGTGGAGGAGCTGGCGAACGGGGTTCCGGGAGAGCTGAGCGACTTTCTGTTGTACCCGCTGGATGCCCGCGAATTGGCGCTACGGATCAAGCGCCTGCTCGCGAGCGGGGATCGTCGGACGGCGCGGGATGCTGGTCGTCCTCAACGCGTGCGGATCGATTCGCTGGTGGGCGAGAGCTCGATTTTTCAGGCGCAGGTTGCGAAGATTCCCCTCTTCGCCGATGTCGACGCCACCGTGCTGCTGCAGGGTGAAACGGGAACCGGCAAGGAGGTGTTCGCCCGGGCCATTCACTATTCCAGCGCACGGAAAGACCATGCCTTCATTCCGATCAACTGCGCGGCTCTTCCGGACCAGTTGTTTGAGAACGAACTGTTCGGGCATTCAAAAGGGGCCTATACGAGCGCGGCGAGCGAGCAGGGAGGGTTGGTTCTTGAAGCCGAGGGAGGAACCTTGTTTCTCGATGAAGTCGATGCGTTGAACCCCTATGCGCAAGCCAAACTACTGCGCTTCGTCCAATATCGTGAATATCGGCCCTTGGGCTGTTCGCGCACGAAGATGGCGAATGTACGCATCATTGCGGCCTGCAATCACGATCTGCGACAGGCCGTGGCGGGCCGGCAGTTCCGCGAGGATCTGTTTCATCGACTCAACGTATTGTCCCTGGTGGTGCCACCCTTGCGAGACCGCGTTGAAGACATTCCCTTGCTGGCCGGACGATTTCTCCAGCGCTTTCGGCGACCGGATGGGCACGGTCCTCGACTGCTCTCGGAGGAGGCGGTTCAGAAACTGCTCACGCATGCCTGGCCGGGTAATGTGCGGGAGTTGGAGAGTACGCTCCAACGGGCCGTCGTCATGTGCGGGTCCACGACCATCCAAGCACAGGATATCGAGTGTTCAGGAGAGACGCTTCAGAACCAGCGTCTGGAGGGCTCGCTACGTGCGGCCAAAACCTCCGCGACTATGGATGTCGAGCGGGCCTATCTCGTGAAGACGTTGGTCACCTTCCGGGGAAACGTCACACATGCGGCCAAGGCGGCAGGGAAGGAGCGGCGCAGTTTCCAACGACTGCTTCGAAAATATGGAATCGATCGAGAGGTCTTCCAGAGCGCTCCGGACGGTCTCGCCCAGGACTGTCCTCACCCGTTCCGCACGCCGTTCGATGGACTCGCCTAGGTTCCCCACCACTGCGGGGTTTTTGCCGCGCTCCCCATCGCGCTGATTTTCCAAGTGGTTTCAAGGCAGGTGTCGCCAAGCAGCTGCGGCAGGAATGCCGCATCGTCCGATTTGTCCTGTTCGATTTCCTTTAAAACATAGGAAACGGAATGTTCCCTAATGGCATTGCTCTTGCTCAATACGGCGCGAGTGCCGTAGCGGAGAGGGACTCCGGGGATCAGGCCGGATGGAACCACACGATGCGGAGTTCAAGCGCAGCATTCTCGACTACCTGGTTCATCACCCTGGTGCGAAGGATACCCAGGAGGGCGTGTTGAACTGGTGGATTGCCGAGCCACGCCTCGATGAGGGCTCCGAGCGTGTCGCGCTCGGAGCATTGGAAGAGCTGGTCGCGCGAGGCTGGGTGGTGAAACGAGAGACGTCGAGTCTGCCGATCTATAGCCTGAACCAGGCGCATCTGGACGAGATCCGGACATTTCTGACACAGGACGGAACCGAGACGTGAACGTTCTAAGCCGAGGAGGATGAGCATGCCAGTGCAACCAACCTATCCGGGTGTGTACATCGAGGAATTGCCGAGCGGCGTGCGCACCATCACAGGCGTCGCCACGTCGATCACCGGGTTCATCGGCAAGGCGGTGCGGGGTCCGGCCGATCTACCCGTGACGATTACGAGTTTTGCCGACTATGAGCGCATCTTCGGAGGGCTCCATCGCGACATGATGTTGAGTTATGCCGTGCGCGACTTTTTTCTCAACGGCGGCGGTCAAGCCGTGATTGTGCGGCTCTATAAAGCGGTAGCCGGCAGCGCGAGCAAGGCGACCTATGAAGTCCCCAACCTGACCTTGCAGGCGGCGTCGGAAGGCGCGTGGGGCATGCAGGTTCGCGCGCGAGTGGAGAAGAAGGCCGTGACCGATCCGAATCTGATTGCGGTCGCGACGCGGCTTGGCGTGCAACCAGCCGACCTCTTCGACTTGACGGTGCGCGATGGGGGGACGGGTCTCACGGAAACGTTCTTGAACCTGAGCACCAAGGAGAGCGCGAGACGCGCGGATCGCGTCCTGTTGGCCGAGTCGAATCTCGTCCGCGTCACGACGACGTTGCCGTCGAACAGCGCGCCCTCGGCCCACACCGGCACCTTGGCGGATGCCGACGTTTGGACCAACAATGCCAAATCCACCGCCGCCAAGAACGCGGCGCCCGCGGATGTGGCTGTGGATAGTGCGGCGCTCGATGCGGCCGCCTATAAGGGCAGCCAATCGAGCAAAACCGGACTGTATCAACTGGAAAAAGTCGATCTCTTCAACCTGCTCTGCATCCTCCCTGACGCGCGCGGCGGCGATGTGCCGGATGACGTGTATCAGGAGGCACTCAGCTACTGTGTCAAGCGACGGGCCATGCTGATCGTCGATCCAAAGGCCGGCTGGATCAACGTGAGCGCCGCCCAATCGGGAGCGCCGGGCATGAACCTCAACGGGGACATGGCACGGAACGCGGCGATCTATTTCCCGCGTATCAAACAGGCGGATTCCCTACTCGGCGGGCTGATCGACACATTCGTACCCTCCGGGATGATTGCCGGCGTGATGGCGAGAACGGACACTCAGCGTGGCGTCTGGAAGGCGCCGGCGGGGCTCGACGCATCACTTGGCGGCGTGGCTGCCTTGCAACTTGATATGACGGACGCGGAGAACGGCCTGCTGAATCCGCTGGGGATCAATTGCCTGCGCACGTTTCCCGTGCATGGCCGGGTGGTGTGGGGCTCGCGGACCATGCGAGGAGCCGATGCCGCGGCCGATGAATATAAATACGTGCCCGTCCGCCGTCTGGCGCTCTTTCTCGAAGAAAGTCTCTATCGAGGGACGCAATGGGTGGTATTCGAGCCGAACGACGAGCCGCTGTGGGCGCAGATTCGTTTGAATCTCGGCGCCTTCATGCACAACCTGTTTCGACAGGGAGCCTTCCAAGGCACCGCTCCGCGTGACGCCTACTTCGTCAAATGCGACAAAGAAACGACGACCCAAACCGACATCAACCTCGGTATCGTGAATATCGTCGTCGGGTTCGCTCCGCTCAAACCCGCCGAATTCGTGATCCTCAAGCTGCAGCAGATGGCGGGCCAGATCGCGACCTAATTGGAGGAGACATCATGGCGCAGTTCACCGTGAACACGAATCGATTCGATCCGTACAAGAATTTCAAGTTCCGCGTCAAATGGGACGGCCGTTATGTTGCGGGCATCAGCAAAGTGGGCGCATTGAAACGCTCGACCGAAATCGTAGAGCACCGCGAAGGCGGCGATCCCAGCACCAGTCGGAAATCGCCGGGCCGTACCAAGTATGAGGCGATCACACTGGAGCGGGGGGTCACCCACGATCAGGAATTCGAACGTTGGGTCAACAAGGTGTGGAATTTCGGCTCCGGGCTCGGTTCTGAAGTCTCGCTGAAGGATTTCCGTAAGGACATCATCATTGAAATGTTTAATGAAGCCGGACAGGTAGCGATCGCCTATAAGGTTTTTCGTTGTTGGGTGTCTGAGTATCAGTCGTTATCCGACCTTGATGCGAACGCGAACGCCATCGCGATCCAGACGATCAAGCTTGAAAACGAAGGATGGGAGCGCGACTACGAAGTCGTCGAACCCGCCGAGCCGAGCTTCACGGAGCCGTAACTATGATGCAGGGACGGCCTTTGGGTTTGTCTGCGGAGACCTTGATCGAGATCTGGGAGCAGGGCGCCGGATGGCACCCCATCGACCAGGCCCTGCTGGTGTTGCGGTATGCCTGTGTCGATCTCCCGGGCGAGGACCTGAGTGAATGGTCGATCGGACGGCGCGATCGACGACTGCTGGAGATTCGCCGACAGACCTTCGGCGATCGTATCGAAGGGTATGTGGAATGTCCCGCCTGCCGGCACGGCCTCGAATGTGAGTTGTCCTGTGACGCACTGCTGGCGCAGGACCCATCGCTGGCGCGTGCCACGGGATCGGTCGAATATGAGGGTCGCGGATGGGAGGTACGGGTGCCGAATAGTCGCGATCTGTCGGCCGTGGCGGAGGCAGGGGATGTCGCTGCCGCCAGAGATACGTTGTTCGACCGCTGTGTGAGGTGCCGGGCCGAACCCGCGCCGGTGCTGGGCCGATGGCCGGAGTCATTACGATCGCGACTCGACGCCGAACTTGTGGCGCTTGATCCGCTCTCGGAGATTCTGATCGAGCTCACCTGTCAGACCTGCAGCCATGTTTGGCAGACGCTGTTCGACATCGTGACGTATTTGTGGAGCGAAATTCGCGCGCGCAGCCGCCGTCTCCTCCAAGAAATCGACCTCTTGGCCAGGACCTATGGATGGACCGAGCAAGAGGTTTTACGAATGAGCGAGAGGCGCCGTGGTCTGTACGTGCAGATGGCACTGTCATGAGCGATTTCTTTACCAGACTGGTGCAACGGCAGCAGGGCAGGCTCCCCACGGTTCAGCCGAGGATTCCGACCGTCTTTGCATCCGTGGTGAGTCAGGAGGGCGCTTCGATGCCGGAGGCAATCGCGTCCGAGCCGCCGATGCCGAGGGAACGAACCACGACAGTGACGGCGGAACACCCGTCCACGCGGCTCCGAACGACGGACCCCGCACAGCCAGTTTTTGCCGCCCCCTTGCTTCCCATGCGGGGTCGTATGCCTGGAGGCCTGTCATCGGCGGAGCTGCCCGTGTCTGAAGAATCCGATGCGTCACGTCCTCTCGAAAGCCCGGTGCCCGTGCTGCATCGCGCGTCGAACGATCGGCCCGGTCGTGAACCGACCTATTCGATGCCATCAAATTCGATTGGGAACAATGCCCCGCCCGCCGTTGAGGCTCGACCGGGCAACCACGTGGCGCCCGAGAGTCCGCCTCGAGAGACGGACGTGGAATTGCCGCCGCGGCTGATGACAAGGGTGGTCGAGTCCCACCAGGTGCAAAGCAGTGCGCCGACGTCGATGCTCTCGACGGAGTCCACCCGTACACGGTCCGATAGCCTCGCGCAGGAAGTCTCCGAGCCTCCGATATACGTGACCATCGGACGGATCGAAGTCACCGCCCTTACCGCACCGTCGCTACCCAAGCGCAAGGCCGCCGCTCGTCCACCGTCGATGTCATTGCAAGATTATTTGACGCGCCGTCAAGGAGGGAAACGTGAGTAGCGCGCTGGCCATCGCCGGTGTCACGGCCGTGCTTCGCGATCTATTGAACGATGGCCTGATCAATCACAACGTCAGCGGCGTGCTCGGCAGCACGGTGACGGTGAGCGCCCTGCCGCCGGATCGCGTGGTCTCGGCGAATGGGACCGAAAATACCCAGCTCAATTTGTTTCTCCATCAAGTGACACCCAACCTTGGATGGCGCAACGAATCGTTACCCTCGCGGGACAGTTCCGGCAGAACCCGTTTGAGCAATCCGCCGTTGGCGCTGGACCTACATTATTTGTTGAGTGCCTATGGCGCCGAGGATTTGCATGCCGAAATTCTGCTGGGCTATGCCATGCAACTGTTTCACGAGACGCCGGTGCTCAACCGTAGAGCCATCGCCACGGCACTGAATCCTTCGCCGGTGTCAGGCACGACGTTGCCGCCGGCACTGCGCGCACTGGCGTCCTGTGGACTCGCCGATCAGTTGGAGCAGATCAAGGTGACCCCCGAGTACATGAATACCGAAGAGATGTCGAAACTCTGGACTGCCGTGCAGGCTCACTACCGTCCTACCGCGGCCTACCTCGCGACCGTCGTGTTGATCGAGTCGACCTTGCCGACGCAGGCCAGTTTGCCGGTGTTGAGCCGCGGCCCGGTGGATCCCGTGACGAAGCGCGATCGCGGTGTGGTCGCACAGGCCAATCTGCTGCCGCCGTTTCCCATCATTCAGACTGTGCTCCCTACGAATAAGCAACCCTCCGCCGCCGTCGGCGCCACCGTCGACATCATCGGTCATCATCTCGACGGCGCGAATGCGACTGTGCTGCTTTCGAACAGCCGGTTGGGCATCGAGCACAGTGTGCCAGCGGGGATCGGAGGGACCGACACCACCATGTCCTTCACGGTGCCTGACGTCCCTGTGGGACTGTATCAACTGGCCGTGAGTGTCATCCGCCCGAGCGAAACCCAGCCCCGCACCAGCAATCAGCTGGCGTTGGTGATCGGGCCAGAGATTACTACGGCCTTGCCGATCACCGTGATACGGGACGGCGCCGGGGCGGCGACGATCCCCCTGACCGTACAGCCGCAAATCCAGCCAGGACAGTCGGTGTCGTTATTGCTCGGTACCAGGGAGGTACGAGCTGAACCGATCACGGTCGCCACGGCGAGCCTGAGTTTTCTGGTCGCCGACGCGCCGACAGGCGACGTGCTCGTCCGTCTGCGCGTCGACGGTATCGAGAGTCCGATCATCGATCGATTGGCTGTGCCGCCGTCATTTTTCAACTATCGGGTGACGATCACATGAGGGCTGCCGCGACCTCCGCACAGTGGTCTGACGCGAACCAGTCGTATCTCGTGGCTGAGTTTGCGCGCCTCAAGCTCCGACTGGGAGCGGAGTTGGACGAGCAGGATGTCGGAGAGCGCCTGCAGGCCACACGCGCCTTGTTGCCGGCTCCGGCAGCCATCGATACGGTGGCTGAGCTGTTCGGCTTGAGCGCGTTCGAGCGGGATCTGCTCTTGCTCGTTGCCGGTCTCGAGATGGATGCCGAGCTTGGGCGTTTGTGCGCCGCCGCTCTTGGGCAGACGCAACGGCCTCAGGCCACGTTCGGCGTTGCCCTGGCGGCATTGGAACATGCGCATTGGAGCGCGCTGGCATCGGTGGCCCCGTTGCGACGTTGGCGCCTGCTGGAAGTGGATGACAGCGCGGGTTTGGTCGCCGGAAGACTGCGTCTCGATGAGCGGGTGTTGCACTATTTGGCGGGTGTTAATTATCTCGATCCACGGTTGCAGCCGTTGCTCACTTCAGTCGCTCCTCCGACGGCCATGGCAGGGGCACATCGCCGGATTTGCGAGTCTGTGCTTGAACGGCTCCACGACCATGCGTCTGCCTATCCAGTGGTGTTGTTGTCCGGCGATGACGTGGATGGTCAGCATGACATTGCGGCCGCCCTGGCGGCGCAGTTGCATGTGCAACTGTATGCCGTGCAGGCCGAAGATTTGCCCTGCACCCCCGCCGAGTCCGATGCCTTTGCTCTCCTGTGGCAGCGCGAAGCGGCATTGCTTGGCGCGACTCTCCTCGTGCATTGCCGCGATACGGCGCCGCACAAGGTGGCGCTCCGTCTCGCCGAGCGTAGCAGCAGTCCTCTGTTTATCGTCGGACCCGAGCTGCCCTCATTCAAACGCCTCACGATTCCCGTTTCAGTCAACAAGCCAAACAGCGCGGAGCAAAAACAACTTTGGCAACAGGTGCTTGGTTCAGCCGCGACAGGCTTGAACGGCGCGCTTGATGGCGTGGCGTCGCAGTTCAGCCTCAGCGCGCAAGCTATCTTTGCGACCGGCACAAGGCTACAAGACGCGCCGGCGGACGAGAGCCGGATGGATGAAGCGCTGTGGAACGCCTGCCGTCACGTCGGCCGTTCCCGGTTGGATGATCTGGCGCAACGCCTCGAGCCTGTAGCCGGCTGGAACGATCTGGTGGTGTCTGACGCGCAACGTCAGACCTTGCGCCAGATTGCCGCCCATGCGAAACACCGGTTGACGGTTTATCAGCAGTGGGGTTTTGCAGAGAAAGGTAGCCGTGGACTCGGCATCAGCGCGCTTTTTGCGGGAGAAAGCGGAACCGGGAAAACCATGGCCGCGGAAGTACTGGCCAATGAGCTGCATCTGGATGTGTACCGGATCGATCTCTCGGCGGTTGTCAGCAAGTATATCGGTGAAACGGAACGAAACCTGCGCCGCGTGTTCGACGCGGCTGAAACCAGCGGCGCGATGCTGCTGTTCGACGAAGCCGATGCTCTGTTCGGGAAACGCAGCGAGGTGCGCGACAGCCACGACCGCTACGCCAATATCGAGGTCAGTTACCTGCTGCAGCGCATGGAAGCCTATCGGGGCTTGGCGATTTTGACGACCAACATGAAATCGGCTCTCGATGTCGCGTTTTCTCGCCGATTGAGTTTTGTCGTGCAGTTCCAGTTTCCCGATCAACAACAGCGGGAACTGATTTGGCGGAACATGTTTCCCGCCGCCACGCCGGTGGAGCCGCTCGATTATGCCAAACTCGCCAGACTCAACATGTCCGGCGGGAACATCCGCAACATCGCGCTCAACGCCGCCTTCCTGGCGGCCGACGAAGGCACGGCCGTGGGAATGAGGCATCTCGTGCACGCCGCGCATACCGAAGCGGCGAAACGCGACCGGCCGTTGTCGGACGCCGAAACGCGAGGGTGGTTATGAGGCGTGTGGTGGTGAAGATCGAGAACTTGGTGTTGAAAGGATTCCGCTACGAAGACCGGCACGCGATTGCGCAGGGGCTGCAGGACCAACTCGCGCAGCTGTTGTCGGAACCCGGCATGGCGGAGCGACTTAGCACGGTCGGCCATATCCCACGTTTGCGAGCTGCTGAGATCGAGATGAACGCAGATTCGAAGCCGCAGCATGCTGGCATCGCCACGGCGAGTGAAATCGGGAAGGGGTTGATTCGATGAGTGTGGCGACAGTGGTGCAGACGACCACCAAAGCGCCGAACAGCCGATCGCCCGGCATGCTCATTCAACGGCAATGCGCCTGCGGGGGATCAGCCGGATTCACCGGCGAATGCGAAGAGTGCAGGAGCAAGAAACTCCTGGGCAAGCCGCTTCAGCGCAAGCTCACGATCAACGAGCCAGGCGACGAGTATGAACAAGAAGCGGATCGAGTCGCCGAGCAGGTGGTGCGTATGCAAGAACCACTCGTAAGCCGCGGGACGGTGCCAACCTTGACCACGCCACTCGTGCAGCGAAGAGTGAATGGCAGCGGGATGGCGGGGGTCGGCATGGTTCCGCCGATCGTGTATGACGTACTGTCTTCGCCTGGCCAGCCGCTGGACGCCTCAACCCGCGCGTTCTTCGAACCGCGTTTTGGATACGATTTTGGGAACGTGCGTGTGCATCAGGACCTTCCGGCAGCCTATTCTGCCCGACGCATTAATGCGCTGGCCTACACTCAGGGGCAACACATCGCATTTGGTTCCGGCCAGTATTCGCCCGGGAGCCGATCCGGCAAGCGATTGTTGGCCCATGAGTTGTGCCATGTCGTTCAGGCTGGATCGGTTGCTTCTCGGTCGCATCACGTTCAATCTCCCTTGCTGTTTCGGCGTGAAGACCCGCGACTGGAGGCGTTACTCGCAGACCTCCGCACCTTAGGAGGAAACGAGGTCGGTCCTTACGGGACCGATGAGCAGGTTGGTCGGATTTTTACCCTGCTGGGCGATCTAGACCTCAGTGATCCGGACAATCTCGTCCCTGTCGCCCAAGTGACGGCCGAAGCCTTTTCGAATCCGGTCTTGCTGCAGTTCTTGGATTTTGTCGAGGAGCGAAAGCAGAAAGAGCAGATGTTTGAGCTCCGTGGGTCCGGCCGTCTGGGACATGGTTTGTTTCCCGTCATGGATGTGACTATCGAAGCCATGGGTGACCTCGCGCGTTCCTTCGCGCGAAGTTCACAGGCCTTTCTGTCCGGCCTGTACGCCGGATTTTCGGCGGCCAAGATGAGCGAGGAGGAACGCCAAGCGCTGCAGTCCAATCTGGCAAAGAGCGCGGTGATCAACGTGGCCTTTCCTGTGGTGTTTTTGTCCGGAACCCTAGTGGGCATCGGTCGGGATGCTAAGGATGCAATTACCAACACCGTAGAGATTCTCGGTAACTTTTCCGAGTTTGTCGACCAGATGGGCGAATTCATTGGCGGGCTGTTGCGCGATCAGGAACTGGCCCGAACGCTCGGCCAGGAAGCCGGCGAATTGTTCATTGACAAGATCAAAGATCTCGCGCCGCTCGATCCGGTCAGATTTACATTCGAGCTGGGTCGGCTGGTAGGACCGGCTATCGTGTACACCGTTCTCTCGTTGCTCGGCATACCCGTCGTTGCGGGAGCGATCCTGTTTGGCCGATTGAGCTCGACGCTGAGCCGATTTCCAAGATTACTCAAGGTTGTCGAATTCATCGGCAAACGCTTGCGGGCGCGAGCCAATGAAAAGATCTTATCTCGATTGCTTCACGGCAGCGGCCTATCAAACCGTCCACCCTCGGGCGCACTTCTGGCCGCGCGCGAGGCCCTGCGCGCCGGCACAGCAACGCGCGACCATTACGAAATCTTGCTGCGCGAAGCGGTGAACGATGCCCGGGACTTCATTCGATCAAGCAGAGTTCTGCTTGGAGAAGATGTGGAACCGGCCAGTTCGAAGGTCCTAACCCTTGCCTGCGGTCCGGGGCGCGACTGTTCGACGGCATCCCTGGCGGGCATGGCTTCCGAAAGTCTACGGCCGCTCAGGATCCATCGGTATCAAGCCGCCGAAGTGTTCGGTGAAGAGTTTCCTAGTCATGCGTTCAGCGTGGTGACCTTTCCTGATGGCAGCCAATTCCTGGTCGATTCCACCTTCGGACAGTTTAACCGCTCGTTCGCCCGCGCTGGCAGCCAGGATTTCCTTATCGAATTGGTGAGAGAGGGTTTCATTCCTTTAACCGATGACAACGTTTCGCGTTACGCAGCCGTTCTTAGGCAAGGCGCCGATGTGGGTGCATCAACGATTGCGGACGCGCCGGAGTTGGCAGGACGGTTGCGCAGAGGGGAGTTGGCCGACATAGTGGACCAAGTTGGCCATGGCCTACCGGGCGTTGCCTTCGAAGATCCCGTTCCCCATTTCGATCGCGCCGACCTGTTAGATTTCGCTGAACGTACCAGGGAAGAACTTATCAGGCTGGGCGGCCAGGATGACATGGAAGCAGCCATGGAGTGGCTCATCAATCGGGCGGAAGTCCCGGGCGAAGCCCCTTGATCGATTCAGAAGTGGATCGATGGGTGAACCTAGAAGCTAAATCATCTATGCGAATTCAGCCTGGAATAGCCGTCGACAAGGGGTGGCGCGCGAACCCCACCAGAGGGAGATCGCTGGTGGCGCCGCGACCGTGCGCCTGCGGTGGATCAGGCAGTCCGGCGGGCGTGTGCGCCGAATGCGGGACGAAAAAACTGCTCGGCCAGTCGCTACAACCGAAACTGCGCATCAACAAACCGTGCGACGAATACGAGCAAGAAGCAGAACGCGTTGTGGAACAAGTCATGAGAATGCCGAGCCAGCCTGGAACGTCCGGTATGGCACAGTCTTCGACCCTACCGCTTGTGCAGCACCGGGTGACCGGCTCGCCTAAGGCAGCAGCCGCCGCGGTTCCGTCGATCGTGCAGGAGGTGCTCGCTACCTCCGGACAACCTCTCGATCCCGCCACTCGCGATTTTTTCGAACCGCGGTTCGCGCATGATTTTGGGCAGGTGAGAATTCATGCCGATACCCAGGCGGCAAAGTCTGCGCAAGCGGTGAATGCCTTGGCCTATACGGTCGGTCGAGACGTCGTATTCGCCACAGGAACGTATGCTCCTCGGGATCCCCTAGGGCAGCGATTGCTGGCTCATGAGTTGAGCCATGTCATCCAGCAAGGAGGGAGTGGTCCCGGTAGTACCCTCCGAAGGGCTCCGGGGGCTGGTGTGGAACCGGAGAAAGCCCCCGGTCCTGTATCGCTCTCGACCGGGATCGCGGGCACGCATGAGATCGTGATTGATGGGAAGCCGTATCATTTGGCCGTCATATCGGATCATCTGTCAGCTGAGGATCCGGCAACGCGATTCCAGGCGGCCGCCAAAGACTATGTCGGCGAGTATCCCAATCTGGGACAAGGCTTGTGGGCATTCATTATTGAACCGGGAGTGGTCGAGCCAGGTAATAGCCCTCATTGTCCGATTAAAGGTAATTGTCTCGGTTGGGCGTATGGAAACTTTAGCGTATTTGATCCGTCCGACCGTGTCTGGATTCTTTTGCCCAAGTACTTTGAGTCGATTGGTCTGGCTGGCGAATCTGTT
Source organism: Nitrospira sp. (assembly GCA_031315995.1). Lineage (GTDB taxonomy): Bacteria > Nitrospirota > Nitrospiria > Nitrospirales > Nitrospiraceae > Nitrospira_A. The sequence continues at coordinate 52,367 of JALDRG010000013.1, forward strand.
TCCCCATCCGTCGACACCTATCTGGCGCAAGCACGGGCCCAAAGATTTCCTCCGCATGCGATTTGGGATTACTTCATGAGTGTTGAGTTCCAAGCTTCGCCTGCGGACAGTGACAGGGATGCACACTTGGCACTGTATGGACGAGGGTTCGCGGGCACAATGGATGGTCCTTCTCACATTGCATTTCGGACGGCCGGCGGCGAGTTATGGGTGTCCAAACCAAGTTACGTGAGGTTTCCGGTCGTGCATGAACAGGCGGGCCAGATGTCCGGTGGACAGATGGGGGACATCGTTCGTCTTTACAAAAGAGCGTCGGGTCCGCTCGCGCACGTCGTGCTGCGGTCCCGAGCAACTCCGGCACAGTGAGCCTATAAGCCTATGACGGTGCAAAGCATTCAACAACCGGTTGCCGCCAAGACGATGGCATCTCCTAGCCAAGGGTTGCTTCAACGTCCCTGTGCCTGCGGAGGGTCGGCGGGACTGAGCGGGGAGTGCGAAGATTGCGCGATCAAGAAGCTCCTGGGTCAACCACTGCAAAAGAAATGGCAGATCGGTGCGCCGGACGATGAGTACGAGCAGGAAGCAGATCGCGTCGCGGATCAGGTTATGCGTATGCCGGATACGTCCGTGCATCATGAGGCAAGATCCTCTTCCAGCATGCCGCTGGTGCAACGAACGGTTGGTGCCGGCCGCGCCGGGGTCGGAGCCGCACCCGCGATCGTTCACGATGTGCTGTCGTCTCCCGGGCAGCCGCTTGACCAATCGGTGCGGAATTTTTTTGAGCCGCGCTTCGCGCATGACTTCGGCCGCGTGCGGATACATGCGGATACACAATCCGGAGAGTCGGCGCGTGCCATCGATGCCTTGGCCTATACGAGCGGCCGGGCCATCGTATTCGCTGCCGGTCACTATGCGCCACACACCTCATCTGGGCGACGGTTGCTTGCCCATGAGCTGGCACACACCCTGCAGCAAGGCGGACTACAGACGAGTTCACGATTGCAGCGACAATGCGCGACAGGCTCTGCCTGTGCGGGGCCCATCCCCGGCGATCCCGGAAGGTTCAATGCTTCAGAACACATGGACGAGGAGCCGGATCGAAGCGAGCGCGAACGCGAAAGTCGAGAAGATCCCGCAGCGGTCACCAGATCCGGGCATGGACGACGAGCTGTCCATCTGGAATCCCTTGCCGCAGCGGAGAGAATGGATCTCTCCGGCGTCTACGGGATTTTTGTCGACCTTGATATGTCGCCTGGCAGCGGTGCCACATCCGGCCAATGCCGATCACTGGAGGGCATGGTGCCACGATTCTCCGGCCCCCGTCATGCCCGCTGTGTGTTCGTCCCTGACGAACTCGAAGTCTCGGCGGGGGAAGCAATGGCGACACCGGCCCCTGATGCGGTGGGGGGATATCCACGCCGGGATTGGGTGCAATGGATTCGCGAAATTTTCGCGCATGAAAGTCAACACATTCGATTTGATACCGCGCCCCACCCCGAGGTGGAAGGAGGATCCTGTTCAAGATCGACCGCCCTCTATGTCGATTCCACCGGCTATGCCTATGACGTCGATTTCTACCTGAGTGAACTGAGCGCCATCCTGGCGGAGTTCAACCCGATCTTCGAGTCCGTGAGGCGTCACACCAGATCGGGAGCGTATGGAGAGTTATTGGACAATCTGCGTGACGCCTATGGACCGAACCTGTTGAATCCCCACGAGAGTATCTCCGGGATACTGACGGCACTTCGTTGTCATTGTGAATGCGGCGACGTCGACGCGTTGGTCCGCGACACGTTTGTCTTTACCAGTTCGGGTTGGTCGAGCACGACCCGTGGGGTGTTCGTCGACTTCGTCCAATCGAGATATCCGATTCTTCAGTGGCCGGATACATAGGGCAGAGCCCGGATGTTCACGAGGGGTGCGGAGCGAGCATCCCGGTCGGAACAAAGAAGCGGTACAGGGACACGATGAGATGAGAGCCCCACATATTTTGACCTCATCGTACGTCGGGCGAGCCCCTGGTGGCAGGGCCAGCGGGGTTGTCGGCATGCTGCAACGGCAATGCGCCTGCGGCGAGACGAGCGGCCTGACAGGCAGCTGTCCGGAGTGCGAGAAGACCAAGCTGCTCGGCCAATCGTTGCAGACTAAGTTGCGCATCAGCGAGCCGGGTGATGCCTATGAACAGGAAGCGGATCGGGTGGCTGAACAGGTGGTGGGGGCGGCGGGGAGTCGTTCCGGATCAATCGTGCGAGCGTCAATCCATTCGCTCCAGCAGTCGCTAGCGAGAACGCCGGTCCTGCAACGGAACGAGGCAGCCGACACCATGCCCATGACCGAAGGCGACAAGCCAAAGGAAGAAGGCAGCCGCTGTCCAAGTTGGCGCTCGGACCCGGAAAGCATTTCGAAGCGGGCAGCGGAATTTTACGCGCGGAATCATATGACACCGACATCGCCGGGCAAAGTCGAGCGAATCCAATGCGAGCCGCCGATATCCAACGGCAACTATGGCTGCTATGTGCATCTGAGCGACGGGATTGTGCTGCGGGTGATCGTGCGTGAATCGGACATCATTGTCGGCACGGGCCCCGGGCCGATCACCACGTTGCACCCGCCGGCCGCAACGCCCCTGTGTTTTTACGAGTATGCCTGTCCAGCCGGAGACTTGGTATTGACCGTAAAAGAGTGCAAGAGCGCGAAGCCTCCGGCGCCGGCAGGGCCGACGCTGGTCGGCCGGCGGCATGCCGCGCCCGGTGCCGCTGGATCGGTCGTCGCGCCGCCGATCGTACACGAGGTGCTCGCGTCATCAGGCCGACCGCTGGACGTGTCTACCCGCGGATTCTTCGAGGCCCGCTTCGGTCATGATTTCGGCCACGTGCGCATCCACTCGGATGCCCAGGCGTCGGAGTCGGCGCGTCGTGTCAACGCGTTGGCGTATACCGTGGGGCGAGACATTGTGTTCGGCGCAGGGCAATTCGATCCCCATACGCAACCCGGGCGGAAGCTCTTGGCACACGAACTGACCCACGTCGTGCAAGGAGGCGGGGCTGAAGCACGGGAACCGATGGTGCAGAAAAAAGCCGACCTATCGACGACCGCCAAGGCGAATGTGAAGCAAGGAGAACTTGAGACGGAGCCGGTGCCTCCCGTCGACTGCGCCCGTGAGATCACGCCCGCGCACAACTGCTTTGCGTTGATCGGCGACATGATCGAGATCCAGGCCGACATGCGCGAGAACAACCAATGGCTGGAGCGGTACCGGAACGGGGACATACCTTGGGATGCCGATGCGTACACGGCGCGTGCACGACACCAAGGAGATCTTCGAGACCGATACCAGGCCAAGGAACGGATTCGAGCGGCCTGCTGCGACCAACACCAAGTACCGGGGGAAGCACCGACGGCAGCGCCCTCTCCGACACCGGCACCCGTGCCATCTCCGCCGAGCGAAGGCTCCCTGTGACAGGGGCTGTGCGTTGTCTGCGCGGCGCATGAAGCCGAGACACGAGGAGTGAAACGAGCATGACGTCATTCTCGGGCTCTCCCAAACTTCTCAAAGGCGGCATCGTGCTGATCGATCCGTCTACGGCACAGGTGCAGCGAATCATCGCGCTGCAATACAACCCGGAGTCGTTGAGCCGGACGCTGCAAGTTCAGGGGGCCGGCGAGGGAGGCGATCGCTCGGAGGCGTTGCGGTTGAAAGGCCCGGCCATGGAGACGATCAAGCTCGAGGCCGAAATCGATGCGACAGACGACATGGAGCTGGGCCAGGCCACCGTTGCCGACGTCGGGATTGCGCCCCAATTGGCGGCCCTGGAAACCCTGCTCTATCCAAGCAGCGGGCAACTGATGGCTAATCATATGTTGTCGAGCCTCGGGACCCTTGAGATCCTGCCGATGGAGACGGCGTTGACCCTGTTCGTCTTCGGCCAGAGCCGTGTCCTTCCGGTCCGATTGACCGATTTCAGCGTGACCGAGGAGGCGTTCGATCCCAGTTTGAATCCCATTCGCGCCAAGGTCAGCATCGGCATGCGGGTGCTGACGATCGACGATGTGGGCTTCACGCATAAAGCCGGGAGCCTGTTCATGAGTTACCTGCAGCACAAGGAAGGGCTCCGTGCCAGAGCCCAGGGCGGTACGTTGGGCACATTGGGTCTGACGGGGATACCCTGATCGGCGTCACGAGCGTCAATCATCATGCCTCGTCGGAGCGAGCGACAGCGAAGGGCATTCACCACGGAGTTCAGTATGATCAACCCATTTCAAGCGTTACTGGATAGCGCCCTCAAGCCGAGTCAGTTTCCTCCCACCAGTCGGTACTACGGGGTGAACACCACCGCGCATAAGACAAGCGAGGGAAAGGAGGTGGTCTGCCTCCTTCGGCGGTTCGTGCCGTCCAGTGAGCAGGTCACGGTGGTACAGGAACACCGGGTGACATCGGGGGAACGACTCGATCATCTCAGCGCGCAGTATCTCGGCGACCCTGAACAGTACTGGCGCCTCTGTGATGCGAACGACACGATTCGTCCGGATGAGTTGGTCGAGCATCCCGGCAGCGTGGTGAACATTGCGTTGCCGAACGGTATGACAGGAGTCCCCGGTGCTTAAGGGCATCCATCTCACGTTGCTGGCGGGTCCGGTCCTGCCGTTTCCGGTGCCCCAGGCCGTGCTGGAGGCGCTGACGGACGTGCAGGTGACCAGCACGACCGGATCCCCCGGAGGATTTCAATTGACGTTTTCGATTCACAACAAGTCGGCGCTTCAGCAGGCCTTCCTCGTGGCGGCGACACGAACACCGTTGATGCGTGTGATTCTGGTCGCCACGATTAACTTCATTCCTCACGTGCTGATGGATGGGGTCCTGACGAACCAAGAGATTTCTTCCGGAGATCAACCGGGACAATCCACGCTCACGATGACCGGTGAAGACCTGACCAAGGTGATGGATCTACAGATGTTGGATGGGCTGCCCTATCCCGCGACGCCGGTGAATCTTCGGGTGACCGCCATCCTGGCCAAGTACGCGGTCTTCGGCATGATTCCACTGGTGATTCCGCCGATCGGGTTTGATGTGCCTATTCCGACGATGCGGATCCCTTCGCAGCAAGGCACGGACTTGCACTATGTTCTGCAGTTGGCTGAGGAGGCCGGATATGTCTTTCACATCGAGCCAGGCCCGGTTCCCGGTACGAATACGGCCTATTGGGGTCCCCAAATCAAAGTGGGCGTGCCTCAGCCGGCTCTCAACGTCGATATGGACGCAGATCGCAATGTGGAGTCGCTCAGCTTTCGCTTCAACTCGGCGCAGACGGAGCTCCCGGTCGTCATGATTCATAACGCCTTGACCAAAGTGCCGATCCCCATTCCCATCCCCAACATCAATCCGCTGCAACCTCCGTTGGGATTGATCGGACCGCCGATCACGAGAGTCTCGCTCCTGAAGGCGACCGGGAAACTCTCCGTGCCACAGGCGCTGAACCAAGGACTGCGTGAATCCGGAGAGTCGCTGGATGCGGTGACGGGCAGCGGATCACTCGATGTGTCGAGGTACGGCCGACTCTTGAAGGCGCGGGGCTTGGTGGGGGTTCGTGGCGCGGGGTTGGCCTTCGACGGCCTGTACTACGTGGACAGTGTCACGACCACGATCAAACGCGGAGAGTGTAAGCAGAGCTTCCAGTTGACGCGAAACGGACTTGTATCCATCACACCCATGGTGCCGGTATGAGTGAGACGCAACAGTATTACGGAAAATATCGTGGCACGGTGTTGAACAACATCGATCCGATGCAAATGGGCCGTCTGCAGGTGCAGGTGCCCGATGTGGCCGGGCTGATCCCAACCTCCTGGGCCATGCCCTGTTTTCCCGCGAGCGGAAAGCAAATGGGCGCCTATCTGCTGCCGCAAATCGGAGCGGGGGTCTGGGTCGAGTTCGAACAGGGCAACGTCGACTATCCAATTTGGAGCGGCTGCTGGTACGGCAGCGCGGCGGAAGTTCCTGTCCTGGGTCTCGCCGGGATTCCGGTGAGCCCGAACATGATCCTTCAAACGGCGGCGCAAAACGCGATCGTGATCAGCGATGTGCCGGGCCCCACGGGCGGCATCATGCTGAAGAGCGCGACCGGCGTGACGCTCATCGTGAACGACACAGGCATCTATATTCAAAACGGCAAGGGGGCGATGATCACGCTCGTCGGTCCAGCCGTGACGATCAACAACGGCGCGCTCACGATTGTGTGAGGCAGGTTTACGGCTCGAGGGTGATGTCGTACTTGGAGAGGAGGGGACCATGCCAGGATTCTTGCTTCATCTCGGTGCCACGGTCATGTGCAGTCACGCCGGTCAGGCGACCCCGACCTCGCCGAATCCGCGCGTGTTGGTGAGTGGCCAACCGACGGTCGCGTTGACCAGCGTGTATGCGGTGGCCGGCTGTACGTTGCCGCCTCCGCCGGCCGCCAACGGACCCTGTGTCACTGCGCAGTACGTGACGGCGGCTACCCGTGTGTCCAGCAGCGGCCAGCCGCTGTTACTCATCGATAGCCAGGCGATCTGTGTTCCATCAGGAACGCCACTGCTTGCCACGGTGACGCAAACCAGAGTGACGGGGGTTTGACGAGGATGCAGGTAGATTTTCCCTATCATTTCGACGGACGTGGGCGGACCGCCGGGACGGACGAGACCGACCATATCCGGGACTTGATCTATCAAGTGCTGTTCACCAACCCAGGTGAACGGGTGATGCGACCGGACTTCGGCAGCGGCTTGCTCCAATTGGTGTTTGCGCCCAATAGCGACGTCTTGGCGGCCACGACTCAGGTGCTCGTGCAGAGCGCGCTCCAACGGTGGCTGGGTGAGCTGATCATGGTCGAGGGCGTGGCTGTGGAGGCGGTCGAGGCGGCCTTGCGGGTCACCGTGCGATATGTGGTGCGCCGCGGCGGGAACCGCGTCACGGAGACCTTTGTGCAGGGAGGCATCACATGACCTATTCCTGCTGCGACGAGTTGCGGCGCCAGGCTGTGCGCGATCATCCGACCCTGAACGGCATCGACTATCTTGAAGTCCTTGACCGTACCGCACCCACCGAGGCCGAGCGGCAGCACAAGTTGGAGGTGCATTTCGTCAAACCGTTGGGCGCGCTGACGCTCACGCCGGACAACATTCGGATCGAAGGCGGTGAACGCATCACCACCATTCATGTGCTCGGGGTCGGAGTCGGATCCGATCCGAATGTGTTGACGGTCAAAGTCGATCAGAGGGGAGACTTCTCCCTCTATACCTTGCGGCTGGTGACGGGGGCGGCGAACGACCCGATACCGCCCGGCATCGACCCACAATTGGCCGCGGTCGAGTTTTCCTTCAAGGTGGAGTGTCCGAGCCCGTTCGACTGTGCGCCGCAACATCTCTGTCCGCCGGAACCCGTTCCCACGCCCGATATCGATTATCTGGTGAAGGATTATGCCGGCTTCCGTCGTCTCATGCTCGACCGTATGGCGGTCCTCATGCCGCAGTGGACAGAACGGAACCCGGCGGATCTTGGCGTCATGCTGGTGGAAGCGTTGGCCTATACCGCCGACCAGTTGAGTTATCAGCAAGACGCTGTCGCGACGGAGGCCTACCTCGGAACTGCGCGTCAACGGATCTCCGTACGCCGTCACGCGCGCCTCATGGATTACATGATCAGCGAGGGGTGTAACGCCAGAGCCTGGGTGCAGGTGCAGGTGTCCGCCGATGTCATCCGGGTTGATGTCAACGATCCTGCGATTCCGATCGGGACGAAGCTGACGACGCAGATCACCGGCCAGACCACCTTGATCGCCGACGATCCACGGATCTACGAGCAGGCGGACATCGTGTTCGAAACTATGGAACCGCTGCACTCGTTGTATGCCGATCACAATGAGTTGCGCTTCTATACCTGGAGTGACCAGCGTTGTTGCCTGTCGAAGGGTGCCCTGTCGGCCACGCTCGCGGGACATCATCCCGCTCTCACGCAAGGAACCATTCTGATCTTTGAAGAAATCGTCGGTGCGCAGACCGGTGATGAGTCCGATGCCGATCCCGCACGTCGCCAGGTAGTGAGGCTAGCCGGCGATGCTGTGCCGTCGACCGACCCGGTGACCGGCGTCGATGTGACGGAGATCAGATGGCACGACGGGGATGCGCTCCTGTTTCCACTGTGCCTGTCCGCGTCCACGGCAAATGGATATCGCGACCCGGTCACCGTGGCGCGCGGCAATGTCGTCTTGGCCGATCACGGCCTCACGCGCGATCGCGAAGCGCTCGGCGCAGTGCCGGAATCGTTTTTATCGATGCCGCCGCAGCGCGGCACTGATTTTTGCACCAGAGGGGTGCGTCAACCGCTTCCGCCACGGTTTCGCCCTCGGTTGACGAATGTTCCGCTGACCCATGCTGCTCCGGCGCCTGATCACGCGCAAGCTGCTCGAACGGCCCTGCAGTGGTCGCTGCGGGATGTGCAACCGGCGGTGTCATTGACTGATTCTGAAGGAGTGATGTGGACGGCCCGTCGCGATCTGCTCAATAGCGATGCCGGCGCCGAGGAGTATGTGGTCGAGATCGACAATCACGGCGCGGGAACGATTCGATTCGGTGATGATGTGCACGGACGACGGCCGGAATCGGGCACGGAATTCACCGCCACGTATCGTGTCGGCAATGGCCGCGCGGGAAACATCGGAGCTGAGTCATTGGTGCACATTGCGCTGAACGTGCCGGAGATCTTGGAGATTCGGAACCCGTTGCCGGCCATCGGCGGGGAAGAGGCGGAATCGTTGGAGGACGTTCGGCAGCGCGCACCGGTGGCCTATCGCGTGCAGGAGCGTGCCGTCACCCCGGCGGATTACGCGGAGGTGACCGAACGTCATGCCGATGTACAACGTGCCGCGGCGACGTTTCGCTGGACGGGGAGTTGGCACACAGCGTTCCTCACTGTGGACCGTCGCACGGGCGCCGCGTTGTCTGATGAGTTCGAGACCGATATTCGGGAACACGTCGAGCGGTATCGCATGGCCGGTCATGACCTGGAGGTCGATGAACCGAAATTCGTGTCGTTGGAAATCGACCTGCATGTGTGTGTGGCGGACGAACATTTCCGGAGTGACGTCGAAGGGGAACTGTTCGAGATATTCAGCAATCGAGATTTGCCCGACGGGCGGCGCGGCTTGTTCCATCCGGACAACTTGACCTTTGGACAACCGGTGTATCTCAGCGCGATCTATGCGGCGGCACATCAAGTGACCGGCGTGGAGTCGGTGGAGGTGCGTACCTTTCAGCGACAGGGCGTGCCGGAGAGCATGGCCTTGGACAGTGGACGCCTTGAACTCGGGCCGCTGGAAATCGCGCGCCTGGACAACGACCGTAACTTCATCGAACACGGCCGCCTGACGATCACCCTTGGAGGCGGAAAATGAGCCTGGAGTCAGGGAACCGGCTGAATGAGTGTGGCTGCTGCGCGGGGATTACCGCCGACACGCCGGTCGCCCTCTTTAATCGACCGGGGCTGTCCGCTGTGGCCTATCGGGTCGGGACCTATGCGACATTTCGACAGAGCTTGCTCGCGCGGTTGTCGGATGCCCGTTGGCCGATTTTGCGCGGACTGAGAACCCGCGCGGACGACGATTTTACGATCGCCCTGCTGGATGCCTGGGCTGTGACCGGCGATGTGTTGACGTTGTACCAGGAGCGCATCGCCAATGAAGCGTACCTCCGGACCGCCACGGAACGCCTCTCGATTCAGGAACAGGCGCGATTACTCGGCTATCAATTGGGGCCCGGGTTGGCGGCGAGCACGCATCTGGCGTTTACGATGGAGGAAACGCCCGGTGCTCCCGAGCAGACGGCCAAACCGATCATGCTGGCCGTCGGGACGAAGGTGCAAAGTGTGCCGGGCCAGGACGAGGAGCCGCAGAGTTTTGAAACTATCGAGGCGATCGAGGCAAGGCCGGCGTGGAATGCGCTGCTGCCGCAATTGAGCGAGCCGCAGTCTTTAGTCTGGAACCTGACGGAATTGTGGCTGGAGGGAACCAATCTTACGCTGGCGGTGGGGGACGTGCTGCTGATCGTGGCTGCGAACGGCAGCGGGTTCGATGCATCGATCCGGCGTGTGAGCCGCGTGACGGCTCGCTCCGACCGCGGGAGCACGCAGGTCCTGCTCGCGACGATATCGGCAACTGCGGGGACGATCGCGGCGACCCAGCCGGGCGTCTATGTCTTGAGGACCGTGGCTTCGCCGTTCGGGCACAATGCACCGCTGCAGGCAACCTATGCGAACAACGCCTATTCTTATGGAGAGTGGCAACTCGACAGCGAGGTCGATAATGCGCTCACTCTCAGCTCACGACAGGATCGGATTCTTCAGAATAGTTGGGCTGTCGTCGAGCGGGACGATAATTTTGCGCCGGGCAATCGTCTCTGGGCGTTCGCCAAGGTGACCGGCGTGACCCATCAGTCCGTCGCCCGCTACGGGATGGCGGGAAGTGCCACCAAATTAAGTTTCGACAAGGATGTCTGGGTCACGGAACAAGCCAATCTCTCGGCGCTGAGACAAATTACCGTGGCGTCTCAGAGTGAAGAACTCGCGACGGCGCGGCTCCCTCTGACCTATCCCCTGTTCGGCGACCATCTGGCTTTGGATAACCGTGCAGAGGGACTTGTTCCGTCGCGCCCGATTGCGGTGAGCGGCAAGCGTCAGCCTGTGCGGATCAGGCATCCCCGCCCTGGGCCCTTTCGAGTCACACGAGCGCCGATCGAGGGCCCTCAACCTCCTCCCACATTGCTCCTGGATCAAGGAGGGTCTCTCATACTCGTTCCGGGTGACATCTTGCGTATGACTGGCGTGCCTTCTAAGAAGGTGGGCCTGTCGTTTGTGCCGTTGACTCCAGCTGAGTTCGGTGCCGCGTTGACCGAGAGCGTGCCACCATTGCTCCGGTTGTCCTTGATGGATCGTGACGGCCGGACCGGCATGTTAGACATCAGCGCAGCCGACATCGAACTCGCTGCCGTGGAACAGAATGACGAGACGATCAGTGAGATTGCCTTCATCGATGACGCCGCGGACACGAGCATCACCCACGACCGTGATCGCACGACGCTGCAACTGGCCGCTCCGCTGGCCAATGTCTACGAGCGTTCGACCGTCCGTATCAATGCCAATGTCGCTGCGGCGACCCACGGGGAGAGTGTGAAGGAACCGTTGGGCAGCGGGGATGCGACCCGTGCCTATCAATACTTTACTTTGCGACAGCCGCCACTCACCTACGTCAGTGCCGATACAGTCAGCGGATCGACATCGACGCTCAAGGTGTATGTTAACGATGTGTTGTGGGAGGAAGCGCCGTTCTTCTACGGACGAGGCCCGACCGAACACATCTATGTCACGCAGCGCGACGATGAGGGGCGTACCACGATTCGTTTCGGGGACGGCATCACGGGCGCGCGCCTGCCTACGGGTCAGAACAATATTCGAGCGGAATATCGGAAGGGCACGGGGCTCGGCGGGTTGGTGCAAGCCGGTCAGCTGAGTCTTCTCGTGAGCCGTCCGTTGGGATTGAAAGACGTGGTCAATCCTGAGGCGCCACAGGGCGCCGAGGATGTCGAAGCTCGAGACGATGCGCGCAAGAATGCCCCGCTCACGGTGTTGACGCTTGATCGTGCGGTGTCGCTGCAGGACTACGAGGATTTCTCCCGTACGTTCGCCGGTATCGCGAAGGCGCTGGCCGTCTGGGTCTGGGACGGGCGCAAGCGCAGCATTTTTATCACCGTGGCCGGGCCGGATGGAGACGCGCTCGACGAAGACGGGGCGGTTATCAGCATGCTCAAAGAGGCGCTGCGCGCGTATGGCGATCCATTTGTGCCCTTTACCGTGAAAAGTTTCCGGCCCGCCTGGTTTCAGATCGATGGGGCGGTCACCGTGAAGACTGATCAGGTCATCGAGACGGTGATGGCCGCAGTGGCTGCTGATCTGCAGCAGCGCTACTCCTTCGACGCCCGCGAATTCGGACAGCCGGTCGCGTTAAGCGAGGTGATCGCGGCGATGCAGTCCATTGCGGGCGTGGTCGCGGTCGATCTCGATACCTTCGCTCGCACCGACGTGCCGACACCGGCGATGCAGCCGCGCTTGATCGCCGACCGCCCGGCCATGGGAGCGGACGGAGCGGTGCCGGCTGCGGAACTCCTGTTGCTCGAGTCGACTTCTCTCACTCAACTGAAGGCCGTTCAATGAACCCGGAAGCAGACAAACTCTTTCGCCTGTTGCCCGCGCTCTACCGCATTCGCGATGCGGAGCAGGGCGGAACGCTCAGAGCATTGTGTGACGTGCTGGCAGAGGACATTGCCGTCCTGCGAGAGAACCTCGATCAACTTTACGACGATCAGTTTATTGAAACCTGCACCGAGTGGGTAGCGCCCTACATCGGCGATCTGATCGGCTACCGGACCCTGCATGGCGTCACCACTCGCACGATGAGCGCCAGGGCCGAAGTCGCCAACACGATCGCCTATCGCCGCCGTAAGGGCACCGCGACGGTGTTGGAGCAGTTGGCGCGGGACGTGACCGGTTGGAATGCGCGGGTGGTCGAGTTCTTCCAATGGCTGCAGACCAGCCAATATATGAACCATCTCCGTCCTGCCAATTTTCCCACACCCGATCTGCGCAACTGGGAAAGTCTCGAACGGCGCAACACGGCATTCAATACCATCGCCCATTCGGTCGATATGCGGCGAATCGAGACACAACAGGGACGATATAACATTCCTAACGTCGGATTGTTTCTGTGGCGCCTTGAACCCTATGCCCTGACAGGGTCACCGGCATTCCGCCTCGATGATCAGCGATTCCTCTTCAGTCCGCTCGGCCACGATACCCAGCTCTTTACCAGGCCTGAAACCGAAACCGATATCACCCACCTCGCCGAGCCGATCAACGTGCCTGAGCCGATCAGCCGACGCGTGCTGGATCGTGATCTGCGCGAATACTATGGCCCGCAGAAGAGCCTCCATATCGAGGCCGATAACCTGGATACTGCCATCGATGACGTGCATGTGTGTAATCTCTCCGACGAGGGTGCGAGTTGGGCGCATCTGCCGGCGAACGGTGAGAAGATCGCCATTGATCCCGTGCTAGGCCGGATTGCTTTTCCCCCAGGGACTCCGCCGGTCAACCTGCTTGTGAGTTATCGTTACGGGTTCAGCATGGCGATGGGGGGCGGGGAGTACGAGCGAGGCCAGAGCTTCGCCCTCGGCGGCGGACTGGTCAGGGTGGTGCAGGGCCAAAGTCCTCTTCAGGCGGCTCTCACGGCAACCCAGGGTGGGGGCATTGTCGAAATCGGCGATAGCGGCCGCTATGAGGAGACCCTGTCCCTGAATGTTTCAGCCGCCGCTAAATTGGAGGTGCGCGCCGCGAACGAACGGCGTCCGACGCTGGTACTCGGGGGCGATTGGAGCATCACGCTGATGCCCGGCACGGAACTGACGTTGAACGGCCTGTTGGTGACAGGCGGACGACTCCGCGTGACCGCAGTCGGGGGAAGTGGCACACGAATACTCCGGTTACGTCATTGCACGTTGGTGCCTGGCCTGACGGTGACACGGGACGGTGAACCGGTTTCTCCCAACCAAGCCTCGCTGGTGGTGGATGCGCCGGGGACGACTGTTGAGATGGAAGACTGCATAACCGGCTCGCTCCGCACGGTGAGCGATACGACCGTTCTGATCACGAACAGCCTCGTCGATGCCACGGCGCCGACCCGCCCGGCGTTTGCTGCTCTTGATGGCCTGGGCGCCGGCGGAATACTGACCATCATAAATTCGACCGTGATCGGTAAGGTTCACGCGGTGCGCCTCGACCTGGTGTCGAATACCATCTTCGCGGCGGGCCTTGATGCCGGGGACACGTGGGCCCATCCGGTCCTGTCCGAACAAAATCAGCAGGGGTGTGTACGGTTTTCTTTCCTGCCCCTCAATGCGGTGGTGCCCCGTCGATACCGGTGTCAGCCGGATCTCGCGGTGGAGGCGGCGCTCCTTGAGGCTGATCAGCCGAAGGGCAGCCTGAGCGCGGTGAAGAAGCAGGTGATCACCCTGGCGGCACAAGCGCGCGTCAGACCGGCATTCACGGAGCGGCGATATGGCCGGCCTGCTTATGGCCAACTGGCCGGCCATTGCGCGGCGGAGATTCGAACCGGGGCGGACGACGAATCGGAAATGGGGGTGTTTCATGATGTCTATGCACCTCAACGAGAGCGCAACTTGAAAATACGGCTGCAGGAATACCTGCGGTTCGGGCTCGAAGCAGGAGTGTTCTACTCTACCTAGTTACGCGCCGCGACTCGGCTCCTGGAGGCAACAGCAGGACCACCAGGGGCCGCCGCCGTAGTATGTGACACGAACTTCTCAGTGGGAGATGCACCATGAGTGGCGATTACAGCCGAAAACGATTCAATCCTGACAAGCACTATCAGGGCGTGTTGCGGCAACAGGGGCGAGTCGACCTTGACGCCGACTGGAATGAGTACATCGATGTGCAGGATCGGCGGTGGCGCGCGGAGACCATCGATGTCGTCGGTCGATGCGGGGTGCCCAGCGAGACGCCGGAGGGGTTTAAAATTGCCCTATCCGCAGGGGAACTGACCGTCGGACAAGGGCGGATTTACGTCGACGGCTATCTGGCCGAAAATCATGGTGTCGCGCCCGTCTTTGACGCGACCATCGAAGAGAGCTACGGCACCACGGCATTACCGGTGAAGGATCAGCCATACGGAGACGCGGTGGTGGTGCCCCCGCAAGTCCGTTCGCTCGTCTACTTGGATGTGTGGAGGCGGGAAGTCACCCATCTCCAGGCCCCGGACTTGATTGAACCGGCCGTCAATGTCGATACGACGACTCGGTATCAGACCGTCTGGCAGGTGAAGGTGCTCGAAAACCTTCCCGCGGATGTGAATTGCGAGACCCCGCTCAGTGAGATCCCAGGCTGGCCTTCCGGCAATCTTTCGTCCGCGGCGCGGCTCACCACCGGTACCGTTGCCGTGACCACAGAGCCGGACCCCTGCCTGGTTCCTCCCACCGGCGGCTATCGAGGGCTGGAGAATCACCTCTACCGCGTGGAGGTGCATAGTGCGACCACGAGTACGGTACGGGTGAAATGGTCGCGTGAAAACGCACATGTCGCGACGACGATCGTCGAGATTCTCACCGGTCGGACGGGTGTGAAGGTCGAAAGCCTCGGGCGAGACAATGTGCTCCGGTTCCGAACCGGAGACTGGGTGGAGTTCACCAACGACGGCCGGGAATTTGCCGGTCTGCCGGGCGAGATGCGCAAGGTCACGGTGGACGACACGGCGCAGACCATGACCTTCAGCCCGGCGCTGCCGGCGAGCGATTTCCCCCAGGGTAGCGTGACTGCCGCCAACCATCTGCGGGTGGTTCGTTGGGACCAATCGGGAATCGTGCGCAAGCCCGACGGCACGGAGCTCGTGAACTTGGACCTGACGACGGATGGGCTGATTCCGCTTACCGTGGCGAATCCCGGATGTGTGCTTGAGGACGGGATTCAGGTGACGCTGAGTTGGATTTCCGGTGGCACGGCCCACTCAGGCGACTACTGGTGTTTCGCGGCCAGGACGGCGGATGCCGATATCGAACGCCTGACTCAAACGCCGCCGTTGGGCGTACATCATCATTTTTGTCACCTTGCGATCATCGAGGCAAACGGCGAAATCCACGACTGCCGAACGGTCTTTCCTCCGCTTACCGAGCTGGTGCCGGGCTGCTGCACGGTCGTGGTCCGGCCCGGCGAGGACATTCAGGCGGCGATCGACTCCTTGCCCGAGGTGGGAGGCTGCGTCTGTCTCAAGGTGGGCGAGCACGAGATCACCTCCCCGATCCGTCTCGAACGATCCAACGTGTCCCTGCACGGGGAGACGTTGGGGGCTCGTGTGATGCGCAGTAATGGGACGGAACTGCTTCTCGTCGGCCATCCGAACGGCTTGATGTTGGAGCACGTGACGGTGAGCGGTGTGTATTTCGAGCTCGCCAATGCGGGGGGGCAGGTGCCAGGACTGCAGGCCCTGGTGGCCATCGATCGCTGCACGGATGCCATCGTCGAGGGCTGTGTCGTTCGTGCGCAGGTGCTGACCGATGTCGCCGGGTGCATGGTCGGTCGAAGCACCGATGTGCGTGTCTCGCGATGTCGGATGGACAATGTGCGCCTCGGCCTCTGGGTGGCGAGCGAGTCGACAGGTCTCAGCATTGTGGAGAACTCGTTCGACGCGTTGACCGACAAAAAAAACGACGGCGGCATCGTGGGCCTATATGTCATGGACGCGCATGGACCCTGTCGGATCGTAGACAACCGTATCGCCGGTTTTGTGATCGGTATTGCGCTGAACAAGGGATTGTTCGGCGACGCTCCGTTCTCCCTCGCCACGGGATCCACGATAGCGGGGAATGATGTGGTGCGTGTTGGGGCGCAGGTGGAGGCCGGCACCGCCAAAGCCTTCGGCATCGACGTCGCGGCCGACGAATGCATCGTGACCGACAACCTCCTGGTGTATGGTTCTACGGATTACGGCGGGATCAACGTCAGCGGTGGAAACCCCGTCGTGGAGCGGAATCATCTGCGGTCCCTGGTCGGACAAGCCGGTGCGACGCAGGCGGTCGGCATTGTGGTGGCTAGGCTCGGCGCCAAGGGCAGCCTGGGGTCCATCGGAGGCCGGATCGTGGGCAACCGGATCGTGGGTGTACAGGACGGCATTGTGCTGGTCGGTAACAATGCGGCCGAGGTACTGGAGAATCGAATTGAGAGCGAGGGGAATGAGGCCCGTTTCGGGATCTTGGCGGTCGCATCGAATCAAGTCCGTCTGTACGGCAACCGGGTGACGAATGCGATGTGGCCTGTCGCAGTCGGCGGTGGTACCGCCAATGTGATTCTTGAGAATACGCTGTTACGCGGGGGCGGGGGGATCACGCTGGCCTATCATTTATCCCTGACCTGCAGCCAGAACCGGATCGAAGCGATGCGCGACTGGGGGATCATCAGTCTGATCGGCTTTGCCAAATGTGCATTGGTGGATAACCGGGTGCTCTCCTGTGGCTATCAGCAGTCACCGTCGATCGGTATCGGCGTATCGCTTCATGTCGGGGAGCTGCATGTGGAGTCTTGTGAAGTGATGGATACCGGGCTTTCTCCGGACAATGCGACGGTGAGCCCGTTGGCCTGGGGAATTTTTGCCAACCTGGTGCTGGAAACCAGGATTCAAAGCAATCTCATCACCTATGCCAATGCCGCCTTGCTCAACGCCAACCTGGAGCATCGTGCGCTCTGGCTGCGCGGATGGTGGGAGCAGGTGATCAATCTGGGCGCCGGGCAGTTGGTGTTCGGATTCGGCGCGCAGATTCTCGATAACAAATTTCTGGGTCCCGGCCGATCGGCGTTGGTCGAAACGGCACAGTTGAGTGTGAGCGGCACTCTGCTGCGACGCTTCGAACGGGTCTTTTTCAACAACAATTTCTGCTGGCACGCGAGCGTCGCGGGGCAGGGTACCGCCACGGTCTCATTGGTGGGGCGTAGCGCCATCGTCATGGGCAATCACATCAAGACCACCGTGTCGATTCCTTCGGTGGATTTCCACGGCATGAAAGACGCAGTCTATATGGGCAATATCGCGCAATCGAACCCGTCGAATTTCGGCGGCATTCCGAGTCCCGTTTCCGGATTCAATAAACCCTAGCGTGAGAGGAGCGAAGGAGACTGACGATGGCCACACTCAATCAAATTCTGGCGGAACAAGCGAAACTCATTGGTGGAGCAAAATCGGCGCTCGAAGCTGCGTATAAACAGCCGCCGACCAGTGCCGCACCGATTGCCGTCAAAGAAGCGACGGTGGCAGAAATCAAAACTCGAGCGGCGAATTTGACGGCCGCCAAAACCGACATCGTGAAACAAATCGATCAGCAGCTGGCGGCCTATCACACGGAGATCGCCGCATTGGAAAAGCAGATCGAAGAGGACAAGAAGCGCTTCGGCGATCAGCCGACGCCGGATCGTGCGGTTCGACGCAAGGGGAGAGAGAAATAGACGTGGGGGCGACTGCCCAATGGGTGGGATGAATCAATGATGGCAACCATGCTGATGTCGAAACGACAAGCGCCACGCACCCCTCCGACTATGCGTAGGCCTGCCGCGTCTCTTGTCGTACAACCGCGCGAACGGCCCTGCGTCTGCGGTGGCACTTGTTCGGCAGGTCGTGCGCAACATTCGGCGGACGACGCGCAGCATGTTTGGACAAAGCCGATTCCGCCGGCCGTCGATGAAGCCCTCGCCATACCCGGCGATCCGCTCGACGCCGAAACGCGTACCCATATGGAATCCCGCTTTGGCCATGACTTCGGCAAAGTACGGGTGCACCATGACACAGGGGCGGCGGCCTCGGCGTTAGCGGTGGAGGCGCTGGCCTATACCGTGGGGCATGACATCGTCATGGGCTGCGGGCAATTCTCCCCCAGCACCGCGACGGGACGACGATTGCTGGCCCATGAACTGGCGCACGTGGTGCAATACAGCACCGGTGAGGTGGCATCGGCCGGCGACCCCGTTCTTCAACGCGCCGGATTTGGTGACGTCAAGACTGCCGAAGCCGCACAAAACGGAGAGGTGCAGCCGCCGGTGGATCTGGCAGCCGGGTTACCCATGCCCGATTGCCGTACCCGTTTTGCCGAGATGTTTTGGATCGACGCCATTTATCATCCGCAAACTCCTGAATGCTGTTTCGCTCAGATCAGCCTGCGAGACGACCCCAACCGCCAGGGCATCTTTCGAGCCGATCATTTGATTGAGGGGAGACCCGATTGCGACTATGGCGATCAACAGCACCATGATTTTTGGATCGGTCCATGGAGAATTCTCGACATTACTCCGACGCTGATGACGGTGATGAATATGTGCGGGGAAGAGGAGACGCTTGATCTGCAGGGATTCGGCAGTGTGAGGGGAGAAGCAGTCACGACAAGAAGCCAAAGAGCAAGCGCCGTACCGAAACCAGCAGATCCGTTGCCGGAACATATCGTGGAAAACTCCCAGGGGTTATTGGGCAAGGTCTACAACATTCGCTACGATACTCAATGCGATGCCGTGCATTTCCTGCCCATCGCTCCGGACAAGCCCTCCATATCCTACCGATGGGATCCGGTACAGCAGGAATATGTGGACAACCGCGATCCGACAAATACCAAAACACCCGGTCAACTTGAGCAATTGACTGGAATCATTTTGAAGGAATATCAAGACGGAGGGTGGCAGGGAAAGAATTGTGGTGATCTTCCGCCGTGGGCCCTATGAGTCATGTCCTAGGCGGATTGAGAAGGAGGGGAAGTCCAGGAGACGAGAATTGCTGACAGGGACCGTTCGGCAACAGAAGCAAGGGCGTGGAATCGATGCCTGTGGTTTGGTCTTACGAGTACGCTCGCCAAGGCGGGAGGCTGCTTAGTGGCCTGGTGAGGTTCGAGGGCGTTGCGCGCCGCTCTCTGACTCCGTAGAGCAGCGCGCATACCGGATCTAGAAAACGGAATAGATGGCCGGTGCCAGGACGCTCCCTTCAAGAAAAAAAGCGAGCGCACTCAGGGCCATCAAAACGAAAATGATCGGTGCCAGCCAATAGGATTTTTTCTCCTTCAGATAGATCGCAAATTCTGTGATTAGGCTGGAGTAGTCTCGGACTTTTGTCGCTGTACTCATGAGTGCCTCCTTGTGAATAATCGGGGACGATAACTCTGGATGAACCTCGGTCTAACGGACTACGACTTTAGAGGAGTGATGGACGCTTGGGGTTTCGACACCGTCCGCCAGCGCTGGATGCGCAAACAACATTCCCTGAACAGGATGAACGAGAGAATAGCCCCGGGATAAAACCAGAAGCCTCCGAAGCGAGAGGTAATGCCTCCGCAGATCAATGCCACGATCATGGATGAGAAATCAGTCACGGGCCCCAAGGGCTCAAATACCTGCATGTGTCTGGCGTTAGTGAGAAGACCGTCTTTCCGAACTAGTTCCTGCTGCCAGGGACGTTTTTCATACGGCTTTAATCGATCGCTTTGAGGCACTCCAGGTGCGGACGTATCTTGCAGGACATTGTCATCGCAGGCGTCGATACAGGCGTAGCACTTGATACATTCGGTATTGATGACCTTTCCGTCGAAATGGAAAATCTCACGGCTGACGTCGATTCCCTGGGGACAGGCATTACTGCAGTCTCGGCAACCGGTGCATTGCGCGACACGCGTGATTTTCTTCTGAACCGGGGAAATGTTCATAAGGGGGACCATCATCGGAGCGTAGGGGCAGAGGATCCGGCAAAATGCGCCTTGGCCATAGCGCAAGTTCAACAGGACGCTCATGGTGAATTGAATGAATACCGCGAGCCCGAACGCCAGCAGGAAATCATTCCACGTCGGTTTGATTTCAAAATTAAAGAAGGCGGATTTCGCGAACGCCTTCCCCTCGTACCCAGGCAGGTCCGCAATGGGCGCCGGCGACATCACGTTCACTTTCGGCGTGAATCCGACATTGTGAATCAGAATGATGACCGGCAGCAGGAGCACGAACAGCGCGCCGACCCTCAGGAGCCAGCGATGAGGGGTGTTGACCAGGATATTTTTTTCGCGTAAGGCGAGATACCGACGAACCTTCAGCTTGCGCAGGATCCAGTCAGCGAATTCAATCGCGCCGCGCATGTGGCAGGCCCAACCGCAAAACCCACGCCCCCAGATCAAGATGGAGCCCAGAATCAACAAGACCATGATTGAGGCCGCGTTGATGGTCCCCTTGGCCAGGGAGGGCACTCCCATCATGGCTGTCTTACCCCAAATCTCAAGCCCGAAGACATGCCATGAAATGAGATGGAATGCGATGTAGCCATGTACCGAGGCCAATGCAATCATCCGGTACCTGTGGCGCTTCGTAGGGTTCAGAGGGGCGGGAGGATGAATCTTGCACGAACCCTGTGACTCTTCGGTGCGACGATCTATGGTGATGAGCTGAAGTGGCTGGGTTGTTGAAGCGGGAACAGAACTCATATATGGCTCCCTGAAAGAGGTAGAGGTCTATCCATTTCAGTCGATGATTTGTCGGCGACACCCATTCATGAAGAATAGTCGTGATTGAAAAGCTGCGCTATGCATCTAAAGGCGGAGATGGACGCGATAAAGGTACGGGGCCCTCGGGTCAGCCCTCAGATTTCGCGTATAGAGAGGAAGGTACTGGTTGAACATGTATGGGCAATGAGGTGGAGCCGCTCAGTCGCCTGTTGGGCGCAGATAGTCAGGAGAAACGAGGTAGGCTGCGGCCCACTGCCGGCCCCCAATACCAGGGGGCGACTCGTTGACTATCACGTGTCGGCCTGCGGGACCTGTTCCACGGTCCGTCCTAGAGGGAATCGCGGGGGATGCGAATTAGACCATAAATGTCTTGCGCAGACGTGCCTTTCGAACCGCCTCAGCTCCCGTCCGATGAGATGGCCGACAGGACTCTGCCGCCGATCATGAAGAGATTGGACGGTTGTTGGGCAAAGGTGTAGGGTGGGCAGGTCTTGCGGAGGATCATGGCCCCGATCGATCGACATGTGGTGGCGAGGGAGTGGCAGGCGCGCGGCTTCAGTTGTGATCTTTGGGTTGATCCGCCCGGTCAAGTGTGGGAGGATTACCGCCACGCGGTCGACGAGTTGGTGATGCTGGTCGAGGGCCGGTTGGAACTGGAGTTCGGGAGACGGTGTGTCAGGCCCGAACCGGGCGAAGAGATTCTCATTCCGGCCGGAATGTCCCATACCGTCAGAAACATCGGCGGCACCTGCGCGAAGTGGCTGTACGGATACAGTCGCTAACATCCGAGACGAACTGACTCAGCAGAGAGAGAGGAGCTCATGCCGACAACGACGCAATTTGTGGTGAGTGGACAGAGTAAGCCCGGGGTGCTGGCTGAAGTAGCGGCCGTGCTCGGGGCTGCGGGAGTCAACATCAAGGCCTTTTCTGCACCCGAGGTCACCGGTCCCGGAAAGCTGCGGTTGATCGTGGCGGATGTTGATGCAGCACGCATCGCCTTGAGAAAGTCCAAGATCAAGTTTCGCGAGGAGACGGCCCTAATTCTGAGTCTGGAGAACAAGCCCGGCGCCTTGAAGCAAGTGGCCGATTCGCTGACCAGAGCGCGTATCAATGTAAAGTGCGGCTATTGCACCCCGTCACGGGAAGGCAAGCGCGCGATTGTGGTTTTGACCGTCTCGAACACCACCAAAGCCCTTGGGGTGCTCCGCACCCATTCACTCGACGAACTCTAATCCGCCTCATGCTGGGGGAGAAGAGGACAACCACAAGCCGTCTTCTTCTCCCCCTGTTCGTCCTGCTCGTCACCACATGGTTCAGTGGATGCTCCGGCTGGAGTCCGGTGCGTCCCTCTTATCCGCCCGGCTACCCGTTGGGGTTTGTGGAACGGGGCAGCGCGTCCTGGTATGGGCCTGGCTTTCATGGGAACCGCACGGCCAACGGGGAAGTGTACGACATGTATAAGCTGACAGCAGCGCATCGCACGTTGCCGTTGGGATCGGTGGCGGTGGTGCGATCTCTGACCACCGGCCGCCAAGTGACAGTGCGGATCAACGATCGGGGGCCGTTTGTGCGCGGGCGAATTCTCGACCTGTCTCTAGCCGGGGCCCAGGCCATGGGGATGGTCGGGCCAGGAACCGATGAGATCGAACTCCGGGTCATCAGCTACCAAGGCAGGGCAGGGGAGATGGGGGTGTTGCTCGTGCAGGTGGGTTCCTTTGCCGATCGGGCCAATGCACAGGCTCTGGTCGAGCGGCTGAGGGGAACCTATCCAGGTTCCAAAGCGGTTGGCGTCGATTTGCCGGACGGCCGCCGATATCGTGTCTTTGCCGGGCAATTTCGAACGGACGCGGCCGCCGAACGAGCCGCCGCGCATCTCAAGCGGGCCCTTGATACCGATCCACTGATCGTTCGGGATGACGCGGCAGGGTCGCCTACGGAGAACCCTTGAGGGTTTCGAATCATGCAAATAACCTAAATGACTGATATGCTAAAAAATTGTCGCCGGTCATGAATTGCCGTAAAGCTTGATGCGCGTATCTGCCTGTGTTAATTGTAGTACGCGATGGATGATAGTGACCCGAGAGGACCCATTCTGGTCGTCTTCTCAAGACAGATGGTAAGTCTTGCAGTTCGAACCACGGGCTTCGACCTGATCCAAGTATCCATCTTTCACCCTTCCAATTTGATCCGGTACCTCTAACCTTCGATAGGTCGTATGGACATTATCGTACTGATATTCCTCATTCTATTGTCGGCTGTAATCTCTGTCGTTGAAGTGGGATTCTATTCCGTCAACGATACGAAGCTGAGGGCGCTGGCCGATACGGGTAGCAAGCGGGCGGAGATGGCGCTGCACCTGCGCACCGACCCTCAACGGCTCCTGCTGACTATCCTGGTCGGGGATCGACTGATCGACACCGCCACTGCCTCGTTAGCGACGATCATCGCGCTGAATCGATTCGGAGGACAGGGCCTGGAAGGAGTGCTCGGGGAAGCGTTCGCGGTGTTGGTCGGTATTCTGACCTTTGTCCTGCTGGTATTTGCCGATCTTGTCCCCAAGACCCTGGCTGCCAAATACTCTATCCCGGTCGTGCTCAATATGGCGTATCCCGCCTATGCGGCGCAGCAAACGCTCAAGCCGATCATGTTCTTCGTCGTACCGCTCATCTACAAACTGACCGGCGGAAAAGGGCTCAACGTGCCTTTCGTCACGGAAGAAGAGCTGAAGATCATGCTGGATCAGAGCAGCAAGAGCGGTGCTATCGAGGCGCAGGAAGTAAAGATGATCAAGAATGTCTTTCAGCTGAAGGACATCACGGCCGAAGACTGCATGACCCCGCGTATCTATATGTTCTCGCTCGACTGCAATCAGTACCTGCGCGAAGCGAAAGAACTCCTCTTCAAGTCGAAGTATTCGCGCATCCCGCTGTACGAAGGCACGTTGGATAACATAATCGGAATTCTTTATAAGACCAAGGCATTGACGGCGTTGGCCCAAGGCCATACGGAAATGAAGCTTCGCGACATCGCGCAGCCGGCCCTGTTCATCCCGCATACGAAATCCGCCGACGACCTGATGAAACAATTCCAATTGGACAAGCGACACATGGCCATCGTCGTGAATGAGTTCGGCGGTGTGATGGGGTTGGTCACGTTGGAAGATTTGTTGGAAGAGGTGGTGGGCGAGATCGTCGACGAGACCGACATCACCGAAGAGTTGATTAAGCGTATCGGCAAGAACCAGATCCTGGTGCACGGACGCACCGAGGTCAGGAAGGTCAACGATTTCCTGAAAGTGGATTTAGGCGACGATGCCGTGACGATCAGCGGCCTGGTTCAGCACGAATTGGGTCGGATCCCGAAGGTGGGCGAAGAAGTGCATATCGCCAACTGCCGCCTGGTCATTCACGAGGCAGATCCCCGCGTCATCAAGAGCGTTCAGATCTACAAGGAAGACAGACACCCCACCACGCATGAGCCGATCGTTGAGGAGCAGGTGCCTGTTACTCAGGCGTCACTAGAGCGGTAAACTCCGTTTCTGTCAGAATCCGCACCCCAAGTTTCCGCGCCTGGTCGAGTTTCGAGCCCGGGTCGCTGCCGGCCACTACATATGATGTCTTCTTGCTGACACTCGACGAGATCTGCCCGCCGTGCTGTTCAACCAATTCTTTGGCCTGATCGCGGCTATAGCCGGCAAGCCCGCCTGTAAAGACGAATGTCTTGCCGGTCAGGGATTGACTGCCGGTCAGAGGTATCGTTGAAAGGGACGTTATCGTCAGACCTCGTTCGATGAGGCGGGCAATCACTGCTCGATTCCGCTCTTCGCTGAAGAAGGACGTGAGGCTTGCGGAGATCTCTGGGCCGATTTCACGAACCTGCAGCAATTCCTCCTGCGTCGCCGACATCAGTTTCGACAGGCTTCCGAGCTGCTTCGCCAGTACGCGGGCGATGTGCTGCCCTACCTGTCTGATGCCCAGACCCATCAACAGCCGGTCCAGTGAGACGGATTTGCTCCGTTCGATCGATTCGAGCAGCAGGGTCGCCGATCGATCGGCGAATCCTTCCAGGGTGAGTACCTGCGCTTTGGTCAGACTGTAGAGATCCGCCAGGTCTCGGACCAATCCAAGGTCGACCAGCTGCGCGATCGTCTTTTTCCCCATCCCCTCAATATCCAGGGCACTCTTTGATGCGAAATGTTCAATAGCGCCCTTCAATTGAGCTATGCAGACGGTCTGACCGGTGCAGTAGAAATAGGCTCCCTCGCGCGCGACGGCCGATCCGCACACCGGGCAGTGATCCGGCATCACGAACGGATCCTGGCGCGTCTCTCCGGGAATCGGGACCCGTTCTGCGATCGCGGGAATCACATCGCCTGCCCGCTCGACCTTGACCGTATCGCCGACGCGGACATCTTTTCGGGCAACCTCATCGGCATTGTGGAGGGTGGCTCGACTGATCGTCACGCCTCCGACTTCTACCGGTTTCAGTAGGGCTAACGGCGTCAGGGTGCCGGTGCGACCGACCGAGACGGCGATGTCTTGAATGACCGTGATTTCCTTTCTGGGGGAGAACTTGTAGGCGATGGCCCATCGGGGGCTGCGGGATTTGCTGCCGAGCTGGTCCTGCCAATTGCGGCGGTCGAGTTTAACGACGATACCGTCGATTTCGAACGGCAAGGCATTCCGCATCACATCGGTGGCGGCATGGAACGACAGGACTTCCTCGATCGACCGGCAACGCCGTCGATGTTCCGGAATGGGAAGGCCCCAGGCTGCAAGGGCTTCCAAGTCGTCCCAATGCGTGGGCGGGGAGGCGCCCGACACCGCCATGATGTCGTAACAGGTCAGGGTCAAGGGGCGTGACGCGGTGATACGGCTGTCCAGTTGCCGCAACGCTCCTGCAGCGGCGTTGCGCGGGTTCGCAAACGCGTCCTCGCCTCGTTCCGTCATGCGACGATTGAGCAGCTGGAACTCATCCAGCCGCATGTAGACTTCGCCGCGCACGACCAGGTGCATGGGTAGGGCCGGATGAGTCTCCAGTTGCAGCGGCAGGGCGCGGATCGTCCGCAGATTGATCGTGACATCTTCGCCGATCATGCCGTCTCCTCGAGTGGCCCCACGCATAAAGATGCCTCGATCGTAGACGAGTTCCACCGACAGGCCGTCGAACTTGGGTTCGGCCGTATAGACGATGTCGTCGGTCTCCAGCTCCCGCTTCATGCGCGCATCGAAGGCGCGGACATCATCCTGATCGGTCATTGAATCGAGACTCAGCATCGGTTTTTCGTGGGACACTTTGGTGAGTTCATCCAAGGGCGAGGCCCCGACTCGTTGGGTCGGCGAGTCGGCGGTGATCAGTTGGGGATGGGCGGTTTCGAGGTCGACCAGTTCTCGGAAGAGCCGGTCGTACTCGGCATCGGATATCTCCGGACGATCCTTGGTGTAGTACAAGTGGTCGTGACGCTTGATTTCCCGTCGGAGCGCGGCGATCCGTTCTGCGTCTGTCTGATGAGGCATGGCTGGTTACTCGCGAATGAATTGGGCGGCGAAGCTGCGGATCTCGTGTCCGTTCAACACATGGAACCGCCGCAATCGGTCGATTAGTTGACCGGAGAATCGACTTAACGGAATCGGTACCAGTCGACGGCCGAATTGTGTGGCGATCTGCCGCCAGCGCGCCTTGGGGGCAACCGGTGTGACGAGGGCCAGGTGTGTTTCGCGTGAATGGACCGCTCCGGCTGCAATCAACCTTTCCTCGAGGGTTGTGGCGAATCCAAGCGCTTGATCGGTCCAGATGTCGGGAATCGGGCGAGGCGGAAAAATAAACAGGGCGCCACCATAGCGGGATTGTCCGATACCTGGGGCGACCATGTTATCTAAGAACGGGGTGGCGTAGAAGCAGAGGGTGGACTCCTGTGCATGTTCGGCATACCAGGTGGCGTGCCAGCTGTACTGCTGGGGATCGCCCGGAGTGTCGAACAGAAAGATCACCGTATCGACATTGCCGCGCGCGGGGGGAATGTCTTTGACGTAAATTTCCAGCCGTTTGGGGCGACCAGGTTTCTGCCGTTGATGCCAGTGGCGCAGACTTTCACGGATATCGATCCCGTCCTTCATCGAGGTTGTAAACTTTTCGCTCTTGGCGAGGTCGGCCCCGATGATGGCCTTCGCCTGCTCGCGGACATGGGTATGGAAGCTTTCGATTTTCGAATCTTCGGGCGGCCAGGAACATTGCCGATGCGGATTCCAGAGATACGACCACCGCTGGCTCGTGCGACGCGGTGGACGAGGCTGCAACGAGAGCGACCTCCAGGCCAAGGGGGTACCCTGGAGCCGGTTCGTGGCTTGCACAACCTGCCCGTCCGGCAGGGCGAATCGCCCGAGCCCCGCCGAGAGGTGCGGCACGTGGGTCTGCTCGATCTCCTGATAGGAATAACTCTTGGCGGTTTCGAGCAGACGAATGGCGAAATCGTCACCCGCCATTTGCTTCGCGGCGAGAACCAGCGTGTACAGGTCTGGTGTGAGGCGGCGGTCCAGCAGCGCGTGGTTCCGTATGTATTGCAAGTAGGCCTGCAGCAACTGCGGGGTCACCCACGTGGGGATGGACTGCCCCTCCTCGTCATGAATGGTTTGCCAACGCGTGCGCGTTTCAAGCAGCAGCTCTTTGATCCCGTCGATAGAGAGGTGGCGATCCGAATGGACGGTGGCGCGTCGTCGCTCATAGAGCTCTGTGAGAAACGGCAGCTCACCCAAGACAAAATAGAGTGAGGCCGGTTCGACGAGATAGCGTTCAGGACGGCCGACGTCGAGCTCGGGCAGGCGATAGTCGGTTCGCTGCTGATAGGCCTGGCGAATCCACGGCCAATCGGCGAAGTGGCATAAGCAGAGAATGTGCTCGTACTCCAGTTCCAGCCGATGGAGCTGAAATGCCATCCAGGCGATGCGCGCCTGTTGCTGCGAACCGTCGGCAGGGGGTATGAGCGTGGGGACCATGGCGGCGGCAAAAGTCGCGAAAGGCAATCGTTTCAGCGCATAGGCATCGGGAGAGACGAAAGGTACCGGTTCGACGACCGTCGTGTCGCGATCGATATAGGCCCGCGGGATTCCTTCTCCCAGGGCGACGCGAATCCCCATGATGACCGCCTGACAGGGATCGACCGGCACATAGTTGACCGTTGCGGCGCGTTCTGACTCGCGTTCCGGCTGGACGATGACGCTGATCGTCGGCAGGTCGAGCACGGCTGCTTCCAGCGGATGTTCGAAGGACGGTGGGAGCGGAACCGCCAGGCAGTCGACTCGTCGGTCGGTCAGCCTGTCACGCACTTCCTGGGCGACGTCTCCGCTGCCGTGCAAGAGCGGAAACAATTCGAGACGCGGCGAGAGGCGGAAGACGGAGTCGGCGGTGGAAGATGACACTGCCATTATCGGCCGGGATGTAGAGGGTCGTCGCTTTCGAAAAAGAAATCGCCGAGGCCTTGCGGCAAGGCCTGATCGCCTAAGGCGCGCTTTCGGCGGCGTGACTGAGTCTGGAGATCAAGCGCTTCTTCGCCGAGGACTTTCATCAGAGATTCCCGCCAGGCCGCATCGGTCGACAGGGGGTGCGCCGGGTCTTGAGCGCGACGCTTCAGCGCATATTGCAACAGATGGATGCCGTCACGCACGGAGTAGTCCAGGCTGAGTTGATGCGCTTCTTGAAGAAAGTCGACGGTCATGGCCAGCATGTCCGCCGGGGCGAAGGGCAAATGGTAACGAAGGATGGCCAGCTCGTCTTCGCGCGCGGGGAATCCCATGCCGAGGGTCGGCTGCAAGCGCGACAGAATATAGTCGGGCACCTCATAGGTGGAGGCGTCTTCGTTCATCGTGACGCAGCAGCGAAAATCGGCATGAGCGTTGATCAGAATGCCGGCGATGATCGATTCGACGCAGCGGCGGTGGTCCAGGAGCGGCGCGAGAGAAGCCCAGCTTTTCTCGTTCATGCGGTTGCCCTCGTCCAGTACGCAGATGCTGCCTGTGAGGACGGCCGTAATCAGCGGCGAGGCGTGGTAACTGATGGTGCCGGATTCCGCCAGGACGGGCGTGATCAGCAGATCTTCCGGACGGGTATCCGCGGTGCATTGAAACACGTAGAGCTGTTGCTCGCGCTCGCGGGCTCCGGCCATCGCCAGGGTGGTTTTACCGATGCCGGGTTGACCGGTAATGCGCGGAGAGAGGGGCAAATCACGCTCATCGATCACGAGCCAGCAGGCCAGCAACTGTTTGAGAATTTCTCTGTTCCCGATCCATTCCTGGCCCATCGTCATGGGTTGTGCCAGGTGAAGGGTGATGCCCTCGATGGTGAGCGTGCGGGAAGCGGCCGATGGTGCGCGAGGTGACATGGTCTTTCGTGTCGGCGATTGGATAGAATAGGCGGAACGACAATCTCGTGCGAACGGTAGCATAGGGGCGGGGAGAGGGTCAAACCCCGTGTCGCCCCATTTCACTTTGACTTTCGCTGCCTTGGACCGTATTCTACCTACTTTCGCAGGCGGCGAAGCGGAAGCGGATGGACCATGAAATCGTCTTCTCGTTCGCATTCGGAAGCCTCCCGTGGATATGGCCGCAACGAAGGAGCGACATAATGAGTGAGCGAAACGGGCGAATCAAATGCGCGGCAGTGGTTCCCGTCAGTCTGCTGGTATTGAGCAGTCTGAGTCTGAGCGGATGTGTGATGTCGGAGAAATATGAAGCCGAGAAGGCGCGCAGCCTGAATTTTCAACGTCTCTTGGCGCAAGAAGAAAAGCGTAGCGCCGAATTGGACGGTGAAGTCAAACGGAGCAAACGCGAACTGAGTGAGTATGAGGCGCGGAATCGAGAACTCGGCGCCCAAGTTGAAGCCGTGCGCCAGCAGGCGGCCCAGATTCAAGAGGAAGCGCAGGCGATGAAGGAAGCCAGCCTGCTGGAGAAGCGGGCGAATGAGGACATGAAGCGCCTGACTACGATTCCTTCCAAGAAGAAAAAGGCGATGTCGGCGCCGAAGAAAGATTTTACGTCGACCATCGATGACGCGCTGAAGGCGGATGTGTCGTCGGAGTTGAGCGTGGAATCGGCGAGGGACGCGGCCAAGGATGCGTTCGATCGCGACCCGGCGGCGGCAGACTCCTTCGGCGCGGCTCCGTCGTCGGCAGCCGCGACCACCCACACCGTGCGTTCGGGTGACACCTTATATCGCATTGGCCAAATGTATCATGTCGGACTCGATCAGTTACGCAACTGGAACAACTTGCACGATAACATGCTCGTGGTCGGACAGAAGTTGATCGTCAGCCAACCCTAGCGCGATGGTAACAGCCTCGTATGAGCAGACAGCAGTACTCACTGACCCTGAATGAGTTTCGAGCCCTGGCGGAGAAAGGCAACCTGATTCCGCTCTACCGGGAGATTCTGGCCGATTACGAGACGCCGGTGTCGGCGTTTGCCAAGATCGACCACGGGCCGACTGCCTATTTGCTGGAGAGTGTGGCCGGCGGCGAAAATTGGGCGCGGTATTCCTTTTTGGGCAGCGGCTCCTCGGCGGTCATTCGCGAGGAAAAGGGCGATTTGGTCCTAACCCGCGGCAAAAAAAGCCTGCGGATTCAGAGTCGGGGCAATCCATTGGAGCGGTTGCGCGAATTGATGGAAGAGTACCGGCCGGTGACGGTGCCGGGTTTGCCTCGGTTTGTCGGCGGCGCCGTCGGCTATTTCAGCTACGACATGGTGCGGACCTTCGAGGAGCTGCCCGCTATGCGCAAGGACAGCCTTGGGATGCCCGATGTCGCGTTTCTGCTCACCGACACGCTCCTGATCTTCGACAATGTGTCGCAAAAAATCAAAGTCGTCGCGAACGCTTATCTGGAGTCGACCACGGAACGCGGGATCCGCGACGCCTACCGTCATGCGACGGCGCGGATTGAAAAGATGATCGCGCGGTTGAAACGGCCGGTACGCCAGCCACGGCAGAAACGCCGTCGGAAGCCGATCACCTTCACCTCCAACATGAACAAGGCCGATTTCGAGAAGATGGTCACGCGCACGAAGGAATACATCCGCTCAGGCGATATCGTGCAGGCCGTGTTGTCTCAACGCTGGGAAACGCAGATCCATACGAGCCCGTTTCAACTGTATCGCGCGCTCCGGGTCATCAATCCGTCACCCTATATGTATTACTTGCGTGTGGCCGGGGTGGAGTTGGTGGGGTCCTCGCCGGAGACCCTGGTGCGTTGTGAGGAGGGACAGATCTCGTTGCGGCCCATTGCCGGAACCCGTCGACGCGGGCAGACGCCGGAAGAGGATCAGGAGCTCGGACGTCGGCTCCTGGCGGATGATAAAGAGCGAGCCGAACATGTGATGCTGGTGGATCTGGGACGGAACGACGTGGGACGGGTGGCGGCCCGTGGTTCGGTGAAGGTGGAGTCGCTCATGCAGGTCGAGCGCTACTCCCACGTCATGCATATCGTGTCGCAGGTGACGGGACAGTTGGAACAGGGGAAATCCGCCTATGACGTTATGCGAGCCTGTTTCCCGGCCGGAACGGTGTCCGGCGCGCCGAAGATCCGCGCCATGGAGATCATCGAAGAATTGGAGCCGACGCGTCGCGGCCCCTATGCGGGTGCCGTGGGTTATTTCAGCTTTTCCGGCAATATGGACATGTGCATCAACATCCGGACCGTGGTAATCAAAGGGCGACAGGCCTATATCCAAGCCGGGGCCGGGATCGTGGCCGATTCGATTCCTGAACATGAGTACGAAGAGACCTGTAGTAAGGCACGAGCCATGATGAAGGCCATCGAACTGGCCGAGCAGGGACTGGAGTAGGAGAAGGGCATAGGGCGAATCGCCTCTAGCTGATCGGAGAGGACTTCCTGTCCGTGCGATACGTCATCTGCCACAGGCTCCGAGCATTCATATGTTGTTGATGATCGACAATTATGACTCCTTCACGTACAACCTCGTGCAGTACTTCGGCGAGTTGGGGGAAGAGGTGGAGGTCTATCGGAACGATAAGATTTCCATTCAGGAGATCGAAGCGCTGAAGCCGCGCCGCCTCGTCATTTCCCCGGGCCCCCGCACGCCGAAAGAGGCGGGGATCTCAGTGGAGGCGATTCGGCATTTCGGCGGTAAATTGCCGTTGCTGGGCGTGTGTCTGGGCCACCAATCATTGGCGGTCGCGTTCGGCGGCGAAGTCATTCGGGCCGAGCGTCTCATGCATGGAAAAACCTCCATGGTCCGCCATGACGGCCGCACGATCTTCCGCAATCTGCCGAACCCATTCGAAGCTACCCGCTATCACTCGCTCATCGTGAACCGCCAGAATTTACCGGACTGTTTCGAGGTCAGCGCCGAGACAGCCGAAGGCGAGATCATGGGGATGCGTCACAAAACGTTGGGCATCGAAGGTGTGCAATTCCATCCGGAGTCGATTCTCACCACCGCGGGCAAGGAGCTGCTCAGGAATTTCTTGAAACTCTAGCCATAGCCCTCGGCGATCCGCGGTCAGCTGTTATCTTGAAGCGTTCCGCGCGCGCCGACAATCGATTGTTGTATGCGCCCTGCATGATCAAAGACGCGATCCAAAAGTTGGCCGAACGGTCTGATCTCACCGAGCAAGAAGCCGAGACCGTCATGGGTGAGATCATGGACGGCACGGCGACGTGCGCCCAGATCGCCGGCTACCTCATGGGGCTTCGGATGAAGGGGGAGACCGTCGCGGAGATCGCCGGATCCGTGCAGGCCATGCGGACTCGCGCCACGAAAATCCGGGTCAGAGACTCCCAGGTCGTGGATACCTGCGGAACTGGGGGAGATCGAGCGCAGACCTTCAACATTTCGACCACGGCGGCATTCATCGTGTCGGGAGCCGGTTTGACGGTCGCCAAACACGGCAACCGGTCGGTTTCATCCAAATCCGGCAGCGCCGATGTGTTGGAGGCGCTGGGCGTGGCGATCGATCTTTCGACAGAGCGGGTTGCCGATTGCGTGAATGAGGTGGGGATCGGGTTTCTCT
The DNA here is from genome assembly GCA_031315995.1 of Nitrospira sp. Taxonomy (GTDB): domain Bacteria; phylum Nitrospirota; class Nitrospiria; order Nitrospirales; family Nitrospiraceae; genus Nitrospira_A. Next base: position 85,478 of record JALDRG010000013.1, read on the forward strand.
TCGCTCCGCTCTACCATCGCGCGATGAAACACTGTGCCCAGCCTCGGCAGGAACTGGGGATTCGTACCCTCTTGAATATCCTTGGTCCGTTGACCAATCCGGCCGGCGCTCGCCTTCAGCTTGTCGGCGTGTTCGATGCAGGCCTGACGGAGTTGTTAGCCAAGGTATTGCTTCACTTGGGCGCGCAACATTGTTTTGTCGTGCACGGCATGGACGGGTTGGACGAAATCACTCTCACGGGCCGGACGCGAATCTCAGAGGGCAAGGCCGGCGTGGTGTCGAGTTACACCATCGACCCGACAGAGTTCGGGCTGTCGCGTGTCAACCCGAAGGAACTGATCGGCGGGAGTGCCGAGGACAATGCGGCCATCACGCGCGATATTTTCCGAGGACGAAAAGGACCGAAGCGCGACATCGTGTGCCTCAACGCGGCGCCGGCGTTGGTGGCCGGACGCAAGGCGAAGACCCTGCAGGAAGGGTTTCAATTGGCCCAGCGGACGATTGATTCGGGCGCCGCCATGGAGAAACTGGATCAGCTCATCGCATTTACGAAGAAGGCGTCGTGATATCGTGATTCTCGATCGGATTCTGGAACATAAGCGAGCGGAAATTCGCCGCAAGAACAGCCGCGGGTATCTTGCGGATCTGAAGACCAGGATTCGTGATGTCGGGCCGACGATAGGATTCGCTGTCACCCTCGATGCGCGACGCACTCCGACCCGACCGGCGCTCATTGCCGAGGTCAAGAAGGCCTCGCCGAGCCTGGGCCTGTTGCGGCCGGAGTTCGAGCAACGGTTTGATCCGGTGGCCATCGCTGAAGCCTATCGGGAGCAGGGAGCCACGGCCGTCTCCGTGTTGACGGACAAGGATTTTTTTCAAGGGAGTCTGGAGTATTTGGCCGACGTGAAGCGGAAGGTCGGCCTGCCCGCCCTGAATAAAGAATTCATGGTCGCGGAGATTCAATTCTACGAAGCCAGGGCCTATGGTGCGGACGCTGTGTTGCTGATTGTGGCCGGGCTGGAGAAACGCCAATTGCTCGACTTCGCCGCGCTTGCGAAAGAGTTGTCGCTCGATGTGCTGGTCGAGACGCATCACGAGCGTGAATTGGATATTGTGCTGGAATGGTTGCCCGACGTCCGCATGATCGGCATCAACAATCGTGACCTCAAGACCTTCTCGACGGACCTTGGCGTGACCCAGCGGCTGGCGAAGCGTATTCCCGGCGACAAGTTGATCGTGAGCGAGAGCGGGATTCACAAGCGGGCCGATGTCGTGCGGGTGGTCGAGGCGGGTGTCCATGCCATGCTGATCGGCGAGTCGTTGATTCGGGCTCACGATATCGGCGCGAAAATTCGTGAGCTACTGGGCGATGACACGAACAAGGAGAAGCCATGAAGACGCGACTGTCTCTCAGTGTGATGGCAGGTGTGTTGACCTTGGCCGGCTGCCTGAATCAGGAAATCCTCGAATACTCTCCGAAGTGGGATTCCTGGATGGGCAGCAGCAAAGACGAGCGTATCAAGGAAATGGGGATTCCCACGCGGTGCCATTCCTTCAAAGACGGCGGAGAGGTCTGCGAATGGTCGATCCCCCAACAGGACGGGAGACAGGATTTGATCGGCCTGACGTTCAACGCCAAGGGGCAGGCCTGCCAGTGGTCCTATCGCGGATTCTACGGCATGCAGAAGAGCAAGACTGGTTGTTGAGGCCATGTCTGTGAAGGTGAAGATTTGCGGTCTGACGAACGCAGAAGATGCGGTCGTGGCGGTGGAGGCCGGCGCCGACGCGATTGGGTTCGTCTTCCATAAGAAGAGCCCTCGTTGCGCGGAGCAGGCGGTGGTGAAGGCGATTGTGAAGGACCTGCCCCCGTTTGTGTTGCCGGTCGGCGTGTTCGTGAATGAGGATGCCAAGCTGGTGCGCGACGTCATGGACAGTTGTGGCCTCGCGCTCGCCCAGCTCCATGGCGACGAGACGGCCGCCTATTGCGAGACGCTTGGGCGTCCGGTGCTGAAGGCGATTCGCCTCAGGGATCGTCGCTCCTTTTTGGCCTTGGCCGAATTTCAAGGACGAGCCGGCGTGCGAGGATTCCTCGTGGATGCGTTTTCGCCCGATGCCTACGGTGGCACAGGACAGCTCGCCGATTGGTCGTTGGCGGCGGAAGCGGCAGGGGTGGCGCGTATTCTGCTGGCGGGCGGGTTGACGCCGGAGAATGTTGCACAAGCCATCGAGCAGGTTCGACCATACGGGGTCGATGTCAGTAGTGGTGTCGAAGCCAGTCCCGGCAAGAAGGACCATGAGAAGGTACGGGCCTTCGTGCGGGCCGTCAGGCTTGTCTCCCGTTAGGTCAGCGGCTATACTTTTATGTTGCACGACTAGCCGAAGGAATATGCATGGCGATACCAGATCGACAGGGGCGGTTCGGAGCTTACGGAGGGCGGTATGTCCCTGAGACCCTCATGCCGGCGCTGTTGGAGTTGGAGGAAGTCTACCAACGCACGCGTCGCGACAGGAAGTTTCAAGCCGAGCTGAGACATTATTTGAAGGAATATGTCGGCCGGCCGACACCCCTTTATTTCGCGCAACGTCTGACGAAGCGGTTGGGTGGCGCGAAGATTTATCTCAAGCGGGAAGACCTGTGCCATACCGGCGCCCATAAGATCAATAACGCCGTCGGACAGGCCCTTCTTGCTCGTCGCATGAAGAAGCCGCGTCTCATTGCCGAGACCGGCGCGGGTCAGCACGGAGTGGCGACGGCGACGGTGGCCGCGATGTTCGGTCTCGAATGTGAAATCTACATGGGCACGGAAGATATGCAGCGCCAAGCGTTGAACGTCTTCCGGATGCGGCTCCTCGGATCCACGGTGACGGGGGTCGATGCCGGCAGCCGAACCTTAAAGGACGCCATTAGCGAAGCGATGCGGGATTGGACGACCAATGTGCGGACGACTCACTATGTGCTCGGCTCGGTCCTCGGCGCACATCCCTATCCGATGATGATCCGGGATTTTCAATCCGTGATCGGGCGCGAAGCCCGCAAGCAAATTCTGACGGCGGAAGGCCGGCTTCCCGATTGCCTGATCGCCTGTGTCGGCGGCGGGAGTAACGCGATGGGGCTGTTCCATGCCTTCGTCCCGGACAAGAAGGTCAAGATGGTGGGGGTCGAAGCCGGCGGGCTTGGCGTCGCAAGCGGCAAACATGCGGCCCGGTTCGAAGGCGGGCGTCCTGGCGTGCTCCAAGGGACGATGACCTATCTGTTGCAAGACGAGAACGGCCAGGTGAATCTCACCCATTCCGTGTCGGCAGGACTGGACTATGCGGCGGTGGGTCCGGAACACAGCTATTACAAAGAAACGAATCGCGCCCAGTATACGTCGGTGACGGACGACGAAGCGTTGACCGCGTTCGATCTCCTCGCGCGGGAGGAGGGGATTATGCCCGCGCTGGAAAGCGCCCACGCCATTGCCGAGGTCATGAAGTGCGCGCCCAAGATGAAAAAGAGCCAGATCCTCATCGTGAACTTATCCGGGCGCGGGGATAAGGATGTGCAGCAGGTGGCCAGAATCAAGGGCGTGACGCTCTAGCAGGTGGTTGAAACGTCCTGAAATTTGTTTTGAAGGACGAACGAGAGGCGTAGGTATATCCACATGAATCGCTTGGATCACACATTGACTCAATTGAGAGCGAAAGGGGAGAAAGCGCTTATCACCTACATCATGGCCGGTGATCCGTCGTTGCAAGAGACGGAACAACTGGTACTTGAATTGGAACGGGCGGGTGCCGACGTGATTGAATTAGGGGTTCCCTTTTCCGATCCCATCGCCGACGGACCGGTCATTCAGAAAGCCGCCGAGCGCGGCCTGCAAAGCGGCACCTCTCTTCGAAAGATTCTGGAGTCGGTGAGACATTTGCGTATCTCGACCCAAATTCCCATCGTGTTGATGGCCTATTACAACAACATCCATGCCTTCGGCGAAGCAGACTTCTGCCGGAGCGCTGCGGAGGCCGGGGTGGATGGCTTGATCGTGCCGGATATGCCGCCGGACGAGGCGGGACCGCTGCGTGGCCCGGCTGATGCGGTCGGACTTCACTTGATTTTTCTATTGGCTCCGACCAGCACGGCTTCGCGGCGTGCCTATGTGGCGAAGGAGTCCGGCGGATTTGTCTATTATGTTTCCATCACGGGCATAACTGGCGCTAAACTACACGACATGGCGGGTGTGCGCGACAACGTCGCCAAGATCAGAAGGCACACCAAGACGCCTGTTGCCGTCGGATTTGGAGTGGCGACTCCGGACGATGCCGCGCGCGTGGCCCGCGTCGCTGACGGCGTCATTGTGGGCAGCGCAATTGTCCGTCGTGTTGGGGACCATGGTCAGGATGGCCGACTTGTTCAGGAAGTGGGTGCTTTCGTTCGATCCCTCAAGGTGGCGATGCAGCCTGTCTAGCAGTCCGGCCTCGCCGGCTTTTCGATATTCCCTCACCATTTTCGATCGATATTTTCTGGAGTCATTCCCATCGAGCCCAGTTCGTATGGTCGTTCAGACCGCGGGTAGGGTAACCGCGCGCCCATTTCCGACCAGATTCGATGCGTCTATGGCAGCGGTTCCATGCCCTGCCTTGCAATGTTTGTCCTTCACATGAGGAGAAGCCATGGCCCTAGCTCGCCGGAAGGTCAGCCGAATCGCTCGCAGGACGACTTCTCGATCCACATCGGTCGCTCCACGCCGGACCACGTCACGCAAGCCCACACCGATGGGAGACGAGCGCTTGATCCGTACCCTACAACAACGATTGTTTGAGACCGTGTGCAATCCGGATGGGGAGGCCCGTTCACCCATCGGTGTGTCGGCGGCGTTCGTGCAACTCTTCCGGCAGCTGACGAAAGTCGAGGGCATTGCCGTGTATGTGCGTGACGAGCAGACGCGAGAAATGGCCTGTCTGGCCGAGGCCGGTTGCGCCAATAGCTCCCTCGCGGGACAGTGGCGGGAGATGTTGGCGAAGGCGGAACAGTTGGGGCAGATCGTGAGCGGCGGCTTACATGGATTTCGGTTGCATCGTATCGGACGGATGGAAGGGCTCATTATGGTGCAAACCGGGAAATCACAGCGCCTGACCTCGCGCCAGCTGCGCGCTGTCGTCGTGGCCGTCGAGCCGTGGTTGGCGGTGGCCTTGGATCATGCCAGATTGTCAATCAAATACGCCGCGAAAATTCTGCGGATTCAGCATATGGAGCAGGTGAGCGATCTCCTGAATTCGTCCCTGGGCGAGGAAGAAAAATTACGTCGCGCGTTAGATGCTGCGATTCGTTTGGTTGAAGCCGAGGCCGGGGCGTTGTTTCTCGGTACCGTCGACGGAACATTGAAGCTCTATGCGGTTGCCGGCGAGCATGCGGCTGGATTGTCGGCTCTTCAGTCGCCCATCGCTGCCGCAGTCCATCGCACAGGCCAGGCCGTTCTCATCACACAGGGAGGACAGGATGCACGATTAGTCGCCGGCCAAGGATGGCAGGCCGCCATTTCAGTGGCGTCCCTCGTCTCCGTTCCCGTCCGCACGGGGGCACAGGCTGTGGGCGTCCTGGAAGTGGTCAACAGACGCAGCGGTAAACCATTCAGCAATTGGGATGTGTTGGAACTGGCGAGTCTCTCGAATCAGTTTGGGTTGGCGATCGACAACTTACGGAGAAGAGCGGTCGGAACAGCCGGCACGAAAGCGGCCGGGCAAGCTTAACGTTTCTCAGGCGGCATATACTTGATCATGTCCGACGCCAGCTTGGTGGCAAGATCCCGCATATCCGGACGGATGAACAGGTAACTTTCCTGCACTTGGTGTCGCGCCTTCCACACGATGGCGCCGTTCACGGCGTCCACCAGCCGCATGCTCAGGCCTACGCGGGCGATGTTGTCGCCTTCTTCTCTCGTGAATTCCCAGGCATTCACTTTGACGACCAGCAGAGAGTCCGCTCCCAGCGCGTGCCCGATCTTGATCGCGGAGGTCTTGTCCGATTGGCCGGTCGTTTCCATCCGTGAAAAATATGTCACGAGCGCATCGAAGGCGTCTTTGGTGGTCTGGAACGTGTCGGTCACCTGGTCGGGTGGAACCACTTTCTCGACGCGGCGGCTCTTGATCAGTACCTTGGCCACGACTTCTTCGACGTCTTCGCGGGCGCTATCGTAGTTTCCTGAAATCGGGAGAATAGCCATCGTCTTGGGGTAGAACCCTCGCGCGGCAGGCCCTTCCCACATCTCTTGCAAGCCCCCACAGCCGGCGAGGAGGCCGGTCATTACGAGGCAGAGCACAACGCTGATTGTGGAGCACATGTGTCGTGTCATGGTTCGTACAACAAGTGTAGCAGAATGGTTCAATGCCGAAGGCGATCTTAGAAGGTCAAGGCTATAGATCCCGACGCCAAAGCGGCCTGGTCCCTGAAATCATACCCGCCGGCGATGTCGATCCGCAAGGCAAGGATACGGAGACCGAAGCCTGCGGTCGGAATGAAGGGCGTTTTCGCATCCTGCATATTCTTAAACGCGCCGACCCTGAAGGAGAGGAGCTCCGACAGGATAGTCTGCTCGGCTCCCAGGCTCAGGAGCTGACTATGGACGCCGGGGGTGAGCGTGTTGTTCTTCGTAATATCCACATCCGCGCTCAACGTCAAGGAGTTGTAGGGGTTGACGGCGAGGCCGGTCCGGATCTGCGGGAGCAATTTGAATTTGTCCCCATTGGGCGCATCGAAGGTCGGCGCATTGATGTCCTTGGCCACGATACCCATCCGCAACCAGGATGAGGGCCGAAACATGGCACCCACGTCGATGCCAATCGCGGTCGAAATTTTGGCGCGCCCGATGTCCTCGAACACTCTTACGTCGTCGCTGGCGCCGCGGATGTTGGTCGCGCCCGTGTAGGCCGCGCCCTGGATGACCTTGCCGGTCACACCGATCGAAAACACCCGGTCCATGAAGGCGTAGGCATAGGAGAGGGCGGCTTGCCGGACTTCGAGCCCGTTCATGGCGAATTGTCCGTTGACGGTGAGATTGGTGCCGTTATTGGTAAATCCCACCGGGCTTCGCAGGAATCCGCCGGAAGTGGCGACATCCGAGACGTTGAACCCCAGCGCATGTTCGCCGAAGTTGCCCTTGACGTAGAAGCCGCCCGAGGCGGCCGCAGTGAGGTTGGTGCCTGGTCGGTTGATGCGATTGATCTGTTGTTGAAGTCGGGCGATGTTGGCGGCCGACGTATCGTTTAAGTTTAGATTGTTGATGTCTTTCAAGGAGTCAAAGACGTCGCCGCGATCGACGACCTGTCCGCTGCCTTGAAAGCGAATATCGAATTTCTTGCTCATCGCCATCCCGGCGGGATTCCAATAGGTCGCGAGAGAGTCGGTGGTCGTGGCCACGCCGGCCCCACCCATGCCCATTTGACGTGCCCCGACGATAACAAACTCCACGGCGGCCGCTTGGAGCGGCAAGACAATGGCCAGGAACAGGGTCGTCAACCGGACGTACGGTATGAGTGGTAGGTTCATAGAGCGGTCGAACTCCAATTTCAGCGGCGAGGCTGGCTCAGTCTACGCAAAGATCCTGAAGGCGTCAAGAAATCACCGTCGAGGTCTGAGACGTCGTCCATGCCGCATGAGCAGCCGAGGGCTGTCAGCTTGTGCTGGTGCGTTATGAGGACACGATCATCCCATCTTGCATGGACACGATACGATCGGCTTGAGACGATAGTTTGTCGTTATGAGTGACGATAACGAACGTCGTCCCGCGTGACCGGTTCAATTGACGAAGCAAGGCGAATAAGGCGTCACCTGTGTGCGTATCGAGGTTGCCCGTCGGTTCATCGGCCAACACGAGATCCGGTTGTTGCATCAAGGCGCGTGCGACGGAGACCCGTTGTTGTTCACCGCCTGACAGTTCGCCTGGTTTGTGGTGGAGTCGATCGGCCAACCCGACCTCGCCGAGGAGTTTCGTCGCTTCGCCGACGACATCAGCCATGTCACGCTTCTGAATCATCGCCGGGAGGCAGGCGTTTTCCAGAGCAGAGAATTCAGGGAGCAGGTGATGAAATTGAAACACGAAGCCGACGCGTTTGTTCCGAAACTCTGCCTGCTGGTGCTCCGTGAGCTGAAAGAGATTTTGCCCATCGAACGACACGGTGCCCTTCGTGGGTCGATCCAAGGTGCCGAGGATTTGGAGCAACGTGCTCTTGCCTGCTCCGGACGCTCCCATGATGGCGATCAGTTCACCGCGTGCGATGCGCAGGTTGATGGAGTTCAGCACCACCAATTCCCGACCGCCCATAGGAAACGACTTATAGAGGTCGACGACGTCAATCATGTCGGTACGGCAATCTGTGATGTGCGATGGTCCATCTTCATGCTGAGGAATCTCGTGATATTCGGCTGCCGTCACTCATAGCGGAGGGCGGCGGCCGGATCGAGTTTTGCCGCTTGGAGCGACGGGTACAGGGTGGCGACAAAGCTGATCAGGATCGCCGAACCTGCGACAAGCAACACATCGGAGCCGAGCACGTGAACTGGGATACGGGAGATGTAGTAGACCGTCGGGTCGAAGGTCCAAAAGGTCTGGATCAGCCACAGAAACGTATACCCCAGGGGGACGCCGATAGCTGCACCGGAACAACCGATAATCAGGCCGTTCAGCATAAAAATACGCATGATGCCTTTACGTGTCGCTCCCATCGCTTTGAGGATCGCGATCTCACGCTGTTTTTCCGTCACGATCATCGTCAGGGTGCTGACGATATTAAAGGAGGCGACGATGGTGATGAGGACCAACAACAGGAACATCATCGTCTTTTCCAATTTGAGCGCTGAGAAGAGGTTGCGATTCATCTGCATCCAGTCCCTTGCCCAGAAGGAAAAACCAAGATGCTGCTCAATCGCCCGCGCGATGTCCGCGGCACGGAACACGTCGGTGACTTTGACCTCGATGCCCGTCACGCTGGCGCCCATGTTGAAAAACTTCTGGGCCTCTCCCAGTTCGATGTAGGCAAGAGAGGAATCGTATTCGTACATCCCGGATTGAAAAATGCCGACGACGACGAACTGCCGAATCTTCGGCGTCATACTGGCGCCCGTGACCGGACCGACTGGGGAGACCACATTCAACGTATCGCCGGGGAAGGCGCCGAGCCGCATCGAGAGCTCTTTTCCGAGAACAATTCCCGGCCGCATGGCCGTGTCGGGACCGTTCGGCTCCCGTTCCTTCTCGGGAATGGTCACTTTAGTCGGACGGGAGAGGTCGTCGAGGTGGCCGCTTACGAGGTTGTGGGCCAGCTCGGTGACAGTGCCTTCCCTCGCGGGATCGATCCCGCGAAGAATGATACCTTGGACACCCGTTGGAGAGGTGAGGAGGACTTGTCGGAAAATGAACGGGGTCGCGGCGATGACATCAGGAACAGCCGCGACCTTCTTCACCTGGTCCTCGTAGTCGACCATCGATTCTTTCATGCGGTCGTTCACGAGGATGTGCGCAGTCGTGCCGAGAATCTTGGCCTGCACATCTTCCTTGAACCCGGTCATGATTCCGACCGTGCCGATCAACGCGGCCACGCCGAGCGTAATCCCGGCGATGGAGACGATCGTGTTGAAGGAGATGGTGCGGTTGCGTCGTTTCGCACGCAGGTAGCGCAATCCGATAAAGATTTCATAGGGCAGCGCCATGTCTACTTTTCAGGCCTCAGCTGCGGGAAGAGGACGACATCCCGGATGGAGGCCTGATTGGTGAAGAGCATGACCAGGCGATCGATGCCGATCCCTTCCCCTGCGGTCGGCGGCATGCCGTATTCGAGCGCGCGCAAGAAGTCTTCATCCACCCGATGGGCTTCTTCGTCGCCGGCCGCATGTTGCGCCGCCTGCGCTTCGAATCGCTCACGTTGATCGAGGGGATCGTTCAACTCGGAGAAGGCGTTGGCGATTTCACGTCCGGCGATATAGAGCTCGAACCGGTCGGTGAGGGAGGGATCGGAATCCTTCCGGCGCGCGAGCGGGGAAATCTCGATCGGGTAGTCGGTGATGAAGGTCGGCTGCTGGAGGCGCGGTTCGACGGTCTCTTCGAAGATCTCGTTCAGGATGTTCACGAGCGATTCCTTGGGAGAGACGTCGACACCGAGGCGCTGGGCCGCGGCGAGCGCCTCGTCTCGATTGGTGAGCACGCTCGGCGGCAGGCTATTCACTTCCAGAATGGCCTGGTGATAGGACCACCGTCGCCACGGCGATCCCAGATTGATCTGCGTGCCCTGATAGTCGATCGTCGTGGTGCCGAGAGTGTCCTGCGCCAGTCGGCCGAATAGTTCTTCCGTCAGCACAATCAAGTCGTGGTAGTCGGCGTAGGAGACGTAGAATTCCAGCATGGTGAACTCGGGATTGTGAATCGTCGAGATGCCTTCGTTCCTGAAGTTACGGTTGATCTCAAACACGCGTGGAAAGCCACCGACGATCAGCCGTTTGAGATAGAGTTCCGGCGCGATGCGGAGATAGAGCTCGGCTCCCAAGGCGTTGTGGTGGGTGACGAAGGGCTTTGCCGCGGCGCCTCCGGGAATCGGATGCATCATCGGTGTTTCCACTTCGAGGAAGCCGCGTTCGATCAGAAACGCGCGAATCCCTGACACAATGCGGCTGCGTAGCGCAAAGATCTGGTGCACCTGGGGATTGGCGATAAGATCGACATATCGCTGTCGGTAGCGGGTCTCGACATCGGTGAGCCCATGCCACTTTTCCGGCAGCGGGCGGAGCGCTTTGCTGAGGAAGGTGAGCGTTTTCACTTCAACCGTGAACTCGTTGGTTTTGGTGCGGAACAGGATACCCGTCACACCGATCCAGTCTCCGAGATCCAGCCCCTCGGAAATCTGGTGGGCGTGGTCGCCCAGCGTATCCTTTTTCAGATAGACCTGCAGGCGGTCCGATCCGTCTTGCAGCACCGCGAAGGCGGCCTTGCCGAACCGGCGTAACCCGACGATGCGGCCGGCGATGGTACAGTCGATCCGCTCCTGCTCGAGCACCTCTTTGGTTTTTTCACCATGCAGGCGTGTGAGCTGTCCGGCTCGGTCCTTGACCTCGAAGCGCGTTCCGTAAGGCGCCACTCCCATCTGTCGCAGCTGGTCGAGTTTCTTGATGCGTTGTTGGCGTTGGTCGTTTATTTCATCCATCGGTCAGGGTCTCTCGTCGTGCGTATCTCGTCTCTCGTTGGTGAACTCCGCGTTACACTACAGATCGTCATCCTTCATCGCCACCGGTTCGGGGGTCTTTCCGCCGGTTAGTTTTCGCTGGAGATAGGCTTCGATGAAACCATCCAACTCACCATCCATCACGGCGGAAACCTGGCCGACTTCGTATCCCGTCCGGTGGTCCTTCACCATCTGATAGGGCTGAAAGACGTAGGACCGGATCTGACTGCCCCAGGCGATGTCTTTCTTTTCTCCCACGATGGCGTTGAACTCAGCTTCTTTCTTGCGCTGTTCGACTTCAAAGAGGCGGGCCTTCAAAATTTTCATGGCGCCGTTGCGATTTTGCAGTTGCGACCGTTCATTTTGACATTGCACCACGATATTGGTGGGAATGTGAGTGATACGAATGGCGGTCTCGACCTTATTCACGTTCTGACCCCCGGCGCCACCGGCTCGAAACGTGTCGATTCGGAGATCTTTGTCGTCGATCACCACTTGGACATCGTCGTCGAGCTCCGGATAGACAAAGACCGACGCGAATGAGGTATGCCGTCGTTTGTTGGCATCGAACGGAGAGATCCGCACGAGGCGATGCACGCCGGCTTCGGCTTTGAGGTAGCCATAGGCGTACGGCCCGGTCACGGACAGCGTCGCGCTCTTAATGCCGGCTTCGTCTCCCGCGAGCAGATCCAATGTCTCCACCTTAAATCCCTTCTGTTCGCCCCATCGCACATACATCCGCAGCAGCATCTGCGCCCAATCTTGCGATTCGGTGCCCCCGGCTCCGGGATGGATCGCGAAAATCGCATTGCTTGAGTCCAACTCGCCAGACAGCAGCAGCTCGATACGGAATTGGGCGACGGCTTTCTCGAATGGTTCGAGTTCGGCGATGAGCTCGCGCTCCAGCCCTGCATCTCCGGATTCCTCTGCCAACTCCAGGAGTGCCTCGAGGTCGTTCTGCCGGCGTTCGGTTTCCCGCCAGCGGGACAGCTCGCGATCAAGAGCCGCCTTGCGCCGGTTCACCTTCGCGGCCGCCTGCGTATCTTTCCAGAAATCCGGCTGGGAGGTTTTGACGTCGATGTCGTTGAGCTCAGCGGTCATCCGAGCCAGGTCAAAGATGCCCCCGTAGCTGAGTCAACTGGTCGCCGAGGGTACGCACACGGGTCCGGACATCATCCAACATGGCACGGTCCTTTCTCTCTCAGGCTGGTCGCCCGGCTGGTTCGCCACCGGCGGGTTCTGTGTCGTGTGAAAAATAGCCGGTCAGGCACAAAAGCGCGATGAGTATAGCACAGGCATAGGCAAAGAGATCACCGTACTTCGAGTAAAAGGTCCGTTGATGACCGACGGCAATCGATCCCCTCAGCGCTTCTTGCGTGAAGATGGCTGACTGTTGCAAGACACGCCCGTATGGGTCGATGAATCCGGAGATGCCGGTATTGGCCGCCCGCGCGAAGGCGACGTGATTTTCTACCGCACGAAAGACCACCATTCCAAAATGCTGATAGGGGGCCGACGATGGACCGAACCAGGCGTCATTCGTGACCGTGACCATGAAGTCCGCTCCGTTGGCCGCAAACTGTCGCACCAGATTGGGAAAGATCACTTCGTAACAAATGACCACGCCGAATTTCACATGAAAATCAGGAATGGTGGCCGCGGCGGCCATTGGAGGGTTTTTCTCCTGCGGCTTGAACATCAACAACGTCGATCCCGGACCGGCCTCGAAGTCCCCGATCCCTTCCACGAGTTTGTCGAGAAAGAAGAGCAACGAGTTGTGAAATGGAATGTACTCGCCGAAGGGAACCAGATGCTGTTTGTCGTAGCGACCGAGAATCTGACCGTCCGTCGCGAGCAGGTACGCGCTATTGAGTAAAAAGGGCCGTCCGTCCGGGTGGCGCCGCAATGCCGGACTGCCGAACAGCAGCGGGGCATCGGCGCGGCGAGCCATGTCGCCGACCAGGGCGCGGTAGTGCGGTTCCATTTCAAACACGAAGGGCGTGGCGGCTTCCGGCCAAACGATCAGATCCAGGTTCTCGCCCAATTCTGTGGTGAGACGGTCATAGCGCGCCATGGTTTCTTGTCGAAACGCCACATCCCATTTCTGCGCCTGTTCGACGTTCGGTTGCACGATTCCTACGGACAGGGTGCGGGTGGTCGCATGCTGGGCGGCAGACAAGAGGGTGGTGCCATAAAACAAGGCCACACCGAATCCGGCTGCGGCGGCGACTGAAGAGGGCCAGGGAAACGAACGAATCTGAAATCCGCGATAGGCTTTGAGGCTCCAGATAATCGTTTCTGCCAGCGCGGCATTGACCAGCACCAGCAGGAATGAGACCCCATAGACCCCGAAATGGTCCGCCAGCTGGATGATCGGGAGCCACTGATATTGGGAATAGCCGAACAGTGCCCAGGGCAAGCCGGAGAGAAAGTAGGTACGGATCAACTCCAATGTCACCCAAAGAAACGGTGCCGGCAAGAAGCCCAGAGTCGGAAACATCGTCCTGATCCACGACAGTCCGCCCGCG
>JALDRG010000014.1 GCA_031315995.1 Nitrospira sp.
TCGAGAGGCCGGTACGGCGCTGGTCCTCACCTTCGATCCGCATCCCGTCAAGATCCTGGCTCCCCAGGTCAATCTCATGTTTCTGACCACCTCTGAAGAGAAACTGACTCGTTTCGAGGCAGCCGGTATCGACGAAGTCGTGTTTCTTGAATTCACGACCGCCTTTGCCGGCCTGAGTCCGGCTCAGTTTGCGAAGCAGGTGTTATGTGACGGCATCGGCACGCGGGAGTTGTTTGTCGGTGAGCACTTTGCCTTTGGAAAAGGCCGCGCCGGTCGCATTGCCGACTTGCTCGCACTCGGCGCTCAGCTCGGGTTCCAGGTCCATCCGATGCTGCCTGTGACCATTGAGGGCGAGATTGTGAGTTCCACACGTATTCGTCAGCTGATCCAGGTGGGGGAATTGCAGAAAGCGATCCGTCTGCTCGGCCGTCCCTACAGCATCGAAGGACGGGTTATTTCAGGCGCTCATCGCGGGACCGAACTCGGGTGGCCGACTGCGAATCTCCGTCTTCCCGAGGGGCGCGTGATTCCTCCGGACGGGGTCTATGCGGCGCAGGCGGCCTGGAAGGGGACTCGACTGAATGCGGTGGTCTATATCGGGACGAGGCCCACATTCGGTGCCGGGGAGCGACTACTCGAAGTGTCGATCCTGGATGAGCGTCTCGAGCTTTATGGCGAATCCATTCGGGTGGAATTACTGAGTTTTATCCGCGAGGATCGAATCTTTGCCTCAGCGGAAGCCCTGACCCAGCAGATCGAGTTGGATGTGGATGCGGCTCGTGCGCATTTGCGCGACGCAGCGACAGCCACCCCTCTCTCGACCCTCCAGCCCCGGTCATGAGTGATGACAGGTTCTCCGACAGATTTCCCTCACACGCTCCATGCGCAGGTCATCCGGGCGCTTCACGGGCGACAATTGCTCCAGCCAGGACAGCGGGTTCTGGTCGCGGTGTCCGGGGGGCCGGACTCGGTGGCCCTGCTCGCAATACTGCACCAGCTGGCCCCGGCGTGGGATCTCTCATTGACGGTGGTGCATTGCAACTATGGCTTGCGGGGAGCCGAATCCGAGGGCGATGCGTCCTTTGTCACGGCCCTATGTCGTCGGCTTAAACTTCCTTGTCTCATCAAGCCGGTCACCATGGGTCGGCGTGAGGCAGGGGCATCGAGCTCATTGCAGGCGCGTGCCAGGGAGTCTCGCTATCGGCTGTTTCGAGAGGTGGCCGCTGAACTCGGCGCAGCGCGTGTGGCGCTCGGTCACACGGCGAATGATCAGGCCGAAACCGTGCTGCTGCGGATGTTGCGCGGTGCCGGTTTGCGAGGATTGGCCGGCATGCCGCCTATCCGGGAACGCCTGTTCGTCCGGCCGCTCCTCAGTGTTTCGCGTCAAGACATCTTGTCGTATTTGGAGGCTGTGGGATGGTCCTATCGGACCGATTCCAGCAATGCCAAGTCAATCTATCTTCGAAATCGCGTCCGGCACGAATTGCTTCCGGTGATGCAGGCGTTGGCCCCGGCTGCGATTCGGTTGTTGGCGCGCCAGGCTGATATCCTTCGTGAAGATGACCGGGTTCTAAATACGCTGGCTGCGCGCCGTTTGGCGCGGATCATTCGAAGCCGCGATTCGACCTCAATCATGATGGATCGTGCGGCGTTGCTCAAACATCCGGCGGCCTTGCAGCGTCGAATGCTCCGCCAGGCCCTGCAGACGTTGTCCCCCTCAACCGGCATGCCGCGAAGCGATGTCCTGCTGTCGATGTTGGCATCCCTGGCGTCCAGGCAATCTGGGGGCGCTTGGGAAATCGGGCCTGTGACCGTGGCCTGTGAGCAGGATCAAGTCAGATTGTGCCTGGTCTCTCCGCGACCTCCGGCAGGAGGGATGGTTGCTGAACTGCGCTCTCCGGTTCCTGCTTCCGAGGATGTCGCGATTGACTCCCTCCCTTCGACGATTGCCTGGCGCTGGACGGGAGAGGGGATTCGGCTGTGTGCGGTCACGC
Organism: Nitrospira sp.; assembly: GCA_031315995.1. Lineage (GTDB taxonomy): Bacteria > Nitrospirota > Nitrospiria > Nitrospirales > Nitrospiraceae > Nitrospira_A. Next base: position 1,995 of record JALDRG010000014.1, read on the forward strand.
GTCGGCGAGGGTTGTTGCTCCTGGAGAAGCCCTCGTCCGCCATGGCCCTTCTCGATGCCGACCGGTTGTCGTGGCCTGTGACGATTCGTTCCTGGCGCCGGGGGGATTGGTTTGTTCCCATCGGGATGTCAGGGCGACGAAAGAAATTGCAAGATTACTTCACAGATGCAAAACTGGGTCGGTCTGTGCGACAACGGATACCGCTGCTCGTATCGCGTGATGGCATTGTTTGGATCGTCGGGGAGCGGGTCGATGCCCGGTTTGCCGCCACCCGTTCAACCACCCGATTTGTTCTGGCCCGTGTCGCGCATCTTCCACGTCGGAAAGGAGTCTTCTAGGAATGGAACGCATTTTTGGTCGCCCCATCGTGACGCAAGAGCAGATGCGGACTCGAATCCGTGAGCTCGGCCGGCAAATCGCGTCTGATTATGCCGGAAAAGATCTGGTGCTGGTCGGGGTGCTCAAGGGTGCGTATGCCTTCTATGCCGACCTGGCGCGAGCCATTCGGATTCCGATGCGGGTGGAGTTTATTGTGGTGACGAGTTATGGTGCCGGCAAGAAGAGTTCCGGCAAGGTCAAACTGGTGTCGGACCTGACGGAACCTATTGTGGGTAAGGACGTCTTGCTGGTGGAGGACATCGTCGATTCGGGTCTGACCGTGCAATATCTGATGAAAACGCTTTCCAGGCGAAAGCCTCGGTCACTGAAGGTCTGCACGCTGCTGAGCAAGCCCGACCGTCGAACGGTCGACGTGGATCTCGAGTATGTGGGATTTAAGATCCCGAACAAGTTTGTCGTCGGGTACGGCCTTGATTATCGGCAAGAGTATCGCAACTTGCCATACCTCGCGGCGCTTGATCAGGGTGATGAACGGGAGCAGGAGTCTGCATGAAAGGTTGTTCCCCTTGCGCACTCTATGGTAACATTCTGCTGGGTTCGGTAATTTTTCGGTCTGCCTAAAATCCTCAAAGGAGAGGTGGATGAATTCACGCGTAAAGAATTTGTTGTTCTGGGTCGTGGTCGGCCTCTTCATGATTTTATTATTCAACCTGTTTAGCGTGCCGACCCACGCGCCGGAAGATGAAGTCATATTCAGCGATTTCATGGCCAAGCTCGACAAGGGCGAGATCATGAAAGTCACGATCAAGGCCAACCATATCAGCGCCATCTTGAAGGACCAAAGCCGAATTCGGACGTACACGGCTGAATATCCGGAATTGGTCAAACATTTGCGCGAGAAGGATGTGCAGATCGAGGCGAGGCCGCCTGACGAAAGCCCTTGGTATATTACCTTCCTGGTCACCTGGGGGCCGTTCATTTTGTTCTTAGGCCTGTGGTTTTTTCTCATGCGCCAGATGCAGATCGGCGGAAATAAAGCGTTGTCGTTTGGGAAAAGTCGCGCCCGCATGCTGACCGAGGAGCGCAAGAAGGTGACCTTCTCCGACGTCGCTGGCATTGAAGAAGCCAAAGAAGAAGTCCTGGAGATCATCGAGTTCTTAAAAGATCCGCGAAAGTTTCAAAAGCTGGGTGGACGCATTCCCAAAGGTGTTCTGATCGTCGGTCCTCCGGGGACCGGCAAAACCTTGCTGGCAAAGGCCATCGCCGGAGAGGCGGGAGTTCCGTTTTTCAGCATCAGCGGATCGGACTTTGTCGAAATGTTCGTCGGGGTAGGTGCCTCACGGGTGCGGGACCTGTTTGAGCAAGGAAAGAAACATGCCCCTTGCATCATCTTCATCGACGAAATTGATGCGGTCGGTCGGTTGCGAGGCGCCGGTCTCGGGGGAGGCCACGATGAGCGCGAGCAAACTTTGAATCAATTGCTGGTCGAGATGGATGGATTCGACACGACCGAGGGCGTGATACTGATTGCAGCCACAAATCGCCCTGACGTCCTCGATCCGGCGTTGTTACGGCCGGGCCGTTTCGACCGCCAGGTTGTGGTCAACCGACCGGATTTGCGTGGCCGGTCGGAGATTCTGAAGGTCCACACCAAGAAAGTGCCGCTGGCTGCCGATGTCGAGCTCGAGAAGATCGCGCGGGGTACCCCTGGATTCTCCGGCGCCGACCTGGAAAATTTGGTGAACGAAGCGGCGTTGTGGGCGGCTCGCTGGAACAAAAAGGAAGTTGAGCTGATCGACTTTGAAATGGCGAAGGATAAAGTGCTGATGGGCGCAGAACGCAAGAGCATGGTGCTCAGCGACGAAGAGAAGCGCACCACGGCGTACCATGAAGCAGGGCACGCACTCATGGCGAAGCTGTTGCCGGGGACGGATCCTGTCCACAAGGTCACGATTATTCCCCGCGGTCGAGCGCTTGGCGTGACGATGCAGCTTCCGACCGACGATCGCCACAATTATTCGAAGGACTTCCTCTATAATAACCTCGCAATTCTCATGGGCGGACGTGTGGCCGAAGAGTTGGTCTTGCACGATGTGACCACCGGGGCGGGGAATGACTTGGAGCGCGCTACGGACCTCGCGAGAAAAATGGTGTGCGAATGGGGGATGAGTGAGAAATTGGGGCCGTTGACGTTCGGCAGGAAAGAAGAGGAAATTTTTCTCGGCCGCGAAATAGGGTCGAAGCGTGATTTCAGCGATCAAGTGGCACTCGAAATCGATCACGAAGTTCGGCGTCTGGTCACCGAGAATTACGAACGTGCCAAGCGCATATTGACCGATAATATGACGAGCCTGAAGGCGCTTGCCGAGGCATTGTTGGAAAAAGAAGTGTTGGACGCGTTGGAAATTGATCAGATCCTCATTCAAGGATCCTCGTCGCAGACGGTTCCCGCCTAAATTGTATGCCGCTTCTTTGCAGGAGCGACATTCGTGTTGCTCCTGCAATTGCGGCGCGTCCGATATTCATGCCGATGGTTGGGATACAGCTCCTCCTCATGTCCGTCGTCAATTGCATACCCTTCCCGTAGCCGACTCATTTCGCCATGTCGTGTCCTGTTCCTAATCCGCGTGAATAAAGGACTTGCCTTGCCCATCAGTACCACCACATCCTCTAGGCCATTAGTCTTGACGGCCGGCTCACGGACGTTCGGTTTTGACTCTGGTCCACTTCTAATGGGAGTGCTCAACGTCACCCCCGACTCATTTTCAGACGGGGGGGCCTACTTCACGGTTGAACAAGCGCTCAATCATGCCCGACAGATGCAGGTGGAAGGCGCCGATATCATCGACATCGGGGCCGAGTCTTCCCGGCCTGGTGCGCAACCCATTGATGAATCGGAGGAGCTGCGCCGCCTCCTTCCTGTGGTGGAAGCGGTGCATGGCGCGGTACCGTTGCCCATTTCAGTTGATACAACCAAAGCCGTTGTGGCTCGTCGGGCGATTCAGGCCGGTGCCACGATCGTGAATGATATTACCGCATTGCGGGGTGATCCCTTGATGGCTTCGCTGGTGGCTGAAACGGGCGTGGCGGTGGTGCTGATGCACATGCAGGGCACTCCCCAGACCATGCAGCAGGCGCCGTCTTACGCCAATGTGGTGGGAGACGTTTTCGCGTTTCTCCGTGAACGGGTTCAGGTTGCGATCAGGCAGGGTATCAGGGGAAGTCAGATCATCCTTGACCCCGGCTTCGGTTTTGGTAAGCTCCAAGAGCATAACCTTCAACTGCTGGCTGAGTTTGATACCTTCACGAAGCTGGGTTATCCGGTATTGGCCGGAGTGTCTCGTAAACAGTTTATCGGGAACCTGATCCAGCGTCCGGTGCATGAACGAGGATACGGCACCGCCGGCGCGGTTGCAGTGGCGGTCCTCAAAGGAGCCCATATCATTCGTGTGCACGACGTGCGAACCATGCGAGATACGATTTCCGTCGTGTCAGCCATTTCCCGTCACGTGCGTTCTCATCTAGGGGAATCCAATGCGTAAACTGTTCGGCACCGACGGCGTTCGCGGAGTGGCAAATCTTGAACCGATGACGAGCGAAATCGCGATGCAACTGGGGCGCGCTGCCGCCCATATTTTTATGCGTCGCGCAGGCCGGCATCAGGTCGTCATAGGAAAAGACACGCGTTTATCCGGATACATGCTGGAATCGGCGTTGACCTCGGGCATCTGCTCGATGGGGGTAGATGTGTTGCTCGTCGGGCCGTTGCCCACTCCGGCTATCGCGTTCCTCACACGGAGTTTGAGGGCGGATGCCGGCGTCGTCATCTCAGCCTCGCACAATCCCTATCAAGACAACGGGATCAAGTTTTTCTCCAACGAAGGGTTCAAGCTGCCGGACGAGGTCGAAGCGCGTATTGAGCAGTTGATCATTTCCGATGAGATCAAGCACCTTCGCCCGACGGCCGATGCGATCGGAAAGGCCTATCGGATCGGTGATGCCGAAGGACGGTATATTGAATTCGTCAAACGGTCGCTTCCCAAAGATCTCGATTTCCAGGGGATCAAGCTGGTGCTGGACTGCGCCAACGGCGCCGCGTACAAAGTCGCTCCAGCCGTATTCCGCGAGTTGGGCGCCGAGATTGAAGTCATTGCGAACAAGCCGGACGGCATGAACATCAATGATGGGTGCGGAGCCGTGCATCCTGAGCGTCTACAGGAAGCCGTTCGTCGGCATGGGGCCGATCTCGGCGTGGCGCTTGACGGCGACGCCGACCGTGCCATCTTTGTGTGCGAGCAGGGTCAAATCGTCGATGGTGATCATGTCATGGCCGCGCTCGGCCTCGATTTGCATGCTCAGGGTCAACTCGCTTATCAGACGGTCGTGGGAACCGTCATGAGTAATTTCGGGCTGGAACTTGCCATGAAGAAGGCCGGCATTGAACTGATGCGCACCCCCGTAGGGGACCGATACCTCATGGAGCGCATGCTCGCCGGAGGCTATAATTTCGGTGGGGAGCAATCCGGCCACTTTATTTTCCTGGATCATAACACCACGGGCGATGGCCTGATTTCTGCCTTGCAGATTCTCTCCCTGATGAAGCGTACCCGGACTCCGCTCTCTGAACTCGCGAAGGCCATGACTGCTGTCCCGCAGATTCTGTTGAACGTTCGGGTCAAACACAAGCCGGATCTGAATCAGATTCCCGATATCCAACAGGCCATTAAGACGGCGGAATCGACTCTGAACGGGAGCGGCCGCGTGCTCGTGCGGTATTCCGGTACCGAAGCGCTCTTGCGCATCATGGTCGAAGGTGAACGTGACTCCACCATCCGTGAGGTCGCTGATCACCTTGCGGATATCGTGCGCGCTCGTATCGGATAGCATCAGCCTTGGCCGCAGGCGCCGGATGCTACCGTCCCTTACGATCACCTTTGTTCTCGGTCTCGTTCTGGGTTCATTTCTCACCTATTTCCCCATCAGCATTGCGATCATCTTGACGGCATGCACCGTCTCCTGCGCTCTATTGGAGCGGCAGGGCCGATGCACGTCACGACAGAGCAGCGTCCTGTTGGCCTGCCTGTTCTGCGGATGTCTCTACTGGACGCTGTGTGCCTGGTTCACCCCGCACGTGCCCGTGCCGGATACGCAGGGCGCACTTCCTACACGGCTGGTTGGAACGATTGTCGATGCCGTTCATCACGCGCCAGGCCGCCTGACGGCAGTGGTGCAGGTTACGGCCGTCGACGATCCGGCGCTGACACCGCCGTTCCGCCTGCGTCTAACCTGGCGAGATCCTGACCGCGATCTTCGCCGCGGGCTGCAAATTCGCACTCGCGCTCGTGTGCATGCGCCCTCAGGGACGCTGAACCAGAAGGGGTTTAACTATGCCGCCTATCTGGAAGCGCAGGGTGTGGATGCCGTCGGATCGGTGTCCGGCGGCGGTGTCGTCGAGGTGCTTGATTTTGATCGAAGCATGTCTGTGCACCTCCTCTCATCCGCAATCGACGAATGGCGCAGCCGGGTGCGAGCAGCCGCCGAGTCGCTGGCCCAGCCAAGTCGTGGCCTGTTTCTCAGCCTGACCATCGGCGAACAGGGCTTTCTGACACCGGAAGTCCGCGAGTGGTTCATGACGACCGGAACGGTGCATATTCTTTCCATCTCCGGATCACATCTCGGTCTCATCGCGTTGCTGTCGTTTGTGGTGGCTAGGAACGCATGCCTCCTGCTGCCTTCCATGATCCTGCTGAGCCTTTCGCGCCGGCTGACGCCGACCAGGCTGGCCGCCTTGCTGACAATAGGTCCGGTGCTTGCGTACACGGTGTTGGCAGGGGCGGAGACGGCTACGATTCGTAGTGCCATCATGATCGCAGTCGGACTCTGGACGGTATGGCTCGGTGCATCGCACTATCTCCTTCACGCGCTCGCGGCCGCTGCCGGTGTGACCTTGCTGGTCCACCCCACCGCGCTGTTCGACATTTCGTTTCAGCTCTCCTACGTCTCAGTCTGGGTGTTGGCCTTGTCCCTGTCGCGAAAGGTGCGTCCGGATGAACTGCCGGTTGTGGATACATCCGCCGCCGGACGGTCGCTCTACTGGTTGAAGGAGTCCCTGCGAGTGACGGCGTTGGTGACGCTGGCGACCCTGCCCCTGGTAGCCTGTTACTTCAATCAAGTGTCGTGGATGGGGCTCTTTGCCAATCTGCTCATGGTGCCTTTCGTCGGGTTCGTGTTCTTGCCCATCAGTTTGTTGTCGGCCCTCTGGGTGATTGCGACCGAGAGCAGCACGCTTCCTGGCGCCGAAGTGATCGATGCGTTGGGTCGATGGCTGATTGCTGCCACCCATGGGCTAGCCGATGTGCCGGGCGCGGAATGGTTCGTGGCCGCGCCGACCATTCCCATGATGGCGCTCTTCTATCTGCTGGGGTGGGCGTTGTTGACGGGCCGGCCGGCTCATGCCGCACCGCAGCTCAGAGGAGCCATGCTGGCGGGCCTTGCCTGCATCGTGCTTTGGTGGCTGTGGTCACCGCGTCCATTCAACAAGGAAGGGTTGGTGCGCGTGACGTTTCTCGACGTGGGGCAGGGAGACAGCGCGGTCATCGAATTGCCGGGTGGCGCGGTGATGCTGATTGATGGAGGGGCGACCTACGAGCGTTTTGATATGGGGCGGAGTGTCGTGGCGCCCTTTCTTTGGAATCGAGGGATTCGAACAATCGATCATATTATCGCAACGCATCCGCAACTCGATCATGTCGGAGGGCTGGCCTGGATTCTGGATCATTTTCAGGTTGCGTCCTTCTGGACCAACGGAGTAATGCGGCAAGAAGAGTTCTGGCGCAGGATCGAGCGAGCGCTCGTGCGACGACACCTCCAACCGACGGTCGCGACAACAGGTCAACTGATATTCGACGGACCTGCCTGCCGGATGGCGGTGAGAAGCCCTCTGCCACGTGTCGACTCGTCGCAGTCCGCACACAGCGTGTCGCTGAACAATTTGTCGGTGGTCACCGAACTCGTCTGCGGCGAGCATCGCCTGTTGTTCACGGGGGATATCGAACGGGAAACGCTAGCCCGATTCACCCATTCCGGGAACCTCGACCACATTACGTTGCTGAAGGTCCCGCATCATGGGGCACGGAGTTCTTTGGAATACAACTGGTTGGAAGCAACTAGACCCGAACATGTCGTGGTTTCTGCCGGGCGCCGCAATCCTTATGGTCACCCGGCCGGCGAGGTGTTGGCGGCCTATCGGGCGGTGGAGGCGCAGATCTGGAGAACCGATCAGGATGGAGCCATTTGGGCGGATCTTGATCTCTCGCGGCGGCAGCTCTCCATTCAGAGCACGAGGGAATGGGTGCTCCAACCGGCGCTGTCCTCGGCAGCCCTGTGGTCCGTCGAACGGGAGAATCTGCACCGCTTGTGGCGTCGTTGGAATTGGAACTAGCCTCGGCGTTTTCCTGGCTGTGCGTTTCCCAGTTTCTCTGTGCGTTCACGGCAGAGGTTCCCACTGGGCGATGGACAGGCGTGGTGTGCAGATTTCGTCGTGTCTGTTGGCAGAGGGCTGTCAAATTTGCCGACAGGCGTGGAAGGGGTGCATCGTAAGTCATCAATATTGTGTAGGTGCGAGGGAATGCCGACAAGGCATAGCACATGCACACGTTCCGCATAGTCTGGAGATGTCTGTCTCACCGCCGAGTCACGGTATGTCGACACTCACCTGCATCGTGATCCAATGACCGATTCCTCAGGTCCATGACAATAGGCCCGACAAAGTCCAACGGCGACCGATGGCATCTGTGCCGGGCTCTCAGTGAGAAATCAGGGGACCAATGGGCTGGAGCATCAGTTCCACGGAGTGGTGCAGATGGTCAAGGGTAAAAAGGCGGCGGGATCATGACGAAACGTCTGTTGTTTTTGGCTCCCGCGCCGCCGTCCGACCGGCAGGGCGGAGGCGCCTTGCGAATGTTGCACCTGTTGAGGTTTCTGGGGAGCCGGTTTCAGGTGGATCTCGTCGCCCCGGCGCTCGACGGTGTGGAGGATGCACAGCGCTTATTGAAGGACGTCTGCGTCGAGATGGTCTTTGTTCCACCGCAAGGTCCGGGCTTACTCGATCGGATCGGCCATGTCGGTCCCTATGTCAAAGACCGGGCGCTGGCTGCCGTCGTCCGCGACCGCCTGGCGAGCGGCATGTACGGGGCGGTGCAGGTAGAAAAGCCCGCGATGTTACCCTATATCACTCCCCAGATGGCGGTGCCGGTGGTACTGGACGTCTGGTCCTATGGTTCGACCAGCGCGTTGCGTCTCCTCAGGAGCGGAAGCGGCGCAGTCGGCCGGTCGAGACAGCTCGTCCGATTCATCAAGCTGGGGATCTTCGATCGGCTCTGCTGGCCCGTGACCCAGTGTGTGACGGTCGTATCTGAAGAGGATCGAATCCGTTGCGAGCGTGCCCATCCCGGGCGCCGTGTGCTGGTGGTGCCCAACGGCGTCGACTGTCGGACGATCCGTCCCAAGCCTGATCATGCCGCCCCGTCGCCTGTGTTGCTGTTCACAGGCGACATGAGCGCCGAAGCGAATATCGATGCGGCGACCTTGCTCGCACATGACGTGTTCCCCGCCGTCCGTCGAGAGTCTCCGAAGGCGGAATTACGATTGGTCGGCAGGAACCCGGATCCCCGTGTGCGTCGCTTAGCAGGGTCGGGTATCGTCGTGACCGGCGCGGTCCCCGACATGGAACTCCATCTGCGCGCCGCAACGATCTATGTTGCGCCGCACGTGGCCGGATCAGGAATGCGCACGAAGTTGTTGGAAGCGATGGCGGCGGGGCTTCCGATCATCACCACCTCTGTCGGGATTGAAGGGACCAAGCTGCAGCCGGGGAGGGACGTACTCGTGGCCGACCAACCTGTCGACATGGTCGAATCGATCCAAACGTTACTTGCAAGCCAGTCAGATCGGGAGCGCTTTGCGCACGCGGCGCGTCATATGGCGGAGATCTGGTATGACTGGAGTCGCTGCCTCTGGCCGTTGGAGCCGCTCTATCAGCACCTCCTGGTTCCGAAGGCCGTGGCCTGCTGAGCGCTTCGATCGGTTCGTGGACGAATCACCGCACCAGAAATCCTCCTGTTCGCGCCAGCAAGCCCAGGCTAGGGGCGGTACCGCAAGAAGCAGTTGTGTTGTGACGGGCCATCCACGTAGAATTTCTCCCCGGCACGATTCCAATGCCGGTTCTCTGTGACCCTGCATGAAGAGCGGCTCATGACGCGATGACGATGATTCCGCATTCCAGGCCTTCCTTAGGGCAAGAAGACATGCGGGCGGTGACCGAGGTGCTCCGATCCGGTCAGGTCGCCGGAGGGCCGGTCGTCGCACAATTTGAGCGGGGCATGGCTGCCTACCTCGGGGTGCAGGGCGGCGTGGCCGTCAGCTCCGGCACGGTCGCCTTGGAATTGTCACTGCGTGCCATGGGCATCGGACCTGGCGACAATGTCATCCTTCCCAGTTACGTCTGCTCCGCACCCTGGCTGGCCGTCCAGCGCGTGGGTGCGCAAGCCAGGATCGTGGACATCGATCCGGTCACCTACAACCTGGATCCACAGAAAGTGCGCAAAGCTCGCACCTCGCGAACGCGCGCGGTGATTGTTCCGCATTTGTTCGGACTGCCGGCGGACCTCACGACGCTGCAATCACTCGGGATTCCCTTGATTGAAGATTGTGCCCAGACCCTCGGCGCCACGGAGCAGGGCCGCGCAGTCGGCCGTGTGGGCTTGCTTACAGTCTGTTCGTTCTACGCCACGAAACTTCTCTGCACCGGCGAAGGGGGGATGGTGTTGTCGAACGACGAGGCGTTACTCGAACGGGTGCGTGCGCTGCGCGAGTATGACCAAGCCCCCTCCCTCGACGCTGCGGCTTTCAATTGCAAAATGACGGATCTGCAAGCCGCGCTCGGCGTCACGCAGCTCAATCAGTTCGGAGACTTCCTCGACAAGCGGGCGGCGTTGGCCGCCGTGTATCACGAGAGCCTGCCGACGGAGCTCTTCACGCCGCCGTCGGTGCCGCCGGGACGAACGCACGCCTACTATCGATTCGTCGTGCGGCTGCCGAAGGGGTTGCAGTCGCCCGACGAGTTCACGGCCTACCTCTCGCGCATGGCGCATCGAGGCCTGCAGTGCCGCAAGCCGGTATTTCGTCCTCTGCATCGGTATCTTGAGTTGTCCGATTTCCCTGCCACTGACGAGGCTGACGCGCTCGCCATTTCGCTGCCGATTTACCCCTCGTTGAGCGAAGACGACGTGCGGCTGGCCGCGCACATCCTCCAAGAAGAATTCCGCTGAGGCCACCCAGGTCTTGAGCCGGTTTCCGATCGATCTCCGCGGCCTGGCGCCGCGCGTCAGGTCCATAAGCTGTGATCCGACCCTTGACCCACGCCCGCCTGACCGTCATGATGGGTACGATTTGCGAGCCGCCCTGAGACGAGGGCAGAGCCCGTCTCCAACGAAACTGGAACATATGTCTATGGTGCCTACCGTCGAATGGAAAGACGGAGCGGTTCGTCTGCTGGACCAAAGCCGACTTCCGATGCACGTGGAATTTCTAGACTGTCACGACTATCGCGAGGTGGCGCAGGCCATTCGGGAATTGAAGGTTCGTGGCGCTCCGGCTATCGGGGTCACGGCCGCCATGGGTGTGGCTCTGGGCGCTCGCGCGTTGAAGACGACCGACTACAAGGAGTTCGTCGGCGCGGTCGACGCGATCGGTGATCTACTCGCCGCGTCCCGGCCGACCGCTGTGAATCTCTTCTGGGCCATCGCTAGAATGAAACAGAAACTGGCGGCGCTGAAGGGGCAGTCTGTCGCGAGGATTCAGGAGGAACTGGTCACAGAATCTCAGACGATCCTGGAAGAAGATATCGCCCTCTGCAAAGCCATGGGCCGGCATGGGTCAGGGTTGATCCGGAGCGGTCAAACCATTCTGACCCACTGCAATGCCGGTGCGCTCGCGACCGCCGGATATGGAACGGCGCTCGGTGTGATTCGGGCGGCCTGGGAGCAAGGGAAGCAGATCCGCGTCATTGCCGACGAAACGAGGCCCGTGTTGCAGGGCGCGCGCCTCACGGCATGGGAACTAATGCAGGATAAGATTCCGGTCACGCTCATCACCGACAACATGGCCGGCGCACTGATGCGCCAGGGCAAGATTCAGCTCTGTGTGGTCGGCGCCGATCGGATCGCCGCCAACGGCGACGTCGCCAATAAGATCGGCACGTACTCGGTAGCCGTCCTCGCGCGCGCGCACGACATTCCCTTCTATGTGGCTGCGCCGTACTCCACCATCGACCTCAACACGCCATCAGGCGCCGGCATTCCCATTGAAGAGCGTAACCCGCTCGAAGTCACCGCCATTCATGGAAGCCACCCTGTCGCGCCCGAAGGCGTGGAGGTCTTCAACCCCGCCTTCGACGTCACTCCCGCCGAGTTGATTACGGGCATCATCACCGAACGGGGCCTGTTCAAGCCGAGCGAACTCGCCGCGCAGTTTCGGTTGCAATAGGAGCTCGCACTGCGTAAGCGCGGCGTCTCAGTCAGCGGCATTAGATGATCCGCAGTGAATTCGAATGTGATTTGGCCCGCACTTCCGCTATCCCTTTACCTTGCCAGTGCTTCGGCCCCTTCTTTATAATGCGAGAGACCATATCCAAAGAGCGATATGGTTCCGATATTTTCTAGCTGAAGGAGTCTGACGATCCATGAGTGAACGAACCCTTGCCATTATCAAGCCGGACGCCGTGAAGAAGAACGCCATCGGCGACATTATCAATCGTTACGAAAAAGCCGGCTTACAGCCAGTGGCGATGCGCCTGATGCACCTGTCGAAAGCCACGGCGCAGGGGTTTTATGCCGTGCACAAGGCGCGGCCCTTCTTCGATAGCCTCTGCACGTTCATGTCGTCAGGCCCCTGTGTCGTGTTGGTGTTGCAGGGCGATAACGCCGTCAAGAAGCATCGTGAGTTGATGGGCGCGACCGATCCGGCCAAGGCGGAGAACGGGACCATCCGTGCGGCGCACGGGGCGAACATTGAATTCAACGCGGTGCACGGTTCAGATGCGCCGGACACGGCCAAGTTCGAGATCGGGTATTTCTTTCCCGAAATGGAGCTGGTCGGGTAGGCGCACGTTGAGCGCAGATTTTTCTCACGTGATCGATGCTCGACGGTCCTTGGCGGGCCGTCGAGCCGGTTCGTCAATTCCTCTTGTCATCCTGCTCATGGCGTTCAGTGCCGGCTGTGTCGGATCCCCGCCCAGTCCGGTTGCGCTGCCGACGGAGAATCCGGCCATCGAGGCCGAGACGCGCCTGTGGTATCAAGCCTCCACCGCGTTTTCAGACGGACGGTATTCCGCCGCGATCCATCTCTACGAACGGTATCTCACGACCTATCCCAAGTCTCGACGCGCGCTGGAAGCCCATTGGGATTTGGGGCAGTCGTATGAACAGATGGGTGAGGTGACGGCGGCGCTGAAAGAATATCGCCTCTTGGCGGGACCAGAGGGGGCGCCGGCCTCCACACAAAATTCCTACGCCGAGCGCGCGCAGCATCGCGCCGAATCCTTGCGCAATCAACCGGCTTTGTCGTCCGGTGCGAGATCCGGTCACACCGCGCTGTATGTGTCTTTCAGTAATCTGCCGCCGATGTCCCAGGTCGAGTCCTGGGTGCGGCAACTGAGCGCGCAGGGGATCAGCGCTATCCTTCTGGATGCCAGTCTGGAGTCTTCCTTTACCCGACCGATCGTTCCGACCGGCCCTCCTCCAAGCAGTCCGTTACCGGCGATGCCCGGTGGCGCCTTGTTTGCGACCTCGCGTGGGCCAGTGCTCATGGATTGGTATGGCGTGATGGTGCCGCAAGCGCACGAGCTGGGCATCTCCGTCTATGCCGTACTCGATCTGTTCCATGCGCCCCTGTCCGATCATCGTTCGGAATCTCGGATGCTGCTCTATGATCCGACCAGGCGTAGCGTGCATCCCTGGACGCAATTCGACCTGCTGTCTCCTGCCGTCCAGCAGCAGATGGCCCAGCTGTTGGTCGATCTATTGAAGAGCGGTGTCGATGGCATCGTGTTCCGGGCTCGCGCCGAGAATAGTTTTGCCTACGAGGTCAGCGACGGCGTGTTGCGCCAATTTGAAACACAAGTTCATCAGCCCTCATCCGAAGTCGCACAGGCTCTCCGTGATCGCATGGGGCTGCGTCCGAACGAACCGGCGCCGGCATCAGATAAGACGCTCTGGCGGTGGGTGGGCTGGAAAGCGCGCCAGGAGCTCGATACGTTCGCGCGGTTCAAGAAATACTTGCACAAGATCGCTCCACGTCTGCGGATGGTGGTAGAAATCCATCCGGAGGCCTTATCGAATCCGACATCCGCGCTGGTGAACTATGGGGAAGATGCCGCGGAAGCGCGCCGCCGCGGATTCGATCTTCTGCTGGGTGGTCCGTCCCGCGAGGCGTCGGATGTCCGCTCCTTCGCCGGTTCGTTCAAGGGATGGAGTCGTGATGTGATTCAATCGGAAAAAGGTGAGCCGCAAGCCCTTCCGCAAGGATGGGTATTGCTTCGCACGCCGGCTGAACATGGAGCCGGCATGTTCACGGGGCTCGCGCAGCAGGCGGATGAATTGCGCACGCCCGACATACGCCATCTGGTGTTTGTCCCGGACGCTCCCGCAGCGATTCCTTGACAAAGATTCCCGCAACTTTTACGATCGCGCAACTTGTTTTCTGCGCGTTTTTATTCACGTAGGCCGCTCGTGTGGCGGCCGCCACGAGGGGTGTCATGATACCGTCTAATCTTCGTTATCACCAGGAACATGAATGGGTCCGGGCCGAAGGCACGCAGGCGACGATCGGCATCAGTCATTTCGCCCAGGATGCGTTGGGCGACATCGTCTTCATCGACCTTCCAAAAGTGGGCGCGAAAGTCACGGCCGGCCAACAGATCGGCGAAGTGGAATCGACGAAGACCACCTCAACTATCTATACCCCCGTCAGCGGAACCGTTGCGAAGATCAATGTTGATCTCAAAGATCAGCCAGAGGCCGTTAATTCCGACCCTTATGGCAAGGGGTGGATGGCCGTTATCGATCTCACGGCTCCGGCTGAAGTGGAGCAGCTCATGACGGCCGCTCAATACGAAACGTTTCTGAGCAAGCAAAAGCATTAGGCGCCGTGTGAACCACCTCGCAATTCTTGGCGCCGGTCCCGGCGGGTACGTGGCGGCGATTCGCGCGGCCCAGCTTGGAGCCCGTGTCACCGTGATTGAAAACCAGGCTCTTGGCGGTGTCTGCCTCAATTGGGGTTGTATCCCCAGCAAGGCATTGCTGTCGGTGGTCGAACTCGGTGACAAGGCGAAGAAGGCCAAGGACTTCGGCCTCCAGCTTGGAGGGCCTGTTACGTACGATGCGGCCGTCATGGTAGCCAGAAAAAACAAAGTCGTGTCCACGCTGGTCAAAGGCATTGCCACGTTATTCAAGACGTGGAACATCGAGCATGTGGACGGTACCGGCGAGTTGCTGGATGCGCGCACTATTCGCGTGGCGAGACCGGACGGCACCGAAACCAGGGTGGTGGCCGATGGCGTGATCATTGCGACCGGCTCTTCCTGGCCGAATCTGCCGCTCTTCCCCATCGACGGGAATCAGATCATCACCAGTAAGCAGGCGTTGGACCTCAGCAAAATTCCCGCGAGCCTGTTGATCGTTGGTGGAGGAGTGGAGGGCTGTGAGTTCGCCTCCCTCTACAGCGGGCTTGGTACGCAGGTGACTCTCGTCGAACTCATGCCGCGCCTGTTGCCGTTGGAAGATGAAGAGATCAGCCAGATGACCGAGCGCGAGTTGAAGAAGCGAGGTGTGGATATTCGAACCGGCGTCACGGTGGAACAGATCGTGCGGCAACCGGATGTCGTCACCGCCCATCTCCGCGACGGGCTGTCGCTCAATGTGGAGCAAGTGTTGGTGTCTGTAGGGCGAGGCTTCAACTCGCGAGGAATCGGGTTGGAGAAAGTGGGGGTGCAGGTCGGGGCGCGCGGCGAAATCGTGGTCGATGCTCGGATGGTCACGAACGTGCCCGGCGTCTATGCGATCGGCGATGTGGTCGGCAAGGCGATGCTGGCGCATGTGGCGTCGGCGCAAGGGAAGGTTGCCGTCGAAAATTTCATGGGTCGGCCGCGGACGATCGATTATGATGTCATCCCGACGGGCATCTTTACGTTACCTGAAATCGGGCGTGTCGGGCTCACGGAACAACAGGCCCGTGACCGGTGCGTCGCCGCCGGGAAGGATCCGCAGCAGGCGGTCAAGGTCGGACGGTTCCGCTATGGCGGCTTGGGGAAAGCGCAGGCCACAGGAGATATTCAAGGGTTAGTGAAAGTGATAGCCGATGCGGAGAGTGACCGGATCCTTGGTGTCCACATTCTCGGCGCCCACGCCACCGACCTGATTCACGAAGCCGCTTTCGCGATGCATGTTGGCGCGACCGTTTCGCGCGTGGCGGAGATGATCCACGCACATCCGACTCTTGCCGAGGGGCTCATGGAGGCCATGGAGGATGTCCACGGCTACGCGATCCATCTCGCACGGAAGGCCTCGTCATGATGGTGCAATCATTACTCGTCAAGCTAGCGATGTTGGGGGTGACACTGGGAGCCTTGGTCTGGATCGGCGCGGTCACGCCGATCAGGCAAGTCTCGTCGCATCCGTCTCAGCCTGCGCCGGTGGTTCAGGTTGCGCAAGTACGACCCACAGGGTCGGCGACGATTCCTCAATCGACTGGATCGAGCCTACCGGCCACGGTGCCCGACGGTCCCGCGGAGCGGACGGTCGAAGAGTCGAGGCCTCAGTCGATAGAGGAAGGTCCGGCGACCAGCCTTCGCCAGGGCCATCGCAATGTGGCGCGGCAAGTGGATCTCAATCGCGCGACCGCTTCAGATTTAGAGGCGCTCCCAGGCATCGGCCCTAAGTTGGCGCAGCGGGTGATCGAGCACCGTGCCGCACGTGGTCCTTTTGGAAAAGTCGAAGACCTTCGGCAGGTGAAAGGCATCGGCCGCAAGAAGTTCGACCTGCTGCGCCCCCACGTGCTCGTCACCAATACCCGATCGCTGGCTCGGCATAAAGGAACCCCGTGAATACTGTGGCGCACCAGCTCGACTTGATACTTCGAGGGATTGTTGAAGTTATTCCGCTGAACGAGCTGGAATCAAAACTGGCTCGTTCAATCAAGGAACAGCGACCACTCCGGATCAAGGCGGGGTTCGATCCCACGGCGCCGGATCTGCATCTTGGCCATACGGTCCTCATCCACAAGCTCAAGCATTTTCAAGACCTCGGCCATCAGGTGATCTTTCTCATCGGCGATTTCACCGGCATGATCGGCGATCCAACCGGGCAGTCTGAGACGCGCGTCGCACTCTCGAAGGAAAAGGTTTTGGAGAACGCCAAGACCTACGCTCGCCAGATCTTTAAAATCCTCGACCCTCACAAAACACAAGTGGAATTTAATAGCCGTTGGATGAGTGCGATGACGGCCGACGGGCTGATCGAACTCAGTGCCCACTACACGGTGGCGCGCATGTTGGAACGGGAAGACTTTCACAAACGGTATGCGGAAGAGAAGCCGATCAGCATCCATGAGTTCATGTATCCCTTGATCCAAGGGTATGACTCCGTTGCGCTGAAAGCCGATGTCGAACTGGGCGGCACCGATCAGAAGTTCAATCTCCTGATGGGGCGTGATCTGCAGCGGGATTACGGGCAGGAGGCGCAGGTGGTCATCACCATGCCGCTCCTGGAGGGGACGGATGGCGTTCGTAAGATGAGCAAAAGCCTCGGCAATTACATTGCGCTTGAGGATACGCCTGCCGACATGTTCGGCAAGCTCATGTCAATCAGCGATGCGCTCATGCATCGTTATTACGAGCTGCTGACGACGCAGGATTTGGCGCTGGTCAAAAAGGCCCACCCCATGGAGGCCAAGCAATCGTTGGCGGAGCGGATTGTATCCCGTTACCATGGGGACGAGGCCGGACGCGAAGCTAGGGCGATGTTCCAGCAGAAATTTCAGGCGCGGGAGTTTCCCGATCAACCGGACGCCCATGTGATTCTAACGTCTTCTGATGTGAAGGATGTCGCCGCTCCATCCATCGGCTTGGTCGATTTGATTGCCAAGACCGGCCTGGTGCCGAGCAAAAGTGAAGTCCGGCGATTGATCGTGCAGGGTGGGGTAGAAATTGATGAGCGGAGAATGACCGATGCGAATGCCGCGGTCGCATTGACTGTCGGGAAAGCGCTGCACTTACGTGTCGGCCGCCGTAAGTTCGCCGTGGCAGACTACACGGGGTAGTCGGATCAAGCGCTCGCCTTGACTTAGCGCCGGCTCCAGCGTAGGATTCCATCTCCTTATAGCGAGGGGCGGGCGTAGCTCAGTGGTAGAGTCCTTGCTTCCCAAGCAAGTTGTCGTGGGTTCAAATCCCATCGCCCGCTCCAAACACCCCACACAAGTTCAGTAGATTTGAATCCACGACAGAGGGTTTCGAAGGGAGTCTGCTCCCTTCGTGAGGAGACACGAGGGGGATGATCCCCTCAGTGGGAACCGGGAGGCAAGCTTCAGAGCCGACCAGGCGACGGAGTCTGGTTCAAGCTTCCCGCGATTCTTCACCGGGCTTTCGCACCCGCCGGGAGTTCTCCAGGCCTAGCCGTTCTCGATTCTTGCGGCCCAGTTGTACTTCTTATAACTCTACCGTGACAGGTTCAGGTCGTACGGTATCGTTCAGATATGAGTGCCGGACGAGATGGTTTGAATGCGCGCTCGCTTCGTGTGAAGCCGCGCGGGTGCCGCGACGCACGGACAGCCCAGCGGTCACAGGCCACAATCTTCGAAATCTGATGGGCCTGGAAGCCGATGAAATTGGCGCGGCATTAGGCCAAGGCGGACGGCCGTACCAGCCCGTGCTGATGGGCGCGGATGAGCAACTTCTGGCGGTTGGAAACGCCGAGTTTGTCGAAAATGTTCGTGAGGTGATGGCGGACCGTAATACTTGAGATGCATAGGCGGTCGGCAATGTCTTTGTTGGAAAGTCCCTCGCTGATCAGTCGTACAACTTCGCGCTCTCGTTCCGTCAAGCCGTCCGGCCACTTGGGCAGAGCGGGAGTTCGGGCGAGTGACACAGAGACGGCTGGGTTGCGGTCCATCTTCACCCGTGGCGCTCCATGTTCGATCGGGAGCATGACTGTGTTCGTCGCGTGGGCGAGGTACTCGATGGTGGCGATTAAGACGGGAGAGGGCTGTATTTTCAGCACAAGACCATCCGCTCCACAGGTAAACGCTTGACGAGTGTTTTCGGATTCATCGATTCCGGCCAAGAGAATGATTTTGATCCCCGACGCTCCTGCCTTGATCTTTCGAATCAGGTCCGGGACAGCGACCTCAATCTCCGTATCGAGAATCACGATGTGCGGTTGCTCGTGCGTCAGGATGTCGTCGATAGTCGCCCAGTGAGCGCTCTGTCCGATCAGGCGAATCCATTTTTCGTTTTCAACAATCCTCTGCAGGCCGAGTCGCAGCAGATAGTTGCTGCTGACAATCGCCACGATCGTGGTGGCTCGCCCTTCCTCGATTCCACTCATCATTCCTCCTGACTGAAACACATTTCCTGAATACCATCACACATCTTGAAAGATCTCCCTACATATCTAAAATCTCTCTAAGTACATAATGGAAGTATTACGCAATCAGCTCTAAGTTCAATACGTGATGGCACGCTCCTGCATGAGCGCATAATCTCACACCATCCACGCTCCTAGCAATTGTTATATTTTTGCAGCGTTATGGCTGGAAAGCCTTACGGGCGAACATTTTTCGTCGATCGATCGATGGGTAAATGTGGCAAGAAATAAATGTACATTAGTGTGCACTAGCAGTCATGCGGTGGCGCGACTAGTGACCTTACTAGGTTATCGTCGTACCCGTAAATTGCAGAGGCGCAGAATCACAGCAGAATTATTACTGGCATTTTATGGCCCTCGACTAGCAACCATTTGTTCACATCTGAACCAGCACAAACGTACGAGTATAACCTGCAGGGCTCCGCTCAATGAGCGGCACTTATATCCGATGCGTCAATCAGTTCTCCTCTGTATAAGTGCCTCCCGTCAGTGAGTCACATCGCCTGCGAGAGGGATGCGTTAACAGACTTTCTTGTTCATATGTTGATGCGCACATTCATGCCGTAGCGTGTCCTCAGAAACTATCGACTGATGCTGTCTCGATTCACGCACGATAAGAAATTGCAAATCCTGAAAGAGGGGAGCACGGAGGGTGGGATCAAGCGCGTATGCAAAAAGTATCGGATTTCTGCCAGCACCTATTATCGTTGGCGGGCGAAGCACCTCTCTACTACTCAGGACCCTGTTCTCCACCTGCGGTCTTTGCTACTTGAGAACCGGCGACTGAAACATCGCGTCGCCGAGTTGTCTTTGGACTACACCATTCTCCGATCCGCACTGGTCAACGATCGAGGCAGCGAATGTTAGGTGTGTCTCTATACTCCGCTGCGGTGATGCTGGAGGTGGTCATGAGGCTGGTAGCGCACAGTGCGTACGGAATGACTTACCTCGTTCCCTTCGCATCGACTCGGATCATCTTGCAGTGGGAGGCCGGCTCGAGTGCGTCTCTCTTGATGGGAGGGGCCATCGCATGAAAGCTGTGATCATAGAAAGCGCTCCATCGGTCGGCACGATGTTGACGTTTCCTGTCGGAAACGAGTTGTTGATCGACCATCTCCTTTCGGCGCTCAAACAGCAAGGTATCCGAGAGGTTGCGGTCGTATCCGGCGAGCAAGACCCGCATGTTCGCGAGCTGGTGTGTCGTGCCGGCCACGCTTGCGGCATGACCGTGCTCTGGCGGACAGAGTCTGTGTATCGCGGAACCGCCGGCGGCTTGCAGACGCTGGAAGACTTTCTGGACACACCGACCTTTCTCTGCATCCATGCCAATGTCTATTTGCGCGATATGAACCTGGCTGCCGTGCTCGATGCGCACGAGGCACATCGCACGGGCATCACGCTGGTCACCCAGAGCATGGTGGAAAACGATCACGATTTGGAAAGTGTTGAAGTGGATCAGACGGGGCTTGTTTCCCGAGTCAATATTCTGCATTGGTCGAAAAACCGTCGCAGTCGGCTTGCGCCTTGCGGGGTCTATGTTTTCAGTCGTGAGGTTCTGTCTCTCGTCCCTCGTGACGAATATTTTGACGTGAACGAGCAATTGGTGCCCTTGGTGCGAAGCCGGGGAGGCTCGATTCGCGCGCACCAGATCGAGGGAGCGGTATATACGATCTCGGGACCGGAGGATTTCCTCTGGTTGAACCGAGAGATTCTGCTGAAGGACATCCTCAACGGCGCGAGCGGTAACGGCCTTCATGGTGGCATGGACGACATCGTCATCGGCGAAAACTCGGACATTTCTCCACGGTCATTCCTATTGGGGCCGTTGGTGATCGGCCCCAATTGCGTGGTCGAAGACTATGTGCACCTGATCGGTCCTGCGGTGATCGGTCCGACCTCGTATCTGGAGAAGGGAAGTCTCGTGCGGGAGAGCGTCCTCCGATCCGGTACGCGCGTGCAGGGCAATGCCAGGGTGGAATACTCCGTGATAGCCGGAGACGAGACGGTGCCCGAGGGCATGCGCCTTCGAAGCACGTTTTGGACGTCGGCGAAGCCGGCTCGGTATGGGCCGCATGGATCGTCGAACCAGGTTGCACCGAACAAGCTGTTGCAACGGGCGAAGCGGACTACACGGTCGTTCGGAACCACGCAGAGAGGGCGCGGTCAACAGTCGATATATGGCTTGGTCAAACCTGTGGTTGATCTTGCGGGAGCGGCCGTCGGGATGATCTTCGTGGGTCCGCTCATGCTGCTCATCGCCCTGGCGGTCAAATTGGATTCACCGGGTCCGGTGTTCTTCTCTCAAAAACGGTGCGGTAAGAACGGAACGGAATTCTGGATGCACAAGTTCAGGACTATGGTGCCGGATGCCGAGCAACGTCAGAAGGAGTTGCTGGCGCGCAATAGCGTCGATGGACCGATGTTCAAGCTGGAAGAAGATCCTCGCATTACCCGGATGGGGAAACTTCTCCGCAAGACGAGTCTCGACGAGCTGCCGCAGTTGTTGAACGTCTTGCGCGGGGAGATGAGTCTCGTCGGGCCTCGACCGCTGGCTTATGACGAAATGAAGTTCTGCCCGACATGGCGCGATGCGCGGCTGCGCGTGTCTCCTGGGCTGACGGGTCTTTGGCAGGTGAAGGCGCGCAATCGTAACCGCTTCTCGGAGTGGATCCGATACGACCTCGAGTACGTCCGCCGGCATTCGCTGCTGTTGGATCTGCAGATTCTCATCCGGACCGTTCGTGTGTTGCTGAAAGGAGTGTGATGAACGTGTCGAACACTGTTGGGCATCCCGAAACACAATCTGCCCCCACTGGCGCTCGATCACCGTTCGGCCTGCGCGAGCACTTGATTACCATCTTTCGCCAACAGAAGAAGCTGCTTACGATTTTAGGAGTGGCGACTCTCGTGGCGGGTCCGGGCTCATTCTTGATGACCAACATCTACAGTGCCGAGGTTCGATTGCTGATCCAGAATGCGCGGACCCCCTTCAGCATGAGCACGCCGTTGACGGGCCAGGTATTCACTCCCTCCGACATTACTCAAAAAGACGATGTGGCGACGGAAGTGCAAATCTTTACCAGCCCGATTCTGTTGGATAAATTGGTCGACTACTTCGGAAATGAACGTGTGCTGGCTGCCATGCGCGGCCGATGGGACTGGGTTGCCGAGCTGCCGAAAACCGCTTTCAAACAGCTGGCTGGGCTGTCGCCGGTGGCTCAGCTGTTGACGACGATTGGGTATGTTTCTAAGCCGGAAGATTTGCACTATCAAGCCGTACAAAAAATCAGGGCCCATTTGAATGTGGAAGGAGTGCGACAAACCCATGTGTTTGTCGCAAGTCTCGATTCACCTGATCCGGATTTTTCTGCGGATGCGCTCAATGCGTTGGTGGGGATCTATATGGAACACCAACTGTCCATTCGCAAAGGTAAAGGTGCGCGTGAATTCTTCGACGAGCAGACGAAGCAGATGCGCGGCGAATTGCAGCAAGCTGAGGTCCGATTGCAGGCGTTCAAAGACAAATGGAACATCGTGTCCATCGAAGATCAGAAACGGCATCTGTTACAGCAAGTGACGCATACGGAAGCGGCACTGCGTGAGAGTCAGGTACAGGTCGCAGAAACGGAAGTGCGCATTACCAAACTGAAGGAACGGTTGGCAGGGCAGCAGGAAGCCATTCCCCTCACGAACGTGTCGGAGCGGAATCCGATGCTGGATCAACTCAAAAACCGCTTAATGCAGATGGAGCTGGAGTATTCCCAGTATGTGCCGGACAGCCCGGCTGCCGGCGAACTCGTTCGGGAAATTGCCGCCGTACGTGCTCGCTTGCAGGCGGAGAGTACGAAGGTCACCGGCGCCGCCACTTCCGGTCTCAACCAAAACTACCAGGAACTGAAGCGCAACTTGGTCACGGAGGAAGGGCGCCGAGAAAGCTTGCGCCCCCGCCTCTCGGAGCTTACCAAGCAATTCAAATCTTACCGGGATTCTCTCAATACCTTGGATCAGCGCGAGATGGAACTGAAGGGATTGATGCGCGAGGTCAAGGTAAAGCAAGAAGCCTTTGATATTTATCTCAAGAAGGAAGAAGAGTCGCGTATCAATGAAGTGCTGGATCGTAAGGGGATTTCCAACGTCAATGCCATCGAGCATGCCATGGTTCCCCAGAAACCGGTCCAGCCCCGCAAGTTTCTCAATCTGGTGATCGGACTGATGATCGGATTGGTCGGAGGATTCGGATCGGCCTATGTGTCCGAGTATATGCGTCGCACGTTCGTCACCCGCGAGGAGGTAGAGGAGACTCTCGGGCGACCTGTGCTTGCCGCGTTACCACTCGTCCGTCCCAACACGTCCGACGCCGGGAGCTTTGAGCTTGAGCTGCGCCAGGCCGCCCAGCACGTCGTTCGTTCCTACCATGAGCGTGGCCTAAGAACGTTGCTCATCACAAGCGCCCTTCGCGGGGAAGGCCGATCACATGTCGCCGGCGCGCTCGCACAGGCGCTCAGCGAGCACAAGTTTCGCATGTTGCTTATTACCTTCGAGGGAGCCGGGCCTGAGCAAGCAGCGTCGGTCCGTGGCGATATCGTTGTGACGCCAGGAGGGGATGCCAATCGTCTGCTCCAGGATGTTCCCGAGCCGACTGATCGCTCGTATCTCCATCGATTGCGAGTCCGCAACAGGGAAGGCACGGCGCTGGAGTTTGCCGAACATCTGGCCGAGGTCGCCAAGACGATGCGCGATCGTTTCGATCTGATTGTGATCGACGGGCCGGCGTTGACCTCGTTCCCGGAAATGCGCGTGGCCATTGCCGGTATCGACGGCACCATTCTGATCATTGAGGCGGAGCGGACGGTGACGGTGGCGGCGAGCAGGACGATAGCGGCGATTGAGACGGCCGGCGGACACTTGCTGGGACTGGTGCTGAACAAGCGGCGATATATCATTCCGGAGTGGATTTACGGACGATGGTTGGCGGCCGGCGGGAGGGAGGGCGTATGAGCGAATCAGGAGCAGGAGTCATGCAGGTAGACGAGGAGAGAGCCTCTGCTGCGGAGGGGTTCGTCCGAGAAGACGGGTGGTATGCGCCGTATGACTATTGGCTCACCCTATGGGGCCTCTATGATCTCTATGCCTATGCGTTGGGGTTGCTCGGTGATGTGAAGGGCAAAGTCCTGTTGGATTGTGGCTGCGGTCCCGGTCATACGTCGGTCATGCTGGCCAAACGTGGCGCGACCGTCACCGCCTTCGATACCGCAGCCGGTCAATTAGAGACGGCACGTAGGTTGGCAAAAGCGAACGGGGTCGACGTGACCTTTCTTTGCCGACCTTTCGAGGAACTCGATTTTCCGGATGAGAGCTTCGATGTCGTGTTCGGGACATTTGTCTTGCACCACGTTGATCTCCCCAAGGCCAGTCGTCAATTGGTGCGGCTCTTGAAGCCGGGAGGGAAAGCGGTCTTTATCGAAAATTCCGCGCTCAATCCCCTGCTTATGGCGGCCCGCAGCAAGGTATGCGGAAAATTTGGGGTTCCGCAGTACAGCGACGACCACGAGCATCCACTCACCCGTCGGGATATCGCAACCTTACAGAACGCCTTCCCCGGCGCATGTACCATTCATTTCCCGAGCTTTCTGTTCTTTCGTCTACTCGATTTCTACGTGTTTAAGAAACGATGGACCTGGATGACCGGGCTGCTCCAGCATTGTGATCAGGCCGCCGGATCGATTCCGTTCGTGCGCCGATACGGCTATCTGCAGATCGTCGAGCTGGAGAAGGGAACGGGTCGTGCGTAACGATTCGTCCGAATCCGGAACGAGCTGGTGGAGGGGATTGCTGCTGATGTCCGGGTTGGTTCTGTGTGCGACGAACGCCTGGTCATCACCCGCGACGGAAGGTGAGGTCGGTTGTCGACCCGATGTGCCTATGCCGAACGGACATCGCTCGTCCACTGGGGAGCGGGTCACGCTGACCCCGCCGCCGAATGGCGCCTACATCGGGCTCTATAGCATCGGCTCGATCGAAGAGGACCACCATCGATTCGTCGCGAAGAACGGCCATACGCCTGCTGTGGTCTTTACGTTTCATGACTGGGTCTCCGACGACGACTGGGCCTCGTCCTCCCCGCATTTCCGTACCTTCACGGATCCGCTAGAAGCGTCTGCCGTCAGTCCGCTCCAGCTTGCCGAGCAGGTCCGCATGGAGGGTGGAGTGCTCGCCGTGGCCTGGGCCATCCAATGCTGTGATTGGGAGTCCAGATTATTCTGGTACGGTTTCCGCAAGCCGACGGTGACGGTTCCTCGTCTCTTACGGGGCGATTTTGATGTGTACATCGTGACCGTTGCGCGCCAGATCAAGGCCTACGGACATCCGATTATGTTGACCCTGTTCAGTGAGTTTAACTATCAGGGACTGATGGGGTTCGGCGGGGGGGGGGGCGACCGGCTGGAGGACGCCGAACATCTCTGCCAACTGTACGGCGATCCCACGTGGCCGGATGGGCCGGAACGTATCAGAGATGCCTTCATTCACGTGATCGACATCTTCCGGAAGGAAGATGTGCGAAACGTGACGTGGTTCATGTACGCAGGCTCTCATTACATGAACCCGCAGCATGAAGACTATAACCCGTGGTTGCATCCAAAGTATTTTTACCCCGGCGACGATTACATCGATTGGGTCGGACAAAGCGCGTATTTTATCGATCCGCGCGTCGCTCCCAAACTTCGACAGCAGGAACTCGGCACGCCCATTACGGACGCATTGGCGCCGGGCTATGCCGCCTGGGGGACGGTGACTCAGCGGCCCCTCTTTCTTCCCGAGTTCGGCGTGCTTGGGGATGGGTCTGCCAGTCGAGCACGTGTGCTCGAAGAGGTTTTCCGCGAAGTCTTACCACGATTTGATCGGGTCAAGGCCATCACGCTCGCTGATTTCAAAATTGCAGAAGAGTTTTATGAGGTTCCTCGGCTGGGGACGTTCGACGATGAAACGAGCGCATGGATACGGGTGGTTCGTGAGAATCCGCAGTACCTCAAACAGGCCTCCTTCACAGGGGGAGAATAGTCCGATGCCGGCGCTGAACCGCTCTTTGAAATGGCTCTCTCTCTGTACGATCTTCGTGCTCTGTTTTGCGTTGCGCGTCGGTGTCGGAGCGGCCGTTGATGCGGCAGTGCCGGTGATCAAACGAGCGGATGTCTATTCAGACATTGCCGCGAATCTGACGCGAGGGCATGGTTTCGTGGCTGAACCGGGCGGCGCGCCCATTATGTGGCGCGCGCCGCTGTATCCGGCATTCCTGGCGGTGCTCTATGCGCTGTTCGGAGAGCATAACGAAACGGCCGTGTTTGTGGCGCAATCAGCCTTGGACGCGATCACCGCCATGCTGATCTTTTATTTGGGGGCACGGCTGTTCAGCGAGTCTGTCGGATTGGTCTCTGCGTTGATCTTCGCGCTGCATCCGCTGTCCGCGTATTACTCGCTCCGATTCCTGTCGGAACCGCTCTTTACCTTGGCATTCACGGCTGCGATTGCCGCCTGGATTGTGGCCGTGCGAGTCCGGCGCGTGATGGCTTATCTGGCCGTCGGCGCGCTGATCGCCCTCGCGGCGTTAGTGAAACCAGTGGCGTTGGGACTGTGGCCGCTTCTCATGGCCTGCGCCTGTTATCAGCTGCGGCGCGAGCCGCGTCGTGCGCTATCTGCCGCGATCGCATGGACCATCGCGTGCTTGATGGTCCTGGCTCCCTGGGCGGCTCGAAATTATCGGTTGACGGGCGAGTTGGTGGCGGTCGCGACCGGAGGAGGATATGCCCTCTGGCTGGGCAATCAGATGGTGAGCGAGGGGCTGGAAGATTGGGAAGTCGATGAGTCGACCCGGGCGCATTTGATCGAACGGCGCGATGTGGTGCTCGCGCCGGCAGGAAGTTCCGATCGCCCGCTTGTCTCCGTCTCGGATCGAGCCACGATCCGTTCGGCGACTGAGCCGGTCTACATCACGGTGCAAGAAGATCATGCATTCTCTCTGGCCGCCTGGCGGGAGATTGCCTCTCATCCGTTCGACAGCGCGTTGCTGACGGTTCGAAAAGTTTTTCGATTCTGGTTCAGAATCTTTCTCCCGGACAATCGCTGGGCGCAACCCTCCATCGTGCTGTTCCAAACGGTATTCCTGGCCCTTGCGGTGATGGGCATGCTGGAGGCTAGACGGCAGGGGGGAATCTTGCTCCCGCTCATGGTGCCGATCATCTTCCTCACGGCTGCTCATGCGCTGACATTTGCCACGATTCGATACAGCATCCCCGCGCTTCCCGTCATGACTCTTCTGATGACAGTCGGGTTGCGCGTCGTCGTGCATAGACTGAACGAGCGATGGGGGGTGTCGCTCGGCCTGTCATGGCTCCGGTGGCTGCGGGCTGCGCCGAGTGGTGTCTCGGCGTCGTTGTATCGAGAGACCCCGTTCATGATGAGGCCTGCGCGGATGAAAGATTCTGACGGGAGCAAGAGCTGCGTATGAAACAGATTCGGGTGCTGATCATCCGCAATTGTCGTGGCATCACCGGCATGACCGGAGGAGAGACCTATCTGCTCTCTTTGCTGAAAGGATTCGATCCGAAACAGGTTCGCTGTCTGTTGGTCTGCATCGTGAATCCTGCGCTGGGTGAAACATCCTGGTTGAAAGAATTGAAGCAGACCGGGTTCGAGTACGTCACGATCCCGATCGGGAATCCCTTCAACTTGAGTGATGTCTACACCGTCGCCTCGTTGATCAAGTCGTTTCAGGCCGATGTGGTCCACGCGTTGGATCACCGTTCCGATTTGGTCGGGATTCTCAGCGCGAGATTGACCGGTCGACCGGTCGTCGCCTCGTTTCTGGGGTGGGTGAACTTCGAGAAAGGGTCCTGGCGAGCGACCGTGTATCCCGCAATCGATCGGATGATTCTCAAACGGCTGGATGCGGTGATTACCGATTCGGTGGCGATCGGGACCGAATTACGAATGCGAGAGCAGGACCCGCCCGTCGTCGCGATCCGAAACGGCATCGATACCAAATGGTTCGATCCCACTCGCATGCTCGCGCCCTCTTCGGTGACCGATTTTGCCAAAGGCGGTGATGTTGTCTTCGGGATGGTGGGACGCATTCATCCGGTGAAGGGGCATCTGAATTTCTTGAAGGCGGCGCGGACGGTCTTGGATCGCTATCCTCGCAGCCGATTCGTGATTGTGGGGACCGTGCTTCCGGGATTTGAGTCGTATCGACAGACGCTTGTCGATTGGATCGCCGAGCATGATTTGGGATCGGCTGTGCTCATGGCGCATGTCTCGCTCTCTGAAATTCCCGCCGTGTTTGCCTGTCTCGATGTATTGGTGGCGCCGTCCTTCGCCGAGAGTTTCAGCTTCACGTTGCTTGAAGGCATGGCGATGGAAAAAGCGGTGGTGAGTTCAGCGGTCGGAGGGGCCGGTGAAATGATCACCCACGGCGAAACAGGGTATCTGATACCGGTCGACGATGTGCCTCGGTTGGCCGAGACCATGCTGATGCTGAGAGGCGCCCCGGAAAAGGTGCGCGAAGTAGGCATGCGTGCGCGCCAAAAAATTATCAATGACTTGGGAATCGACGCAATGGCGGGGCGAACCGCTGAGGTTTACCTCAGATTGATCGAGTTCAAGGACCGGAAAGCGAACAGCTTCGCACAGCAGCACCGGTTGCGCGAGCAGCTGGACATGATCAGCGCCAAGTAAGTCGTCGAGGATATTCAACTGGATTGGTTATGGCGATGAAAATTCTGATTACGGGATCGCAAGGGTTTCTCGGCAAGAGTCTAGCCCACTTTGCCGTCAAGAGCGGCCACCAGGTGCTGGGTGTCGCGCGTTCGGAATCGAGCGACCTGATTGCCGGAATGGGATTCAGATGCTGTGCCCTGGAGCAGGCGGGTTTTCTCGACGTGCTCAACGGCTTTGCTCCGGATGTCGTGGTTCATGCGGCCGGTTCTGCATCGGTGGGCTATTCGTTTCAACAGCCGCGAGAGGATTTTCTAATGGCCGTCGAGACGTGGGCGTCCGTGCTGGATGCGGTTCGGAAGGCCGATGTGAATCCGTTGGTCATTTTCCCATCCAGTGCATCCGTCTATGGGAATCCGACCCGCTTGCCGGTACCCGAAGGGGCGAGCCTCCGTCCAATTTCTCCCTACGGGTTTCATAAGGTTATTTGTGAGCAACTGGCACAAGAATATGTGCAGTGCTTCGGCCTGAATGTGGTGGCCGCCAGGTTGTTCTCGACCATCGGTCCGTATCAGCAGCGCTTGCTGGTGTGGGAACTGTTCCGGCAGGCGATCGACGACAACCCGTATCTAACCATTCAAGGCACAGGGACTGAAACGCGCGACTTTCTACATATCGACGATATCTGCCGCTATTTCCTGGGTATTGCAGGACGTGAGCCGAAAGGCTTTTGGGCGGTGAATGTAGCCTCGGGTGTCTCGACATCCGTGAGAACCATGGCGGAGGTCGTGACGCATCTGGTCGGCAGCCGAAAGACCATTGTTACCTTGAATAGGGAGTTACCGGGCGATCCCAAACAGTGGCAGGCCGATACCTCGTTGTTGTTGGATGTCGTGCCATATCAGCCGGACGACATCACAAAAGGCCTGGAGCGTTGTGTGGGACATTGGTCGGCTGACCTCCCGTTGTTCGCTGAGAAGGCGCTGCGTGGTGGGTTGGAAAGCACGTCGTGAAGGGGCGGGTGTAGCGCAGACATGCAGATCAAATGGTCTGGCATAAAAGTGTTGTCTCAGCAGGCCGCTCTGGTCTTTACGGGCAAAATGACCGGGGCTTGCCTGGGGTTTGTGATGAGCCTGCTCGTCGCGCGCTGGATGGGGCCGGAAGAGTTCGGATTGTTCTCCCTGTTCATCGTGATTCTGATCTTCGGCAACGACGTCCTCGGAGATGGGTTGAGCCCGGGGGTGGTGCGGTTTTACTCCATGTATCGGCCAGCAGATCCCTCCAAGGCGGCTGAAGTGCTCACCAATGCTCTCGCGCTGAGGATTCTGCTCGGGATTCCGGTTGTCGTGGTCGGAGTGACCGTGGGGGCGTCATGCGCGGAGCGCGTGTTTCATAGCCACGCGTATGTGCTCCCGGTGGTGTTGGGTCTGGTCGGCTCATTTGGTGCGGCGTTGTGGAGTTTCAACCTCTCGGTGTGGCAGGCCCGTGAAGAGTTCGGGACGTATGGGGTGATGATGGCGCTGGTGAATACTCTGAGGGTTCTCAGTCTGCCGGTATTGTCCCTGGGAGGATATCTCACGCTGGGCGGAATCATGGGGTCTCACGTTGTCGTCTATTTCCTCTGTGCGCTATCCGGTATGTGGGCGCTACGCGGACATTTGGCACAGGTTCGTATCAACGGTGCATTGTTACGAGAACTCTTTCGATTCAGTAAGTGGCCGGCAATGGCCAGTCTCTGCTTCCTCCTTCAAGTCAACCTGGGCGTTCCGGTTCTCAGCTATTTCGCGGATGCCCGCGAAGCCGGCCTCTATGGCGCCGGGTCCTCCTTGTTGATGGGAGTGGATTTTTTGACGCTCAGCTTGTTGACGGCGTTACTTCCGAAGGTCAGCCGGTTGTCCGGGATCGAACAATGCCGATCCTATGTGCAACGCTCCTTTCCCGCATATGCACTCATTGCGGTCGCATTGTTTCCCCTTCTATTTTTTGCGCGGCCGCTCGTCCTTGGGTTGTTCGGTTCGGCCTACGAGGGCACCATCGATGTCTTTCAGATCTTGTTTGTCGGCACGCTGGGGACATTGGTGACGCATCCCTTGTATCTGGTTCTCTACACGATGAATCGGCCGTATCTGCACACGCTATCCGGGATCGTGGGCTTAGTCGCCTGGGTGTTGACGGCCGTCTGGCTCATTCCGCAATTCGGGGCCGTCGGGGCCGCGTGGACCACGCTGTGTTCTCGTCTTGTCCAGTCGCTGATGATCGTTGGCATTCTTTGGCATGTTTTGGGACTCGGTAGATCGTCTGGATTGGCGGCGCGCTCGGTCATGCCGGACGTAAGAGGATCATGAAATTGGGAGCGACGACTTATACTGTTCCGACTCTGGTGGGCGCGACTCTGGGCGCTTCCGTCTTGGCGCTCTCGACCAAAGCCCTTGCCTTGGTGATTGCGGGCAGTGCATTTATCGGAATGATGGCCTCGGCCGCGTTCCCCTATTTTATCCTGGTCGCCACAATTCCGGTGCAGGTTGATTTATTGGGGGGTGTGACAGTCACCAAGCTGATCACACCGTTGGCCATAGGCATGGTGACCATCAATGCGCTGATCCATCGCGGACCCTGGCCGGTTCTTTTGCGATGGCCTGCAGGCTACCTTGCCGGCATGTTCTTTTTGACCTCGCTGTTGTCTCTCGTCGGAGGGAACTTGCACGGATTTCCCGGCGAGGCGGCTAAGGTTCCTGTCTATGGGGCGCTGTTCTTCCTGACCCTGACCTTTAATCGAACCGCCGATGATCTCCGTCGCCTCTTGTGGGTGATCACGATTACCGGTGTCGGTGAGGCGCTCATTACGGCGGCCCAGGTCCACTACGGTTTTGTGATGCCAGGAGATTGGCGAAGGAACGTCGGTCTTCCCAGCGAAGGGGGAGTAGACGGGGCATTTATGTCCATATCGGAAGGAAAGGTTCGTGCCGAGGGTACCACCGCTCATCCGATTTTTCTCGCAAGTTTCTTTTTGATGGCCATGCCTTGCACAACGTTCCTTCTTTTCCATGAGAAACATCCATGGGTGAAGGCCTCGCTTGCGGCTATGCTCTGCCTCATGGGCTATGCCTGGGTGTACACGTTTGCGAGAAGTTCGGTCGTCGGTTTCGTCTTTCTCATCTTGGTTGCCCTGTGGTTTCAGTCCAAGCTCGTGCGGAAGCTGTCGGTGATTGCGCTCGTGCTGGTTCTGGCCGGAGGTCTGAGTTACCAGGTTGTCTCGGAATGGTTTCAGGCCGGGGTACATACCGTAGAGAGTCAGAGCCTGTTCGGCAAGGCTGATCTGAACGAAAGCAGCGGGAGCTTCGCTTTTCGACGTGAGTCGATCGTCGGTGGCTGGAATCTTTTTCTGGCTTACCCTTGGTTTGGTGTCGGATTCGGACAGGCTATCAATCATTACGTGAAGTATTTGCCTTCATGGGCCGACCATTATTATCACCCCGCGGTGATCCACAATATGTTTCTCGAAGTGGCGAGTGAGCTGGGAGTTTTCGCTCTTTCGGCGTTCATCGGCATGTGGGCGTGGGCGTTCGTGTGCCTTAAACGCGGGCTCCGTATTCCAGCTCTGCGTTCTTATGCGGTCTTGTTGACGAGTCTTCTCGTTGGGCAAATCGCGTTTTTGATGATCACGCCGATGGTGCGCGAGATTTGGCTGACGTTGCCCATGGCCATGGCGATCGGACACATGGCTAGGTCGAACGCATCACCCGAGGGCGGGTTCTTCTCCGTGCGAGTCGATGAGGCAAAGCCGCAGCAAGTGTGGAGAGATGAGCGTGCGAACCGCCTGTCTGGTGCCAGGCCTGAAATGAGGACATGATGGAAATTCGTGTGACGGTCGTCATTCCAGCGTACAACGCCACAAAGACGATTCATGACGGCCTGGAATCGTTCGCCCGGCAATCATTTCCGGCCGCGGAGGTGGAGCTCATCATCGTCGATGATGGATCGACGGATGGCACGCCTGAATATATCGAGCAATGTGTCAGGGACTGGGGACCTAACCGGCCCCGAGTCCGAGTCATTCGCCAGATCCATCAAGGTCCGGCTGCGGCGAGAAATCTCGGTGCGGTGGAGGCGCAGGGCGAGTTTCTGCTCTTCACCGACGCCGACTGTGTCCCCCATGCTGACTGGATAAAGGAGATGGTGGCGCCGTTTGCCTCGTCCGAAATCGCGGCCGTCAAGGGTGC
The DNA here is from genome assembly GCA_031315995.1 of Nitrospira sp. GTDB lineage: Bacteria > Nitrospirota > Nitrospiria > Nitrospirales > Nitrospiraceae > Nitrospira_A. Next base: position 34,957 of record JALDRG010000014.1, read on the forward strand.
CTACAAGACCAGACAAACCAGTCTCGTGGCCCGGTTCGCGCAGGCCGAGTTCGAGGCTCGGTATCGTCAACTCGCGACTGTCGAATACGTGGACGTAGTGTTCTCCTATTCGGCGGGTTTCCGCCGGGAGGTGTTTCGCACGATCGGGGGTTTCGACACCAGTTTTCCCGTTGCCGACAACGAAGATACGGACCTCTCCTATCGGGTCGCGACGGCAGGCTACAAAATCAAGTTTAATCCAGCGGCAATTGTCTATCACCAACATCCGGCGACACTGAAACAATATCTCCGGAAGAAACATAGCCGGGCCTACTGGCGGGTCATGGTGTACAAGCGGTTTCCGGGCAAGGCCATTCGCGATTCCTATACTCCACAAACGCTCAAGCTTCAGATCGGTTCGGTGGTGCTGGCTGCGGGAGCGATCGCGTTGATACCTCTTGTGCCTCATGCCATCTATGTCGCGGCACTGTCCGGCGTCCTCTTCACGGCCACGGCGGTGCCGTTTCTGTGGCAACTGCCCCGCGAGGATCCAGGATTACGCATCGCCGCGCCATTTCTCTTGATGTGCCGAGCCGCCGTCATGGCGTCCGGACTGATGCGAACCGTGCCGTTATTGATGAGCAAGACGAATTAAGATTTTTTTGTTACTTGGAGGGAGGCGAGTCATGCGAGGTATTCTTCACGCAAGCTGGGCGGTGTGTTTCATGGTCCTGTGCTTGGCGACCGTGGTGCAGGCATCCGAGACCGAGCCGGTTGTTGTTGCGTCTCCGGAAGCGGGGTGGAGCGGTCCGTTTCGCTTGGGGGCGGGCGATGTGCTCAACGTCTTCATCTGGAAGCACAAAGAGTTGTCGACCATTGTCACCGTTCGTCCCGATGGAAAATTCAACTATCCGTTGATCGGAGAGATTGAGGCCAAGGGGCTCACGCTGGGAGAGATCGAGGAGCGGATCAATAAGCAGCTCAAGCAGCATATCCAAGATCCGCAGGTCACGGTGATCCTGGAGGCGACCCATAGTTTTCGCATCTTCGTTCTGGGGGAAGTGATGCAGCCGGGCGTCTTTGATCTCAAGGGGCCGGTGACCGTCATTCAGGCGCTGGCGATGGCCCGAGGGCTGACTACGTTTGCGTCTCGGAACAAGATCTTCATCGTCAACCCCGCGCGCGGCAACGAGCAACGCATTCCGTTCAGCTACAGCAAATTTGTTCAGGGAGAAGACACGAATCAGAATGTGATGCTTCGGCCGGGAGACACGGTGATCGTCCCTTAGTGTGTGTGACGGCTGAACTGTTCTGGACGAAAGCGAAGTCGAGTGCCACAGAAAAGTGAGTGTCCGGCCGCACCTGCGGGCGGCGTAAGCGAGCGAGGAACCGTTTGGAATGGGGTAGCGGGAGTGGCTGAGTCGGCCTTCCGCTTGTTGCGGCTTCCACTGGCCGGAATGGTATTAGCCTCTGGTACATGGTTGTTTCCGCCGATACTCTTTGCGCAGGACTCGGATAACACGGAGTTTGTTCGTCCACAGCGTGAGTTCGGTGAGTTACCGTCCTGGCAGAATCAAATGGGGTATGACCGGATGCCTGTGTCGGAAAAATTGCTGTTAGGCGCTCCGATTCGCCGTGAGGGATTGACGCCTCGGCTCACGCTCACTGAAGAATATACAGACAACGTCTTTTTCACCGCGCGCAACCGCGGGACCGATTACATCACCAAGATTGCGCCGGGGTTGGGTTATCGGTCTTCAGGGCGCGATGGACAACTCTCCGTTGACTACTCGGTGGAGTCCAGAGTTTACGCGAACAATATCAATCAGAACAGAGCGGTATCGCGACAGAACGGCGAGCTGTTTGGAATCTGGAACCTGTCCGATCGGACATCTCTGACCGTGTTTGACCGCTTCGAATCATTCCAAGACCCAACGGAACAGCAGATTCCCGGTATCCTTGGCGCATTCGGACGCACGTCGATCAACATCGCTGCCTTGATGGTGAAGCATCGCCTCACCCCATCCGTGGATCTCCTGGCGAACTATGGAAATTTTCGCTGGTCTGTCGATGCACCCGGTGCCATCGACAGTATGACCCACGAAGGCGAGGTGGGGGCGAGAGTGCGGGAGACGCAGTGGGGGCGTACCACGGTGAAGTACCGATTTCGATTCTTTGATTTCCAACAGGGGCGCGATTTTCAGTCGCATTCCGCGCTGATCACTCAGGAAATGGATTTATCAGAGACGCTGGTGGTCAGCGGAACGATTGGTGCGGTTCGTGTGGAGCCGGATCCTTCGACGGTCGAGGTTCTCGCACAGGCGTCCATCAAAAAGTCGCTCGGCGACGCGTTGTATGAGCTGAGTTATATGCGCGATGTGTTTCCTCCTTCGGGAGGACTCAGTCAACCACTCGTCGGAGATTTTGTGCGCGCGTCGACCAAGATCCGTCTGGCGAACAATTTTCTCTTTGATGCCGGGCTGACGTGGATTCTTACCAGTACCAGCTCAGATGATTTGACGGTGCACACGTTGAAATGGAATGTCGGCATTTCCTACACGCCCGCATCGTGGCTTGTGGCTCGGCTGGGGTACGACATGTTCGATCAGCGGGAAGACATTCTAGGCACGTCCGCGAATCGTCTGGCGAACAAGGTTAGTCTGCGAATGATCGCGACATTCTGACGTGGTGTACGAGCGTATGTTCCGATGAAACCTGGTGAGGCATCGCATGGAGAGCAGTAACGTGGCGGACGCTATGGAAACGGTAGCCGACGGACTTCGCATCCTGTTCATCGCGCCGGCTCCGCGTGCCGGGACGGTGCAGTATACCCACAACTTAGCCAATGCGCTGGCGGAGCGAGGCCATCGCGTCACGTTGGTCACGGGTATTGGATTCGAATTGGCTGACTATCCGAGAATGTATCAGACGCTCGAGGTCTTCGACCGGTATCGGCCACGGCCGCTTCGACTGCTTCGATTTCTGTGGAAGTGTCTGACCTTCCGTCCACAGATCGTCCATCTCCAAGGCGCACAGCACCCGGCGCTCTATATCCTGTTGTGGGCCATGCTCCGCATGCTGGGGAGTACCTGCTTCGTCTATACCCCGCAGGATGTGTTGCCGAACTCGCTGCGCCCCTATCACATCCGGGCATTTCGCTTTCTCTATGCGCGTATGCGGCATATCTTCCTGAACGCGAAACAGAATGAGGCGTTGGTCATCGACAATTTCGGCGTACCCTCCGATCGGATTACGGTCCTTCCCATCGCCGATCTGACGGCCTTCGTGCGGAAGCATGTTATCCCCGAACCGCCGGATATCCCGCCCGGAAAGAAAGTCGTGCTCTGTTTCGGGCTGATTGAGCCGAGGAAAGGGATCCACACATTGCTGGCCTCCGCGCCTGAGTTGTTGCGTCAGGTGCCTGATGCACTTCTGCTGATCGTCGGGAAGCCGTTGATGGATCTTGCTCCATTGCAGCGGCAATTGGCTGAGTTGGAACTGCACGACCGCGTCCGGTTGGTGCCGGAGTATGTCAGCTTCGCGCAGATGGCCGGATACTTCTCAGCCGCGAGGCTGCTGGTGTTGCCCTACGAAAATGGGTGGAATAGCGGCGTGTTGGCCTCTGCGTTCGGGTTCGGAAAGCCTGTGATTGCCACGCGGGTGGGCGGCTTCGATGAAGTCGTGAGTCATGAATCGACTGGGCTGCTCGTACCTCCAAAAGATTCGAATGCGCTGGCGCAGGCAGTCGCGCGGCTTCTGATTGATGGGGAGCTATATGCGCGCATGGCGGAGAATGTGCAGGTGGCGGCGCGAAACATCTCCTGGGAAGCGATCGCGCGGACCACTGAGGCGCGCTATGAAGATGTGCTGGGAATAGGAGGGGACTGTGCAGTATCGCAGGCTCGGCAGCACTGACCTCATCCCATCGGTGCTTGGCTTCGGGTGCTCGATGATCGCTTCGTTGGCGACACGGTACTCGCGCGCCGAGGTGGAGGCGAGTCTTTGCGAAGCCAGGGAAGCGGGTATTACGTTTTTCGATACGGCCGACGTCTATGGTCAGGGCGATAGTGAACGATTGCTCGGGAAACTGCTTCGGAGCCGAGGCGAAGGAATGATTCTCTGCACCAAGGCAGGGTTAACGGTCGGTTCGATGGAAGGCGTGGTTCGGCTCGTCAAGCCGGCCGCCAATTTACTCCTTCGCCGCTGGCGAGCCGCTCGGGCTGTGACCACGCAGGCTCGTCGTCGTCAGGAGCGGCAATGTTTTCACCCGGACTATCTTTCTAGACGAATCGAGGGCAGCTTGCGTCGTCTTAACGTGAATCGGATCGATCTGTTTTTATTGCACAACCCCCCGGTGGATGTGCCGCAACGCGATGCGGTGTTCGAGTTGCTGACACGTTTCAGGACGCAAGGCAAGTTGCGGCACTTCGGCGTGTCCTGCCGATCTTTGGAGGATGCCAACCTCTGGCTCGGGCAGCCGGATGTCGCCTGTGTGCAGATTCCTCTCGACCGAAGCCGTATGGAGGCGGCCATCCCGGTGCTGGAGCGCGCACGCGCCCAGCAGGCGGGCGTGATCGCACGGGAGGTGCTTGCGCATGATGCGCTGGCCAAAGGATCCGTTTCCGATGCCTTGCATCCGCTCGTGAAGCGTTCGGAGATCGGCGTCGTGCTGGCGGGAATGAGTTGCCGTCGGCATGTGCAAGAGAATGTGCGCGCGATGGACGTCGCAACGGGGTATAGCCATGTTGCTTGATGCACGATCGATCTCAGACGGAGAGACCCTTTCGGCTGACCTGTGCATTGTTGGCGCGGGTGCCGCTGGGATCACATTGGCGATGGAGTTAGTGCCGACCGGCATGAACATTATTCTGTTGGAAGCCGGCGGTAAATCGAAGGCCGGACCGAGTCAGGGTCTCTATCAGGGCTCGCTGAACGATCCGGTTCGTCATCTGCCGCTGGACCAGGCTCGCTACAGGCAGTTGGGTGGCACGACGTCGCTCTGGGGCGGCCGCTGCATTCCATTCGATAGCCTCGACTTTGATCAACGTGATTGGGTGTCGCACAGCGGCTGGCCTTTTCCGCAAAAGGCCCTGGATGACTATTACCGGCGGGCCCACAGGTATTGTGAGTGTGGCGACTACGACTACCACGTCACCACCGCGCTTCCCGGCGCGCCATCCTCTATGGTGCCGGGATTCGAGGACGGAGATGTGAATACGTCCTGTATTGAACGGTGGAGCCCGCCGACGCAGTTTGGGAAGGTCTATCGTCCGGTCCTGGCTGCAGCGGATAACCTGCGTGTATTGCTCCATGCGCCAGCCGTCGAATTGCATAGCTCCTTGGATGGCGCGCGCATCGAGTCCGTCGAAGTGGCGACGTTCGGGGGGCGACGCTTCCATGTGCGGGCGCGCACTGTCCTGTTGGCCGGTGGCGGGTTAGAAACTACCCGGTTGCTGCTCGTCTCCCGTCGGAGGCATCCGCAGGGGATCGGCAACCACTCCGATTGGTTGGGTCGGGGATACATGTCACATATTCATGGCGTGATTGCGAGCGCCACTCTGACGGCCGGTCAGGAGGTCATGTTCGGCTATGAAGCGGATCCCCAGGGCGTATTCTGCCGGCGGCGCATCGCCTTTTCCGAAGAAGCTCAGCGCCGGCATCGCCTCCTGAACCTGTACATGCTGTTGGATCGTCCCCTGGTGGGGGACCCCGAGCATGGCGATGCGGTGCTCTCCGCAGCCTTCTTGCTGAAGCGGCTCCTGGGAGGCAGACAGCAGGAACAACTGGGAAAGGGGAAGTATGCCCTGTACTGGCGGCATATCAAGAACGTGTTGATGGGGTCGCCCCAAGCCCTGTCGGTCCTGCCGAAGTTCGGGCGAAAGAGGCTTCTACAGCGCCGCCGTATTCCATCGCTTCTTCTGCGGTCCCGGTCAAATTCCTATTATTTATATTTTCAAAGCGAACAGGTGCCCGATCGAAACAATCGTGTGACGTTGGATGAGGCACGTGATGCGTTCGGCATGCCTCGCCTCAGGCTGGATTTCCATGTCACCGAGCAAGATCGGGAGAGCGTGTTGCGTGCGCATGAGCTGATCGATCAGGAGTTGCGTCGGCAGAATTGCGGGTACCTGACCTATTTGGGAAGCGATGTGTCTCGGTTGATGCACGACGTGAAGGCAGTGCTGGGTCATCATATCGGAACCACCCGTATGTCCGCAGATCCCTCGCAAGGGGTGGTGGATGAGCAGTGCCGGGTGCATGGGATGGCGAATCTGTTTGTCGCCAGCAGTTCGATGTTTCCGACCTCCAGCCACGCCAACCCGACGTTGACGATCGTTGCCATGGCCCTGCGCCTCGCCGATCATCTCAAGGTGACACATCTTAGTATAGCGCGAGTCTGAGTAGTTATTGTTGCGGGAAAGGGGATCACTATGTATTGGAAGAACAAACGTGTGCTCGTCACCGGAGGGGCCGGTCAGATCGGCTCCCATCTCGTGGCACGTCTCGCCGCCGCGGGCGCGCAAGTGACCGTGGCGGACAATCTGTGGCGCGGGAAGAAGTCGAATCTACTCGGTGAGGACGGGGCGCCGGTAATCGACTTGGATGGACGGTTTCTGGAGATGGATCTGTGCGACTATCGGAACTGCGAGCGGGCGACGGAGGGGCAGGACATTGTCTATCACCTGGCCGACGTGGTCGCCGGCATCAACTATGTGTTTGGGAACCAGTTCTCACTGTTCAACACGAACCTGATCATCGATTCCAATATGCTGCGGGCGGCCATTGCCAGTAAGGTGTCCTCCTACGTGTATGTGGGGACCGCCTGCAGTTACCCGGCTGAACGCCAAAGCAAATTGAACCCGCCTCCGTTCAAGGAGGACGATGTGTACCCGGCGTCACCTGAATCATCCTATGGATGGAGCAAGCTGATGGGGGAGATGGGATGTGATTTGGCACGTAAAGAGAAGTTGTTGGATATCGGGATTCTCCGGTTCCACAACGTCTATGGGCCCCACTGTGAAATGTCTCCCGAGAAATCGCAGGTCATCCCGTCGCTGATCCGCAAGGCCGTCCGGCATCCGGATGAGGAGTTCGTGGTCTGGGGGTCTGGAAAGCAGCGCCGAGCGTTCGTATTCGTGAACGATATCGTGGACGCATTGGTTTCTGTGGCCACGAAGGGCATGAATCAGGGAGTCATCCAGATCGGCCCCGATTACAGCACCTCGATCAAGGAGATCGCGGAACGGGTCTGTGCAATTTCAGGAAAGCAGATCAAGATTCGGTTCGACACCAGTAAGCCTGAAGGCGATGTCGACCGGGCCGCCGATTGGAGCAGGGCGCGCGACATCCTCGATTGGTCGCCCAAGACCAGTATTCAGGAAGGGCTTGAACGGACCTATGCCTGGTGTGAACGGCAGGTATTTCAAGGCGTCGGTCGAGGATGAGGTAGTTGATTTCTGCTCAGATCGATCCCGCGTGCGGATGAATGTGTGATGACCCAGGCTGAGTGGGTGCGAGCACCCGAGTCGTAACAAAGAAGTGAGGCAACATCGTGAAAAAGGCATTGATTACCGGCATCAGTGGGCAGGATGGGTCGTATCTCGCAGAGTTATTGTTGGCGAAGGGGTATGAGGTTCATGGCATTATCCGTCGGTCCAGCTCGTTCAATACCGGCCGTATCGATGCGATCTATCAAGATCCGCATGTTGCCGAACCGAGACTGCGGCTGGTGTATGGGGACCTCAACGACGCCAGTTCGCTCAATAAAATCCTGCGCACGATTCAGCCGGATGAGATCTACAACCTAGGCGCGCAGAGCCATGTGCGTGTGAGTTTCGATGTGCCCGAGTATACCGCTGAGGTGACGGCTCTGGGGACTGTCCGCCTGTTGGAAGCGATTCGGGAATCGGGTATACGGCCTAAGTTTTATCAAGCTTCCTCCAGCGAGATGTTCGGCAAGGTGCAGGAGATTCCGCAACGGGAGAGCACACCGTTTTATCCGCGGAGCCCCTATGGCGCCGCCAAGGTCTATGCGCACTGGATTACGGTCAACTATCGGGAAGCATACAACTTGTTCGCCTGCAGCGGTATTCTCTTCAATCATGAATCGCCTCGGCGAGGGGAGACCTTCGTCACCCGAAAAATTACGCGCGCGGCTGCCCGGATCAAGCTGGGGGTGCAGCAAGAGTTGTATCTCGGGAACCTCGACGCCAAGCGCGACTGGGGGTTCGCCGGTGATTACGTGCAGGCAATGTGGATGATGTTGCAAGCGGATCAACCGGATGACTACGTGATTGCGACCGGAGAAACCCATACGGTGCGGGAATTTCTCGACCGTACCTTCAGCTATCTCGACTTGGATTGGAAGCAATACGTGAAGATCGACTCGCGGTATTATCGTCCTACGGAAGTCGATTTGCTGATTGGCGATGCCACGAAGGCGAAACGAGTCTTGGGCTGGGAGCCGAAGGTGTCGTTCGAGGAACTCATTGTGATGATGGTCGAGGGTGACCTACGCGCCGAACGAGGCATTCTCGACGGCACCAGGGGGGCACGCTGATCATGTCGTATTGGACGGACAAACGAGTCGTCGTGACGGGTGGGGCTGGGTTTTTAGGGTCGGTGGTGGTGGCACATCTTCGGCAGCAGGGCTGTCGCAGCATCGTGGTTCCGCGAAGCTGTGACTATGATCTTGTGGACATGGGCGCCGTCAAGCGGCTGTACGCGGACGCCGCTCCTGATTTGGTGTTGCACCTGGCTGCCCGCGTGGGTGGGATCGGCGCGAATCAAACTCATGCCGGTCAGTTTTTTTACGACAATCTTATGATGGGGACTCAGCTGATGGAGGTCGGTCGACAAAGGGGGCTCGAAAAGTTTGTCGCGTTGGCCACGATCTGCTCCTATCCCAAGTATACGCCGGTGCCCTTTCGTGAGGAGGATCTCTGGGCGGGGTATCCGGAAGAGACCAATGCTCCATACGGTTTGGCCAAGAAGATGATGTTGGTTCAGGCGCAGGCCTATCGGCAACAGTATGGATTCAACGCCGTTGTCCTGTTTCCGGTGAACTTGTATGGTCCTGGAGATAACTTTGACATGCAGACGTCGCATGTGATTCCGGCCTTGATCAGAAAGTGCGTGGAAGCGACGGAGCGTCGCGATAGTCGGGTTGTGCTGTGGGGAGACGGCTCACCGTCGCGCGAGTTCCTATACGTGGATGATGCGGCTCGAGCTATTCTGCTTGCCGCCGAGCATTACAACGGGAATGAGCCGATTAATATTGGAACCGGGCAGGAGCTTACGATTCAGGCGCTGGCTCATATGATCGCCGATGCCGTGGGGTTCGCCGGCGAGATCGTCTGGGATACGGCGAAGCCTAACGGGCAGCCGCGCCGCTGCCTGGAAGTGAGTCGAGCCAAGCAATTGTTCGGGTTTGAAGCCACGACTGTATTTGTCGAAGGCATTCAAAAGACCGTCTCCTGGTTTCGAGCGAATCGAAAGACTATTCGGGAAGTAGTGTTTTAATCGCCGGTGTCCTGTCCTGTCGATGTTACGGCATCGTGCACGGAACCCTCCTAGTTCAGGCAGTTCGGATGTAGCTTTCCATCGGACAGATATACGCAGGAGAGGAGCGCGGCAGTGTTCGTCGTGACGGCGTTTTTCAGGGCTGTGCCCTGTTGTGTTCCGGGACGGATCAAGCAGTCATAAGGGAAGACTCCTGGAGTCATCCATGAGGGATGTGCCGACCACATAGCAAAACCGTGGACTTGCGGGTACCCTGAGATGATGCGCGGCAGTCCCGCGGCGATTTTCTGTGCCGCCCAGCTCGAATTCTGCAGCATTCCATCCGCAAAGCCTAATTCCATGAAGAACACTGGTTTGGTCGGTGCCACTGTTTGCACTTCGCGCATGACTGCATCCAGCGCTGCGAAGTGATTGTCGATGGAGATGACATGGTCCTGGGTCAGCCCGGGCCAGTCCTTTGCATAGTAGTCGATCATATAGAAATTGAGGCTGACCCAGTCCACATATTGATCGCCAGGATAAAAGTTTGCGAATGAGTGGCAACTCTGGAGGAGTTGCCGGGCGTAGGTCTTATCGACCGACGAGGGAAGGTCGTTGACATCGTATTCGATTTGATTCACTTGATTCACGGACCATCCCATCGTGTCAAACGTGAGGAATTTGAGACCTTCCCGACGGACAAAGAAGTCATAGTAATAACGCTGTGCTGCTTTGAGGCGTTCCGTCCCATCGCAGACGAGAGGAGTTCCGATGTCGCTGTAGAGCGAGCTGTAAGGAAACGAGGAGGGATTGAACTCCGCAAAGCCACGTTTGTTTTCAATGGCCCATCGTAATGATTTGTCTCCGCTCGGTCCGAAGCCGCCGAAGTAATCGGCCCCGACTCCGTTAGGTTCTCGTCCCGCAATGAAGAACACCGGCTTTCCATACTGCCGGAGTTCGCTGGCGAATCTTCGAAGTTCCGTGTCATACACTCCGTTGAGCAATTTATCGACTGTGAATCCCTGGGGCGCTTCCGATTCGCCGGGAGCGGGGTGTGTATTGTAGGCCTGAACAACAATCACTTTCCCTTCCTGCCATGCCGAGTTGGCCGCCTGCACATCGAAATGTGGCTGTCCTGTCGCGTCGTATCCATTGGCCCACGATCCTCGATATTTGGACCAGAGGGCGGTTTTGCGCCCGCTCGCGGCTTCGAACGCGGAAATATCATTCTGAACCCATTCGTATTGCCCCATGTAGAGCCCGCCTGTGGGAGGCGGGACGATCTTCAGCACCGAATAATCTCTCTGCGTCGTCGCTTGGCTCAAAGGGGGTGTGATGGTTTGTGCTTGCCGCTGCCGTTTCCGATTGCTCCACGACTGTGCATCGACCGACGGGGGCGTCGCAAATGAAATCCAAAGCCCTCCAATAAAACTAAGGGCTAAGATGCCGGCAAGGTGTTTCGTTCTGTGTGTCCTCATATTGAACCCTCCGAGTATTATCGCCCAATACTCAGCAAGGGCTGTACCATGTGACGAAGTGGGTCCGGGCCTGAAAATCGAGGGAAACGGAGTTTTTCCCCTGCCCTGCCTCTGCAGTTAGGGACATTCTTGAACAGAATGCGGGATGGACCATTCAGCAAACGTTGTCAGCCGGATGCTCGCTTGGAGCGAGGAGGGTGGGCTCACTACGATTTCTCGGGCTCCGCTCCCGGGATGCATTCCTCCGGCATGAGTTCGCCGCCGTGGAAATGAGATAACTGTCTCCATTTCTGGAGTACGGTTTTGTCGTCGAAGGTGAGAAGATAGTGTTCGCACCAGATTCCGGGTGTGACCAACCGGTTCCCGGACTGTTGCTCGCGCAATTCATAGACCCACACGGTGGCCCCGCCTTCATCTTGTCGAACTGTCTTGGGGGCGCCAAGTTTTTCACGCACCTGAGCCTGAGTGGCCCACCCCTTGGCGGAGTCCAGATAGGCCGCTTCCTTGTTCTGAAAATGGCTGCAGGCCGCGATCAGCATGGAGATGATGATGAGGTAGAAAGACCGACCGATCTGTATCATATTACCTCCCGACCCACATGGGATTCGTTTTTCCTATTCGTCTGCCTGGCAGAGGATTGTACACGGATAGCGTGGGCGCGTCTTCTCCGGACCGAATTTTCTGCATCGTCTTCCGTCTGTGTGAGTCCGGCACATTGCAGTCGGCAGACTATTCGTGACGGGGTGTGATGAGTAACCGAAATCGAACCAGGGCGAGTGGACAGAAGGCGGAACTCGAGTGTGAGCTCAGATGGCGGATTGATGAGATAGGGAAGAAATGCGGAGTAATCAGACGGCTTTTTTGACTAGGCCGGACCGCAGACAACGGGTGCATACCCGAATGCGCAAGGCCGCCCCGTTCACGAGTGCCTTCACGCGCTGCAGGTTGGGATTGAAGACGCGCTTCGTTTTGTTGTTCGCGTGGCTGACGTTATTTCCCGTTTGATGCTTTTTCCCACAGAGATCACAGGCAAATGCCACGGCCCTACTCCTTTGTTGCGGCGTCTTTCAACGACTAGTCCTTAGATGGGAAGGGATGCTACCATAGCGTCGCCGGCTATGACAAGCCGCTGAATGAATTCTCTCTTCAAGATGCCAGTCTCGCTCACACCGATCACCCATCGAGGTCGCACGTATGGATCAGGTGACGCTCGTCGGATTGCTCGCAGGCACCCTTACGACCATCGCATTTATCCCTCAACTTCAGCAGACCTGGCGCACCCGCTCGGCGCAGGACGTGTCCCTGGGCATGCTGCTCACCTTTGTGACGGGGGTTTTTCTCTGGTTGATCTATGGGCTCATGCTCGGAGCCATGCCCATCATTCTTGCGAATCTTGTGACCTTGGTGCTGACCCTGGCCATTCTCGTCCTGAAGCTGTGGTATCGCTCGTAGATGTTGGCAGGATGTCGGAGGCCTCTCGGCTTCCGAGGTGAGCGCAAGTTTCAACTTGACAACATCGGTTGTGCGCACCTAGAGTTTGTTTCTTTTCAAGACACCTTGGGTCAAGGGAAGAGGGTGCAACACCCTCGCGGTCCCGCCGCTGTAAATGGGGACGAAACCCGCAGGCGCCACTGTCCACTTCGGTGAACGGGAAGGCGCGGGGAGTAGGACGAACCATAAGCCAGAAGACCTGCCCAGGGAGCGACCCTTTATTCCCTCGTGGGCTGGGGAATAGGCGAGGATGAGATGCGGGTGCAATCCTCAGGGTTCCACATTGGCCCTGAGGATTTTTTTATTTGCGCGCGGTTCGAATGCTGCCCGTTCACCGGTTCGCAGGCCTGTTCATCGGAGTCGTTGCGTCTGTCCTGCTGGCTTGCCTTGCCCTTGCGCTTGAAAGCTCCCCGGAAGATCAGACCATGATGAAACGTCGGCAACAAGGCATCCTCACGGGCATGCCGTTCATGGCCAACATCACCCCGCGCACGTTCATCGACGATGCGGGAAGAAAACTGTATGTCGCCAAGGCGCCGACGCGGGTGGTCTCGCTGGCGCCGAGCATCACGGAGATGCTCTTCGCGTTGGGGCTGGACGAACAGATCGTCGGAGTCACGGAGTTTTGCGACTATCCCGCCGCGGCGAAGGCCAAACCGAAAATCGGCTATGCCAATCCGAATCTGGAATCCCTCCTGGCCCTCAGGCCTGAATTGATCGTGGCACCGCGCGAGTTTCACCGCGCCAATGTGTTGGCCAAGCTGGAGGAACTCAAGATTCCGGTCATGCTGCTCGAAGCCACCTCGGTGGAGAATATTTTTTCGCATATCCACACCTTGGGACGAATTTTCGATCGCTCGCCGGTGGCCCACGCGATGACGCAGGCCATGCGGACTCGAATGGCCGAGATCAGCGGGCGAACCGCGCTGCTCCCGCGCGTCCGGGTGTTGTATGTGATCAACAGCCAGCCGTTGATCACTGTCGGCCCCGGGAGTTATATCCACCAAATGATCGGCCTAGCCGGGGGAATCAACATCGCATCCGGAGCAAGCGCCCCCTATCCGCGCCTGACCATGGAAACCGTCTTGAAGGAGAACCCCGAGGTTCTGATCTTTCCGATGGGATCGGTGGAAACGGTGCCACGGAGCGAACAACAGGAATGGCGTCGCTGGACGACGCTGACCGCCGTGCAGCAGAACCGTTTGCGTGAAGTCTCGGCCGATGCGCTGAATCGTCCCGGTCCGCGGGTGATGGACGGGTTGGAAGCGCTCGTCAGGGTGATTCACCCGGAGGCGTTCTCTCCCGAATCGGTGCCCGTTTACCCATGATGCCATCAGCCGGTCACTCCACGTCACCCGTTCCCGCAGTGGGTTCGCCCTCATTGCCATCCACGACGATGCAGACCCCGGCGTACATGACCGAGGATGACCGGCCGTTTGAGGGGGCCGTTCTGACCCCGATGCGCTGGGGCGTCATCATGGGAAGCCTATCGGTCGTCGCGCTGCTGCTTGCCGTGGTCTGCCTGCAGTTCGGGACGCAGTACATCGGACTTGGGAACCTCCTCGGCGTGCTGTCGTCCGCACTGTTCGACCACCCCAGCGACGATACGATGCTCAACACGACCAGCGTCATCTTGCTGCAGGTGCGCCTCCCGCGAGTCTTTCTTGGATTTTTAATCGGCGTCTGCCTGGCGTCGGTCGGTGTGGCGTTGCAGGCCCTACTCAGAAATCCCTTGGCAGACCCCTATGTGCTCGGGGTGTCGAGCGGGGCTGCGCTGGGTGTGGCGTTGGCGGTGCTCTTCGGAATCGGAACGACGGTGCTGGCATTCTCGCTCTTGCCGGTCTGTGGGTTCTTAGGCGGACTGGCGGCATTGCTGGTGGTCTATCGTATGGCGGCGACCTACGACCGTCTCCCGATTCATTCGGTGCTGTTGGCAGGGGTGATCCTGAACGCGATCTTTTCAGCGCTGATCATGTTCATCACCTCGATCATGGAACCGAACCGTTCCTTTGGCATGATGGCGTGGCTCATGGGATCGCTCACGGCGCCGGCCTATCCCGCGTTGGCGGTCCTCTCGGCCTATTTATTGTTGGGGCTTGTTCTGCTCTTCAAACAGGTGCGGGTCCTGAACGTTCTGGCGTTGGGTGAGGAGCCGGCACGGTCGTTGGGGGTTGATACGGAACGCACGAAACGACTGATTTTTCTGGTGTCGGCGTTGCTGACCGGAGCCGTGGTGTCCGTCAGCGGCATGATCGGATTCATCGGGATGATCATTCCCCACGCCGTACGCCTGGTGATCGGGGCCGATCATCGATTGCTCCTTCCGGCCTCGGCGCTCGTGGGTGGGATATTTTTGATGGTGGCCGATACCATCGCCCGGACGTTTTTTGTGCCGTCGGAAGTCCCCGTCGGAATCATTACGGCGCTCGCGGGCGGCCCGTTCTTTGTCTACCTGCTGGTCTGGCGAAAGGATCGGCTCGCATGAGGCGCTCCCTGGACCTCCGTCCTGCGGATCCGGCGTCTGGTACCTTGTCAGGCAGTGATCAGGCCTACGAGCTTCATGGGGTGTATTTCTGCTATGGCAATCCACTCGCGCGGGATGTTCGGTGGGTGCTCAGCAATTTGAACGTGCAGGTCGAGTCAGGCGAAATACTCGGCATTGTCGGCCCCAACGGATCGGGGAAGACATCGCTGGTGAAACTTCTGGCTAAGCTCGCCGTGCCCGGGCGGGGAGCCCTGTCTTTGTTCGGGCGAAACCTGGACGACCTCTCCCAGGCGGAGGCGGCACGGACTGTTGCGTTCGTTCCCCAGGACAGTGCGCCGGCCTTCTCCTTTACCGTGGCGGAAACGGTGTTGATGGGACGCTACCCTCATCGCCGGCAGAGCAGATGGAGCCTCGGGTTCGGATGGGAAGATCGGGACGATTGTGCAGCGGCAGCTCAGGCCATGGCCACGATGGACATCGGCCATCTCGCCTCGCGCGCGGTGACCGATCTGTCGGGCGGCGAATGTCAACGCACGATGATCGCGCGTGCCCTGGCCCAAACACCCCGGGTTCTCTTGCTCGATGAGCCGACCGCCTTCCTCGATCTTCAGCATCAGATCGAGATCTGTTCGGTGTTGCGTCGACTACGCGACGAACATGGCTTGACGGTCGTGATTGTGTCGCACGATTTGAACCTGGCCAGCCAATATTGTGACCGGATCGTCATGCTGAAGGAAGGCTCGGTGTATGCGAGGGGAACGCCGTCGGAGGTGTTGTCGGTGGAGACGTTACGCGCGGTGTATGGCTGTGAGGTCTTGATCGATCCGCATCCGGAGTCGGGTCTTCCGAGGATTACGTTGCCGAGACAGGGCCTGCCGTTTCGAGTCTAAGTCGTTGTTGCGGGATGGGTTCGCGCCCGGCCCACCCGTGTGAGGAGGAGGGGCGCGTCATCATTGGAGAGCGGAGTGTCAGGAAGACGCCGTCAGCGTCGGGGAAGATGGTGCAAAACCATCACGGTGCCGCCACTGTAAGCGGGGAGTGACTCTGCCATAGGCCACTGGTGAACGGCGTGGTTCGTGAATTGTATTTCGTGAACGGGGGAGGTCACCTCTCACCGTTTGACGAACAACGATTCATGTTTCACGCTTCGCTGGGAAGGCGCAGGGAAGCCATGAGCCGCGAGTCAGGAGACCCAACTGACGGCTGTTACAACTGAGCCCTTCGAGCGAAAGGGAAGTTCAGCATGTTACGTCTTATCAGGGAGTGGTCCGTCTTAGGCGGGATGGTATTGGTTGTGTTCGCACCAGTGGTCTGGGCGGTGTCAGGATTCGCCCAGGAACCGGTCAAGCCAGCCTCAGTGACTGAGTCCGGTCCCGCACGGGAGCCCGATCCCGTCGTGTACACGGAAGAAGTCGTGGTGTCGGCGACCAAGACGCCCTTGCCGGTGAGTCAGGTGACGAGTGCCGTGGAAGTCATCACCGAGCAGGACATGAAAAAACAAAACATTAGGACCGTGGTGGATGCCCTTCGCCTGGCTCAGGGACTGGCGATCTTTTCGAACGGCGGTCCCGGTACGGACGTGAGCGCGCGCATGCGCGGCGGTAGTGCGAACCAGACCTTGGTCCTGATCGACGGCGCCATCGTCAACAGCGCTACCGTGGCCAGTTACAATTTTGCCAACCTGACGACCGACAACATCGAACGGGTGGAGATTCTTCGCGGCGCCCAGAGCATGTTGTGGGGATCCGATGCCATGGGCGGCGTCATTAACATCGTGACGAAGCGGGGACAGGGGCCGTTCAAAGCAAGTGGCTTTCTGGAATATGGGTCCTTCGCCTCCTTGCGTGAAGGGGGAACGGTCTCAGGCAAGCATGGCGTGGTCGACTACAGTCTGTCGCTTTCGCGGTGGGACACCTCGAGTTTTTCGGCGGTCAACTATCGGCGCGGCGCCACCGAGCGCGATTCCTACCGCAATTGGCAAGGATCGGGACGGGTCGGGGTGGACCTGCCGCATGACGGGCGGTTCGACTTCACCATGCGCTGGATGAATTCGGACGTCCAACTCGACAACATTTCGGCGACTGCACCGAGCGATGTCTACGGGTCGAAAATTCGGAGTCAGGAATATGTTTTCAGCGGGAGCTACGAGCAGCCGATCACGAGTTGGTGGTCGCAGAAGCTCACGCTCGCACGGTCGCAGGAAGCGTCGTTGTTTCTGCCGGGAACGTTACAGCGCAGCCTCGTCACGGGACTTTTCAGCACCCCGTTCGGAGATCCGAATGAAACCCGCGTCTTATCCAATCGCCTTGAATGGCAGCATAACTTCCAACTCACCAAACTGCTGTTGATCAGTGCCGGTTATCAGTTTCGCGAGCAACAGGGGGAGAATGATACCGGATTGACGAATCGTATCTTGAGTTCCAACGCCGGCTTCGCGCAGGCGCAGTTCAACCTTTGGGACCGCTGGTTTGCCACCGCCGGTGTGCGGCACGATAGTTACAACGTGTTCGGCGATGCCACCACCTATCGATTGACCGGCGGCTATTACCATAAGGAAACCGACACGAAGCTCCGCGCCGGGTATTCCACCGGATTTCGAGCGCCCAGCATGAACGAATTGTTCTTTCCGAATTTCGGCAACCCCAACCTGGGCCCCGAAAAGAACCAGAGCATGGACGCGGGCATCGATCAATACCTCCTGTCGAAACAACTCAAACTCAGCGGGGGATTCTTTTGGAATCGGTATAGGGACCTGATCGTCACGACGTTCGATCCGGTCTTGTGCGCGCCGTTCAGCACGTTCGGGTTCTGTCCGCAGCAATTGGGAAACGCCTCCACGAAGGGCTGGGAGGCCGGATTGACCTACACCTACGCGAGCGATAGGCCGTTCGTGAAAGGCGTCGTGTTGCAGGTCCAATATACCAACACGCTGACGCGCGATCTCGAAACGCAGAGCCGTCTTCCCCGTTGGCCGACCGACCAGTGGAGCGCCTCTGTCAGTTACCAACCGATTGAGCCGTTGTGGATCACGGTGATCGGCCGCTACGTCGGATCACGATTCAACACGACCGGAGACCGGCAGACCCTGCAAGCGTTCGACGTCTGGTCCGTGGCCGTGACCTACGACGTTACCAAAGAGGTGCAGGCCTATCTTCGCGCCGAGAATCTGTTCAATGAAAAGTACGAGGAGGTGGCCAGCGCCGGCACACCGATTCGTTCGATCTTTGGCGGCGTGCGGGTCGCGTTTGGCGGAAAGTCATGAGGAAGGGGTAGAGGGACCCTATGTCATATCCTCGTGTGGCCATCGCCGGCACCAACAGCGGGGTCGGCAAGACGACGGTCACCCTGGCCCTCATGGCGGGCTTGAAGGCCAGGGGCCGTCTCATCCAGCCCTTCAAGGCCGGGCCGGATTTCATCGATCCCGGCCATCACCAGGCCGTCACCGGCAGACCTTCACGCAATCTGGACGGCTGGATGCTGGGGGAGGCCGTCAATCGCCGTCTGTTCGCCCGCACGGCAGCGGACGCGGACTTGTCGATCATCGAAGGCATGATGGGGCTCTTCGACGGCAGTTCGGCACGGCATGAGAAGGGCAGCACGGCCGAATTGGCGAAGCAGCTGAACGCGCCGGTGATGCTCGTGATCGACGGCAGCGCGATGGCGCGCTCGGCCGCGGCCATGGCAGCGGGTTATGCGAAGTTTGATCCTGCCTTACAAGTGAAGGCCGTGCTGTTCAATCGCGTGCAAAGCGACGGGCATTTTCAATTGCTGAAAGATGCCGTAGAGGCTGAGACCGACCTCATGGTGCTGGGGTATCTCAGACCCGATGCCTCCGTGACGATTCCAGACCGGCACCTCGGCTTGCGGACCGCCATCGAACAGGGCCAAACCGATCTCTATGACCGGCTGGCGCGATCCGCCGCAGACACGGTCGATCTCGATCGGGTGGAAGCGTTAGCTCGATCAGCCGGCGACTTTCCCATTGAGGCGGTGACGCCGATCCCGATCAGTCGCTCATCCTCGGTCCGTATCGGCGTCGCGCACGATGCGGCCTTTTGTTTTTATTACCAGGACAACCTGGAGCTGCTTCAGGCGGCGGGGGCGGAGATCGTGAAGTTTTCGCCGTTGCGGGATGCCGCACCGCCGGATGTTGATCTGCTCTATCTCGGCGGAGGCTACCCGGAACTCTATGGAGAGGCCTTGGCGAACAACAGCCCGATGCGAAGCGGAATCCGCGCCTTTGCCGAACGGGGCGGGG
This sequence comes from Nitrospira sp., assembly GCA_031315995.1. GTDB lineage: Bacteria > Nitrospirota > Nitrospiria > Nitrospirales > Nitrospiraceae > Nitrospira_A. The sequence goes on from JALDRG010000014.1 coordinate 54,149, forward strand.
CGCTCTACGCCGAATGTGGCGGACTCATGTATTTGACCCAAGCGATACGCGATGGGGAGGGCAGGCAGCACGAAATGGTTGGGCTGTTCCAGGCCGAAACGGTCATGCGAAAAGCGGGACTCACCATTGGTTACCGCAGGGTCGAGGTTGATCAGCCCTGTCTCCTCGGACAACCAGGCACCCTCGTGCGAGGGCATGAATTTCATTACTCCCTGCTTCAACCGACCGGTGAGTTGCGCTACGCCTGCACCCTGTCGGATGCGGACGGGAGGCCGATCGGTCAGGATGGATTGACGGCGAGAAATACGCTCGCACTCTACAGCCACCTCCATTTCGGAAGTGCGCCGGATGTGGTCACAACCTTGGTTGCTGCGGCGGATCGATCACGACCGCGAGCGACTTTCAGTGGAGGGGTCTGACATGATCGATCAGAAGGACCATCAATCGAAGATGCAGCGGCTGAAGGCCTCGGTGGACCGACGAATCGAGGAGGCGCAACAGGAGAAGGGCCTCCTGATCGTGTATACGGGTTCAGGAAAGGGCAAGACCACGGCGGCGTTGGGAATGGCCTTGCGCTGTCTCGGCCACGGCATGAAGGTCGCCGTCGTGCAATTCATCAAGGGCGCCATCGACACGGCGGAGGAGCGCGTCCTGAAATCGTTCGGCGACCGCGTGACGTTTCTTCGCATGGGAGAAGGGTATACCTGGGACACGCAGGATCGCGAACGCGACACGCAATTCGCACAGCGCGCCTGGGTACAGGTCTGCGAATTCATGGGCGATCCTTCCTATGCAATGGTGATCCTGGATGAGTTCAACATCGCCCTCCAGCATGGGTACGTCTCCGTCGACGAGGTCCTGCCACGCTTGACCACACGCCCACCCATGCAACATGTCGTCATCACGGGTCGGGGAGCCCCGCCCGAATTGATGGAGGCCGCCGATCTGGTCACCGAGATGAAACAGGTGAAGCATCCCTTTCGCAAGGGCGTGAAGGCGCAACCGGGGGTGGAGTTTTGAGGGGGCCGGTCACCAAGACCTGTGAGCATTGCCGGCAGCCGTTCGAGTGTGTCGGGTATCAATGCTGGTGCGGGAAGATCGGCATTACCGAAACGCAGATGGACTGGATCGCCGCGCGGTTTCAGGATTGCTTGTGTCCCACCTGTCTGCAGCTTGTGGCGGAGGGGGCACTGGGACCGGAGGTTCCAGATTGAAAGCCCGACGCTCTGTCCGTAGCGGAAGAAGCCCCTCCTGTTCCATGACAAAATGGACTTACAAGTGAGGGATGGAAAGGAACGATGATGCGAATTACCAAGGTGTATACCAGAACCGGTGATGCGGGCAAAACGAGGCTGGCCGGGGGCCAGGAGGTGTGGAAAGACTGTCTGCAGGTCGAAGCCTACGGCACGGTCGATGAATTGAACGCCTCGATCGGGTTGGCGCGGGCGATGAACGCCGAGGCGGCGACGAAGTCTGCGGCCTCGATGCAGTTGGAAGAAGACCTGCGTTGGGTGCAGAACAAGCTCTTTGATGTCGGAAGCATTTTGGCCACGGTGCCGGGCCAAACCTTTCCCAACATGCCGGAGGTCACGGCTCAGGATGTGACGAAGCTCGAAACGATGATCGATCGATGCCAAGAGGAGCTCACTCCGTTGAAAGAATTCATTCTGCCCGGCGGCGGGAAAGTCTCGGCCACGCTTCATCAGGCGAGAACGATCTGCCGCCGCGCGGAACGGATCTGCATCCATTTGAGCCGTGAGGAGTCGGTCGCGGCGGAGCTCAACAAGTACCTGAACCGGTTGAGTGATGCCCTGTTCGTCCTGGCTCGATGGGTCTCGAAGACGCAGGGGGAGCCGGAGTTTCTGTGGGAACGCGAATCCAGCAGGCCGGCTGGGTGAGCCGATGAAAACGCCCACGGCCAAACGGTCACGTCTCATTCTGATTCTGGGCGGCGCCGCATCAGGAAAGAGTCAAGCGGCGCTGGATCGGGCGGGCCGGATCGGCCCGAAGGCGTTTGTTGCGACAGGGCAGGCTCTGGACGGCGAAATGAAAGCGCGCATCGCCCGGCACCGAGAGACTCGTTCCCCAGACTGGATCACCGCCGAAGTGCCGCGTGAATTGGCCGGCTGGTTTCGATCGGACGGCCACGCCTATCGCACAATCGTGGTGGATTGTTTGACACTCTGGCTCAGCAATGTCGGTGGCCGGCGTATCGCCCAGACCGATGTGACCGGCCTGGTGGACGACTTGCTGCAGGCCATTCGAGTCATTCCGGCGAAGGTGGTGCTGGTGAGCAATGAGTTAGGATTCGGGCTGGTTCCGGCCGTCCGCAGCGCGCGGGTCTTCCGTGATGTCGCGGGGCGAGTGAATCAGCAAATCGCTCATGCGGCCGACGAGGTGTATATGGTTATCAGCGGACAGTCGCTCAGGCTCAAATGAAACGGGGGAAGACTCAATGACGCTCGATGAGGTGTTGGCACACATTCAGCCGGTCGATCAGGCGATTGCCGCACGGACGCAAGCTCGTCTGGACCGATTGACCAAACCACTCGGTAGCCTGGGGCGGTTGGAAGAAACCGCCGTACGGTATGCCACGATCACGGGAGAGCTGAAACCCACCGTGCCGCGTGGGGCCGTGTTCACATTCGCCGCCGACCACGGAGTGGCGTCCGAAGGGGTGAGTGCCTATCCCTCCGAAGTCACGCCGCAAATGGTGCTGAATTTTCTTCGAGGCGGCGCCGGGGTGAATGTGTTGGCGCGGCATGCCGGGGTCGAGGTACGCGTGGTGGATATCGGGGTCGCCTACGACTTTGGTTCGGCGCCTGGGCTCATTCAGAAAAAGGTCATGCCGGGTACGAACAATCTGCTGGTTGAACCGGCGATGAGCCGTGAGCAGGCCATCGAGGCCCTGCAGATCGGGATCGATTTGGCCGTGGAGGCCGCGCGTGAAGGCATCGGCCTGATTGGAACCGGCGAGATGGGTATCGGGAACACGACGCCGAGCGCGGCGATGACAGCGGTGATGACCGGCCGGCCTGTGGCTGAAGTGACGGGCCGTGGAACCGGCATCGATGACGCGGGCCATGCCCACAAAGTTGCCGTCATACAACAGGCGCTCGAACGGCATCGTCCGAACCGATCCGACCCACTCGAGGTGCTGACCCAGGTGGGCGGTTTAGAAATAGCCGGCCTAGCCGGGCTCATCCTTGGCGCGGCGGCAGAACGGATACCGGTGGTCTTGGATGGTTTCATTGCCGGCGCGGCGGCCTTGATTGCAGTCGGGATGCAGCCGCTGTGCCGAGACTATTTGATTGCGTCGCATCGCTCGGTTGAGCGTGGACACCAGGCGATTCTGGAGTATCTCGGCCTGAAGCCATTGCTGGATCTAGAGTTGAGGCTCGGAGAAGGGACGGGAGCTTGTCTCGGAATGAGCCTCGTGCAGGCCTCGATCAAGATTCTCACGGAAATGGCGACGTTCGAGGAAGCGGGAGTATCGGATCGTGAGGCGTGAACGGTGAAACGTGACATGCCGAACGAAGAAACCGTGGACCCGGCGCCCGCTCATCCAGCAGCATCCGGGCTCTGCAGGCTGCACAAGAGTGGCAATGCTCCTCATGTGCCACAGGTTCCGTGCTCCGTCTTCCGTCCATTCATCCTGGCTTGGCATTTCCTGACGGCGATTCCGATCAGTCGGACGCACCATGAACCGACAGCCGGCGAGTTGGCTGCGTCGATGGGCTGGTACTCCACGGTCGGCCTTATGATCGGCGGATTCCTGGCGATGGCCGACCTTGGCTTGCGCGGGTTTCTCACGGCCGAGGTGGTGAACGTGCTGTTGATTCTCTTGTTGGTGCTCATGACGCGTGGGTTGCATCAAGACGGGCTGGCGGACACGGTGGATGGATTGGCCGGCGGACGCACGGCGGTCGACCGGTTGCGCATCATGCGCGATCCGAGCATCGGGGCGCTCGGTGCGACAGGGCTGTTTCTCTCCCTGATGCTCCGCTATGCCGGACTGCTTGCCCTTCCTCACCAGTTGCGGCTTCCCGCGCTGGTCTGTATGCCCGCAGTCGGCCGGTGGGCTATGGTGGCCGTCGCCTGGTCCTCTCCCTCTGCAAGGAGCGACGGTGGATTGGCCGCGGCTTTTCTGACACATGTATCCTGGCGACAGGTGCTGCTCTCCACTCTTGTCCTGGTCTGCGCGCTGGCAGCAGGATTGGGAGGACCTGCCGCGCTGGTGACGATGGTCGCGGGAGCAGTGGTAGTGGTCGTCGTGCGGCGAGGTTGCCGGGCCTGGTTCGGTGGAGTGACGGGAGATCTGCTCGGCGCGACAAACGAGCTGATAGAGATTCTCTTCCTCCTATTGATCCCGGTGTTGGTGATGGCGCGATGACCGGCGTCGATCTCCTTCTGGCGACGGCCTTGGATGCAGTGGCGGGGGATCCTCGTTGGCTACCCCATCCGGTCCGGGGAATGGGCGCGGTAATTGCCTGGTATGACCACCGGATTCGTGCGTTGTGCCGGACTGATGAAACATTGCGGATCGCGGGGGCGGTTCTCGCGATAGGCTTACCGGTCGCGGTGTATATGGCTGCGGCCTTCGTGATCGCGGAGGCCGCGGCGTTTGCTCCGTGGTTGGGGCACGCCGTCGGAATTATATTGGCCTATACGACGCTCGCCGGTCGCGACCTGTTGGACCATGTCCGGGTGGTCGGCCTTGAGTTGGCTCGTGGCAATCTGTCCGCGGCGCGACAGGCGGTAGCCATGATCGTCGGACGCGATACCGCCACTCTGGACGAGCCTGAGATCGTGCGCGCGACGGTCGAAACGATCGCGGAGAGCACGTCGGACGGCATTATCGCGCCGATCGTGTATCTGACTCTCGGAGGAGCGCCGCTGGCATTGGCCTACAAGGCGATCAATACGCTCGACTCCATGGTCGGTCATCGCGACGCTCGGTATGAGTATTTCGGCTGGGCTTCCGCCCGGCTCGATGATGCGGCAAACTGGATTCCCGCCCGATTGACCGGGACCTTCATCGCATTGGCGGCCGGACTGGCCACCTGGCAGTGGGAAAGAGTCCGATCCAGTTGGCATATCCTGCACCGGGACGGGGACAAGCATGCCAGCCCGAACAGCGGCAGGCCGGAAGCCGCCATGGCCGGGGCCTTAGGCGTGCAACTCGGCGGCAGGAATTATTACGACGGGGTTCCAGAGGAGCGCTCGCCGATCGGGGAGGGCCCCTCTCACTTGACCATCAATCACATCGCTGAAGCGAGGGACATCATGGTGGTCACCTGGGGACTCGGCCTGTTCTTTGCCCTGCTGTCCCTGTGGCAGTCATGAGATACATCGGTCACGGCGGCGACGTGTATGGCGCGGCGCGTGAACTGGGGCGCGGGGTTCATCGTCTTCTTGATTTCAGCGCCAGCATCAATCCCCTAGGACCTTCGCCCAGGGCATTGCGTGCGATTCACGGTGCCGAAGCGCTGATCAGTCACTATCCGGACCCGGCTTGTTGGGACCTTCGGCAGGCCTTGGCCTCGCATTGGGGCCGGCCCGCCGATGCATTTCTTATTGGAAACGGGTCCACCGAATTGATTCACCTCCTGCCGCAGGCGCTGCAGATTCGGCATCTCTTGATCGTCGGGCCCACGTTTTCAGAGTATGCGACGGCAATGAACCGATCCGCAGGACGGGTGAGCATGGTGATGGGTGAGCGTGCCGACGGGTATCGCCTGTCGGTCGGACAGGTGATGGCTGCCATGCAGCGGACTGCGCAGGCGGGCAGAGGTCAGCCTGCCATGGATGCGGTCCTCCTGTGCAATCCGAATAGTCCGACCGGTCATACCTACGAGGCAGAGACCGTGGGCAAACTGGCGCGTCTGGCGGCCCGTCGACGCGTATGGTGTATCGTCGATGAAACCTTTGCCGAGTACTGTACCGGCACGTCGATTCTGTCACGAGTCCTTCCCGCGCGAACGATCGTGCTGCGCAGCTTTACCAAATTTTATGGGTTGCCTGGACTCCGTGTGGGATATGCGGTGGCGAAGGCCGACGTCATCGCACGAATGGGGGCACAACTGCCGCCTTGGTCCGTGAACATGTTGGCTCAGCGCGCCGCCGTCGCCGCGCTGCAGGACGTTCGGCATGCCGGGCGAAGCGTTCGGTTCATGGCACGGGAGCGAGCCCGTTTCCAGAAGGCCCTGACGCGGTTGCCTGATTGCACGGTCTTTCCCTCTGCCGCCAATTTTCTCTTGATCGAATTGCCGGTCGGACAGCAGGCGACAGTGGTGGTGGCCGCCCTCGGCCGGCAGGGGCTCTTGATTCGGGATTGTTCGCAGGTGCCCGGACTAAATGATCGTTCCGTGCGAGTCGCAGTTCGAACGCGGGCTGACAATGATCGCCTCCTACAGGCGCTGTCCGTGGCCATCCAAGGGAACGGGAGATGACGACGTCACGCTCGGATGTTGTCAGGACCCGCTATCGGATTGCCGAGGGCACGCTCATCATCGATCTCGGGACTCGCATGCGTGTGCTGTCGTCCGCTCCGAAAGGGGGAGGGCTTCGAACCACCCGTTACATCCTGAATCATCAGGTGCCTGCCGATCCTGTTCAACGAGAGGTCTCCGGGCGGCTGAGTGCGCAGTCGAAGTGGGAACATCCCGCCCTGTATCTGAGGCGAATTGCCGAGGACCTGGGGGTGGACGCTGATTGCGTCGGGCTGATGACGGCGGTGCCGATGAAACAGGTCGTGACTGTTCGTGATGCCCGGGATGGCATTTGGGTCGAGTGTTTTGCCACGGTTGGGGTGACCAACGCCGTGCGGGCAGGTGAGCCGCCCAGGCGAGAAGCGGAGCAGACCGATGGCCACCGAGCGGGGACCATCAATCTCATGCTGGTGACGAATGCCTGCCTCGCCGCGTCGGCTCTGGTCTGTGCCGTGCAGGTGGCGACGGAGAGCAAAACCGGGGTGTTGCGGGACCATGCCGTGCCCAGCTGGACCGGTCATCCCGGTGCGACCGGTACAGGAACGGACGCGGTGGTGATTGCCTGCGCCCTGCGGGGAGACGGTCCCTGGGCTGACTATGCCGGAACCCATACCACGATCGGTTCCTTGATCGGACGGGTTGTCGCCGACTGCATCACACAGGGTCTGGCGCGCGCGACCGTGTGGGCTGCCGCGCATCGCAAGTAAACGGTCCTCATGCTTATGCCCCATTCTGCTCGTGCCAAAGCTCTCGCGATTTTGGGTACCGGCTCGGACGTCGGGAAAAGCATGGTCACGTCGGGGCTCTGCCGGATCTTGCATCGGGCCGGTATTCGAGTGGCACCGTTCAAGGCGCAGAATATGTCGCTGAATTCTTACGTCACGCCGGAAGGCGGTGAGATCGGGCGTGCGCAGGCCTTGCAAGCCGAGGCATGCGGGATTCCTCCCCATGTGGATATGAACCCCATTCTGCTCAAACCGGAATCCGATTCCAGGTCGCAGGTCATCGTGCAAGGGAGAGTCTTTGCCACGCGGGAGGCTAAGGCCTATTTTGCGCATACCCGGGACGCGGAATTAATGCGTGCGGTGAGGGAAAGTTATGATCGGCTGGCCTCGCAGTATGAGGTCATCGTGATTGAAGGCGCCGGCAGCGCTGCAGAGGTCAATCTTCGAGATCGCGATCTGGTGAACTGGCCGGTCGTCACCATGGCTGATGCCGGAGTGGTGCTGGTGGGGGACATCGATCGCGGTGGGGTGTTTGCACAGATCATCGGGACGCTCGACCTCATTACAAGGGAGGAGCGCGATCGGGTATGCGGCATCGTCATCAACAAGTTTCGGGGGGACGCGACGCTCTTTGCCGACGGAGTTCGTTTTCTGACGGAGCGGACGGGGATTCCTGTGCTGGGCGTCCTGCCGTTTCTCCGCGACCTGGCGCTCGATCAAGAGGACAGTCTTGATGTGGACATCCGTCGACAGATTGCGTTTCAGCCGGACCGTATCAACCTTGCCGTGCTGCTCCTGCCTCACATGAGCAACTTCACCGACTTCAACACGCTGGCCGAAGAGCCGGATGTGGCCTTGCGATATGCGGCGACACCTGACGAGGCGACCGGAGCGGATGTGATCCTGCTTCCCGGCTCCAAGTCGACGCTGATGGATCTTGCCTACCTACGTGCCAAAGGGTTTGAACCGCTCTTGCACGCGCATGTTGATGGTGGGGGAGAGCTGGTCGGTATCTGCGGCGGGTATCAAATGTTAGGACGACACATCGCCGATCCTGAAAGGGTCGAATCAGGCGGTAGCGGCGAGGGTTTTGGGCTGCTGCAGGTCACGACGGTCTTGATGCGCGATAAAATTACTGAGCAGATCGAGGCCTCTGCCTTACACCTCGGATCGACTGCGTTACCGGTGCGCGGTTACTTGATTCACGTGGGGCGAACGCATCGTCATGCCCATCGACCCTGTTTCGAGCTTCAGCGAGCGGAGCCATCGCCTGACGGACCGGGCGATGCAACAGGGCGGGAGGACGCATGGTTCGATGGCGCGGTGAGTGATGACGGTTTGGTCTGGGGAACCTACATCCATGGCCTGTTCGATGAGCCCCTGTGCCGCCGCGCCTGGCTGAACCGGGTACGCACGAGAAAGGGGCTTCCAGCCGTCGATGTGATCTGCTCTCAACGGGTGAGCCACCAGCGACTTGGTGCCCTGGATCGCTGGGCCGATCACGTCGAACAACATCTTGATCTCGCCGTGATCTGGGCCCTGCTTCGTCAAGGGGGGGCTGTCTAGCTCGGACTTTCTAGAATATTTGTGGCGCGGTCGAATCCTGCCGCTAGGCGGGACTTTCTCGTTCGATCTCCTCGACCGACTGCAGCGACTTTGACACTTCGCTTGAAAAGCGACCAAACTTTGGCGCTCCTCTCGAAATCTTGAACAATGGAGTACCCACCTTAACCTGCCTGACCATAGTGGATATAGTAGACCGGCCACACATAATCATACGCAAAATCGCCGACTTCATTCATTCCAGCTCATCCCGCTCCAAGATCCTAAGTAATTGTTTTATTTGGCACCAATCGTGCATTAACGAAGCCGAGGCTACACAGCCTTTGCGCGACTCCATCAGTGCATAAAATTGTCAGCTGCGAATTTTGCGCTATCTTTAACAGAGAATTGGCTGAGTTAGGGGTATTGGATTCGGCAGGGAGATTAGAGGCAGGCAGGAGGAGGCGGTATGGCGAATCATTTCATTAAAATAATCGTAGCGGTGACACTCACGGTCTCCTGTATGGGCGTGGCCGCTCCCGCGTGGGCCAATACCGAGGTGGAAACGGCTGAGTTACTCATCAAGTTGTTACAGGTCGGTCGTGCAGTCATTTCAGACCACCAGGCCACGATAAACGATGCCAGCAAGGGCGACAAGGGGTTTACCAGCGACTTTGTCTCCAACCAGGTGATTGAACGGTTCCGCAAAGCCACCAAGATCGATCTGAGCCGTCCGAGCGCCGTTCCGCAAGCGCCGCTCTTTCTCGCCATGGTGGAATCTGAGAAAGAAGTCATCGAAGAGGCTCAGCCCGTCATTAACAAGCAGGGAGTGGGCTTCAAGGGGATGATCCCCGCCGTCTTCGCTCGCAAGTCAGGGGAGCGCTTCTACCGCAAGACTGGAATTCGTGTGAAGTTGACCGGCACGGACTACCGGTTTCCCGGTAACCGGCCGGATGATTTTGAATCGGAAGTGTTGAGAATTTTTGCCGACACACGCCATCCGAAAGGCCAGCCGTACAGCAAGGCCACCATGTTGGACGGCAAGCCGGTGCTGCGCATGATGGATCCGGAATATGCCGCGGCCACATGTTTGGGTTGTCATGGTAATCCGAAAGGAGAGCGTGACATCACGGGCGCCAAGAAAGAAGGGTGGCACGAAGGCGATCTGGCTGGTGCGATCAGCATTGTGATCCCCATGCGGTAGTCGAAACCGCCTGGTTCGACAGTCTTTGCCTCGCACACATTTAGCTGGTTTAAAGGGGGACGTACTTATGAGCAAGATCGTTGTGGTCGATGATTCGTATGCAGAACTGCAGTTGATCGAAGGCTATCTCAAGTCTGCCAATCATACCGTCGTGTCGTATCCGAATACCGATAAACTCGAGGATAAGTTGGCGGTGGATAAGCCGGATCTGATCGTCCTGGACGTGGTGATGCCTGGGCGCAACGGGTTTCAAACCTGCCGCGATCTGAAAAACGATGATCGCTTCAAAGCCATTCCGATCGTGCTCTGCACCTCCAAGGGACAGGAAAGCGATAAATTTTGGGGTCAACAGCAGGGCGCGAACGGGTATGTCGTGAAGCCGTTCAAAGCTGAAGATCTGGTGGTCGCCGTCAAGCGGGCATTGAACTAACCCATGAGCGACGTTCCAACGATCCACACTCAATCCTCCGAGTCATCTCCGGCTCCCGGATCCTCCGGCTCATCGAGGTCTCCCGCCGCGACGATCGAAGGCCCACTGCGTATGTGCGTATTGACGCTGGGGAGCGAATTGTTTGCTATCGATCTCCGCCATGTGAGCGAGGTGTTCGAGGTGGAGTCCGTGACCGTCGTTCCCGGTATGCCCAGTCTGCTGACTGGAGTAACCAACCTTCGGGGCACGGTCATTACGCTGGTCGACCTGCGAGGGACTCTCGGTCTGTCCGTGACCGATGCCGCGTTGCCCTTCGCGGTGGTGATTCGTCATGGCACAAGACAGGTCGGCGTGCTTGTCGAGCACGTTCCTGAGATTCACAGCGTCAATCCTGAGCACCTGTTGCCGGCCCTGCAAGCAGGACCGGCGGGGGCGCGTCCTTGTGTGTCCGCGGTGCTTCGTCTGGATTCGCGTCTGAGCGGGGTGCTGGAGATTCCGCAAGTGTTTGCACAGGTTGACGGAGGCAGTGCGACATTGTCGATGGCGTAAACAGCAGAGACGTGGATCATCGCGGGCCTACATCACCGGAGATTGTGCGACCGGCCACCGGACGTTGAGGGAAGCAGCAACAAGGAGGAGCGCAGCATGATCGGGCAAGGCGTCACGAATCGATTCCAGGACATGAAAACAAAGACGAAGCTGCTGGTCAGTTTCGGTCTCGTGAGTGTCATCATCATGATCATGGCCAGCGTCGGTGTGTTCACCCTGCGCCAGCTCAGCAGTCAGTCGCAAACGGTCTATGCAGACTACACGGTGCCGCTGGCCGAATTTGCCCAGATGGGAACAGCGTTGACGAAACATCACCAGATTCTGTTGGACGTGGCTGCGTCGACCAAACAGGCCGACTTCGCACAGGATGTCACCAAGCTGTCGCCCCTGAAGGCCGAGATCGACAAGGTGGTGAATAACTATAAGCGCACGACCTTGCGCATGTCGCGATCAGGCCGGGATGAGATGAAGGACCTGACTCTGTTTGAGCCGGCCTTGAAAAAATACTTCCAGGAGGCCGATGGCGCGTTGAGCGCCATGGCGGACAGTTTCGATCGAAACCTCCTCTCGTCGGGGCAGGCCGAGCAAATGCGCGCCTTGGGTGTTCTGGCCTTGACGGTCAATCTGACGCCGGCGTTCGAAAACGCCGTGAAACGTCATAACGAGCAGGTCACTACCATCGAGGCGGTCGCCAAAGACCTCAACGACGACGCGCAATCCCTGGCCACGAGCGGTACCCTTATTCTGGCCACCGGCGGCCTGGTTGCCGTGGCGCTCGGAGTGTTCGTCGGATACATTTTGGCCTCCTTCCTGTCCCGCAGCATTACGCACATCGCCAACGTCGCGACGCAGGCCGCCGGCGGCAATCTGCAAGCCCGCGCGAAAATTCAATCGCGCGATGAGTTGGGCCAGATGGCCACGGCGTTCAACTCTATGCTCGATCGTATTACGGCCCTGGTCTCGACGGAGGAAGAGCGTGACCTCATGCAGAAACGCCTCATGCAATTCCTCGTGTTGGTCTCCGAAGTCGGTAAAGGAGACTTGACCAAGCGAGGTGAAGTGACGGCCGACGTGTTCGGTAATCTTGCGGACGGTTTTAATCTCATGATCGCGCGGTTCGGACAATTGTTGAAACAGGTGCGTGAGGCGGCGGATCGGGTGAACAAGTCAGCCGGTACGTTGAGAGATTCAGCCGGTCACATGTCCGGAACAGCCAGGACACAGGCGGAAGAGTCTGTGCGTACCCTGGGCGCAGTCGAACAGTTGGCCGCCGGCATGCGTCAAGTGGCCACTACGGCCGGCGCGTCGTCCGATTCCGCCAAGCAGGTGCTGTCGGCGACGGAACGAGGTAACGTTGCGGTGCAGGAAACCGTGCGCGACATGCAGAGCATTCGATCTTCAGTACAACGCATGTCCAAGCAGGTGAAGGGCCTCGGCGACCGGTCACTTGAAATTTCCCAGATCGTCTCGACGATCCGCGATATCGCCAATCAAACGAACTTGCTTGCGCTCAACGCCGCCATCGAAGCGGCAGGCGCCGGTGAAGCCGGCGCGCGATTTGCCGTCGTCGCCGACCAAGTCAGAAAGCTGGCGGAAAGTTCCACGCAAGCGACGCGCGAAATCGCGGACCTCGTGAAAGTGATTCAAACGGAAACGCAGGACGCGGTGGTGGCCATGGAACATGAAACGCAGGCGGTGGAAGCCGGATCAGCTTCGGCTCTCCGGACCGGCGACGTGTTCGCTGAAATTTCAGACATTGCGAAACGCTCCTCTGAGTTGGCCCAGAATATCGCGAGCGCAGCATCGGAACAGACCGCCTCGACGGAAAAAGTCGGTCGCGCTATTAAGGAGTTTACCGGCGGCGCCGTGGCGACGCAACGGCAGACAGACTCAACACGACTCACGATCGAGGATATGGCGAAGTTAGCCGAAGGGCTGAACTCCTCGGTCGCTCAGTTCAAACTCGCGTAGAGGAACTCTGGAAGAGCGGTGATGTCTCTCCGCTCGGATGTTGAGTGGGTCAATGAGCACTGATTTTGATCACGACCAGCTGCTGGACATTTTCCTCGCCGAGGCCGACGACGATATGGGGCGGTTTTGGAGGGCGTTGCATCCCCAGGGGAAGGCGCATCCGGAGCCGGGCGACGTGGCCGAGTTTTATACGGTCGGCCACAAGGTGAAAGGCGCGGCGCTCTTGTACGGATTCGACGGCCTTGGCCAGCTTGGCGCGTTGCTGGAGGAAACCCTGGAGCGAATTCAGGAGATTCCTCCAGCGCGATGGCCCGCGGTGTTGCAATTGATTCGAGACATCGTGGCCTCTTTCCGTACGCAGGTCGCGGAGATCGGGCGGGGAGGAGGCGAAGACCAGTCCGTTGTGGAAGATTTCGTGCGGCGTTGTGCGGAGTCGTTGCCGTCTCCCTCCGCTGAGGCGTCGGCGGATTCCGCGCAGACCGTGGTGGAACCGGAAGACGACTATCTCATTCCCGCCCTGGATGATGAAGTGCTCGGATACTTTTCGCCGGAGGCTGAAGAATATCTCACGACGATACAGACACTGTTGCTTCGCCTGGAAGATGATCCGCATGAGGCCGAGACGATTCATCAACTCTATCGGGTCGCCCATACACTGAAAGGATCGGCCTATACCGTTGGATTTCAGGCTGTGGGAGACGTGGCTCATCCGATCGAAACATGTATGACTGCCGTTCGAGAGGGCGCGGTGGCGATCGCTCCGGACTGGATCGCCATCCTCCGGCAGGCGGTGGAGGTGATCCGTTCTCTGATGGCGCGCGATGCGCAACAGCTGCCTCGGTTGCGGAAGGAGCTACCTCGCATCACGACATTGCTTCGCGAATTGGAGCGTGGCGTGAGCCAGGTTCAGGCCACGGTTCCTGTGCCGAGTCAGAATGACGAGAGGCCCGTGCAAGAGATCGTGTCCGCCGGAATCCCCGTCGCCGATGCTCCCGTTCAAGTCATGAGCGCGGCCCATTCGAACGAACTCTCCGAAGCCTATCTGATTCCTGCGCTCGATCCGGAAGTGATGTCGTACTTCGCGCCGGAAGCGCAGGAGTATTTGGAAAGTCTTGAAGCCGACTTGTTACGGGTCGACAAGGATGCGGCCAATCCTGAGACGATTCATCAACTCTTTCGCACGGCCCATACGTTGAAAGGGTCAGCTTACACCGTCGGGTTTCAGGCCATTGGAGATTTGACTCACCACATTGAAGATTTCATGGGCGCCGTTCGCGAGGGACAGATAGAACTCTTGCCCCCCCATACAGATTTGTTGTTGCGCACGATCGATGTCATTCGCGCCTTGATGCGCCGCGATCCTTCCATGTTGGGGCGTACGAGGCAGCAATTTGCAACCGCGTTACAAGAGGTGAAACAGTTGGGGCAATCGCAATTGGTTCCGAATGAGAGCCAACCTGCCCTGTCCTCGACGCTCGAGCCTTCCGGTGTCGAATCGACGCGCGAAGCGGCCGGCGACGAGCCGGTCAAGGCTGCCGAGGGAAAAACCGGAGAAGACCGTGAGGTCATCCGGGTCAGTCGTGATCGTCTGGAACGTCTGCTGAATCTGGTCGGTGAATTGGTCATCGATCGCGGACGTCTCGAACAGAGACTGCGCACGCTGGATCAACTTGCCTCGCAAGTACTGGCCAACAAGAATCGGTTGACTGAAGCGGTGCGAACGTTCGAGGACAAGCATACCTTCTCCTTTCAACCGGCTCCCACGTCACAGGGTGAGGACGTGCCACAAGGGTTTCCGGGGTCCGGTGATTTCGGCAGCTTAGAGTTCGACAAGTACGACGACTTCAACATTCTGGCCAGGCGTATCAACGAGGTGACGGCGGACATCACCGAGTCGATGTCGCAGTTGAGCGGATCGATACATCGCGCTCAAGACGACATGGGGTCGTTGCAGCAGTTGACGCTGGGTATGCGCGATGAAATCGCTCGCGCCCGCATGGTGCCGATCGGGACGCCCTTTACGCGATTTCGACGTGCGGCCCGTGAGATGGCCCGGGCTACGGGAAAAGAAGTCAATCTGGTGACGTCCGGTGAACATACCGAAATCGACACCGGCGTCGTCGAGCGTCTGGTCGATCCGCTGGTGCATTTAGTCAGGAATGCGGTGTACCACGGAATTGAGCCGGCGGGGATCCGCCGCAGTCAAGGCAAGCCGGCGGCCGGGACGATCTATCTTCATGCCGCGCATCGAGGGAACTCGGTGCTCATCGAAGTTGAAGACGACGGTGCAGGCCTCGACATCGCCAAGATCAAGGCCAAAGCCGTCAAGCTGGGCCTCGTGAGGCACGATGTCGCGGAAAGCTTGCCGGAGAGCGAAGTCATTAAGTTTATTTTCCTCCCTGGATTCTCCACCGCCGAGGCCGTCGGGGACCAAGCAGGCCGGGGCGTCGGGATGGATGTCGTGAAGCGGGTCATCGAGACGATGAACGGCCACATCGAAGTGGAATCGGTGCAGGGGCAAGGCACGAAATTTACCATGCACTTGCCGTTGACGCTGTTGATCGCGACAGCGTTGCTGGTTCGTGTCGGGAAGGAACGGTACGCGATTCCTCTCCCGAGCGTGCGCGAAGTCACGATGCCCACGGCGTCGACAGTCCAGCAGATGGGGGATCGTTCCGTGTTGCAGATCGGCGACGAAGCGATCGAAGTGTATCCGCTCGGGTGTCTCATTCGTCGCGACGCGGGCCGCATCGATGGGTCGACACCGGTGGTGGTTGTGCGGACCTCGACCGGTGCGCTTGGTTGTGGGGTCGATGAGTTGCTGGGACGACAAGAAATCGTCATCAAATCGTTGGGATCGTTGAAGCCGTATGAACGATCCGTGTTTGGCGGCGCGACCATCGATCCGGAGGGACGTGTCGTGCTTGTCCTGGACGTCAGCCGATTAACGACGCGTGAGTATAATGAAGCGGTGTCGATCGAACATCAGGAGAGCGGGTCGATGCTTGACGGGCCGGTGCAGGCGGCTCAGGCCCAGCTTCAGGAGCGGCAGCTGCCGTTGTTGCTGATCGACGATTCGCTGAGCATTCGTAAATTCGTCGGGCGCATGCTCGAAACGGCCGGGTATACCGTCGAAACCGCGACGGATGGAGAGGAAGGCTGCCGCAAAGCGCTGGTGCAGCAGTACCAGCTGATTATCACCGACCTCGAAATGCCGAAGTTGAACGGGTATGAAGTCATTCAAGCGCTTCGCGCAAGGCCCCAGACCCACTCGACACCGATTCTCGTCATGACCACGCGTGCCGGAGAAAAACATCGTCAGATGGCCGTCAGTGTCGGCGCGTCGGGCTACATCGCCAAACCAGTCGAGGAACGGGCCTTGATCGCGGAAGTTCAGCGTTGGACGAGACGTGAAGCGGGATTGAGAACATAAGCAGGTTGTGTCGGTCGGCGCCGTTGTCGGAAGCAGGAAGGGCAATCATGGGGCTTCGTGGACATAAGACCGCAACCGTGTCGTTCGGACAGACGGTTAGGTTTCTAGTCGCACTCATCGGCCCTACGCATGTTGCGTTCCCCGCGCACTGGGTGCGCGGCATCATCACGCCGGCGGAAGCGGGTGGCGACGGCCCCGTTATGTGGGCGAATTCCTCCTATGACAGGACCGATCTCGCCGCTCGTTTTGCCATTACGGCTCCCGGGCAGACGGCCGAGACCCGGATCATCCTCTACGGCAACGAGCAGAAATCCCGCTCGTTTTCGACGGAGCAAGCCCTGGGGCTTGTCGATGTGGACCGATCGCAGATCCATCCGCTTCCCACGCAGTTCAGGGGAGGGGAACGTGAACGCCTGTTGGGCTTCTTTATTGATGAAGCCTATGTGGCGCTGATTGCGAATCCGTTCTGGGTGCTGGAGCTTCCAACCAGAAAGAATCCCTTGGACGCCTTCGTGCTTCAGGTGTCTGATCGTCAAGTCGGAGTTCCTGAGTCAGGCCTTCCGGTAGAGTCGTTTGTCCGTGAGAACGCCATGCAGGTCTCGGGCGGGCGGATGAGATAGATATCGAGGATCGTCCATGTTACGTGCTCAGCTACGCAAACAATCACCCACGGGTAGCACAGGCGCTACCGAGGCGCGGATACAAAACATGGTGGTGTTTTCAGTTGCGGGACAACGATTCGCCGCTCGAACCGACGAGATCGGCGGCGTGACGCCTTGGCCCGGTGCGACGACGGTTCCCAGCGATACGCCGTTTATCGACTCGTTGGTTCGTCACGAAAAGGGATGCCTTCCGGTGTTTGATCTCGCGGCGAAGTTTCACCGCGCCATGCGCGACGGTGAGCGGTTGTGTTTGATCGTGAAACATGTCGACGGACCTCTCGCCATCTGCATCGACGCCCATGTTCCATCGCTTCATATGGTGGCGCGCTCACTCATTCAGTATCGTGACGGCAACGACCCGGATATCGCCGGAACCTGTATCGCCGGCGAGGAAGAACTCCCCATCATCAACCTGACAACCTTGGGGGTCTCATCGAATCGTTTTGCTCGATGAGCCTTACATCGTTTAGAGGAACGACATGCCAAAGATTCTGATTGTGGATGACAGTATTGCAGTTCGTAAGGTGGCCGAACGTCTCCTGACCGAGGCCGGAATGGGGGTTACGCTCGCCGCAAACGGATCGGAGGCCCTGGCGCTTGCGAGTAAGGATCGTCCCGACTTAATCGTTTCCGATGTCATTATGCCGGACAAGAGTGGGTATGAAGTCTGTGCGTTCATACGGGCACAGGCAAACCTCGCGGACATCCCGGTGCTACTGATCAGCGGAATTGTCAACGACGAAGTGTCAAGACAAGCGGAATCCTGTAAGGCCGATGGGGTTTTGAAGAAGCCGTTTCAGGGATCCTCGCTCAAAGATCGGGTCTTGGAATTGCTTACGAAGCGCCCACAGAAGCCTGCTCCGGTTCCGGAATCGCCGCCCCATCAAACCGGCGCGGAGCCGTCGACTATGGACGCGTGTGCCGCCGCACCGATCGTCGATGGATCGAACCACGCTCAACCGAGCTCATTAGAAGTCGAGGAGGATCGACAGCCACCCGAACCCGTTACGATCCGTTTCCAGACGCTCCAACCGATAGCGTCGGCGATGACCGGCGAAGTCCTTGTCAAAGCTGTCCCTGTCGATCAAGGTGCTGAGTCCGTTGCCTCAACCCATGCCGAAGATCGTCATCTGGCAATCGTCGCCCAGCGCGACGCTAGAATCACTGAACTCGAAGCGCATCTTGAAGATGAACGTCGGCGCAGCCATGAGCAGCTGCAACAAATTCAGCAGATCCAGCAGGCGCTGGATCAACAGCACGAGCAATTCGCAGCCCTGACCTCCCAGGCGCAGGCGTTGGATCAGAGCTTAGTCGAGGAACGCGCTCAGCGGGCCGCGCTTGCGGAACAGTTGGCGGAGGTCTCTAATCAGCTGCATCGGATCGGTGACCTTGAGACCGAACTAACCGACGAACGGCGGCGCACGGAGGAACTGGCTCAACAGGTCGCCGAAGGAGATCGCCAGGCCGCGCGCATCGTGGAGTTGGAGGCACACCTTGCGGCAGAGCGCGGTGCCGCAACCCAACTGGTTCAACAGATCAGTGCCCTGGAACATGTCGAAGGCCGTGCGCGTGAGCTTGAAACGGCCCTCGACGCCGTTCGCGAAGAAGCCGAGCGTTACCGAAAGGCCGGCGTCGAATCTGAAAAGGTTGCCGCGAAGGTGCCGTTACTTGAAGAGGCGTTTGACAAGGCTCGCGCGAGGATCACGGAACTTGATGAGACCCTCACGGCTGAGCGAGAGGCTTCGGCGGCGTTGCTGGCACAAATCAAACAATTGGAAGAAACCGCTCAGCATGCTCGGGAACTGGAGCTCGCATTAGCCGGTGAGCAAGAGCGTTCGATGCAACTCGAAAAACGGGCGAGTGAAGCGGAACACCTAGCCGAGCAGTCGAATCGCCGGTTCGAAGATATGGCGAGGAAACTGGGTGAGATCGCGGGACTGGCTTCCCAACTGGGTAATGGAAAGCGCTAGGAGGCTTTCACCCGTCCATCGGTCCGGGCGAGTGCGAGCATTACGGATAGGATGCCACCGTGTCGACTGAACCAGAACAAACCGAAGACGACTTTCAAAAAGAACTGGTTGAGCTGTTCGGTCAAGAGGCCCAAGAATGGCTCGTGCAGATCCATTCGGCCCTGACCGAGCTTGAAAGCCATCCCGATCCGGATCGGCACGCCCAGCTGGTGGATGCAGTGGTGAGGGGCATTACCAGTCTCGGCGGCTCCGCGGCCACCGTCAACCTCTCCGATGTCGAGCGGGCTACCTTTGCTCTCCTGCCGTTCATCGACACCCTGAAAGACCGGACCACGGCCACAAAGCAGGACTACGGCACAGTCCGCGAACAGTTTCACCTTGTCATGACCTCCGTCACCACTGCCACGGGTATTACCCTGGAGCTTGGACCTTCGGCGGAAGCGCCTGCGCAATCCGAGCCGGCCATTGATTTCCTGACGCTTCTGAACGCGCTTCGTACGCTGCAGGATGAGCAGGCGGCACAGGGGAACGCACCCTACAGCCTCTTTCCGCAGGTTCTGCAGCTCCTGGAACATGAGGCGAGACAAGGGGCCGATCAAATGCCGGTGAGCGTCTATCATCAGCTGCTGACTGACCTGCAGGCGGCAGATGCTCAGTATCTGGAGTCGCTTCGGCAGCAGCTGCCGGTGGTAGCCCAGCACTTGATCCGGCTTCGAACGGAAGGATTAGCAGTCCTGGAGCCCGACAATATCCTCGGGGTCTGCATCCAGAACATTGAATATCTCCAGGGGCTTGCCAAGCAGGCGAACGCCACTCCGCTGGTGACCTTTTTGACCGGCCTTCAAAATTTTGTATCCCTGATCGTCCAGCGCCGCATCGTCGTGGCCACGCAACGGGTCCAGGCGGTGGAAGCACGCATCCGTGCCGTCGTCCTGACCATCGAGGAATGGATCACCGCGGGTCAGCTGGAACGGGATGCGATGATCAGGTTGCTCCCGGCGGCCTGAGCAGGCTCGGATCCGGGAGACATCCGCCGAGAGGACCTTCCACAGGCAACTCGTTCCGTTGGGAGAGGCTTCCGTCGTACCGAGGACTCCACGATCACGCTGGAAGGCCGCTCCCTTGAACGGGCCGACGGTCGGGAGACGATGAATGGATCGATGACATGGCTTGTCACGTGACCACCAGTGGCAAGCAGTGAGAGGACACGAGGGAATGGAACAGAACCACTATCGGCAGGCCGAGGAGGCACTCATGCGAGTGGCTGCCGCCGTTCAACGGCAGGAATCGGTGAACGTGACGGAGCTGACTGAGCTTGCCGGCCTCATCGTCGATTCGATTCAGGAAAATGATCAATTGGTCGTTGAGGCGTTGTCCAGCCCTGTGGGCCCACCGCTCGTGACGAATCTCGTCAATGTCGCTATTCTGGCCACGAAGGTCGGGATCGGCCTGGGCTATTACGGCGCGGAGTTGCGGCGCCTCGCCTTGGCGGGACTACTGCACGACATCGGCATTTTCGCCGTGCCGCAGCACTTGCTGACGAAAACCGGACGCCTGACCTCCGAAGAGCGGGCCTTGGTCGAGCAACATCCGCGCTTGGGGTCTGGCGTGATCGAAGGTCTCGGTGCGGACTATGCCTGGCTGGCCGAAGTGGTGCTGCAGGCGCATGAGCGTGGGAAGGGGCAGGGATACCCGAATCGTTTGAAGGGGCGGGAGATCAATGAACTGGCGCAGATCATCGGACTGGTCGATATCTTTGATGCGCTGGTCAGTCCACGTCCGTATCGCCGACGATTGCTTCCGCACGAAGCCATCCGCGAGCTCTTGAATACGGAGCGCACGGCGTTTCCCCGAGAGATCATGAAGGGGTTGGTGGAGCAACTTTCAGTCTATCCGCTGGGAACGAAAGTGCGTCTGAGCAGCGGCGAGGAAGGCGTGGTCGTGCGTATTACGCCCCGCTATCCCTCCCGACCTGTCCTCCGCGTTACCGGCGCACACGACTCATCCGTCGCCGATCCGCCGCGTTTTCTCGACTTGAGTGTGCTGCCTCACGTGTCGGTTGCAGAGACCGTTGATCCACCGGCGCTGGAGCGGGTCACCTTCACCTCTGTTCCACCGGCAGTTGAAGCCCAGGCTCCGACGACCAACGCATCGGAACAGTTTGCGGCATTGCTTGAGAGTCTTGATGCGATCGCCGGCGTCATTCAAGCCGCAGTGGAGCGGCCTACGACTGGTGCACCGCCTGTCCACACTCCGTCCACCAGCGACGTTCCTGACCAGATGCCGCCTGTCAGACGGGAGATTCTGGGCCTCTTCGTGCTGGAGGCCCGTGAATGGCTCAACCAGATTCAGACGGCACTTGAGCGGTTGGACACGACGAGCGAGCAGGCTCGCCGCGCGAGATTAACGACGATTTTATGGCAGAGCATGAACAACCTCGCTCGATCCGCCGCGACCGTCGGGTTGTCGTCGGTGGAGGACATGGCTACTCGATTACTTCCGGTCCTGCAGGCCGCCGCAAGACACGAACGGACCGTGACGGCTCATCACGTGGCATCGCTTCGAGAGGGCTTACTGCGGATCAGCCAGACGGTGCATGAGCTGCAGACGAACGAACCACCCTCACCCGAACATCTCGAAGTCGCTGAACGTGCGCAGGAACCCGTCCACGAAGTGCGTACGTCGATGGTCCCAGAGGAGGCCGCTGTGGAACCTCTTCGGCAGGAAGAGGCCGCTGCCGGTCCGCAGCCATCTTCCTCCATTCTTGATGCCTTGCGGCAATTGCATGTGGCGCGAGGGCGATCGCTTGAACCGGTGCGTGATGTGCTGGAGACGGTGATTCAGCGCGCCGAATATGAGATGGGACGCGGGGTGGGGGTGATGGATGCGCGTGCCATTGGGCGAATGTTGCAGGAATTGGACGAATTGGATGAGCACTTTCTCGCGCACATGCAGGCGCGTGTTCCCGCGGTCATCGACACTCTGAACCACATCGCCCGCACCAGCGGGGAGCGAGTGCTACCACCCCAGGCGCTGGAGCCGATTTTTGACGAAATTGATGCGCTTTCCGAGTCGGCCGAGCGGGTCTCCGCCGCGAACATCAGCCTGTTTCTGCATGGTCTCCGCACATTCCTGCGCGTCACGGCTCAACACAAGCCGTCCGCCATCCGCGAACGACTGGCAGCCGTGGAGGAGCGATTGGCGGCACTCGTCCCGTTGGCACAGCAATGGGTCGATGTCGGTCGAGTGGAACGGGCGGTCATTTTTGATATCCTGCCCATGGCATAACAAGTCGCTCGACGACACTGGTCGTTCCGTCGACGTTACTCCTCCTCATCGGTCATCACCCGCTCAAAGATGAACACCTGTCTATTCGAGCGAAAAATTACGCGTCATATCGCCTAATTCTTGAGCATATTGCGGACATTCCCACGCAGTCGATGCGATGGATATCTATCCACATGGTTGCGCACAGCCCGTCCACAGTTCTTGTGGACAGGTAAGAATGATGACAATGAAATGAAGAGGGCGGTTCAGCTTGCCAGTCCTGGATGAGCGTATGACGGTCTGCGGAAAAGATTACCCGGAGCGGTCCGGAAGGGAATCGAGCATGGGAGTCCGCAGCCTGCGCGGAATGGGCTCGCACGGTGACCGAACGCCCTGATTTGGGTCCCGACGCCGTCTTGACTGCGCCGCTGGCCTGAATTTGTCGCGGTCCGATACATTTCCACTTGCGGTTGTGGTTGAGATTGTACGACCATCACCGCCATGTCAAAACTTGTCTCAGTCAAACAGCAGGAAGGGCACGACGCAAAAGCGACGGCCTATATCAAAGCCTACATGTTGTTTCCGGCCGGCATTCTCGGCATGATCTCCATGATCGGCGGAGTCGGCGGGTTGGGGTATCAGCTCATTGCCACCGACACCTATACCTGGGGAACATTTCTCCAAAGTTCAGGGCTGTTGTTGCTGGGAGGAGTGCTCGGCTGGGTGCAGACGACCTACCACCGGTGGATTCTGAGCCATCGTCCGGAAGTCTTTGCAGCGCGCATGCGGCAGCCGACTCTCAATAAGAGTGGCCGTCCCAAGCGAGCCAGTGCGTCGAACCAGGATCAGGCCAGCGGGTCGCCATGGGCACCGGTTGCCTATGTGGCGGGCCTGGCGTTGCTTCTATTCGGATCGACGGTCGGCGTGGTGTATGGCGAGGTCTATCCGGTCGCGGCGTATTTCCTGCCCTGGGCTGGCTTCTTTTGGGCGAAGCTGTTCTTCTGGAAGTCGGTTCTGAAGAACTGACGGTCGGGCGACGAAGACTATGGGCGGCGTGGTTTGCGGGGCTTGGCGGGAGTCCGGCGTGCCTGCTCCAGTGTCGCCAGGCGCTCCTCCAACTCGCGGACGCGTTGGCGCAATTCCGGCAACTGCGGAATCACCGCCTGCGCCTTGAGAAACGTCGCATGGGGCATGACCGGCGCCCCTGATACGACTTGATTAGGTTCCAAGCTTCGTGTGACGCCCGATTTGGCCGCGATCATTACCTGATCGCCGATCTGCAAATGATCGGCGAGGCCGGCCTGCCCGCCGACCATCACATACTGTCCCAGCGTCGTGCTCCCGGCAATGCCGACCTGCGCGACGAGGATGTTGTGCTCACCGACCACCACGTTGTGAGCGATCTGCACGAGGTTGTCGATCTTCGTGCCTCGCTTGATGACGGTGTTGCCGAACGTTGCGCGATCCACGCAAACATTGGCGCCCAATTCCACGTCATCTTCAATGAGGACCCCGCCGAGTTGAGGAATTTTCTGGTGACGGCCTTGATATTGGACATAGCCGAATCCGTCACTGCCGATCACCGTGCCGCTGTGCACGATCACGCGGGCTCCGAGGCGGCAGCCTTCACGGATCACGACATTCGGATAGAGGAGGGCATCGTCACCGATCACGCTGTCGTCACCGATGAAGACGCCCGGAAAGAGAGTCACCCGCGCGCCGATGGAGACACGGTCTCCGAGCGTCACCCCGGGCCAAATCGACACATCGGGGCCGATGACGACGTCTTCGCCGCGCATCATGTCCTGCGCGATGCCGCGCACGCGAGGCCGTGGCGCAAAAAACTCTTGGGCCGCTCGCGCGAAGGCATAGCCGGGATTGTCCACGACGAGTTGCGGCGAAGGGCAATCGGAGAGCCGCCGCCCCACGAGCAGGACGCCGATGGCGGCGCGTTGCGGGGATTTCAACTGGCGTTCCGACGTCAGAAAGGCAAGGTCTCCCGGTCCGGCCTCTTCCAGGCTGGCCACGCCGGTCACGGTGGCATCCAGTGAACCGATCAGCTCTCCCCCGAGAAACTCGTGGAGCTGCCGGAGGGTCAGCGGGGTGCGCCTCGGTGCGGTGGTCATATGGCTAGGCCTTCTTGCTTTTGGTCGATCGTTTGGCTGCGGGCTTCTTCGGAGCGGCTGGCGCCGGCATAACGCGATCGTGTACGTAGGCGATCACCTGTCCGACCGTGGTCAGGCCGACCAGATCCTGGTCGGGGATTTGCAGATTGAACACTTCTTCGATGCGATACAACATTTCGATCACCGCCATCGAATCCAACCCGAGGTCGTCGCGCAGGTGATGAGTCGGCTGAATCGACGCCGCGTCTCGTTTGAGATAGTCCGCCAGCGCCTGAATGATCTTGTCGGAAACCTCTGTCGTCTTGGCCATCACCGATTCCTTCGTTGCTTGCCGCCACGCCGCGCGTGCGCGAGTATCGTCGACCGATGTGGGTCAGGTCGAGATCGCTTTCAATACGACCGCCGCATTGTTGCTGCCGAATCCAAACGCGTTGATCAGCGCCACCTTGGTCTTTCGTGCCTGTGGTTGCGCAGAGAGTCCTGCGAGGGCACAGGCCGGATCCGGATCGTCCAGGTTGAGTGTCGGGTGGATTTGCCCGCTGGTGAGCGTCAAGGCCGACACAATGCCCGCAAGAGAGCCGGCCGCGCCCAGTGTGTGGCCGACGAGCGACTTCGTCGCACTCACCGCAAGTTTGTCCGCTCGCGACTTGAACAACAGGCGGATCGCTTTGACCTCGACCGCGTCACCCACCGTCGTCGACGTGGCATGCGCGTTGATGTAATCCACTTGCGCAGGAGTGACGCCTGCGTCCTTCAACGCCAGGCGCATCGTGGTGGCCACCTCTTCGCCGTCCTCGCGCGGAATCACCATGTGATAGGCTTCGCTGGTCGCCGCATAGCCGGCCACCTCCGCATACATCCGAGCGTTGCGTTTCTTGGCATGGGACAGCGATTCGAGAATCAGCGCGCCTGCGCCTTCGCCCATGACAAACCCATCCCGTCCCTTGTCGAAGGGGCGCGATGCGCGTTCCGGGGCATCGTTATACTTCGTCGAGAGGGCGCGAAGCGAGCAAAATCCTGCAAACACCAGCGGGGTAATGCTGGCATCGGCGCCGACCACAATCACGGCATCTGCCGAGCCGGCACGAATGGCGTGCATCGCCTGCCCCAGCGCGTGAGCGCTCGATGAGCAGGCCGTTGAAATCGTCAGGTTGGGCCCTTTCGCGCCATAGGCCATGGCCACGATCCCGGAGGCGGAATTCAGCGTGATGACCGGAATAAAATTCGGATGCACCCGATGCGGACGTTTCTGTTCGTACAGCTGGGTGATTTCTCGTTCGCCCATCACCATGCCGCCCATGCCGGCGCCGACGATGACTCCGACTCGGTGCGGCTCCTCCCGCTCTATCCGAAAGTCCGCATCGGCGAGGGCTTCCTTGGCCGCCACCAAGGCAAATTGGGCATAGCGGTCCACTCGGTCGCCTTGGCCCACCGGGAGATACTGCTCGGGGGAAAATTCCAGAATTCGTCCTGCGACGCGCGACCGGTAACCCTCCAGCGGGAACGGGTCGAAGGCAGAAATGGCCGAGATCCCGGAGCGGCCTTCCAGCGCCGCTTTCCAGAACTGTGGCACCCCGATGCCGATGGGGGAAACGACTCCCAGACCTGTGATGACGACTCTCGCCGACATAGAACCCTTTCGCTGCATCTTTCCGATGCCTTGTGCGGCCTGTCTACTTACCGTACGGTGGCGCCACAGTCAATGCTGTGCGCATTGGTCAGCCGAGCACGACGCCACGACGATCTCTCTCGCCGTAGCCGCCGGCGGACTATTTCAGCATCCTCTCAGTAGCGCACCTTGAGCAGCAGATAACAGCCGAAGGTCAGAAATACCAGATTGGCCATCCAGCCGGCCAACATGGGTGAGAGTGCGCCCCCGCGTCCCAAGGCAATTGCCACGGAATGGGTGGACCAGTAGAAAAACCCCACGGCCATGGCCTGACCGATTCCCATGGCCATGCCGCTGCCGCGCACGCCGGTGCGACGAAGGCTCAACGCAATGCCGACGACCACCATGATAAACGTGACGCAAGGAAAGGCGATCCGACCATAGTAGTCCGTCAGCAGGCGTGGCAAGATAGAACCGCCCAATTGGAGCCGATCGACATACGAGCGAATCTCCTGCAACGTCATCGTTTCCGAGTCCAACTCCAGCCAGGTGGTAAAGTCGTCGGGAATTTGTGCCAGGGGCAACGGCGTGGTCCGAAAGGTGCTCACCGACACCGTGCCGTCCTGCCGAAACGAACGTCTGATCCCGTCTTCAAGCACCCACCCTTGCGGCGAGTAGACCGCCCGCTGCGCTTCGGCGATTTGCTGGAGTTCGAACGTCGGACTCAAGCGATAGAGGCGGATCTTTCGCAACACGCTGCCCCCGGGGTCGATCGTGTCGATGTTCATCAGCGTCTGGTCGCCGAGGCTGACCCAGGGCTGCGCGGCTTTTATCGAGACCGGAACCGGTCGTTTTTCGATTCGGCTCGTCTTGATCTGCTCGGCCTTGGCGAGGGCGAGGGGGATGACGGTCGAGCTGAAAAGAAACAGCACCATCGCCAGCACGGTGCCGAAAAATAAGAACGGGGAGGTGATCCAATAGAGGCTGATGCCGCAGCTGCGCATGGCGGTGATTTCATGGCTGCGGGACAGCAGCCCGATGGTGAGAAGTGTCGCCATCAAGACGGCCAGCGGCGCGATTTGGTAGGAAATAGCCGGCATCTTGAGCACGAAGTAGGCCAGCACATCGAGGACATGGGCGTCATACCGCAGGAACCGGCGAACCTTCTCGAAGAAGTCGATGACGAGGTAAATCGTCATGAGCCCGGCGAAACACATGCCGAAGATCTTCACGTATTCACGCAACATATAGCGGAAGAGTATGCTCATACAGTTATTGCCGGCTCACGCGATAAAACCACAGAATCGTGACCAGTGTGAAGATCACGTTGGGTAACCAGGCCCCGGCGAACGGAGAAATCCAGAGGGTGGTCACCAGAAACTCACAGGCGACATTGATGACATAATAGGCGATCACCACGAGCACGCCGACCGCAAAGCCGCCGATACTGCCCGAGCGCTTCGAAACGATCCCGACCGGCACGCCCAAGATGCAGAACACCAGCGAGGCCGCAGGAAAGGCCAGATCCTTATAATATTCCATCATGCGCCGCAGCGCATTGGTATCCGTCCAGCCGGAACTTTCCAGTTTCGCTCGAATGGCCTCCATCGGGGTGCGTTCCTCCGCGCCATAGAGGCTCGCGCTCACGGTCAATTTGAGGTCGTAGGACGTAAACGAAATCTTCTGATACTCCTCAGCGTTTTGAGGGCGGCTATGAATCACCCCATTCATGAGCCGGAGCGCGACCTGACTCGTGGCCGGGTCGGTGATGACCTGGTACTGCTGCGCAACGATGATGCGGGGATCGGCCGGGTTGCGTTCATCGGCCACGAAAATGCTCCGGTTGTCCCGCCCCTCTTGGGCGTCCGGTACATAGATCATCATCTTGGGAATGGCCTCATTAAACACGCCGCGATCAAGTTCCAAGACGAGCTCGTCGCGCAACAGGTTGAGTGCCACCTTCTTGAGATTGACGTTGCTCCAAGGTTGCCCGTATTGCGCCATCATCAGCGTCAGGCCGCACACCAGTGCGGCAAAGAGAAACACCGATTGGGAGAGCCGCAACAGGCTGAATCCGGCCGCGCGCATCGCCACGAGCTCTTTGTCGAGGGATAACCGGCCGAACGCCGTGATAGAGGCAATGATGCCCGCGATGGGCAGGGTGAGGACCAGAAACGAGGGCAGCAAGTGGGCGAACACTTTCAGGACCGAGAGGAAGCCGATTCCCTTCGTCACCAGCAGTTCCACCAGTCGCAGCAACTCTTTCGTGAGCATCACGAAACAGAGCGCGGCCAAGCTGATGCAAAACGGGGAGAGGAGTTCGCGAAAAATATAGCGATCGAGGATGGTGTGCAGCACGAGGGCGGTCGAAATCCTACATCGGAGTCGTGAGTTGCCGCACTATAGAAGAGTCCGCGGAGCTTGTAAACAGATCAGATGCTCTGGTTCAAAACTATCCGCTTGACAAGATTTCCACCCCATGGTACATCGCTCCGCACTTTTCAGCAGGTCACGATGGTTCGGGTTGAATATTGTCTCAACGCCCCGCAAGAGCTTTCACGCTCGTCTCTGTTATTTCTCCTTTTATCGTCATCATTACCATGCCATGCGACTCAGCCGGCGAGCTGATGCGCCCATTATGTCTGTGCGTTGAGAAAGGGAGGACCGTATGAAAACCAAAGGGACGGTGAAGTGGTTCAATGATCGTAAGGGGTTTGGGTTTATCAGGTTGGATGGTGGAGATGATGTCTTCGTGCACTATTCGGCGCTGCAGGGCGACGGATTCAAGACATTGAAAGAGGGCGAAAACGTCGAGTTCGACATCGTCCAGGGAGCCAAAGGGCCCCAAGCGGCCAACGTGTTGAAGGATCTCGCGCCGGCCTCCTGAACGGTCGAGGCACAGTAATCCGCGGCCCCTCTGTCACATGGAGGGGCCGCCGGCTGTACGCTCATGCCATCCGCTCCAGACGCCGCGTCCGCGGTGTTTCTCTTTTATCCATTTGTTTGACAAAGAAAAGACAGACTGTTAGCGTTGACTCTCAACGTCGGGTGAGGAGTCCTCTTGGCTGTCGATCGCCGAACTGTTCTCCAAAACGCACAGTTATTTGCCTCCAAAGGGCAGTATGAGGCTGCCATCGCCGAGTGGCGGAAACTCACCACCGACACTCCCGCAGACGGGACGATTTTCAACTCCATCGGCGACCTCCAGCTCAAACGGAACGCGACCACCGACGCCGTCACCGCGTTTCTTCAGGCCGCCGTGGCCTTCCGTTCCGAAGGGTCGGTCCTCAAGGCCATTGCCGCGTACAAGAAGATTCTCAAGGTCGATCCCACGCGAATCGACATCTACCGTCACCTCGGCGATTTGAACGCAGAGCGGGGGTTGTTGAGCAGCGCGGTTCAAGACTATTTGACTCTGGGCAAACACTATTTCAAGGATGGCCGCAACAAGGAAGCCCTGGAGATCTATCGCAAGATTATTTCACAGGATCCGTCGAACCAGGATGCGCAACTGCGCGTGGCGGAACTCTGTGTGCAGGAAGGTCTCCTCGACGAAGCGATTCGGGTCTATCTTCAACTGGGACGAGAACGCTCGGCCGCGCAACAGTATGATCAAGCCAAGGCCATGTACACGGCGGTCTTGCGCCTGGACCCGCTGAACGCCGAAGCCAAAGAAATTATCACCATGATCGAATCGGGCGGCGGCGCGCCCCTGAACTTGGCCCGCGCAGCCAAACCGGCTGCGACCACGGCTAAGCCGGGTGAGGGCAGCGATCTCATGGCCGAGGCGACCCGCCGTATCGAAGAAGGCCAGTATGCCGGCGCCGAGGCCATGTTGACTCAGCTCCTGAGCCGGGAGCCGGGCAATCCTGAGATCTGTCAGCTGTTGGCGCGGTTGCATCTGTTGCAAGGAAACCTGCAAGTGGCCTTGGGTGAATATCGATTCCTGGCCGGGGCAGCCCTTCGCGCGCAAGACTATGCCATGGCCGAAGCGCTGATTGCCGAGTATCTCAAAGTCGAACCGGCGTCCGTGCCGATGCTGGAACTCTTGGGGGAGCTGTATCAAGAAAAAGGGGATGCGGCCACGGCGGCGCAACATTTCGGCAGGGCAGTGGAGATTTTGTTGGACCATCCCGAGCCGGGCATGCCCACGCTGCCGGCTGAGCTGTTCGAGAAGGTTCAGGCGCTGGCTCCAGGGAGCCCGATCGCCCGCAAGCTTGCGCCGGCGTTCGATCCCAATGCATCGCCGTCCGCCGAACCGGAGGCTGCCGCGCCGATGGTGATGGCACCAGAGCCTGTCGCTGTTGAGCCGGAACCGTTGTCGGCTCCTGTCGCCGCCGAGCCTGTGATGGATATGCCCTTTCGATTGCAGGATGCGTCGGCCGCTCCGACCCCTCTGCAGGCCCCTCCGGCCGCGAAGGTCGGCCCGCCGCCACCCGCAGAGGCTCCGCCACCGCCCGTGTCCCAGGCCGCACCAGTCCCCGCTGCCCCGATCCAGCCCGCTCCACCTGCCTCTTCTGCCACGCCGCCTGTCGACCAGGTGGATGCGGAAGCGCGGTATGCGCTGGGCATGGCCTATAAAGATATGGGCTTGTTGGAGGAAGCCAAAGAAGAGTTCGTCTCCTCGATGAAGGACTCAGGATTTTTTGTCGATTCCTGCCTGATGGTGGGCCTCTGTCTCAAGGAGCAGAACCGATCCGACCAGGCGATCCAACTGCTGGAAAAGCTCATTGCCGATTCGCGCTGCCGGGGAGGCAATGCGCAACTCGTGCGCTATGAACTCGCGTTGTTGTATGAAAAAACGGGAGCTCGCGATCGAGCGATCACCATGTACCAATCCATCCCCTCATTTCACGATGTGCCTCGCCGAGTCGAAGCGCTGCGCACCATCGGCTCCAATGGGGCCGCCCATCCGGAACGTCCGGCCTCCAGCCAGACGAGCACTCTGCCGATCGCCGGCCACTAGTCCGGACTATTCATGAATCCTGCTCCGGCGTCCGATCCCGTCGCCCGGCGAGGCTGTTCTCGTTCGGCCCCCTCGACGGCATGCCAGTACGCTTGCGTTGGCCTTAGGTGCGAGCAGCCTCGCCGGGCTTCCGTCTTCGCCTCGCGATGGCATTCATGAATAATCCGGGCTAGCAGGTGCGGAAAAAGCCCACCGACCCTGTGCTCGCTGAGCACGGGCACCTCACCATTTCGGCGGCGTTCACACACGTGACGCGATCTCCGGCACTACGCCTGCGTGCGATTGACCTGATTCGGCGCCGATCGTCCGGCACAGACCGCCGTAATATTTTCCAGGCAGATCAACCCCATTCGTACGCGCGTGGCCAGGGTGGCAGAGCCGAGATGCGGCAGGAGCACCACTTGCCGAAGGTCTCGCAACCCGGGGTGAACATCCGGTTCCTGCTCGAAGACGTCGAGTCCCGCACCGGCCAGGCGACGCTGCAGAAGCGCCTCGACCAGCGCGGCTTCCTCGACGACGGGACCCCGCGAGGTATTGATGAGGAACGCCGTCGGCTTCATGAGCGCCAGCTGACGCGAACCGATCAAGTGATGGGTGGAGGGGGTGAGCGGCACATGTAGGCTGATAAAATCAGCGTCCTGCAGCAGATCCGGCAAGGCGCGCTGTTCCCATTGGGGGGAGATCTGTCCGCGGGCATGCGGGGTGCGCGAGCTATAACAGATGCGCATGGTAAACCCGGCGGCCCGCTGGGCCACCGCCTGTCCGATGCGTCCCATGCCGACGATCCCCAGCATCTTTCCCGAGACATCCGTCCCCAGCATGTGAGTCGGCGCCCAGCCGGACCAGGCTCCGGATCGCACGTAGGCGTCGCCTTCCGCCACGCGCCGCGCCACCGCCAGCAGCAACGCCCAAGTGAGATCGGCGGTGGAGTCGGTCAGGACGTCCGGTGTATTCGTGACGACAATACCCCGTGCGGTCGCCGCGGCAAGGTCGATATTGTTGTACCCCACGGCATAGTTCGCGAGGATCGTGAGCCTCGCCGCCTCGGCCAGCATGGCGGCATCGACGCGATCGGTGAGGGTGCAGATGGCGGCGTCTGCTTCGCGGAGGCCCGCCGTGATGGCCTCCCCCGAGGGCGCGGCCTCACTCGGCTCGTTGAGGAGCGTGAATTGCTGCCGTGCCGCCGTCATGACCGAGTCGGGGAGCAAGCGGGAGATATAAAGCGTGGGACGCGACATGGAGCCTCGCCTCGTTGCCGGACATCTTATCGGATCACGTCTGACGCAACAACTCACTTGTCCTGCTCTCTATCGACCGACTACAATGACGCAACGTAATCACAAGCATGACCCTCATCCTTCCCAACACCTCATCCGTCGTCGTCAGCAGCCTTCGGCAACTCCTTGGACGTGCGAAGGTGCAGGACGACGTGCCCACGCTGACGGCCTATGCCGTCGATGCCAGCATTTACCGGATGACGCCGCAAGCCGTCGTCCTCGCGGAACAGGAAGAAGACATCGAGACGGTAGTGCGTTTCGCGGTGGCGCGAGGGATCCCGCTCACGCCGCGCGCGGCCGGCACTAATCTGACCGGGTCGGCGATCGGCTCCGGCATCATTCTCGACGTGTCGAAGATGAACCGCATCCTCGACGTGAACGAGGAGGAGCGTTGGGCGCGTGTGCAGCCGGGGATCGTCCTGTCGGAATTGAACAAACAGCTCGGTCGGCGCAATCTGCTGTTCGGTCCCGATCCGTCCAGCGGCGACATGTGCAAGCTCGGCGGCATGGTTGCGAACAATTCATCCGGTCCGCACACCCTCATCTATGGCGCCGTGAAAGATAATGTGCAGGCGTTGCGCGTCTGTCTGCCGTCCGGGTCCTGGCTCTCCGCCGCGTCGATGAGCGTGAGCGACCCGGAGTTGGCCCAGACC
The DNA here is from genome assembly GCA_031315995.1 of Nitrospira sp. Classification (GTDB taxonomy): domain Bacteria; phylum Nitrospirota; class Nitrospiria; order Nitrospirales; family Nitrospiraceae; genus Nitrospira_A. Next base: position 87,024 of record JALDRG010000014.1, read on the forward strand.
CTTGCCGCCCATCCCTCGCTCAAGCCGATCTTCGATCTCGTGCAGCGACAGCGCAGTCTGATCGACGGCAAGAAGCCGACGGTGAGTAAGAACAGTTGCGGGTACAACCTATTCGGCTTGGCCGACGGGTTGAGCCGGGGCGTCTTCGATCTGCCCAAGCTCTTTGTCGGCAGCGAGGGCACGCTGGGCATCATGAGCGAAGCGACGCTGCGGCTGGTGCCGAAGCCGCAGGGCACGCTGACCGCGCTGATCCATTTTCGCCGCCTCGAAGAAGTCGGGGAGGCGGTGCCGCATCTGTTGAGCCTCCGCCCGAGCGCGCTGGAAGTCATGGACGCCAACACGTTGAACTTGATCGGACGGGCGGCGCATGGCATTCCCGCCGATGCCGCCGCCACGCTGTTGGCGGAACTCGACAGCAATGACGGCGAGGCCGACTTGCGCGAACGGGCCGACCACATGGCCGCCATCTGTCGGCGGTACCAGCTCTGTGGCGACCTCACCCTCGCCTACGACAAGGAACAACGCGACCAGCTCTGGAAAGCGCGGAAGGCGCTGTATCCCACGCTGTACCGGTTTGACCCGCGCAAGAAGCCGATCAATTTCGTCGACGACGTGGTGGTGCGGGCCGAACGGATCAGCGAGTTGATCCGCTACCTGGAAACGTTCTTCGAAGGGCAGCATGTGCCGGTGGCGATCTTCGGCCATATCGGGAACGGCAACGCTCACATCGTGCCGCTGCTCGATGTGAACGACCGCCAGGACTTCGACAAGATGGTGCAGGCCTACCATGAGATCCACGAGGCCGTGCTGTCCCGGTTCGACGGGTCCATCTGCGGGGAGCATGGCGATGGCCGGGTGCGGGCCGAATACGTGCGGAAAATGTTCGGGGACGAGCTCTATCAACTCTTCGTGCAGGTGAAGCGGACCCTCGATCCCACGAACGTCATGAACCCGGGCATTAAGATCAGCGAGACGCCGTTCACGGAGCACATCGACTACCAGCGGCTTTCAAAATCCTGCGCGACCTGCGCGAAGTGCAACTCCGTGTGCCCGGTCTACGACGTGTTCCAGTCGGAGGACATGAGCTCGCGCGGCTGGTTCGAGATCGTCACGGCGAAAGACTACAGCTACCTCGACTCGAAGCGGGTGGTGGAGGCCTGCCTGAACTGCAAATCCTGCCGGACAATTTGCCCGGCGGGGGTAGATGTCTCGGAGTTGATTCTGCAGCGGCGCGCCGAACATCCCAACCAAGGCTCGCGGTGGATTTTTGCGCTCCAGGCGAAGCTGCCTGTATTTGAATCGATGCTTAAAGTATTGGCGAGGACGCAACGCCTCTGGGATCGGCCGTTTCCGCGCGCGATTCTGGAGCGCCTGGCCGCGCCGGTGATAACACGCATCGCTTCCACGGCCAAGTTTCCGGCGGACATGGTCCTGCCCAAACTCGCGACGACCCATTTGCGCGACCGGTATCCGGAGCTCACGCAACCGTCGGCGAACAAGACGGGCTCCCGCGTGGCCTACTTCCACGGGTGCGCGGCCAACTATTTTCAAGATGGGGTAGGGGATGCGGTCATCGCCGTGTTGCGAAAACATAAAGTGGAACCGGAACTTCCGCCGCAGCGTTGTTCCGGGACGCCGATCGAAACCTATGGACATGTGGACCTGGTCAAAGACAACGCCCGTTTCAATCTCCGATCGTTGGCGGGCTATGATCAGGTCGTCACCGGCTGCGCCTCCTGCACGCTGATGCTCAAGGAATACAAGAAGTTTTTCGAAGGCGGGCCGGAACAACAGGCGGCGGAGACGCTGGCCAAGAAGGTGGTACACATCACGGAATTCGTCGCGCGATCCGACCAGCACCCCCCGATGGGGACGCCCGCAGGCCAGGCCGGAAAGGTGACCTACCATTCCTCTTGTCACCTGCGAGCGGCCGGCGTGACGAAAGAACCGCGCCAGTTGCTCAAGCAGCTGCCGGGTTCGGACTATGTGGAGATGACCGATGCCGATCGCTGCGCGGGCGGAGCCGGCACGTACCTCGTGAAGGATTACGACACCTCGCAGAAGATCTTCGACCGCAAGCGGCGGAACATCGAACAGAGCGGGGCGGAGACGGTCGCCACCAGTTGTCCGGCCTGCATGATCCAGCTCAGCAACGGGATGCGCGGCCGCGTGGCAGTGAAACATGTGGCGCAGCTGCTCAACGACGCCTATGAGGCGGGCGCAGCAACGGAGAAACCACCAGGAGCCGGCCAATGACTTTTCGTAAAGTGGACATCATTTTCGTGGCGCTGGCGCTGCTCGTGGTGGGAGGCGTCGCCTTGTTGCCCTCGCCGCGCGATCGCAATCCCAAGGTGCCGGCCGACAACGCCCATCAGGCGGTGACGGTGGAGCAGGATTGCCTGGCCTGCCATGTACCGGCAGGCGTCCGTCCGTTGCCGGTGCAACATCCCAAGCGACAAGATTGCCTGCATTGCCATGCGCGGACGCAGGGGTGACGGGAGGGCCGTCGTTCGTGAAGCGTCGCTCGTCTGTCATATCGGAACTCCGTCGCCGACTCTTAGCCATATGCTATAAGCTATACGCCATACGCTCCTCATTACTAATCTCATGAAGGAACTGTAGACAATGGTGAAAGTGCTGATTCTTGGGCCGACGTTACAGCAGCGGGTGACGGAACCGGAACTGGATGTGGACGTGGAAGGACCGGTAGCCATCAAAGCATTGATTGAAGGCAATGCCGATCTCATGGATGCCCTGGCCCCATTCGTGGTGCGCGGCGAATTGCTGGTCACCGTGAACCGAAAGGTCGGCTCACTCGATTCCGTCGTGAAAGACGGCGATGTGCTCAAGATCGCGCACCAATCGCGCGCCTCCTACGACGGCACCACCGACATTCCTACCTGAGCCGACGGCGTCGGCGTTCGCCGGCCGTGAGGCGCTCTCCTCTTCTCTCCGTCGCGCCATCCTGGTAGACTGGCCGCCGCAGAATCGGCCGGGCCAGGATTGAGGGCGGGATATGGCGCGCAACGATCAAGCGGTGCGTCTGTTGGTCCTGTTGAAGCAGCTGGAGGCGTCACGACATGGCCTCACGCTGGAGCAGTTGGCCGAGTCGCTCGCGCCCGGATCCACTCGGCATCCCCGCACCCTGCGTCGCGATCTTGCCGCGCTCGAAGAAGCCGGCTACCCCCTCGTCACCGAACGTCTCAACGGTCACACCTGCTGGCGGCTCATGGAGGGATTTCGGAACGTCCCCGGGTTGCGATTCTCTCCCTCGGAACTGATGGCGCTGACGTTCAGCCGCCGACTCATCACTCCCCTGGAAGGCACGGAACTTCATACCTCCCTCCAGTCGGCGTTGGGAAAAGCCGCCGCCGCGCTGCCCCCGCAAGGCGTGGCCTTAGTCCAACAACTCGACGGCACCTTCAGCGTGGGCCTCGGTCCGCACAAGCGCTATCGGCAACATCGCGAAACCATCGACCGCCTGACCAGAGCCATCGCCGACGCCACCACCGTGCAGATTCGCTACGATTCTGCCTCCCGCGGACGCACGACCAGGCGCGAAGTGGACCCCTATCGGCTCTGGTATGCCACCGGCGGCCTCTACCTCATTGCCTATTGCCACCTGCGGCGCGAGCCGCGCATGTTCGCCGTGGAACGCATCAAGTCCGTCACACCCACGGACCATCCCTATCAGATGCCGCTGCATTTCGATCTCGATGCCTTCGTGCAGGATGCGCTGACGGTCATGCGCGGGCCGCGCATCGAAGTGGAACTGGAATTCACCAAAGCCACCGCCGCCTGGGTGAAGGATCGGGTCTGGCACGCTACGCAGGGGACCAAACGAACCAAAGGTGGAGGCCTGCGAATGACCCTCTCCGTGGCCGATACCCGGGAGCTGGTCGGGTGGGTGCTGAGCTTCGGCAGCGGGGTGAAGGTCCTCAAGCCCGACAGCCTGCGGGAAGCCGTGCGTCAAGAAGCGCAACGGATCGCGGCGCAAGGAGAGTGAGGGGGCGATAGGGCGGGCGTCTGGTTTTCTTTGCTCATCTACCATCTGCCGTGAGGCTTGGCTGATAAGCACCTACATTCGTGGTGATCGAGGAAGCACTGGTCATGACCGCGTTCCTAGAGTGCTGGGCAGCAATGCCTTGACTCGCGAGGTATGCTGCAGGACTATGCTGATGTTGAAGAATTCAACAACATTGGCTGGCCGGGGGAGGGCGCGATGGCAACGGTAAATTTCAGCGTTCCTGAAGAGGTGAAGAAGAAGTTCGACCGGGCATTCGCAGGAAAGAATAAGAGCCGGGTCATTGCCGACCTTATGTCGCAAGCCGTTGAGGAACAGCTGGTGCAGAAGCGCAGGAGTGAAGCGATCGACGCGTTGCTAGGCCGTCGCCGCACGAAGCGTCCGGTAACGGCACAGGATTTCCGTCGAGCCCGGGATTCGGGACGATCATGACAAAGCTGGTGATCGATGCCAGTGTCGTTGTGAAATGGTTGTTGCCACAGCGGGAAGATGTGGCTGATGTCGAGCGGGCGTTGATGTTGTTGGAAGGAGTAAGAACCGGACGGGTGCGGGTGCATCAACCAGTACACTGGCTGGCCGAAACGGCGGCAGTATTGGTTCGACTTAGCCCGGAGACCGCCGCTGCCGATGTCGCAGATCTTTACGCAATGAGTCTCCCTATAGAAAGTGGGCCAGAGGTCTATCTCATCGCATGCGAGTTGGCGCGCACGCTAGACCACCATGTGTTCGACACGTTGTATCACGCGGTGGCGCTGACACTATCGGATGCGGTCTTGGTCACGGCGGATGCTCGATATGAACGGACTGCTCGACGAAGGGGGGCGATCATGTTGTTACGCGATGTGGCGTCGGTGTAGTCAAGCTGCGCGTTCCGTCGAGTGCGGTGTGTTGGTGATTCCAGGGTTGTATTGCCGACAGCAGAAAAGTTGTCGGGTGGGTACTGAGCTTCGGCAGCGGGGTGAAGGTCCTCAAGCCCGACAGCCTGCGGGAAGCCGTGCGTCAAGAAGCGCAACGAATCGCGGCGCAAGGTGAGCGAGGGGGCGGGGAAGCGTCGGACGCAAAGTTGAAACGTATGCGTCGAGTCGGCCGGCCAGCAGTACGGCCAAGCAGTTAATCGCCATTCGTCTGTCCCCGAAACTTCTGAGCCAGCTTCGCAAGATGGTTGCCAAGCATGCGAAGCCGTATCAATCCTGGATTCATGAACTCTAGCGAAAGTGGCCGCAAAAGCTGCGGAGAACTTTCCGCGGGCACTTCAGATGAAGAACACAAAACGAGCCAAACTGGAAGCGGCCGGATGGGCTGTCGGGTCGGTGAAGGAGTTCCTGGGCCTGTCCGAGGCAGAGTCTGCGCTCATCGACATGAAGTTAGCGCTCAGTCGGAGCTTGCGAGAGCGACGAACTAAACAGGGTCTGTCACAGGTTCAACTGGCTGAGCGTCTCCAATCCAGCCAATCCAGGGTGGCGAAGATGGAAGCGGGCGACCCCTCCGTGTCCATGGACCTCTTGGTCAGCTCTCTCATACTCCTCGGTGCCAATTCCGCCGATCTTGCCAAAGCGATCAGCGGCGAAGGCCGCGGAAAAAATGGGCGAGCAGCGTAGTTCTGTCTTTCGACGGGTTGCCCATGGAATAAGGCCATTAGGCCTGCTTCTCACGCAGTTCTCCTGCCATCTGTCATAGGCTCTTAATCCCCGCAGGCCATCTGCTCTCTTCCCCTTGTGACCCCGGATGTCACAGTCGTGGAGTATGCTGCCGGCAGAGAGTGCACGGGGAGAAAGGAGGCGGCTATGCCAGAGGCTCAGGTGCAAAGCGAAATGATCGTTGGATTGTTTCTGTTGGTGGCGATGAGCGGGACAGGCCGGGTGAAGCAGGGATTCGACGAGAAGTACCAGCGGGACTTCAACATCTTCAATCCCATCAACCAGTATCAGCCCACCAACCCGCTCAATCCGATCAATGCCTATGATTCCGCGAACCTGTTCAATCCGATCAACCGGTTCGATCCCGGTAACCCCGCCAATCCGATCAACCAATACAATCCGAGCAATCCTTTCAATCTGGTGAATCGCTATCGCCCCGAGAACCCGTTGAACCCGATCAATGAATTCAATCCCAACGTGCCGTTCGCACCATTGGATGGTGAGGGAGGGAATGGGAGCTGAACGCTTTTCCTATCCCTACGAGATAGGCTTCACGTAGGACAAGAGGATGTCTCCAAAAGCGGCCCCGGTATGCCACCAGCCGTTTTCGCCCGTAAGAACGCGGGTGATTAAAAGAACGGAAAAAGGTATTCTGCGGCGGCCTGCTCCAGAATAATACAAGCCTGAGCTGATCTGATGCCAACGCCGGAAGAGAAAGCCCGCCAGAGAATCGACGCGATGCTGGTCAATGCGGGCTGGGTCGTCCAGGACTACAGGCAGGCGCAAATCCAGGCAGGCAGGGGAGTCGCTTTACGAAACTTCCCACTCATCAGCGGCCACGGGTTTGCGGATTACTTGCTCTATGTCGATGGCAAAGCCGCTGGAATAGTTGAAGCCAAGAAAGAGGGCTTCACCCTGACGGGTGTGGAGGTGCAATCAGAGAAATACAGCAAGGGCCTCCCGCAAGACCTCCCGGTCACCAGGCGTCCGCTGCCATTTCTCTATCAAAGCACCGGTGTGGAAACACGGTTCACCAACGGCCTCGATCCCCAGCCCCGCAGCCGCTCAGTGTTCAGCTTCCATAGACCAGGAACGCTTGCCGCGTGGCTACCAGAGCGCTCCGAAATGCCAAATAATCTCGGGGGCGCATCGGTCGCTGCCGAATCCCCACTTACTTTCCTAGGTCGCCTTAGACACATGCCCCCGCTCATTGATGTGCTCTGGCCACCAAAGCCTCAGGCGATCAAAAATATTGAACAATCGCTGCGCGACAACAGACCGCGGTCATTGGTCCAAATGGCCACCGGCTCTGGAAAAACGCTTTTGGCCATAGTCTTGGCGTATCGTTTGTTGAAGTTCGCGGGCGCGCGACGAATTCTGTTTCTCGTCGATCGCGGGAATCTGGCCGATCAGACATTGAAGGAGTTCCAGCAGTATGTCTCCCCATATAACAATTGGAAGTTTGGGGAGGAATTTATCGTCCAACGCCTGGCTGGCAATACCCTGGATACTACCGCGCGCGTCTGCATCAGCACCATTCAGCGCATGTACTCCATGCTCAAAGGGCGGGATCTATCGGACGAGGACGAAGAAGCATCCGTCTCCGGCCTCGAACGGCTCTTCAAACAACCAGAACCCATCGACTACAATCCGGCCATTCCGATCGAAACCTTCGACATCATCGTCACCGACGAATGCCACCGCTCCATCTACAACCTCTGGGCGCAGGTGCTGGAATACTTCGATGCCCACCTCATCGGCCTCACTGCCACGCCCAACAAGCAGACCTTCGGCTTCTTCAATCAAAACCTCGTCATGGAATACAACCACGAGCAGGCCGTGGCCGATGGCGTCAACGTGAACTACGACGTGTACCGCATCCGTACCGCTATTACGCAGGCAGGCTCCACCGTCGAGGCGGGGTATAGCGTGCAGTTGATGAATCGGGAGACGCGGACAAAGCGGTGGGAGAGACTTGACGAGGACTTCGCCTACGATCCTGACCAGCTCGACCGCGACGTAGTCGCCCCGGACCAGATCCGCACCATCGTCAAAGTATTCAGGGACAAGCTCTTCACCGACATCTTTCCCGGCCGCATGGAAGTGCCCAAGACCCTCATCTTCGCCAAGGACGACGCCCACGCGGAAAACATCGTTGAAATCCTCCGCGAGGAGTTCGGCAAGGGCAACGAGTTCGCGCAAAAGATCACCTATCGCACCACCGGAGTGAATCCCAAAGACCTCATCAAAAGCTTTCGCAACAGCTACCATCCCCGCATCGCCGTCACCGTGGACATGATCGCCACCGGCACCGACATCAAGCCGGTCGAGATCGTCGTCTTCATGCGCGCGGTCAAATCTCGCACCTTCTTCGAGCAGATGAAGGGCCGGGGCGTCCGCGTCATCAAGCCAGACGATCTGAAGGCCGTCACGCCCGACGCCACGACCAAAGACCACTTCGTCATCGTCGATGCCGTCGGCGTCTGTGAGCAGGACAAGACCGACGCGCGACCGATGGAGAAAAAGCTCAGTGTGGCTTTTGAGAAGCTGCTCCAAGCCGTCGCATTGGGGAACACGGAAGAGGACGTGCTCACCAGCATTGCCGGACGGCTGGCCCGCATGGAGCACCGCATCACGAAAGCCGATGAACAGGCCATCAGCAAAGCCAGCGGAGGCCTCTCACTCAAGGACCTGAGCCGGGGTCTGGTGGAAGCGGTCAATCCCGATCGGCAAGAGGAGCGAGCGGCGAAACAGTTCGGCACAGATAGGCCGACTGAGCAGCAGATTCAGCAGGTAGCCACCAGATTTATTCAAGCAGCGGCCAAACCGTTTCAAGATCCGAAATTCCGCGAACTGCTCATCGACATCAAGAGAAAGAACGAACTCACCATCGACCACGTCAGCCAGGATCAAATCATCGAAGCCGGTTTCAGCGCCGACGCTCTGGCCCGTGCCCGCACCATCGTGCAGTCGTTCGAGAAGTTCATCACGAAGCACAAGGACGAGATCACCGCTCTGCAAGTGCTCTACAGCAAGCCCTATAAGCAGCGGCTCAAGTTCGAGGACATCAGGGATCTGGCCCTCGCCATCGAAAAGCCGCCCTACCTTTGGAACGAATCTCAACTCTGGCAGGCCTATGCGGCGCTGGAAAAGTCGAAGGTGAAAGGTGCAACCGGCAAGCGCATCCTCACCGACCTCGTCTCCCTCGTCCGCTTCGCCACGCATCAGGAGAATGAGTTAGTGCCGTTTCCAGAGAAGGTCAACAGTAACTTCAAGGCGTGGCTAGGGGAGCAGGAAAAAAGAAGGAAGTTCACGGACGAGCAGCGGCACTGGTTGGAAATGATCCGCGACCACGTCGCGGCGAACCTTGTGGTTGAGCCGGACGACTTCGAGTACGCACCGTTTGCCCAGGAGGGTGGGCTAGGGAAGGTGCATCAGCTCTTTGGCAATGAGCTGAACAGGATTATTGAAGAGTTGAACGGGGCATTGGCGGCATGAGTGTCCATGAGTTGTCACACCAGACTAAAAGCAGCTGGAGGACTGCATCGTTAAATGAACTTGGCCAACTGTACTGCGGACAATCCCCAGCGTCGAGCACGGTTAATACCAACGGTCTTGGCACCTTGTACGTAAGTGGTCCTGAGCAATGGGACGGGCACAAGATCCGGCAGGACAAATGGACAAATGACCCCAAACGCCTCGTCCCGGACGGGTGCATTTTTATCACTGTAAAAGGGGCGGGAGTTGGAAAGATCTTTCCTGGTATCCGCTGCGCGATTGGACGCGATGTTTATGCCTTCAAACCGAAGGCTGAGCTCTCAGCCAAATTTATTGAGCACGCCATCAGATTCACTGTGCAGGATGTACTCCGTCACGCGGTAGGGGACATCCCTGGCCTGTCTAAGGCGCATATACTGCAACATGAGATAGGACTTCCAGAGGCCCAAGAGCAAGAGCGCATCGTCGCGGAGATCGAAAAACAGTTCTCTCGCCTCGACGAGGCCGTCGCCAACCTCAAGCGCGTCAAGGCCAACCTCAAACGCTACAAGGCCGCCGTCCTCAAAGCCGCCGTCGAAGGGAAGCTTGCGGCAGCCAAAGAATCATGGAAACAAGCTGAACTTGGTGATATCGCGACTTCCATCAGAAATGGCTACTCAAAGAAGCCTGAGGCGGAGAGGGGCACACGCATTTTTCGGATTAGCGCGGTTCGTCCTATGGAACTGGATACGAATGATGTTCGCTACTTGTCCGGAACTCCAGCTGACTATAAGTCATTCCTGGTTGAGCCGGGAGACGTTCTATTTACGCGATACAACGGTAGCCGAGACTATGTGGGAGTGTGCGCGCGAGTACCGGCAAGCCTAGTTCCCACAGTTTATCCCGACAAACTCATCCGAGTTCGCGTCCCAACCTCGCAGTTGCTTCCCGAGTTTCTGGTGATCCTTGCTTCCACTGGCCGTGCCCGAGAATACATTGAGTCGAAGATTCGGACCACGGCTGGACA
>JALDRG010000015.1 GCA_031315995.1 Nitrospira sp.
CTGTCGCCGTCGTTCGTTGCGGCAGCGAGTGTCCCGGTGGTTACCGTCGCCTCGGATCGAGCAGTATTTCGTCGTGGACGGCGAGGCGCTGACGGTCCCGTTCGAATTGCGCTCCCAGGTATTGGGTCGGCCGGCCTTGCTCTTGACGCTGTTCGACCTGGCGCGTTCGCGCAAACTGAATATCGATCCGTCTCTCCTGGAAGACATTCATCGTCATGCGGAGACGCTATCGGTCGAGCAATTTCATGCACCGGAGACCGGCCGGACGTTTCTATCGATTCTGGCGGGGCCCGGCACGGCACGGACATTGGAGACCATGCATCGCGCCCACCTCTTAGAGAAATTAGTGCCGGCCTTTTCTCGTGTGCGCGGGCTGATGCAATTCAATCAGTACCACAAGTACACGGTCGATGAGCACAGTCTCCTGGCGGTGGCGAAGGCCGAAGCCTTGGCCGAGCATCCCGGTGTGCTCGGTGAGGTGTATCGGGAGATCAAACGGAAGGACCTCTTGCATTTGGCGTTGCTCCTTCACGATTTGGGCAAGGGGCATGAGGAAGATCACAGCGAAGTCGGTAAGCGCTTGGCGGAAGAAACAGCGGCGCGATTGGGGTTTGATGAGCGGGACTCCCGGACGCTGGTGATGCTGGTCCATCGACATTTGCTGATGGCCCATACGGCCTTTCGTCGAGATCCCTATGATGAAAAAGTGTTGCTGCCGTTCGCTCGCGAAGTGGGTACGCCGGAAGTGCTGCGCAAGTTGCTGGCCCTGACCGCCGCCGATATCGCCGCGGTTGGCCCGGATGTCTTGACCAAATGGAAAGAGTCTTTGTTGATCGAGTTGTATCTGCGGGCCATGCAGGAGGTGTCCGGCGAGCGTGAGACGGTCGACGAACCGCAACGGCTTGCGCGTATCGCGGCCGAGGTGGCTTCGCGACAGGGTCCTGACCGGAACCTTCCGATGGATCAGGCGTGGATCCGGTCGGAGCTGGAACAATTTCCCCTGCGGTACGTCTATGGGACGTCCCCCCGGCGCATCGCCGCGCATCTCGGAGCGATGCGCCGGTTGCACGCCGGTGGGGCCGTGGTTGAAACGGACTTCAATGCCCCGCTGGGGACCTGTGAATATGCCGTCATCGCGCACAATGATCTGATCCCCGGCTTGTTCTCGAAGATTGCCGGAGTCATGGCGTCAGGCGGATTGCAGATTTTGGATGCTCAGATTGTGACGCGAAAGGACGGCGTGGTCGTCGATACCTTTCAGGTGGCCGACCCCGATTACCAAGGCGCTCCGCCCATCGAGCGGTGCGAGTCGATCGGCCGGACGATTACGGAGGTGTTATCCGGACGTCAGTCCATCGACACGGTGATGCGTGGCGGGGCCAGGTTGAACATGAGGCGATCGTTGCCTGCGCATCGGCAACCCGCGGAAGTGCGGATCGACAATGAGACGTCCGACCGATTTACCATTCTGGATGTTTTTGCGGATGATCGGCAGGGATTGTTGTACATTATCACGAACGCGATTTTTCAGTTGGGGTTGTCGGTGCATGCGTCCCGGATTTCCACTCGGCTTGATCAGGTGGCCGACGTGTTTTATGTGACAGGTATGGATGGGAAGAAAGTCGAGGAGGCCGATCGTTTGGAATCGATCCGGGCCTCGATTCTCGCTGAGATTGAACTGTTTCTTGGGGCTCATGCGGCGTAAGCGACAGCGTGTGGGGCAGTTATTTTATCGGCGGTTGAAAGGAGGAGGGGATGAACGTTCGTGAGGTGTTAGATTTTGCAAAGAAGAATAAGGTCCAGGTCGTGGACATGAAGTTCGTGGACCTCATCGGCACCTGGCAGCATTTTACCATTCCTGTCAGTGAACTGACGGACGGCCTGTTCAAGGACGGCTCCGGGCTCGATGGTTCGTCGATTCGAGGCTGGAGGGCGATCAACAACAGCGACATGCTGCTCGTGCCGGATCCGGCAACCGCCTGCATGGATCCGTTTTGTTCCGTGCCTACATTAAGCCTCATCGGCAACGTCGTCGATCCGATCACGCGAGAAATGTACGATCGTGATCCGCGGTTCATCGCTCAGAAGGCGGAGAAATATCTCCAGAGCACCAAGATCGGCGACACCTCCTACTGGGGGCCTGAAGCCGAGTTTTTCATTTTTGATCACGCGCGCTACGACCAGACGAACCACAGCGCCTACTACCATATCGATTCCGACGAGGGCGTGTGGAACATGGGGCAGGAGGGGGTCAATCTGGGCGGCAAGATTCGACACAAGGAAGGCTACTTTCCGGTTCCGCCGACCGATACGCAGCAGGACATCCGCACGGAAATGATTCTTGAGATGGAAAAGGCGGGCATAGCCACTGAGAAACATCACCATGAGGTGGCCACGGCGGGCCAGGCTGAGATCGATATCCGATTCGACAGCCTGCTGCGCACCGCGGATAAAATGATGATGTTCAAATACATCGTCAAGAACGTCGCACGGCGACACGGCAAGACCGTCACCTTCATGCCGAAGCCGATTTTCGGCGACAATGGATCGGGCATGCACACCCACCAGAGCATCTGGAAGGAGGGGAAGCCGCTGTTCGCCGGGAAAGAATATGCCGGGGTGTCGCAGATGTGCCTCCACTACATCGGCGGGATTCTGAAGCATGCGCCGGCCTTGGCCGCCTTCACGAACCCCTCGACGAACTCGTACAAGCGATTGACGCCGGGCTTCGAAGCGCCGGTGTTGCTCGCCTATTCAAGCCGGAACCGGTCGGCAGGTATTCGAATTCCGATGTATTCCCCAAGCCCGAAGGCGAAACGGATCGAAGTGCGTTTCCCGGACCCGGCGGCTAACCCCTATCTGGCTTTTTCCGCCATGCTCATGGCCGGTTTGGATGGCATCGAAAACAAGATCAATCCGGGAGAGCCGGCCGAGAAGGACCTCTACGATCTCGAGGCGAAGGAAGCGGCCAAGATTCGAACCATGCCGGGGAGCCTGGACGAGGCCCTCAATCACCTGGAGAAAGACCATCAGTTCCTCCTCAAGGGGGGAGTGTTCAGCGAAGAACTCATTGAGGCCTGGATCGGGTACAAGCGTACCAAAGAAGTCGATACGATGCGGCTGCGGCCCCATCCGTACGAGTTCTTCCTGTATTACGACGTGTAGTCATGGCTCCTCGTCAAGGAGGCTCTTGACGAATTCAGGAGGCGATGGTATACAGGTAAAGCGTGGATGAGTCCTGGCAACGACGCCTGATGTCACATCCGCACCACATACAGTAAACGGACAAAGGCGTCCGTCATTCTTCCAAGAGTGGCGGACGCCTTTCTTATTTCTGTCGACACTGAAGTCGGCAAATACCACCAGGCCTGGTCATCGCGACCACGCCAAGCAGGACAAAGACGTCCTCTTCTCCACTGCGGGATGAGGACGTCTTTTTTTTTGAGTTGAACGGACGCAGTGACCAACGAAAGGAGAGCCTCATGCACACAGCAGATCACGAGCGGATCGCAGGGGTTGCGGTAAAGAAATGGTCATATTTCGAACGATCGCCAGGAGGGTATCTCATCCTCTCGATCTTAGCCGGCGTATATCTTGGATTCGGAATCGCGTTGATTTTCAGCGTGGGGGGGCCGTTGGCGGCGATTAGTTCCCCTGTGGTCAAGCTGATCATGGCGGTGTCGTTCGGAATTGCGTTGACGCTCGTGATCTTTGCAGGGTCTGAGTTGTTCACCGGCAACAATCTGATCGGCGCGATCGGAGGCTTATCGAGAAGCCTCTCGTGGGCTCAAGTCATTCAACTCAATGCCTGGTCCTGGCTCGGCAATCTGGCGGGATCGTTGGGGTTAGCATGGCTCATTATCCAATCCGGCGTGTTTGCCAAGGGATCGACGACGGATCTAATCGAAAAAGTGGCGGCGGTGAAAATGTCGCTGCCTGCCTGGGAGCTGTTCGTGCGGGGGATTCTCTGCAATTGGCTGATCTGTTTGGCGGTCTGGATGACGGGACGAACGAACAACGATACGGCGAAGATTCTCCTGATCTTCTGGTGTCTGTTCGCCTTCATCGGTACCGGGTTCGAGCATAGCATCGCAAACCAATCGTTGCTGGGCATGGCGCTATTTCTGCCGCATGACGCGGCCGTGAGCTGGACGGGATTTTGGTACAACCAAGTGTTTGTGGTGCTGGGGAATCTTGTGGGCGGCGGGCTGTTTGTCGGCGGGCTCTATTGGATGGTGAGCCCCTATCGCGTGACCGAAGCGCCGGTCGCGCCGGTGCCTCAATCGGTCACCTCGGCGGCGGTTGGATCGTAAGTCAAAGCAACGGGAGAAGTCATTCACGGGCTGATCATACGAAGGAGCACTCAATGGAAAAAGCAGCAGTACGCAAGGCAATTAAGGTGCAACGGTTGAACAAGAAAGTGACGATCGCGGAAGTGGCTAAAACGGTCGGCAAGAATCCGACATTCGTCGCCGCTGCTTTGAACGGAAATCACCGCTTCTCACCGGAGGAAGCGGGAAAGGTGGGGAAACTGTTGGCCCTGGATAGCGAGCAAATCGGCGCTCTGAGCGCGTTCCCCGTTCGCGCGGATTTTCCGAATGCGACGGATCCGTTTAAGTATCGTCTGCTGGAAGTCATCGGGGTCTATGGAGATTCCTTGCGGGAGATGGCGAACGAAATGTTCGGCGACGGCATCATGAGCGCAATCGACTTTACGCTGGATATGGAAAAAGTCACCGGCAGTCAGGGCGAGGCCCGCTGCAAGATCACGCTGAACGGCAAGTGGCTCGAGTACAAAACGTTTTGAGCAAAACTAATCTCTGATGCGCGGATGGCGATCAACCGCAAGGAGGACATCATGAGCACGAATGCAGAAACTGCGGTACTGACACTCCTGGAGCACCTGGCTCCCCAGACATTCGAGCAACTGATGATTCTCTCGGGGTTGAGCGCATCGCAGGTATTGCTGGTCGTGGATCAGTTGAGTCGGGCAGGAGCGGTGGTGTTGAGAAAGACCGGACCGGACTATTCCGTTTCATTGGGAGGGGTGTGATGAACAAGATCGAGGCGATCAAGTCTGAACGGGATGGGTTGTCGGTACGCGACATGATCGCACATTATGCGGAAGCCGGATGGGAGAGCATTCCGGAAGACGACATTCAACGGTTGAAATGGTATGGCCTGTTCCTGCGGAATCCGACGCCGGGCCACTTCATGCTGCGGGTACGCCTGCCGGGCGGGCGTACCACCTCGGCGCAACTGGAGGCGCTGGGAAATCTCGCGCTGCAATACGGCAACGGGGTGATCGATGTAACGACGAGACAACAAGTTCAACTCCGGCACCTGACGATCGAGCATGTCCCGACAGTGTTTGCCAAGCTGGAAGAGGCAGGACTTACGTCGTTGCAAACCGGGATGGACTCGGTGCGTAACATCATGACCTGTCCGGTGGCGGGTTTGAATCCCAACGAATTGCTGGAGGGCACGGACATCGTCCGTGCCCTCAACGAGGAGATACTGGGCAATCCTGCCTACACAAATCTTCCGCGCAAGTGCAATATCGCCGTGACCGGCTGTCCCGACAATTGCCTTCATACGGAGACGCAAGACATTGCGCTGGTCCCCGCTTATCACGACCTGGGGCATGACAAGTGCTACGGGTACAACGTGCTGGTCGGGGGAAAGCTGGGATCAGGAGGCTATCGGATTGCCGGCTCGTTGGATATATTTGTGAACCCGGCGCAAGCCTTCGAGGTCTGCCGAGCCTTGCTGCACATCTATCGCGACCATGGGCCGCGTGAGAATCGTACGCAAGCGCGCCTCGCATTTCTTGTGGAGGCCTGGGGGGAGAAACGCTTGCGGCATGAGGTCGAGATCCGCATAGGAAGAACCTTGCTGGCGGCGGGTGTGGATGCAAGGGGCGCGGCTGAGCGCGACCACATCGGCATTTTTCGTCAAAAACAACGCGGTATGAACTATATCGGGTTGAAATTGCTGGTCGGTCGTGTGAAGGCGGCCGAGCTTCTGAACATTGCCGCATTGGCGGCTCGGTACGGCACAGGAGAAGTACGCCTTTCACCAGCGCAAGCCTTGATAATACCTCATGTCAGCGATCGATTGGTGGGCGAACTGGCGGAGGAGCCGCTCGTCAAGCAATTCGCCTACAACCCGTCGGCCCTATACAAGGGGCTGGTGAGTTGCGTGGGCAGTGACTACTGTAATTTGGCCGTCATTGAAACTAAAAGCCGGGCCGTCGAAACGGCGCGAGTCCTGGAGCGGAAGCTGGGTGACAGCCTCAAACCGATCACCTTGCATTGGTCCGGTTGTCCGGCCGGATGTGGAAACCATCTGGTCGCGGATATCGGGCTGTTGGGAAAAAAGGCGAAAGTTGACGGCAAGGTCATCGATGCAGTGGATGTGTTTGTCGGTGGTCGTTCCGGGCCTGATCCAAAAATCGCCACGAAGATCATGGAAGATGTGCCTTGCGACAGGCTTCCGGCCGTGTTGGAGACGCTCATGCCTTACCACACGCGGGAAAAAATGCATCGCGTGCGAGGAAGGGCAGTGCCCAAAGCGACGGGACAGGCGCCGGCATCCGGGAACGGGACGATGGGCCGCACGCCCCAGCCTCTTCCTGTGTAGAGTGCCATGAAAGGCTTGTGGTAGCGATGTTTCAAGATTTCGGAAGAAGGTTTCAGGGCGCATGCGGGCGAGCCGATTGCAGGAATGCTCTCGTGACGCTGTCGGAGCTGCTGACCCGAAACATCTGGATGGCAGCAGAGAGGGTTTCGCCGGATCCTCAAAGTACTGGTCCATTGACGCGAGAACGTATGTCCCGGATATTTTCAGCATCCCGCCAGGCGCGAAGGCTTGAGCCGATGCAACAGTTACGTTATTCTCTTGGGCCTACCAAGGAGGCAGTATGGCCAAGAGAGTGAAATCGAGTCAGGAACCGGCGGATCTTCTCAGCCGGCATATCGAACAGATTCGCGAGACGTTGGTGGCGTTTCAGCCGTTCTTATCGCGACGCAAGGCGACTGCGTCGTTGGAGGGATTCGATGAGCAGGCTGAAGAGGTGCTCAGTGAAACCTTCGGCGGAGCTTCCGAGGAACTCGAAGCCTATCAATACGCCAAACTTGGCGAAGCGGCGATCCTCCCGGAGGAGGCTCAAGAAGCTGGGGCACACAACGTGGATCGCGAAAGCCTCCATCAACGCAAGCAGGTGCTGGACAGTTGTCTCGCGCGGCTGGAGCTCAAGAGGAGCGCCAGGACAGGTCGGGATTGGCGTCGGACGGTCGGTGAGCGGATTGATGGCCGCACGGTGGCGGAGTTCATGTCGGCGGAGGTGCGGAGCGTGCATAAAAGCGCCTCGATCAAGGAGGCCGGACGGTTGCTGCAGAAGTGGCGGATCGGGTCCTTGCTCGTCGACGACGGATCGCGATATATCGGCATCATCACGGATACGGATCTGAGTAGGAAGGCCGTGGCCAAGGGGTTGGACCCGAACATGACCGTGGTGCTCTCGTGCATGAGCAAATCCGTGGTGACCATTGAGGATAGTGAGCCGCTGATGGAAGCGCTCAGGTTGATGAAGAAAGAGGGCATCCGGCATTTGCCGGTCACGGAAGACGGCACGATCATCGGGGTGCTGTCCGTGGGCGATCTGCTCAGGGCCTATCAAAAGGTCCTTGAACTGTAGCGGGCGGTTGAAGAGCCAGCCGACATTGTTCTCGGGTCGTCCAGCGAGGCCGCTGAGTGATGGAGAGTGCCGCTGGAAGACGTTCCCGCGTCTCGCTAGGCGCAAGGTCAATGCGTACCCTCTCGCTTGGCGAGGGGCTTTAGGGTATAGCCGCACGCGATAGTGAATGGCTCTGCCTGGCCGTACACGGCGTGGCGGCTGTTCTCTGCCTCGAACTATCGGCCGAGCGAACGACCCTTCCTGCTCCCATCCGACGGGAACACCATGTGGACTTCAGTGGCTGGAGTTTTTCGTCTGACAGTCATGCTCTCGGTCGGTGGTCTTGGGGAGGAGGAAGCGAGACGTTCATCGTCGATCTGGAGCATTCTGTCGCCCAACAGGTCCGACGTTATGCGGATCTCATCGGCCTGCTTCAGGCTGGTGTAATCGGCATTGTATACGTAGGCGCCTGTCGTACCTGCCTTGGCTCAGTGAGCTGTGGGCTTGATGGCGGTACTTGCACCGTCCTCGTTGCTACTACATCCGACCAGTACTATGCAGTATAGCCGCGCGATGGACATTGTGGCAGGATGGGTCCTCTTCATTTGGTGAGGAAACGATCGTCGACGAGATACCTGACCGCGGCGCGGTCTGAGAGGAGAGGAGCAGCGTGAAGGATGTCGATAGTCGGAGATTCAAAAATAAGGCCGGTCCCTCCATTGGAGACAGATCACTGTATGCGCTTGTAAGTGTTTCGGCTTTCGCCATTGGTCTGCTGTGGGTTTTGGGCGGAGCGCAGTCGTCCGCTGGTCCCACGCATCCGCTCGTGACTCAGGGGGTGAAATGGCATCCAGGCCATTACGTGACGATTATGGGCTGGGGGAAAAATAGTCCGAAGTATCTGGAAGACGTGTATGCCGAACTCGAGGCCACGCCCGCTTTGCGCGGGGTGCAGATTCGGTACTTATGGGCGGAACTGGAACCGGCAGAGGGCCGATACGATTTCACGTCCATCGACCAGTGGCTGGCTGAATTGGCCGGCCAGGGCAAACGACTTGTGATTCAGGTGCAAACGAAATCATTCGACCCGAGTTGGACGCTCGTGCCGGATTATCTGAAAGCCTCTGAGTATGACGGTGGGGCCTTTGCCTTTGGCTCGCAGAAAAAATGGGAGCGAGCCGCGCACAACGCCATGCCACGTGGGTACAATATCGCCCTGTGGAATCCCCGTGTGCGTGATCGTCTGATCGCTCTCTTTCAGGCGCTGGGGGAGCGCTACAATTCCCATCCTGCCTTCGAAGGAATCGGGATGATCGAAACCGCATTCGGCGAGCCGCTGGTCCCTCTCTCGGCCGACAAGATCGACGGCTTTTACACGAATCTCCTGCATGTGCACCAGCAGATGCGCGCGCAGTTTCCCAATACGATGAGGATTCAAGAGGTGAACTATCCGCGTCCAATGCTCCAGTCCTTCGTCCGTAAACTCAAAGAGATGGGGACGGCGCTGAGCAGCCCGGATATTTTCAGAGATGAGCCGGGATTGGCCATGAACACGCCCAATGCGCCGAGAGGGATCTACACCTACTATCCTGAACTCTCCGGCATCGTCCCCCTGGCGCCTCAGGTGATGAGGAGCAACTATCGAAACACGCGGGGAGACGGCACAGGGGCGGTGCCGACCGTGTCGGAAATTCTCGCGTTCGTGCGGGATGGATTGAAAGCCAACTATATTTTCTGGGCGAGGACTCCAGACGACTTTCCGCGAGTCCTGGAGATGCTGAAAAAGCCGACCCAGACCGGCAATCCATCCGGGGGATTAGCGTCGGCCTGCCCGAAGGCCTATGTCTCCTGCGTGGAGTAGTGAGGTTGGTGTCATTTCTCGTCAGTTGATAGAATTCACTGGGGTGGTCAGGGGTGTCTGTGCTTGCGGTGAGCGCGAGCTCGCTGCTGCTGGTGCCGGATCCGCGGAACAGGCCCCAGCAGGAGCGACTCCAGACCCCTTTGCTTTGATTGGGGCAACCGAACAGAGGTTATTGAGCGTCGAGCTGGGACAGCTACAACAGTCCGCGACTCAGGGCTCGCGGCGAAGAGACGCACCAAGCGGAACGAGTGAATCACGATCGCTGCCGATGGCAACCGCCTCGATCGCTCGTCCGAACTTGGTGGTGGTTCCGTGTCCTCTGATCACCACTGAATCACCGACATGGAAAGACCGGCGAAGTTCCGCACTCGTATCGAGCGGCAAGCGTATTTGCGTCTCATCGGACAGGATCATGCCCTGAACCATGTCCTTGAAGGCATGGTAGAGCAAGACGCGAATGGTCCCCGCCGCATACATCTGCGTCACCGACACATGCGCTTCCTGTTCCTGCATCGGAAGATCCAGACGTATCGGCACAATGAAGGTAGTGTGCTGGCTTAGATTCTTGATCACATCCGGTTGAACCAATCCGTCGCTGGTCGTACGTCGGCCATAGACCCGCACGTGATCCCCGGGTGTGATGGCTCGAATCAGGTGCTCCTCCGCGCGCGAGGTCACATACATGTGAGAGCCATCCCTCAGTAGCAATCCTTCCACTTCCCCCCTCGGGTCCAGGAGATAGCGTTCGATGATCCCCTCTGCGACGGGGGCCTGATCAAACACATCCTCCTCCGCTACATTCGGGGGCGGCACCCTATCGGTCGATTCGGCGAGGCCGGGATCGGTGTCGCCCGCCAAGGACAGGGCAAAGGCCGCAGAAACCGCGAATAGCACCCTACCACTCATGTTGCATCCTCACGATTCAACAGGGCTGACCACTATTAACTCCGCTGACGATGTTCTGATGGGCTTTCGATGTGGGAAAACCCATAGGCCGAATCGACCAACGACACGTGAGAAAATGCCTGTGGGAAATTTCCAATCAGTCGTTTATTCTTCAGATCGTACTCTTCCGAGAGCAGTCCGACATCGTTACGCAACCCAATCAACCGATCATACAACTCGCGGGCCTCATCTCGGCGTCCCGCTAAGACTAAATTGTCGACCAGCCAAAATGAACAGGGCAGAAACATGCCCTCGCCGCCGGGCAGCGAATCCATTTCTCCCGTCGGGCGGTACCGCATCACCAACCCGTCCTCGGTCAACTCGCGCTCGACGGCGTGCAGGGTGCCGCGGACTCGCGGATCAGACGGGGGGAGGAACCCCACTAGGGGAATCATCAAGAGACTGCCGTCCAGCGACGTCGAACCATAATATTGCACGAATGTTCCGCGATTCGAATCATAGCCTTCTCGGCACACTTGGTCGTGAATCGTGGCGCGGAGCGCGCGCCATCGCTCGAGCGGCCCCTCAACGTGACAACGCTCCACGGCTTTGATGGCCCGATCTACCGCCACCCACGCCATGACCTTGGAATGGGTGAACTGCCGACGAGGCCCACGCACTTCCCAAATTCCCTCGTCCGGGCGATCCCATGCGGATTCGAGATATTCCATAAGGGCATGTTGTACGCGCCAGGAATCCTCGCTCGCCGCCAATCCTAATTCTCTGGCTTGATGTAACGCATCCATAATCTCGCCATACACATCCAACTGAAATTGCTGCGAGGCGGCGTTGCCGATCCGCACCGGCGCGGATTGTTCGTACCCCGGCAACCACTTCAATTCCACTTCGGGCAACCGTCGCTCTCCGCCGATTCCATACATGATCTGTAAGTCGGAGGGCTTTCCCGCCACGGCACGGAGCAACCATTCACGCCAGGCTTTGGCTTCACTATGGTACCCGGCCACGAGCAGAGAGAAGAGCGTGAACGTCGCATCTCGAATCCAGCAATAGCGGTAGTCCCAGTTGCGCACTCCGCCGAGCAGCTCAGGAAGCGACGTGGTCGGGGCGGCCACAATGCCTCCGGTCGGAGCATAGGTCAACGCCTTCAACGTGATCAGAGAACGGACCACCGCTTCCCGCCAGGGCCCCTCATAGGTACAGCGGGTCGACCATTCATTCCACCAGTACTCAGTTTCAGACAAGGCTCGTTTGGTCATCACGGGTGTCGGCGGAGAGGAGTGCGAGGCGCGCCACGTCAGGGTGAAGGGAACCTCTTGGCCCTCCGAAACGGTGAAATCCGCGACGGTGGTAAATCCCCTGCCCTCCAATTCGACGTGGGTGTCGAGATACACGGCATCCGGCCCCGCAACCGCTTTCAGCAGACGTTTGTCACGGCTGACCCATGGCACAATCGATCCATAGTCGAACCGAAGCGTCAGATCCATCTTCATCCGCACGGTTCCCTTGTTGCCAGAGACGATCCGCACCACATTGATGTCACGATCGCGTGGCGGCATAAAGTCGATGACCGTGGCCGTGCCCGTCTCTGTCACATACTCCGTCTCCAATACCAAGGTCTCTCCACGGTAGCGTCGTCGGATCGTGGTGATCTCGCCGTGTGGAGTGATAAGCCATCGGCCATGGTCGGGCGTTCCCAGGAGGCCGGCGAAGCACGCCGGCGAATCAAATCGCGGAAGGCACAGCCAGTCAAGGGATCCCTCGCGAGATACGAGTGCCGCCGTGTGCGTATCGCCGATAAGCGCATAGTCTTCGAGTCTGGATGGAAAACTCATGAATGGGTCACCGTGAGTGGATGGAACTGCGTGTCGTGACAGAGCCTGCTGGTGCTGTTCGATGAACTGTACAGTGGTACTCGATCCCAAGCAACCCCCCATGATCATGTGCTCGATCTCACAGGCACGGATGTGATCCGATCTTTGCGGGGAGCGCGATGTAATACCGTGGCTGGAGAAGGAGGAACGAAAATTAGGGCAGTGTGGTAAGTAGTAGCTGGCTTCTCGTCTAGGGCAGCGAGGAGGATCGAACGGGGTTAGCTTGTCAGATAAGATGGGGCTGTTTCCCCAAATTCTAAAAATGTCTTGCCCGACACCCCTAGAATGAAGCAACCACAAAACTTGCCGAGTATCTGTTTGCTTAGAGTCTCGCGAATGTATGTTTGGAACTGAGGCAAGAGCGTTCTCAGAATGGCTTCCGGATTCATGCTGCGTTTCCTCTCGGGTAAGATCGCGTTGCCATCCCTTTACTAGCCAATCCAAATCATGAGCGATATCGGTCTTGCGTAGGATCTATCCCTGGCCGAATGTCTGTGAATAGGGGCTACGTGACCAGGTCAATCCTTCCTCATAACTTCCCGAACGTCCGTTCAAAAAACCTCTTCGTCGCACTCATGTGCTCCTCAATATCCGTCTGCAGATGTCGTGCCCCGGCTTGCCAATCTTCGGTGGTGTAGCCGACGCGGCGGGCGAGGAAGATGAATTCCTCGGAATCGGCCGGCGGGAGTACCAAGTCCTTCGCATTGCCGCGCACCATGCGCAGGCCGTCGATCAACATACGAATGAAGAGATACGCCTTCCGCAAATGCTCGCCGTCCTGCCTGGTCACCAGTCCACATGCGACCAATCCCGACAGGGCTTGCATGGTGTTGGACGTGCGTAAACTTTTATGCTGGTGTCCATGCATGAGTTGGAGGTACTGGATCGCATACTCAACATCGACAAGCCCGCCGGCGCTGTGTTTCACGTTGACGGTGCCTGGCTCGACGAGCTGTTTCAATTGTTGCCGTCTGAGGTCGAGGGCAATGGCGAGGTCCCAGGGCTCCCCGCTGTAGACATAGCGATCTCTGTGGCCCTCGACCTGTTTTCCCAATCCGGCGTCTCCGACGACAGCGCGCAATTTAATCATGGCCTGTCGTTCAAAGGGGGCAGCTAACCCGGTGGGGCTGTAGTAATTGACGATCTCTTCGAATGGGTTGGTGAGGGACCCCTTGCTGCCATGGGGTCGCAGGCGAATATCCAGGTGGAAGATACCTTCCTGCTTGGCCTCGATGCCTTGCAGCAGTTCCTGTGCGAGCCGCTCGAAGTATTCGCTGTTCTCAATCCCTTGTTTGCCACTGGTGTGTCCGGTGCCGCCATAGACAAAGAGCACTTCGATATCGGACGCGTATCCGAGTTCACGCCCGCCGAATTTTCCCATTCCGAGCACGGCAAAGGGGCAGGGCTTTTTATTGGTCAGGCGGGGAGCTCCGTATTGTTTTTGCAATTTGGCCTGGCAGTCTTGAAGGCTCCGGGCGACGATGACTTCGGCCAGTTCCGTCAAGGCCTCTGAGAAATCGGCGAGGCTGGCCGCATCGGTCATGTGTTTCATGTCGATGCGGAAGAGTTCCTGATCCTTGAACCGGTTCAACGCCTCCTTGCGCGCCTCTTCGGTGTTCGCTTTGGCCATCACACGGTCGAGTTCCTTGCGGAGTGCCGATTGGGGCTTGATCAGCGGGGCGTCGCGATAATGCTGTAACAGCGGCAGGAGATTGCCGTGTTGGCGGCGCAAGAAATCTTCCCACAGGAAATCGCTGGTGCCCAGCAGGCGAGCCAGGATGGGAAAGGTCTTCTTGTCGCTGAGAAAAGCCAGAGCCTGTTTCTGCGCCTTGCCTTTGGCATCCTGAACGGTCAGGTCAAGAAACTGATCGAAGGCTTCCAGGGCTTTGGCGGGGTCCGGCGCCCAAGTCAACGCATGCGTAAATTGTTTGATGAGCACCGCCGTGAGGCGCAGGTGCTGTTGATCGAGAGGATCGGTGATCTTCTGGCCATAGCGATTGCGCACGTAGAAGCGATCATGCAACTTGCCGCCCTCGATCGAGAATTGCGCTTTGGCGATGTAGATGTTGCGCATGGCCAGCGCATTGGCGAAGGCATAGAGAAACGCCGGGGTATCGTCCGATTGAATGTCCATCACGGTGTCGGTATGGGATTGGCCGTTGTCGAAGGTGATCTGGACGGTGTGGAGCAGCCCGCTGAATGAGCTGCGGCGTTGTCCGAGATACTCGACAAGTTGCCGATTGACGGCCTGGCGCGCTTCGTCGAACTGGCTGGCATCCAGCAGCGCGATCATGGCGGTGAGTTCTGCAATGAGCCGTTGGCGATCCTTCTGGCCGAACGCGGCTCCGCGCATCGGTTCTACGCGAAAGACATCGACGATCTTTTTACGGCTGAGGCCTGGACGGCCTTTCGGGCGGACACGCGCGCCGTCACTCCAGGAAATGCGAGCGGCGGGCGGCATGGATTCTTCGACGAAGGTGTAAATCTGGCCTTCTTCAATATTCAGCTCAAAGGCGGAGAGGAGCCCGCAGATTGTGGCGAACTCGGAGAAGTAATCGTAGGCCACGATGGTAATGATGAAGCGGCCGTCTGCGGCCTCGTCGATGGAGACATCACAGGGGTGGTCCGGTGTGAGGGTGGCGACTTGTGTGACGTGTGAGGCGAGCGTCTTGGGAGGAAACGCGGAGAAATATTCCGGGTCCATCCTCGTGACGAAATCTTGCAGGATGTCGGCGTCGATGTCCGGACAGAGCGGAGCCAGGGTCGCGAGGATCTGAGCGCGGTCGGTGTTCGCGTGCAGCATGATTCTTGTGGAGTATACCCGAAGGTGGTCTCATTGTACCGGAAGAATCGCACCAGTATAATGCGGCGCCATGACCAAACGTTCGCCGAAGAACGACCCTTCAGCCCCGCGTCCAGATCTCGCTTTTTCCAGGGTCCTTCCTGATCCTTCTCCCTTGCTGGTAGCGTCCGGCCTTGAGCCAGAACAGGTGGTGGGGATTCTGAGCCCCTACGGAGTGGCGCGCCCGATCGAGGCGGATACCAACATTCAGAGCATGGCGGGCGATCCGCATACGCGCCGAATCCTGGCCACGATTCTGCCCGCTCTCTTGGCGGAGACCGCGCGCACGGCCGATCCTGATCAAGCGTTGAATCATTGGGAACGCCTCCTCGCTGGGACTGTGAATCGCGCTTCTTTTCTGCAGTATCTGCAAGCTTCCCCGAAGATGTTGGGGCTGCTGTGTACGATTTTCGGCAACAGCGATTCTCTCGCCTTCGCTCTCATTCGCGATCCCATGCTTGTGTATTGGCTGGCGGAAGAGGACGTGTTGACGGCCGCTCCGACCCGGGAGGGAATGGTCGCCGCCCTTCGTCAAAGTCTGGGGTCGCTGAAGGCCATGGAGTTGAAGCTGGATGTGCTGCGTCGAGTGCGACGCCGTGAAATGCTGCGGATCGGTGTGCGGGATCTCCTTCATCTGGCCACGGTCGAAGAAACGACCGGCTCATTGTCCGATCTCGCCTCGGTCCTCATCCATGCGGCTTATGAGATTGTCGATCAGGATCTCAATGCGATCCATGGGACGCCGATGCATCAGCTCGTGAACGGCACGTGGGTGGAGACGGAGTTTACCGTCATTGGGATGGGCAAGCTCGGCGCGCATGAGTTGAACTACAGTTCAGACGTGGATCTGATTTATGTCTACGCGTGTGCGGAGGGCGAAACCAGGAAGGGAAAGGGTAGCCGTCCATCCAATACTCACGGTTTGTCGAACGAGGAATATTTCGAGCTTCTGGCGCGGTCGCTGACAAAGGCGCTGGCGGAACAGACTCGGGAAGGCGCGATATTCCGTGTCGACCTGCGGCTTCGCGCCGAAGGCACGGTCGGCCAGCTCGCGCGATCGGTGGAGGCGTACCAAAAATACTATGCGCAGCGCGGGCAGGTGTGGGAACGGCTGGCGCTGCTGAAAGCCTGGCCTATTGCCGGCTCTCCTACGGTCGGTCAGGCATTCGTGCGGATGGTGGAGGGATTTGTGTTTCAGCCTGATCTTGAGCCCCTGTCGAGGGGGCTGGCGCTGGCAATTATTCGCGATGTCCGGTCGGTCAAAGCAATGATTGATGAAAAGATCGCCGGACGTGGACATCAGCATCGAAACGTGAAGTTAGGCACCGGCGGGATCCGGGAGCTCGAATTTCTGGTCCAAACGATTCAGGTGCTGATCGGCAGTGCGGTTCCTGATGTACTCGACCGGAGGACCGTAGGGGCGCTTCAGCGGTTTTGCCAACATCGGTTCGTTGGACAAGACGATCAGCAGCGGCTGACCGAGGCCTACTGGTTCTTACGCGATGTCGAACACAAGCTGCAGATGATGCATGAATTACAGACACACGCGCTGCCCGATACCCATGAGGAGTTGCAACGCTGTGCGATTCGGATGGGATATCGCGCGGAGTCGCGCGAGGCGGCGTTGGCCCAATTTCTATCGGATCGGCAGCGGCACACGGCGATTGTACATCAGATGTTTCGGTCGCTCTTCTATCATCCGGAAACGTCTGCCCTGCTGAACGCCGTGGTGGCTGCGGCGGAAGGCCACTCCCGCCGCAGCGCGTCTCGGCTCGAAAAAGAGACCGGTCCGGCGGGGCCACCGCCGGACCGGTCTTCGACAGCGAAGAAGAAACGGAAACCTTAGTACATACCTTCCATGCCGCCGTGGTTGTGACCACCCATACCTCCGGCAGCTTCTTTTTTCTCTTCCGGCAATTCCGTGATCATGACTTCGGTCGTGAGCATCAAGCCCGCGACGCTGGCGGCGTTCTGCAAGGCACAACGCGACACCTTCGTCGGATCAATGATGCCCAATTTGATCATGTCCACGTATTCGTCGGTGGCGGCATTGTACCCGCCGTTCGGATTCTTGTCCTCGCGAACCCGACCGACCACCACGGAACCTTCGGCTCCCGCATTGGCCGCGATCTGGCGGACCGGCTCTTCCAGCGCCCGCTTGACGATGTCCACGCCGACTTTCTGCTCCAAAGGCAGGTCCTTGAGGGAATCCAGACCCTTCAGACAGCGCAGATAGGCCGTGCCTCCGCCCGGAACGATGCCTTCTTCAACGGCCGCCTTGGTGGCGTGCAAGGCGTCTTCCACGCGCGCCTTCTTTTCCTTCATTTCGGTCTCGGTCGCGGCACCGACATTGATGACGGCCACGCCGCCGACGATCTTCGCCAGTCTTTCTTGCAATTTCTCACGATCATAATCCGAAGTGGTCTCTTCGATCTGGGCCTTGATCTGCTTCACGCGGCCGTCGATCTTCTTGGGGTCGCCATGACCTTCGACGATCGTGGTGTTGTCCTTGTCGATCGTGACGCGCTTAGCACGGCCGAGGTCAGTCAGCTTGACGTTCTCGAGCTTCAAACCGAGGTCCTCAGAAATGACTTGGCCGCCCGTCAAGATGGCAATGTCTTCCAGCATTGCCTTACGGCGATCGCCGAAGCCTGGTGCCTTCACCGCCGATACGTTGAGAGTGCCGCGGAGCTTGTTGACCACGAGGGTGGCCAGTGCTTCGCCTTCCACTTCTTCTGCAATGATGATGAGCGGCTTGCCGAGCTTGGCAACCTGCTCGAGGACCGGGAGAAGGTCCTTCATGCTGCTGACTTTCTTTTCATTGATCAGGATGAGCGGCTCGTCCATGACGGCTTCCATCCGCTCGGCGTTGGTCACGAAATAGGGGGAGATATAGCCGCGATCGAACTGCATGCCTTCGACCACGTCCAGCGAGGTGGTCATCGACTTGGCTTCTTCGACCGTGATCACGCCATCCTTGCCGACTTTTTCCATCGCTTCCGCGATCAGGTCGCCGATGGTCTTGTCGTTGTTGGCGGAGATGGTGCCGACTTGGGAGATCTCGGTCTTGTTCTGGCAGGGTTTGCTGATCTTCTTCAGCTCGCTGATCACGACTTCCACGGCCTTGTTAATGCCCCGCTGGATTTCCATCGGGTTGGCACCGGCTGTAATGTTCTTGACGCCTTCCCGGTAGATCGCCTGGGCCAACACCGTGGCGGTGGTGGTACCGTCACCGGCCGTATCGCTCGTTTTGCTCGCAACTTCGCGAACGAGCTGGGCACCCATGTTCTCGTATGGGTTCTTGAGTTCGACTTCCTTGGCTACGGTCACGCCGTCCTTGGTGATCGTCGGGGCGCCGAACTTCTTGTCCAAAATCGCGTTCCGGCCCTTAGGGCCGAGCGTTGCCTTGACGGCATCGGCGAGCTGGTTCACCCCTCGCAGGATGGCCGCCCGTGCCGCTTCGCTATACAACAATTGCTTTGCCATAATCGTCCTCCGTTAATCGTCTAGTGACCGTTTGTCGTGTGATAGTGGGGTCAGTCAGAATTGTCAGATTTAGTTGGTGAAGATGCCGAGGATATCTTCTTCCTTAAGAATCAGGCATTCTTCGTCTTCGATGCGGAGTTTGCTGCCGGAATACTTGTCGAACAACACCTGGTCACCGACCTTGATGTTTTCCACTTTCTTTCCGATGGCCTGTACGATACCCCGTTGCGGCTTTTCCTTCGCGGAGTCAGGGACATAGATCCCGCCGGAGGTCCGCTCCATTTCCTCAGTGTAGGTGACGAACAAACGGTCACCGAGCGGCTGAAAATTCTTTGCAGCCGTGGACTTCTTGTCTTTCGCTTCCGTAGCCATACCCAATCCTCCTTCTGGTAGTGAGCGTCGAGGCCCTAATGTACAGTTGTGTAAAAGCTGGCAATCAGCTTTGACGTGTTACCGCAAGGGTTACCTGCAGTAAACCCGAGACATAGATAGCGCTAGCACGAGGTAAGTCAATGGATGAACTATAAAATTATTCCTCGGACAGAAGCAATGGGATTATCCTTCATAAGCTGTTGATTCTGCAAAGCATGTTTTTTGACCGTTTTCGGTGAGTTTTGGAAATCCCTGTTGCGAGGTTGTTTTGGTGCCCTCAAGGCAGGGGGCCCGGGGATGGTGCAAGGCAAAATCAGGGAACGATGGAGACCAGTAATCCCAGAACATTGCGGGTGATGGCTTGGGCGGTCGAGCTGGACCGAGCGGTCCGCAACGCGGGCGCATTGTAGTCGTCGAGGCCCCAACTCCACTGAATGGTTCCCGCGGCAAACACGCGTGCGCCGCTCGCGGCTTCATAGAGAGTCATGTCGCCATAGACGACCTGTTCATTCCGTGGGTAGGGAGAATGGGCCAGGATGGTCAATCCGACCGGTCCGTCGGGGAACGCCCGATCGATCTCGTAACCCAGCAGGCCAGGCAGACGATGGTCTGAGGGCAATGCGACACCGTCAAAAATGGGGTGAGACGGTTGGGTGATGAGGAGGTCTCCGTCCACCGGAACGGTACCATACATTACGCCCAATAGTTGGTGTTCCGGCCGAGTCACCGGCGGGTCGCGCCATTGAACGGTCACCAAATGGTCGTTGGACGGATCTCCATCCAGGGCATAGGGGTCCTCCGTCAGAGCAGCTTCTTTATAGGCCACCATCGTCCGGTTTGGAACACCGGAAACCGAACTGGGTTCGAGCCGGATTTGCCAATAACAGGTATTGGCGGAAAAAAATCCGAGCCCCAGGCCCTGATCGCGAGCTGCCTCGACATGGCGTCGCATCTCGTGGGACCAATATTCATCATGGCCGACCGATAGCCAGGCCTTGCGGCCCTTCCAGAACTCCGCGCGGCTATGGGTGTCGATGTCGGTGCTGTAGGTGACGTCGTACCCGCTACGCTCCAGCCAACGCACCATGTTGTATTCCCAGCCGGCCGTTGAGAGAGGCCGGGTGGGATGGATCGACGTAGCCGTCAAGAACTCTCCGGCGCCGGTTCCGCTGCCGCCCAGAGGATGTTGGCTGGCGGCATAGGGACGGTTGAAGGAGACTTTACGCGCCCATCGCTCATCTCGGCTGTTCGAGGGGTAGGTCGATGCGCCGCCCCAGTTGTTATAGGCCTGGAAAGTCGTCACGCTGGATTGAAAGAGCAAGTCGGATGGCCGGTCGTCTTCTCTGACGACAAAGATGATGTAGCTTTGTTTGCCGCTGCTCGTACCGGTCAACTTGGCGAGGTAGATCCCGCTCAGCCACTCACGTGGGTCTTCTGTTTTCGTGCTCAACGTGTACGATATCTGCCAGGCACATTCGATCAGTCCGGTCACCGGGTCTGGCGTCGGCATGGGTTGTCGAATCCCCGGAAGTGTGATCGTGTCGTGGACTAATCGGGCGCCAATACCCGCATACCAGCCCATGCGATACACGGCGACCGTCACACTCGAATCGGTGCTGTGGATGTAGAAATGAAGCTGGTCGCCGCGCTGGATGCTGGTGGATGAGGCGTAGCCCTCGACCTCATGGTCGGCCGGGTCGGTGAGGATCCAGTCGGCATCGCCGGGGCGGGCATTTTCCTGAGAGATGGGAGAGGCGGCATATACGCGGGCAGGCGAAGCGGTTTCGCCGATGATCGCCAGCAGGAGGACGGTCATGGCGACTTGAAGGCAGGACGCCGTCTTACATCCGAAGACGGTCAAAGTCCTTCACGTCTTTCTTGATAAAATCACGGAGCCGTTTGATGATTCGCGCTTCCAACTGTCTGGTGCGTTCCTTGGTGATGCCATATTTGGCCCCCATGTCTTCCAAGGTCAGCGGTGTTTCGGAAAGGATCCGGTTGCGCAGGATGTCTTCTTCGCGTTCGTCCAGAGTCTTCGTGAATTCCACCAGTTTCAGCCGAAAGAGCGCCTTGAGTTGGGTGTCCGCTAATCGTTCGTCTGCCGGTTGCTCATGCGCGGGCAGAATATCCATCAAGGTGCCGTCGTGCTCTTGGCCGATGGGTTGATCGAGCGACAGCTCCCAGCTACCCAGCCGTTGATCCATCTCGATGACATCGCGTTCGCGCACGTTCAGACGATCCGCGAGGAGTTTGCTGTCCGGGGCAAAGCCTTCGCGTTCGAGCTTGGCCTTTTCCTTCTTCAGATTGTAAAAGAGCTTACGCTGGTCTTGGGTCGTGCCGACCTTGATCAGACGATAGGTATTCAGCAGGTACCGGAGAATGTAGGCTCTAGCCCACCAAGCCGCGTAGGCATAAAAGCGAACATTCTTCGTGGGGTCAAACTTCTTAATGGCCTGCAGCAGTCCGACATTGCCTTCCTGAATTAAGTCCATGTGGTCGGCGCCGGTGTGAAGGTATTCGGACGCGATGGAGACGGACACCCGCAGGTTGGCGAGGATGAGCTTCATGGCCGCATCGCGACTACCTCGCAGTTGATACTCCTCGAAGAGGCGGAGTTCTTCTTCTTTGCTGAGGTAGGGATAACGCCGGATTTCTGTCAGATACTGCTGGAGTGTGGTGACCGGAACCAGCGAGGTCGAGAGCGGGGCCTCATGCAGTTCTTTGGACGGGTGCCCATCGGCCGGCTCAGGTTCTTCCGTCACCTCTGCGTCCGTCGGCTCCAGGGTCTCGGACTCGAGGTCCTCGTCATCCAGGTCTGCGTCAGAATTCGAGTCGTGTGTTTGTTTGTGCTGCGCCATGCGATTCGAAACCGTGGGTTACGAGCCAGGACTCTTCATGAACAGCGGCTGCGTTGGCCTCAATTGTGAGAGGCCAGGCTGGGCTTCGGTCTCGAACGCCTCGCGACGGCATTCATGAAGGTTCTGGCAGGACGTCACTATACCAGATGTCGGGTGTCGGGCAACAATGTCATGCGCCGGCTCGTCGGCGTCTCCCTTGCGTCTCTGAAATCGCGCCTCGTATAGTGCGGGTGTGATTTCGCAGAACCAATCGGATCGCTTGAAGGCAGGCGGCGCGAAATGAGGTCTTCGATCAGCGTTCGAGCCGTGTGGGCGGCATTGCTCAGCGGGCATTGGCCGACCCTGGCCGGTGCCTGGTTGCATCTTACCGTGAGTTTCATGGTGTGGGTGCTGTTCGGCGCGTTGGCTGTGGCGATCGGTGAGGAACTCGGCCTGACGGCGACCCAACAGAGTGTGCTGGTGGCGATTCCACTGCTGGGCGGCGCGTTGTTGCGTATCGCCGCGGGCTGGGCCTGCGATTGGTATGGGGCAAGACGGACCGGTCTGTTGGTGCTGGTCCTTCAGCTTGGCGCTGTCGTCTGGGCTGCCCTCGGTGGGAGGAGCTACTCGGAACTGCTTGCCATCGGTCTCCTCCTCGGCGCAGGCGGGGCGAGTTTTGCGGTGGCGATGCCGGTGGTCAGTCGGGCCTATCCCGCGACCCATCAGGGCCTTGTGTTGGGGGTGGTCGCTTCCGGGAATATCGGGACCGTGCTCGTGCTGTTACTGGCTCCGCGATGGGAGGCGCTGCTGGGGTGGCACGGCGCCTGCGGGATCATGGCGATTCCCATTCTGATGGCGATCGGACTCTTTAGCACCGTGGTGCAGCAAGAGCCTGCCGCGCGCTCCACGATCGGGAGAGCTTGGTGGCATGCGGCCTGGGAGATGGCGCGAGTGCCGTCTGTCTACTGGCTATGTCTCATTTATGGCATTACGTTCGGTGGTTTTGTCGGTCTCACGAGTTTTCTGCCCATGCTGCTGCATGATCACTACGGCAGTGACCCGATCGTCGGCGGTTCTTTGGCCGCGCTCTGCGGATTGACGGGCAGCCTGATTCGTCCGGTCGGCGGATATGTGGCGGATCGATGGGGGGGCTTACCGGTGCTGACCGGCGTGTTTGTGGCGCTCGCGCTGATGGCGGCTGTGACGGGGTCGCTTCCGGTGCTGACCTGGGCCGTGGGATTGCTGGTGGTGACGATTGCCGTCATGGGGTTCGGGAACGGAGTGATCTTTCAAATCGTCTCGGAGTGGTTTCCCAAAGATATCGGTCTGGCCTCCGGTCTGGTGGGTGCTGCCGGCGGGCTCGGAGGGTTTCTCGTGCCCATTGCATTTGGGTTGTTGCGGGAGAGCACGGGGACGTTTGTGTTCGGGTTTATGGGATTGGCGGTCGTGAGCGCTGCCGCCGCGATGACGGTGAGTCCTGCCTTGCGGTGGCGTCCTCGGACAGTCGCGCCGGCTCCGAGCCCAGGCAGCTTTTCTCGTTGACAGGGTGTTGTGGAAAGGGTTAGCTGGGCCACCGAAGTCGGCCGGCTCAATTGAGGGACTATGGCGACACCGTTCAATTCGATCGAAGACGCGATCAAGGATATCAAGAAGGGGAAGTTCGTCATTCTCATCGATGACGAGGATCGAGAAAATGAGGGCGACCTCGTGATGGCGGCCGGCAAGGTGACACCGCAGGCCGTGAATTTCATGGCCAAATATGCGCGCGGATTGATCTGTCTGACGCTGACTCCGGAGCGGGTGGAAGAGTTGCAACTGGCGCCGCAGGCCGTGGAGAACACGGCTACCTTCGGGACCGCGTTTACGGTTTCCGTCGACGCCCGTAGAGGCATCACCACCGGCATTTCGGCCGCGGATCGTGCCACGACCATTCATGTCGCGATCGACCCCCGTTCCTCTCCAGGCGATCTGGCGCGCCCCGGTCACATTTTTCCGCTGAAGGCGCAAGTCGGCGGGGTGCTCCGACGCGCAGGGCAGACTGAGGGATCGGTCGATCTGGCGCGATTGGCCGGACTGTATCCAGCGGGAGTCATCTGCGAAATCATGAACGAAGACGGCACGATGGCCCGCGTGCCGGAACTGACCAAGTTCGCCAAGCGGCATAAGTTGAAGATGGTGACGATCAAGGCGCTAATCGAGTACCGCATGCACCGGGAGACGTTTGTGCGGCGGGCTGCCAGCGCCTTCCTGCCCACGACCTTCGGCGATTTTGAAGCGATCGCATTCGAGAACGATATCGACGGAGCCACCCACATCGCGCTGGTGAAGGGACAGGTGGATCCGGAAACGCCCATGCTGGTCCGCGTCCACTCCGGTTGTCTGACGGCGGATGTGCTGGGGTCACTGCGTTGTGACTGCCGCGAGCAGCTTCATCGCGCAATGGAGATCATTCAGAAGGACGGCCGTGGCGTGTTGCTCTATCTCAATCAAGAGGGGCGCGGAATCGGTCTCCTGAATAAGATCAGAGCCTATGGTTTGCAAGATGCGGGCAGTGATACCGTCGAAGCGAATCTCCAGCTGGGCTTCAAGGCGGATTTGCGGGACTATGGGGTCGGCGCACAGATCCTTGTCCAGCTCGGGCTGCATCGAATCCGATTGATCACCAACAATCCGCGCAAGATTGTCGGTATTGAAGGATATGGCCTGAAGGTGGTCGAACGGGTGCCGATCGAGATCGCGCCCCGCGCCGACAACGAAAAATATCTCCGCACGAAAAAAGCCAAGCTCGGCCATCTGCTGAAGAAGGTCTAGCCCAACCCGCTCATGTCGAGCCTCCGTCTCACTCGTGAGAGAAAGATGGGCTCGCCGATGGCCTGAAACGTGTAGCCATTTGAGGGTGTTTCCAGGTATGATCGCCCTCTTTCTTCGGCGCACGCACAGTCCATGAGACCGCTGACTCGCTATCTCATCCCATGAAGCTTCGCAAAGGATCCCAAGACGCGACGGGTCTGACGTTCGGCATCGTCGCGAGCAAATTTAATAAGTTTGTGACCAGCCGTTTGTTGGCGGAGTGCGTGAAAGCGTTGACCAAGGCCGGGGCGTCTGATGGGGCGATCGAGGTGGTGCGAGTGCCGGGTGCGTTCGAAATTCCCCTTGTGGCTCGCCAGCTTGCTCGATCCGGCCGATTCGATGCGGTGATCTGTCTCGGTGCGGTCATTCGCGGTGATACGCCGCATTTTGAGTACATCAGCACCGAAGTCAGTCGAGGGATCCTGCAAGCCTCCATGGACGCGAATGTGCCGGTCGTGTTCGGCGTGTTAACGACCGACACGGTGGCGCAGGCGATCGAGCGGGCGGATCCGGCCAAGCTCAATCGCGGCGCCGACGCCGCGAAAACGGCAATCGAAATGGTGAATGTGATGCGACTTCTCAAGAAGGAAGGAAGCGAGGAGGTGCCGCCGCCGGCGCCCCCTTCACGACGCGCTGGGCGGTCGGCAGTGAGGCCGAAGCGCTGACCGGCGTGGCACTATGGCCTCTCGACATCAAGCCCGCGAACAGGCGGTACAGATTCTTTTTCAATACGACATTCATGGCCAGGCCGGCTCGTGGCTGGATGACTTCTGGATTCAGTATCCATTGGCCGAAGACATGCGGGCTTTCGCGGAGCGCCTGGTCGCCGGCGTCAGAGCCAACCGTAAGGAATTGGATACGCTGATCGGAAGCTATGCGACGAATTGGAAAGTCAGCCGCATGCCGATCATCGATCGAAATATTCTGCGCCTGGGCTGTTTTGAATTGCTGCATCTGCCTGAAGTCCCGGCCAAGGTTACGCTGAATGAAGCGATCGAACTCGCCAAGAGTTTCGGCGACGAGGAAGCGTCCAAGTTCGTGAACGGTATTCTCGACAAGGTGCTCAGGTCGGACGGGCGCTTGGAGCGAAAGTGCGCTTTCCCCGAATTGCCGGTGATGGGCAGCGACGGTGACGTGACGCGCGACGCGTGATGCGGCTCTCGGGGGACACCGCCTCTGAATGTCCTGAACGAACGACGCCTCACGAGCGACCAACAACGAGGAAGAGATGATCGATCGATACACGCGCCCCAGCATGGGCGCCATCTGGGACCTTGCGCACAAGTATGAGATTTGGTTGGAAGTGGAACTGCAAGCCTGCGCCGCGTTTGAGCGCGGTGGACAGATTCCGAGGGGAACGAGCGCGCGGATTCGCAAGAAGGCCAAGATCAATGTGGAGCGCATTGCCGAGATTGAAAAGGTCACCAAGCACGATGTGATCGCGTTTCTCGAGTCGTTGTCGACGTCCGTCGGGCCGGAGCATCGATTCCTCCACATGGGGCTCACCTCGTCGGACATCGTCGATACGTCGCTCGCGGTGCAGATGACCGAAGCGCTCGATCTGATTCTCGAAGATCTCGACGAGTTGATCGCCGTATTGAAGACGCGCGCGCTCGAGCATCGCCACACGGTGATGGTGGGCCGGTCGCACGGCATTCATGGCGAGCCGGTATCGTTCGGGTTCAAGCTGGCGATTTGGTATGAAGAGGCTTGCCGGCATCGTACTCGGCTCCAAGCAGCGCGAAAAGATATTGCCGTGGGGAAACTCTCCGGTGCGATGGGCACGTTCGCGCATCAGGGGCCGGAGATTGAAGAGTACGTGTGCGCCAAGATGGGGCTCGTCTCAGATCCGGTGTCGAACCAAATCGTGCAGCGCGATCGGCATGCGGCCTATGTCTCCGCCCTGGCGTTGCTGGCCGCCACCATCGAGAAGATGGCGACTGAAATTCGCCATCTCCAGAGGACGGAAGTGCTCGAGGCGGAGGAATATTTCTCCGCTGGGCAAAAGGGCTCCTCGGCGATGCCGCATAAGCGCAATCCGATTGCGTCGGAAAATCTCTGCGGGCTCGCGCGTCTGGTACGTGGCAACAGTCTGGCGGCGATGGAAAATGTGGCCCTGTGGCACGAGCGGGACATCAGCCACTCCTCAGTGGAGCGGGTGATCATGCCGGACAGCACGATCCTGGTCGATTATATGCTGGCCCGCGTCACCGATGTCGTGAAGAACTTAATCGTTTACCCCGAGCGGATGCAGCGGAATCTGGATTTGACCGGGGGCCTGGTCTATTCGCAGCGACTGCTCCTGGCCTTGATCGATAAGGGCGCCCAGCGCAAAGAATCTTATGAAGCCGTGCAGCGCAATGCGATGACGGCCTGGAAAGGCGGAGTCGGGTTTCAGGACCTGGTCGGTCGTGACCCGTTTATCTCCACTCATTTGACGCCTCGCGAGATTATAGCCTGTTTCGATCCGCTGTATTATTTACGGCACCTTGACCAGGTGTTTCGTCGTGTGTTCGGAGCCGGTGCGGTTCCGGCGAAGCGGCGTCGGAGGAGGTGACATGAACGTCTTGTCGGTTGTGAAGGTGATGCTGACGGTCACTCTGTTGATTGGAGCGAATGCGTGGCCGGCTCGGGCAACGGATCGCGAGGCTTTGCTCACCCAGCCTGGTGTATATGGGACCTTTGCGGCGTTCCAAATGGATCATGACTGGTGGGATCTCACGGGAGAAGCGCGGGTCATTGCCGTCTCTGAGGTCAAGGGGTTGATTGAACAATTCTCACACAAACTCGTCATCGAGTCGTATCTGCTTCGCGGACTCTCCGACCATGCCGACTTCATGTTCAGGGTGCATGCGCAGGCCTTGTCGGACACCCAACAGTTTCTCACCTCACTCTTGGGAACTCGATTCGGGCGGCATCTCGTGGTGACGACCTACCTGCATGGTCTTACCAAACAGGCGGTCTACGTCCCCGGCTTCCCCGATCAGATGAAGGCAGCGCTGCAGGCGCCGACCGAGGTCGAGACGAAATCTTACGCCATCGTCATTCCGATTAAAAAAGATGCTGATTGGTGGGCGCTGGATCTGGACACCCGCAAGAGCCTCATGCAGGAGCACACCGCGGCGGCGCTTCCATATATGCAAAGCGTGAAGCGGAAATTGTATCACTCCAGCGGTCTAGACGACCTCGATTTCATTACCTATTTTGAGACGGAAAAACTGGACGATTTTCACAGCTTGATTCGCGCGCTCGAGCAGGTGAAGGAATTCCGCCATAATCGCCGATTCGGCCATCCGACGTTGCTGGGAACCGTCAGGCCGCTCGACGACATTCTTGAATTGTTCGCACGGTAGTGGAGGATTGAGGATGGCAGGCGAACCGACCGGTACGATGATTTATGAGGGCAAGGCCAAGAAAATCTTCACGACCGACCGGCCGGACCAGGTGGTGCAATATTTCAAGGACGATGCGACGGCGTTCAATGCCCAGAAGCGCGGGACCATCGTCGACAAAGGGGTGGTCAACAATAAGGTGTCGGAGCGGTTGTTTCGGCTCTTGGAGCAGAAGGGGATTGCGACGCACTTCATCGATCGCGTGAGCGATCGCGAGATGCTTACCAAAAAGGTGACGATTGTCCCGGTCGAGGTGGTGGTTCGGAACGTCGTTGCGGGGAGTCTGGCCAAGCGGCTGGGCTTGAAGGACGGCGCGGCCATCGAGCCGGCGATCATCGAGTTCTATTACAAAGACGATGCGTTGGGCGACCCGCTGGTGAACGATGACCACCTTCGTTTGTTGAATGTGGCGACGCCGGCGGTGTTGCGGGAGATGCGTGAACTGGGCCATAAAATCAATGCGGTGTTGCTGCCCTTCTTCAAGGAGCGCCGCATGCTCCTCGTCGATTTCAAGTTGGAGTTCGGCGTGTTCCACAATCGACTCATCCTCGCCGACGAAATTTCTCCCGACACCTGCCGGTTCTGGGACCAAAGCACTCAGGAGTCGATGGACAAGGATCGATTCCGGAAGGATTTGGGGAAAATCGAGGAGGCGTATCAGGAGGTGTTGAAGCGAGTGTGTGGATAGGGGAGAGGGGGAGGCAGCGGTGCGCAGGCGCAGCCCATCTCTTCCTCCCCTCGTCGACCTCGCTGGTGTTGAGAGGTAGGACGAGGAAACGATGAACCGGTTTCTGCAGCTGTTTTTGAACTATGGGCTGGTAGCGGCGATTTTGGTATGGGCTGCCACCGTGGCGTTGATGGCCTATCACCTCAAGGAGTCGCCCTGGCGTTGGGCATTTATCCTGCTGTCGCTGGCAGGACTGGGAACGATCGGCGTCATCTTTTGGATACGGAAGTATGTCAACCGGGTGAGCAAGGCTCAGCAGGAAGCAGGAAAAGCACGATGAAAGCTAAGATTCACGTGACCTTGAAGCAGGGGATTCTCGACCCGCAGGGAAAGGCGATCGAGCACGCGCTGGATTCGCTTGGGTTCAAGAATGCGGCGAATGTGCGAGTGGGCAAGTACATGGAAGTGGACGTGAATGAAACGGACGCCGCCAAGGCCGCTGAGCAGGTGAAGCAAATGTGTGAGAAGTTGCTGGCCAATACGGTGATTGAGGACTATCGCTACGAGTTGCAGTGAGGCGGCGGCGATGGCAGGACCAGTTGTGTGCTCGCGCCACCCGAGGCCTCGGAAGGAAAATGGGGCAGCGGTCGGGCTCTCCTTTTTCTTGCTCGCAGAACGCGCACGATGAAGCGGTGCTCGGTCGATGCGCGCAGTGAATGATAACCCCCACCACTGCCTTGATAAGGTGATGGAAGGAGTGTCAGGAAGAGTATGAAAATCGGCGTGGTGGTGTTTCCCGGTAGCAATTGTGACCACGACTGCCAGTATGTCTTCAAGGACCTGCTGCGCCAGCATGTGGAGATGATCTGGCATAAGGAGACCTCGTTGGCGGGGCTTGCTGCGGTTGTCTTGCCGGGCGGGTTTTCCTATGGGGATTATCTGCGGACCGGCGCCATTGCGCGGTTCTCGCCGGTGATGGGGGCGGTGAAGGCGTTTGCGAATAAGGGCGGACTGGTCATCGGTATTTGTAACGGTTTTCAGATCCTTCTGGAAGCCGGGTTGCTGCCAGGGGTGATGTTGCGGAATACCTCGCTGAATTTTATCTGCAAAGACGTTTATGTAAAGGTCGAGAACGCGGCAACCCGGTTCACGAATCGCTGTGCGTCCGGCCAGGTGTTGAAGATTCCCATCGCCCATGCCGACGGCAACTACTATACCGATCCCGTGACGCTGGGAGGTATTAAGGCGAATGCTCAAGTGATTTTTCGCTACTGTACGGCCGATGGTAAGGTGACACCGGAGACGAATCCGAACGGTTCCCTGGACAACATCGCCGGGATCATGAACGCGGACGGGAATGTATTGGGCCTGATGCCGCATCCGGAGCGCAGCGCGGAAT
The DNA here is from genome assembly GCA_031315995.1 of Nitrospira sp. Lineage (GTDB taxonomy): Bacteria > Nitrospirota > Nitrospiria > Nitrospirales > Nitrospiraceae > Nitrospira_A. The sequence continues at coordinate 30,162 of JALDRG010000015.1, forward strand.
CGATATTGGGTAACGAAGACGGTCGACTAATCTTCCTGTCGATGCTGACGTCATTCGGCGCCTCCGAGTTGCAGTCGAAATTAGTCGGAGCATGACGTCCGGCTTGCGTGAGCAGATGTTTCGGAATTGGATGGATCGGAATTGTCGGTTACCCCGTACGATTGAGAATGTGTAATTCATGAAAGCACTGGTCATCACCAAAGCGGTCCTCGAACAGCACAAGCTGAGCGAGGAGGAGTATAAGAAAATTCTGGAGATTCTGGGGCGGGAACCGAACTGGACCGAGCTCGGGATGTTCTCCGCCATGTGGAGCGAACATTGTTCCTACAAGAGTTCGCGCATCCATTTGAAGAAATTGCCCACGACCGGCCCACGTGTCGTCCAGGGGCCGGGAGAGAATGCCGGAGCAGTGGATATAGGCGATGGCCTATGCGCGGTCTTTAAAATGGAGTCCCACAATCATCCCTCGTTCATTGAGCCCTATCAAGGTGCGGCGACCGGCGTGGGCGGGATTCTGCGCGATATCTTTACGATGGGCGCGCGACCGATCGCGCTCTTGAATTCGCTGCGATTCGGCGAATTGGACAATGCGAATACCCGCCATCTGCTCAAGGGGGTCGTATCGGGCATAGCTGGTTATGGAAACTGCATGGGTGTGCCGACCGTCGGCGGCGAGATTGTATTCAACGACATCTATGCCCTGAATCCCTTGGTGAATGTGTTCTGTGTGGGGATTGCGAAGAAGGATAGGATTTTTCTAGGCAAAGCCGCCGGCGTCGGAAATCCGGTCATCTATTTTGGCTCGAAGACCGGGCGTGACGGTATTCACGGCGCGACGATGGCTTCGGATTCATTCGATGAACAAGCGGCTCAGAAACGGCCCACGGTGCAGGTCGGTGATCCCTTCACGGAGAAACTTCTGCTGGAAGCGTGCTTGGAACTGATGTCCGGTGATTGCCTCGTCGGCATTCAAGATATGGGTGCCGCCGGCTTGACGAGTTCAGCTTGCGAAATGGCGTCGCGGGAAGGCACGGGCGTGGAGTTGGAGTTGGCTGATGTGCCGCGCCGCGAGCCCGGTATGACACCCTATGAGGTCATGCTCTCCGAATCGCAGGAACGCATGCTGATGGTGGTGAAAGCCGGCCGCGAAGATGAGGTCATCGCGATTTGCCGTAAATGGGACTTGGATGTGGCGGTCATCGGGCGGGTAACCGATACGGGCAAGGTCGTCCTGAAGGAGAACGGTCAGGTGGTGGCGGAGATTCCGGCCAAGGCCTTGGCCGACGAGGCGCCGCGGTATGACCGGCCCAGTGCGCCGCCGGCCTATCAGGAGATGCTGCAGGCGTTGAACCACGATGCCTTACCGGACGTAAAGGATGCGAATGCCGCGTTGCTCGCTCTGCTGGACTCGCCGACGATCGCCAGTAAGCGGTGGGTATATGAGCAGTATGACCATATGGTGCGCACCAATACGATGGTTCGTCCGGGGTCGGATGCGGCGGTGTTGCGCGTCAAGGGGACGAATAAGGCGTTGGCGTTGTCGGTCGATTGCAACGGACGCTATTGCCTGTTGAATCCCTATGAGGGGGCTAAGATTGCCGTTGCGGAATGTGCTCGTAATCTCGCCTGTTCGGGCGCCGAGCCGATCGGTGCGACCGATTGTCTGAATTTCGGCAATCCGCAGCGTCCTGAAGTCATGTGGCAGCTCGTGCTTGCGATCGAAGGGCTCAAGGATGCCTGCGAGGCGTTGAACGTGCCGATCGTGAGCGGTAACGTAAGTTTGTACAATGAGACGAACGACCTGTCGATTTACCCCACACCGATGATTGGGATGGTTGGATTGATCGAAGAGGTCGATCGCGCGGTTACGCAGTGGTTCAAGCAGCCCGGCGATGCGATCATTCTTCTGGGGCATACGCGTGAAGATCTCGGGGGAACGGAGTATCTCAAGGTGCTGCACCATCGCGAGCAGGGTTCGCCGCCGCTGTTGAGCCTGGAAGCGGAACAGGCGGTGCAGGCGTGCACCATTCGACTCATTCGCGAGGGGGTGGTGCAGTCGGCGCATGATTGTTCGGATGGTGGCTTGGCTGTGGCCCTGACGGAGTGCTGCGTCTCGGGTTCGGACCAACGATGGGGGGCTGTGGTACAATTATCTCTCAATGGTCTTCGGCGGGACGCGTTGCTCTTCGGTGAAAGCCAATCCAGAATACTGCTTTCTGTGAAACCTGAACAGGCGGAACGAGTTCTTCGCCTCGCTTCGGATGCCGGTGTGCCTGCCTCCCGAATCGGTACCGTCGGAGGTGACCGGCTGGTGATTCAGGTGGACGGCGATCAACGCGTGACCGGCTGCACGGTCGATCTCGAATTGACGGCGTTGTATGATCATTGGGCGTCGGCAATCCCTCGAGCGTTAGGTCGGGACTAGGGTACGGATGTCATGGCCAAAGAATTACCACTGATTTCTCCCGACAAATTCCACGACGAATGCGCTGTCTTCGGCATCTATGGCCATAAAGAAGCTGCGAACCTCGCGTACCTCGGCCTCTATGCTCTTCAACATCGCGGTCAGGAAGCATCCGGTATCGTGTCCAACGACGGCGAACAGTTTTATGTCGAAAAGGGCCAGGGGCTTGTCGCAGATATCTTTTCGCAACAGGCCTTAGCGAGGCTTCCCGGCACCATGGCTATCGGTCACAATCGCTATTCCACCGCGGGTGGGGCCGGACTCAAGAATGTGCAGCCCTTGAGCGTGAATTTTGCCTTCGGAAATTTAGCCGTGGCGCACAATGGGAATTTGATCAATGCCACCATGCTTCGCAGCGAGCTGGAGGCCTATGGCGCTATCTTTCAATCGACCTCCGATACGGAAGTCATCATCCATCTAATTGCCCATTCACGAGCGGACACGTTGCTCGACCGTGTGATCGATTCGCTGACTCAGGTCCGTGGGGCGTTCTCGGTGGTGCTGATGACCGATCAGGGCATTGTGGCCGCCCGCGATCCGCATGGATTTCGCCCTCTTTGTTTGGGACGGTTTCGTGACGCCTGGATTGTGGCATCTGAAAGTTGTGCGTTCGATCTGTTGGACGCGGAATATGTGCGGGAGATTGAGCCGGGGGAGTTGGTGGTGCTGGATCATCAGGGCGTCACGAGTTATAAGCCGTTTGCTCAAACCAAACCGGCCATGTGTGTATTCGAATACGTCTATTTTTCTCGTCCTGATAGTCGCATTTTTGGAGGCAAAGCCGTCTATTCCATTCGTAAAGCGTTCGGACGACAATTGGCGCAAGAGTCGCGAGTCGAGGCCGATATCGTCATTCCCGTGCCGGATTCTGGAGTGCCGGCGGCGTTGGGGTATTCGGAAGGATCGGGGTATCCTTTTGAAACCGGGCTCATCAGAAATCACTATGTGGGTCGCACGTTCATCGAACCGGAGCAATCCATTCGCCACTTCGGTGTGAAGGTGAAACTCAATGCCGTTCCCGAAGTGCTCGAAGGCAAGCGCGTCGTCGTGGTGGATGATTCGCTGGTTCGAGGAACGACGAGTCGAAAGATCGTCAAGATGTTGCGCCATGCGGGTGCCAAAGAAGTGCACATGCGGATTAGTTCCCCGCCCATCGTGTCACCCTGTTTCTATGGCATCGATACGCCGACAAAAAAGGAATTGATCGCATCCAGTCATACCACTGAAGAAATTCGTAAGTACATCACTGCCGATAGTCTTGCGTATCTAAGCCTGGACGGCATGGTGAAGGCCGCGCCCGGGACTCCGGAACAATATTGCGATGCCTGCTTCACCGAACAATATCCTATCTCGTTCACCCGAGCAGAAGAACTCCAACTCGGGCTTTTCGAATCTCCACGCTGAGGTCACCCCTCTTCGTCGCTTCATGGGATCGTCTGGCTGTCCTCGCGCGCCTTGCGAGACTGAGTAGCATGTCGCTCGTTCGGACATATCGGCTGATCATCGGCACGGGCCTTGTGGTCTTCGGGATACGTGGTGCATTGCGCCTAAGTCCGACAAGTGCTCCACTGGCTATCTCGCGAGACTCCTTCGCAGAGGTAAGCTCAGAGGGCGAGGGAAGATGCGGCCTATTACGTGGATCGGTGGCTGGCGGTGTTTCCCTACAATCAGAAAGGAAATTGTTGTCCGCGAGCGTTGGCACTCTTTTTTTGGCTGCCGCGCAGGCCTTCCCGTTTAGTTCAAGTGTGGAATGATGAAGCTCAATCACCGTCTTGAGGGATATGCGTGGTTGATGCTCGATGGTCGTGAATTTCTTGAGCCATCATCCCACTGGCAATCGTTCACAGTGACCGTGACCTTTCCCCCGTCTTCAGCCTCCTCAAGTACTCCGCCGCCTCACTCCTCTTGATCCCGGCTCAGCACGCAATATTGCGTCTGTGGTTGGACTATACCAGTGAGACTAACGAGAGCTCCGGCCTTTTCTGTCGGCCTGCTTGAATCGATCCGCCGAACCGAGTGGTGACGCCCATGAGCGACCTCATCCACTTACCCGTTCTATTCATTGTTCATCAAAACGAAACTCGACTCCCTCGAAGGGTGGTGGACCCCAATCTCACTGGGAATAGAGAAACGAGCGTGATGACTATAGGTTCGCCCTTGTCTCGAAGTGATTGAAAAGTTTGCTTGTGGGAACCGGAATACCGAGCAGGAAAGTTGGTTGTCGAACGGGATGACAGTATCGGAACGGTCGGGCTTTCCCCAACAGTTGGAACCAGGAGGATCCATATGCCTGCCACAGTGCACAGGTGGGGCGAGCGTCAGGTCTACTTCAGCAACGTATTTCCTAAGCAGGACGAACAGGTCCATAGGGGGAGCGATCTTTGGGACAGATCCTTTCAGCAATCTGAGAGCGGTTTGAGGTGTCCGCATCGCAAGCGCAGAACGATGTGTTGGAGTTGATAATGCATTTGGAGCAGGAAGGATTACTTCACACCGAAAGGAGGTGAGTCAGAATGAATCTACAGAAAAAAGCAGAGTACGTGAAGCCGGCACTTTCCTCCGAGTTGGCGAATTCCGTTGAAGTGGTACTGCACACTTCCATTGCAACGCTCTCGCTGCTGGACCGATGCTGATGGAATGTGAACCTGTCGTGCTTCTCTTCCCCGAGGTGGTTGATTCTCCGCACAGTTGCCTGGAACCCTTGTCGAAGAAACAAGCCTTGGAAATGATTCTTACGCATTCGTTGCTGGTGTATGAGGCTGAGGTAGCCCGCAGGGAGTTTTAGGCCCTTGTTCGCCTCGTTGAACAAACAGACTGTTATCGACTCCACTGATGTCATGGACTTGCACCGGTTAGTCACGCCTCTTTTGCAAAAACGCCAAGTGGGGAGAGAGAACTGAGATGGGACAGCAGCCAAAGTCCACAGTCGCCCAATGGAAATCATCTCGCCTGGACAGCATCGCGCGCAGGCGAACGGTGTCATCGCCAGGAATGTCCCTGATGCGTACGGAGGGACGCTTACTCGTGCTTTGTGCACGAATGACGGTCAATGAATTTGTTCGAGTCGAGGTGTCAGATTTGGTCTGTGATGGGATTGATTGGGACTTAGTGTGGCAACTGTCGAGAGCCCACGGAGTGGCGCCACTGGTGTATCGCAATTTGGCCACGATCTGTCCTGCGGCTGTGCCTTCGGCCGTTCACGAATCGTTTCGTCGGCACAATCAGGCGAATGCTCTCTTGAATACCTTGCTGGCTAAGGAGCTTGTGACGCTGCTGGATGCGTTGGCGGCAAAGGGCGTGACGGCAATTCCCTTCAAAGGAGTGACCCTGGCGCAGACGGCCTATGGGGATTTTAGTCTGCGGGAATGTGCGGATATTGATTTGATTGTTGAGCAATGGGCGATTCCTCTGGCCCGGAAAGTATTGTGGTCGCAGGGATATCAACTAACCAGCCAAGATACAGGGGTGGAGGAGCAATCCAACGAGTCGCACCATTTTTTTCGAAAGCGAAACGGGATTGTTGCTGTTGATCTTCAGTGGATCATGGCCAGCCGCCACTTCGGATTTCGGCTCGATCGAAGCGCGTTGTGGGCCAGATTGAAGCCTGTTCACCTGCCGACGAAATCGGTGATGGGGCTCTGTTCGGAAGATTTACTGATCCTTCTCTGCGTGCACGGATCGAAACATGCCTGGGAGCAGCTGAAATGGGTCTGCGATGTGGCCGAACTCATCCGTCGACGGCCGGCATTGGATTGGAGTCGAGTGTTGTTCCAGGCCGGCGAATGGGGGTGTCGACGGATGGTCATGCTCGGGCTGGCCATGGCTCACGGCCTATTCGATACCGTGTTGCCGCGAGCGGTGCTTCAGGCGATTGAAACAGATGCGGATATTCCCTTCCTCGTGGGAAAGATGCCGAAACAGTTGCTGAAGAATCCGGCTCATGGCCTTGATGAGGATTGCGTGGACGCGCTGTATGTGACCCTCAAAGACTCTTGGTTAGAGCGGTGGAAACTTGGCATGGTGCTCTTGCACGCTGAGGCCGAGGTGCTCTCTCGCTCGTTGCCGTGGTTCCGGTTCCAACGAAGGCTTCGACTCTTGTCGGCGTGTCTCAAGCCGTTCCATCGTGTTTTGGTCAAGTGGATCCTCTCCGTTCGGATGCGTGAAGCGGTTGTGCGTTGGTTACAGAGTTCCGGGTGATCGCGAGTCTTCCTCCCCGAAGAGCGTCTTCATCGTCAAGATACAAATCGCCCCTCTGCCTAAGTGGTTGCTCCCGAAAAAATTCGCATGCTAGGATGCCTCCATAATCGGCAGTGTTTGTTGACTGCTGAGAACCGGCCACAAGGAGTGGACACCTCCATTGATGGCATGGTTCCGGGAAGGAGGCTCTCATGAAGCGAGTTCTCATAGCAGCTGTGATTGTCCTGGCCCACTTATGGACCGCGTACATTGTTATGGCTGCAGGATTCTTTAAAGTAGGTGAGTCCGCGCCGGCTTTCGCCTTGACGGCAGTGACAGGCGATGCTGTTTCGCTAGAGCAGTTGAAGGGAAAGGTGGTAGTCCTGGGGCTGTTTCATATCTGTGACCCTTGTATGATGCAAGGGACGAATCTGCAAAAGGTACATGAGTCCATGGCCGGAAAAAACGTGGCCGTCGTCGGGATCAATTCGTCGGGGGATTCCAAGCGCAGTGTGGGTGAATTTTTAAGCGCGTTTCCCGTTCAGGTAACCTACCCGTATCTGTTGGACCCGAATAAGACAACCGACAAACTGTATGGTGGTGGGAAGTTTATCCCCAACGTGTATGTCATCGATCAGCGCGGCGTGATTAGGTGGCAACGTGTGGGAAATATGGATTTAGCCGGCGCCGAGGTCATCATTCAGGAAGTGGAAAAATTGTTGGCATCCGCGCCTTCAGCCGGCGCGGGAACCATGTAGCGGAGAAAGAGAATCCATGGACGAATGGGAAGAGGGAAAACAGAAGTTGCTCGAAGTCGTACGGGGCGTTGATCAATCGGTTCAGGTCGTGATTCCTACGAAGCCGACAAACAGCATGTTCCTGATTTCTCTGACGAAGGGCCCGAATCGAAAATTCATCACCCTGTCGGAGGACGATGTGATCGATCTTCCCACTGAATCCGGTGTTTTGGCGAAGGTCACGAAGACCCTTCAGGACGCGGTTGGAACTCTGTAACCCTGGCGGTGCGAGGCAAGACGCGTGAAACAGCTTCTTCCCGGTATTTGGCAATGGTCCTGGTTTTCCGAAGAGAAACAGATCGATTTTAACGGGCTGTTCCTCAATGTCGGCGAGCATAGGATCGTCGTCGATCCTCCGCCCATGACGGCCGAAGCCAGCACAGTTATTCGACGTCAGGGGGCTCTTGATTACATTATTGTTACCAATCGGGACCACGTTCGCGAGGCACTCGTGTATCAGACCGAGTTTCGCTGCCAGCTACAGGTGCCTGAAGCTGATGCGCCGCAGATGGATATGAAGCCGTCTAAGACGTTCAAGGATGGGGAGTTGTTGCCTGGCGGGATTTGGGTTATTCACCTCAACGCTCAGAAGTCTCCTGGCGAGTCGGCCTTGTACATTCAGCAGGGGAAGGGCGTACTGATTGTCGGCGATGCATTAATCGGCAAGCCAGCGGGAAGCTTGAGCCTCTTGGCTCCGGAAAAATATGACGATGTTGCGAAGGCGAGAGATGAGCTCCGGCGGTTGTTGAAATACAATTTCGACTCGATTCTTGTGGGCGATGGCACGAATATCTTATTCGGAGCCAAACAGGCTGTGGAGCACGCGCTTCAGGCGTAGAGGACCATGGCGCTTCGAAACGGACTCTCAGAGGAACTGAATCGCCAAGGCAACGAACATTTTGCGCGCGGCCACTATACGGATGCCTATGCCTGTTATGCGAAAGCCCTGGAGTGCGATCGCCTCACGGGTGATCATCGCGCGTTGAGCGCGACGTTGGGAAATCTCGGCAACATTTGTGCCGTCAGCGGTCGTCGCGAGTCGGCGCACAGTTATTATCAAGAAGTGCTGGAATTGCAAAAGGTTTTGGGCGACGAAAAAGGTATCGGGACGACCCTGGCTAATCTGGGGAACCTCCGCGCCGATGCCGGTGAGTGGGATCGAGCCAGAGCCTATTATCTTGAGGCGCTCGACATCATGACTCGCGTACATGACGAACTGGGCAAGGCGGTGTTGTTTTCCGATCTCGGTCTGGTCGCGCGCGAAATCGGCCAGTTCGAGGAAGCGCTCCGGTACTATGAGCAGTCCCTGGTGCTTATGCGTCGTCTCAACAATCAAGGGGGCGTCGCCGATGCCTGGCGGATGATGGGGCGAACATTTGCCCTCCAAAAGCGATATGAGGATGCCATCGCTTGTTGCCACACCAGCCAATCCATCGCAGAGCGTGCTCGCGATGAATTACGGACAGGAGGAGCGCGTTACGTTCTGGCCCAATGCTATGAGGATCTGGGCCAGTTGCAGATGGCTGTTGAGCTTTTGGAGCAAGTGGTGCACATGGACCGTAAGTACGATCTCCCGAAGTTAGCCGAGAATGTGACACGACTCGAACGGCTTCGTGCCCGTCTTGATGCAGAAGATCCAACCCCTCAATCACGGGAGTCACGCGCGTGAATATTGATGCTCTTCCATCATGGGAACAGGCTCGATCACGGCTGGTGAGTACCATTCCACAATTTTACGAATTAGAGCCCGGTGGAGCTCTTGCCCTTGATCTAGGGGATGATGGGTGGCTCCTGGAGGTGCGGTCGGACGGACAGCTCCTTTGTCAGCACGGAATCGCCATGGACGATGTGAAGAGTCTGATGTGCGATGGGACGACCGAGGATTTGGGAACCGATGAGGTGGCGAAACAGGCCAAGTACTTTCTGGGTCCTGCGGTGTCTAAAAAGCGACCAGCCTTGCTCAAGGCGGGGTTTGCCGAGCAGACGGATATGAACGACGACTACGTTGCCATTCTGTTCCAGAAGACGGTCGACTTTCAGCAGTTTGATGAGGTCATTGCCATCGTGCGTTGGTGCCAGAATCTTTTCAAGTCCTAGTTCGAGTCCGAGACGATCGATACGAGTTTCCTCGTGACGCATTCTCCCATCGCAAACCTTGAAACTTTTCGTGCCCTTCTGGCTGCCTATCGATTGCCACGGGTTATTGTGACGGCGCTTGAGCTGAATGTGTTTACAACAATGGGGTCTGGAGCGTGGTCCATCCCGAAGCTGGCTCAGGCCCTTGACGTGAGCCGACGTGGGCTGGACATTCTTTGCCGGAATCTTGCGATGTGCGGGCTGTTGAGTAAGAGAGGGAAGGTGTATCGTAATACCCCGTTTTCCGCAACAGTGTTAAACGCAACGCATTCCAAGTATCGGGGCGCCTATCTCGAGTTGATGCAACGTCAGTGGGAGGACTGGTCGCAGCTGACTCAGGCGGTGCGAAGTGGGTTCCCCCTGGACCGAGATAAGCCTGACTCGCCGGCATATCGGCGTCAGTTTACCTGGGCCATGCACCACCGCTCGCTTGATGTAGCGGCAAGAGTCGCCGAAGGACTTGATTTGAGGCAGGCCGCCACATTGCTGGACCTTGGCGGAGGGCCGGGGACCTATGCGATGGCCTTTCTGGCGCAGTATTCAAAGCTCAAGGCAACCATTTGTGATCGTGCTGCGGCCTTGGAGGTGGCCAAAGAGATTGCCGCCACACACAAGGCACGAAAGCGACTGTCCTATCTTCCGTTCAACTTTATGGATGAGGCGATTCCCGGTCAGTACGATGTGGTGTGGTACTCCAACGTGCTCCATATCTATTCTCCCCAAGAAAACCAGGCGCTGTTTAGACGGGTGCACTCGGCATTGTCCAGAGGAGGACGACTGATCATTCAGGATGCATTTCTTCACGACCACGAAGCGCTCCACCCGGAAGAAGCGAGCCTTTTTGCGGTAAGCATGTTGCTGTTCACGGAAAGAGGAAACACCTATTCGTTGCGTGAAACGGCTAAGTGGCTTCGAGCCGCGGGGTTCGTAAAGATCAGACCAGTCAGGATGAAGAAGGGAACTGAAGATTGGGATGGGGGGATCCTGGAGGCCGTTCGACCGGCCGGAAGGTGAGGGCGCAACGGCCCCCGAAGATCATGATGAGGAAGTTGAGAAGACTACTGCCCATCGTCAACGCCAGGATGAGAGGACGGATCGAAGTTTGGCTTGCTTCTTGGACGATTGTTGCGAGATCGAGTGCAAGCGCGATCGTGCTGTACATGACGGTTGCCATCACGATCCAGTGTTGATGGATGAAGACGAGCCCTCCCACCAGCAACGTCGGAAACCCGAAGAGAAAACCCAATAAAACGCCGACTCGTATTGTTGAAACCGATAAGCTCGACTCGACGGTAAAGAGGACGCTTTCCAGTGCGATGAGGGCGACGAGAAGCGCGATGATCGGACGAGACGCTGGCATAACGGCACTATAGCTGCCGCATTCGTCCATCGCAAGTCGTCTTGTCCAGAGCCATGTGTCGGTTAGGTATTCGTCGTGGATGTCGTAATCAGGGATCTGCCCACACCCATCCGAGGCGTGTGCACGCTCATTTACGACGGAAGCTGCCGGTTTTGCATGAAGAGCAAGAGGGATCGAGCTCCTGTCTCGCTCAATCCAGCCGGGATCAATTAGATTCGTTCCTCACCAAAGCCTTGCAACGGAGTAAAATTTTGGTCTCGACTATCGGCCAGGTCCTCCCGATGTTGTTTACTGCTTCGGTCCAGGCGGTGCCCATTAGAAAATGTCTCGATCATGTTCCTCTCCTTGCGGACCTTCCAGGCGGCTGACTAACACAAGTTCGTTTCTTTCTGCCTGGGATGAAGCCAGTCGCCCATCGGCTCTGCGGACTCGTCCGCAACCTCTATCGCTGGTTCGGTGTCAAACTTCTCTTGCCCCTGTAAAGACCACCCCCTCCACGCGCCATTTGAAAACCGCCGTAACGGGTCAGCATGCCCCCAACCTTTGAGGGGACAGCCCGGGCCGCTGTGTGATTTACGGCGCATGGGTCTTCGAGTGAGAATCCGCCTCTCAACAAGGAGGCACACGTGGCCCTACATACCTGTCGAGAGTTCATCGCGGGCTCGGCTCTCGGAACAAGGCAATCTGAAAGGAGGGAGGAGACTGGTCGTGGAATACCAAAGAGACGGTTGGCGCTGACGCTATGGTCGACGGTTGTCTTTTTATTCGTTTCCAGTCTGTCCTCGGCTGCCCCGTATCACTTCCCGTCCAGCAGTGAGGTTGCTCCTGACCATCGAGGCAAGGTAACGGCCAAAGCGCCGGCCGATCATTCAGAGGTATTGGCGGCTGGGTTTGGATTTCAAGCGGCCGGATCTTCGATGATTACGATTCGGACGTATGACGCGCCGACTGGCGCCATCTTGTCGGAGGATTCATTCGATGTGAATGTCAAGGAAGAGGGCGAGGCTGCACATGATGAGAATAAGGGACGCATTTTCGCCGGTGGAATTGGAACCGACTCTGCGGGGAAATCAACATTCATGTTAAGAGTGTACGACGCGGAAACGGGCAGGTTTCTCTGGGAGGGGCAATTGAATTTGCTCAAGGTTGGTGAAGGACGGACGACGGGGGTCTGCGCCACAATCATTCCGAGTCGTCCATCGGCGTCTCAGGTCTCGGCGTCCAACCCCAAGCCTCTCCAAACTCTCTTCTCCGTCCGAGCCGTAAATCCTTCCACGGGAGGGCTTGTCTGGCAGGATCAGTTTGCCCCGGGGGTTCGAAAGCGGGCACGGTTAGAAGGTGTGTCGGTCGGTGGCCCGTTCGTCAGGCTGGTCAGCGACCCCATCGGACATATTTTCGATTTAGTTGTGCGGACGTACGATCATACCTCAGGAGCGCTTCTCTGGGAGGATTCGTTCGAGCAACTCGATCATATTGAGGAGCCTTCAGTCGAGCCGGAGACCAACGCCTATCCTCAGGCCATTCCATCCTGGAATTCCACCGAGGTCTTGGGCGCCGATGTTTTTCAGACGGCGTTGAGATAGCGATTAGGACTTGGGCTGAGCCGCTGTGGATACCAGGCTGTCTGCCCATTGTTGTTGGAAGTGGTCGTAGGACAGCAGGAGTCTATCTTGCATTGCCGCGGAGATTGTCTGGCGGGCTTTCAGATGGAGCAGTACCTCGTGAACTTTATGCATGCCGAATCGTTCTATCAGATAGTGTGTGGCGGCATTGGCTTCCATGTAGGCGAGGCTCACCTTCTCCGCCGGCAGACTTTCCCAGCTACCCTCAAGTGCTGTCAATGGAACCAGGCTGTGTTCCCCGGGCGTGACGCGTGTGACATCTTGCCATGGATCACCTGCTAGTTGCATTGCCAAACCTTCGTTGAGCCAGGTTGGAATGGCTCCGCCGGTTGCTCCCAGTTCTTCGTGAATCAGCGCATGAACAAATTCGTGACGAAGCACTCGAGTCAGCCAGGATCGATCCGTTGCTGCACCTTGAGTGGGGATTTGAATGCGTCCGAGCACGGGATCGAACAGACCATCCGCCCAACTAGGGCTCCCGGTGGCGCCTTGAAACTGATTCTTGGTGTGCAAAACGACCATGATCGGTTTTGACGGGAAGAAATTGAACTTTTGCCCGATTTCACGATAGGCCTCTTCGAGAATATCCAGCACGGTAGTCCATGTGTCCGGGTCCTCGTTGCCGTCGTACTTGACGGTAAAATGGACGCTATGGTGGGTTGAGAATTTCTCCTCGATCCTTTCGGTGCGATGCACCTTCGCCGTGACCGTCTTGATGTAGGACTGCAGACCGGGGTCTTTCTTAATTCGTTCTTTCGCTTGCGCCAGATGTTTGTCCGCCTCAGTGAGGTGATCCTTCTCCTGTAGCAGATCCGCCAATGCAACGTGAGGGAACGGCTCATCCGGGGACAAAATCACCACTCTCCGGAGAAACTCTTCCGTGAGTGCCGGGTCACGTAGGCCCCAATAGGCATGGGCAAGGTTGATGTGGGCAATGGGGTTCTGGGGGTCGAGGGCGACGGACTTTTTAAACGCCTTCACGGAGACTTCAGTGCCGCCGCTCTTTTCTTGGAGGATTCCGAGGTTGTTCCATAGTATCGCGACGTGACGTTTAGTGGCGGATTCCGTCAAGATCGATGCCGGGAGTTCTTCGAGCTTCGTCTCTGCCAAGGCGACATTGCGCTTCTCAAGTTCTTCGTGAATGGCTCCGAGCAACTCAGAGTGTCTCGGAACCGGAATGCTGACGGGATCGATGGTCCTGGACCGCTTCAGCTCTGGGGCGGCAGCGTCTTGCGGCGGCGCCACAGGAGCGGTGGATGCAGGAGCGGTTTCCTCGACAATGACCGGTGGGGGAGGTGTCTCGTGAAAATAGTGAGGCTTCAGCCAGGTTTGATAGAAAATGAAGATGCCGATCAGAACGGCCAGAGGCCCAAGAATATGTTTGATATTGCGCCGATACATGGGTGTCCTTCCGTGAATCCTACGCAAAATCACTCTAACACCGAGCCGGGAGTGGACCAAGGAAAGTTGCAAAAGCAGCGCGGGGCCTTCCTGTCGGCTGCTTGTTCCATGAAGATCCCCTCGTTGAGCCTCCGGCATGGCTGTGGTACGATCCCGCTCTAGGATGCCACGTCCTGATTCTCCTGATTTTCACGATCCTTTCCAAGCCTTCCTGTCTCGTGTGACCAGACCGATTGAATTTGCCTGCCGTGATGCCTATGCCCATCTCTCAATGGTGAGAAATCTCGACCATTTCGTATCGGAACAGGTGATTGGCGCCCTTGGCGAGCGAGTCTATCCTCAACCGCTCGAGACCGAACTGCTCTCGCTCCGTAATCTCTTTGTTGATTTCCACACGCGGCTCACACCCGTTGAACAACAGGATCGGCTCAGGCAGGCGCTGGTGCTGCTCAGCCGTCTACGAGGAAGAGCGCAGGACATCGATCAGTCTGTGCCTGCTTCGAAGGAGAGCCCCGCCCTGCCATCCCCCCTTCGGTCCGGTCACGCGCGACCCCTGTGGGAGTTGCCGATTCAGTTTGCAAAAGGGGTTGGCCCCAAACGAGCTCTCTTGCTGGAGCGCCTGGGAGTTCACACCATTGAGCAGGCCTTGTGGACACTGCCCTGGCGGTATGACGACCGTTCAGTGGTCACGCCAGTGGACAAACTGGTGCCGGGAACCACGCACAGCGTCTGCGGGGTGATCACTCACACGGAGGCGACGCGCGCACGGTTTCGCCGGCTGTCGATTCTCGATGTCACGCTTCAGGACGCAACGGGGACCGTGCATGCGGTGTTTTTCAATCAACCCTACCTGGAAGACGTGTTGAAAGAAGGGGTGCGGGTGATGATGTCGGGACGCGCGGTCGCCGGCCGGCGCGGATGGACAGATGTACGACTGGAAACGACGCAATTTGAAGTGCTGAGTGGAGGCGAGGATGAGTTGCTTCATGTCGGCCGGATCGTTCCGATTTATCATGAGACGAAAGGCTGGACATCACGCCAGATGCGGGTGTTGATGCAAGGGTTGCTGGCTGAGTACGGGGCAGACTTGGTGGAGGTGCTGCCCCTGTCGGTGCGCGTACGCCACCGGTTTCCACCGATCGGCGAGGCGATGCAGCAGGTGCATTTTCCTCCGCCGAAGACAGATCTGGCTGCGCTTGACCATGGGAGGACGTCCGCGCACCGCCGATTGGTATTTGAAGAGCTTTTTTTGTTGCAGGTGGCCATGGTGCTACGCCAACAGGAGACGAAAGCAGAACTCAAAGCATTTCGGTTCAATCCGCACGTGGCTCAGCTGAAGCAGCTCGCGCAGATCCTGCCGTTCACGCTGACCCCCGCGCAGGAACGTGTATTCCGTGAGATCGAGGCCGATATGGTCAGTTCACGGCCGATGAATCGCTTGGTGCAGGGTGATGTCGGGTCCGGGAAGACGATTGTGGCGCTGCATGCCCTGGTGATGGCCTGTGGATCGGGCTGCCAAACCGCGCTGATGGTCCCAACCGAAATTCTGGCCGAGCAGCACTACCTGAATCTCACTCCACTGTTGGAAGCGGTGGGCTTGAAGACGGTGCTTCTGACGAGCGGCGGGAAAGCGAAAGAGCGGAACGACACGCTGAAGCAGTTGGAGTCAGGCACCGCGCAGGTCGCGATCGGTACACATGCGTTGATTCAAAAGAAAGTGCGGTTCGCCAAGCTTGGATTGGTGATCGTCGATGAACAGCACAAATTCGGCGTCCTGCAGCGAAAGACGTTGCTCGAGAAGGGATATCGGCCGGATGTGCTGGTGATGACGGCGACGCCGATTCCGCGCACCTTGGCAATGACCGTCTACGGAGATTTGGATGTGTCGGTCATCGACACGCTGCCGCCGGGACGGAAACCAGTACGGACGCTGCTTTACACGGAAGGGCAGCGGTACAAAACCTGGCAATTGGTGCGCGACGAATTGAAGGCCGGACGTCAGGCGTATATCGTCTACCCACTCGTCGAGGAATCTGAAAAAGTCGATCTCAAGGCGGCGATCCAGGGAGCGGAACAGCTGCAACGCGAGATCTTCCCTCAGGCACGAGTCGGATTGCTGCATGGTAGGCTGTCGAGCGCAGAAAAAGAGCGCACCATGGCGGCGTTCAAGGCCGGGACGATTCAGATACTCGTAGCGACCACGGTGATCGAGGTCGGGGTAGACGTGTCGAATGCGACGGTGATGGTCATCGAGCATGCCGAACGGTTCGGGTTGGCACAGTTACATCAACTACGAGGGCGCGTCGGCCGGGGGGCGCATCAATCGCTCTGTCTATTGATGGCCACCTATCTTGCGCGAGAGGCTCGGGCGCGGGTCAACCGTGACGGCGGGCCGGAGCAGACTGTCTCCCCTGCGCAACAACGGTTGGCTGCCCTGGTGAAATCAAACGATGGATTCGTCATTGCCGAAGAGGACCTCCGGATCAGGGGGCCCGGTGAGTTTCTGGGGCTGCGGCAGTGGGGGGTGCCGGAGTTTCGGGCCGCGAATCTGGTGCGAGACGCGCAACTGTTGGAGCAGGCTAGGCAGGAAGCCGTGACCTTACTGGAGAAGGATCCGGAACTGACGCTGCCTCAGCATCAGGACTTCAAAGCCGCCGTGTTCCGGCGCTGGCGTGGCAAGCTGGCCTTAGGAGATGTGAGCTAAGCAGTTTGGAGGCTATCGGTTCGGTGAGGGGTGATCGATGGGAATGTTGCAGCGCTTGAGTCACGATTTGCGTGCCGGCTGGGTGACCTTACGGCATGGGACGGCCAAGGCCGCCACGCGCGCCTTGGAAGAGGGTGAACTGCTCCGCTACCGGCTGGAATTGCGCAAACTCGATCAGCAGCTCGATGACTTGCATAGTGACATCGGCGAACGAACGATCGAGTTGTACGAGCGTGGGGAAGCGGCGGATCGCATTCTGTCTGACTCTGAAGTCACCCGTCTGATGCAACAGGTGCGCGCCCTGCAGGATGAACGCACTAAACTGCTGCTGGAAATGAACGACATCACCGTCGATGGGCCCTGAGGATCCCCCCATGATCGTCCCGCCGATTGCGTCTCCACGTATACTAGCCGGCATCGATATCGGCACCTTGACCTGTCGCTTGCTCATAGCTGAAGTTGCCCCGTCCGGAGGATTACGAGAACTGCGGTCCGATCGACGCATCCTTCGCTTGGGGCAGGGAGTCGATCGGGATCGCGTGCTGCATGCCGACGCTATAAAGCGGGTCGTGGACACACTAAAGGCATGGCGCCAGGTGATCGACGGGTATCAGGTTGAGGCGACGATCGCCGTGGCGACCAGCGCGGTGCGGGACGCGAACAATCGCGAGGAGTTTCTAAGAATGGTGCGGCGGGAGGCCGGGTTCCAGGTCGAGATCATTTCCGGAGACGAAGAAGCACGGAGGACCATGCTCGGCATCCGTTCCGGCCTGCCTCCTGGCGTGACTGATCTCCTGGCACTGGATATTGGGGGCGGGAGCACGGAGTTCATTCTGGATAGGCCTGGGCAACAGACGGTGGCGCGGTCGCTCGACATCGGGGTGGTCCGCCTCTGCGAACGTCTGCTCCATCACGATCCTCCGACGAGAGAAGAAATTGAGCAGGCACGTGAATGGGTTGGGCGGGACACCAAGGCTACCGTCAAAGAGATGCAGGGCTATCAGTCGGCAACGTTCGTTGGGACAGCCGGAACGATCACGGCCCTCGCCGCCATGGCGCAGCAACTTCCGGTCTACGAGCCGGCCCGTATCCATAACTATCGGCTGACACTCGCTGCCGTGCAGGAGCTCGAGCAGAGGCTGCTGAAACGCAAGAAAACCGACCGTGTCGGGCTACCGGGTCTGGAGAAAAATCGTGAGGATGTCATCGCCGCTGGTGCGTTGATCCTAGTTACGGTCATGGAGACATTGGAGATGTCGAGCGTGCTTGTGAGCGACTTGGGGTTGAGGGAGGGCGTACTGCTACATGTGGCCGGTGCTGGCTAGATGCTCAATCTCTGCGCAGTTACTCATGTGGATCCGTATGCCTATCAACTACGAAGCTTGGCTTGGTCAGCGGGTGGCTCAGCTTGAGGATTACCTCCTCTCGTGCGGGAGTGCGATAGCAGTCGTGCGGACGTCACCGCTGCGAATACCAGCGGAGGCCGCTCTTTTGTTCGGTGAAGGTCGGCTGGGGAATGCCGCCCGGCTTTTCGAGCAGCAGCACTTTGAAGTCGATGAGGCCGAACCAGGCGGGATCCGCGATGTCGTGGTAATGGCAGCCTTGGAGCTTAGGAAGAATGTCACCCAGGGTCTTGGTGAGTTCGCTTTCCGTATAGGCCCGCACGGAAAAGTTCTGTCCAAGCCCCTGACAAAATCGTTGAACGGTATAGGCCGCACCGGTGCAGAGGACCTTCGTGTCCGGTTTAATCTGCAAAAACTGCGGGAGTGAAAGATAGCGTTCCTGAAAGCCCAGCCAGCGTACAGCCTGGCGCAGGTGACTGTATTGCACTTCGTATTCCGTGTGGTGGGGAAGCTTCACGGCGGCAGGCCAGCCTTCTTCGACACCAAACTCCGTGAGAAACGCACGCCCCCCCGGCTTGAGCACCCGCCAGACTTCGGCCACGAATCGCATTGGCCCCAGGTTAAAGATCACCTCTTCGGGCAAATCTTTTTCCAGCGGTAACCGCAGCCGCCTGATCCAATCCAAGGCTTCTTGATGTTGTGGCGTCTCACCCCGTCCCTCCGTGAGCTCCTTGCGGCTGAGTTTCACCGGCGTCATGTCGGCCATATTTTCATTGTCGATGATGAGGTCGACCGAGTTGTCTTTGAAGGGCAAGCACTCGCCGTTGGCATGGGTGCCGGTCCCGGTCCAACCGCCGGCCTTCGCGCGTTTGGTCTGGAGTTTCAGGAACGGTCGGGTGACATCCAGGGAAATATAGTGAATCCCTTGTTTCTCGAACGGCAGCAGTTCCTGTCCTAATTCGCGGGCGACATAGCCCAGCCCACCGCCGATCTCGACAATCACCTTTGGTTTTGGTTTGAACCAACCCAGGCGGCGCAGCTGGCGCATGAGCAGGCGACCATAGGTGGTACCCCCCAGGGCCTCGCAAGGCTCTCGGAAGAGGTGCGAGACAGTGGTTTCGATCAGGTCGAAGTGGCCGTCTTCCAGGTCGCTTTCCTTCAACTCGTGGACATGGAAGTCTTCGAGGTGTTCCTCACCTTCGAACTCCTGCTGCCCCGACCAGCCTTCCCGGATTTGTTGTAAGAGCAGGTCCCATTTGGCCTTGTGGCGATGGCCTCCGGGCGGTTCCGTGCCGAAGTAGCAGAGAGAGTAGTTGGGAGTCGGCCAACGGGCCAGGTGCCAGGAACCGGGCTGGCCGTCGGGGCCGCAGATCTTATTACCGTATTTCTCCAGGAGTGCGCCCACCGTAATGTGGCCGTTCATGGAGGTGAGCATTTCAATTCCGACGGCATTGAGCCGGACGAGCGGAAAATCGTCGTCGAGCGGAGCCAGCCACCATTCGTCGAAGGCATGCTGGTAGGCCACGAGGTCGGGAATACGCCAGGCAATCAGGCTCAGGGTGTCGCCGCTCAGGGTGAGGGGTTCTTGAATGGCTGCGGCAGCTTTCATCTGATTCAGTCCTGCGCACGAAAAGCCGCAGCCTACACGAGCACAGCGCCGACCTGCAAGAACCTCAATGAGGTGGGAGTCTAGGGCGCTGTTACCGGTTTCTCCCGCTCGTCGCCCGTGGCGGTCGTTAAGGGATCTGAGGTTGACGAGGGCTGACGGACGCTTTCAGCCTCCGCTCAGGTCTGGGAGGGAAGCAGAGGCGAATCCGTCACGATGATCATGCCCCGCATAATCGGGTGAATGCGGCATTGATAGTGATAACGGCCCGGCGGCAAGTTGGGGATCGTATAGGCTCCCCCCGGTTCGACAGCACCGGAATCAAAGGCGCAGCGACCGCTTGATTCAAAACAGGCATCGTGGGTCACAGTATGGTGGGTGGGAGTCGGATTCTCCCAACGGATGGCAGCACCGGTGGTCACAGTCACGGCTGAGGGCACATAATACGGGGACCCGCTATCCATGAGGACTTGAGTTGCCGGAGGCGTCGCCGAGGTTGGCCACGCCATCAGGGTGCATGTCGCAATAACCAAGAGAAGAAGTCGCCAGTTCATAGGGTCGTCGTTCCAATGGATTAACCTACCACTTTATTATACATAGAGACAGGTTCAATGCGGAAGGATTCAGTCGGCGTCCCGGGAGGCGTCCTCTCATTTAAATAGAGATTATTAGGCTGGGTCATGGCCGATGTGAAGACGAGTGGGAAAGAGTGCCCGCGATCGCCTGGAGGTGAGGGATTCCGTCCTAGTTTGGCACAGACCGCTGTGGCCGCGGGGATGGTTGCAAGAACCTGGTCGTTCATGCTAGATGGAGGCCGCTTTACCACCGACGTGCCATGCTGAAGGCCTGAGAGGAGGACGTGGAATGGCGAAGAAACGTGTGACGAGGAAAAGCGCGGCTGCAAAAGTAGCGCGGCCGAAAAGCAACGTGGCGAAGAAGGCGGGCAAGCCGAAGAAAACCGTGAAAGCGAAGAAGCCTGCGAAGGCAAAAAAGGCGACGTCACGCAAACCGGCAGGTAAGAAACCTACGGCCAAGAACGTTGCCAAGAAAACCGTCAGGAAGCCTGCGAAAAAGGTTGCCACGAAACAGGCTGCAGCGACGACTAAGCGTCCCTCGAAGACGAAGTCGGCGCCCAGAGCTGTAAAACCTGCGGCGAAACCCAAGCCCAAGCCGGCGCCATCCAAGGTGAAACCTCCCATTGAGCCCGCGGCGGTCGTTCCTGAACCGAAACCCATGAAGCCGGTGATGCCGGAGGATGGCAAGGCCGTGAAGGCGGAGCTTGTGCCTCAACCGCTCGAGCTAGATGAGGAAGAGGAGCTGGAGGAAGACCTTGATGACGTGTCGGAAGAAATCGAGGAAGAGATTGAGGAAGAACTCGGACTCGATGGCGAAGACGACGACGTTGACTATCTGGAAAAGTCCGAAGATCTTCTCGACGACGCAGACGAGTATCGCAATAATTAGCCCACGTTGGTGTCGTGGTTTGCCGAGTTGTGTCTCGGTGGATGCCTCCCCGTGCTACGCGCGTTCTAGCCAGTGACGGTTCCACAGAACAGGCCTGACCGGGGTCATGCGCTTCGGCGCGCCTGGGGTCGTGAAGTGGTGCCGTGCTGGTCAAGACCCTGGCACTCGGTCTGATCTCTTATACCTCCCATGAGTCACTTTCTCTTTATTGCCGGAGCCTTACGTGAACGGACATCCCTGGAGAGTGCCGAGCTGCAACTTGGTGCCGGGATGTGGGGCCTCTGCACGACGTTGATTCGAGACAACCTTGAGAAGTTTCTGACGCCCGAATCCCACGGACTGGTGTATGTGCTGAAAGAGGGTATACGCGCGGAATTTGCCATCACCTCGCCGGTCCAGCCGTTTCAAGCTCTGGACGAATTGCTGAAGGACGAGGTGCGGACCGAAGCCCGGTACGGATTCGTGGGGGTCACGCCGGTGCGGCGCTGGCAGGGCCATGCACCGGATTGTCAGGCGCTGCTTCAGCGGGTGTTGAACATCGGGGAGCAGGCGGAGTTGTCTCGACGGCTGAGCCTCGGGATGCATCGTCTGACGGAGGCGGAGTTTCGGGCGATCCTTGAAGGGTTGGGGACGGAACCGTAACCGATGGGTTGTGCCCGCCGGGAGGCGCTCAATCGAGTGTGCCATCCGTCATGAGATGGTAGGCGGCCTCGACGGTGGCGACCTCTTTCACCTCAACGTTAAGATCCCAAGCGAGCCGGTTGATATTCCAGCGCGGATCATCTCGTTGGCCTTCGGGGATTAGGATGGTGCGATACCCTTCGCGGGCCGCCGCGCGAATCTTGTCGGGGATGCCGCCGACCGGGCCGATGGCGCCATCCTTCGTAATCGTACCGGTTAGGGCAATCCCTCGTCGGATGTGATCTCCTTTCAGCAACGCCGCAAATCCAACGGTCATCACCGCACCGGCGCTCGGGCCGTCGGTCCCGGTTGAGGCGTACGCGATACCGATGGCACTCACGGTTCCCGCATGGTCGATACCCGGCGTGTGGTCGAGTGCATATTGAAAGGCGAGGGCCATGGAGCTGAGATTGGTCTGTCCAGGTCGGATGTTGCCGCCCTGCCATTGCAGAGTGATCGGTGAGGGGCTTGGTTTGTGATCCCACCGCAAGAGGAGGACTTCGAAGACGCCCAGGTTGTTGGCCTGGATTGCGGCCAGCATGGGGACTTCGACCACGGACTCCGCTCCGACAAGCCGGCCGGTGACGAGTAGCAAGCAGGTGGAGAGAACGAGCGTGAAGAGGCTGCGCAGGCTTCTGCGGATGATACTCTGGAGCGCCAAGGTGGGCATATCAGAGGGATTTTAGCAAAGGCATTTGGGGAGTAAAGTATTCGCGCGATTATGGGTCTGCCGGCTTGTGCGGAGAGTGTCTATGCAATCATTACGTCGCCCCATCGAACCATGTCGACTTCCCGTTTGGATGGCGATTGGGATGTTGTGCGCCATGGTTCTGGTCCCCTGGACGTTGCGCGCGGAATGCATTGCGGAGACGAGTGGGAACAACGCGACAGCTGTGCTCATCCTGCACCTGCCAGATAGTTGCACTGAGGCGGAGCGGGAGGCGCGTGCCGTTCCAGCCCAGGATTTGCTGCGAGCATTGGCGGCAGGAAGGGGCCTGGACCTGGCGGGGGTCGTGATTCAGGGCGACTTGGTGCTCGATGAGCTGCCGACTCAGAAGGTACGTGCCGTGCAGGGCCTGACACCAGAAGACCGTCGTGTGCTTGAGGGGTTGAGCGACGAGGACGTGCATGTCGTCCGCGGGCCATTCGTGATCACGAACTCGCGAGTGAAAGGACGGATCGTCAACCGGCTTAGGCGTGGGTTTTTGCTGATCACCGGACCGGTGGTCTTGGCGCACTCAGGGTTTGCCGGACTCGTGGACCTGTCGCGTACGGTGTTTTTAGGGCTGGTCGATGTGTCGAACGCTACCTTCGAGCAAGAGAGTTACTTTGTCCAGGACCAATTCACGCAAGGCGCCATGTTTTCCGATACACGGTTCGGGCCGCACGCACGATTTCATCGATCGACGTTCTCCGGTCCCGCGATTTTTCGCGGCGCTGCCTTTCAGGGTTTGACCGAATTTTTGGAAGTGGTGTTTGAGCAGCATACGAACTTTTCTCATGCCATATTTCAACTGGGGACGGGATTTTCCGGTGCTCATTGTCGCGCAAAATGCGACTTCTCTTCGGCGCGGTTCGAGCGGGAAGCGTTCTTCCTTTTCTCCATCTTCGATCGCTCGGTCACCTTTGCTTCCGCGCGATTCGGGTCGCAGGCTGACTTTTCTGACGCCACCTTTAAAGCACCTGATGACCTGACGTTGGCGACCTTCGCTCGTGCTCCGCTATTGACTCGAACTGCCCGCGTCAGCACAACGGTCCCGGGTGGTGCAGCCTCCGGTTCAGCCCCATTGTCTCAGGTGGTGACGATCTCTCTTTTTGTGATGGCGCTGGGGCTATTGCTCTATATCATTAGGGCCAAGTAGCCATGGTCGAACCCACAATATATAGTTTTAGTGTTGCCCGAACCCCCCATTCATTGGTATAAGATAAAAACTTTGGCCGAGGGAGCACCCGGTACCCAATGGACCAACCTGAACTGCCCTACCAAGTCAAGATCGAGAATTTCGAAGGTCCACTCGATCTCCTCTTGCACCTCATCAAAAAGAACGAAATCAACATCTACGATATTCCGATCGCGCTGATCGCTCAGCAGTACTTGGATTATCTGTCGGTGATGAAGGAATTGAACCTAGCCGTGGCCGGTGAATTCCTCGTGATGGCGGCGACCCTGCTGCATATCAAATCACGAATGTTGTTGCCGGTCGATGAGGTTGCCGTGGATGAGGAGGATGGCCCCGATCCACGCGAAGAACTCGTTCGGCGACTGCTCGAATATAAACAGTTCAAAGAAGCGGCCTCGCAGCTGGACTATAAGGAACGCTTGTGGCGGGATGTGTTTTCTCGCGAACCTGGTCCGCCGGTGGAGGTCACGAAAGATGAGAGCCTACTCGACGAAATTTCTCTCTTTGACTTGGTCGACGCGCTGCAGGGTGTCCTCGCCCGGCATCCAGGAAAACGTCTGGTGGAGATTATCCCGGACAATCTCACGGTTCGCACCCGCATGAGCGCCATTATCGAAGCGCTGGAAGTCCATGAGTCCATGGCATTCACGGCACTGTTTGAGGAGTCGAGCCATCGGCTGGTTGTGATTGTGACCTTTCTAGCTCTGCTCGAATTGATCCGGATCAGGGTTGTGCGCGTGTTTCAGAGCGAAACCTTTGGGGCGATTCTTGTCTCGCGTGCCTTTTCGGCGGTTGTGGAAGGGGATCTAGTGGAGGAGTCTGAATGGAAGAGCCTATGAGTCCCAGCATGGAGGAGGTAATCGAGGAGATGGTCGAGGTGCGGGCGTCCGTCGACGAGCCGTCCGATTCACTCGCGGCTTCCGAGGTGGCATCGGAGGTGGGCGCAAGCATTGTAGCCGAGATATCGGCACCGGCCTCCGATCCCGCCCTTTCCGATCTGCGGGCCCTGAAGGGAATTCTCGAGGCCTTGTTGTTTGTCACGGCCGAGCCCATTCCGGTCACGCGGTTCTTAGCGTTGCTCGGAGCTGTGACGAAGCAGGATGTCGATCAGGCGCTGGAGAGCCTCGCTCAGGACTATGAGCAGGAGGGCCGTGGGCTCCAGTTGGCGGAAGTGGCGGGAGGCTATCGGATTGTGACCAAGGCCGAGTTTGCCCCATGGCTCAAACGGCTGGAGAAGGCGAAGGCTCCCTCGAAGCTTTCGCGCTCAGCGTTGGAATCCCTGGCGATTATTGCCTACAAACAACCGATCGTCCGCGCGGAAGTTGAGCAAATTCGAGGTGTCGAAACGTCGGGCGTCATCCGGACACTGTTGGAGCGAAAGCTCGTGCGCATCGTAGGCCGGAAAGAAGAGCCAGGGCGTCCGATCATGTATGGGACCACCAAGTTCTTCCTCGAACATTTTGGTCTTCGTGACTTATCTCAGCTCCCGCCGCTCCGGGAGTTTAAGGAATTGGGCGAATCCGAACAGGCGATGTTGCCGATCGACGATATGGTTTCAGTGAGCGGTGAATCGTTACAACCTAATCCAGAGGCGGCCGTCGAGGGTGTTTCCGACGGCATGACTGAGCCCGCGGCCCTCTTGGAACAGAGTGACGATGCTGAGCCAGCGTCTGAGGGGAATACCGTTGAGAGTAGTGCTGAAGACGAATTTGTGGCCGCCGACATCGTCGACGAGTCCTGACTGGCGTCCAGAGGCATCCGGGAAAGTTCTTCTCCACATGGTTCTTCCGCCTCTACGCACGAAGGCCTTCGAGAAATCCCTGCGCGCAGGGTTCTCCCGAAGGCCTTTTGTGCGTGGCGCTCTCAGCAGCGGTTCTCCGCCGCGAGGTAGAGCTTAGCGGCAACCGATCGGAATGAAACCCGCGCCGAAGATCCGTGACAGGGTGATGTACCGAGCATTGTCGTAGAAGGAGTAACTTGGGGCGTACCAGTTGCGAGCTGTAGGATTGCCACCGTACGATGGATCGGTGCCAAAGAAAAGTCCGCCGCGGCTGTTCTGGGTCAGGTGGATCCATTCCATATACATACCGCAGACTTCGCCTTGCACCGACCCGCTAGCGGTGTTGCCCGCGTACCAGTCACGTCCCGATTCAGGTATCTGGGACAGATTGCGCAAGGCGCCGATCGGGGTGTCGTATGAATAATCGTTTGCTCTCGGGGCTGGTTGGTAGGTCGAGCCGCCCGGTGAAGGCGCGAGCGGCAGATCCGGCAACGAAGGCACGATGGAGAGAGCTTTGAGGGCTTTTGGCTGGCAATCAGGCCGTTCCTTATTCGTGTAAAGGATTGTTCCCTCAGGGCCGGGGCATTCCCACATTTCCACCGGGGATGACTCGACCGCCTGCACACTCTGAGTGAGGGTCAGACTCGCGGCGAGGGTTGCGAGCACAAGTCGTGTTGGCCACATGGTACACCTCCGATTGGTTCATCT
The DNA here is from genome assembly GCA_031315995.1 of Nitrospira sp. Lineage (GTDB taxonomy): Bacteria > Nitrospirota > Nitrospiria > Nitrospirales > Nitrospiraceae > Nitrospira_A. The sequence goes on from JALDRG010000015.1 coordinate 56,305, forward strand.
TACCGGTAGACGCGCGTTGGTCCCAACGCCAAGAGTGCAGAGCCTATGACATTCGAAAGAAATGCGTCCATCCAGCTTTGGGGGGATGGATGCCTACCAGCCCATCGTTATAGGGCGCGGCCAATTCCGTTGAAGCGGAGTGTCTGCGTGACGCTCATGGATGGAACGTCAGTACCCGCCCTAGACCGCACGGGTCTTGCCTTGACTCCCTTCTTTTCGCTTTGTTAGACTGCCCGTTCTAAGTTATTGAAACATCCGCCAATCTTCACCAATCTCGTACCACGAGGAACACCATGATCAAGGCTTGGCTGCTCGATGAAATGTTTCGGTTTGACCGACGTTATCTCACGGCGGAGGGAAGTCAGAGCGAGTGGGGCGCCGGGGACTCCGTTGCCGAGGAAGAGGATCTGCCTCCTGCGCCGACGGGAGTCGTTGCCAAAGCCGGGAATGGCCGGGTGATGATTGCCTGGGATGCCGTGCCGGACGCGATGTATTACAACTTGTATTTCATGACGAGCAAGGGCGTGCAGATCAAGTTTTCAGAGCTGACTCGACCCATCGCGAGCGCGGACGATTTCAAGATCGTCATCGGCGTGACCAAGGAAAAGGGAACATGTATCGAAGGCGCACAGTCACCGTTCATGCACGACGATTTGGCGAACGGAACTTGTTACCACTATGTCGTGACCGTTGTGACTCAGAAGGGGGAAAGTCCTGAATCGCAGGAAGTCATGGCGATCCCGGCTCCCTACCTGATTGCCAAGATTATCGGTCAGGAAGGTGTGGAAGATGGCGAATTCAGTTCTCCGACCGGCATCGCGGTGGACAAGGACGGTAATCTGTACGTAGCCGATACCGACAACCATTCCATCCAGAAATTCGACAAAGAAGGAAAATTCCTTGGCCGTTGGGGCGGAGAGGCAGGCAGTGCGGAGGGCGGCTTTTACTATCCGCGCGGGCTGACCACGAATACGGACGGACAGGTATATGTCGCTGATACCGGCAATAACCGCGTACAGCGGCTCGACACAGACGGAAATCCCATGAAGGCCTGGGGCAAGTTCGGGTTTGCCTGGCGTGGGGCCGATATGAATAAGTTCGATGCCCCGTGGGGTGTGACCACAGACCAGGATGGCAACATCTACGTTACCGACACCAACAACGCTCGGATTCAAAAGTTCAAGGGTGATGGGACGCCCTTGCTGAAGTGGGGGCGGGATGGAAGCTTCGACGGAGCATTTTTCTTTCCACGCGGAGTAGCTGTTGACTTCGTTGGAAATACGTATGTGGCCGATGAAGGGAACAACCGCATTCAGAAGTTCGATACGCGCGGGAGTTTTTTGACCAAGTGGGGGCGGGAAGGAAGTGGCCCGGGCCAATTCAAGGCGCCCTGGGGCGTCACCTGTGATGCCTTGGGGAACGTGTACGTCGTCGACCAGGGCAATCACCGTATTCAAAAGTTCGACGGAAACGGGACCTTCCTCTGTGCCTGGGGGAATCGCGGCAAGACCGAGGGGCAGCTGAATTTCCCCTCCGGCGTCGCCGTCGACAAGGAAGGGGCGGTCTACGTCGTCGATAGCGGTAATCACCGAGTGATCAAATACGTCCCGACGGACGAAGAACTCAATCGCGGGAAGGCGGAACGCGAGCGAGCGCAAATCGTCAGCGAGTACCCGACTCCGCGCAATCTGGCCATCAAGCCGGGTGACACTGAAACCTTCTTGAGTTGGATGGATGTGCCTGGGGCGGTGTCCTACAATCTCTATTTTCACACCTCCCAAAACCTGACGCAGGAAGGCGGCACCAAGATCGAGGGTGTGACTAGTCCGTATAATCACTCCGGATTAACCAATGATCAGGCCTATTACTATGCGTTGACTGCGGTCTACGAGGACGGCACGGAGAGCGGATTGTCTGAAGAAGTGTCTACGACGCCGGTGCTGATCGACATCACGGCCCCGCAAACTCCCTATGCGGTGATCAACCACGGCGCATTCATGACGAATTCGCCTGAAATCGTGGTGACGATCTCCGCGACCGACCTCGATACCGGTGTGGCGGCCTATTATGTTTCAGAGAATCCGATGACTCCGATGGCGGGAACACCGGGTTGGGTGGAGGTTCCGCCGACGATTAAGTTCGGCGCGACCATTCCTTTCATTCTCTCTCCGGGAGACGGGCAGAAAACCGTCATCGTCTGGTTCAAGGATGTCGGAAACAACATCTCGACGCCGGCGAGTGCCACGATTCTCGTCAATACCTCCGGCTATCTCTGTGTGTCCAAATGGGGGAAGCCGGGTCGCGGTGCTTCGTTGTTGCATGGCGGCGAATTCATGGCGCCGATGTATGGGCTTGCCATTGATCAGCAGGGGTCGATCTTTGTCGTGGATAACGGCAACAACCGGATTCAAAAGTTTGACCGCGCGGGCAACTTCATCATCTTATGGGGTAATTTCGGGGCTGCCAATGCGAACTTTCACAATCCTACAGGCATTGCCTGTGATGCAAAAGGCGACGTCTATGTGGTCGATACGAATAATCACCGCGTGCAGAAGTTCGACGGGAAATTAGGCGGCTATATAATGAAGTTCGGCTCGCGGGGGAACGGCGAAGGCCAGTTCAATGCGCCATGGGGTATCGCGATCGATCGGGTGCGCGGCTACATTTATGTGGTCGACAGCGCCAACTTCAGAGTTCAGAAGTTCGACATGAGCGGAGAGTTCATCATGTCGTGGGGAAGTTTCGGCAATAGCGATGGTCAATTTTATTTCCCTCGCGGGATCGCCGTGGATCAATCAGATGGCACGGTCTACGTCGTCGATATGGGTAATCATCGCATTCAGAAGTTCGATACCAGCACCAATGTGTTGCCGCAGTTGCTCACCAAGTGGGGCGGCAGCTCCGAAGCCGGACATGCAAGTAGCCCGCTGGCGCAAGAGGCGGGACAGTTGCGCTCACCATGGGGCATTGCCGTCGATAGCCAAGGTGATGTGTATGTCACGGATACCGGCAACCATCGCGTGGAAAAATTCGACCGCGAGGGCAACTTTGTCGCGCAGTGGGGTGGTTTCGGCGGCGGTGACGGACAATTCAATTTTCCCTATGGCATTGTGGTGGATTCTCGTGGGAGCGTCTTTGCCGTTGATAGCGGAAACACGCGGGTGCAGCAATTCATGCCGGCGGAGGAAGGTAGCGAACAGTTGCAGGAAGAAGCGGAGGCGGCCGCAGAGTTGGGGCAGGTCGATAAAACCACGAGAGTCTAAGCGGAACGGGCGAAAGGCCCGGGAGAGGGTGGCGACTGATGTTAGAGAAGGAGATTCGGCTCGGACTCACCTATGACGACGTCGTCTTGGTGCCGGCTAAGTCGCAGGTTCTCCCGAGTGAAGTCGACACCCGGACTTGCCTGTCTCGGAACATCCAGCTCAATATTCCTATCGTCAGTGCCGCGATGGACACCGTGACCGAAGCGCGTTTGGCTATTGCGATGGCGCAGGAGGGCGGAATCGGTATCGTGCACCGCGTGCTCTCGCCCAGCGACCAAGCCGCCGAAATTGATAAAGTAAAGAAATCCGAAAGCGGGATGATCCTCGACCCCATTACGATTTCGCCGGATCAGACAATCCGTGATGCGCACGATCTGATGGCTCGATACCGGATTTCCGGTATTCCGGTCACCAAGGGCGGCACGTTAGTCGGGATCCTGACGAATCGCGACCTGCGCTTTGAGACCCGAATGGATCTGAAGGTCTCTCAAGTGATGAAGCGCGATAAGCTCATCACCGCTCCGGAAGGCACCAGCCTTGAAAAGGCCCGTGAGATACTGCACGAGCATCGGATTGAGAAACTACCGGTCGTCAACAAGCAGTTCGAACTCAAAGGGCTGATTACAATTAAGGACATCGAAAAGCGAATCAAGTATCCCAATGCCTGCAAAGACGCTCACGGTCGATTGCGCGTCGGAGCGGCTTTGGGGGTCGGCCCTGACACCGGAGACCGGGTGGCCCTGCTGATCAAGGCTGGTGTGGACGTGGTGGTCGTTGATACGGCGCATGGGCATTCGCAGGCGGTGTTGGATACGGTCAAAATGGTGAGAAAAGCACATCCTCAATTGGACATCATCGCCGGAAATATTGCGACTGCACAAGCGGCCAAGGATTTGGTGAAGGCTGGTGTCGATGCGGTGAAAGTCGGGGTGGGTCCTGGCTCGATCTGTACAACGCGGATGGTGTCCGGCGCCGGTATGCCGCAATTGACGGCGATCGCCGATTGCGCCAGAGCATTGGCCGGGACGGGTGTTCCAGTGATCGCCGATGGTGGGATCAAATATTCCGGCGACATCACTAAAGCCCTGGCAGCCGGTGCTTCTGTGGTGATGTTGGGGAGCCTGCTGGCGGGGACGGAAGAGGCTCCCGGCGAAACCGTATTGTTCCAAGCCCGAACGTATAAGGTCTATCGTGGAATGGGCTCCATCGGCGCCATGGAACGCGGTGGAGGTGACCGGTATGGACAGGGAGGACGGCCTGCTCCGAAGCTGGTCCCCGAAGGGATTGAGGGCCGTGTGCCATACAAGGGCCTGTTGGCACCGCATATCTATCAGATGGTGGGCGGCGTGAAATCGGGTATGGGCTATTGCGGGTGCAAGACTATCCCGGATTTGCAGCGGAAGGCGACCTTTATCCGTCAGACTGTCGCCGGTCTCCGCGAGGGACACGTGCACGACGTCATCATCACCAAGGAAGCTCCCAACTATCGTACTGATTGGGAATAATCTCGCGTGAAACGTATCTCGCAGTTCAGATCCCCTCACTAGACGAACGACACTTCACGCTTCACGAAAAACGTCTCCATGGAACTCTGGCACGATAGAATTCTCGTCCTCGACTTCGGATCTCAGTACACACAGCTCATCGCGCGGCGTATTCGGGAAGCGCAGGTTTATTCTCAGATCTTGCCCTGCACCGTGTCGCTTGCCACGGTGTTAGCCTACCGGCCCAAAGGCATCGTCTTATCCGGCGGGCCGTCGAGCGTGTACGACAAGAAGGCCCCCTCGGTTTCGAAACAACTCTTCGAGCAGGGCATTCCCATTCTCGGTATCTGTTACGGCATGCAGCTGGTGACGCATCTGCAAGGCGGTGAAGTGGAGAGGGCTCCGCACCGCGAGTTCGGCCGGGCTGAACTGACCCTCGATGACCGGTCGGATCTGTTCAAGGGCATCGGGAGCGACGGCAGGACGGTCGTCTGGATGTCGCACGGGGATAGAATCGAACGGATGCCGCCCGGGTTCCGTTCCATTGCGCACACGGACAATTCGCCGATCGCGGCGATGAAGCGGCACGATGCCAAGCAACGCATCTACTGTCTCCAGTTTCATCCGGAGGTGGCGCACACGACCGAAGGCGCGGCGATGCTACGGAACTTCGTCTATGATATTTGTGGCTGCCAGCCGACCTGGACCATGCGCTCCTATGTCGAAACGGCTGTGGAGCAGATCAGGCAGCGAGTCGGGGCCGAACGAGTCATCTGTGCCTTGAGCGGCGGGGTGGACTCCTCTGTGGCGGCGGCTCTTACGCATCGTGCGGTCGGCGATCAACTGACCTGCATTTTTGTCGACAACGGAGTGTTGCGGGCCGGCGAGCGTGACCAGGTTGAGAAGACCTTCGCCTCGCAAATGCATCTGAATATGCGGATGCTCGATCGTACGACCCAGTTTCTCGCCGGCCTGAAGAACGTAACCGACCCGGAACGGAAGCGAAAGATTATCGGTCGTCTGTTCATTAAGAATTTCGAGGTCGAGTCCAAGAAGTTGAAGGGCATCAAGTACCTCGTGCAAGGCACGTTGTATCCCGATGTTATCGAAAGCGTCAGCTTCAAAGGGCCGTCCGCGACGATCAAGACGCACCATAACGTCGGCGGATTGCCGACCAGAATGAAGCTGAAGTTGGTGGAGCCCTTGCGCGAACTGTTCAAGGACGAAGTGCGGGTCTTGGGCCACGAGCTGGGCCTTCCGGACGAGATTATCTGGCGACAACCCTTTCCCGGTCCCGGCCTGGCGATTCGCGTGTTGGGTGCGGTCACCAAAGAGCGTCTGGCGATCCTGCGCGGTGCGGAAACGATCGTCGATCAAGAAATTCGAGCTGCTGGACTGTATCGGGAGATTTGGCAGGCCTTCGCCGTCTTGCTGCCGATTCGGACGGTCGGCGTGATGGGAGACCAGCGGACCTACGAGTATGTCATTGCGATCCGCGCGGTCACGAGTCTTGATGGCATGACCGCCGACTGGGCCAAAATCTCGAACGAGGTGCTTGGGAAAATGTCGAGCCGGATCATCAACGAAGTGAAAGGCGTCAACCGCGTGGTCTACGACATCAGTTCCAAGCCGCCGTCGACAATCGAATGGGAATAACACAGGCACGTGAAGCGTGACGCGATGTAAATGATCTGATTCCGCGAACGACATGAGACGCGATCCGCTTCACGGAGGATTCCATGGAAGTCAGACTACAAAAACTCATCGCCGGCACAGGGCTGGCCTCGCGGCGCAAGGCTGAGGAGTTGATCACGTCCGGCCGCGTGACGATCAACGGCAGCGTGGTGAAGGAGCTCGGCACCAAGGTCGATCCTGACCGGGACCACGTCAAGGTCGACGGCAAGCATTTGCGGGCGGCGCAGCCGTATGTCTATCTCATCCTCAACAAGCCGAAGAACGTCATGTCCACCCTGGACGATCCGGAGGGTCGCCCGACCGTGAAGGATCTCCTGCACGGAGTCACGGTGCGCGTGTTTCCTGTCGGACGGCTGGATTTCGACAGCGAGGGGCTCATGTTGCTGACCAATCACGGCGATCTGGCCCAAGCCTTGCTCCATCCACGCTACCATGTTCCGAAAACCTATTTGATCAAGGTCAAGGGTGTGCTCGACGATGCCAAGATTGAAATGCTTGAGCGGGGCGTCAAACTGGAAGATGGCTTCACGGCGCCGGCGAAGGTGAACAAGGTCAGCCGGGCGGAAAGCAATTCCTGGCTCGAAGTCACGATTCACGAAGGACGGAAGCATCAGGTGAAGCGGATGATCGAAGCCGTCGGCCATTCGGTCATCAAGCTCGTCCGCATCCGAATGGGGCCGTTGCTCTTGGGAGATTTAGCGCCGCGAGAATATCGATTTTTGACCGACCGTGAGGCGAATCGGTTGCGAGGACTCGTGGAGGATCGTGTAGCCAGGGCCGAACGTCCGGAATTGGATGCGTCGGGAAAGCCGACGCGTTGGATGCCGCCGACAGCTCCGGCTCCGCCACGTCCGCCGAAGCCGGAGCGCTCAGGCCGTGGGCCAAAAGCCCAACGTTCCGATCGGGCACCACGGTCCCAGCGAGCTCTGGGCGGTGTGAAACCACCACGTTCGGGTCGTGGGACAACGAAGCGGCCCATGAGCCCCGGTGCCAAATTTCGTCGTCCTGGTCCAGGTGCAGGCTTTCAACGGTCTAGTAGGGCTAGTGCAGGTCCTCAAGGGGTAGGCCGAGGCCCGATGGCGCGGCCTACCGGGCCTGACCAAAAACCACAGCGCCCTCAGCCTGGAGCGGGATTTCAACGGCCTCGGTCCGGTGCGAAGCCTCAAGGTTCTGGTCGCGGCATGACGATCCGTCACTCGGGACCAGGGCAGAAGTCTCAGCAGAATCGGCGTGGCACACCGCCGGCTTCGCGACCTGGACCAGGGGGTCCCGCGAGAAAATCGCGCCATTCAACGCGGAGAAGAGCATGAAGATCAGGACCCATCGGTGTGGGGAATTGACCAAGGCGCAAGTCGGTCAGCACGTGGTGTTGAACGGGTGGGTGCAACGTCGCCGGGATCACGGCACTGTGCTGTTCATCGATCTGCGCGATCGAACCGGGTTGACGCAAGTCGTATTCAATGCGGAGCGCAATGCCGCAGTGCATCAGGCCGCGCACACGCTGCGAAGCGAATGCGTCGTAGCGGTCACCGGGCAGGTCATGGCCCGGCCGGATGAGTCGAAGAATTCGAACCTTCCCACCGGGGAGATCGAAGTGTTCGTGGATGCCGTCGAGATTCTCAACGAAGCCAAGACGCCGCCTTTCATGATCGAAGACGACCTCGAGATTACCGAGACGCTTCGATTGAAGTACCGCTATCTGGATCTCAGACGGCCGAAAATGCAGCGTTTGCTAGGGCTGCGTCACGGGATCATGCAGGCCGTGCGGGCATTCTTGAATGCGGAACAGTTTCTGGAAGTGGAAACGCCGGTGCTGACGAAGAGCACGCCGGAAGGCGCCCGCGATTATCTCGTGCCGAGCCGGGTCAATCCTGGACTGTTCTATGCGCTGCCTCAGTCGCCGCAGCTGTTCAAACAGGTGTTGATGGTGAGCGGCGTCGATCGGTATTACCAGATTGCCCGCTGCTTCCGCGACGAGGACCTCCGCAACGACCGCCAGCCGGAATTTACCCAGATCGATCTTGAAATGTCGTTCGTGGATCGTGAGCAGGTTCTGTCGCTGATGGAGCGGATGATTGTCTCCGTGTTCAAGGAGGCCGGCGGGGTGCAATTGCCGGCGCCCTTTCCACGGATGACCTATGCCGAGGCCATGGGCCGGTACGGTTCGGACAAGCCGGACCTTCGGTTCGATATGCCCTTGCACGATGTCACGGCGTTTGCGGCGAAGAGCGACTTCAAAGTTTTTAATGAAGCTGCGACCAAGGGGGGTCTCGTCAAGGCCCTGATTGTCTCCGGTGGCGCCTCCATTGCGCGCAGCCGTATCGACGCGCTCGGTGATACGGCAAAAAGCTTTGGAGCAAAAGGTCTAGCCTGGTTGAAGGTCACCGCAGACGGCCAGCTGGAATCGGTGATCGCCAAATTCCTCGACGCCAAGGCGTTTGCGGCAGCCTTGCCGCAGGCGAAGCCCGGTGATCTCGTGCTCTTCGGCGCGGACAAACCGGCGATCGTGCACGAGGTATTGGGGCGGATACGCCTGCAGCTCGGTGAGGAGCTCAATCTCATCGACAAAACAGCCTGGAAGCCGCTCTGGGTAACGGAATTCCCTTTGCTGGACTATTCTTCTGAAGAGAAACGCTATATCTTCATGCACAATCCCTTTGCGGCGCCGATGGATGAAGATCTGCCGTTCCTCGACACAGAGCCGTTGAAGGCTAGGGCCAAGGCCTACGATATGGTGCTCAACGGGAGCGAAATCGGCGGTGGCAGCATTCGCAATCATCGTAGCGACATCCAATTGCGGATTCTCGATCTGTTGGGGATAGGTAAGGAACAGGCTCAGGCCAAGTTCGGCTTCCTGCTGGACGCGTTGGAATATGGCGCCCCTCCGCACGGAGGCATCGCATTCGGCCTGGACCGGTTGATTATGCTGTTGGGTGGCGCCGATTCGATTCGCGATGTCATCGCATTCCCTAAGACGCAGCGCGCACAATGCCCGCTGACCGAGGCTCCCTCCGGCGTGAGTGCCGACCAGTTGAAGGAGTTGCGCATCAAGCTGGATCTCGTCGAGTAGGCAGGAGTCATCCATACCATGGCCGGCAATACGTTGGGCCGAGTGTTCACGGTCACCTCATTCGGCGAGAGCCACGGGCCGGCGATCGGGTGTGTCGTCGATGGGTGCCCGCCTGGACTCGCCCTCTCCACTGAAGATATTCAGCGGGATCTTGACCGGCGCAAGCCCGGCACGTCACGCCACGTCACGCAGCGACAAGAATCCGACCGCGTGGAAATCCTGTCAGGAGTGTTCGAGGGCAAGACCACTGGGACCCCGATTGCCCTCATGATCCGGAACGAAGACCAGCGCAGCCGGGATTACGGCAATCTCATCGACACCTTCCGTCCAGGCCACGCCGACTACACCTATTGGCAGAAGTATGGCATTCGCGACCATCGCGGGGGAGGACGATCCTCGGCGCGCGAGACGGCGGTGCGAGTGGCGGCGGCCGCGATTGCGAGGAAGTGGCTGCAGGAGACGCAGGGTGTCGTCATTCGTGGTTATCTGAGTCAGCTCGGGCCGATTGACGCCCCCTTTCAGAGCTGGGAGACAGTGGACACCAATCCGTTTTTTTCGGCGAACGCAGATGTGGTGAAGCAACTCGAATCATTCATGGACGAATTGCGGAAGGCCGGCGATTCCGTCGGGGCAAAGATCACCACTGTGGCCGAGCATGTGCCGGTCGGGTGGGGTGCCCCGGTCTATGCGAAGCTGGACGCCGACCTCGCCGGCGCCATGATGAGCATCAATGCGGTCAAGGCGGTTGAGATCGGGGCCGGGTTCGCCTCGGTGATGCAGCGAGGCTCGGAGCATGGCGACGAGCTTACGCCAGAAGGGTTTGTGACGAATCATGCCGGCGGCATTCTCGGCGGCATTTCGACCGGGCAGAATGTGGTGGTGACCATCGCCGTCAAGCCGACCTCCAGCATTCGGGTCCCGCGCCGCTCGATCGACAAGGCGGGGAACGCCGTGTCGGTAGAGACCAACGGTCGCCACGATCCCTGTGTCGGAATTCGAGCGACGCCGATCGCCGAAGCCATGATGGCTCTCGTCCTGATGGACCACGCGCTCCTGCACCGCGCACAGAACGCCGATGTGAAGACCGCGACCCCCAAAATCGCCGGTTCCTTATAGATCCGTCCTGATCCTGCCGAAGCAGAACGAATCCGACTCCGACTCTCTTCCGGATGACTTGCTCGTGTCAGGGGTGTATGCGTAAGCGGACCGCTGAAGCGCGTGCTACTCGGTGGGTCCTTGGAGCAGGCGGATTTCAATCGACTGTAAGGTGGCCAGGAGGCCTGAGCCGATATGCTGTTCGAGGAAGGTGAGAAATCCGTTCAACTTGTCCTGCGTATCGACCACTTCGATGACGATGGGGAGATCTTCTGCTAGGCGCTCTATCTTGAACGTGTGGATCACGCGGGTGTGGGCACCGAATCCCATGAGACCTCGGTAGACCGTGGCTCCGGACAGATGCTGTTCTCGTGCCTGCGCGACGATCCATTCGTAGAGCGGTCGTCCGCCGTGCTTGTCGCCTTCTCCGGCAAAGATCCGTAACAGACATCCGTCCTCAGCGCGCATCGGTCATTTCCATATGAGGTAAGCGGTGGAGTAGCCAAGCCAGACTCCGGCAAGACCCAGGACAACATGGCCAACGACATTGCCGCAGGCCAGCAGTAGTTCTCCGTCGCGTAGCAGGTGCATCGTTTCGTTGCCGAAGGCGGAAAAAGTCGTAAAGCCGCCGAGCAAGCCGACGAAAAAAAAAGCGCGGGTTTCTCCGGTGATAGCGCTTCGAAGGTCTGCCAGTTCAGCCAGAAATCCGATGACCACACAACCCAGGATATTGACCGCCAAGGTGCCGAAAGGAAACTGGATGCTCTTGCTCAATTCCTGGACATACCCGCTCACAGCATAGCGAAGGATCGAGCCAACGAAACCGCCTGTGCCGATAAGCAGAAGGGTGCGCAGATTCAACCTATTGTGGAAGTGGACGACTGAATGAGTGGGCCATTCTACCCAAGTTGTCCGGCTGAGTCACGCGTTCGACACAGGGTTTGTGCAACAGAAACTCATGCAAATAGTGAAGAACCGGTCGTGGAGGTGATTCCGACGGAGGGCTTGGCCAGGCCTGTGGACTCTGTCGGTCATTCGGAAGTTGTCGTCGTAGAATCGGAAGGCACGTCCGTAGCTGGTGGAGGGGCGGAGAAGACATCACAGCGGGCGCTAAATCGTGAATCATCGCCTGCAAGGCGTACGCTGCCCGGCTGCAGATTCCAACGTCGTATTCGGGTATGCTGAGCCGGTCAGGCGAAGAGGGAAGAAAGAACGATGATGGAAATCTATACGGATGGTGCCTGCAGCGGGAATCCCGGCCCTGGTGGTTGGGGCGTCTTGCTGCGTATGGGCAAGGATGAAACGGAAATCTGCGGGGGGGAACCGGCCACGACGAACAATCGTATGGAGTTGCTCGCGGTGATTGAGGCGCTACAGTCGCTCACGCAGCCGGTGGAGGCGCTGGTCTATACCGATTCGCAGTATGTGCAAAAGGGGATCAGCGAATGGATTCACAACTGGAAGCGCCGCGGTTGGAAGACCGCCGGCAAAGAGCCGGTCAAGAATGAGGATTTATGGCGTCGCCTCGACGCCTTGGCATCCGGCCACCGGCTCGAATGGCGCTGGGTCAAAGGGCATAACGGTCATCCGGAGAATGAACGGGTGGATGCACTGGCTCGCGCCGGTCTTGAACGGTCGCGCCGCGCCGGTAAAGCGGTCGGCGGGACGGGGGCCCCACAAGCGGTACGACCGGCGGCGAGTGTGGATCACGCTCCTCCCATGCTCGACATTCAGCATGCGACGGTCCATCGTGGTGATACCTGTGTCTTTTCGGATCTCTCCTTTGCGCTTCGCGAAGGAGAACATGCGGCGATTGTGGGTCCGAACGGGGCAGGCAAGTCCACGCTGCTCAAATTGCTCTCCGGCGAAGTCCATCCGCTTCCACTGGATGAGACCAGCGTGTGTCTGTTCGGGGAGAACCGTTGGAACGTGTGGGAGGTGCGCAAGAAGCTGGGGATTGTGTCGTACGACCTGCAGCGGGACTACCTGATCTGCGCCGAGGGGCGTAACGTGGTCCTCTCGGGCTTCTATGCCAGCAACGACACTTACGACCATCAAACATTTACACAGGCTCAAGTTGACCGAGCTGACGAGGTGATGCAAGAGCTGGGCATTGAGTCGTTCGCGACGCGGTTATTCGGGCATCTCTCAACCGGCGAGCAACGTCGGTTCCTCCTCGGTCGCGCGCTGGTGCATGATCCCTCCGTGCTGGTTTTGGATGAACCGACGAGCGGGCTTGATGTGAAGGCCTGCTTTCAATATCTGGATCTTCTGCGTGCGCAGATCCGCAAAGGAAAGACCGTCCTGCTCGTAACGCACCACCTGCACGAAATCCCGCCGGAGATCGAACGGATTGTCTTGCTGAAAGAGGGACGGATTGTCGCCGATGGTAGCAAAGGCCACCTGCTCACAGACGTGAACCTCAGCCGACTCTTTGAGCAGCCGATGACGCTCGTCCGGGCTAACGGCTGGTATCAAGCTCTGCCGGCAGAATCATCCTCCTCCTAATGTTACGGTAAATGTCAAGTCTGCATCGATGCGGCGGACTTTCACACGGACTTGTTCGCCGGGAGTCGTGCGTTCGATTAAATAGTTTTTCAAATGGGCAGCATCCCGTATGTCCGTGCCGTTGACGGCAATAATGATGTCGTGTTTCTGAATGCCCGCGGACTTGGCGGGCTCTCCCACGTCTCTCACGGCCATGCGCCACCTGGTGCCGTCTTTCACCGCCACCATATGAATGCCCATCTTTGAGAAGGTCAGCGGTTTGCCCTCTAGGGCGGCGGTGACGATCCGTTCGGCCAGCATCGCCGGAATGGCAAAGGCCATGCGGCTGCAATGCGCGGTAGAGTCGTCTCGTTCGGTCTGGATGATCGCGTGCATGATGCCGACGACATCCCCCTTGTCGTTGAAGAGGCCGCCCCCCGAGTTGCCGCTACAGGCGGCTACGTCGGCTTGAATCAGCCTGGTGTCCACCGTCTGGAGGAAGGTTGATGTATTGCCCAGGTGACCGAACGACATGGTCGGGCCCCAGCCCATGGGATACCCGACGGTGAACACTTCCTGGCCCGGCTGTACGTCGCCCGGCGCAAAGGACACTCCGGCAAGGAGCTTGGCGCGATGAGCTTCGGCCACGCGATAGACCACGACGTCCATGAAGGCGCTGTCGCCGACCAGATCGGCCTGAATTTCATGGAGGTCGGTCGTCAGAATATGGATTTGTTTCTGGATGACGGCACCGGTCGTGACATCTTGCTTTTCTGCTGCGTGCCGGGCGGTGATGATGTAACCGTCACGGAGATGAAATCCGGTTCCACGCACAAGAATCTTCCCCGGCTTGTCCGGTGTGCGTTGATCTTGCGTGTCTTCCAGGACGCCGATGGTGGCCAATTTGGCGCGATCCAGCACCATGGCCTCGATGGCGGTCGCCTCAGTGGTAAACAGGCCTGCGGTCAGACCGACAAAGGCTATCAGGCCGACCGCACCATTCACAATTCGATCTACGGACCAAAGCGACGAGCGCGACATAAGGAACCGTTCCTTTCGTGAGGAGGTCGTCAGGGCTGCAGTATAGCCCAGAGGCGAGACCGGATGAAATGTGGCCGTGAGTGAGCGGCAATGGTTGAAGGACTGAGAGGACATTCTGCCGTGGCTTCCACGCGCCTGCGAGGCTATACTGATGCCATGCTGATACGTGCCATGCACTGTGTGATAGGAGGGCTGCTCGCCGTGACCGTCGGTTGCGCGACGACGTCCGTCGTCCCGGAATCTCTTGAGCCACAGATCGATAAGGCTCTCACGTTCAGTCAGATCCTGGCATCACCCGATTCTTACCGCGGGAAGATTGTGGTGTGGGGCGGTGAAGTACTCACGGCGAAAGCCATGAAGGGCGGCACTCAACTGGAGGTGTTACAGCTTCCGTTAGACGATGAACAGGGGCCGGTGACCGACCGCATGGAGTCGAAAGGGCGATTCCTGGCTTTGCAGAAAGAGTTTCTCGATCCGGCGACGATGACGGATGGCACCAGGGTCACGATTGTCGGCGAGATTACGGGTGCGTCGGTCGAAAAAATGGATGAAGCGGACTATCGCTTCCCCACGCTGGAAGTCAAACATCTACACCGATGGGATCCTAGGCTAGTGGATGGGAATCCCGCGCCTGGACCGTGGTGGGGCTTGTTCGGAGGGGTCGGTTTCGGGACCGGCGGTGGAACCCGCAGCGGCGGTGGTATCAGGATCGGGTTTTAGCGTCGGTTTTCGGTTCGATCGGACGACCTCAGGAACTCAGTTTCTCTCTTCCACTCTGACTGCTTTCAGAACTCCTACAAGAATGGTATCACTCCCTCGGCGCCTTGCTGTGCGACGGTCACCCCTTCGCTCACCTGCTGTGCGAGCGCGTCCGAATCGGTTGTCCACCAGCCAGCAGTGCATCTCTCTTAAGCGAACGTTGAGCCAGGCTCCTTGTGAGCCGTATTGGTGGGCAGAGGGGCATCACGGTCAGGAGCGGGAAGCCGAAAAGGTGTCGCAGACGCTCGGATCGCCAGACTGAAGCCCACGCCGCAGCCAAGTCCTGCGCTGGTCTGATGAGCCGTGGGTCCAACTTTCCGGCTGCACGTGACCTTGCGACATCTTTTGCAGGCGATCGTCGCCGATGGCGGCGGCGGCTCGCAGCCCTTCCTCGAAATCACCGGACTCGATCAGGTTGCGGCTGTGTTGGGCATGGTAGCCCCACACGCCGGCGAAACAATCGGCTTGGAGTTCCATGCGGACGGACAGCGCGTTGCGTTCTGCGGTCGAGAGCTGTGGGTGCATCCGGCTGACCTTCTCGGCAATGCCGAGCAGATTTTGGACATGATGCCCGATTTCATGGGCGATGACATAGGCCTGCGCGAAGTCGCCGGGTGCGCCGAGGCGTTGCGACAGTTCGTTGAAAAACGAAAGGTCCAAATAGACCCTGTGATCGCCGGGACAATAAAAGGGGCCGACGGCGGCTGAGGCGGTGCCGCAGGCGGAGCGCACCGCACCGGTGAACAACACCATACGAGGCTCTTCATAGGTGCGACCTGCTCGAGGGAGTAACGCGCGCCAGGTATCTTCCGTGTCGGCCAAGACGACCGAAGCGAATTTTCCGAGCTTGTCGCTCGGCGCCCCGACTGGGCCGGAGGTGTCAGGACCAGGGGGCACGGTCATCTCCTGCACACCACTCAGCAGATTGAGCAGGGTCAACGGGTTGGTTCCGGTCAAAAAGCTCACCGCAAGCACCAGCACGATGCCGCCCACTCCAAGGCCCACGCCGGATCTCCCAGGGCTCATCCCTCGACGGTCTTCGATGTTTCCGCTTTCCCGTTGTCCGTCCCATCGCATAGCAAGACTCCTCGTGTGAGACATGGCATGGGCCGTCACCCTCACCCAAGCAGGGCGGCAAGTCAAGAGAGGCCTGAGCCGGCTCAAGGTTCCTGACGGTATCCATTTCGATACCGGAGAGTATCTTTTTCGATAACGATAATCGGTGGTATTCGATGCCGACGCACAGTGCTACGCACTGTCTTGTGCCCGCGTTGAATCGTGAGTGAGGTCCAGCGACAGGGTGATGGAAGAGAATTGTCCTCAACGGGCACTGGTGTGGAAGACAGGTATCGACTTTGCAGTTTCCTTCAGCTGTCGCTAGACAGATGGCAGATCCGAGATACTCCGGCACGTCCCAGAACGCTTGCCGAAACGTGCGACGCTGATTCTCTCACTTTTTATGGAGGTACGTAATGTCACGACATGGCGCAATGGGCAGCGGGAACGACAATCCGCCCAAGTCCGTATTTTACGATCAGGGGAAATTCGGCCGGCTGTTTCCGAGCCTGCCGCCCTTCTCGGGCGACAATCCCAGCGTTCGTCAGGCGCTCAAGGACATCGGCAAGAAGGGTGGCATCATGGATCCAGGCGATGATTTGAGCGATCCCGTCACGCTGATCACCGATCCCAATAAATCCCTGAAAAATCAAGATAATCCCGATCTCACCGCGGGGATGACCTTTCTCGGTCAATTTCTTGATCATGACGTGACCTTCGATCCGACCTCCAGCCTGGAGCGGCAACAGGATCCCGAGGCCGTCATGAATTTCAGGACACCGGCACTTGAACTGGACAGTGTCTATGGCAGCGGACCCGGTGCCTCGCCGCACTTGTACGATCAATCAGCGGTGGGGAAGGGGATTAAGCTCTTGGTGGAGGAAATTCCGGGTTCGGCGGCAAAGTCGCGCGGCGGTGTAGCCCGGTTTGATGTGCCGCGTAATGCGCAGGGCACGGCGTTGCTCGGCGATCCCCGTAACGATGAAAATCTGATCGTCTCGCAGTTGCAGCTGGCGTTTCTCAAGTTTCACAATGCGGTGGTGGACCATGTGGTCGCCTCGACCGGCCTCGCCAGTCCCCACGAGGTCTTTGCCGAAGCGCAACGATTGGTCCGCTGGCACTATCAATGGATCGTCGTGCACGAGTTTCTGCCGAAGACCGTCGGGCAACCGATGGTCGATTCGATTCTGAAACAGGGCAGAAAGTTCTACAAGTGGCGCAATGCTCCCTATATTCCCGTTGAGTTTTCCGTGTGCGCCTATCGCTTCGGCCATTCGCAGGTGCGCCCGAGCTACCGGGCGAACTTCGGCGCGGCTCCGGGACAGGAGTTGTTTGCGTTGATCTTCAATAACAGCCTGCCGGATTCCGTCGATCCGAACGACCTCCGGGGTGGTAAGCGGGCTGCCCGTCGGTTTATCGACTGGCAGACATTCTTTGACTTCGGTGATGGGAATGTTCGCTTTAATAAAAAGATCGACACCAAACTCTCGTCGGTGTTGTTCGACTTGCCCGGGTTTCCGAGCAGCGAACCGCAATCGTTGGCACAGCGTAATTTGCTGCGGCATCTGACATTCGGGCTCCCGTCAGGCCAACACGTCGCGAAGGCCATGCGCGTTACGCCGCTTCCACCGAGTGATCTGGCTGAGCTGAAGCCCTATGGCCTCGATATCCGCACGCCACTTTGGTACTACCTGCTGAAAGAAGCGGATGTGCGCGAGGACGGCAAACGCCTGGGGCCTGTAGGCGGTCGAATCGTCGCCGAGGTATTCATCGGCTTGCTGGAGGGAGACCATATGTCCTACCTTACTCAAGATCCAGGGTGGACGCCGACCTTGACGACGAACGGGACATTCACGATAGCGGACTTGCTCTCGTTTGCCGGTCTGGTCCATCCCTTGGCCTAACGAGACCGTGAGAGCCCGCGGATCGAGCCGTGTCCATCCGATTCCGGTCGGATGGGCACGGCCACGGCGACCCTCCTGATACGGGCTGGACAGGCCCAGGCTTGGTTCGTTACACTTCGGTCATGAGAGCCGTTATGTCTCCCCAATGCAGAGGTGTCTTGGCGATTCTGGCCACCATGGGCTTGCTCTTCTCACTCCAGGGATGTCTGGCGCCGACCGGACTCCCGCCCAGTGCGAACTTGAAGCCGAGTTTGGCCTGGCCGGAATGTCCGAAGATCGGTGGAACCTACGTGCTTCAGGGGGAAGCCCTGCCGGGTACCATTAACTTCTACCGGAACCGGGACAACAAACTCACGTTGAATGCCATGCTGGGTGTGGCGGTCCCTGCAGATCTCGCGCAAGAGGCCGTGCGAGTGGAACTGGTACACGAAGACACCCTGGAGCTAGTCAATCGCTTCGATGGCGCGATCACAGCCCATCAATTGGACCTGCAGCCGGAAGATCGTGTCACCTGTGATCGCAATCAGATCCGGATTCATCGGACCCGATTCGAAGGCGGCGAGGCGGAGGAGCCGCTCCGCAACATTTCCGAGATCGCGCAGGAGTTGACGCTCGAAGGGGACGGCAGCCTGCTCGTCAAAACCCGCATCATGAACCAGAGCAAATCCGCTTTCTTCACCACGCCGATCCCGCATGAGGAATACGCGGCACGCTTCAGGCGCCTCGATTAATCACGGTGTATTCATACGTCCCTCAGCGCCGGTCATTCGTCACGCGTATCCCTTCGTCATGGTCCGGCGTATCTCGTCTGCTCGTGTGATGGTGCGAAGGATTGAGTCAATGCGGAGCGTTCCGTTGTGATGACGGTTCCCTGCGGCGTTCGCACCCTCGTGTTCAACAAACCCTACGATGTGTTGCCTTGCTTTACCGACCGGGACGGGCGCCAGACTTTGGGCGACTATATCGATGTGCCCGGCGTGTATGCCGCCGGTCGCCTTGATCGGGATAGCGAAGGGCTCTTGCTGCTGACGTCGGACGGCGCGTTGGCCCATCGTATTACCGACCCCGAGCACTATCTGCCGAAAGTCTACCTGGTGCAAGTCGAACGTGTGCCTGATGCGGCTGCCGTGGAGCGTCTGCAGAAGGGTGTGATGGTCGGCGGGATACGTACGAGGCCTGTCTTGGCGCGTCTCCTGCCGGACGTCCCTCCACTGCCTGATCGGCCGGTTCCGATTCGCTTCCGGAAGCATGTTCCCACTGCATGGCTGGAACTCACGTTGCGCGAAGGAATGAATCGGCAAGTGCGACGGATGACCGCAGCCGTGGGCCATCCGACCTTGCGTCTCGTGCGGATTGCGATCGGCCCGGTGACCTTGGGGGAACTCCAGCCCGGCCAGTGGCGGGAACTCACCAAGAAAGAGACGGTCGAGATCTATCGCGGTTCTTAAGGATGGGGATGTCTGAGGGCGGGGGCGCGAGGAGGGATGTCGAATGAAGCTATATGAACGGATCATCATTGGTCTGTGCGGTCTGCTGTCGGGGCTGTCGGTTTTTGTTCCCTCAGCCCATGCAGACGGCACGCTCATTACCAAGCCAAGTCACTATTCAGTGTCTGAGACGATCGATCGGATCGAGCAGGCCGTTACCGGCAAGGGGATGACGCTGTTTGCCCGCATCAATCATGGAGGAGAGGCGAAGAAGGTTGGGTTGGAGATGCCGCCCACGGAGTTGTTGATCTTTGGGAATCCCAAAGGTGGAACGGCGCTCATGGTGGCCACGCCGACTGTGGCGATTGATCTGCCGATGAAGGCGTTGGCATGGCAAGACCAGGCCGGCCGCGTATGGCTGACCTACAATGCGTCAGCGCTCTTGCCGACCCGACATGGGTTGGCAGCCGAGCTTGCGGCCAGGCTCGACCCGGTAGGGGCACTGCTGGAACGGGCGGTGGAGTAGTGAGGCTGACATCAAGCCATGCGTTGGAAAAAGCCACGAAGAGGACTAAGATGGGCTGCCTCACTGTTGCGGCATGCCGTGAGGTCCAATAGGAAGGAACGAGGCGGCAGAAGGAGATCAGGTGAGACCGTGAGGAGAGCGGAATTCTTCAATCGTGCGTGTCGAACGAGGGGAGTGACAATGTGGTCACAGACGATGACCGTGAGCAGGTTCTCCTTGTTACTGGTGGTATGTGGTGTCGGCGTTATTCCCGCAGTGCCTGTGTTAGGCGCCAATCCGGATTCGGTGCCCGTTGCCGACATGAGACATATCAAAAAATTCGTGGCGGTCGAAGTGCAGACCCAAGGCACCGCCGAGAAGCTTGGCATCAACAGCGCGGAGTTGACCGATGTGACACGCATGACCTTGCTCAATAAGGTACCGGGGATTGCGCTTGAAGGGTCGACTGGCCCCTCCCCCGACGCACCTGAGCGGCCCAACCAACTCGGATTTTTCACCTGCGAGGTCTGGACGGTGGGCGAGCAGTATATTGCCGCCTATCACGTAGACTGTAATGCAGGGTCGTACACCGCACAGAAGACGCCCGGGAGCCTCTGGAATCAAGCGATCCTCGGGTATGGCCCGAGGGATGAAGTCTCTGATGCCGTTCGGAAAGGAGTACGCGCCATGGTTGAGCTGTTTGCGAGTACCTTTTCGAATGCTCGTATGGATGCAGGCGGCCGGTAGGGAGTGGTTTTCAGCCGGCGAGACTGCGAACTGGCCTGTTGCGAAGCGCCGGTTCTCGCGGGTTTGAGAAGACAGTTCTTTCTTGAGGCCGAGGCCCACGCTCTGAGTCTCGCCCCCCTCGATGCTCTTGGCGGATAATCCTCCATCTATCTGTGCGAGGTTCTCGCCGTTATGTCGTGCACCTGAGTGTTTCCAACATTCTCCGAAGGCCCACCGACTTCTTCGTAGTCTCGCGCTGAACTCTTAAAGATCCCTTTTTTCTTGTCTGCATTCGGATGCCACATAGAATACGAGGAGTATGGCTGATTTGGACTCAGGTCGGCGCGGCTCTCGCTCCTATGGTTGATGGCTTTTCGGGTTCCTGCTCCTGTTTCTCTTCCGTGTGGTTGCGCAGCTCATTCAAGCGTTCTCGCCGGTCTCCTTTCTTTCATCATTTGAAATCTGGCAGAGCGGGGCTCTCCCGTATCCGCTGCTGGTCGCCTTCCAATTCATGATCATCATCGCCTGTATGCGCATGGTGCGGAGCGTTCTGTGCGGGACCGTCGTCCCCTCAGACAAGAAGGGACGATTCTTTCTGGCCCTGGGCTGGGTGTATTTGATCGCGATGGGAATGCGGTTATTGGTCGGGCTCACTATCGCACCGGATCATTATTGGTTTAGTGCCTTGGACAGGAGCATCTCTGTGATAACCCTCCTCCGGTACGTGGCGTATCCAATCCTATTGTTGGCTTGCTTGTTCGGCAACATGCTGTTGCTCCGGCAAGGAACAGGATTCGTGGCGGCGACCTATGTGCCGGTGACCTTGGGGACTCTGCTCGTCATGGCGTTGGAGGGCATGATCCCCTATCGGGCAGATTGGCGACCGTCGCGGGCCGAGGTGGTTCAAGACTCGACATTTCTGGCGCTCGTGCATGTGGTGCTGCCCAAGGCGTTGCCATGGCGTCGGTGTTCGTCATCTTCCAGGTGTGCGATGGACGAGGGTGGGTGGTGGCGTCCTGGTGGCCGAATGATTGGCTCGTGTTGGCCCAAACCCTGGTGATGGTGCGGATCGTCGACGGCATGGGTACTGGCTGCATCGCATCAGCCACGAGTGGGAACCGCTCTGGCGCTTTCACGCGGTACATCATTTCCCGCAGCGACTTTATACGCTCAACGTGGGGCGGTTCCATCCCATCGATAAGAGCCTGCAATTTATGTTCGATACCCTGCCATTTATCGCGTTGGGCGTCCATGAGGTGTTGAGCCTGTATTTTGTGTGGTATGCCGTGAACGGGTTCTTTCAGCATTCCAACGTGAATGTGCGGCTGGGATGGTTGAACTATGTGGTCAGCGGGCCGGAACTGCATCGATGGCACCATTCCATGCTCAAAGAGGAGTCCAACCATAATTACGGCAACCACCTGATCGTCTGGGATGTCGTCTTCGGGTCACGCTACCTGCCGGCAGATCGTGAAGTCGGCATGCTTGGATTGATGAATCGGCGGTATTCGGACGGCTTTGTGGCGCAAATGACGGCGCCCTTCACACCCGGCTTGGATAAGGCAATTGTATGAACGCCGGGATGTTTTCAATTCTCAATGACCCGGCGGCGTCGCTCTCTCTGACCTTGACCAAGTATCGCGATTGGAATCCGTTCATCGCGATGACTGCGCATCCGGAAGCGGTTCAACGGGCTGTTCTCCGGGGCATTCTGGCAAAACAGGCTGCCGCGACGTTCGGCGCCGCGCATCGCTTCGCCTCTCTCCGGACCTACGAGGAGTTTGCCCGCGAAGTTCCGGTCTGTACCTATGAAGACTTGCGGCCGGCCATCGAGTCTCAAGAGCAGAACAAGGAGCCGCACCTTACGTCTGATCAGCCCATACTCTTTGCCCAAAGCAGCGGGACCACCGGCGCGCCGAAGCACATTCCGATCCTCAGGGAGACCGTCGACTCGATTCGCCGCTACCAGCGGCTCTTTGCCTATGCGCAATGGCAGGGAGTGCCGACGATCTATCCAGGCAGTGTGTTGGTGATCAGTGGACAGACCGTGGAAGGTCATTTGCCGGGGGCACGCCGTTCGGATTGATGTCGAGGCTCCTGTACGACTGTTTGCCGGCTGCGATTCGGCGAAAGAGCCTGCTCACAGATGGGCCTCCGGCCGGGTCGGACTATCGACAACGATATCTCAACATCGCGCTCCGGGCCTTGGCGGATCCTTCCCTGTCCGTGTTGGCGACGCCCAATCCATCGACGATTCTAAAATTGTTGGAACTGATTCGTTCCGAATTCGAAGCCCTGCTCGATGCCCTGTCAGGTGGGTCGCAGGCGAGCCTGTGTCCGCAATCCTTCGGTCCGCCTGTGAGCCCCGCGCGTGTGGCCTGGCTCCGGACATTGAGGGGGCAGCCGGCCTGTCTGGATTACGCAACTCTGTGGCCGGATTTGCAGGCCGTGGTGACTTGGACGGGCGGAAACTGTGGCCTGCTCGTTCCGAAGCTCAGATCGTTGTTGCCGCCACAGACTAGAATCATTGAAATGGGCTATCTCTCCAGCGAGTGTTTGGGGACGGTGAATGTGGATGTGGTGAACAACCGATGCCTTCCAACGCTACACGAACACCTGTTCGAATTTGTGGAGGTCAGTGACGACGAACCAGAGCGGGTACCGGTCTTGTTGCACGAAACCGAGGCGGGGCGTAAGTATTCCGTCATTGTCACAGCGGCGCATGGCCTCTACCGGTATGCAATGCACGATCTTGTGGAGGCGACGGGCTACTTCAATCGCACGCCCACGGTGGCGTTCGTCCAAAAAGGGAAAGGGATCACCAATATCACGGGGGAAAAGCTCTACGAACATCAGGTTATCGAGGCTGTCGAGCAGGTGCTGAGAGAGCGAGGGATGACATCGGAATTTTTTATCATGTTGGCCGATGTCGAGGAGATGCGCTAGACCCTGAGCCTGGAGCATGCCTCGCCACCGGATGATCTCGGGATCCTGCTGGAGGAGCGCCTCTCGTCGATGAATATTGAATTTAAGGCGAAGCGAGCCAGTGGGCGGCTCCAGCCGATTCGTGTGCTTCGCTTGAGTGCTGGCTCCGGGGTTGCCTATCGGCAACACTGCGTGAATAAGGGGCAGCGGGAGGTGCAGTTCAAAGTCATCCGGTTGCAGTATGCCCAAGAGTGTACATTCAATTTCGAGACACACGGGAGATGATGGGGCTATGCGACTGAGTCAACTGGCGATGACCTCGTTGGAGATTCCGTTCCGGCAGGCGTTCACGCATGCGTCGGCCACCCGGACCATGACTGAAACGGTGCTGGTTCGAGCAGAGTCCGCAGGCGGCCTGATCGGAATGGGGGAAGGCTGTCCGCGTCGATATGTCACGGGGGAAACCGTGGCCGGTGCGCGGGAGTTTTTCAGCAATCATCAGGCCGATTGGTTGCGATTTACGACGGTCGAGGAACTTCGAGCATGGGGGCAGGCGAATGCGGCGCTGATCGATCGAAATCCGGCGGCCTGGTGCGCCGTTGAAACAGCCTGCCTCGATCTCTTGGGGAAAGAAACGGATCGGCCGATCGAGGCGGTATTGGGTGGAAACCGATTGTCGGCGCCCTTCCGATACTCGACGGTACTGGGTGCGGAGAAGTTGTCGACCTTTCAGAAGCAACTGCATCAGTATCTGACTGGGGGATTCACCGATTTCAAGGTGAAGGTGACGGGCGATCTTCGGACTGATCGGGAGCGAGTTGCAGCTTTTATGACTGTGGGGCCAAGACCCTCCGGTTGCGTTTGGATGCCAACAATCGCTGGCAGTGTGGAGACGAGGCCGTGAGTTACCTCCAGCAATTGGAGGTGCAATTCGTCGCAGTAGAGGAGCCGTTGCAGGTCGGCGACTATGAAAGGTGTCGCTCGGTGTCTAAGAAGTGTGGCGTGCCGATTATTTTGGACGAGAGTGTCATTCGAGCGGAGCAGTTCCCGCTGTTTGCAGAGGACCCTGGCCGATGGATCATCAATATTCGCGTTTCGAAGATGGGCGGAATCATGCGGGTACTCGCTGTGGCGGCGCGAGCCAAGGCTTGCGGTATTCCGATTGTCGTCGGCGCCCAGGTCGGGGAAACCAGCATTCTCACGAGAGCGGCGTTGGCTGTGGCGGATCAATATTGGGGAATTGTGATGGCCCAGGAGGGGGCGTTCGGAACACATTTGCTCGAATACGATCTCTGCGACCCGCCCGTGATGTTCGGCCAAGGCGGGTGTCTCAACAGTCTCTCTTTTTCCACCTGTCCGGGTCTCGGTCTGGCGTATGTGCAATGAGGCATGAGCTCTCAATTACGGTAAGAATAGGGCCGGCGCCGTCTTTCAAGGCGTATCTTCTGCTGCATTCGTGATTTTCCCATTACTCCGAGATAAGACAGCAGGCGAATCCAGGTGCGCCCTCGACGCTATTACTTCACCGAGTACTCCGCCCACGCGAGTCATCTCCACCGCAAAGGCTATTTTATGGTTCTCTGCTCCTAGCGTTCCAGTTCAGACAGTATTGCTACCTAGGTTATAGTCTTCCATTTTCTGATGGCCACCTAGAATGTGATGTTCTGGCTGCTCTCGCTTGCAAGAAACTCAGGTGTTGCTGGCCTTGATGCCAGGAAGGGGACCTCTGTTCTTAGCGCGATGATTCGAATGGAGGAGGTGGCGATTCTACTGAGGTAGCGGTGTAACGGTAGTCTCCTCAGGCGTGACGTAATTTAGAGGCCAAACTTGAGTAATCTGTTCCGGGTGTGTTCAAGCGGTGAGACGTGCATTCACCGAGGATCCGTACGCCCACGGTGTGTTGCAGGCTCGATTCTCACAAAATGCGTCTGATCTTGAACCTGAAGATTGATACTCTCGGTAGAGATGAAAAGTTCCGGTCACCACCGTACATCTAGCATATATGCTCCAGGCTGAAGTCTGAGCCGCGTGAATTCGTTTGAAGTAAGATCGCAAACCTTTCGTTCATTGATCCACACTGACGCTTCCCTCAGCACCGGAGGGGCCACATCAACTCGTTTTCGCATCCACACTTTCCACATCCGCAATGATCGTATGTAATCCACTTGAGCCAGCTGGTTGCGGCCGAATCAACTCGGCGATCTGGGGCTGCCCCTTGCTGTCGATCGCGCGGACGGCAACCTGGTATTTCCCACGTTTGGGCGGATGCCAGGTGTAATTCCAAATGACCCAGGAGTAGGGCGACATAGGAGTTTCGATCTCGCAGGAATCCCACGTTCTGGCTGCATCCACGCTGATTTCTACCCTGCTGATCGAGTTTGGCCCGCCGAAGGCGATGCCGCGGAATCGCTGTTCGGGACCGCGTAATGTCTGGTAGTGGCCGGGGGAATCGATGCGGGAGAAAGTTTTAATTGTGCCGTCGTCGGTCCACCCTTTGCGCTGCCAGTAGCCGCGATAATCCCCGGCATAGGCTTCGATTTCGACGATCCATTTGACGTTCTTAATACCGTACAGCCCCGGGACGAGT
>JALDRG010000016.1 GCA_031315995.1 Nitrospira sp.
GCCGGAAGTAGTCGAACTGGCAAAGCTCGCCAAGCAGCACCTGCCGCACACGGTGGTGTTCGTCGGCGGACACAGCGCTTCCTTCGTCGCAGAGGCGATGCTCGATCATGCGGGAGGCGCAATCGACTGTCTGCTCAAGGGCGAAGGAGAAGCGGCCATTGTCCCGCTCCTGGAGGCGATCGAACAGGATCGCACATCACTCACAGAGGTCCCCGGAACGGTCACGGCCCACGGAGAGGGGCCTCCGGCACGGATGATCACGAGTCTCGACGACTTGTCTCCGGCACGCGACCTCCTGCGTCATCGACGCAAATACTTCATCGGGGTGCTTGACCCCTGCGCCTCCATTGAATTTACCCGTGGCTGCCCTTGGGACTGTTCGTTCTGCAGCGCCTGGACCTTTTACGGCCGCAGTTACCGGGTCGCGAGCCCGGACAAGATCGTGGACGATCTGGCCGGCGTGCGCGAGCCTGGTGTCTTCATCGTGGACGATGTCGCCTTCATTCAAGCCAAACACGGTATGGCCATCGGCGAAGCCATCGCGCGACGGGGGATCAAGAAACAGTACTACCTGGAAACAAGAGGCGACGTGCTGCTGCGCAACAAGGAAGTCTTTCAATTCTGGAAGACCCTCGGACTCGCTTACATGTTCATCGGGATCGAGGCCATTGATGCGGATGGACTGGCGCACTATCGGAAACGGACCACCATGGGAAAGAACTTCGAGGCCTTGGAGTTCGCCCGCTCACTCGGGATCACGGTCGCGATCAATCTGATCGCCGATCCGAGTTGGGATCGGCAACGGTTCGAGATTGTCCGCCAATGGTGTTTGGAGATTCCGGAGATCGTGAACATCAGCGTGAATACGCCCTACCCCGGCACGGAAACGTGGCACACGGAAGCGCGGCAAGTGACGACCAGGGATTATCGGCTCTATGACATTCAGCATGCCGTCCTCCCCACGACCTTGCCGTTGCCGGAATTTTATGCGGAGCTGGTCAAGACGCAGCAGATCCTCAATCAGAAACACTTGGGCTGGACTGCCTTGAAGTCCACCGCCAGAATCGCCGCCGGGCACCTGCTGCGCGGCCAGACGAACTTCGTCAAGATGTTGTGGAAGTTCAACAGCGTGTACAACCCGGCGCTGCAACTGGCCGATCACGCGCAAGCCGTCGCCTATCAGATACCCCTGCCGCCCTCGCAGACGGCACAGCCTAGGAATCAATTGCTCTACATTCACCGTGCCCAAGGCCGCAAGGGCCGCCTCTTGGACGAGGCCACGGAACAGTTCGTCGAGTCCACGAGGGTCGGCACGACAGTGTAGCAAGGAGCCAGCCACGGACCTGCCGCCCATGAATTCGGGGGCGTCAGCGATCTCGACGACCTCAAACGAACACGACCCATACACGACTCTGAGACGGACCTGAACGTCCATCCCCTGTTTGAAACGCCCCCCACGCTTCCTCTGGTGCCCGCGCTCGCTTCGGCCTATAATTTCGACCTCATCATGACCATTCTGTAAGAAATCCGAGCTTCGGACGACAGGTTATGGACGTGTCGTGATTCCTCTTCACATCGTTCGGGGCGTTGCGACCACCAGCGAGACTGACCCTCGAAGAGAAGGAGCCTGAGCATGGCGGACAGAGTCCTGTCCGACTCACAGACGATGGTGGAGGCGCATGGGGATTTTCTGTATCGATTCGCCCTCGTGCGGGTGCGCAACCCCGACGTCGCCGAGGATCTGGTGCAGGACACCTTTCTGGCGGCCCTGCAAGGCTCACACTATGGGACCGGGCCGATGGCGGAACGTGGATGGATGATCGGCATCATCAAACATAAGATCATCGATTACTTTCGCCGCACGAAGCGGGAACCGATCCACAATCCTGTTCAGCCTGATGGCCAGACCGCGGATGAGGAGTTTCTGGCCGACGGCCATTGGAACGCAGAAGGGGTCGCCATGCAGGGATGGCCGGACGGGTTGCTCGAACGGCGCCAATTCTGGGACGCCCTCGCCCTCTGCCTGGAGAAGCTGCCGCCACGGACCGCACAGGTCTTTACCCTCCGGGAAATGGATGGGGTCGAGACTGAGAAGATCTGCGAACTCCTCAACGTCACGCCTGTCAATCTGGGAGTCATCCTCCATCGAGCGAGAAAACAACTCCGGGACTGCTTGAGCAGGCGATACTTCGGTCATGCACAGGAGGGGGTGCAATGATGCCCTGGCTCTCCCGGCTGCTGCCCACATGTCGTGACATGTCGAGGCTGCTATCCGACGCCATGGATCGCGACCTGCCGTTTCGCATGCGCGCGCGCATGCGCCTGCATCTGCTCACCTGCGTCCTCTGCGAGCGGTATAAGGACCAGCTGCATCTCATTCGCGAAGCCCTTCGAAAAGATGACGCCGGTATGGAAGACAAGGGTTCCGCGAAGAAGCCCTGCCTCTCGGCCGAGGCCAAGGAACGCATTCAGCGAGCACTTGATTCGCACCGGCGATAGTCCCTCTCCATAAATCCCCTAGACCTTCGTTCTCACGATCGCTCGGCTCCCACGCTGTGCTCTCCGATGACACATGCCAATCCGTCACGGAATGAATTTTCTTTCACGCCGCTGTAACGATCTCCGGCCTGCCACGATAAGGAAGCATCGGACGGTTGTGTGGCTCGCATGGCGCAGGCGTCGCCGGCCGCAGAATGCAACCGGTTCATCTCACCTTACCAAGGAGGGTCGTCATGACAGTCTTCAGAAAATTGGTGATTGCAGGATTGGCGCTCGCCACCAGCATGGTGGCAGTGCCGGGCTTCACCCAAGACGTGACTCACAGCACACCGGGACTCAGCGGGTACGACCCGGTTGCCTACTTCACAGAAGGAAAGCCGATGAGAGGGTCCGGGTACCACGTGGCCGTCCAGGACGGCGTGACCTACGCCTTCGCCAATGCAGAGCACAAGAAGCAATTCCTTGCCAACCCACAACAGTATCTCCCGGCCTACGGAGGCTATTGCGCCTACGGCGTGGCCGTAGGGAAAAAGTTCGTGGCGGATCCGGAAGTGTGGAAGGTCCTCGACGGGAAGCTCTATCTCAACCTGGACAAGAACATTCAAGCCAAGTGGGAAAAGGACATTCCCGGATACATCAAGAAAGCCAACGGCCACTGGTCCGACATCAAGGACAAGTCTCCCGACGCCTTGTGAGGAAACCAACGCGGCCCGCCGTATCCCTATGCGGCGGGCCCGCTGCCGTAACCGCGCAGGCAAGCCTCACGGCTCACAGGAGGTCGAGATCAGGGTTGAGACAGGCAGATGCTTGCAGTTTTCTCCTTGCTCTGAACCTCAACCTTTCAAAAAGGAGCCCGGCTGTTTCTGCATCCTGCGAAGGAGGTGTTCATGCACTCCACTGGAATATGGATCCTTTCGCTCTCGATCTTGGTCGGCGCTGTGTCCATGGGAATGGCCGAAGACGATCAAGACTTGCCTTCCAACGTTGATCCCCTCACCGGGACCCTTCAGGTTCCCTCCAACTACAGCGAGTGGCCGACTATGGGCACGTGGACTCACACCAAGGTAGTTGACGGAGAGCCGGTCATTCACGAGTACCACGTTGTCTACACGCAGCCGGAGACCATCACCTATTATCGCCAGCACAACCGGTTCCCCGACGGTGCGGTGCTGGTCAAGGAACTGCTGAACGCCGAGACCATGGCGATGACCACCGGCCCGGCGGTCGGTCATGCCACCACGATCAAGGGGTGGTTCGTGCTCGTGCGGGACACTCAAGGCCGCTTCAAGGAGTCACCGCTGTGGGGGGACGGCTGGGCCTGGTCGCTGTTCAACGCGGACAATCCTCGCAAGACGGTGTCGAAGAACTATCAAAATGATTGTGTCGGCTGCCACCTCCCGGCCAAGAACCTTGCCCCTCCCCAAGCCGTGGAAGCCGATAAATGGATCTATTCATTTGGGTATCCGATGCTTCGATCGAAATAGGAGCAGTGATCGGAACGCGAACCGGACGGCATGTGGTCTGCCATTGCCTGGAACCTGTGACTGCCGAATTGATCGGAGCGGAGAGTCGAACGATCGAGACGACATCACTTACGCGACGATGAATCTCAGAGGGCGGGTTTTTCGCGAGCGGGGGCGATGGTGACCATTGTGTCGAGCGCCGGCTCCAACCGGATCGCTTGCTGAAACAGCAACCTGAATTCTGGGCGGTCGTCGGCCAACTGCTCAGCTTTCTTCATCGACTCCTGGGCCTGCGCCGGCCGAGACAGCCTGACGTAACAGCGGGCCTCGTCCAAACGTTGCTGAATCCGCAACAGGACAGGGAGTCGATCGGATCGGACCTTCTGAAACGCATTCAAGGCCGGTTCACAGTCGGCCTGCCGGACTTTTCCCGTGGCATAGTTCCGAAAACTCCGGCTGAGATTCCTCCCGAAGGCGAGCCGCGCGTAATCGGTCAGGGGTGAATCGGGATAACGTCTGAGCAGGTCGGTCAACAAGGCCTGCCCGGCATGCAATTGATCCCCTCGTTGCCACAACAGAAATTTTCCCGCCTCCTCGCTCGCGGAACCGGTGGTCACCAATGACGCGCCTGCTCCACCCCCATCTGCGACCGTCACCGCGACCGTCGAAGCCGGCACCAACCGGACCTGCTCTGCACTTGGCGTTCGATACTCAACGGAGACGCGATAGTCACCGGATCGATCAAAGGTCCATCCCAATGCGCCGTAGAAAATGGGGAACGCCGCGGCGATCTCATCGCCCGGAGCCAGGGCTGTCCGGGCCCGGAGGGTATCGGCATAAAACAACGGCAAGAAGACGAACCGAGGTCTGCTTGAACTCGACACTTCGATGTGGATCACACCCGTTTGGGGATCGAGCAGCGTGGGCACATCCACCGGCATCTTGCCGACATTCCTGAGCCGAACCGTCGCATAGACCGGCTCTCCGAGGACGAGGCCAGGCTTTTCAATTTCGAGTCTGACCTCTAAAGCGACGGGGCCGAAAGCTTCCTGCGCGAGAACGGAATTGCTCAGGGGTAACAGACAGAAGAGCACACCGGACCAGATCCTGACAATCAGCCCGCCTTGTGATGTGCGGCGAGATGGGGACATACATGCCCTTCCACTTTATTCGCAATCGGTGATCGTCAAATCTTCCATGGGATGCGCCCAAGCCGCATGGTCGTTGGTCACCCATGTAAACGGCGCACCGCCGACGGCGCCTGGGAATTTGCACTGTGCGGGATGGTTCTCCAAATGATCCCGACTTTGGTTCGAAAATTGATACATCGGGGCGCCGACCAGATCATCGCTCTGCGTCATGATACTGGTGCCGTTGCCGTCGCTGTGGTGGAGATTAAAAGCATGGCCGATCTCGTGGGCCGTCGTGCGGAAGTAGGCGGCCCCGTCGCTCTGAATCGTATTCACGCGGTAGAAAATGGCGAACGCCGACCTGGTATGGCCCTGCCACATCTTGCCCAACACAAATCCCGGTACGCAGGCGTCCAGCACCTCGCCGTAATGGTCCACCACCGCACCATAGAGATGATAGGTATTGCAGAATTCGAAGGGACAGGCGGCGGTCGGGAAGAGGGAGAGATGTCGATGTCCATTTTCCAACGTCGCCAATTCGGCGTCGCTGATGCAGTCGTCCCCGGGGATGTTGAGCGGCTGAATCGCAGTCTCGTCCTCCTCCACATCCAGGTTGATCCCCGCATCATTGAAGACCGTCTCCAATGTCACCGACTGCCCATTGACCGTCTGGGAAGGAGGGAACGCCGTTCCCGTCATGCGGTCGAACTCAAGGGATGCGCAGGAGACCAGCAGGCAAGACATGATCGGAACCACTATCGCGGAGAACAGACGAACTGTGGGGAGCACAACCATGGGGACCTCCGGAAGAGGAACGATCCTCGTGGCGATCCAGGCCTGTATCATGAACCGCGTCCCTCCGTGGACAGAGAGCAGTCGAACGAAGGCTACGCCTTGCCGATCAGGCTGTCAATCGGGAGCGTCGCCTGTGGACGGCATTCTGTTCTCCGCGACAGTGGCCTGCGTAGCGAAACCGGCGATGTGATGGATAGATGGAGAAGAGTCGCTGCAGTCTGGACGGGGAACCAGTCTCGTCAATCACGCGATGATCCACATCGCTCCTGGTCGAGCGGCGCATCTCACCACCGGCAAGAAAATTTTCGCTTTGCACGTCCATCCTCCCGGCGAACATGGACAACGCGCACGTTTCTCCATTATTCTGCTGAGCCGTCGATCCGGGCATTCGGTTGCCGACGGCTGCAGAAACGCATTCCCAATGGATTTACCTAGTTCCATAATTCATTACGCGAGAGTACTATTCGCACATGAACGCGTTCGATACGGCGATTCTGCAGTTCTTCAATCAATTCGCCGAACGGTCGTGGACATTTGACAGCCTGATGGTGCTGATCGGCGATACCGATTGGCTCAAGGGGTATTTGATCCTCCCGCTCCTCTGGTGGGCCTGGTTTCGCCGAACGACGTCGGACGAGGATCGACGCAGGGTGCTGCTCACCCTGTGCGCGGCCTTATCGGCGCTGGCCATCGCGCGATTGCTTCAACTCATGTTGCCCTATCGGGCCAGGCCGCTTCATACCGCCGAGCTCCATTTCACACTGCCCTATTCTTTTCCGACCGACTATCTGGCTGGATGGAGTTCGTTCCCTAGTGATCACGCCGCCCTGTTTTTTTCGCTTGCCGCAGGCCTCTTGTTCATCTCTCCGGTCATCGGAGGCCTGGCGCTGCTGCACGCGGGCCTGATCGTCTCGCTTCCCAGAATCTACCTGGGGCTTCATTACCCAACGGATTTACTCGGAGGGGCCATACTGGGAGTGACCACGATGGTCCTGGTCTGGAGATTTCGATCAGCCTTGCACCCAGTGGTGGAGCCGGCGTTGACCTGGAGCCGAGCCAGTCCGCAATTTTTTTATCCGGCATTTTTCATCCTCACCTCAGAGCTGGCGCATCTCTTCAAAGACACACGGTGGGTGGCCGAAACTCTCTGGCACATTGCCAAACCCCTCTTGTCGCGATAGCAGCCGAACCCGTCACGAACCCGCTGCATACGGCTCCTTCCAAGCTTGTTTCCCTCCATTCTCCAGCAATGACACCCATGCTGGGCCCCCTGCGCGCGTCGAACAGGGGACGTTCCGCGAGGTCCGCAGCGCGAAGACTAATGCGCGCCACGTGTATCAACGCCGGCGAGACGGTGAGCCAGGCTGGTCTTCCAGGATGCCCTCCTAAAATCCCACCGAAACCCCAACCGTCCCTAGTAACGCCGCACGATCCGCCGGCCCGACGAATTCGGTGCCGAGCCCGCCGTCCAAGACGACGCGCGAAGTCAATTGGTGACGAATCCCTATCTCGACACCGGTATGGTTGGTTTGTCCGCGCAGATCGGATTGGCGGGTATAGACACTGGCAATCAGCGTGTCGCGAAAACTCATGGGGTAGCCCAACGGATAACTGACGGCTGCGACGGCGCGATAGGCGCCAGGCCGCTCCTGCCCTTGCGGCGAGCCGATCACGGTATAACCGGCATTGAGATGCACGCGCAGCCGCCCGAACGAACGGGTCAGGATGCCGGTGAGTTGTGTATCCACGCCCGTGGAATTTACCCCGGTGGGCAGGTCCGCCTCAACTCGAACCGCGAACGCCGGCAGCGTCAGCGTTTCCGTATTGAAATTGTAGAGCACCCCCAGGTGCAGGTCCCCGGACTTATTGGCACCCACGAGTGAACGAGGTTCGGTAAACAGATCACCCTGGATCTCGATCTGCGTGTTGTCGAAGGCGCCATAGATGATCTGGGGTTGGAACGTGACGCGCGTACGGCCCTCGCGTCGATCGTTGAAACGCACACCGCCTTCCAGACCGATTTCACCCTTCGGAATGGCATAGGCGTCTTCCATGCCGATCGGACGGTTAGGATCGAGGTTGTCGTGGTCCAAGGCCGATACCGGCGAGAGCGGCAGGGCCAAGAGCGCCACCACCATGAGCTGAATGACTCGCCGCAGGTCCCTACTCATGGTGATGTTCCCGACTCTTTCCGAGGATCATCGGATTCGTCTCGTCGGCGCTTGCCAGGTAATAGGCATCCAGCACTCGATAGATTTCGGCCCGCTTGGCGTCCCACGTCGGGAGCAGCTCACTGGTGAGAATATCGCTGATGTTGTCGTGCAGCATGTGCAGGTTGTCGAAGATGTTCGCGAGCTCCGGATACCGGGCCGCGAAGATGGGACTCAATTCCGCCGTGAGCGGCATGAAGGTCCACGCGACCGGTGGCTGATCGAGATAATGGCGATAGGTCGCGAGAATCGGCCGCACCGCTTGCGTCTTTGCGGCCAGATCACGCGCCGACTGCAACGGATCGTACACGGCCACCTGCAGATAGTGGTAAGACCAGATGGTCGCATTGAAGAGGGGGAAGCGTGTCCTGAATGCTTTGGAATAGGCAAACTGGTCCAGGCGACGGTGATTCAACCGCTTGGACGTGATGGCGTAGGCGCTGTCCTGGTAATAGGCCAGCACATCACGGATCGCGCGATCCTTGTCCGCCTCCGTCGACACGACAATGTCGTAGGTGGCGCGGTGCAAGGCATGCGCTTCATCGAACGTGTTCTGCGCGCGCCAGGCCAGCTTCATATAGGTCGGCGCAATCGCTTCCTCGTTCGGATTCAGCCGGGGTTTCGTCGCGATAAACGCCAACGTCTCCTGGCGAGCCTTGTCCTCAATAGCAGACACGTCGTTCCCGCCGGTGAGCAGTAGGTGTTCGTACAGATTCGAATGGCCGAAGTCGACACCGTTAAACTCGCTGTCGAGTTCGGCCAGATCGTCCCGTAACGAGAAGTTCCATAGCGCCCGGTAATAGAATCGTTTGTCGCGCGGTTCGAACTGGCTGCAGGCCGCGAGCCCAAGAACGATCGTGGCTATGACCGCGATCGCCGTGCACCGCATGAAGGCATCGATATTCATCATGCTCGTCTTTCCTTCGGCATCGGGCTCGTGGCAGTGCCGCCCATGCACCAACCCATGTCCCTGTGCGTGGTAGTCTCCGCCGTTCACCACTCCAGACGGAGCGAGGCGAGAATTATTACACGATGCTGACAATTATTTTCGCACGAACCGGTAGGCGGGAGAACGAGTCGTAGATGCGGGTCACGCACCTGTGTATGACGTAGAGCCCGCAGGTGCGCTCGAGGCTGGCCCGCAAGGCCCGGCGGGCGCGATAGAGACGCACTGTGAGGTTGTTCGACGCCACCTGAAAGTCCATCGCCACCGAGGCGGGGGATTCGTCCTGGAAGCCAAGACGCCGGAGCAGGTCCGCCTGGGCGGGTCGAAGAGTGGGCATCAGTCGGTGCAGGCAGACGGGCGAAAAGTCTTGATCTCAACCTTTGAGACATGCTTGACTACTCATGCTTCTGCATCCTGTTCTTTGATGGAGGGTTTGCATGCCGCGTGGAATTCTTCGAACGCTCTGTGGTCTCCTTCTGCTGTTCGCACCGGTCTCGTCCCAAGCCGCCGACACGCCCGATACCAGCTTGAGTCCCTTAAAATTCCTCGTCGGCGAATGGAAGGGGGCCGATGCGGAAGGGAAGGCCCACAAGATCGCCTTCGCGCTCAGTTCGGGAGGCACCAGCCTGACGGAAACGCTCACCCCGCCGGACAGCCCGGCGATGACGACCATGTACTACAGCGACGGCGACCAACTGATGTTGACGCACTATTGCTCCCTCAATAACCAGCCACGCATGCGCGCTGCGGCAATCAAGGAGGGAGACAAGACCGTCACCTTCGGCTTCGTGGATGCCACCAATCTCAAGAACCCAACCGATGTGCACATGCGCCAGCTCTCGATCGAAGTCAAAGATCACGACCACTTCATCCAGACCTGGATCTTGAGCAAGGCCGGCAAAGACGTGCCGAAAACGTTTACGTTCGAGCGCGTGAAGTAACTCGTGCACCGATCGTAGGCAACCCTCGCTTCATCCATCGAACCCACGTCACTGCTTCCGTCGGTCGTTTCTCTCCAACACACGTGACCTGCCATCGCCCCTCACATCCTGCATGATGAGAGGCGGGCGGCCCTCATTGCGGAACAAACACGCAGGAGATATCGTGAGCGAGCTGAATCGTTTGCGAGACCGATGCTTTATGGCGGAACAGGCCGCCCAATGAGCGATGTCACTCTATTCTAGGTAGATCGTTGACGTAGCGCCGATGAGGAACGATCAGATGTCCAAGTGCAGGATCGCCTTGGCCGGCATGATGCGCAGTGGCATGGTGGATGAGCGGGGATTGAGATGGGCAAAGAGGCTTCGAATCGTGAAGATCTCCATTGACGGAAACTCGCCCGTCCTCACCTTGGAAGGGGAACCGACGGGTCGTCGCTTGCTCCCCCCACAGACGTC
Source organism: Nitrospira sp. (assembly GCA_031315995.1). Classification (GTDB taxonomy): domain Bacteria; phylum Nitrospirota; class Nitrospiria; order Nitrospirales; family Nitrospiraceae; genus Nitrospira_A. The sequence goes on from JALDRG010000016.1 coordinate 10,441, forward strand.
TTGAGCCGAATCGTGCACCAAAAAGTCGACCCCTGTCCGAGGGTACTCTCGACGCCCACTGTCCCGCCCATCAACTCGGCCAATTGCTTGACAATGGCCAACCCCAACCCCGTGCCGCCGTATTTCCTCGTCATGGACCCATCCGCTTGCGAAAAGGCGTTCCACAGGCGAGCCTGCGCAGCCGGCTCCATGCCGATCCCGGTATCCTTCACTTCGAAACCGAGAGTCGTCTGTCCGTCGAACTCCTCCACGACAGTGACGTGCAGGACGATTTCTCCACGCTCTGTGAACTTCAATGCATTTCCCAGGAAGTTCACCAGGATCTGCCGTATGCGGACAGGATCTCCCCCGTAGTGATTGGAAAGGGAGTCCGGCAGGACACACTTCAAGACCACGCCCTTGGACGCCATCGGATGAGAAAACAGATCGATTGCATCTTTCACCACCTGACGAAGATCGAACGGAACATTTTCGATCGTCAGCTTGCCGGCTTCGATCTTTGAAAAATCGAGGATGTCATTGATGATTTGGAGCAGCGCCGCGCCCGAGCGTTGAACGGTTTCGGCATACCGGCGTTGTTTGTCGCTCAGGGGTGTCAGCAAGAGCAGCTCGTTCATGCCGAGGATGCCGTTCATCGGAGTCCTGATTTCATGACTCATATTCGCCAAAAATTGCGATTTCGCCAGAGTCGCGGCCTCCGCAGCTTCCAATCGCGCTTTCACCTGTTGCGCGAGATTCCACTTTCTGGTCAATGAGGTCGCCAACTGCGACACTTCGACGCTGGAAAATGGTTTATTCAGAATCAAGAGGCGATCGTCATGTCCGAGTCGATGCACGATCTCCTCCCAGGGATGGTCCGTATAGGCCGTGCAAATAACCGTTTGAATATCAGGATCGACCTCCCAGAGATGCTCAATGGTCTGCAACCCGTCCCAGCCCGGGGGCATGCGCATATCCACGAAGGCCACCGCATACGGCCGCCCTTCAGCACGAGCCATCTGCACCAGGGTGAGCGCGGACTGCCCCTGCTCAGCGCAGTCCAGTTCGAACCGTCCGAGCGCCCGCATGAGCGGCGGCGCGCCGAACAAGGCCGCCCGCGCTTGGTCGAGGCTCTCATCCCCGGCGCTTGCTTGAAGGATTTTTTGAAAGTCCTCGTGGATGGACTCGTTGTCGTCGATCACTAAGATCCGACGGTTTTCAGCAAGGGAACCCATGGTCACTCATATCTTTCTACCCGCGGCAACGGGATTTCCATCGTCATGGACGATCTCCTGTCCGAGTATCGCGTGCTCGATCAGCCATAAACTCGTGCATGTCCTTGATGAGGGCCAGAAGATCTTGGGCGCATCTTCGCAGGATCATCGTATGCTCTCGTTGCTCAGGATTGAGCGGGCTGTCGAGCAAGAGACTCACCTTGCCGACCAGTTCATTCATGGGCGTGAGAAGCTCATGGCCCATGATCGCCAAAAACTCTTCTTTCTCACGGAACACTGCCGCGGCATCGCCTAGATTCTGATCTTCAACAGTCTGTGCGATCCGTCGGACGATGTTTTCTTGAAGACGGTCGTTCGCTTCCTGCAACTCGACCGTTCGCTGGCTCACGCAGTACGCGAGGCTATTCATCTGCAGCTTTACCGAACGCGTCAGATTCCATTTTTTCGTAAGCGAATGGGCCAGCTGAACAACCTCGATGCTGTTGAATGGTTTCATAAGGATGAGCAGCTTATCGGTGCTTCCGATTCGGCGACTCACGTCTTCCCACGGATGATCGGAATAGGCTGTGCAAATGACGATTTCAAGATCAGGATCGACATACCACAGATGTTCGATCGTTTCGAGGCCATCCCATCCCGGCGGCATACGCATGTCCACGAAAGCCATCGCGTAAGGGGAGCCCTCTCGTTGAGCACTCTGGAGCAAACCGAGCCCTTTTTGCCCTTGGTCCGTGAAGTCAACCTCATACCTCTCTTGAGACAGGACACTCGGCGGCTCTCCGAACAGGGCCACCCGAGCCTGATCGAGCGAGTCAGAATCTTTCGGCGGGGCAAGGATCTTACGAAAGTCCTCATGGATGGACTCGTTGTCGTCGATCACCAGAATCCGCCGATTGTCGATCGTCTCGTCGCGCTTCATGCGGCAGCCTCTGCCACGGTCAATGGAAGATCGAGTGTGAACGTGGCGCCACGTCCTTCTCCCGCGCTCTGCGCGAGTATGGCTCCGCCAAGATTCTTGGCAGAGATGGCGGCACTATGCAGACCAAGACCGTGACCGGCATTTCTTGTAGTAAACCCCTGGGCAAACAGGCGTGAGATGTGCTCCGCCTTGATGCCGCTCCCGGTATCGGACACCTCCAATCGCACCAGTCCTCTGCGGTCGGCGGGCAACTGGATTCTGACCGTGAGGCAATGCGAGTTCGCTGGATATTCGACCATGGCGTTCTTTGCGTTGGTGATCATATTCACCAGGATCTGAAGCACTTGGTGCCGATCCGTCACAATGGTCGGAGCCTTGGCATACTCCCGCACGACTCGGATCCCATACTTTTCCGGCTCGGGCATCCCCATCATCAAGGCTTGCTCCATCAACTCTTCGACCACCGCTGTCTCACGAATGCTCCCCGAGTGGGCGATATCCTGCTGCGACAGAACCACGTGTTTAATATGGTCGACTTTTTTCACGAGGGAGTCGAGTTCGGCCTGGATGGTCTGGTGGCTCCCACTCAGGGACTCGGCCACCAACCCCAGGTAAGAGGGAATCTGCTTTCCCTTCGGATCTTGCGTTAAGAACGTCTGCAAATTGTTCTGGTGCTCGTGGAACAGCGACGCGATTCGGCACACATCCCCGACCATCGGCTTCTTGAGGGTCTTTAACAGGGTATCGGTCGAAACGTTGATACTATTAAGCACATTGCCGACGTTGTGCAGCACGCTCGATGCCACATCCGCCATCCCGGCCCGGCGGGACGCTTGCATGAGCTGCTGATGAAGTTCTTCCCGCTCCGCCTGGGCCTTTTTCCGCTCGTTAATCTCACTGTGGAGATTCGCATTGGTGGTTTCGAGTTCCTCGTTCTTGTGCATAATCTGGGCGCGGGATGCTTCTAATTCCGTATTTGCGTCTCGGAGTTGGGAATTCGCTTGATCGAGTTCCGTGACATCATGGAAGGAAACCATGACCCCTCGGAGGGCCTCACGATCATCCAGGATCGGCGAACTCGTCACTACAAATCGCCTGACCTCTCCATCCCCCTTACGCAATTCCAGCGGCAGGGCCGGAGCGGCTCGTTTGTGCTTACGGGCCATGATCCAAGGCAGTTCCGGTTCCACGGCGTTCGACCTGCCGGCTTCCCACGGAAACTCACAGAGATCATGCCCCATCAACGCATCTGGTCCCGCTCCGACACGGTCGCCGAACATCTTGTTCGCCAATACGATCCGATCCTGCGGATCCACCAGCACCACGCCTACCGGGAGCACGTCGAGTGCGTTCCTCACTCGGTCAGGCACCACGGAGGAAGGATCCAGTTGCCTGAGCGTCCGTTTCATGAATGTCAGATACCCCAGATAGCCGCAGACAGCCATGAGTGCGAGAAACTGTATCCAGGGGTCCTGCACAATACCGCCGGCGAGAGACTCGGAGAGCGGACGGAACGCGACCTCCAGCGTCCCCCACCGGGACTCCCCGTTCATGATGGGTACCTGCACCTGATCAAAGGTCGATTCATCGCCCGGTCGCCTCACCCACTCTTTCTGGTGTTCTCCTGCCTGAGACAGTACCTGTCCATCGGCACGTCGCAGCGCCACGGATCGGATTTGGTCATTGCGCTCGACCAATGCCTGCATGGTGATCTGCATGGTCTCTATCTCAGTCCGTTCCGCGAGTTTGGAGTACTGCACCGCCAGAACCTCGGCGAGAGATCGACGGTACCAGAGCGCGTCTTCGCTCTGGTCGGGCGCCACCTTCAGCAGCACATTGCCCACCATCATGAGGCTGAGCGTGAGGGACACCAACCCGAACGAAATCCATATGATCGGCGAACCACGTTTCACGATCTACAGGCTCCTTCCGGCCTACCCACGGCCCGAACCAAACATCTCGTCGACATTCTTCGACGGATGCCCATCGGACCCCTCGCCTTGGCTGGACTCCCGTTCAAGCTTCTCACGACGCCTTGCCGCACGCACCACCGGCAAAGGGTCGAAATGGTGCCACGTCGGCATGGTCGCCAACAGGCTCGCGAGCAACCAGCCTCCGCGAAGCAGCCACGCCAGATAGCCGACGGACAACACCAAGCTGACTCCGCCCGCCGTCTTGGCCGTCAAGGTCATCTGCTCCTGTCGCTCGTCCATCGCCCGCTGCAAAGCCTCCGTCATGGTATTCAGCTCCTTGACGAGAGCCCTCCCCAGTTTGGCCGGGATGTACGTTTCCTTCACTGCCTCAACCACCCGTTGCGCCTCCTCTCCGATACGCGCAAGGAGTTCAGGTCCAAGCGTATCGAAGAACGGGGCATCGAGTTCCTGTTTGGCGACCAACGTTGGCTCACGATCGACTGTCTGAGCGACCAGCAAGGCTGGACGACCGGGGCTAAGTCCTTGGTCCAGGTGCACAGGCAACCCAGCCTCCGGCGTCGCAGCCGACCCTGCCGGTGGACCACTCGGGGGAGCCGGCGCTGGAGGCCCTGGCGGCGGCTCACCTCCACGCGGCGGGCCGCCAGATGGCGGAGGCCCGACCGGCGGCGTGATCGCCCCTTCGAGCACATCCGTGACCGATACGGCCACGGTCTGAACCGCCATGCCCCCATTCCCGTCAGCCACCTGAACCTGGACGAGATAGACGTTATCGCCATTGGCATCGGCTGGTGCTTCGAAGTCCGGTGCCGCGACAAACGCCAGGTCACCGGTGGCCGCATTAATGGTGAAGCGAGCCGCATCCGCCCCGCCCACGATGCTGTATGTCGGCACATCACCGTCCGGATCGGAAGAGGTGACGGAGCCCACGGCGGTCGTATTTTCGACGACGCTATATGCGCTGGTGGAGGTGATCGTCGGCGGGCTGTTGACCGGCGTGACGGTAATGTTGAAGGTCGTCGCGCCAAGAGATCCGCCGCCTCCGTCATTGACCGTAAAAACGAAGCTATCACTCACCGTCTGGGAGCCGTCATGAACGTAGACGAGCTCACCAGCATTGATGTCGGCTTGCGTAAAGGCAGTGATCGCGATGCCGGGAGCGGTCGTCAATTCCAGTTGTCCGTTGGTCGGCCCGATAGTTACCGTATACGTCAGTTGGACCGGCGTGTTGTCCGGGTCGGTGACCAGTAACTCGGCGGTCGTGATCGAATCGGTTCCACCCTCCGCTACCGTCGCCCCCCCATTGGTCGCCAGCACCGGCGCGTCGTTGACGGGATCGACGGTGATCGCCACCGTGTCCACATCGCTCGCGCTGGTCGTATCCGTGCTCGTCACCGTCAGCGTGTCGGCCCCGGTGTAGTTCACGGTGCCCTGATAGCTGAGCGTGGCCAACGTCGCGTTGAGATCGGCCTGCGTCCCCGACAAGGTGAGCGTGGCCGTGCCGTTACTGCCTGCGCTGATCGTGGCGCCGCCCTGCAAGGTCACCGTCACGGTGCCGTTCAAGACCCCCAGCTGCACGGTGCTCAAATTACCGTCCACATCGGTGACCGAGATCCCGCCCAGCGCCAGCGCCGTGTCCTCGTTCACCGTTTGTGCCCCCGGCACCGTGTTCACCGGCGCGTCGTTGACGGGATCGACGGTGATCGCCACCGTGTCCACATCGCTCGCGCTGGTCGTATCCGTGCTCGTCACCGTCAGCGTGTCGGCCCCGGTGTAGTTCACGGTGCCCTGATAGCTGAGCGTGGCCAACGTCGCGTTGAGATCGGCTTGCGTCCCCGACAAGGTGAGCGTGGCCGTGCCGTTACTGCCTGCGCTGATCGTGGCCGCCCCGCTGAGCGTCACGGTGAGCTTGCCCTGCCCCACCCCCAGCTGCACGGTGCTCAAATTACCGTCCACATCGGTGACCGAGATCCCGCCCAGCGCCAGCGCCGTGTCCTCGTTCACCGTTTGCGCCCCCGGCACCGTGTTCACCGGCGCATCGTTGACCGCTGTGACATCGATCGTCAGCGTGTTCGGCGTCCCGTCGAGGTCGCTCCCGCCGTTCGCCGTGCCCCCGTCGTCCTGCACCTGGAAGGTAAAACTTGTGAGCGCGGCCCCGTTGGCATCTGCAGGAGGCCTATACGTGACCAAGCCGGAGGCAATGTCCCACGCCACCACAAAGTCGTTGGCCGAGATGGTGTTGCCATTCCACCTGAGCGTCCCCTGCGCGGGCACTGTCGTGAACCACACTCGATCCAAGTTGTGCCCATCCACATCGCTAAAGCCGAAGTCCGCCGGAGCGAAGGTATAGTCCGTATCCTCCGTGGCCGTGATCGTGCCATTCGCTCCTGCTGGCGCATCGTTGACCGCGGCCACGGTCAGCGTCACCGTCTGCGTCGCGCTCGGCAGGGTCCCGTCATGGGCCACTACGGTGATCGAGCGGTTGCTCGGCGTCGGCTGGTCGCTCGTGTTGTTGTAGAGAAGGCCTTGCAGCACCGTCTGGTATACCGCCGGCGTGGCCGACCCCGTGATCGACAGCACCCCCGTCGCCGCCGTGTAATTCACCGTTAAGCTCGCCCCGGAGGCCGCCGTCGTCGCCGCGCCATTGAGCGAGAGTGACTCCACGCCATCACCATCGAGCCGCGCCGTCAGCATGACCGTTAATGCGGTCAGAGTGGCCGAGTCCACATCGGTCAGCGTCCCCACCGGTGCAATCAGCACCGGGGTCTGTTCCGTGAATGCGGTGGTCACATCCTGGCCCGCCCCCCCGGCGTTCAGATCCACCGCCGGCGCATCGTTGGTCGCCACGATAGTGAGGTTCACGGTGCCGTCGTTACTATAGGCAACGCCGTCCTCGGCCCTGATGTAGATCGTGCGCGAGGTGGTTGTCGGACTGTCGGACGTGTTCTGATAGCGGATCGTGCGCAACACCTGCTCGTAGTGCGCCACCGTATCGCTCCCGCTCAATGTCAGCACTCCGGTATTGGCATCATAGGCCACCGCGATCGAGGTGCCTGTGACGTCTGCGGTGAGTTGCTCGCTCGCACCGTCGTAGAGTGTGTCGATGCTTGCGGTCAGCCCGGACAACAGCGCGTCGTCGACATCGGTCAAGGTGGCATCGGCGTCCACAATCGCGACCGCTCCCGCCCCTTCCGTGAAGGTGGCCAAAAAATTGGCACCGGTCGCTCCGGAACTGTTGTCCGCGTCCAAGTCCAGCACCGGCGCATCGTTGACGGGATCGACGGTGATCGCCACCGTGTCCACATCGCTCGCGCTGGTCGTATCCGTGCTCGTCACCGTCAGCGTGTCGGCCCCGGTGTAGTTCACGGTGCCCTGATAGCTGAGCGTGGCCAACGTCGCGTTGAGATCGGCCTGCGTCCCCGACAAGGTGAGCGTGGCCGTGCCGTTACTGCCTGCGCTGATCGTGGCGCCGCCCTGCAAGGTCACCGTCACGGTGCCGTTCAAGACCCCCAGCTGCACGGTGCTCAAATTACCGTCCACATCGGTGACCGAGATCCCGCCCAGCGCCAGCGCCGTGTCCTCGTTCACCGTTTGTGCCCCCGGCACCGTGTTCACCGGCGCGTCGTTCACGCCGCTGACCGTCACGGTCGTGTCGTAGTTGGCGCTGGTGCCGCCGTCCCCATCGGTCAACACATAGCGCACCGTGCGCGCCCCGGTCGTCGGCGCATTCGTGTCGGTGTCTTGATAGGTGATGTTCTGGACCAAGGCCGTCACGGCCGTGGGGGTGGCGCTGCCGTTGAACGTAATCACGAGGTTCGTGCCGCTGCTGCCGCCGGTGACGGTCCCGATGGTCACGCCTTGATAGGTCACATTGCTGCCGCTCACCCCGATCTGCCCGGCTCCGGTGCCTTGGTTGCGGATGCTGAGCACGTCCTCCGCACTGTCGCTGCCCGCGCTAAAGCTCACGGTGAGGGTGCCCGTGTTGAAGTCGGCACTGTCCACATCGGCCACCACCGCGTTGCCGCCCTGCTCGATGACCACCGCCCCGTCACCTTCGCTATAGGCCAGGCTGTCGCCGCTCAGGTTCGTGATCGTCGGCGCGTCGTTGACGGGATCGACGGTGATCGCCACCGTGTCCACATCGCTCGCGCTGGTCGTATCCGTGCTCGTCACCGTCAGCGTGTCGGCCCCGGTGTAGTTCACGGTGCCCTGATAGCTGAGCGTGGCCAACGTCGCGTTGAGATCGGCTTGCGTCCCCGACAAGGTAAGCGTGGCCGTGCCGTTACTGCCCGCGCTGATCGTGGCGCCGCCCTGCAAGGTCACCGTCACGGTGCCGTTCAAGACCCCCAGCTGCACGGTGCTCAAATTACCGTCCACATCGGTGACCGAGATCCCCGCCCAGCGCCAGCGCCGTATCCTCGTTCACCGTTTGCGCCCCGGCACCGTGTTCACCGGCGCATCGTTGACCGCGGCCACGGTCAGCGTCACCGTCTGCGTCGCGCTCGGCAGGGTCCCGTCATGGGCCACTACGGTGATCGAGCGGTTCGAGGTGGTCGGCGTATCGCTCGTGTTGTTGTAGAGAAGGCCCTGCAGCACCGTCTGGTATACCGCCGGCGTGGCCGACCCCGTGATCGACAGCACCCCCGTCGCCGCCGTGTAATTCACCGTTAAGCTCGCCCCGGAGGCCGCCGTCGTCGCCGCGCCATTGAGCGAGAGTGACTCCACGCCATCACCATCGAGCCGCGCCGTCAGCGTGACCGTTAATGCGGTCAGAGTGGCCGAGTCCACATCGGTCAGCGTCCCCACCGGTGCAATCAGCACCGGGGTCTGTTCCGTGAATGCGGTGGTCACATCCTGGCCCGCCCCCCCGGCGTTCAAATCCACCACCGGCGCGTCGTTCACGCCGCTGACCGTCACGGTCGTGTCGTAGTTGGCGCTGGTGCCGCCGTCCCCATCGGTCAACACATAGCGCACCGTGCGCCCCGGTCGTCGGCGCATTCGTGTCGGTGTCTTGATAGGTGATGTTCTGGACCAAGGCCGTCACGGCCGTGGTCAACGCTGGCGTTGAACGTAATCACGAGGTTCGTGCCGCTGCTGCCGCCGGTAGCGGTCGATGGTCACGCCTTGATGAGTCACATTATGCCGCTCACGCCGATCTATCCGCGGTCGCCAGTTCCGGATGCTGGTACGTCCTCACGCACTGTCGCTGCCCGCGGTAAAGCTCACGGTGAGGGTGCCCGTGTTGAAGTCGGCACTGTCCACATCGGCCACCACCGCGTTGCCGCCCTGCTCGATGACCACCGCCCCGTCACCTTCGCTATAGGCCAGGCTGTCGCCGCTCAGGTTCGTGATCGTCGGCGCATCGTTGACGCCGCTGACCGTCACGGTCGTGTCGTAGTTGGCGCTGGTGCCGCCGTCCCCATCGGTCAACACATAGCGCACCGTGCGCGCCCCCGTGGTCGGCGCATTCGTGTCGGTGTCTTGATAGGTGATGTTCTTGACCAGCGCCGTCACCGCCGTGGGGGTGGCGCTGCCGTTGAACGTAATCACGAGGTTCGTGCCGCTGCTGCCGCCGGTGACGGTCCCGATGGTCACGCCTTGATAGGTCACATTGCTGCCGCTCACCCCGATCTGCCCGGCTCCGGTGCCTTGGTTGCGGATGCTGAGCACGTCCTCCGCACTGTCGCTGCCCGCGCTAAAGCTCACGGTGAGGGTGCCCGTGTTGAAGTCGGCACTGTCCACATCGGCCACCACCGCGTTGCCGCCCTGCTCGATGACCACCGCCCCGTCACCTTCACTATAGGCCAGGCTGTCGCCGCTCAGGTTCGTGATCGTCGGCGCATCATTGACCGCCGTGATATTGACTGTCGTGTTGCCCGTCGCGCTCAGTGCCCCGCCTCCGCCCTGGGCACCCGTGTTGCCGTCGTTGAAGGTCCAGTTGATCTGCACAGAAGCCGGCGGCGTCGAGCTGTTGTTGGCGTAGGCAATCGCGCGCATCGCCGAATCGACCAGCGTCTGGGTGGCGCCGGCGTTGAAGGTCAGCAGCAGGGTGCCGCCACTGTTGGTGGTGACCGTGCCGATGGTCGTGCCGTTGAACACGAGCGCGCCGCCCTCGGCCAGCGTCGCCAACAAGCCGGATGCCGAGTAGACGTCCTGGGCATTCGCGCCACCGTTGCGCGCGAGGGTCAAGGTCGCGCCGCCGAAGTTGTTCAGCGTGCTCAGTTCGGCATCGAATATCGTCACATCGTTATCGAGCACGACCGCCGTCGCTTTTTCGGTGTACGCAATCGTTCCACCAAGGCTATCGCGCGTGTTGAAGCGGCTATCGAGCGTGCCATCGCTGTTATAACGCACGACGGCGAAGTCATAGTCACCGCCGATGGTCGAGGTCCCGGCAACCACAATCTTGCCGTCCGTCTGCACCAAGACTGACGCACCACGATCGTCACTGCTGCCGCCGAAGTTGGTGTCTACCTTGCCGGTGCCCGCACCGAAGCTCGTGTCCAGGCTGCCGTTCGCGTTATAGCGCACGACGGCGAAATTATTACCGGCCGTACTGCTTTGGCCGGCCACCAGGATCTTACCGTCGGCCTGCACGGTCACGCTCTGGGCGAGATCGCTGCTGCTGCCGATGGCGGTTGTGACTTTCCCAGTACTGTTGAAAGTCGTATCCAGACTTCCGTCGGTATTGTAGCGGACCAGCGCGAAATCGGTTGTGCCACCGGCATCGCTCCATCCGGCAAGAAGAATCCTGCCGTCCGGCTGCAGGGTGACCTGGTAGCCAGTGTCACTACTGGTCGCGCCCAGATCCGTCAGCACCTTGCCGGTACCGTTGAACGTTGTATCCAGCGTGCCGTTGCTGTTATAGCGCGCCAAGGCGAAATCAAAGCTGGTGCCGCTAAATGCGAACCCGCCGAGCACGATCCGGCCGTCTGCCTGCAGCGCAATGCTGTACGCGCCATCAGTGCCGGCGGCGAAATCGGTCGCGACGAATCCACTCGTACCGAAGCTTGTATCGAGACTGCCATTGCTGTTGAAGCGCGCCAGCCCGAAGTCGGAGTTGTACTTCCCCGCGACCAGGATTTTGCCGTCGCTTTGCACCGCGACCCCGTTGCCTTCGTCGTTGAAACTAGTGCCCGAGGTTGCGATGCCGTCGCCACCGCCAAAGCTGCTGTCCAGGCTGCCGTCGGCGTTGTACTGCACCAAGACCATGTCCCAACTGGTTCCGGTGTAGGTACTGCCGGCCACCACAATGCGACCATCGGCCAACAGGTAGACGCCTTTCGCAATGTCATCGCTTGCACCGATGACCGTGGTGACCTTGCCGGTGCCGCCACCGAAGCTGGTGTCGAGGCTGCCGTCGGCGTTGTAGCGCGCGACAGCGATATCCTTGGTGCCGCCGGTCTGCGTGTATCCGACGGCAACGATCTTGCCGTCGGGTTGAATCACCGACGCATTGATCAGATCCCACGTGCTGACTGCAAACGCGGTCGTCGTTCGGCCGGTTCCCACTTCGAACGACGGCGCATCATTGGCGGCCGTCACCGTGATCGCCACCGTATCCACATCCGTCGCGCTCGTGGCATCCGTGCTCGTCACCGTGTGATGACATCTCGACGCGATTGGGTATGGACCAGCTGGTGACATGCTCGCGTTGAGATCGGCTTGCGTCCCCGACAAGGTGAGCGTGGCCGTGCCGTTACTGCCTGCGCTGATCGTGGCGCCGCCCTGCAAGGTCACCGTCACGGTGCCGTTCAAGACCCCCAGCTGCACGGTGCTCAAATTACCGTCCACATCGGTGACCGAGATCCCGCCCAGCGCCAGCGCCATTGTCCTCATTGACCGTTTGCGCCCCGGCACCGTGTTCACCGGCGCATCGTTGACACCGCTGACCGTCACGGTCGTGTCGTAGTTAGCGCTGGTGCCGCCGTCCCATCGGTCAACACATAGCGTACAAATGCGCGCCCCGGTCGTCGGCGCATTGGTGTCGGTGTCTTGATAGGTGATGTTCTGGACCGACCGTCACGGCCGTCGGCGTGGCGCTGGCGTTCAGCGTAATGACGAGGTTCGTGCCGCTGCTGCCGCCGGTGACGGTCCCGATGGTCACGCCTTGATGGTCACATTGCTGCCGCTCACGCCGATCTGCCCCGCCCCGGTGCCTTGGTTGCGGATGCTGAGGACATCCTCCGCACTGTCGCTGCCCGCGGTAAAGCTCACGGTGAGGGTGCCCGTGTTGAAGTCGGCACTGTCCACATCGGCCACCACCGCGTTGCCGCCCTGCTCGATCACCACGGCCCCATCGCCTTCGCTATAGGCCAGGCTGTCGCCGCTCAGGTTCGTGATCGTCGGCGCGACGTTGGTTGTGTAAGACACGACAAGTTGGGCAGCCGTCGCCGGATCGGTATCATACGCCTGAGAGGCACGGTGGCCAGTCCCGGTGATGATGATCGCTAAATCATTCCCCGATGCCCATGTGCCCTGATTCACGATTTCCTGCACCACGGAAGAAATGTCCGGCGAGTTGTAATCCAAGCCAGTCGTCCAGTTGGTTGGTGTCCAGGCGGTGGAAGCGCTGGTCAACGCCCGACTGCTGATATTGCCGCTGGTAGTTGTGAACGTCGGTGCATCGCCAATCAATTGCCCTTTCAATGTCAGGCTGGTTGCATCACTGTTTGTCATTCCAGAATCCGCTGGTATCGCTCGAAAGACAAGATACGCGTTGGTGATGGTCGCACCGACAGGAATATTCATTCCCGTAAAACGGAGCCCGATCTTCTGTACCCCGGCAGTGGGAGACTGGAAGTCGCTCACAAGCTCGATATCACTGCTATTCAGCCACATCCTGTTGGGGGTAGTGCCAGTTGGTCCTTCTTCTTCGGCGTCGTCACTGGCTGCTGCTACCCTTTGAGTCAATGTAGCGGTATTGGCTACCGAAACGGTGACGGCGAACTCGGAGGTGTTGTTACTTGCATCGGTCGCTGTGGCAGTCACCCGATCGCCGAGAACTAATGTGCCGGCGGCAAAAGTAAACGAGAACTGCCGGGCCGTCGCATCGACGGTTCCGGCCGTGCTACCGCTCACCGTGCCACGACCGATCAAGGTCTGACCCTCGCCATTGACGCCGGCTGCATCTGGACTCTCGAAGAACTCTACGGTGGCGCCCGGCCGCGCCTCGCCGGTGATGATGACGTTGCCTCCCGATATCACCACGCTGTAGATCACCGGAAAGTTCATCAGATTGTTCGGCCCGGTGTCGCCGTCGCCGCCATCGTTGGTCGTGACACCGGACGTACCGAGATCGATGCCTAATCCCGTATTGCCGTAAATCGAATTGGACTGGATGGCATTCCCCGTCGTGCCCGCACCTGTCACACTCACCCCGACGGCGTTGCCTACGATGAGATTGCGTTCATTCGCATCATTGGTGCCGTCGTTGTTGCTGCCAATGAGCGTGCCAGTCGATCCCCCTTCTACGCTGATACCATACGTACCGTTGGCGAGAACCGTCGTCCCGTCTGCACCGACACCGATGTAGTTGCCCTGGATGGTGGCACCGGTGCTCGCATTGCCCACCACGATGCCACTGTACGTATTCGCAGCGATGACATTGCGCGCGGCAGCCGACGAGCCGCCGAAGACGTTACCTGTACCGGCGTTCCAGAAGGTTGCACCACCGTTGATGTTGCCCAGCGCCAGTAGACCCGTCACGTCGGTACCGAGGTAGTTGCCCTGCAACAGGTTGTTCTGCGAGCCAAACAGCACCTCAAAGCCGAAGTGGTTGTTGCCCGAGAGGATGTTTCGCGCGGCGGCAACGGTGCCGCCGACGACGTTGCCGCTGGAGCCGTTGGTCAGGAAGACGCCGCTTTGCGCCGTGTTGGCGACCGAGCCGTTCACGTCGGCGGTGCCCGCCGCGTTGGTGCCGACGTAGTTACCCGCGATCGTGCTGTTGTCAGCGTTGTCGAAGTAGATGCCCTGCTCGGCGTTGCCCGAGATCACGTTGCGCTCGGCGGCATCGTTCGTGCCATCGGCGTTGGTGCCGATCAACAGGCCCGTCGCGTTGAGTGCGTAGATGCCTTTGACGCCGTTAGCGGCGACCGCGGTGCCCGCCGCGTTCAGGCCGATCCAGTTGCCCTGGATGACATGATTGTTCGAATTCTGGATTTCGATGCCCGTGCCGGTAAAGCGGTTGACGATCAGACCGCGTACCGTGCTGCCGCTGCTGCCGGCGTCGAGGAACAGGCCCCTGACACCGCCGCTGACGTTGTTGCCGTTCAGTTCGATCACCGGCGTGCCGGCGAAGTCGGGCTCGCTCCAGCCGTTGATGACCACGGGGCTGGTGATGGTGGGTATCGCGTCGGGTGTCGTGCCGGCGTCGGGGCCGTCGTAGCTGAGCGTGATCGTGTGTACACCGCCGACCAGTGCGGCCGTGATATCGAAATAGATGTAGTCCGTGCCGCTCGAGGCATTCGCTGCCGTGATGGCTTCACGCAATGAGATATGACCATCGGCTCCTGGGTTGGCGATCAGATTGGCGACGGATGTGGTTGTCCCATCTACTGTATCGTTGGTGGTGCTCACCACGAGCCCTGCGCGAGGTCCAAATTCCGAGGTGCTGCCGTAGGTGCCGCCGCCTAAGTCACGCGTAGCGGTGGCGCTGATGCGCGTGATCGACGTAGCCGTCACACTATTCAAGGTGCCGGTGAAAGTCTGTGCGCCGCTGCCGGTGCTGGTGACCGATAAAGCACCCAAGAAAACCTGCCCTTCGCCGTAGCGGCTCGAGTCGATGCCGGAGGGATTCTCAAAAAGCTCGATGCGGTAGGTACCGGCTGGCACGTCCAGCACCAGGGTGACATCCAAGTTCGCCCCGTTCTGCACTATCTTTGTGATGATGGGAAAGTTAAGCAAGCCGTTGGCGCCGCTGTCCCCGTCGCCGCTGTCGTTGACAGTGACACCGTCGGTGCCAAGGTCGATGCCGAGCTGCGAGTTGCCGAGGATCGAGTTGCCGAGGATCGTGACGCCCGTGGATGCGGACGTCACGTTCACGCCGTAGGTGTTGTTCGCGATCAGGTTGCCGGCGCCGTTCGAGGTTCCGCCGATCGTGATGCTGCTGGCGCCGGCCACCGAGATGCCGCCGTAGTAGTTGCCGAGCGCCGTGGTGCCGTCGGCACCGACACCGATGTAGTTGCCCTGGATCACGTGTCCGCTGCCGCCGCTGATATAAATGCCGTCGGCGCTCAACGCGCCGTTGTTCTGCGCGGCGATGATGTTGCGGTCGGCTGCGCTGGTGCCGCCGATCGTGGTGCTCACGGCGTTTAGCAGCGCGATTCCGTCGTGCTCGTTGCGCAGCGCGACGTTGCCGGTCGCATCGACACCGATCCAATTGCCGGCGATTAAGTTGACAGCGACGCCCGTGGCGACGATGCCGATGTCATTGTTGCCCGACACCAGGTTGTCGCGCACCGTGTTCGAGCCGCCTGTGATGCTGATGCCGGCGCCGGTATTGCCGACGTCGACGGTGCCGGCGGCATTGGTGCCGATGTAGTTGCCCTGTACGGTATTGCTTCCAGTACCGGCCAGTTGAACGCCGGCAAGGGCGTTGCCAGAAATGACGTTGCGCGCGCCTGTGGTCGTGCCACCGATCAGATTGCCCGTCGCGCTGCCCTGAATCTGGACACCGTCGCTGGACCGGTTGCCGCGATTAAGGGTGCCGGTGGCATCCGTGCCGATGTAGTTGCCCTGTACGATGTTGTTGGACGTGTTGATCTCGATGCCCTCGAACATCCTCGAGATCACGTTGCGTGCGGCGGCCGTCGTGCCGCCGATGATGTTGCCAGTTCCCGAGATGATGGCGATGCCGACGTCGCCCAGTCCATTGTTGGTCGACCCGTCAGGATCCAGACCGATGTAGTTGCCTTGGATCAGGTGGCCGGTCACACCCGATCCCACGATGTCGATGCCTTCGTCGACGTTGTTGGTGATGACGTTACGGTCGTTCGGTCCGGTTCCACCGATGACGGCCAACGAACCTCGCAGATCGATGCCGTCGTCGCCGTTTCCGACACCGCTTGAGCCTGTTCCTGTGGTGCCGATCCAATTTCCGCGGACCGTGATGCCATCGGCTCCCGTATCGACACGGATGCCGTCACCGGTAAACCGCGTCAACACCAGACCTCGAACGATGCTGTTATCGGCCGTCGATGAGAACCTGATCCCGGTGGTCGCTACGCCATTGCCGTCCACACGAATCAGCGGATTGCTCGTAAAGCCGGTCTGGGTCCAGCCGTCGATTGTCACCTGGTCGGTGATCGTGTCTAAGTTGGATGCAAGCGTAATCGTCTGCGCCCCGGAACCGATGGCGAATACAATCGTGTCGGCACCGGCGGCGCCGTTCGCGCCAATGATCGCTTGGCGGAGCGAGCCGGCTCCGGCATCGTTCGTGTTGGTGACGGTGAAGGTCGCCAAGACGCCTTCCCAAGCCTCCTGCGTAGCCGTTCCGATCACGACGGAGGACTCAATCGATCCAGTCGCTACTTCCAAATTCCAGTTCGCAAATTCGGACACATGCCCTGTGCGGTCGGTGCTCGCCGCCACATCGGCGCCGGTGAGCTGCGCCAATGTCTGCATCGCCAACTGACCGGCCTCGCCGCGACCGAAGTTGCAACCGTAGATCAGCAGGTCGGCATTCTGAGAGAGGCTTTGGCCGATCTGTTGAAACTGGTTCGCATACTGCTTCGTGATGGACTCTTGCGTCAGAAAACTTGTGCCGAGGTGGAGCTCCGCCTCGTTCCCTTCGGCGATCAGGTGAATCGCGTCCACGCCGGTGCGGTTCGCCAGCGCCTCGGCGATCTGCGCGATGCCGTCGCGGCGCCCATCAAGCAGGATGACTTCTGCATCGGGATTGATGCCCTGGAGGAGGACTTGAGAATCGGCAATGGTCGAGTCCACGAAGACGACTTCGCGACGCTGCGTCGCCGGCGGATCGTAGGTGGAGATGGCGTCGAGGAGCGGATCCGGCGCAGAGGCGCTCGTATGGGGCGCATCGTGAGCTGCGTCCGCACTCATTGCCGCGTCGGCCTGCTGTTTCGCGACCTGCTCCGGGGCGAGTTCGGCGGCGGTCGCTGCGGCCGCCGCGTCGAACATGAGGCGTGGCTCGAGCGCAAGCAAGGAGGCCTTTACCCCTCCGGACCGGCCTGTTGGGCGGCCTTTGCAGTTCGGCGGCTGCTGCTCCACGCCTGCCGGCCTCTTTGGCTGTGCTGGTCTTCCCATGCTGGAATCTACTCTTCAGCCCCCGTGGTCGATGCACAGCTCCATCCCGACTTCATGGCCCCATTCGGGGATTGGATGCACCTCCCCATACAGTCCTTTTCGTCCGAAATGGCACTCGACTTGAGGCGATGGCCCGCCTCAGGACTCGCCATTCCAACCATAGCCACCACATTCGAAAATGCCTCAGAAGCCGCTCTCCCGGGCTAAGACGGCGACCGTTCGGACCCAAACCCGTTCGGCGACACTCCAGGGACGGCCCTCGACCTGGAGCGTTCCCGTGACGGCCTGGTTCCAGACCGGTCCATCTCCCAGTAACTGGACATGCACGCGGAAGATGGACGCATCCGGCCGGACCCGACCCTGAGGATCTTTGCGAGTCGCAATGTTGCCTCCATAGATCGATGCGTAGTAGGGAAGCGCGAACGTACTGTCATCGATCTGCCGAATTTCACGCACACGAGCCGGCAGCGCATCACGAATCAGATCCTTCGGAACGAATCGCGCGAGTTGTCCCGGTTCGAGATAGGCCAGTTCACCTTCCGGGGCGACGGCATCGATTCCGGCCCGCTCCCCATCGACCACATAGGCTAACGCCAGCTTCTCGTTGACCCAACGACCTGGATGGAGGGATTCTGCGCAATCCGTCACTATCCCAGTGATCGGCGCCCGTAAGATCAGTTGTTCGCGCTGTTCCAGCAGCCCTCGCAGCTCTGCCCTGCGCGAGTGCAAGGATTCGACGACGACCTGGCGCTGCATGCGATCCGTTTCGCTGGAGGCCTGCCGCCCTGCGCGCACTTCGAGGACTTCGATCTGTATCTGCGTGCGCCGCAGGTCCCGTTCAAGCTCCGGGGATTCAAGGTTCAGTAATATGTCGCCGGCCTGCACCCGTTGCCCATTGCGAACCCTGACGGCACCGATGCGTGCGGGAATCGGAGCATAGAGGGTGGCATAGGGTGTCGCCTGGACCACTGCCTGGAGTGAGACCCGCGAAGACCATGGGACGACCATCAGCATGATCAGCGTGAGCGATACCAGTGTCGTGACCCAGAACCGACTCCCCACGGCAAGCATGGATCGTTCCTTCCACCACCCATGGATTTCACGTCCGATCGGCAGCAGGATGAACCACAGGATTTCGACGGCAAACAGGACCACGCCCAAGGCCTTGAAGAAGAAAGAATAGACGAGTACGGCGATCCCGAGGAACAGGAAGAACCGGTAGAGCCATGTCGCCCACGCATAGAGCAGCAGTTTTCGCCGTAACGCCGACGAGACGGGCTCCGGCGCCGCTTCACCCGACGCAAACAGCAGTTCGCGGAGTTTCCATCGGCCGAAGGCGAAGGCGCGGTCTTGCAGGTTTGGGACTCCAAGCCAATCGGCCAGTAAGTAGTAGCCGTCGAATCGCATGAGCGGATTGAGGTTGATCGAGAGTCCGATCACCCAACTGGCCGTGGCGACCACGAAGGCCAGGGTGCGGGCTGTGCCATCGGGCAGGAAATTCCACGTAAACGTGGCCAGCATGGCCAAGGCGAGTTCCATCACCATTCCCGCGGCCCCGATCGCGAGCCGCTGACGCCGCGAGGTCAGGCGCCAGGCCTCGGTGGTATCGGAATAGAGCACCGGGAAGAGCACGAGCAATGCCACGCCCATGGTCTGCACACGACAGCCGTATTTGGTCGCCGTGTAGGCATGCCCCAGTTCATGCAACACTTTGATGCCGGCCAAGGCCGCGGCGGAGAGCACCGCGCCCTGGAACGTGAAGAAGGTGGGAAAGGTCGACACGAACGTGTCCCATTGTCGACTGACCAAATACAACCCGCTCACCCCGAGCAATAGAACGAGCCAGGCGGCGCCCCACGTGAACAAGGGTGCGACCAGCGGGAGCGTCACGCGAAGGAACCGTTCCGGTCTGACGAGCGGGATGCGAACGAACAGGTAGTGGTGGAGCAGCCACGCCCCCCATCCCTGTCGCCTCGCTTCTGCCTGAGCGGCATAGTCCCGGCTGCTGCCGCTGGGCGTCTCTTCGGTGAGATTGTTGACGAAGAGAAACGTGATGAGGTCTTGGACGTCTTGCTCGGTTACTCGGCAGGTGGTCTCACTCTGAACGGAGTGGATGACCCGGTCGATCGATCCGCAGGCCCATCGTTCCAGCAATTGATGCGCCGTCCAACCGACCTGAAAATACCGGTTCCGAACGGGATCGACGATCGTCCACACCGGTTGTCCATCCGGGGCAGGCGTCGATTCGAGAAATTGCAGATTGGCGCGAAGTCTCGGCAGCGGGCGCGCGGGTGATGGCCCCATCAACATGGCTCACCACCCCACGAATTGGCGAAGGGCGGACAGCGGACGCCGGAACAGGAGAAATGCCAACGGGCCTTGCTGCCCATAAATCTTGGCGGTGCCTTGCCACCCGATTCGGACCGCTCGATTCGTGCCCGTCAGCCCGGCGGTCACATGATAGGCCAGCTGATCGCCGGGAAGCACTTCGGCATGGTACCCGGCATGCGTCACCTTGGCTTTGTACGTCTCGAGCGGCTGCGCGTCGAAAAACACCGCCACCTCCGCATCTTCCTGCAGCAACATCGCATCATTGACGGCCAAATCGATGCGCAATTCCAGCTGCGCAGGATCAGCGATCTCCATGATCCGTTCTCCCACGACCACCGGTTTCCCGACCCAATCGGCCTTATCGGTATAAATGAGCAAGCCGGACCGCAACGCCTTCACCTCCACTCGATCCAGGAGTTCCTTGGCATAGTCTCGCTCGGTCTCTTTGAGACGGGCTTCCGCCTCCAGAAGGGGAACTTCGGCCTTGCGCTGTGGATCGAGGAATCCCGATTGGACGGCTTGGTGGTGCTCCGCCTTGGCGACCGCGAGCTGCTTGCCTGCGACGTGATACTGATTGCGCACATTCGTGTCTTCATACCGCAGGATCGTCTGACCCTCGACCACCATCGTGTTCGGCGGGACGAGGACCTCGGCCAACACGCCGTCCATCGGTGCCGTCACCACAGCCGGCTCTTTGGCGACGACCTTGACCGGGGCCAGCGTGGAGAGATGCACCGGGATACAGAGCGCCAGCAGCATGCCGACGACGACGAGCCAGGTGACCCGACGAGGCAGCTTCCAGCTTCCGAACGAGCCGGGCTTCGCGAGGGCCTTGTACGCATGGGCATAGGTCTCGACCAGCCGTTGTAGAATCTGGATCTCATTGTCCTGCCAGGGCTGATCACGGTCGAGCCACAGTCCCCCGAGCAGGGACCGGTCGGGATGACGCAGAGGACACCAGAGGGCATGCGAGCCGGCAAATTCTTTCCATCCATCCCGGAGAGACGGAGAGCAGTCTTCGGCGGAGATCCGCATCGGCGTCTCAACGTCAGGACCTGTCCTGCTATTCCGCACCAGCTGCTCCAGCCATCGCATCATCGGGGCATCGCGCTCCACTTGGGACAGGCTCGAGGCCGCATGGACCTGGTAAGGCGATGCGGGATGCCTGCCTGCGCCGAACAGAAAGGCCTGACGGTACGCGATGAGGCGCCGAGTTTCGTTGACGATGAAAAATTCAAGAGCGTGGGCGGTGGGTTGCGCCCGTGCCTGACCTTCCAGTTGAAGCAGGATCGTCAAGGCCGGCGTTCCTGACGGCGCATCGTTCTGGCTTCCCGACGTAGCGCCTGGAGCTTCCCTGCAAGGCATGTGGAGCACGTTCTGCATAGGACGACCGTAGTGCGGCTGAGTGACGAATCGCTGCGTCCAAGGTTAGGGGTGGGGAACGGGAAAACTTGCCGTACCACTCATCCCTGCCAACACCTCGGAAGGGAGCTTCTCAAACCGCCCCGTGACCTTGATGGTTTGACTGGCCGGATCGACATTGGCTCCCAGTTCCTTGACCACTGCGGGATAGGGGCGTCCGGTTTCATCCACAGAGAAGACGAACCGCCCGCCTCTGGCCAACCAGCTCAGTGAATTCGACGGCAAGACAAGTTCGATCTCCAAACTGGTATCATCCAACAGGCTCAGCAACTTGTCGTTCGGAAAGACATTTTCATATTCGTGGACCAAGACCTCCACGATCCGTCCCGAGAACGGCGCCGTGATTTCACACCCCCGCACGTTGATTTCCATGATCCGGATGGCCGCCAACGCTTTTTTCGCCTCGGCCGCCGAAACTTCGACTTCCAATTGGCCGACGGCATGCAAAGTTGCCAGTTGAAGATTGTTCCGATGGGTCTTTTCTTTCGCCTCGTATTCCGCCATCGCCCCTGCGAGCTCCGCTCGGTACTTGTCGCAATCGATTTGGACCAGTGAACTGCCCTTCTTGAACCGCGCCCCTTCTCGAAACGGCAATCGCTTGACGCGACCTTGAATCTGACTAAATAACACCGCCTGCGTGGCGGCCTTGACGATGCCGCGCATCGCCTGGAGCTCACTTCGCACAGCCGGCGACGACGGTTCGGGCTTGGCCTCCCCACGGGCGTGGCCGGTCACACACAGGAGGCTTCCCGCCAGAACAAGACAGACGTTACTGAGCCACCGGACGAATCGTAGGGACATCCTGTTCCTTCTTACGTACTGGGACCATCGCAACCATTTCCGACCGTTCCCAGTGCTCTCGGATCGCCTGAGCCAACTCCGCGACGTTCTGACTCGGTGTCATCGACGGCACGGCGTCCTCTCCGATGGCCGCCATGAGGTTGCCTTGCGCGGCTTCAAAAGCGGAACGCGCCACGTCGAGGCGCACCTCGGCGAGCACCTCATTCACTTTTTCTCGAATCAGATTGAGATCGCTCGTGCTGCGGGTCAGCCAGCCCCGCTGCGTCTGATCGGCGATTTGAACTTGGGTGACTTGATACCGTGCCGCATTGTCCAGTTCTTGGCGCGAGTAGGCGAGTTGAGTGGCTCCGACATGCACCTCCGTCAAGACCGTCAAGGAGGTGGCCAAGCTTTGCGTCTTCAACACGTCGTCCTGGGTCTGGATGACTTTCGATTTGGCGCGTTGGCTGAAGACGTTGAGCAGGTTCCAGCTGACCTGCGAAGCGTAGCCGAGCCAGTTCTGGTACAGAAAGAAACTGTTACTGCTGTAGTTCCCGCCGAATTGGGCGCGCAAATTGGGAAACATTTGCAGGAGGGCGACTTTCGCTTCCTTGGCATTGACTCGTTTCTGATAATCGATGGTGCGGAGTTCCGGTCGATTCATCAGGGCTTGCTCTTCTAAGCGGTCGAGGTCCAGATTGGCGACCGGGACGGCACGATCGACGGCCGGCATCTTCAGCTGGTAGAAGGCGTCGGGCTGGAGATTCATCAGTGACGCCAGCTGCACCTTCGCGATATTCAATTCCCGGTAGAGCCGCTGGACTTCACGCTGAATATTGAGCAGATCGCGCTGATAGTTGAGCGGCGCGAGCGGCGACTGAAGTTTCCTATCGTAAATGGTCCTGGTGTTCGCCAACGCTTTGGTGACCTGGTCGTCCAACGACGCCACCTTGCCGATCAATCGATCGGCGCTCGCTGCCCGCCAAAATGCGTTCCGAACGTCCTGTATCAGCCGGATGGCCTGCCGCCGCTTTTCTTCCTGCGCGATCAAGACATTGTCTGCCGCTTGCTGCGCCCGCACATAGGAGAGGCCGAAATCCAATACGTCCCAACTCAAATACAGATTTCCGGTAAAGATGTTCCGATCGGCGGAGGTGACCGGTTCCAGGATCTGTCGACCGGTGAGGAGCGACACGGCGGTACCGCCGCTGAAGTTGTTGCGACCATCATACCCGGCATTCGCCGCAAGCTGAGGCAGGAGCGAATAATGCGCGAGGTCCAGTTGCTGGTGCGCAAACATGGTCTGCATGACCTTCACTCGACTGTCCAAGTTGTATTTCAACGCGCGGGCCATGGCTTCGTAAAGATCAATAGGCCCGGTCACCGGATCCTGGTCCGCGTGTAGGATCCGAATATCGTCCGCGACCCGCAAACGGATCTCTTCGTCCGTCAGCGGATGCGGCACGATCATGCAGGACGTGAGAAACAAGAGGGCAGAGCCCAACCCTATGGCGTAGAGACGGTTCATCGCCTTTCATATCGGCTGTTCGCATGCACTTCTTTACGGTTTTTTCTTGGATTCGCATCGCATATCTCCTTGAAGGCTCTGTTTTTTCAATACTTTCGAAAACACACCCTCCTGACTATAAGAGAATGCGTACGTGTCGGCTGTGTTTCCGCCCATGCAACGGTTCCTCGTCATCCCCGCCCTGAGCCGTTCGACTCGGTCATCGTCTCCTATTTTTCACCTAGGCCTGAACTGAGTTGATCTGATTTTCAAACAGTGCTTTACTGCCGATTCGTACGAGGGTTTTTAGGGACGATCATTCCCGGCTACTGAGCAAAACTGGAGAAGACGCATACAAAGCAGACACGTTCGAGCACGCGTAAATCCTGCGCTCGGTATGAACCATCGACTAACCAGGAGATCATTGGATGCCGCCACAAACACCAGCAGCGGTCATTGAAGCCCAGCGCCAGGACTGGAACCGTGTTGCCGCCGGTTGGGATCAATGGGATCAGTTTTTCAATCGGACCATGGCTTTCATCAACCATCGGCTGGTCGCCGATGCGCGCATACGGCCGGGCCTTCAGGTGTTGGATCTTGGATCAGGCACCGGCTATCCAGCGCTCCTGGCCGGTGAGGTGGTGGGGTCGGATGGACGGGTGGTGGGGATCGATCTCGCCGAAGCCATGTTGGCGGTGGCCACTCGCAAAGCCAGGACGCTCGGCTTGGGGCACGTGACCTTTCGCACCGGAGATGTCACCGTCCTGCCGCTCGAGACCGGCTCAATCGATGCGGTGATCAGCCGATTCTGCCTCATGTTCCTGCCGGAGATACCTAAGGCCGCCGCAGAGATCGCTCGCGTGCTGAAGCCGGGAGGGTATGTCGCGGCCGCCGTCTGGTCTGCACCCGACAAGAACCCATTCATTCGCATTCCCATGGACGTGATCAAAACCATTATCCCCTTGCCGCCGCCTGACCCGGAAGCGCCGGGGATCTTCAGGCTTGCGAGACCGGGTGACCTAGCCGGCATGTTTGAGCAGGTTGGCCTCAGGCCGCTCGATGACGAAGAGTTCACGGCCGAGGTGAACTATTCCACGGCGGAGGAGTTCTTTCGCGGATTGATGGATATTGCCGCACCGATTCAAAACCTGTTCGCCAAACTGACACCGGAGCAACAGGCCGAGGCGGAGCGAGGCATCATCAAAGCGGTGAATGACTATCGCACGCCACAGGGGGTCTCGTTGCCGATCGCGGTGAGGATGGTGAGCGCGCGCAAGCCGCAGTAGAGGGCCGCACGACGGCTCTCGCATAAACGGAATGCCGGAACGGAACGCCGGCCGGCTCCGGAGAGCCGGCCGGCGGAACGCGAACCGAGCCTGCTAGTCCGTGACTTTTTCCTTCAATTCCTTCATCTTGCCTTTTGCCCGTTCACCTGCTCCTTTGACATCCCCCTTCGCCCGCTCCATCGCAGCCTTGGCGTCGTTCCCCTTCATTTCCTCTTTCATCCCCTTGGCTTCACCCTTCATTTCCTCCACATCCGCCTTCACCTCTCCCTTGGCCTTTTCCATCTTGGCCTTGGTTTCGCTGGCCTCTGCGTATGCCACCAGCCCAGTCACCATACAGAACCCAACCACCATCGCCGCTATCCATGTGCGCATGTCGCCCTCCAAATGTAAGAGTGAACTATCTGCATCAGTCTGCGCTTTTCTTGGAACGTCACGTACTAGAGAATCCCCTAGTCTGAGACAGTCTGAGGCAACATCTGGCCAATCTGTGTGCGGAGGACAGACCCCGCAGCTATCCTTGGACAAATGGGAAACACATCGTGGAACCAGACGGTTGACTCGTCCAAGGTCGATCCGTGAGGCGCGAGAGCTCCGCGAACCTCTGCAGACATTGAAATGATTCGCATAATGTTGCACAGTGCGCGACGGTGGATGGGCCGGGGCGGAACTCACGACACGGCACGCCCTCGCCCACCCCTTCTAGTCATGCACACCGGAGGGCATCATATCCGCCTCCATGCGCGATCATCCAGGTGCGACCGCCGCGCAGGGATCGATTGGGGCCCGCGCCCGATCGAGATACAGGGCAGGGAATGGAGCATCTCGGCGCATGCGCGATGACAGTTTCAAAGACTTCGTATTGGATCAGCTCGGTGAGATGGCCGAGCTCACCGCCAAATCTATGTTCGGCGGATACGGCCTCTACCACCGAACGACGTTCTTCGGCATCATCCACAAAGGTCGGCTCTATTTTAAAACCAATGCGCTGACGAAACCGGCCTATGTCTCACGCGGCATGCAACCCTTCCGTCCCAATGCCAAGCAGACGCTCAAACAATATTACGAAGTGCCGGTGGAGATTCTCGAAGTGGCGGAACATCTCATCGCCTGGGCAGAGACCGCCGTGACGCCGCCCACCGCACAATTATCCCTGCCCTATGCCGGCACGTCTCACGAGATCGGTCTTGCATGATGGATGAGCAGCCGGCCGAGCCCCACGCCACAGTCTGGACGATCGGTCACTCGACTCGTTCGAGCGATGAGTTCCTGACGCTGCTCCACGAACATGCCATCCTCCGCCTCATCGACATCCGCCGATATGCGGGCTCGCGACGCTACCCCCACTTTCACTCAGACGCGCTGCGCAAGACGCTCGTCGATGCTGGGCTGGAGTACCACCATCTGGTGGGATTGGGCGGCAGGCGAACAACCCGTCCGGACTCTCCGAACAGCGGCTGGAAGAATGCCGGCTTTCGCGGCTATGCGGATTACATGGGCACGGAGCCCTTTCAGGATGCGTTGCGCGAACTCATGGACCACGCCGCCGCCTCAAGAACAGCCATCATGTGCGCGGAGGCGGTTCCCTGGCGTTGCCATCGCTCATTGGTGGCCGATGCCCTCGTGACTCACGATTGGCAGGTCACCCACATCATGGGCCCAGGCCAGGTGAAGCTCCATCACCTGACGGCGTTTGCCGTGATTGAAGCCGGCCGTCTCGTCTATCCTGCTCCGGCCGATCAAGATACCCCGCCTCGCCTATTCTGACTCGCGCCTCCTCGTTGCCTTCATCCCTGTGATTCTGCAGACTACAGCGATGTGGTATCGAATCAGCGCCGATTTCGTGCTGCTGCTTCACCTGGCCTTTGTGCTGTACGTTGTCGCCGGTGGTCTGTTGGTGCTGAAATGGCCTCGCATCGCATGGTTGCACCTGCCGGCGGCGCTCTGGGGCGCGGCCGTTGAGTTCACCGGATGGATTTGCCCACTCACCCCATTGGAGAATACCTTGCGGACCATGGCAGGTGAATCAGCCTCCGATTCCGATTTCATTGGCCGCGCCCTCCTCCCTCTGCTCTATCCCGCAGGACTCACACGCAACGCACAACTTGTGCTGGGGACAACGGTCGTGCTGGCGAATGCGGCGGTCTACTGGTGGGTCTTCAGCGAGTCAGCCGGGAGACGAGAAACAAATTGACCTGCTTACCCGGCGGGCTCGTTCTGCGTCGAGGTCATCACCAGGGCTAGGCAACCCTGCTCACTCGATGTGACGGGATGGACGGTACCGGCTTCGGCGCGGTGGTAGTCCCCCACCTGGAGGCACTCACCGGCGCACATGCAGCTCCCTTCCAATACATACAACTCTTCGACCTGCCGGTGACGGTGCGCCACAAGCGTTCCTCCCGGGGCCAATCGCAGCAACATCGTGGTCCTCGCCCCGGCGGGATCGTTGAACAACACTTTCATGGACAGGCCCGGACCCAGCTCTTGCCAGGTCAGACTCGTCGACCGGACGAAGGTTAACCCCTCGCTGCCTTGCTCCCCCTGGGGCTCCTGGGCGATACGCGCCATGAGCCGTGCCTTGAGTGAAGCTGGAGGCGTCATCACGGGACCGCTGAAGGCCAGCTCTTGCACCACCTCCTGGAACGCGGCGACCTGCTGCCGGACTGCCGCAGGCGCCCTCTCGAGCGACAGCTCGAACCGTCGCTGTTCGTCATCCCCCAAAGCGTCTAAGGCGTAGAGCGCCGCAAGTTCAGCCGCCTCGTCCTGGTGGCGTGGATCACTCATGACCGCAGCCCTTCTCCGTGCGGGGCCAAGACTTCTCGCAATTTGATCATGCCCATTCTCATCCGGGTCTTGACGGTCCCCAGCGGCAGCGTCAGTCGATCGGCGATATCGCGATGACTCAAGCCCCAATAGTACGCCAAGGTAATCGTCTGGCGCTGCTCGGCGGAGAGACTCGCCATGGCTTCCTGCACCGCACGCTGCCGTTCCCTCCCTACACTGTATTGCTCAGGTGTCGCCGCCTCTTCCGGCAACTCCGCCATCTGGTCGAGGGGGACATGCCGCCCCCGCTCCAGAGACCTGCTCCGGAAGCGGTCGATGGCTCGGGTCTTCGCCAGCGTCATCAACCACCCCCCTGGAGTCCCCCGCTTCGCATCATAGGCCGATGCCCGCCGCCAGACTTGCGTGTAGACATCCACCGTGACTTCCTCCGCCGTCGGTCGATCCCCAAGTATCTTCATGGCCAACCCGAACACGTTGGCGCTACTCGCATCATAGAACTCCGCGAGCGCGGTCCGATCGCCGACGGCCATACGCGCGAGAAGTCCCCTCCATTGCTGCTCATGCATTGAAGATGCGTGTGCCACGGCCTGTGATTCAAACATGGACATCCTCGTCAAGAACTACGAGTCTACCCGGTGAATCAGATTCCCTCTGCCTATGCCGATCCTCCGAAACTGTAGCACCAGAATAATCGGGGCACAACGAGGTTTTTTGTTCCCTGGAAATCCAACTGTCGCTCCACTTCGTAATTCCAGACAGAGAGCCGGTCGATATCGATACAAACCCGGCCCAACAGGCAGCCCCATAACCAGGAGGTACTCTCATGTCGCAACCAATGGCATCCCTCTCCTTGATCCTTGGCCTCGCGCTCACCGTCGCGGCCTGCAATAGCCTGGGCTCAAGCCCAGCCGGCTCCGCAACTGTCGAGAAATCACTGTACGATCGATTAGGCGGGAAAACAGCCATCACCGCAGTGGTGGAGGACTTCGTCGGTCGTGTGGCAGCGGACAATCGCATTAATGGCAAATTTGCGAATGCCAATATTCCACGCCTGAAATCCATGCTCGTCGACCAAATCTGCCAGGCCTCGGGCGGGCCGTGCACCTACACCGGCCGGGACATGAAACGCACGCATGCGGGCATGGGCGTCAGCAGCAGCGAGTTCGACGCCCTGGTGGGCGACCTCGTCGCCACGCTGAACAAGTTTAAAGTTCCTGAGCGGGAGAAGAACGAGCTGCTCGGCGCGCTGGGCCCGATGAAGGGTGACATTGTCGAGAAGCCGATGGCCTCGCTGCAGTAGCTGCCCGCGCACTCAGCGCAGTGGCCGGAGCAACCGCAGGGTTGGCCCGGCCACTACCCCCACACCCTCGCCGCCACATCATGCCGGTCTCCCAAGGCGATCTCATCTCCATACCGTCTCCAGGCTCATTCGCTCCACAGGCGTCTCTTCCTATATAGTCAGTTCCACCGGCCGCAGGCCGTCGGTGCCTGGTCTTCAACGGAGCATGACAGCCGTGGGCACACAATCCCGACCACTTAAAAATCGTGCAGGCGTAGTAGCCCTCGTCGCGCTTGGGACTCTCGTCCTTGCAGGCCTCGTCTGGTTTGCCGATCGATACGATGACCGGCCTCGGCAGGCGGTTGACCTGACGGCCTTCGCGGAAGACAGATATCCCGAAAATCCTGAGCTCATCAGTCAGGTCTTTGGAAAGTATTCTCATCGTCAGCTGATCATCCAACAACTCGGAGATAGTCGCTTCCGCCTCCTTCTACAACCTGCGACGTCCGAGGCTGCCGCGGTCGAGCTGACCGATATCGATCTCGCACATTTTGTCGCGGCAGTCCCCGCCTATGCAAAGACCGATGCGGATCTGACGCGAGTGGGATTGATCGACCGCGAATGGAACCGTCAACAAGTTCGCTTCGCGCGGCATTCCCCTCACGTGCATGTGCGCAAGGGAGGCGACGGTTTCGAGCAACGCGCGCTGAGCCGCATCGACCTTGCCCGTAACTGCCTCAACGCCGGTTTATGGGAATTAATACTGTTCACCATAGAAGCGGGCGAGGAGCGGGTCTATGAACATCTCTGGTTCACATTTCCGTTGGGACTGTACAAGATGCTCTTCGAACGCGTGAACGGTCTGTCGTATTGGTCACACTGGTGGTCGCTCGAACACTGGACGGATCCCTCAGGAACGCGGATCCCGATGGAGCGGATTCGGACAGTCGAACAGCAATGGCCGGTTCAAGCCAAGATAGGCTGGGACGAACCTGTCGCAATGCAGGGAGAGCAAGCCCGGAAGCGGAGGAACATTCTGACGCCCATCGCCGCGACCTACCGGGACTGGTATACCCGGCCGGCGCGGTTCGCGAGCTTCATTCCACCGGGACGGTATTCCCGGGCTCATCCGCGGGACACCGAACTACACTATCTCGCCGATTTGGTTGGTGCGACCGTCCGGCGGGTAACAGTCATCAAGGACTCACACCCTCTCTTAGAGATCGACCTCGCCTTTCGCAGCAGCAAGACTGGAGAAGCAACCCGGCTCATTCTCGGCGGATTCGATGGGGCTGCCATTCCAGTGTTGCCATCAGCACATTACGATCGTGGCTGGCAGGTTCCCCTCGGCATCGGCAATCCCGGGTTCTTTGAATCCTACGAACAGGTGACTACCCATCCTCCCGTGCAACGAAGTTTCTACGGATTTCATTTGGACAGGGAAGACCGATGGCTGAATCATCATGCCATCGGCGTCGATGGGCCGCTCCTGCATTGGGACGCCGATGATCCCTCGCGTCTCCATCTGTATCTTCTGAGTTACGAGCGGCACGCACTCTTGAACCATGTCGTCCTCACGATGCCGGCAGATCTCATGCGACCTGCCGGCCATATTCGCTAAGACCATGGATCAGAGCGGTCGGCGCGCCCAGATCACGCGATCAGCGGCAGGCATGGGCTTACCCACGCGACGACCGGTTTCTCTCAATGACGCGTTCCGTAAAAAAAATCCACCGCTCCGGATTCCCCTGGCAAGAACGCCGCGCCCATCATCGTTTCGAGTGGTAGGTGACCCTTCACTCATGCCATATGCTGAAGCAGCAAAATCTTCCGTCGTTCATTGTACGATTCATTGTCAGGCCCGCTTTTCTACAAAAACGAGATTGACCTTTATCAGAATGATCGGTGCATAATCGTACCCCGATGAGGGCTACAAAGGGTGAGGGAGACCATGCCAATAGACGACATCACGCAGAAAGTCAGCGACCGATATGCCAGGGCAGCGGCCACGGGCGAACAGATGTGCTGTCCGACGGGATACGATTTTGCCGACCTCAAATCATTCGTCCTTGAAGAAGTTCTGACCATCTCCTACGGCTGTGGCACCCCCGCAGGTCTGAATACGGTTCAATCGGGCGAAACCGTCCTGGATATCGGCTCGGGCGGAGGAATCGACTGTTTTGAAGCCGCCCGCCGAGTGGGACCCACCGGCCGGGTCATCGGAATCGATATGACCGACACGATGTTGGAAATCGCCCGCCGCAATGCCCCCATCGTCGCCGGGAACCTGGGGTACGCGAACTCGAATGTCGAATTCCGCAAAGGGATGGCCGATGCCATGCCGGTGGAGGACGCCAGCGTCGATCTGATCATTTCCAATTGTGTGATTAACTTGGCGCCCGACAAACGGAAGGTCTTCCGCGAAATGTACCGGGTGATCAAACCGGGCGGCCGGTTTACGATTTCCGACATCGTGTCCGATCAGGTCGTGCCCCAATACCTGGTGCACGATGCCGCCAAGTGGGGCGACTGCCTCTCCGGCGCGTTGCAGGTGCAGGACTACATCGGCGGGATGGTCGATGCGGGATTTCGTGCCGTCCACCAGATTAAGTCCACACCCTGGCAGTCCATCGACGGCATCCACTTTTTATCGGTCACGCTGACCGGATACAAGTTTCCACCTGTCGCCGACAAGACGGCCCCCTCCTATGCCACCCTCCGGGGTCCTTTCTTGAGCGTCACGGATGAATTGGGGCAACGGTACGAACGCGGCATTCCACAAGCCATCGATGCCCATAGCGCGCAACTATTGCAGAGCGAGCCGCTGCGCTCGCTTTTTCTGATCGGCCCCGCACCCATCGCGATCCACGCCACCGACCCGCGCTGGTGCGCGATCCTCCCGGATGAGAAGCCCTGTGTCTGGCAGAGCGCCTATGCCATTCTGACCGGACCGATCATCACTGCCGAAGACGACGATCACCACCAGTACTACCGTGGCGTGCCGCTGGAAATTTGTTCAAAGACCCTTCAAGTCCTGACACATGAGGCGTATGGTCCTCACTTTACAATCTACCAACGGGCCTCCACGGGTGTGACCGGCACCGAAGTCGCGTGCAGCCCGACCGGCGGCTGTTGCTGAGCGTGGCCTTGAGGCTGGGGAAAGGGTCGATCCGATGGGTCTAAGCCTGCTCGCTCGACGAGACCCGCTTGCGGCCCCGTCAGAACAGCTGCGTCTCCTAGCGCAGCCGACGGCGTGCGCGCCATTCGACAGGGCCCTGGATCAGGCAGGACTCTCGCCTCTCGAGGCGAACGGCATCACGACGCTCCAACTCAATCTCGGCAAGCTCTGCAATCAAACCTGCCGACATTGCCACGTGGATGCCGGTCCGGATCGAACGGAGGTCATGTCGAAAGACACCCTCGATCTGTGTCTCCAAGCCCTCGCTCGCACGGATATTCCCACGGTAGATATCACGGGAGGCGCCCCCGAACTCAATCCGCACTTTCGATGGCTCGTCGAACAGGCCAAATCGCTCGGCCGTCAGGTGCTGGACCGGTGCAATCTTTCCGTCCTGCTCTTACCGTCACAAGCGGATCTGGGAGAATTTCTGGCACAACACCGCGTGGAGGTCATTGCGTCGCTGCCTTCCTATCAGGCGACACAAACGGACGCCCAACGCGGGGAAGGTATCTTTGACAAATCGATTGAGGCTCTCCGGTTATTGAACCGACTGGGCTATGGCAAGGAGGGCACCGGACTCACGCTGAACCTCGTGTACAACCCGGTCGGCGCCTTTCTTCCGCCGAAGCAGGAGGGGATCGAGACCAAGTTTCGGAAAGAACTGGCGGCACATCACGGCGTCAGCTTCACGCGCCTCTATACGATTACCAATATGCCCATCAGCCGATTTCTGGAGTTCCTCAGGGAGAGCGGCAACTACGACAGCTACATGCAACGGCTAGCCGCGGCGTTCAATCCCACGGCGGCAGCAGGGGTGATGTGTCGCTATACCCTGTCGGTCGGGTGGGACGGTACGCTTTACGATTGCGACTTCAATCAGATGCTGGAATTGCCGGTCTCGCAAGGGACACCCAGGCATATTCGAAACTTCAATCCGGCGCTCTTACACCGTCGCCGGATCGTGACGCGGAACCATTGCTACGGATGTACGGCCGGATCCGGCTCGTCCTGCGGCGGCGCTGTCACCTAGCGGGCCCCCGGTGTGAACGGCGTCGTGTCCTGAGTCAGGAACGTCTTGATACGCGTAAAAATCTCCTGACGGACCCGTCGAAACAGAGTTCGACGGGCTTCGTCCGAATCAGTGGCTCCGGCCGGATCGTCGAAACTCCAATGCGACAGATGCGTGGGGCCAGACCAGGTGGGGCAAGATTCTTTTGCCCGGTCGCAGACCGTAATCACGTGGTCGAACGGTTGCGCCACGAATTCAGACACATGCTTGGAACGGTGTCCCGAGATGTCGATCCCCACCTCTGCCATGGCTTCAACCGAACTTGGATTCAGACCGACCGGGTGAGTGCCCGCGCTGTACACCTCGAACTGATCACCTGCCAGATGCCGTAACCACCCCTCCGCCATCTGACTGCGCGCGGAATTCCCGGTGCAGAGAAACAAAACCCGCGACTTCATGCGGCGACCTCCTGATCGAACCAGTGTCTGGTGTGGTTACACACACTGCAGACGGATAACATGACCGGCACTTCCACCAACACTCCGACCACCGTGGCCAACGCGGCGCCGGACTCCGGGCCGAATAGGGCGATGGCCGTGGCGACAGCAAGTTCGAAGAAGTTGCTGGCGCCGATCAGCGCTCCTGGTGCTGCGATGGCATATGGCACCCGCCACCGATGCATCAGCCCATAGGCCAGCGACGAATTCATGTAGACCTGCAGGAGAATCGGCACCGCGATCAGCACCACATGCACCGTCTTCCCCAGGATGTTCTGCGACTGAAACGCGAAAATACACACCAGGGTGAGGAGCAGCGCCGCCATCGTCACCGGAGCGAACCGCGGCAAGAACTGTTCTTCCATCCAACGCAGCCCGTACCGATGCACCAGCCAGAACCGAAGCCCGGCGCCGACGATCAATGGAATCACGATAAAGATCGCCACCGAGTACAGCAGCACATCGAACGGCACGGTCAACGATGACGCTCCGCTGACCAGCAAACCCACAATCGGCACAAACAGCACCAGCATGATAAGGTCGTTCACAGCGACCTGGACTAGAGTGTAGGCGGGGTCCCCGTCCGTCAGATAGCTCCACACGAATACCATCGCCGTGCATGGAGCCGCGGCGAGAATAATGGTGCCCGCAATGTATTGATCGGCCTCGGCAGGGGTGATCCAGATGGAGAATACGTGCCGAAAAAATACCCAGGCAAAGAAGGCCATGGAGAACGGCTTGACCACCCAATTCACGAAAAGCGTGATCAGGAGTCCGACCGGTCGCGTCCCCACGTTACGAACTGAGGCGAACTCAACCTTCATCATCATCGGCACGATCATTAGCCAGATCAACAGGGCGATCGGCAGATTGATATGGCTGCCCTGCCCGATCTCCGCCCCTCGAAGGCTCAACACCAGACCAGGCGCCGCCTGCCCGATCAGCACGCCTGCTACCATGCACAACGCCACCCAGAGCGTCAGATATCGTTCAAAGAACGACAGCCGCTTCTCAGGCACATGCGACGCATCGACCGATAACGCCAGTTCCATAGACTGCGCTCCTTCTTCCTTGATGGTGTCCGCCCGACTTAGGCGGTCACCGCCGGTTTCGTGGCTCGAATGAACGCACTCATGAATTTGTCGTCGACTTGAGTCACGAGTAGATCGCTGGAGAGGTCCGTACCGACCAGAAATTCCTTGACGTCGTCGGCGTGATAGACCCGCGTAGGCTCGATTCCGATCTCGACAAATCCTGCCTGGCTCAGCATGTCCCGATATTCCGTCTCTTCCAGCGCCCCGGCGACACAACCAGCCCAGAGTTCGAGATTTCGGCGGATTTCCGAGGGAACCGCCCCGCGCACCACAATGTCGGACAGCGCCA
Source organism: Nitrospira sp. (assembly GCA_031315995.1). GTDB lineage: Bacteria > Nitrospirota > Nitrospiria > Nitrospirales > Nitrospiraceae > Nitrospira_A. The sequence continues at coordinate 45,227 of JALDRG010000016.1, forward strand.
GCCGGCCTCCAGGGCGCAGGACGCGAAATGCTTCCGCAAACACGCGCTCCTTTTCGCCGGACAGATTCACGACGCAATTGCTGATGATGACATCCACTGATTCGTCGGGTAGCGGGATCTGCTCGATTTCGCCCTTCAGAAACTCCACATTCTCTACGGCGGATTGACGCTGATTCTCTTTCGCCAACGCCAACATCTCATCGGTCATATCCAGCCCATAGGCTTTCCCCGTCGGGCCGACCCGCTTGGCGGAGAGCAACACATCGATGCCGCCGCCGGACCCCAGATCCAAGACAATCTCACCGGCATGAAGTTCAGCCAAGGCGGTGGGATTCCCACAGCCCAGTGACGCAGCCACCGCATCGGCCGGCAACTCCTGGCGCTCCAGATCCGAATAGAGATTTGAGGTGATCGGATCGACATTCGCCAGCGCGGGGGAGGCCCCGCAGCAGGAACTGCCTCCACTCTTGGCTCGCACGGCTGCTTCCCCATACTTTTCCTTGATCAGATCTCGAATGGTGTGTGCGGACATTTTGGCTCCTCCCTACCTCTGCACATCAAGTTTTGTTGATATATTTGACACAAAAAAATCAACAGCACCCTGCGACGCGACGGGCCCTCTTTGCCTGCTTGAATGAATCGACGAGGTCACCAAGTTCGGCCAGCGCTTCGGCGTTGACGGCATAATACATCCATCGGCCCTCTCGCCGATCTTGAATCACTCCCGCTTCCTTGAGAACCCTGAGATGAAAGGAGAGCCTCGACTGCCCGGCCTGGAGTCGATCCATCAACTCGCAGACACAGCATTCGCCCGCTCTCAGTTCGTCCAAAATCTCCAAACGGGTTGGGTCGGCAAGCGCATGGAACAATTCAGCCGCCCGTTCGGAATGTGTCATCCGGCTCCCCTTCATGGAAGGAAATATATATCAACAATATTTGATAAGTCAAGTTTCATATCGTGGCACCTTTAAGTGTTGCTCCCAGGTCTTCACTTTGCTAAGGTGACTTGTTGGCGACGTTGCCATCCTCACTGAATTGAGCCACAACATGGTTTGGGACCCCAAAGACCCTTGGAGTAAGAAGGGCGACGATTTAGATCAGGCCTTCAAGCAGGCCCAAGGTCAACTTCTCAATCTGTTACCCACCGGCGGTTTTCGCAATCTTCTCCTGGTCGCCTTGACGGTCTTCCTCATCTGGCAGAGCGCATTTATTGTGGCTCCGGACGAAGAAGGCGTCGTCAAACGCTTCGGCATTCCTGTCAGAGTCGTCGATCCCGGTCCTCACATGAAGATTCCGATCGTCGAAAGCGTGTTACAACCGAAGGTCGCAAAGCTACACCGGGTGGAAATCGGGTTTCGGAAGGATCGTCAAGGCCGCCAGCAGATGGTGCCACAAGAAGCCTTGATGCTGACCGGCGACATGAACATTTTGGCCATTGAATTCATCGTTCAATATAAGATCAAAAGCTCACGCGAGTACCTGTTCAATGTGGCGGACATCGACGAAACCATCGGGAAAGCAGCCGAAGCCTCGATGCGGGAAGTGATCGGCAAGAGCAAGATCGACGAAGCCCTCACCACCGGCAAAGCCCAAATTCAGAGCGACACCCAGGACCTCCTGCAACACATCCTGGACGATTATCAGGCCGGCGTGCAGATTGCCGCGATTCAACTGCAGGATGTCGACCCGCCTGAAGCGGTGGCGGCAGCGTTCAAAGACGTGACTAATGCCAAAGAAGATCGCGAAAAACTGATCAACCAGGCTCAGGGTTACCGTAACGATATTACCCCAAAAGCCAAGGGCGAAGCGGCCCAGCAAATCAATCAGGCAAAAGGTTACGCACAGGCACGACTCAACCGGGCACAGGGAGAAGCGAACAGATTTTTGGCGACGTTGAAGGAATACAATCAGGCCAAGGACATTATCAGCAAACGAATTTATATCGAGACCCTTGAAGAGGTGCTGCCGCATATCGACAAATTTGTCCTCGACGGTAAAGGCGGAGACCGTACCCTTCCATTTTTACCACTCGACCGGTTCACCAAACCGGCCCCGTCCAGTTCGGCACAGGAGCGCACGCAATGAGCAAACAAGGATTTATTCTCGCCTTTGTCGGCATCATTCTCGGCCTCCTTATCTTAGGCGCGTCGCCCTTCTATATTGTCGATGTGATTCAAAATGCCATCGTGGTTCAATTGGGCAAGCCGGTCCGGAACGTGACTGAGGGCGGTCTCTACATGAAAATACCGTTCATTGAGGAAGTCACGTACTTCGATAAGCGACTCCTGGACTATGACTCCAATGCACAGGACGTCATCACGCAGGATAAGAAAACCCTGCTCCTCGACAACTTTGCCAAATGGAGAATTACCGACCCACTGAAGGTGTATCAAGCATTCCAGAGTCAACGCGGCGCTCTTCAACGGTTGCATGACATTATTTACTCGGAACTGCGCGTTGAATTGGGGCGGCACGACCTGGCAGAGATCGTCTCATCGACCCGGGCTCAACTCATGGCCGTGGTCACACAACGGGCGAATGAGAAAGCGTCAGTGTACGGGATCGAAATCCAGGACGTCCGCATCAAGCGAGCCGACCTGCCTGAACAGAACGAAAAGGCCGTATTTTCAAGAATGCAAGCTGAGCGGGAGCGGCAGGCAAAGCAATACCGTGCAGAAGGCGCTGAAGAATCTCAAAAAATAAAATCCGAGGCCGAAAAAGATCGGGAAATTATTCTGGCGGAGGCCTATCGCGAGTCAGAAGAAATTCGGGGAGGCGGCGACGCAAAGGCATTCCGAATCTATGCCGATGCCTATCGTCAGGATCCCCATTTTTTTGAATTCACCCGCACCATGGAAGCCTATCGCAAGACCCTCAAGGACAAGACGACTATTCTCGTCAGCCCCGACTCGGAATTCTTCCGGTTCTTGAAACAGCGCTAACGCTCAGCTACACGAGTCCCACAATTTCTCTCGACTGAGGATCGATGTCGATTCGTTCGCCCGCAGGCTTCTTTGGCAAACCCGGCATCAACTGAATACCCGAGCACACGGCGGTGAGAAACTCGGCTCCGGCGAGAATCCGCAACTCCTGAATCGGCACGGTAAACCCCGATGGCCGTCCCTTCACGGCAGGATCATGGGAAAGCGACAACGGGGTCTTCGCCATACAAATGGGAAGGTGATCGAATCCCAATCGTGTCGCAAGTTCCACGTCCCGCTCCGCCTGGGGAGCAAATGAGACGTCGCCCGCGCCATACATGGTGGTGGCGATGGTCTCAATCTTCTTCTTGATGGGCCAGGTGGCATCATATAGATGTCTGAATTGCGCGCCTTGCGCGGCGACCTTGACGACCGCTCTAGCAAGTTCCTCGGCTCCTCGGCCACCATCGGACCAATGCGTCGACACCGCAGCTGCCGACGCACCCGCAGCCAATGCGCGTTCGCACACCCAGCGCAGTTCGTCGGATGAATCATCCTTAAAGGCGTTGACCGCGACCACCACGGGCACTCCATGCTCACGCACATTGGCGATATGTTGTTCCAGATTGGCAAACCCTCGCTCCAAGGCCGCCTGATTCGGCCCCGTCACACCGAGAGGCAACGGGATCCCGGACTTCACGATTCCACCTCCACCATGAAGCTTGAGGGCCCGCAATGTCGCGACCACCACTCCGACATCAGGACGAAGGCCGGATGCGCGACACTTAATGTTGAAGAACTTTTCAGCGCCTAAATCACTTCCGAATCCAGCCTCCGTGACCACATAGTCTGCACAGCGCAATGCCAACTGATCCGAGATAATCGAGCAATTCCCATGAGCAATGTTGCCAAACGGACCGGTGTGAACGAACGCCGGAGTCCCTTCCAGGGTCTGCACTAAATTCGGCAATAACGCATCCTTCAGCAGGACGGCCATAGCGCCTGCGCAGCCAAACTCTTCGGCACGGGTCATCCGTCCACTCTCTGTCAGTCCGACTAAAATTCTGCCCAGTCGTCGGCGAAGATCTGCATGATCGGTCGCCAAGGCCAACACCGCCATGATCTCCGACGCCTCGGTGATTACAAATTGCCCATGTCGCCTCCCGGTTTCCTCTCCCAAGGTAATGTTGCGAAGCGCGCGATCGCTCACACCGAGCGTACGAGGCCATCTGATTCCTTGCGGATCAACCGTGAGAGTATTTCCGTGGAAAAGATGGTTATCGACAAATGCGGAGAGGAGGTTATGGCTCGCAGAGACAGCATGCGCATCGCCGGTGAAATGCAGATTAATATCTTCCATCGGATGGACTTGGGCGCGCCCGCCTCCGGTCCCACCCCCCTTGATTCCAAAGACAGGCCCCAAGGAAGGTTGCCTCAGCGTGACGGCGGACTGGTACCCCAAACGGCACAACCCCATGCTCAGCCCAATTGACGTTGTTGTTTTACCCTCCCCGAGTGGCGTCGGATTGATAGCCGTAACCAGGATATATCGTCCCAATGGCCTGTTCTGGATTCGCTCGCCCAACGTGGAGGCGATCTTGGCCTTATACCGGCCAAAGGGAATCAGGTCATCGGCATGAATGCCTAGAGATTGTGCGACTTCGAATATATGCTTGTGAGCGACAGAACGGGCTATTTCCAGATCAGTCATGCAATGTCCCTCCTGAAAGCTTATCTTGAGACAGGGAGGAGTTTACCTCAGCATTCGGCGCATTCAGGGGCACAAGGACCGGATCACAGGTGGCTGGAGAGGGGGGTCAGGAGACGCTAGCAGATAAAAGATTTTACACTACAGAGGATTTGGAAGGAGAGGGACAACTTTGCTCACAAGCCGGAAAGGCAGCGAGATGACTAGTCCAGAATAAACTTGGTTGGATCCAGCGCCTGACCATTCTTCTTGACCATGTAATGGAGATGCGGCCCTGTCGAAAGGCCGGTGCTCCCGACGAGCGCAACGACATCGCCGCGCTTCACTCGTTGACCTTCTTTCACCAACGGCTTGGCAAGGTGACCGTACACAGTCTCAATGCCATATCCATGGTCAAGCTTAACCATATTGCCCATTTTCGAGTCAAACGCCACAGTGACGACACGTCCAAGCGCCGGGGCCTGAACCGGGGAATTTGCCTGGGCACCGATGTCGAGACCGTCATGCCAGGCCGGCTTCTCGGTAAACGGTGACACTCGTGGTCCGAACGTCGAGGTCACCCATCCGCGCACAGGCCAAATAGACGGTGTCGACGCCCACTGAGCAGAGCGCTGCTCTGCCACTTGAGTCAGGCTTTCTAGGGCTTCTTCCTGCTGGGTTGCTTCCCGCACGAGTGCATCCAGACTTTCACGAACCTGCTGCGTCACCTCTTCGAGACTCTCCGCGGCAAAATCACCCTCTGATTGATTGGTGTCACGCGTTTCGGCAACCTGCTGGCGCTGTTCCACCCCAGGGGGGGTCGACCCAACCCTCTGCACACCGGTTTTGCCATCCGGCAATGGACCATCCTCACCGCCTCGTCCATTGGCCAGGTCACCAGTAGGCTTACTCGTATCGATTCCCAGCATGACTCGAAGCCGTTGATTGACCTCTCCCATTGCCGAAAGACGCTTTTTCAAATCATCAATCGCAGAGGAAAAAGCTGCGGTTTGTTCACGCGCCCCCATGGCCTCAGCCCGAAACGCCGAGAGTTGCCAGACTTCTCCAGTCCGAATCACATAGTGAGAAACCACGAGTAGATCCGCCACAATCAAGATCGCAGCTAGGATCAATAGCTTCCGTACGAACTTCCGCGGGAAACTAAACCGTAGCGGCTTCGAAGACGATCCCCGAAAGACGACGACGGTGTAGGCATCACTGGTTTCGGCCGTTTGCTGGCTCATAGGACGCTCTCCCCTTCACGAATTCATCTAAGAATTCAGGCCACACACTTTTGCAGTGTACTGATCTCTGGCACGATGGTCAACCCTTTGTTTTCAAAAATTACATTATTAGAATCAATTACTTATGAGTTTCAGCCTTAATCCATTCCAGATACGAGGACGAGCCCGCAATAACCGGCAATGCGATAATCTCAGGGGTCGTATAACTATGGTGTCGTCGAATGACTGTTTCGAGCTCTGAGTATCGTTCTAAGGTTGTCTTGATGACCATCAGGCATTCAGTTTCGACATTGATTTTATTGTCCCACCGAAAAATCGACCGAATACCTTCTAGGACGTTCGCGCAGGCAGCAAGTCTCGACTCAACAATGATCCGTCCGATTTTCTCCGCCTCATCGGTCGTGGCAGTAGTCACTAACACCACCACCTCAGAACCTTTCGCGTCCACGTCTCCCCCCTAAGCCTAAGCAAATTGCGTGCCTTCACTAGACCCCAAACGTCGACTCTGCTCTATCTATCAATATCTTACGAATCATTTCGCCCTTCTCATCGTACAGCGCCCAGTCAATACACTAGGCAGAATTCGCACATTTCGACAAAAAACGCCCATCACCAGATCTGCAATCTGCCCACCACTTGTCAGGAGGCTCCGCCAATCTCTCACTCTTCTCTCACTCTTTCATCCATTTACCTTTCGGCTTGGGAGCCATCAGGCTTGAGAACCTCCCGTACAACCTAACTGAGCCCTGCGCCAGAGTTGACACCCCTTTTCTGGCTCCTTATGATCCAACCCTATTGATGGAGGTGCACTGATGAGTTTTACGATTACCCCTACAGATCTTAAGTCGAGGCTGGATAAAGGCGACAAACTTGTACTCGTGGATGTTCGGGAGCCGTGGGAGTATGCCATCGCCAAGCTGGAGGGTTCCATACTGGTCCCACTGGCGACCCTGCAGCAAGCCATTGGCAAACTAGACCGTAACGCCGAAATCATCGCCGTGTGTCACCACGGGATGCGAAGCGCGGATGCGACGGGATTTCTTTTGCAGCAAGGCTTCGGAAACGTGAAAAATCTGATCGGGGGCATTGATGCCTGGTCTACTCAAGTAGACTCCTCCGTGCCGCGCTATTAGATCAGACGGCTATCCGAGCCCGTCGCGAAAATACTCGACCGTTCGCCGCAGCCCCTCTCGCAGATCGACCTTCGGTTCCCACCCAAGGTCTCTGTGCAGCTTTGTGGAGTCAATGACGCTCCTGGCTTGCTCACCTCGCTTGGCCGGGCCATGTACTTCCTTGAAATCGACTTTGGTCAACTCGACGACGATTTTGAAGAGGTCGTTCACCGACGTCTCGATCCCCGTACCCACGTTATATACACCTTCCACCGCCGGCCCCATCGCCATTAAATTTGACTCAACGACGTCTTCGACGAACACGAAATCGCGAGTCTGACGGCCATTACCGTTCACCACCGCCTGCTCCCCTCGCAGCATCTTTTGAATGAAAATGGCGACGACTCCCGCCTCCCCTTCCGGATCCTGCCGTGGCCCATAGACATTCGCGTATCGGAGACTCACTACCTGAATACCGCTCAACCGATGGTAATAGGACAGGTAATGCTCCCCGCACAACTTGCTGATGCCATACGGGGACAATGGCTGAGTGATGTGCGTTTCCGGTGCGGGAAACGCCAGTTGCTCCCCATAAATCGCCCCGCCGGATGATGAAAAGATGACCTTCCTCGCCCCATGTTTGGAGGCTTGCTCCAACACATTCAGTGTCCCCAGCACATTGACCTGCGCATCGAACATCGGATCTTCGACTGAACGCCGCACGTTCATCTGTGCGGCCAAATGGAACACAACCGACGGCCGTTCGTTACGGAAAATCCGCTCCAACTTGGGGTTTTCGATATCCAGCTTGTAGAATTGCACAGCCTTGGGAACGTTTTTCCGCTTCCCCGTGACAAGATTATCGACCACCACAACATCGTGCCCCTCTTGAAGCAAACGATCTACGACATGTGACCCGATAAACCCTGCCCCTCCGGTGACCAAGACTTTCATACGTCTCCCCGCCTCTCCTTCGTCCACAGACCTGTCGGTTTCCCGATCACACAATTGAGGGTCAGCCTACACCTTCTCCAGTCTTCCGCAAAGTATTTTCGACTTGCCCTTGTGAGTGAGAGCCCGACCAGAACTCCAACTCAGCGCCCACGAATTCTCTCCAGAAACCATCATGCCCGGCGCCGAAACCACGCCAGGATTTCACGATTTCCCTTACGCCCCTCAATCGGCGACTCCATTCGACCCGCCAACTCCAGCTCAAGCTGATCGGCGCAGGCCACCACTTTTTCGGCCGCTGCCTCACGCAACCCGTCATCCCGAACAATTCCCCCTCGTCCGACAAGGCCTTTTCCCACTTCGAACTGCGGCTTGATCAACGCGATCACACATCCGAGCGCACTGAGGTAGGACACGACACAGGGCAGCACGAGGTTCAGTGAAATAAACGACACGTCGATGACAATCAGGTTGATCGGTTCCCGGATCATACTCGGATCAAGATACCGAATGTTGGTCCGCTCCATGAGCACCACCCGCGGATCCTGCCGCAGCCGCCACTCAAACTGGCCATACCCCACATCTACCGCATACACACGCGCGGCGCCGCGCTGCAACAGACAATCGGTAAACCCTCCGGTTGAACAGCCGACGTCGAAGCAGATCATCCCCTTCGGATCGACTTGAAATTGATCGAGGGCGCCGGCCAATTTCTCTCCCCCGCGACCGACATAGGGCGACCCGGGCCCAGTCAACTCCACCTTCGCATCCGACGGCGTCGGCTTCGCCGCTTTATCGATCATTACCCCATCGACACGGACAAGGCCGGCCAGGATGAGACGCGCCGCGTCTTCGCGACTGGCGACCAGCCCTCGGCTGACCAGCGCACGGTCGAGTCGTTCCCGCTCTGGGCGCAGCTTGTGGCTCATATTCTGTGATGGTAGCTCAACCGCGAAAGACACGGGAGCCTGGCAGGCCTGCGCATTGATCAGACTGTTACTGAGGGCGCTCCGACTCAATCTCATCGGGAGAAAAGGCTTGAATCCGTTTCTTGCCGTCCTTCTCCTGCACCAAAATTTCAACCTTCCGCTCGGCATCCTCCAGCATTTTTAGACAGGTCTTGGACAATCGGATTCCTTCCTCGAAGATCTTGAGCGAGTCATCAAGAGGAAGATCGCCCTTTTCAAGCTCGGCGACAATGGTTTCCAATCTGGCCATGGCATATTCAAACTTCACAGCAGCCACAACAACTCCCTTGCTCATTCATCAATCGCAACATTATTGCCTGCCCCATCAGTGAGGTCAAGGCACCGAGGGCGGTAGCCGTTCATCAATGAGACACAACAGCCGCCCCTCGGCAAGCCGAGCCTGCACCCTATCCCCGACCGCCACGTCAGAAGCCCGCCGGACGATCCGTCCTGACGGTACGGCCTGGATGACGCTATACCCACGGTTCAAGATCGCCAATGGGCTGAGGGCATCCAGTGCCGTCATGTATGCCGCCACCGATAGCTTGCGTGCGACGAGTCCCCGCCGGGCCTCTTGCTCCAACCGTTTATACAGCTGAGGGATGACTACGAACGCGGTACGAATCCGGTTGCGCGGCCCTTGAGACAATAAGGCATGTTGGCGCTCCACCATTCCGCGGTGCAGCAACGTCAAACGTTCGGTAAGCGCGCGCGTCAATCCATCCCGCAGTTCATCGAGATGCTGCGCATGTGCCTGCACTCGAAACCGCGTTTCGCGCATGATCCCGACCGATCGTTCCAATCGATGGCGTTGCATCTGCAGCAATGTCCGCACGACCCGACGAACACGATCCCCGATCTCGTTTAATCGCTCCACGATTTCGTCCAACACAGGCACCACCGCCTCCGCCGCAGCAGAGGGGGTCGGGGCTCGATAATCCGCGGCAAAATCTGAGAGCGTCACATCGACTTCATGCCCGACCGCAGACACGACCGGAACTTTCGATTGAACAATGGCGCGAACAACCGTTTCTTCATTGAACACCCACAGATCCTCGGAGGCTCCCCCACCACGCCCGACGATGATCACCTCGACCTGCGGCATCCCGCTTAATGCCGTGATCGCCTCCGCGATGCGTTGCGCGGCCCCTTCACCCTGAACCGGCACAGGAGCAATAAGAATATTGACGATCGGACACCGGCGACGCAGTACGACAACAATATCGCGTACAGCGGCCCCGGTGCGAGACGTCACCACGCCGACTGTCTGTGGGAAGACAGGCAAAGGACGTTTTCGCCCTTCGTCGAACAACCCTTCACGGGCCAACCGCTCTCTGAGTTGCTCGAACGCCAGCTGAAACGCCCCAACGCCCTTGGGTTCCAGCGAATCGACGATCAGCTGATACTCGCCGCGAGGCTCATACACCGAGATGCGCCCGCGTGCAACGATCGCCAGGCCTTCCTGAAGCGTGAATCGAAGTCGTGACGCCCCCGATCGAAAGAGCACACCGCGGAGCTGGCTCTGCTCATCTTTCAGGGTGAAATAGAAGTGACCGGAGGATGGGGCACGAAGATTGGAGATTTCGCCTTCGATCCAAACATCCCGAAATTGCTCTTCCAGGGTATCGCGAATGAGGCGCGTCACGTCGGACACGGAGAGTAGCAGGGGAAGCGGGAGGGTATGGCCGGTCATGTCATATCGTACCGAGCCGAACGGCATGGCTAGGCAAACAGATCAATCCACCACTCGGATTCGTTCGATCGACAACGCCTTACCGAGCGTGGCATCCAGTTCGAGCAAGACCGCACAGAAAACGGTCGGGCCCGACGCCACTTCAAACCGCCGCGGCATTCCGGTGAGAAATTTTTCAATCGCCAGCTCTTTCTTGATCCCGATCACCGAATGGAGCGGGCCGGTCATGCCGATATCGGTGATATACGCCGTCCCTTTGGGAAGAATCTGCTCATCAGCCGTCTGCACGTGGGTATGGGTCCCGGCCACGACCGTCACCAGTCCATCCAAGTAATGCCCCATCGCCATCTTTTCAGACGTCGCCTCGGCATGCATATCGACCACGATGGCGGAAACCTGAGTTTTGAGTCGCTCGATCTCTCGCTTCGCGATCTGAAACGGACAATCGATCGTCGGCATGAACGCCCGCCCCATCAAATGAAGAATTCCCAGCGACTCACCACCCGGCGTCGTGAAGACATAACTGCCTCGCCCCGGCACTCCCTCCGGATAATTGGCTGGACGCAGGAGGCGAGGCTCACGTGGAAACACCTCAAGAATCTCTTTCTTGTCCCACGCGTGATTCCCCGTGGTAATGACCGACACCCCGAGATCAAAGAGATCGTCCACCAGATCCGGAGTAATACCGAATCCACCCGCCACGTTCTCGCCGTTGCCGACCACCACATCGATGGCATGGTTGGCAATCAGTTTCGGCAAGAGGCGAGCCACGGACCGACGCCCTGGCTCGCCCATGATATCGCCGATCATCAGAACTTTCATAACCCCTTACTCATTTCGCGAAATCGACAAACCGGCTCTCCCGGATCACCGTGACCTTGATCTGCCCCGGGTAGGTCAGCTCCTGCTCGATCTTTTTTGCCAGATCCCGAGAGAGCTGAAAACATTCCGGATCCGTCAGATCTTCCTGTTTTACAATCACACGGATTTCGCGTCCAGCTTGAATCGCATAGGCCTTCTGCACGCCCTTATGGACGGTCGCCAGCGACTCCAATTTCTCTAACCGCTTCACATAAGACTCCAGTGCTTCACGTCGGGCACCAGGACGTGCCGCCGACAATGCTTCCGCCGCCGCTACCAGGACCGTCTCCGGGCAAATCGGCTCGACCTGCTCGTGATGCGCGGCAATCGCGTTCACCACCTTAGCACTTTCGCCATACTTCTTAGCGATCTCCGCACCCAGCATGGCATGCGGTCCTTCTTCTTCGTGGCTGACGGCCTTTCCAATGTCGTGCAACAAGGCCCCACGCTTCGCGAGCTTCACGTCGAGCTTCAGCTCAGATGCCATGATCCCGCAGATATAGGCCGCTTCCCGAGCATGGTACAAATTGTTCTGCCCATAGCTCGTACGATACTTGAGCCGCCCGAGCACCTTCACCAACTCAGGATGGAAATCGGACAATCCCACTTCGAAGATGACCTTCTCGGCCTCTTCGATCATCAGTTTCTCAATGTCCACCTTGACCTTTTCGACGATTTCTTCAATGCGTGTCGGATGGATACGACCATCATGCATGAGCCGCTCGAGCGATACCTTGGCAATTTCACGCCGAAGCGGATCAAATCCAGAAATAATGACCGCTTCCGGCGTCTCATCGATAATGAGATCGATTCCCGTGGCCGCTTCGATCGCACGAATGTTTCGGCCCTCTCGACCAATAATCCGTCCCTTCATTGCATCGTTGGCAATCGGCACGACCGAGATCGTCGCCTCGTTCACGTAGTCACGAGTGACCCGTTGAATGGAGCTCGCAATGATTTCTCGTGCTTCCCGATCGGCATTTTCCTTTGCCTCTTCCAGCATGCGTTTCGCAAGACCGGCCGCTTCCAAACGCGCTTGGCTATCCAGTTCCTGGATGAGTTGCCGCTTGGCTTCCTCAGCCGTCAGGCCGGCCACCCGCTCAAGCGCTTCACGATGCTGTTTGAGCGCCTGGGCGCAAGCCTCATCCTTCTGGACCAACGCCTCCTCACGCTTCAATAGCTCTTGCTCCCGCTTGAGGGCCTCCTGGTCACGCTTCTCGAGAAGACCCAGCTTGCGATCCAAACCCTCTTCTCGCTGGGACACTCGCCGTTCCGTATTGGAAACCTCGGCCAGCTTTGTCTTCTGTTCCTTTTCCAGCTCGATTCTTGCCTGAAAGACCAGATCTTTGGCCTCCAGCTTGGCCTCTTTGACCAGATTCTCCGCCTCACGCTGGGCTGATTGTACAACTTGCATGGACTGATCCTCGGCCTCAGCACGGCGCGCCAAAACCGACCGACGCCGCAGGACCTCGTATAGGCCAGCCCCTAACACCGCTCCCACCAATCCGACAATAATGTACGCAACGACGCTGAGAGAAATGGGAACCACCTCCCTTACGGCAGTGGGACAACAGGCGCTGTCACCCTGCAAATAGTCACAGCCAGTGTGAACGGGGGAGCAAGGAGCGTGAGAAAGGAATAGCTAGGTGAGAAGGGGAAACACCTGACTTCTTGAGCCAGTAGAGACGAAGTGTGGAATCGCCGTCGTTAATTCAAGTGGAGGAGTGGTCGGCCTCGACCCGAATCAATTCTTCTGTCGCCTCGAAGGTGCACAAACCAATACACTGTGCCGAGTAGAGTCGTATGCTCCGAGCCCTGGGCACTCTCGAACCTACCTGCGGGCACCTGCTCTCCGCACATCAATACACGTCGGTTACACACCCATCGCTCAGACACACCGGCATAAGAGCCCTGACTCATCCATACCATCACAACCACATTGACAAACAGAGCAAAAACCAGCGATTCCATATGTTTAGCGCTCAAAAACCGTCGTCAGATTTTCCGTCCTTTTTCGAAGCTTCCTTTCCTCTCCTGCTCTTGTTGACCCTCAGGTCAAGACAACAGGGGAACGATAACAAAGCAGTGTAGTGAAAGCAAGGTGAAATTCACCGGGGCAACGGCAACATGGATGGCATCTGCTGATCGATCGATTCCATAAGCGACGCCACCCGACGATCCGCGTCGGCCTGACCTTGTCGTGATTTTCGCTCGGCTTCCATTAACTCGTGCGCCATATTGAATGCCGCGAGCACGGCCAACTTGGCCGGCGTGGCCGACCGCATGCCGGCCGCCACCTGCTTCATCTGTTTATCAACCATTTCAGCAAGTTGCCTCACATACGATTCGTCTGCCTCGCCGTTGACCGTGTACCGCTGGCCATAGATCTCCACGTCAATGGTCTTAGTCAAACGCCACCTCCTTGGATTCATCCAAGCACTCCAACAGATCAATTTCACCGAGTACTTTTTCAATCCGCGAGCGAATGTCCACCCGCTCCTGTTCCCAGCGACGGTTTTCATCGTCACGCACCGCGACGCGTTCCCGTGCCAGTCGAAGCTCGTCTTCGAGCGAGGCATTCTTCCGCTTCAGATCCTGAACCAGCTTCACCATATCGCGAATCCGAATTTCAAGGGCGTCGAGACGATCTAAAGTCATGGTATTTCCTCATATCAAAGTGTTGATGACACACAGAAGGTGACGGGGGCGAAATATAGAAAGTTCACTTCCCCTTGTCAAGAAAACGGGTCTCGCTATGACGAGCCGTTGTGCAGCCGCCGATATTCCCCATAACTGCGTAAGACCCGCTTCACATACAACCGCGTCTCCTGATACGGGATGAGTTCCACGAATTCGTCTTGCTCCCGTCCCCGGTGCATCGCAATCCAATTGTTGACGGCAATCGGTCCGGCATTGTACGCCGCAACGGCATGCGCCACATTCCCCCCGTATTGGTCGAGCAACTGACCGAGATAACGCACCCCCAGTCGAATATTGGTTTCCTGATCGAACAACTCCTCCCGTCCGACGGTCGGAAACCCATATCGCTGAGCCACTGCATTCGCTGTCACAGGCATCAGCTGCATCAAACCAACAGCCCCTACAACCGAGACAGCTTTTTCATCGTATTGGCTTTCTTCCCGAATAATCGCGGCAGCCAAGTATGGATCGACAGCAGTCACCCCCTGCGCGGCGATGGTCGGAAGAAGGCCCGTCGGGTAGGCCACCGTCCACAAGGCCGGCGCCGTCGGCAGGCCGCTCCGTTCCAGCTTCTCCCGAAAATGAACCTTGGCCACTCGCAAGGCCGGGTGGTACGCCCCCACTTCACTGAGTAACGTCGAGAAAGCCAACAGTACGTCGGGATCGCGGCTGTATTGCTCTGTGAGAGATCCGAGCTCGCGAGCCGCATCTTGGGCGAACCCCAACAGCTTCAGCTCGATCCCACGTTGATAGACCGCATGCCGTTCAATTTCACGACGTCGATTCTCCGGCAACCGTGCGGCCTCGTCGCTCACCGGCGGCTCCGGCTCCGCAGCCGCCATCCCAACCGGCGGCAACGAGGTTCGTCGCACAGCCAGTTGGCAATAGTAACTGTAGGCGTGACGCTGGCACAGGCGAGCGTACTGCTCGGGAGCGGTGGCATTTTTTTCGTGCTCGTCCGCCCTCGCCGCCCAATACATCGCCTGAGGCTCCAAGCCGTTGACATGTAACTCCACGACGGTTCGAAACGTCTCGGCCGCGTCCCGATACCGGGCTGTCCGGTATTGTGCCCAGCCGGCACGCCAGAGGCCTTCCGCACGCTGGCTCGTCGAGTCTCCCAACTTCGCCACCTGGCGGAACATGGCGATCGCCTCATCGAATTGTCCTTGATCCTCCAACCACACTCCGGCAAAGAGATGCACCATCGCCCGCTGGTCGCCCCCCAAGGCACCCGGGGCC
Source organism: Nitrospira sp. (assembly GCA_031315995.1). Classification (GTDB taxonomy): domain Bacteria; phylum Nitrospirota; class Nitrospiria; order Nitrospirales; family Nitrospiraceae; genus Nitrospira_A. The sequence continues at coordinate 60,603 of JALDRG010000016.1, forward strand.
ACCGATCGCGCCAATTCGACGAGTTTCTCGCCTTGGTTCTGCCGCAGATATACCCGGGCCAGCCATACTATGGCTTCCGATGCTTCTTGGCCTCGTTCAGACACCAAGGCGCGAAACGTCTCGCGAGCCTGGTCATATTGCTTGAGTCGAACATAGGCCACACCCAGCTTCAACCGAGCGTCCAGCCGGCGGGGGTGCCCCGGAGCCATCGCCAGAAAGCCGCGCAGCTCTTCGACGGCCTCGGCTTGCATGGCCAGACCCAAAAACGCCTGCGCGCGAACCAAATGGTCTTCGGCGGTCGGCGTCCAGGCTTCTCCGCCCAGCGCGGTCTCCAGCTGCGCTTTCGCTTCCCGCGCTTCAGGTGAGTGCGGATAGCGGAGCCAGAGTTGCTTTAACACCGTACGCGCCTCCGACACTCGATTCTCGCGAATGTGGCACTCCGCCTGGTGCCACAAGGCCAACGGAGCCGCCGCGTCCTTGTCCGCAAGATTCACAGCGCGCTCCAGCCATTCCAGCGCCCGGAGACAGACGTTTGCGCTGTACCAGGCCTCACCCGTGCGATAGGCGGCCCTGGCAATCAAGTTCGAATCCGGCACGACCTTGGGAATCGTCTCCAGCAACTCGGCCGCCTGAATCGGTTCGTTCTGCTTCAGCAGCGATTCTCCGGTCCAGAGTCGTAGATAGTCGTCGAGCACCGGCATGTCAGGCTGGACCGCGCGCAGGATTTTCGTCGCTTCACCCGGCTCCCGTTCGATCAACAACACTCCCAGCACCACTCCGGCTCGCTGAGCCCAGATCGTGGAGGGATAGAGATCCATCACCGACCTCAATTGGTCGATTTTGAGCCGCATGATTTGGTCACGTTGAGCGGAGGACCCTGAACGCTCATTGAGCGCCACAGCGGAACGGAAGCAGACTTCAGCGGAGACGCAGGATCCAGGCACGACGGGCAGAGGCAGTGGCGACTCGGCCGTGGCCGTCAAGAACAGACTCGACAGCACACACCACACGGCAAGGGCCGCCAAACTGGTCCGCCAAGGAAGTGCGGTCACATTCTCATCCTGAGCAGAGGGTGAACCGAGCTCATTATAGCCTACTGCTCTGAAAACGCGACCACGTTCGCCTTGCTTGTCACAAGTTTTTTCCCTGTGCTAGGCTCCGGCATGACTCCACAGACCAATTCCCGCACCAATCTGCTCGCCTTGACCGAACGCGAGATGGTCGCATTTGTCTCACCACTCGGGTGGCCGTCCTATCGTGCGTCACAAATCCTGCGCTGGCTCTATCAGGAACGCGCTCGCACCTTCGCCGAGATGAGCAACCTTTCGCAGAAGGAGCGCGAATACCTCACCATCTCCTGCACCATCGCGCGAACCTCGGATGTCCAGATCTTGTCGTCCCAGGATGGAACGAAGAAGTTCGTCCTCACGCTGGCTGACGGCAATCAAGTCGAATGTGTCCTCATTCCCGACGAAAACCGACTCACCCTCTGCCTGTCCACACAGGTCGGGTGCACACTCGACTGTGGATTCTGCCTGACCGGCACACTGGGGCTTCAGCGGAACCTGCGCGCGCATGAGATCATCGATCAGGTTCTCCTCGCCCAAGACCAGTTGGGAGCAGGCGAACGGGTGACCAACCTGGTCTTCATGGGCATGGGGGAACCCCTCGCCAACCTCGATGCCGTCGCCGATGCCGTCACCCGCCTGACCAACAAAACCTGGGGCCTGGGGTTTTCGGGTCGCCGCATCACGATCTCGACCGCGGGAATCGCCTCGCGAATCAAAGAGGTGGCCCCTCTCAAGGTGAACCTGGCCATTTCGTTGAATGCGACCACCGATGCGCTCCGCCACCAGCTCATGCCCGCAGCCAACCGACTCCATTCCCTGGACGCGCTGCTCGCGGCCTGTCGCGCGTATCCGGTGGCCGAACGCGAGCGTCTGACCTTTGAATATGTCCTTCTCGCAGACGTGAATGATCGGGCAGAGGATGCCACCCGATTAATCAAGCTGCTCCGCGGCCTCCGCTGCAAGGTCAACCTCATTGCCTTCAACCCGTTTCCCGGCAATCCCTATCGACGACCGTCGGATGCGGCCATCGACACATTCCAAAACACCCTGCGCCGAGGGCATGTGGATGTCTACCTCCGCCGCAGCCGCGGCCGCGATGTGCTGGGCGCCTGCGGCCAACTCGGTCGCACCGAGGCGGCGAACCCTCAAGTCACCTTGACACAGATTCAGACCCGTTGTTAGCATAATCTCGTACATGCCTAGCCAGAGCACAGCCCCGATTTCATTACCCCATCGCCTCGTGCTTGCCTGTTCACTCCTGAGCTTCATCCTGCTCGCGGACCAGACCTCCGTGGCCCAAGCCGTCGAGCCCAAGGAATACATCTTGTCCAACGACATGAAAGTGATCCTCGTGGAGGTCCCAAAGGCTCCCGTGGCGACCGTGCAAGTCTGGTACAAAGTGGGGTCACGAAACGAGGTCATGGGTCGGGCCGGGTTGTCGCACATGCTCGAACACATGATGTTCAAAGGCACGGCCAAATACCCCAAAGGCACTTTCTCTCGCCTCGTCCGCAAGAACGGCGGAATGGACAATGCGTTCACCAGCCAGGACTTTACCGCCTACTTTGAAAATCTGGCTGCGGATCGCGTGACGCTGGCGCTCGAACTTGAGGCCGACCGTATGCAAGGGCTGATTTTGGACGCCAACGAATTCAAGACCGAGCGGGAAGTGGTCAAGGAAGAACGTCGGCTGCGCAACGAAGACGATCCGCAAGGCGCACTGGTCGAAGCCCTCTTCGCCCAAGCCTTCATGAGTCACCCGTACCATTGGCCGGTGATCGGGTGGTTCTCCGACCTTGATGCGATGAGCCTCGACGATCTTCAGCGCCATTACGACACCTACTACTCGCCCAATAATGCCACCCTCCTCGTGGTCGGTGACATCAAGGCAGACACGCTCCTCCCAACCATCGCGAGACTCTTTGAGCCGATCCCCAAAGGTCCAACTCCCAAAATACCGAACGTGACGGAGCCGCCACAACGCGGCGAACGCCGCTTTCTCCTGAAGCGCGAAGCGCAAGTGCCGTTCGTCATGATGGGGTACCGTGTCCCCAACTATTCCAGTGACGATTCCTATGCCTTGAACGTACTCGAATCGATTTTGTCCCACGGCAAGAGCGCCCGGCTCTACCAAAGTCTCGTCTACGAGCAAAAATCGGCATTGGCCGTGGGCGCCGACTACGGACTGATGCAAGCCGACCCGGGACTATTTTACTTTTATGCGGTGGTGAAACCGGGAGAGAAAGTCGAGGCGGTCGAGGATGCCGTACTCAAAGAGATCCATCGGCTCCAAACGGAGCCTCCGAGCGAACTCGAACTCCAACGCGCAAAAAACCAAATCGAGGCGGCTCACATTTTCGAGCAAGATTCGAATTTCCGCCAAGCGATGCTGCTGGGAGAAGCCGAAACCATCGGGGCCGGGTGGCGGAAAGTCAACCAGTTTGTCGAGCGCACGCGTGCCGTCACCGCGCAGGACGTCCAGCGTGTCGCATTGCACTATCTGACTGCCGATCTGCGCACCACGGGAACCCTGATTCCACAGCCTCCGCAAACCCAGTCGGCGTCGCCGACACAACCTCATTAGCGAGCCGATCCTGAGATGATGCGACGACAAATCATCCTTCGTCCAAGCCAATGCCGAGGCCCCTTGCCCGCAGCCCGGCTCCTATCCGGACTGCTCTGCATAGCGCTCGGCCTGTCCTTCGCATCCGCGCATGCGGCAGACATCATCCCAACCCGCTCCGTTACCCCAAACGGCATCACGGTGTTGTTCCTAGAACAGCATTTTCTTCCGACCGTGGAAATTCACGCGCTGGTGAAAGTAGGCTCGGCACAGGACCCGCCGGACAAAGCCGGCCTGGCCAATTTGACCGCCAGTCTCTTGGACGAAGGCACCGTGACCCGGACGTCTCGACAATTCGCCGAACAGATCGATTTTGTGGGTGGCTCGCTGGGAGCCCATGCCACGGAAGATTTCACGACCGCCTCCGCACGCGTCCTCAAGAAGGATGCAGACCTCGGCTTTACGCTTCTGGCCGACATGCTCCAACATCCCGCGTTTCACAAACAGGAGTTCGAACGAGTCCGCACACAGATTCTCGGCGAAATCATCAGCGATGACGACGATCCCGGCAATGTCGCCATGAAGGCCTTCCATCAATTGATTTTTCACGGTCATCCCTATAGTTGGCCGGCCCATGGGACAGAAGAGACCCTCAACAAAATTACAGTAGCCGACATCCAACAATTTCACGCCAGAGAGTACGTGCCGAACCAAACGATCCTGGTTATCGTCGGAGATCTGACCCAAGATCAGGCAGCGATGCTGGTCCAGACCCATTTCGGCTCCTGGAAGAAGGGCGCACCCGCTCCCTACCAGCTCAGAAAGCCGGCACCGATCGACCGTAAAATGGTCCAGCTCATCGAGAAAGATTTGACCCAGTCCACAATCGTTCTAGGACACACCGGCATCAGCCGAGCAAACCCCGACTACTATGCCATTACGGTCATGAACTACATCCTGGGCGCCGGAGGGTTCTCCTCACGCCTCATGGATTCCATTCGTGACAAGCAGGGACTCGCCTATGGGATCATGAGCCAGTTCGACACCAGGCTCATGCCCGGCGCGTTTTTTATCAGCCTGCAGACCAGAGCCGATGTCACGAATCAAGCGATCACCGGCGTCCTGACGGAAATCAAGGGGATACGCGATGCCCCGGTGACGGATCAGGAACTTAGTGAAGCAAAGTCGTTCATCGTCGGTAGCTTCCCCCTGCGGGTCGATTCAAGCGCAAAGCTGGCGAACGTGCTTGCCCAAGTCGAGTTTTACAATCTTGGGTCGGACTATTTCACCCAGTATCCAAGAGCCATTGAGAAAGTCACCAAGGACGACGTCTTGCGCGTCGCCAAACAGTATCTCGACCCGCAACATTACGCATTGATCGTCGTCGGGTCGATCGCGAAAGCCAAAGTCAAACAATAGCCGGCCACTCTCCTGCAGCGGTCCGCGCAGCCCAAGAATCCCATGGTGTCCACAACTCCGCTGATCGACAAAATCTCTCGAGCACGCCACATCCTTCGAGAAATGGGCTCGGTCATCGTCGCCTTCTCCGGCGGAATCGACAGTTCCCTCGTTCTCAAATTAGCCCATGATGAACTGGGTGCGCACGCGGTAGGCGTCACGGCCGTCTCTCCTACGCTTCCGGCGATTGAACTAGACGCGACGCGGAGTATCGCCGCCGAGATCGGCGCATGCCATCGCATCGTCGAAACGGATCAATTGCAGATTCCAGAATTCGTCCGCAACGATGCCGCCCGGTGTTACCACTGCAAGACTGATCTGTATTCACTTCTGAACACGCTCCGGGATGAATATGCCTCGGGATATATTGTCGATGGGACGAACGTGGACGATCTGGGAGACGATCGTCCTGGTCTCAAAGCCGCTCGCGAGCGGGGCGTCCGCAGCCCGTTACTCGAAGCCGAATTCTCCAAGGCCGATATTCGTGATGCCGCGAGGGATTTGGGCCTCTCCAATTGGGATAAGCCTGCCGCCGCCTGCCTGTCTTCCCGTGTGCCGCGTGGCATCACCATTACTCGACGCACCCTCTCCCGCGTGGAACGTGCGGAGGCGACCTTGGCCCAAGAAGGATTCCGCCACTATCGCGTGCGTGACTATGGTGAGATGGCCAGGATTGAACTAGCCGTGGAAGAACTTCCCGGATTACTGCAGGCCGGACGTCGAGAACGGGTTGTTGACACCCTGAAACAGGTCGGCTATCGCTTCGTGACAGTGGATTTGGAAGGATACCGCCAGGGGGGCATGAGTCTGCCTCCCCCGGCGTGAGAGAGGCTAATTCCTGCTCTGGTAGGTCTTCGCGAGGGCATCCAGGGCCTCATCGGCCAATCGGCGATGATCACCTTCCGTCAATGCCCGTCCGACAACCTTCTCCGCCACCATCATCGCCAGATCCGTCGTTTGCGAACGAATGTCCTGAATGGCCTTTCGGCGTTCGGTGTCGATCTCACGAGTCGCGTCACCTTTGATGCGCTCCGCATCCACCGTCATACGCTGTTCATTTTCTTCCATCAGGCGCTGCGCGCGTTCTTTTGCCTGTGTCAACAACGCTTCCGCGTCCTTGGCAGCGGTCGCGAGCTTGGCCTCGTATTCCCTGAGCTTGCGCTCGGCCTCAGAACGGTGGCGTTCGGCCTGATCAAGGCTGTCCTTGATCTTTTTCTCGCGCTCTTCCAACATACCCAACAAGCCGGGAAACGCATACTTGTAGAGCAGGAAGAACAGGATCCCGAAAGAAAGAATCTCCCAGAAGATCAGGGACGAAAAGAAATGTGATTCAAATTGAGGCATAGTCTATTACCCAAATGAGTTGAGGATTCTGAGCCGGGAATAGCCCCCAGCATCAGGGCTCGCCTGCCGAAACGGTTACTTGCGCAAGCCCATGATGATGAACGCAATGACCAGCCCGTACAGTGCAATGGCTTCGACCAACGCGAATCCAATCCACATGTACTTGCCGACGCGACCTTCCGCTTCCGGCTGCCGGGCGACGGCCTCGATCATTTTCCCGAATATATACCCGATTCCCACGCCGGCTCCGGCAAATCCTGCCGCCGCCAACCCCATGCCCACCAACGCTGCTGCTGCTGCATCCATTGTTTGTCCTCTCCTCCCTTATGTAAACAACTCGCCCTAGTGCGCGTGCTCGCTATGACCGTGCAGGGTCACGGCGTCTCCCAAGTACACACAGCTCAGCACGGTGAAAATATAGGCTTGGATAAACGCGATACCGACTTCCAGTCCGTTCATAGCGATGGTGAACGCAAACGGCAGCCACCCGATCAGCAGCCCACCGCTGATCGCCAACCCGAACAGGACTCCCAAAATGACGTGGCCGGCGGTCATATTCGCAAACAGACGCACAGCCAGGGAAATGGGTCGCGCCAACTGACTGATCAATTCAATCGGAATCATCAACGGCAAGAGCCACCCCGGAGTTCCCGGCGGCACGAGAATGCCGAGAAACTTCATCCCATGGAGAGAAAAACCCAGTACGAGACTCAGCCCATAAATCCCCACGGCAAATACCGCCGTCACAACAATCTGACTGGTGACGGTGTACGATCCGGGAATCAACCCGATCAGATTGGCAAACAGAATAAAGAGGAACAACGTGGCGATCAGCGGGAAATATTTCATCCCTGGCTCGCCCATGGTGTCCAAGATAATCCCGCGAATGAACTCGACGATCAGCTCAGCCAGATTCTGCAATTTGCCCGGAACCAACTTGCGAGCCGCCGACGCAGAGATCATCAGAACGGCTACCAAGCCGACGACCACCCACATCAAAATCACGGCTTTGTTGATGGAAATATCAACCCCGGCCGGTACCAACGGAATCAGGTCGTGCAGTTCAAACGCATGTAACGGACTTTCTTCCACGATGGTCCTTTTTTCAATCAGACGATTCTGGTTAACTCTGCCATCGTTGCGCCGAGCGATAGGCACTCCGCACGCCGGCGGCGGCCCCCAACCCCAACCCCGCTACCAATCCCCATGGATTAGAATCAAGCAGATAGGTGTCGATGACCCAGCCCAACCCTCCCCCGACAATCAACGCAGCAAGCAGTTCCGTCCCGATCCGGACGGCCTGCCCGAGCCCCGCATATAACGGATCCTGAGAGGGGGGCATCAGCTGCTCACACGCAGCACTCTTCAGCACAATCGGAGAGAGTGCACCCATCGGCGGGCGCGCCATTCAAGCAAATTCGCTGGGGGCTTGTCAAGAAGTTGGCCACCTATGACCCGGCCTCTCGATGCGGTATAGTCATTTCCTCAGCGTTCACTACCCCTGCGAAACACTGGTTTATGAGCGTTTCCTCTCACAAGGCATTTCTCAGCGGGCCGGCCCAACCGTTGGTAGTTGTGCGCCCACAACCACAAGCCGACGTGTTCGAGCTCTACCGGCGCCTGGCTCCAGCCGAGCGTCCCTCGTTCCTTCTGGAAAGCGCCAACGGCACTGAGACGACCGCGCGCTATTCGTTTTTTGGCCGCGAACCCTATCTCACCCTGACAGCCCGCGCACAGGAATACGACATTGAGACCGGGGGGCAACTCCGGCATTATACAGGCTGCGGCCTCAAGGCCCTCCAACAAGCGCTTGCTGCATCGACCATTCCAAGACCAGACGACATCCCGCCGTTTTATGGCGGCGCAATAGGATACCTCAGTTACGATCTCGCCCGTTCACTCGAATCGCTCCCGACCCTGGCCGCCGACGATCTCCGCGTACCAGACTTGCACATGGCCTTTTTCGACGTCGTGGCCGCCGTCGATCACCACACTCGACAGTTGTACCTGATGTATTGCCCTCCCCTGTCACGGTTTCAATCGGAACCTCGGGAAAAACTGTTTCGTGAAGGCTGTGACCGGCTGGCAGAGCTGGAAGCCCGCCTGACGAGTCCGATCGCGCATCCTGTTTCGTCGTCCGCCTCTACCCAGGCGCTCTTCGTGCCCAACCAATCGCGCGAAGCCTACAAGGCTCGTGTGCGGCGATGCCAAGACTATATCGCCGCCGGTGATATTTATCAGGCCAATCTTTCTCATCGCTTCACCCTCGACTTGAATGCCACGGCTTCAGCTGCGGGGTTTGAGGGATACTCAACCGAACTCTATGGCCGCCTTCGCCTGATCAACCCTGCGCCGTTCGCAGGACTCGTCCGATTCCCCAACCTCAGCCTCGTCAGCAGTTCCCCTGAGCGCCTCGTGCAACTGACCGGCTCACAAGCCTGCACCAGGCCCATTGCCGGCACCAGGCCGCGAGGCATCGGCCTCCGACAAGACCGGCTGCTGCGCGCTGAGTTGCTCGCCAATCCGAAGGAACGCGCTGAACATGTGATGCTCGTGGATCTCGAACGGAACGACCTCGGAAAAGTCTGCCGTTATGGCTCGGTGCGGGTCGATGAATTCATGGCCATTGAACAATATTCACACGTCAGCCACCTGGTGTCAGACGTAGTCGGCACCTTGCAACCAGGCATCTCGCCGCTCGACCTCGTCAAGGCCGTGTTTCCCGGCGGCACGATCACCGGCGTGCCGAAACTCCGCTGTATGGAAATCATCGAGGAGCTGGAGCCGGTCCGACGTGGACTGTACACGGGAGCCTTGGGGTACTTCAGTTGGAGCGGCGACCTGGACCTAAACATCCTCATTCGCACATTGGTCCTGACCAACAACAACGGCTATCTGCAAGTCGGCGCGGGGATTGTGGCAGACTCAGATCCCGACCGTGAATACGATGAAACGCTTGCCAAAGCGGGCGCATTCTTCACAATACTGGAGGCCGGCCGCTGATGTGGGTGTTTCTCAATGATCACTTTGTACGCAAGGAGGACGCCGTTGTTTCCGTGTTCGATCATGGTTTCCTGTATGGCGACGGCGTCTACGAAACGCTCCGTTCCTATGGCTCCCGCATCTTCATGCGCGATCAACACTTGGCCCGGCTCCGACGCTCGGCCGAATCCATCGGCTTAACCATTCCCATCCCGAACGCGCAGTGGCCGGACCTGCTCCATGAGGCCATGCGCCGCAACGAGGTCGGCAATGATCAGGCGGACGCCTACATTCGCATCACGGTCTCACGCGGTGCAGGAGAAATCGGGTTGGACCCTAGTCTCTGCCCGCACCCCACCGTCGTCATCATGACGAAAGCGCTCCATCCTCCTCCGCCATCCCTGTCACGCGATGGCGTGTCTCTGACCGTAGCCAAGACGAGGCGAAATCTGCCCGAAGCCCTGTCACCGCAAATCAAGTCCACCAACTTCCTCAACAACATTCTCGCCAAACGCGAGTCGATTGCAGCCGGCACCTTCGACAGTCTCTTGCTGAATTGGCAAGACGAACTGACCGAATGCACGGTCAGCAATCTCTTTTTTATCGCCGGCGACACCCTCCATACCCCGGCACTGGATTGCGGCATCTTAGACGGAATTACCCGAACCATCGTCATGATCATCGCGCAGGAAGAGGGATTGCCGGTCCGGGAAGGCCACTATTACCTCAGCCATCTTCGGGGGGCCAATGAATGCTTTTTGACCAATACCAGCATGGAAATCATGCCGGTGACCAGAGTCGATGCGTTCGCGGTCGGCGAGGGCTATCCAGGACCCTTAACCAGTCGGATCCACACGCGTTTCGCCGAGAGCCGAACGCGGTTTCTCGAACCGGATCGCTCCTAACCACACCGAGTCAGGTCTTTATTGTCAATGCGTTGCATCCCTATACCCGACTTCATACAGGAGAGCCGCTTTTGACAGGCAGGAGGTCCGATGCTACGGTTGAAACATCCGAAACGGATACGTCTCTTTCACCGGACCCACAATCCAGATGGCCCAAGTCAGCCGCACAACCGCGATCCTCTCAGTCGCCGCGGCTCTGCTGCTGAGTGCGCTTCCCAGCCACGCAGACGTGTATCAATACGTTGACGCCAACGGCACCATTTCTCTCACCAATGTGCCGAATGACCCGCGATATCGGCGAGTGATTTCAGAACTGCCTCGCTCCCGCAACGTCATTTCCGACAATGAATTGGAGCCGGTGATTGCGCGACACTCCCGCGCCCATCGCCTCCACCCGGCCCTGATTCGCGCTGTGATCAAGACAGAATCCGATTTCGACCCGCTGGCGGTCTCACGTGCCGGCGCCATCGGACTGATGCAGTTGATGCCGCAGACAGCCGTGCGCTTGGACGTGCGGGATTCGTACAATCCGGATGAGAATATCGGCGGGGGGACCAAATACCTGCGACAGCTGCTGGATCGATTTAACGGAAACCTTCCCTTGGCCTTAGCTGCCTACAATGCCGGAGAACATGCGGTGGAGCGCTATCATGGCCTTCCTCCCATCGCGGAAACCAGGCAGTACGTCCGAAAGGTGCTGCGGTACTATCGCACTTTTCTTACGAACGACCGGATGTCTTCTTCCCGGTCTTACCGCGCAGAGGTTTTGGGAGCGAAAGCACGCACGCTCGCTCCGTCGGCGAGAGCCCGCTAGGTTGGCCGTCAACACACAGCAACTGGCTATGTTGCCGCCACCCCGGCCGATTGGCTTGCGGAAAATCCGACCGATAATGGGCCCCCACGCTATTCTCCCGCCATAAGGCCGCGTCGGTAATACAGCGCGCAACCTGCACCATATTCTTCACCTCAAGGGCCGCCCGCGAGGCAAACGGCTTCGTCAGCATCCGCGTCCAGCGTACCACTTGCGCAGAGGCACTGATCAACGACTCTCCTGAACGCACCAGTCCCACCTTTCCCCACATCAGGCGACGCAGTGAACTGCGTAACTTCTCCGGATCGTCAAAATCAGTCGGGCGCCCCCGTTCGAGC
>JALDRG010000017.1 GCA_031315995.1 Nitrospira sp.
GGGGGACGGATCAAGGCCTTGGGGGCTCCGGCCGAGTTGAAAGTCGGATTGGGCGGGGATCTGGTGTCGCTGACGGTGCGGGAGCACGATCGCGTCGAGCTGCTGGCGGATGCCGTGAAGAATCTGCCGGCCATTCGCGCCGTCATAACCACGAAGACCGGGCTCGATATTCGGGTTGATTCCCCCGAGAAGGCCTTGCCGGCCATTCTTGAGGCGGCGAACCGCCTGACCTGCCAACTGGAGTTCATCGATTATCACCGGCCGCGGTTGGATGATGTGTTCATCGCGCATACTGGGCGGTCCATTAAGGATGACGTTCAACAGGAGAGCCAGGGGTGAGCAAGAGGCCAGGAATGGTTCAGGTGCAATTCCCGATGTTCCATGTCTGAGCAATGCCTTAGGATGCCATGCGCAGTCTACCCTTGCCTTCAATTGAGATTGAACACTGAGCAGGAAACAGGAAGAGCGGAGCGATGAAAGAATATTGGCAGGAGATTCGAGCGTTGACACTGCGCTGGGTGTTGCGGCTGAGCCGTGAAAAGTTCAGCATGCTCTTTACCCTGGTGCAGCCGATGCTCTTCTGGCTGATCTTCTTCGGCAATTTGTTCCAGCGTGCCGCCGACATGCAGGTGACACAGGCGTCGAGCTACATCAGTTTCCTGACCGCCGGCGTGGTCGTCATGACCGTGCTCAACAATGGCCTGGCCGGCGGCGTCGATCTCCTCTTCGATAAGGAGAACGGGTTTCTCGAACGGTTGATGTCCACGCCGATTCACCGAACGTCGGTGATCCTGAGCCGATTTATTTTCGTGACCACCATTACGTCTCTGCAAGTCCTGGTCATTCTCGCTGTCGCCTGGCTGTTCGGCGTGCAGCCTGTCACCGGACTCTTGGGCGTGGCGACGATCTTGTTCATCGGGATGATGTTCGGCGTCGGGTTGACGGCCATTTCGATGGCGATGGCCTTTTCGGTGAAAAGCCACGGCGATTTCTTCTCGGTGCTTGGATTTCTCTCCCTGCCCATGATTTTCCTGAGTTCGGCGTTGGTGCCGCTGGCGGCGATGCCGGGCTGGATGGGGTTTCTGGCGCAGTTCAATCCTATGACGTGGGCCATTGATGCCGTCCGGCCGCTGATTCTCCAGGGATGGACCGAAGCCTTACCACACGTCGGCATGGTCATCGGGGTGATGGTGCTGTTCGATGCCCTGTGCCTGTATGGCGGCGCGCGCGCCTTCCGACGGGCGATCGGGTGAGCACCGTTGCGCACCGGAGATCCACCATGTTCGTGAATGAAAGCCAAATCCGCGCGTTGATTCGACTCCTCGGCGATGAGGATGAACGCATCGTCAAGACGATCAGCGGAAAACTCATCGATTTCGGCGACTCGGCCGTGCCGCTGTTGCAGGAAGCGGAGATTGAGCAGCCGGAGATGGCCGACCGTATCGTCACCGTGCTGGAGGAAATCCGCGGGACCAAATTGGAGGAAGAACTTCGCGATCTCATCGCCCTTCCGGAGGACCAAGTCGAGCTTGAAACGGGGGCCTTCATCTTGGCGCGCTACGCCTATCCGATGCTCGACGTCCAGGCCTACCAGCGGCAATTGGATCGCATGGCCCAGGATGTGCGGGAGCAGATCGGGTCCCGGGTCTCGGGCGAAGAGACGGTGAAAGCATTGAATCGCTATCTGTTCACGGAAGCGGGATTTAAAGGGAACACCAAAAACTACTACGAGCTCGAGAACAGTTATCTCAACTGTGTGATCGACCGACGAACCGGAATCCCGATCAGCCTCTCCACCGTGTATTTGCTCATTGGCCGGCGGTTACAGTTGCCGGTGCAGGGGATCGGCATGCCGGGCCACTTCCTCGTCAAGTTCGATTCGGATCGGTATAAGATCTTCATCGATTGTTTCAACGGGGGCGCCCTGCTGACGGAGAAGAACTGCGCGCGGTTCCTGACAGAAGCCGGCTACGGGTTCGAAGAACGGTATCTGCAGAAAAGCCCGACGCGCGCGATCTTGGCCCGCATGATCAAGAACCTGCTGGCCATCTACAATAAACTCGACGAGCCGCTGAAAAAAAGTCGCCTGCCTCGCTTCATTGAAATATTGGGCTGTGAGCAACGAGAGGAGGGGCTCTGACTCAGCTACGTAGCTTGAGCAGGTCCCGTGCCATTCGAATCCGTCCCGAGAAGTAGTTTCCCGCCTGCGCGCGGACGTCATATCGTTCCGCAATCGGATAAAAATGGGACAGCACGAGCTGGTTGATACCGGCCTCCTGCGCTACGCGGCCGCAGAGACCGGCGTGGAGATGTCCGGCGCCCGGGCGGTTTTCCGGAAACGAACAATCCAGAATGGCGAGATCCGCCTCGCGGCAGAGTCGGACCAGATTGTCGCAATAGAGAGAATCCCCCGAATAGGTTACGACGTGGTCTTGGTATTCGACCCGGTACCCCACACAATGCAGTCGTGGCGCATGGGTGACGGTGGCGGGTGTGATGCGTGTGTCGCCGAGGCGGAAGCTCCGATCGGAGACCTCCCGAATCGTGACGCGAAACGGCGCGCGGTTGAAACTCGGGAACGTGGTCATCATCGCTCGCATGAGCTTGGCCGTGCCATGCGGACCGATCAGGGTCAGCGGAGGTCTGGTGCCGCCCTGGTACTTGCAGAAAATGACGGCGTCAAAGAAGAAGGGGATGAAATCGGCGAAATGATCGGCATGGAAATGGGAAAACAGAATGTGTGTAATCCGGTGTCGGTCGACGCCGCTGTTGATCAAGTTGGTGAGGGTGCGTGGACCGAAGTCGAGTAAAAACGTGTGGTCGGTTTGGATCAAGTATCCGGCCGCGGCGCGCGTGGGGTGAACGTTGGTTCCCGATCCCAGCACCGTCACCCGAATCATGCGGTCGGGTTCTCCCGAAAGCTCCGTTGGAGGCGGAGGAGCAGCAGGCGCAATTGCTCAGCTTCTGCCGTCGTGAGCGCGCGTTGGAAAAAGGGGCGTAAAAAGGCGATGTGGGCCGCGAACGTCTTCTTGAACAGACGGACACCTTTGTCGGTCAGGCAGATGCGCGTGCTTCGACGGTCATCGGCCACCGGTGTTCGTCGAATCAACCCTTTGGCGGCGAGACGGTCCAACACGCCGGTCAACGTTCCCTTTGTCACCAAGGTGGCGGTAGAGAGCTCGGCACAGGTCAGTCCCTTGGTGTCCCCAAGAGTGGCGATCACGTCGAATTGCGAGGGGGTGAGCCGCAATGAACGCACGTGGCGACTATCTGTGCGCCAGAAGGCGAGGTAGGTCTCGACCAAGGGCCGCAGCACCTTGAGGTGTGGATCGTCTTTGAGGTCGGGCAGTTCCATTGCGCGCGCAGCCTAGTCGTCGCATCGGGTAGCTGTCAAGAGTCGGGTCTCGAGGGTTGCGTTGACGCCGAACAGACCGTCCCCCTATCATGTCGCCTGCCATGCCGCGTCACGCACAATCGGGCCAAGCCAATCTCACCACCATTCTCCTCTTGCTGGGGCTCGTCGTGTCCGGCGTGTGGGTATGGAAACGCCTATCTCTGGACATGCAGGACTTCATTATCGATCAGGCCCTTCCCCTGACCGCGCTGTCACTGGCGGTCTTGGCCGTGACGTGGATGCTGATCGGAAAGATCAGGGCACGACGCAGGAGAACTCGGGAGCGCGCGCGATTGATCAAGCTGTTCGAGAGTCAGCCATCCTCCGAGACACGGCTCAAACTGGCGTTCGCGGTGATTGAGGTCAACGAATACCGCCGCGCCGGCCTTGAGGCTGTGGCTCCTCAGCTTCAGGAATTGTTCGTGACGACGCTGAAGCGGGCCTTGGGCGACAAACAACATCAGGTGCGTGGCATGGCGGCGAGCCATTTGGGAGTGATCGGCGATGATCGGGCAGTCGCCCATCTCCTCTCGGCGTTAGAGGATGACCATGCTTACGTGCGCTCCAGCGCGGCGTTGGGTCTCGGTCGCTTGCGGGCCGCCGCGGCCAAAAATAAGTTGCTCGAGGTCAGCAAGGAAGACTGGGATCAAACCGTGCGGAGCCGGGCCCGCGAGGCGTTAGAGCGTATCCGATGATGGGGCGAGGCCGTGCAGGACCCTGACGAGTCGATCGGTCAGGCGGCCCATTCGAGGAGCACGATTTCAGGGGTGCAATTCAGTCGCATGGGAATGACCGACCAGCCGAGGCCGCGGTTGACATAGAGGCGGTGATTGCCCTTGGCATACATGCCCTGAGTTCGCCCATGGCAGCCCGGCGGCAACCAAAACGTCGGAACATAGGGGATTCGCCACTGACCGGCGTGGCTGTGCCCACAGAGGGTGAGGTTTACGTGGTGTTGAGGTGCGAGTTGGTCCAAAATGTTGGGCGCATGCGCCAGTACGAGGGTGAAACGTCCGGCCCGCGGAGAGGGAATACAGCGGAGGTCCGCGCGGTGTAGCGAGGGGTCGTCAAGACCGACGAGGGCGAGGTCACCGGCTTCCATGGGAAGGAACGTCACTTGGTTGAGCAGCAGCGTCACCTTGCGGCGGTCGAACTGCTCGGCGAATTCATCCACGCGGACACCACTATAGTGATCGTGATTGCCGAGTGTGACAAAGACCGGTGCCAGGCGGCGCAGTTCCGTCAGAAAGCGAAGCACGTGCGGCAGCCCGTCCCGCACATTCAGGAGATCGCCGGTGATGAAGATCCAGTCCGGGTTGAGGTCCGCGACGGTGCGGACCAGGG
Organism: Nitrospira sp.; assembly: GCA_031315995.1. Classification (GTDB taxonomy): domain Bacteria; phylum Nitrospirota; class Nitrospiria; order Nitrospirales; family Nitrospiraceae; genus Nitrospira_A. Next base: position 4,739 of record JALDRG010000017.1, read on the forward strand.
CGCGGTGTCTGGGACGATACCGGTCCAGATGCAAGTCGCTCAGATGCACGGCGCGCCGTCCCGCCAGCGGAGCATGGACGAGCGGCAGGCGAGTGATGGTCGGCGCGGAGAGACCGACTTCGATCCCCGGCATCAGATTGAATAGATGATGGAAGGGGCGGCTGAGCCAGTGGCCGATCCAGACGCGCGCCAGCTCCTGCCACCGCATCAAGGACGGAATCATTCCATGACTCGATTCAGGTGGTTCTTGTCTGAAGTGGTGACGCGGTAGCCCTGATCGTACAGTTTGCCCATGCCGGTCATGAGCGCTTCCATACCTCGGGCCTTGTGCAGAGAATCGAACTGAGATGTGAGCGAACGTAAGTGGGCATCCGCTCCGAGCGATGGTTCTGAGGCCAGGTTGAGCGCCAGAAGGATGTCCTGAAGCTCACGATCGCTGTAGGTGGCATTGTCGTCGCCGTCGCCCACCAAGGCGAACTCATAAAAAGTCAGGCTGAGGGAGAGAAATGCCTGAGTGCGTTGGAAATCGCTGCGGACCGCGTCGATTCCGCCCGGATAACGTGCGCGGCAATCAGAGTCTGTTTGATCCGACGAGCCGGCTGCGATGTGGCGTGAATTTGCCTGCTGAGTCCAGGCGATACGCTCCACCGTGGGCGGAGCGGGTTTGTGCCGCTGCTGTTTGTAGAACCAGTTCATGCATTGGCTCGCCACGGCAAAGGCCTGCTTGTCGGTGTCGGCCTGGCGTTCGATATGCTGAGTGAACTGAGCGAAGACGTCGATGCCGACCACGCGGGTTGCGGCCAAGGATGACGATGGAGCGATGCCGATCGCGATCCAACAGCAGAGGATCCATGCGGCGCAGCACGTATGGGCAAATCGAGTCGGCATTGCGATCATATACGGATGATGGCAGAAGTAGTGGACGGCTCCCTACGAGTATAACACGGCTGGTCGCTGTGCCTACCCTCATCACGGCAATTGTGCCTCATGAAGAACGAGAAGGAACCCTATGCCGATTCCGTCCTGGTTCGATGACACGGTCCCCTATCTCACCGACGCAGTGCCCGCTCTTGGCGGCCGAATTCGCAGTACTCCCGATGATTTTTGTGTGGATGAGCGACCGCTGTATCTGCCCTGCGGGGAGGGTGAGCATCTATATATTCGAGTAAAAAAGCGGGGCCTATCCACACCCGATCTCGTCTTGCGACTCGCATCCCAGCTCCATGTGAAAGCCCAAACCATCGGAGTGGCCGGCCTGAAGGATGCGCAGGCCGTGACGACACAGATGCTTTCATTGCAGGGAGTGCAGGCGGAAACAGTCGCGGGATTACCCCGCGACGAGCGCGTGCTCACGCTGGAGATCCTGGGGCGCCATCGCAACCGGTTGCGTAAGGGGCATCATGCGGGCAATCAGTTCTGTTTGGTGATTCGGGACGTTCGGGAAGGAAGCGAAGAGTCGCTGCAGCGGCTGTTCGATGAATTGGTGCGCCGGGGTGTGCCCAACTATTTTGGCCCCCAACGGCAAGGACGATCGGGGACGAATTTTCAATTGGGCGCCGAGTTGCTGCAGGACGCTGCGCGTCGGAACAAGATGCCTCGCAACAAGCGCATCTGGTTCATGAATGCCTACCAGTCCCACGTGTTCAACCACATCGTCGCCAAACGGATCAAAAGTATCGATCGGGTGTTTGCGGGCGACTGGGCGATGAAGTCGGAAAACGGGGCCTGCTTTCCGGTGGAGCAGCCGGAGGTCGAGCAGCCGCGAGCCGATCGGTTCGAGATCAGCCCCACGGGACCGCTCTTCGGGTCCCGCGCGCCCTGGGCGACCGGCGATCCAGGAGAAATAGAAAGGGCCGTGGCGGCAGAGCTGGGAACGACTCCCGAACTCTTGTCGAAAGCCGGCGCCGAATGCGGATTCCGCGGCGAACGGCGAGCTCTCCGGGTTCGTCTCAATGATCTGTCCTGGTCGCTGGACGGAGCTGTGTTGACGCTGTCGTTCTGGCTCCCCCCCGGTTCCTACGCGACGAGCGTGCTGCGGGAAGTGGTGAAAACGAATTCATAGTTTCCGCGTCATCTCTCCTGCCTCATGGTAGAATTTACATAGTAGCGTGTATCACCCCACGAGGCATTCTTCACCGCGCCGATCGAATCATGAGGGGCCGGTCATGACCGCATCGCAAGAAACAGTTTTCCTGCAGGGTCACATTATCGATTCGTTGATCCTGGCGAAGGTCCTGGACACGATTCTGATGATGGGCGGTACCTTCGACTTGCAGGACGTCGCGATCGGGACGACGAGAGATGCGACGTCTCAGGCGCGTATTGTCGTGCGAGCACCGTCCGGTCGCCTGTTGGCTGAGATTCTCCAGGCCATCCAACCCCACGGCGCCGCCGTCGAGCGTGAAGCGGATTGCCGGTTCGAACCGGCTCCGGCGGCGGGAGTCTTTCCCGAACAGTTCTACGCGACAACACATTTGCCGACGCAGATTCGTCTGGATGGTGAGTGGGTGGAGGTAGAGGGCATGGAAATGGATCTCGGCATCTGTGTCGATTCGGCCAAAGCCCGCGCCAGGACCATTCCCATGGGAACAGTCACAACCGGCGATCTGATCGTGATCGGGCGAGAAGGCATCAGGGTGACCCCCCTCGCGCGTCCCACCGAGCGCGACGTGTTCGGATTCATGGAGTCTGTGGTGTCGTCGGAGCGGCCGCACCATCCCGTCATCGCCGACATCGCTCGGCGGATGCAGAAGTTGCGCGAGTGGTACCGGCAGGGGCGCGCCGAATCCAAGGTGCTGTTGGCGGGCGGCCCGGCGATCGTGCATGCGGGTGGAAGGGAGGCCCTGACTTGGTTGATCGAGACCGGATACATTCAGCTCCTGTTCTGCGGCAATGCCTTGGCGGCGCACGATATGGAGGCTGGGCTCTACGGCACGTCACTTGGGTATGGGTTGACGGCCGGCCGTTCAGTGCCACATGGGCATGAGCATCACCTGCGTACCATCAATCGGATTCGGGCCATCGGCAGCATCCAAGAGGCCGTGCGATCCGGAGTGATCACCGACGGCATCATGGCGGCTTGTGTGCGGCGCGAGGTGAAGATGGTGATGGCAGGCACCATCCGTGACGATGGTCCGTTGCCTGGGGTGTTGACGGACTCCATGATGGCGCAACAGGCCATGCGCGAGGAAATTCCCGGAGTCGGACTGGCCTTGTTGGTTGCGTCCACGCTCCACGCAATCGCTACCGGCAATCTATTGCCGGCCACCGTTCCCACGGTGTGCGTCGATGTGAATCCGGCCGTGCCGACGAAATTGGCTGATCGTGGCAGTTTCCAAGCCGTCGGCCTGGTGATGGATGCCGCCTCGTTTCTCAAAGAACTGGCGCGTGAACTCGGGTGGCGCCCATGAGCCGGTTCCTGGTGTGTCCTCCCGACTATTTCCAAATCGATTACGAGATCAATCCCTGGATGCGGCGGGCGAACGGCGTAGACCCGGCGCGTGCAGCCGGACAATGGCAGACGTTGATGAAGGTGTTGGAACAGGAGGTCGGGGCAGGGCTTGAGCGGATGCCGCCCGTTCCGGGCCTTCCCGACCTAGTCTTTACGGCCAATGCGGGGCTGGTCGTCGGTCGTCGTGCGTTGGTGAGCCGGTTCCGATACCCGGAGCGACAACGAGAGGAAGCACACTTCGAACGATGGTTCCGTGAGCAGGGGTATGAGGTGTTGACGCTCGACCAGTCGCTCTATTTCGAGGGAGCCGGTGACCTATTAGGATTTGCGGATACCTGGTTCGGCGGATACCACCAGCGGTCGGACATCCGGGCGTTTCCGAAGCTGAGCGAAATCTTTCAGCGGGAAATCATTCCGCTCGAATTGATCGACAGCCGGTTCTATCACCTGGATACCTGTTTTTGTCCGCTCAGCAGCGGTGACTTGCTCTACCTACCTTCGGCGTTCGACTCCTACGGCCAGGCTGCGATTGCTCAATGGATTCCGGAGGATCGGCGGCTCGCGGTGCCGGAGGAGGAAGGGGTACGATTTGCCTGTAATGCGGTGTGTGTCGGCAAACAAGTTGTGATTCCCGCTGATTGTCCGCTCACGACCAAGTTGCTTGAAGATCGCGGCTATCACACCCATTCCGTTCAGTTGGACGAATTTATGAAGTCGGGCGGCGCAGCCAAATGCCTGACGCTCGCCCTCGACTGATTCCCACCGATCCTTCGCTCTTACCGAGATCGAAACAGAAACGAAAGATAGAGGCCCGCAATGGCGGTGGTGGTGAGCTCGATCGTGAGTAGGAGCCGGCTGATGATGGCATCCGGTTGCGGAGGGGAGAGGATAAAATGAAACCCAAGAAAGACAGGCGGTTGCGAGGGCGGCGATTCCCATGGCGGTATCAGCACGGAGACCAGCAGCACCGTCACCATGCCGTACAAGATGTTCAGGTTCAGCTGCTCCCTTGTTGACCCGGGAGGTGTCGGGAAGGCGCTCCGGCTGGTATCGGGCTCGACGCCAGCCCCGCAGTGGGTGCAGTAGCGGTTGATTTCCGGCAGGGCACGCCCACAAGCTGGACAGGGTTTCATGACAGCAACTCCCTAAGCATGCCGCAGCCTACCGCGGCGGCGGCAGGAATTCCAGTGGCGATCGGAGCGCACTCACCGGCTGATCACAACCGAGCCGTCGGATCGCTTCGTTGACAGGTTTCAAAGCCCCTTCCTATAATCCGCGTCGATGAAGCCTGCGCCATTCATTCCAGCTGCGGAATCGCTCTCCCACGTCGTGGTGTTGTGGCGGGCATGATGCCATCATCCATGCACCATGTGGCGGTTATCGGAGCCGGGGCCTGGGGGACGGCGTTAGCCCGGCATCTGGCGGAGAAACAGATTCCTGTCCGTCTCTGGGCCCATGAGCCGGACGTCGTCCAGGCGATCAACGTTCGACGCGAGAATGCCCTGTATTTGCCGGGCATTCAGCTTCCGGCGACCTTATCCGCAACGAATGTGTTATCCGATGCCGTGACGAGCGCCGACTGCCTGATCTTCGCGGTGCCGTCGCATGTGGCGAGGCCGGTGTTGAGCCGGATCGGCCCATTGCTGCCGCAGCCCATCCCGTTGGTCAGCGCCACCAAGGGAATCGAAGAGGGCACGTTGGCGCTCATGACGCAGGTTATGCAGAATGTGCTGCCTGTCCCTATGCACGGCTCGTTGCTGGTTCTGTCGGGGCCGAGTTTTGCCAGTGAGGTCAGCTATGGCAAGCCAACGGCGCTTTGTCTGGCCGGGCAGGATGCCGGAGTCGTCAAGACCATCCAGGCACTGTTCATGACACCAAGCTTTCGAGTGTATGCGGATGATGATCCGATCGGGGTACAGCTCGGCGGCGCCTTGAAAAATGTGATGGCCTTGGCTGCCGGTGTCGTCGATGGATTGGATCTCGGCCATAACGCTCGCGCCGCTCTCATTACGCGTGGCTTGGCCGAAATGATTCGGTTGGGTGTGGCGATGGGTGCTGATCCGCGAACCTTTTACGGTCTGTCCGGTGTCGGGGATCTCATCTTGACCTGTACCGGGCCCTTGAGCCGCAATCACTCAGTGGGAGTGCGATTGGGCAAGGGGGAACGTCTGCAGGATATTCTCGCGAGCATGCAGGCGGTGGCGGAAGGTGTGCGCACGGCAAAAGCAGCGCTGGATCTCGCGATACGATGTGGCGTGGATATGCCGATCGTGCAGGAAGTCAACGCGGTGCTCTTTGCCGATAAGTCCTGCCGCCAGGCGGTCGGCGATCTGATGGAGCGAGAAGCCAAGGGGGAGAAAAGCTCGTCATGAATCAGGACCAGTTGCAGGCGTTGCTCACCAAGGTTCAGCGGGGCGCCATCGCCGTGCCGGATGCGCTCCACCAGTTGCGAACGATGCCCTATGAAAATCTTGGTTTTGCCTCGCTCGATCATCATCGGGCGCTTCGACAGGGATTTCCGGAAGTGATCTTTTGCGAAGGAAAGACCGTGCCTCAGGTGGTGGCCATTGCCAAGACCTTGTTGCGGAAGAATAACTCCTTGCTGGCCACGCGAGTGGAGCCGTCGGTCGCGCGGGCACTGCTGCGGGTCAGCAAACGAGCGGTCTATCATGAGGCGGCGCGTGTCGTGGCCATTGCGCCACCCAAACTGGTGCGTCGAGGATCCGTGTTGATTATCACCGCCGGCACCGCCGACATTCCCGTGGCTGAGGAGGCGCGGGTGACGGCTGATATCATGGGCAGCCGGACCGACACCTTGTACGATGTGGGGGTGGCCGGACTTCATCGCCTGCTCGGCCAACAGGAGCGATTGCATGGGGCCCGGGTACTCATCGTGGTGGCCGGGATGGATGGCGTGCTTCCGAGCGTCGTCGGTGGACTGGTCCGGCAACCGGTGATTGCGGTGCCGACCAGCCGGGGATATGGCGCGCACTTCGGCGGGTTGGCCGCATTGTTGACCATGCTGAATTCCTGCGCGGCCGGGGTCGGCGTGATGAACATCGACAACGGCTTTGGCGCCGGTTGCCTGGCGCATCGGATCAACATGGTGGGCGAAGCGTCGTGTGACGCGCAGATAGGCTGAATGGGAGGGGTCGGTGCTGTTTCTTCGATGAATCAGTTCTGAACGACGAACTTGCCTCGTTTGGGCCACGACAACATCTGCGTGCGTTGGCCTTTCTCACCGTTGCTCAGTAGTTTGACCCGCACTTCATATTCATAAGACCCGACCGGGACCTGCTGTTTGTTGTGGTCCAACCCGTCCCACACCAGGTCCACGTGCACATGCTTGCGCGGCGTTTCTCCTGCCGCGCTGGGGTCCGTTTGGACATGCTCATTGACCGGCTGCCGAATCGAAAGGAAGCGTAGCGAGGTCATGGAGGAGGAGGTGACGAGAGCCGAGACCTCCAGCATGAGTTGTTCGTCGACTTCCTTGGGCAATTGCACCGTGGCGATGAAATGAAAGGGCCCGTCCTGCGGACGATAGGGCATCGGTGCGGCTTGCAATGCGAGAATTTTCAGGTCCGGTTCCGGGCGCGGGACACTGCTTTTCTTTTTGGCCTTGGCCAGGGCGTCCGTGCCTAGTCCCAGCAAGAAGAGGCCGCTCAGCACGAGCAATAGGCCGAGCCGGATTCCATTCGCGGCGCGCCGGACGATGGTATGGATGGATGATGTTGAATTGATCATGGGTGTCGGTGCCGCACGGAGCAGGCCGGTGAACTGGTCGAATGCGTCTCTTCATTGGGGATAACACAGCGTCGCAAGGCTGTCAACGAACGAGCCGAATGATTGCTGTCTGGATGCGGCTCCGGTAAGATGCCGCTCGCTCGCACCCGATGACGAAACGTAGGAGTCACGTGGCCACGCATCTTCATTTCGACTGTTTCTCCGGCATCAGCGGTGACATGATCCTGGGCGCGTTGGTCGATGCGGGATTGCCCTTCAAGGATCTCGTGCGCGGCCTTGCGCTGCTGCGGATCGACGGGTTTCGTCTGACGCGGAAGCGGGTCGAGCGCGGGGCGCTCACGGCGACAAAAGTCGATGTGCTGATCGAGAAGGGCTTTCGCGCGCCGCTGACGTTGGCGCAAATCGGCCGGATTCTTCTCAAGAGCGGCTTGCCGCCGGTTGTCAAAGAACGGAGCCAGGCAGTGTTCGATGTGCTGGCTGATGCCGAGGGAACGGCCCACGGAGTCGAACCGGCGCATGTGCATTTTCACGAAGTCGGCGTGATCGATTCGTTCGTGGATGTGGTCGGCGGAGTCTTGGGTTGGCATCTCCTGGGCGTCCAGCATGTGACGGCCTCCGCGATCAATGTGGGGTCCGGCACGCTTACGTCTGCCCACGGATCGTTGCCCGTGCCGGGTCCGGCTGTGGCTGCCTTGGCGGTGGGGCTGCCGATCTATGCCGAGGGACCTCAACGAGAGCTCGCCACACCGACCGGGGTGGCGTTGCTGCGAACCCTGGCCACAGAATTCGGTCGCTTGCCTTCGATGCGGGTCGGCAAGGTGGGGTATGGGGCGGGAACCGCTGATCCGGCGCAGTGGCCCAATGTGCTACGCGTGTTTGTCGGCGAAGAAGTGGCCGACGCAGGGTCGGTGGAAGCGATCGTGGAGTTGCAGACGAACATTGATGACTTGAATCCGCAGGTTTACGAGACCGTGTTCGATCGGGTGTTCGCCGCGGGAGCGGTGGATGCGACCCTGGCGCCGATCACGATGAAAAAGGGAAGGCCGGGGAATATGCTCTCCGTATTGGCTCCACGGGAGAAGGTGGAGGCCGTGCTGGCGGTCTTGTTCGCCGACACGACGGCGCTCGGTGTTCGGACGCACGAGGTGCAGCGACGGGTGTTGCCGCGTCGGTTTGTCTCGGTGCAGGTCCATGGCCAGGACGTGCGGATCAAGCTGGCCGACCTTCAGCCGGGTCAAAGCAAGGCCGCTCCCGAGTATGAGGATTGTAAGCGTATTGCCGAACAGAGCGGGCGTCCGGTGAAAGATATTCTGGCAGAGGCCCTGTCGGCGTATCAGCAGCAAGCCCGAATCGGGAAAAAAGGAAAAGGGCGCAAGTGAAGACAGCCACCGCCGCTGCCTCGCTGTCCCGAGCAGACTCCCTGCGGGGCCGTTTGTGACGATCCTGCTCTATGTAGGATTGTTTGTGGCCTCGGTCGTCATCACCCTGACGGGGTGCCATCTCTTCACGAACGGAATCGAGTGGCTCGGAAAACGCCTGAATATCTCTGAAGGCGCGGTCGGGAGCGTCTTCGCAGCGGTCGGAACGACCCTCCCGGAAACGTCAATTCCGATCATCGCCATTTTCTTCGGGGCCGGGCGAGAGCAGATGGAAGTTGGTCTGGGCGCCATTCTCGGCGCGCCGTTCATGCTCAGCACGCTGGTCCTGCCCATTCTCGCGCTGTTGTTGCTGCTCTACGCGAAGCTCGGTAAACGGACGGCGACCTTTAAGCTCAATTACGGCGAAGTCCGGGTCGATATCAGCTTCTTCCTCATCAGTTATGTGCTGGCATTGATCTGCGCGATGATTCCTTCACGGCTGTTTCATGCCGCCGTCGCCGTGGTGCTGCTGGGGATGTACGTCTATTACATGAAGCTCAAATTTTCGGCGGAAGATGAGGAAGCGGAAGGAGGCAGTGATCTCGAACCCCTGTTGTTCGCCCGCCGGTCTTCTTCCCGCCCCTCTTATCTGGTGATCGGAGCACAGGGACTCGTGGGGTTGCTGGGGTTGGTCGGCGGAGCCCATCTATTTGTGACGGCGGCGAACTCGATTTCATCGGAAATGCAGGTATCGCCACTGATCCTCTCGTTGTTGATCGCTCCGTTGGCCACTGAACTGCCTGAGATGTCGAATAGCTTTCTCTGGCTGTACCGCAAGAAAGATCGCCTGGCGGTCGGAAACGTGACCGGTGCGATGGTGTTTCAGGGTACGTTTCCCGTCTCTGTCGGTTTGCTCGGCACTGAATGGACCCTGGGGGCGACGGCGCTGGCCACGATGGTGCTCGCCGTCGTCGCGATGGGATTCAGCCTGCTTCAGGCGGTCTGGTCCGGGCATTGGCGGCCCTGGTTGCTCAGCGGCAGTGCGCTGCTGTACCTTGGGTACACATTCTTCTTGTATATGCATGGCTCGTAACAACACCATCACTCGTCGCTCGGCAACGGCCAAACGGGGGGCTGCACGTCCCCTGCTGGGCCTTACCATGGGAGATCCGGCCGGGATCGGACCGGAGGTGATTGCTAAGGCCTTGGCCGACAAGGCCCTGACACGCCTCTGTTGCCCGGTCGTCATCGGATCTCGCCACGTCATGGAGCGGACGATCGCCTGGTTGAAGCTGCCCTTGCAGGTGGTGGAGTTCCAGCCGACGGATACCATGCGGGTAAAGGCCGGACAGGTGGCGGTGGCGGACCCGCTGGAGGGCCCATTACCGAAGTTTCGAATGGGTGTGGCCACGGCGGTGACGGGTGCCGCCTCCATCGCGTGCATCAAGCGGGCGGTCGAATTGGCGCAGGCGGGGAGCCTGGACGGGATCGTCACGGCGCCCATCAACAAAGAAGCGATGAACATGGCCGGGTATCACTATCCGGGGCATACGGAGCTGTTGGCGGAGCTGACCCAGACCAAAGAGTTCGGCATGATGATTGTCGGCGGGCCGCTGAAAATCATGTTCACCACCACGCATGTGGCGATTCACGCGCTCTCTCCGTTGCTGACTACGGACCGGATCGCGAAGGCAATCCGTCTTGCCCATCTTGGCCTGACGAAGTATTTCGGGATTGCGCGGCCCAGGATCGGCGTGGCGGCCTTGAATCCGCATGCCGGCGAACATGGCCTGTTCGGCAATGAGGAGGCGACCAGCATCGCTCCGGCCGTGCGACTGGCCAGGGCCTCCGGCATCAAGGCCAGTGATCCGCTCCCCGCCGACACATTGTTCGGAAAGGCGGCCCGAGGCGCGTATGATGGGGTGGTGGCGATGTATCACGATCAAGGGCTCATCCCTCTCAAGTTGGTCGCCTTCGGGACCTGCGTGAATCTAACCGTCGGCCTGCCGATTATCCGGACCTCAGTGGATCATGGGACAGCCTACGATATTGCTGGCAAAGGAATTGCCGAACATGGGAGTCTGCTGGAGGCCGTGAAGGTGGCGGCCCGTCTGGCCAAGTCCTGGTCACCGGTCAAACAAACGTCCCGATAGGAAAGAGGAGTCACGTTCATGGCAGATATAGGACCTCCCGCGGCGACGATGATCGATCAGCAAGTGAAGGAGTTGGATGCCATCGCGAAACGGGCTGTTCAAGACTTCAATACCACCTTAGGCGCTGAGCGCATGGGGCATTGGAAGACGCGCACGGTAGCCTTGCTCCAGCAACATGCCGGACAAAAGGAGGCGGATGAGCTGGCGCGAAAAAATCCCGGTATCGCCTTCACCAACGACCTGATCGAAGAGTTCACCGATGAGGTGGAATGTTATCGGTCTTTTCTCGTGACGCTCGCCAAACGCCTTCGGACAGCGGCCCCTCCGGCCGCCGGATAGAAAGCCGCGCGAGATCATGGCTCCCTCTTTTCCTCCAGCCCTGAAGCGACTCGGTCAGAATTTCCTCATTGATCCGAACATCGTCCGCAAGATCGTGTCCCTGGCGGCGCTTCGCTCGGACGACACCGTGCTGGAAATCGGGCCGGGCCGGGGTGCGCTGACGGCCGGCTTGTGCGCCGAAGCGGGGCGGGTCATTGCGGTTGAAATCGACCCGCAGTTGCAGCCCCATCTGCAGGAGAGTCTCGGCCATTGCCGCAACTTGGACCTTCGGATCGGGGATGCGCTGGCCTTTCCATTTGAGAGTCTGCCGTCGCGTACGGTGGTGGTGGCGAACCTCCCGTACTATGTCTCCACGCCGATTTTGTTTGCCCTGCTCGATGCACGCGCTCATCTCGATCGTATGGTGCTGATGCTGCAAACGGAAGTGGCGCTCAGGCTGGCAGCCAAACCGAACGGCGAGGACTACGGGGTGCTCTCGGTGTTGACCCAGGAGGCGGCGGAGGTGGAGGTTGCCTTCCGTGTGTCTGCGAATTGTTTTCGTCCTCGTCCGACCGTCGGATCAGCGGTTGTCCACCTCGCGATCAAACCGCAAGAGGGGTTCGATCCGGTCCGTCACGAACGATTCAGGCGACTGGTACGAGCGTCGTTTGCCCATCGCCGCAAGACGCTGATGAATTCTCTACGCGATGAAGGGTATCCTCCGGACCAGATCTCCCGAGCGACAGAGACGGCCGGCGTGGCGCCCCAAGCCAGAGCGGAGATGCTCACATTGGACGAGTATCAATCCCTCTTGCGCGCATTTGATCGCCATCCGGGGTGACCCTGGGCGCTGTGAGCGGGAATAGGCCCGGCGTCATTGGCTTGCGCGACATTGCCCCTTTGTTTGAAAAGGCGTTTTCCCTGTGCTACGATCCGCCGCATGGGTGTATCCACCACGGCAAAGCGCGGTGACGCCCGCTCAGCTCCTTCCCGTGCCTCTCATGTGAAGCGCGAAGTGATCGGGGTCCTCCTGATCGCAGTCGGACTCTTGATCCTGCTCAGTCTGGTGTCGTTCGTTCCCGGCGACGCCAAATCGATGGCGGCATCCGGAGCAGCCGGCCATCAGCCCAAAAACATGATCGGGTCGGTGGGGGCGATGTCGGCGGCCGCCTGTTTTTTCATGGTCGGCGGCGCCGCCTATCTCTTTCCGATTCTGCTCGGACTGCTCGGTGCGCGCTGTTTCACGCCTCTCCCTCTCACCATGCGACTCAGGAATGCCGGGAGCGGCTTGGCGGCCATGGTGTTCTTGAGCGCGCTGCTCCATTTGGAAGTGACGGCCGTTCCGACGATTTCCAGCGGATGGGTCAATCGTGGTTTGGCCGGCGGGATCATCGGCCAGGTGTTGGCCGATGGGATCCGATCATATTTTGCCACCACCGGCGCGCATATTGTGATTCTCACCGGCCTGATGGTGGCGCTCCTGTTTACGGTGCCTGTATCGCTGACGGTGCTGGTGCAGCGGCTTCCGGATTGGTGGAGGGCCGCGCGTGAGCGGGTGGCCGGGCTGTTGCCGGAGTGGCCGGCAAAGCAGGAGGATGCGCCGAAGCGACCCCGTGAAAAACGGCCGCGTGTGTCGCGCGAGGCGGGAGAGCAGGAGTTCGATCGCGAGGTGCAAGTGGTGGCCGAAGCGGTGGAGCAGATCGCCGTTCCCGTAATTCCTCCCAAAATTCAGCCTCCGATGAAGGTAGAAAAGCGAACGGTCTCCGCGGAAGAGCCGGCAGCGGTGGCGACGAGTCCTTCCGTATCGGACGGGTACGTGTTGCCGGACCCGCAGGAATTGCTGAGCGATCCCTCCGGTCCCCTCGCCCGTTTGAGCGACGATGAACTGAAGCTCCAATCCGAGATTCTGACCAAAGCGCTGAAAAGTTTTGCGATTGAAGGCCGGGTGACGGAGGTGCGACCAGGGCCGGTCGTGACGATGTATGAATTCGAGCCTGCGCCGGGCACCAAGGTCGCGCGTATCGTGAATCTGGCCGATGACCTGGCCTTGGCGCTCAAAGCCATCAGTTTGCGCATCGTGGCGCCGCTCCCCGGGAAATCGGTCGTCGGAATCGAAGTGCCGAATCCCCACCGTGAAACGGTGTCGATGAAGGAAGTCGTCACCAGCGATTCCTTCTCCCGATCGCGTTCAAAACTCAGTCTGGCGCTGGGGAAAGATATTTTCGGCGGCGCCGTCAGCGCAGATCTGAAAACGATGCCCCACCTCCTGGTTGCCGGCGCTACCGGAGCCGGCAAGAGCGTAAGTTTAAACACGATGTTGTTGAGCATTCTGTTCAGTGCCAGGCCGGATGAAGTGAAACTGCTCCTCATCGATCCCAAAATGTTGGAGTTCCAAAGTTACGACGGCATTCCGCACTTGCTTCGTCCTGTGATCACTGATCCCAAATCGGCGGCGCGCGGGTTGGGGTGGGTGGTCCAGGAAATGGAACGACGGTACAAGCTGCTGGCCGAGGCAGGGGTGCGCAGCATCGATGCCTACAATCGGCGGATTGCCGAAGTGCAAGGGGCGGTGTCGGATGTGTGGCAATCCGGCAAGCCCGAGCAGGTTGAACTCACATTTCTCTCTGAAGAAGAACGGCTATCAAGGGGAGAGGATGCCGAACCGGCCGGCGACAATGGGCCGACCGCTTCGGTGCGACCGAGTCCGCCGGAGCCCCTGCCCTACATCATGGTGATGATCGATGAGTTGGCCGACTTGATGATGGTGGCTCCGAAAGATGTGGAAGACAAAATTGCGCGGTTGGCGCAGATGGCACGCGCCTCTGGAATTCACCTCGTGCTGGCGACCCAACGACCGTCGGTCGATGTGTTGACCGGTCTCATTAAAGCCAACTTTCCGGCGCGTATCGCGTTTCAAGTCTCCTCCAAGACCGACTCTCGCACCATTCTGGATGCCAATGGGGCTGAGGCCTTGCTCGGACGCGGCGATATGTTGTATCTCGCCTCCGGGACCGGGAAATTGATGCGGATTCACGGATCCTATGTGTCGGACGATGATGTGCGGCGGGTGGTCGAATTCGTGAAGAAACAGGCGCTGCCCTCCTACTGTCGTGAATTGCAATCGCTCAAGATCGATGAAGCGGAAGAGGAACAGGCCAAGGATGAGGTCTATGAACAAGCGAAAGACCTGGTGTTGTCGACCGGTCAGGCGTCCGCCTCCTTGATCCAACGGCGCCTGCGTGTGGGATATCCGAGGGCGGCGCGCATGATCGAGCAGATGGAGTCGGAAGGCGTGGTCGGAGCGGCAGGCCGCGATGGGCGCCGAGAGGTGTTGGGCCGTCGCGGTCCGGTCGGTGGAGATGAGGCATGATGCGGATATTCTCAATCATTGCGCTACTGTGTTTGAGTGGAGGCATGGCCGTTCCTCAATCGGTGAGGGCCGATGAACAACCGGTCGACGCGCAGGTTCTGCAGGAAGTCCAAGACGTCGTGAAGAAAATTCAAGCGCGTTATGAAAAGACCAAAGATTTACAAGCCTCCTTTACTCAAAAAACAAGAATCGAAGGATTTTCCACGCCTGTGATTTCGACCGGACATTTCTATGTCAAGAAACCCGGACGTCTGCGGTGGGACTATATCGAACCGGCGACAGAAGAAATTTACGTCAACAAAGACGACGTAAAAATGTATGTTCCTGAGCATAAGCAGGTGCTGGTCGGCAAGCTCACCTATATGGCCGCCTCCCAGGCGCCGCTGCAGTTGTTGCAAGGGATGGCCAAGTTGGATGAGGAGTTCGATATTGAGCCGACGGCGAACAAGGAGCGAGGGGCCGGGGGCATTCTGTTGGTGTCCTTGACCCCGAAACAGGGGCGTGCCGAACCGGAGCGCGCGATTCAGAAGATCGTGATCGAAGTGCAGCCGAAGACCTACTTTCTCAGGACCATCGCGCTCTACGAGGTCAGCGGGAATGTCGCCACCTTCGAGTTTTCAGAGCTGAAGCCGAACAGCGGCCTGAAGGATGATCTATTTGATTTCAAGGCGCCGGCCGATGTAGAAATTGTGCGAGCGCCGGTGCTGAGCCGACCCTAAGAAGATGGTACAACATCCGGCGGCGTGGTCTGGGCCTCGCTGGATGTCAGTGGTGTATGATGAATCAGGATTTGGCGAGGGAGGCATGAGCCCAACCTGTACAGGCAGTGTGACCGACGTGATGGAGCGGGCGATCGCGGCGTTGGATCTCGACCGCTTGGAGCGGGAATATTGGGACCAGAACGAGTTCCTGTATATCCCCGAATTTTTGCCGCGCGATTTTGTGGAGGCCACATTGGCTTCGCAAGCCCAGGCGCTCAAGTCAGGATTGAACCGCAACTATATCCCCGGGCATAAAAAAGGCGGTAGTGTCAGCTATTATGCGGTACGGGAGCAGGCGCCGCAGTTCATCGAGCTGTATCGCTCCGAGGCCTTTCGGGGGCTGCTCAACCGGTTGACCAAGGTCACTCTCTTGCTCTGTCCCGACAACGATCCTCACTCCTGTGCCCTGTATTACTACACGGAGGCCGGTGATCACATCGGATATCACTACGATACTTCCTATTACAAAGGCGCACGGTACACCATCTTGATGGGGTTGCTCGATCAGTCCCAGCAATGCCGCCTCGTCTGTGACCTCTTCAAAGATGTGCCGGGGAAGCAGCCGGTGCATCGTGAGTTGGCTACAGCACCAGGCGATCTAGTGATCTTCAATGGTGACAAACTGTGGCATGCCGTGACGCCGCTCGGAGAGCATGAGGAGCGGATCGTGTTGACCATGGAGTATGTGACCAATCCTGACATGGGCGCGTTCAAGCGCCTGTATTCCAATCTGAAAGATTCATTCGCCTATTTCGGATTGCGCTCGGTTTTTAAGCGGGCCGGTTCCTCTCCCTCGCAGCCCTAAGCACTTTCGCCCATCCCCTTGTCTGAAGCCTTTCCGCTTCAACCTCACCGAGGTTCGCAACGGATGCTCCTTGGCCATGGCACGTTCCTGTTACTGGGACAGTGCCGGAAACCGTAGTCGGAAGGTCGTGCCATGGCCTGCGGTGCTGTCTACTGAGATGATTCCGGCATACTTCGTCACGATCTTATGCACGATACTGAGTCCGAGTCCGGTCCCTTTCCCCGATGGCTTGGTGGTGAAGAACGGATCGAAAATTCTGGGTCGGATGCAATCCGGAATTCCCGGACCGGTATCGGCAATGGTCACGTCGATCCACGCCCCATCCTGAGCAGTCCCTAACGTCAAGCTGCCGACCCCCTCCATCGCCTGAGTCGCGTTGCTGATCAGGTTGACCAGGACCTGATCGATCTCTCCCTTGCGCGCTCGAACAAACGCGGGGGACTCGAATCGAGTGACGACCTCCACTTGGCCGAAATGCGGCCCTCGTCTGACCATCTTGACCGCTTCCATCAAACGTTCTGCCATATCGATTTCCGTCTCTCCGTCGCGGCCGGCCGAACGGGCATATCCGGCGAAGTCCCGCACGACGTTGGAGATGTGACGGGCATAGCCCACGATATCGGCGGCGAACTCCTTGACCATGCCGGGGTTGTCTTCTTCCTGGATCAATTCGGCCATGCTGAGAATGGCCTGCGCCGGGTTGTTGATCTCATGCGCCATACCGGACACCATCGTGCCAAGGCTGGAGAGTTTCTCGGACTGGATGAGTTGATCCTGGAGGCGCTTGTCGTCGGTGATATCCCATAATACGATGCCCATCTGATAGTGCGCAGACTCGGGAGTCGCCACTGGGAAAAATCGATAGCGATACAACCGATCGGCAACTTCGCACTCACGTTCCGACAGTCGGTGGGCTGAGTCTACCGGTAGCGTGCTCCATTCCATCGCCAATTGTTGAAGAGCGGACTGGCTGAGGGACAGGCATTCAGAAAGAGGGCGACCGATCAGGGATTCTCCGGGCAGCGAGAAATACTGTTGGGCCAGGGTATTCGCATAGTGGATGCGCAAGTCCCACCCGCACAGAAGAATAGCGCCGGGTAAGCTGGCCAGCAGGCCCTGGGTCATGTGATGGGTTGCGCGCAAGGCCTGCCCGGCGCGCGCGCGATCCATGAATTGCCCGATCTTCATGCCCGTGTCCGCCAGGATGGTGATCAGGTGGTTGTCGGCAGCCCGCGGGGTGTCGGTATACCACTCAAGCACTCCATGAATCACGTTGCCGGTCCGGATGGGGACGATGCAGGCCGCGCGTATTCCAAGGCGGGAAGCAGTGGGTGTGCGGGTAAAACGAGTGTCGGCCAACACATCTGGAATCCAGAGCGGCAGTTTGGTCGCCCAGGCGATTCCAGGGAAGTCCATCCCCGGCGGAAACTCGCTGTTGCGGCAGACCGTGAGAAAATCGTCCCATGCGTGGGATGGTCGAACCCAGCTTCCCAGGCACGTCAGTCTGTCTCCCATCGGCCCGCTGTGCCATAAGACCGTCATGGACCATGGCCCCATTTCGCCGGCGATGCGGAGGAGTTGCGGGATGGCTTCTTCGACGGTCCCGGCTTGGGCAAGGATATGGCTGACGGAGAGTTGTGCCTGCTGCAAGCTCTCTCGCTGCTTGCGCGCGGTGATGTCCTGAAAAATCACGACTACGCCGACTGTCCGGTCCGCCTCACGGATGGGACTGGTGACGTACTGTACTGGAAATGCCGAGCCGTCCTTCTTCACGAAGGTGTCATTCTGGATGCGGTGAATGGCGCCGTCACGAAGTGCCGAGGAAAGACAGAACGGGTCCGAAGGGGGCGCCATAGCGCCATCGTCGGTTTTATAGACGAGTGGGGCCATGGGTTTGCCGATCAACTCGGCCGCACTCCATCCGAGCATCCGCGCCCCGGTTGCGTTGACAAAAGTTGCGCAACCTTGCAGGTCGAGGCCGAAAATCCCCTCGCCGGCGCTGTCAAGAATCAAGGCGTTCTGGTGACTCAGCCTAACGACGGATTCTTCGGCGCGTTTCCGACGCGTAATATTGCGGATGATCCCGCTGAAGAACATCCCTTCTTTCGCGCGCCAGAATGCCAGAGAGAGCTCGATTGGGAACTCCTCTCCGGCGTTGGTCAGGCCTACGAGTTCGATGGTGTGGCCGAGGACCTTGGCCGCTCCCCCTTGGGCGAGGCGCATGATACCCGCATCATGCGCGGAGCGAAACCGTTCCGGCATCACGATGGTCAACGGACGTCCCAAGGCCTCCTGCTTGGTGTGCCCGAACATCCGCTCCGCCGCGCCGTTCCAGCCAATAATATGGCCGTTCTGGTCGGCCAGCACGATGGCATCGGTGGCTGACTCCACCAACGCTCGAAATCGTTCTTCACTGGCATGCAGGGCCTGTTCCACATGTTCGGCCCGGACAGCCAGACCTTTCACCGAGACGGCCCGGCGAAGGATGGCCTTGAGCTCCTGGGAATTATAGGGTTTGGTCAAGTACGCGAATGCGCCTTTGGCCAGGGAGCCGATGGTATTTTCAGGTGTCGCGTTCCCGGTCAGAATAATCACGGGTAGGGCCGCATCCAGCTCCATAAGCACTTTCAGCACCGAGAGCCCGTTCAGGTCGGGCAACTGGATATCCAGGAGCGCGGCTCCGTACCGCATCTGTTTTGCCTGCTGCAGGGCGTCGGTTCCGGAGGCGGCGCTGTGGACCAGGTACCCCTCGTGACCTAACATGTCCGTGAGCGATTCCCGAATATCCGGATCGTCATCGACAATGAGAACGGCTGTGTGCACGGTGTCGCCACTCAGGCTTGTGAGAAGTCTTGGACTGTTCGATGTGAGCGCAATACTCATGCCGCATGCGAGACGGTGACGTGCGTGCGAACGGAGCGAAGAATCCCTTGATTTTACGATGAAGAACGGTGTCGCGAAGAGTTGCTGACGAGGCAGCGCGCTCAGGGGCTGTTCAAGAAAATGCGGGCATTATCGGATCAGATACAGCGGATGCACAGGAGTCACAGGGGCAGGCGAGGGTATGCTTACGGAGTCGGTGGCTGCGCGGAGTCGATCGGCAAGGTGAAGTAAAATTGGGTTCCGACACCCATCCGGCTATCCACGCACATCTGTCCTCCGTGCAGGGCCACCAGACTTTTGGTGATGAAGAGACCGAGTTGGGCGCCCTGGGAACTCGGCATGGCTGATTCGACCTTTGAGAACTCATTGAACACGTGAGGCAACTCGTCGGGCGCAATTCCGCATCCGGTGTCGGCCACCACGATCTGGGCGAAATGGGTATCAAGGATGCTGCAGCTCACCGAGACACGTCCGGATTGGGGAGTGAATTTGATGGCGTTACCGACAAGATTCCAAAGAATTTGCTCAAGTTTGTCGCGGTCGGCTCGTATCGTGATCGGTTGCACGCAGGGCAACACCTCCAGCATGATGGATTTCTCGGCGGCGAGAGTTTGAAAACTCTCCACCACATCTCTGACGAATTCATCGATGGGCAACGATTCCGGCTTGATATCGATCCGCCCGACATCGAGGCGCGACCAGTCCAGCAGTTGGTTGATGATCCGCGTGAGTCGATCCACATTGTGCTTCACCCGTTGCAAGTAGTGCTCTTGCCGCTCGGAGAGCTGACCGGTCAGCCCATCCAGCATGTTTTCGACGAACCCTTTGATGGAGGTCATGGGGGTGCGCAATTCATGCGAGGCGACCGATACGAATTTCGAGCGCCGCTGGTCGTGTTCCTGAAGGCGCTCGTTCACCGCTTGCAGTTCATGGGTTCGGTCCTGCACGCGCCGTTCAAGGTGTTCCGTCAACGTGGCCAGTTCGGTGTAGGCGCGCGCATTGTCCACGGCGACCGCCACGTGACTGGCAATGGTCACCAGCAGGTCGAGATCTTCCTGGCTGCAGGGATGGGTGCCCCGATCCGCGCCCAGATATCCGAGAATCCGTTGCTGGCTGCGAAGGGGCGCCGCGACGAAAGACGAGAGTCCCACCTGGCGAAGCCAGGGGAGTATGGCGGGAGAGATGCGGTCGGCGACGGGCTCGATGTCCGGCACGAGCACGGGTTTGCCGTGGATCAGGAGTTCTGCGGCAATGCCGCCGTCTTCTGACACGGGAATCGTGAGGCGTCGAGCGGCCTCTTCGGCTTCCGGGGGCATGCCGAGCATCTGTCCCACCGTCGCGACACCGCGCTCACTGTCCCATAAGAACAGGACCATCCGGGCAAATCCCAAATTTTCACTGAGGAGTTGCAGCACGGTCGAGAGTAGCCGGTCGAGGTCAAGGGTGGAGGTGATGGCGGCGCTGGCTTGATTCAATGTAGTCAGCTGCGCCACATGTCGCCGGATGGTTTTAAGGTTGGAGGAGATGGCGAGATTGCGCTCCTGCAGTGATTTGGTCATCAGGTTGAAGAGCGCGGTCAGTTGGCCCACTTCATCCTGTGTGGTTGGGACCACAAACGTGGAGAGATCGCCTTCGCCGACTTTGCGGGCTCCCGCGGCGAGATTGCGCAAAGGGGTGATGATCCGGCGGGCGAGAAGATTCGTGCAGAGAATGCCGGTCGTGATGATGCCGAGAGTGAGTAGAAGAAAATTCCATAGTGCGTTCGTCAGTTCGCGTTGCATCGGCACCTCGGTCAGGCCGATTTGGACCACTCCGAAGGTCTGAGGGGCAGCACGCCCGGCTCGGTCTTTGCGGGTTTCCTCCTCTTGAAGCGCCAGGGCTTCCAGTCGGGATTCCTCGCGCTTGATCACCGGAATGGCAAAATCGTAGAAGGTCTCTTCTCCGATACCGGATGCGGAGACGGCAAAAGTCGAGTCTTGCTCCTGGAGAGGGATGGTGCCTGAGCCGCTGAGTCGAAGCCGCGTGACGAGCGGTTCCGCGCCGGGAGTCTTGAACACCGATTCCGCAATGTCGGGACGGGGGAAGAAGGGCTGATCGGGCGATCGCACCGTGCCGAGCGGGCTGTTCAGTTTGCCCTTGCTCTTCGCGGCGAGGATTTGGCCGTCCGCGCCGGTGATCAGGGCATAGACCACCTCATCGACTCCCAAGACACCGTCGATGAACTGCTCAAGAATGATGCGCTCCTCGATGATGATGCCGTAACGCACGTTGTGGGCAAGATTTTTGACCAGAATGGTGCCGAGATCTTTCACCCGTTCGGTCATGGCGATGCGCTTGCTGTGAACGAAGTACCAACTCATTCCCGAGCAGGTCAGGATGATGATCAAGCTGAAAAACACGACGAATTTCGTCCGGAGACTGACAAACCGGCCTAGACCGATCGAAAGGAACGGTGGTGCCGTGAGAGGAATCGTAGGGTCTTTCACGATGGGTCCTTTCATCAATAGATCTCGTCGGCCTTACGTTCGAGATCCTTGGGGATCTCGATCCCGAGGAACTTGGCCGTCTTGAGATTGACGCTCGTTTCGATGCGATCGGGAGGCAAGGGTTTTGCGGGCAGCGAGACCTGGCCGTCCAGGATCTTGGCGGTGAGCCGTCCCGCCTGGCGGCCGATGTCGCCGTAATTGACGGACAGGCACAGCAGGGCGCCGCTCCGCGCAAATTCGCGGGAAAAGCCGATGACCGGCACGCGCTCCTCCAGCGCCGCGTTCAAGATGAAGCGAAGCGATTCATCGGTCAGGACCGTGGAATCGGGGACGAGCCACAAGGCACCCACCGACGGGAGCAGGGCACGCAGAGCGCCGGGGACATCCCGTTCGCTGGTGACCTGGGTGGGGACGAGGTCTGCCCCGTTTGGTTTGAGCAGGCGTCGGGCTTCGTCGATCGTGCTCGCTGTCTTGGAGGGATCGTAGAGCGTCCCGATGTGTTTCAGATCCGGCAGCAAGGTCCGGATCATTCCCAGTTGGCGTTCAAGAGGCACTTCCAGGAGAATGCCGGTCATGTTCGAGCCGTTGAGCCCATACTTGCCCGGATCCAGCACCATCGCATAGACCACAGGAATGTCGACGATCTCCAGTTGCGCTGCCTTCGCCGCCTTCAAGCCTACCGCGAACACGAGCGCTGGGTCAGATGCGCGGATCTTGCGGGCGAGTTTCCGGCCTTTCTCTATATCGCCTTGCAAATCATATTCGGACAGGACGATGCCGTTCGGTAGGGCAGATTTAAACCCGGTGATGGCCTGATTGTAGGCGGCGATGTCGGACGACTTGAGAATGACGACGTCCGTTGCCGAAGCCGAGCCCGTGCTCAGCAGTAGACAGAGGAGGACGGTCGCAGTCCAGCCCAGCGTCCTCCGAAGCCATCGGAAAGGCTCAGCGGTGCCGGTCGATTGTCGGAGTCTGAACATCACAGTCTGCGTCCTCGTCGATCCAGCCGGCGACCTTCCATGAGGCCGACTGCGGCCTGCTTACTCGTCGGGGTGCCCCTTTGTGTCGTGAACGATGCCGAGCACACGTGTCGCGACTCCGTCGGCATTTCGATGGATTCGTCCGGTCCAGGCGAGACGATGTATGGTGCCGTCGGGCCACATGACCCGATGCCGGATGTTGATGGAGGCCTCGTCGCGCAGACTGTGCTCGATCCGCATGAGGGTCGACCCACGATCGAGCACATAAATCAGGTCGATATAGGAGGCGTAGGTGCCGGGAAAAGTCCCTGGAGCCAGGCCGAACAGCGCCTCGACCCCGGCGGTCCAATAGAGACGATCGGATGGCACATCCCAATCCCAGATGCCGACATCCGATTCGGCCAGGGCCATGCGCAACCGCTCTTCGCTGAAGCGCAGGTGCGTTTCTGCTTGTTTGCGTTCAGTGATGCATTGCAGCGAGCCGGCCATCCGGAGCGCATGCCCTTGCGCATCTCGCTCCAGCACCGAGGCACGTGCATGAAACCATCGGTAATCCCCATGCTTGGTCAGCAATCGGTAATCGACATCGTAATGCGAGATCCCTGCTTCGAAGCAGGCCGCCAGCTGCTGGAAGACGTTTTCGCGATCCTCAGGGTGCAGTCGGGATGCCCAGCTGTCGAGGATATCGGGGAACTCTTCTTCATTGTATCCCAGCATCTCGCGCACACGTGGTGACCACCAGACGGGGGTTAACGGCGAGTGCCAGGGATGGCCGGGAAGCCTATGGCCGTCCCAAAACCCATCGTTCGATCCGTGGATGACCGCTGCCAACCGCTCTTCGCTGGCCCGAAGCGATTCCTCAACCTGTCTATAGTCGGTGATATCGCGAGCGACCGCCAAGAGGCGCCTGGAAGAGCCCCGCGTATCGAGCATGGGAGTGACCTGCACATCCCACCACTTTGCTTCCCCGCTGGTGGTGGCACAGAACCCGATAAATTTCCCGATCTCGCCGGCCTTGGCCGCTTCCAATGCAGCCAAGGCGGCGTCTCGATCCTCCCCTTCCCACAGGTTTATCCAGGGTTTGTCGAGGTAGGTCGTGAGATCCGTGATGTGCAAGAGGGTTTGCCCCGCGTCGTTCATGTATCGCAGTCGGCCTTCCAGATCCAACACGGTGATGCAGTCGACACTGCTGCGCAGGATTTGGTTCATGAACGCTTCGCTGTCCTGTAGGGCGAGCTCGGCCTCCTTCATGGCGGTAATATCCTCACAGACGATCAGCACCACGAGGACCTGTTGGTCGTTACACACGGCCTGGGCGGTATCTCGCACCCAGATCACGCTGCCGTCTTTTCGAACCTTACGAAATTCCCATCGCCTGGGCTGTCCGACCTCAGCGAGGCAGGAGGCGAGGTCCCGGCGCACCGCATCTCGATCGGCAGGGTGGAACACCGCTAGGATAGACGATCCGAGTAGGTCTCCCACCTCATAACCGAGTCGCTCCGCGCCGAAACGGTTGACCGACAGCACGGTGCCTTCCGCATCAACCATGAAATACATGGAGGGGTTATCGTCGAACAGGACACGATATCTCCGTTCGCTTTCAATCAGCGCCGTTTCGACGCGCTTACGATTCGTCACGTCCTCGGCGAAACCCACGATACGATAGACCGTGCCCGACGTGTCACGGATCGGAAAAGCGCGATCCCAGATCCATCGGATCGATCCATCGGGACGTATGATGCGATAGGACTCATCATAGGACCCCTGGCTCTGCCGGTTCCTGGCTGCATCGTGCACCCGCTGCCGATCGTCGGGGTGAATGGCGTCCATCCATGAGTGCGGTGCTGCGTAGAGACTTTCACACGACCGTCCCCATATCTCCTCATACCCGGGGCTGATATAGATCACGCGGGATTTGTCGGGATCGGTGATCCAGAAGACTTCCCTGATGTGTTCCGCCAACTGGCGAAATCGCTCCTGGCTTTCCTCGACGGCGCGTTCGGCTTCCTTACGATCGGTGATGTCGCGGAAGACCACGACGGCGCCTGTCACGACGCCCTTCTCGATGATCGGAGTGCTGACATATTCCACCGGCATACCGGTGCCGTCTTTCCTCCAAAAGACGTCGCACGACACACGATGGACCAAGCCGTCGTGAAGCGCCGCATAAATCGGGCAGTGTTCCACTGGATAGGGGCTGCCGTCTGGTCGAGAGTGATGGAGAAGCGTATGCATCGATTGTTCGATGAGTTCGCTGGAGTCATAACCGAGCAAGTGGGCGGCGGTCGGATTGACGAAAGTGGTCATGCCCTCGCGATCCAGCCCATAAATTCCTTCGCCGGCTTGCGTGAGAATGACTTCGTGCAGATGGCGGAGGCGGTCGAGGATCTCCTCCGCCCGGCGGCGCTGCGTGATGTCGCGGATGATGCCGCTGTAGAATACCGTGCCGTCGCTCGTCCACATGGCGAGCGACAACTCCACCGGGAACTCGCTGCCGTCCTTGCGCAATGCTTCCAGCTCGACCAGGCGTCCGATGAGACGGGAGTGGCCGGTTTCTCTGACGCGGACAAGGCCGCGCTCATGCGCGACGCGGTAGCGCTGAGGCATCAACATGGTCAGCGGGCGCCCACGGACTTCGTCGTCGGTATATCCGAACAGACGGGCGGCGGCTGGGTTCCAAGAGAGGATGACGCCTTTATGGTCGGCCAGGACGATGGAGTCGGTGGCGGCCTCCACCAGTGAACGGAATCGCGCCTCGCTCTCATGCAGCGCCTGTTCAGCATGCTCGGCTTTAGCGGCCAGCGCCTGAATGCCGACGGCTCGCCGCAAGACCGCCCGTAACTCATCCCGGTTGTATGGTTTCGTGAGACAGGCGAAGGCTCCTTGTGTCAGCGAGCCGACGGTACGATCGGCGCTGGTGTAAGCCGTGAGGATAATCACCGGCAGCTGCGGCTGCAGTTCTTGCAAAGTCCGCAGGACGGAAGAGCCGTCTCCATCCGGCAATCCCAAATCCAGCAGGACGGCATTATACTGATGGTCGTGCGTCTGCATGAGCGCTTCCGCGCAGGTGCCGGCGACGCTCACGTGATAACCGTCGTGGTCGAGCAAGTCCTGCAACCCGAGGGCGATGTCGGGATCGTCGTCCACGACGAGGATCGCATGGCCTGGTGCGGTAGGTGTCATATCGGCCTCGATGTCACTCTGGAGTTCTCATGGCCTGAAACCTTGCTCTGAGCATTCCGACAATTCCGTCAAAATCTCACCGTGACCCATCCCATCGAACGGCTGGCGATCTGATCGCCGAGCGGATGTTCCCGGTGCTTGTCGTTCAGTGCGTTGAATATCGAGAGCGCCACCTCTGCCTCGCGCATGTAACCGGCTGCGGCCTTTTGCTGCCAGAATCGATATCCGATGCGGAGATTGAGCAGATTGTAACTGTCGATGCGATCCGATGGTGAGACGACGCCGGTGGTCGGGATACCCGCCAAGGTCGCGAAGGTCTGGGCAATGGGGTACGTAGTCGCGCCGACATAGTAGTACCCGATTTCTCCGCTCAGCCCGCTGTCCCATTCGGCACGGAGGCCCCAGTTGACCTTGGATCGTGGCGCACCTCTGCGCACCGTCCCCACGAAATTTTGACCGATCTCCTCATAGGCATAGTTGGCGAATCCGCTCAACCAGTTTGTGGCCAGGATTTCGACGCCGGCCTCGCCCCCATAGATGTCCGCAGACCCCTGGTCGTTGACGAACTCGGACGTGCCGGTAGAAGTAATTCGGCTGCCGATCAGATCGGAGATATGGTTGAAGAACAGGTCTGCACGGAACCTCAAGCGGTGTTTCCAGTACCAGCCCTGGTAGCCGGCCTCATAGGAAATGATTTGCTCTGGCGCAAGCCTGGTGGACCCCGAGATCGGCACGGTCGAAGAGACGACAGATGGAAAGGGCAGCGGCAAGCCCGTGGGAATCGATGTGGTCACACGCTGGTCTTGATGGGATTCAAACAGGGTTGGTGGCCGATAGGCGACGGACCCGGAGAGGTGAAAGGTGTGGCCCTCGACCGGTTGATACAGGAGGGCCACACGCGGGCTCCAGGTTCCGTTGATTTGGGAATGGAGGTCATAACGCAGGCCGGCGACGATTCTTAGTGCGGAGGTGGCGCGCCATTCGTCCTGAATGAACAGTCCCAAACGGTCTTCTCGGCTAAATTGGTCAATGGCACTGCTCGACAGCGAGTTGTGACGATAATTGACCCCATACAGCAACCGGTTCATGGCCCAGAGATCGGCCGCATGTTGGACGTCCACGTTGTAGGTGTTACCCGAGAAAGGATTGGTGGAAGATCCGTTCCGATCGGTAATCCGGAGCAGGTTGACCAGTTGAGGGCTGGGGTTAATCGTCGCGTCATCGGTATAGCCGGACCACCAGGCACGAACGAGAAAGGCCCCCTGTTCGTAGAGGACATTGGCGTAAGCAAATGATGGCCGGGTGGAGTTGCTTGTCACTTCACCGACCTGTCCGTCGTAGCGGTTGCTGTCCACCACACCTCCTGAGACCTGTAGTTTGGACATCGACGATAACGCGTATTCCGTCTGTACATTGGCCTTGTGAGAACGAAACCCCAGGGCATCTCGATCCCGCCATTGCTGGGTCTGGTCGCGACCGACGGAGAGCCGATAGCCGAATTTGCCGACGGTCCCCGCATGGATCGCCGCGCTGCTGATCGTTCCGAGTTCGCCTCCCCCGAATTGCAGCGTGGTGCCCTTCATTTCCTCGGGCGACTTGGTGATGATATTGATCACGCCGTCGAAGGCGTTGAAGCCGTACATGGCTGAGGCGGGCCCCTTGAGGACTTCGATGCGTTTGATTTCGGGGAGCGTGACGGGGATGGCTTTCCAGAACACGTTGCCTTGCACGTCGAGATAAATGGATCGCCCGTCCACCATCACCAGCATTTTGTTCGCGAAGGGTTGGTTGCCTCCTCTGGCGCTGACATTGAAATCGGCCCCGGTCATCTGCATGACTTCCAGCCCCGGTACGCGGCGAAGGACGGTCGGCAAATCGATCGCGCCGGATTGTCGAATATCCTCATCCGTAATCACATAGACGTTTGACGGTGCTTGTGAGATCGGCTGCTCGTATCGACTCGCGATGCTCACGGTCTCTTCCTCTTTCAACAATTCCAGATCGTTGCTGACGAGAGGGGCCAGGGACTGGTCCACGATCATCGGCGTCGGTTCGGCAGCCGCGAAGCTGCCGAGGCGCAAGGTTAACAACGCCGCCACGAGCGGATAGCAGACTTCCTTCGGTTCAGAATTCATCACGCATCACTCAAAACCTGAGAGTGACCCATCCCATCACCCGGCTGCCGAGTGTGTCGCCCAGGGGATGTTCCTTGTGACGATCGTCCAGTGCATTGAAGACGGCGACGGCCACTTCTGCCTTGTCGTGCCAGAACCGATACCCCCCGCGCAGGTTCAGCAGGGTGTAACTATCGACCGTCGGACTGGTCGGTGCGGGGAGCACCGGAGCGAGTGCGGTGAAGAATTCAATCAACGGGTAGGTCGCGCTCGCGACGTAATTTACCGCGATTTCCGTGTTGAACCCGTTGTCCCAGTCCCCGCGGAGGCCTATATTCGCCTTCCACTTCGGGCCGCCACGCCGAGAGACGCCGGTGAAGGTTTGTCCGATAGATTGATAGGACACATTCGCAAAGCCGCTGAGCCATCTAGTGGCGAGGAATTCCAGTCCCGCTTCGGTTCCAACAATATCCGCTTCCCCCCCGTTGACCAGAGTGCGCGCGGCGCCGATGGTTTGGAAGTTGATCAAGTCGGAGAGATGATTGAAGAAGAGGTCAAGCCTGGTCCGGAGCCGGTGTTTCAGCCACCAGCCTTGATACCCGACTTCATAGGAGATGATTTGTTCGGGATTGAGCTTCTGCGACCCGAATAACGGGATGGGCGCGAATAGAGGTGGAACGGTGGGCAAGATCCGAAGATCGAGATTCGATTCAAACAGCGTCGGAGGCCGATAGGCGACAGACCCGCTGAGACGAAACGTGTGGTCCGGGGTGAGGCTGTAGACGAGGGCAACACGCGGACTCCAGGTGCCGGCGATTCGGGTGTGTAGATCATAGCGAATACCGGCCACCAGGGTGAGAGGTGGGAGGAGCTTCCACTCGTCCTGAAGATGGAACCCGAGGCGATCTTCCCGTCCCAATTCTGAGACGGCACTGCCATCGACCGTGTTGTACCGGTAATTGACGCCATAACTGAGGCGGTTGCTGGGACCGAAGTCGAGGCTGTGTTGCGCTTCGACGTTATAGGTGTTGGTGGTGAACGAGACGTTCGAGCCGCCTGCCGCATTCGTCTGCCGGACAAATTGCGCGAGGAGCGGGTGCGTCGCAGAGTCCACGGGAATGTCGTTACCCTGCCACCAGCCGCGCACGGAAAGATTACGGTACTGATAATGGACATCCGTATACGCCTGATTGAATTGTGAACGGGGAATTTGGACATTCGAGACGGGGCCGTCGAAGCGATTGGTGTCGATCAATCCGCCGGCGACCCGCAAGGTGGCGTCGCCGGAGATGTTGTACTGCGTCTGCACGTTGAACTTGCTGGACCGAAAGGCCAGGGCGTCATGGTTGCGCCACTGTTGGTTCTGGTCATGGCCGATGGAAAGGCGATAATCGAGTTTTCCCGCAACCCCCGCCTGGACGGCAGCGCTGCTGATCGTGCCGAGTTCCCCGCCGCCGAATTGCAGCGTCGTCCCTCTCATTTCCTGCGCGGACTTCGTGATGATATTGATGACCCCATCGAAGGCATTGAACCCATACACGACAGAAGCCGGCCCCTTGAGCACCTCGATGCGTTTGATCTCCGGCAGGGTGATCGGAAGGGATTTCCAGAAGACGAGACCTTGGCCGTCGATATAGATCGATCGACCATCGATCATGACCAGCACCTTGTTGGCAAAGAGTTGGTTGTCGCCACGAGCGCTTACGTTGAAGTCCGCCCCGGTGACTTGCATGATATCGAGCCCGGGCACGCGTCGAAGAATGGTCGGAATGTCAGCTGCACCGGAGTGACGGATGTCTTCGTCCGTGATGACGTAGACGTTGGAGGGAGCTTGTGAAATCGGTTGCTCGTGGCGGGTGGCGATGCTGACGGTTTCTTCTTTGAGCAGTTCGAGCTCTTCGTTGGCCGTTCGTCCTTCCACTGAAGTGGAAGAGGAGGGCTGGGCGTCTTGAGCTTGCACTGCGATGGCGCCACACATGCTCAGGAACCCCCCGCACAGCACCACGGCATAGTCCCGTAATCGATCTTTGATGGTCTTTGTCGCCCTAGGGCGACGCGTGGCTGATGGAGGAGGAGATGGGGGTTGATAGATTGTACCGCAGTGTTGCATCGGGGGGCGCATGGCATACCGTAGGTCCTTGACCGGCGCTGTCGGACATGGTCGGACGGAAGGAACGAACGAGAACCATATGGTTAGAGGTATGCTCTCGCAAAAGGCATGCTTATGGGATTGTCGATCTGTAGATCGCAGGCGCATAAATTTTGCGCGGATCTACGCGATTTGGGCAGTCTTCGCAAGATGCGAAGCGGAGCGAGGAGGCTTAGGTCCCGGGCCCGTATCTAGTTAGATACAGACTGTATGTCTTCAGATACAGGCGTCTGAATGGTCTTGTTGGTGCGTGGCCGACCTGGTTTTAGATCTTGAAGTCGCGGGGAAAAGGGGCGGCCATTTTGCGATTCCAAATTGTTGAGGAGATCCTCCATCGCTGAGGAAATGAGGCCGGCCATGGTGGTACCTGACGTCCAATAGGCGGCGTCGCGCATACGTTCCAAGAGGTCGGTCGGGAGGCTGACGGTCATGCGTTGACGTTTCTGTGATCTCAAATAGATGAATCGATTCATGGTGCAACTCCTTTGCACGAAAGTCCTCGCTGCTAAGATGGTTGATGATGCCCTTCCAGGGCATCACGGTACACGGTCCGCGTCGCAGGCAGGTGTCCAGTCGACCTAGGTTCGCCGTTGAGGCGGATCCGTGTCGGGCTGATGCGAGGCGGTTTCTTTCCAAACGGCGACAATCAAGAGTGCCAACATGCCGCTGACTCCAATCAGGAGACCACCCATGACGAGTTCCATGTCAGGCTCCTTTCTATTCCGAAAAGGTGTGTCCGGCTTCTGAGCCGACCGAAACGACTTCGTATACACATGAGATACAGCAACAGCCGTGCCACATCGCAGAGGAATGAGTGTTCTTCGTAATTCTGTCTCAGGAGAACCAGAATCCTGAGCACCGTCACGACTTGAGATGTCACTTCGAACATCACCATTCGTAATCGCCTTCAAGGTTGTCCGAGGAATGTGAGATGAGATGCCTGATGACGATACAGCAAGATTTGTAGGGCAGAAAGAGCCATGGAATTGGTAAGGCGAGATTTCAAGCAGACGTGATGGGAACGGTCGCTCAAACGAAGCGTGTCCGGCAATGTCGTGGCGAGCGTGTCTGGTGAACGGTAGAACTCACTGGCAGGGCGTTCCTCAGACTGATATTGATTGTGCGGTAACAAGTCGGCTTGTTGAGTTGGGCAAAGACAGCGCCTGCTAAGAGGTGAGGGATGTCTCCCATCTCGTAATGGAATTGAAATTGGTCTCGGCCTGGTGATCCCGTTGAAGGGCAGCGGTATGAGCACTGAAGTGCAATCTGCCATGGCACTCGTCGTTGGACGCACCCAGGCCACTCATCAGCGCCGGCGGGCATGGGATTGCGCAACA
Organism: Nitrospira sp.; assembly: GCA_031315995.1. GTDB lineage: Bacteria > Nitrospirota > Nitrospiria > Nitrospirales > Nitrospiraceae > Nitrospira_A. The sequence continues at coordinate 35,831 of JALDRG010000017.1, forward strand.
TCCCAGTCGGCCACCTCATGCAAGCCGACTTGCCTCAGCAGTGCCGCACGTTGTTTGCGGAGTTCTGTGTCCGTCGGAGCAGATTCAATGAGGTCGCATAAGCAACCCATCGCGTCATACCAAAATCCCTTCGCGGCACTTGCCACGACCGCTTCACGCGTGCAGGTCGTCATGGCGCCCAGTATCGAGCACTCGCTGAAGTCACAGCGCTCAATCATGCCGCCGGTCACAATATCGTGCGAAGGAGAGTCCGTGTCTTTGATCACGGAGATGTACCAGCGGTATTGGATGTTCGCCTGAAGCGCAAAACCCAGGTCCTCGAGCTTGACGGCATGAACTCCTGCTTTGTTTGGGGGCGCAAGCGACCGTTCAACCAATGCACTGATCGATCGCTCATCGATCAGTGTGAATTTGATCGGCAACGAGGTATGTTTGGAAAGGAACCAGTTGAGAACCGGATGTTGCTTGACGGTGATACCGACATGATCAGGAACGAGTGCAGCGACAGCGGGGGTGTCACCGTCGCTTCCTCGCAAGGTTCCTCCGATACGGGCCCGGGGAGCAATGTTTTGCGGCGCGTTGTACCGCGGGAGTTCTGTCTCCCCTTCCGTCACGGCCACGCTCGTACTCACCAGGGAGGCGATGAGCATCACCGTGGCGCCGATTGCATGAGCCATGAAGTGATGGGTACGCGTTGCCACGATGTCTCCTTCTCTTCAGCCGCGTCATAGCCAATTATTTAACAACAAAAAGGCAGCCCAGTAAGCCGGATGCTCATAGACGCGGTCCGCCAAAAGCTTCAACTGTGCAAGCTGCAAAGCACGTGCCTTTGATATCGATGTGTCATGCAATTGACGATAGAATTCTGATACCAATTCTGACGACGCGTCGTCATTGATGAACCAGAGCGTGGCGAGCGCACTCCTGGCTCCCGCCTTTACCGCAATCCCGGCAAGTCCAAGCGCTGCTCGGTCGTCGCCAACTCCGGTTTGACAGGCGCTTAATGTGAGCAGTTCCAGCGGATCCTGACGGAACCGAAACAGTCCGACCAGGTGCTCCAGCTGCGTCAAAGTCAACTTATCGTCAAAGGTCAGGAGAAATGACTGAGAGACGTCCGTCGCAAACTGTCCATGTGTGGCGATGTGAAGGATGGTATATCGGCCATCCTGCAACTCTGTTTCAATCCGCGGCGCAATAAAATCGCCATCGAGCAGTCGCTCTCCTTTAAAAAGCGAGTGGATGTAGCCGACCTCCTCGGCGACATGGGGCAGAGGAGGAAAGCCCTGCACCGCTTTGGTCAGTCCGCTGGACAGGAGTTGGACTCTGGTCCGGTTGATAGGGCGGGGATCGGTCAGATCAAGGCCGGGGGTCATCGCCACAGCATAGTGCGCGATGAGGAATTGGTCGCCGTCATGCAGCGCCGACATAGGAATGGTGCGGAGCGATCCGTCTGGGACGATGACCAGCGTGTCTACGTTGAGCCTGCGAAGGTCATCCTGAAGGGGCCGAATCAACCAGTCATACAACTGCTGAGCATGGGGCAGGTATTCACGGGTCGTTCGCTTTTCGAGCCTATGCCGGAAGCTACGGACTTCATCCGTCAGGGCCGCAGCCGTCACCGGAACGGAATGTCGTTTGAGACCATCGGGGAAACTCACGAGCAGTTCGGTGCGATCGCTGAAGACGATGGGATAAATGATGGCAGTCGAAGGAGAGACGGAATCCAGTTTCGTGATGCGAGCCTGCATCTGGTCCACGCAGTCATCCCGGAAATAGTCCCGGAGCTCCGCGGCTTTGTAGGCTTCAATCACATCCCGTGCCGTCCGCAAATAGGGTTCGGCCTGTAGGTCATCACTCATCAGGGCTGCACGTTTCAGAAGTAAGTCGGCCAATTCAAAATACAATGAACGAATAGATGGCTGCTCAGAATCCGGAGATGTCTGCGCGGCGAAGGTCACTTCGACTCGAATCGGCTGCAAGGTGGCTGCAGCCTCCTGATAGGCAGACAGGGCGTCATCGAGCTTGCCAAGACGGGCCAGCAGACGTCCGCTTTGCCACTGCCAACGATACAGCGACTCAGGCGCGCTCGCAGACTGTGCGGCGAAGACCGCTCTGCGGGTCAGCTGAAGTGCCTCATTCACACGGCGTTCCATCTCATAGAGATGCCCGAGATGTCCATACGCATAGGAGGCGAGGCGCGCGTTGCCGGGTTTCTCCGCCATCATGGCCGCCTCTTGCAGCAATGCGGCAGATTGTTTCAGCGCCGACTCATGCGACGGCGAATGAACCAATGCCAGATCGCGATACCCCAGGGCCAGGTTGATGAGCCCCTCGGCCTTGTCGTAGGAGGCCGGGGAGTTGGAAAGTACTCCGCCGGCTTCGTTCAGTGCCGGCGCCGCCTCGTCGAACTGTTTCAATTGAATGGCCACTCGAGCGGCGTTGACACGGGCACGAACGACGAGCAGCGCGAGCTGTTCCTCCTTCGCTCGCGTTGCCGCCTCGCGGAAGGCGATGAGGGATTCCGCGAGGCGGCCTTGTAAGGCCAGCACAATGCCAAGGTCATTTTGGAGCGCGGCGGCAAGTGTCGGGAACTTCTGTGCCTGCGCGATTTCGACCGCTTGCACGATATAGTCCGCGGCGACGTCGTATTGATGGCTTGTCACATAGGTTTTGCCAAGCTCGGACAGGGTCAGCGTCATCCATTTTGGATCGCCGATCTTCCGCGCGAGTTGCAGGGCCAACTCCTGCTGGAGGAAAGCCTGGTTCACATGCCCCAATGTGCGTGCGGCATAGGCGGCATTGGAGAGAGCCTGGATCTGGCCCCTCGCCTGGCCCGCCTGGTCATAGAGCTCCGCGGCTTCTTTCCATGCGACGAGTGCCTCCTCCAGCGCCCCTTGCTGGGCAGCGGCCTGACCTCGTTGCATCAGTTCATCGGCGGAAGGTCGATTGTCCGCCGCGAATGAAACCGCACAGACGAGCAGAAACATACTGCATAGACCGACTGGCTTGGAAAGAGACGCGCGCGCCGTCGAGACCATCGACAATATTGTATGCAGATGTCCGTCCATTCAAAGCACCTGCACGACGAGTTGAAGATGAATGCCGTGATCCTGCAAGTTGCCTTCGCCGCTCCGGACATGGTTGAGCTGCTGGCCCCAGTAGAGTTCGAAGCGCGCGCGTTCTTGAGGCAGGATCATCCAGCGCAATCCGACACCGACGCTTGCCAAGGTTTGAGGATCGGGGGTGTCGCCTTTGGCGCTCCAAGCATGGCCGAAATCGGCGAATTGAGCAAATTGCACACGATCTTCACCGGATGCGAATCGCAGCAACGGAAATCGTGATTCAAACGACGCCAATACGGCATCGTCACGGACGAGCGTATTCTCTCGATAGCCACGCACACTGAAGCGTCCGCCAACAGGCATTTGCTCAAGGGGAAAGAGACGGTCATTGGCAAGTTGCGCGGCCACGCGTCCCAACAATTGTACGCCCCACCAATCATCCACACGTTTCACTGCTTGCATCTGACCCAGCCAGGAGAAAAATTGACCGTCAGGCAAAGGCCCGCTGTTCGTCGTGGCGCTTAGCACATTCAGGCCAACGCTGAATCGAGATAGGGCCGCAAACACAAATGTAGGGGAGCGATGGGTATATTCTTGGCTGATTCGCAACGCACTGACCGTGGCTACTCCCGTATTCGACGATCCGGGAATAAAAAGAGACGGGAGGCCAGGTGCATCAAAGGCCGAGGTGGTCTTAAGCGAGAGATGCTCACCGGTTAGGGACAATGCCAGCTCATCGGAAACCGTCCGATACAATGGTTGCCGTACGGAAAACCCGATAATTTCAGAATCCACATTCAGGTCCAGGGAGCGAAAGGGATTCTCGACGACCAGAAAGGCATTCCGTCGATAGTAGGCGGAGAGGGTCGTATCATAGGCGTTGAGCGGCAGACTATATGAGGTATCAATGATGGGGTTGACCCCGTGCGACCGTCCGTAGGTGAACGCAAATTGATCGCCGTGACCCGTCACATTCTGGTGCGCCACCGTTGCTAAGCCCCGCTCAGCGCCGACCACCGGCGTTTGATAGTTATTGAACTCCAGCCAGGCCTTAAAGGGGTTGGCGTCTTTTACCCGCACGTTCAAGACGCTTTCGCCCCGTACGTCTCCCGGTTTCAGCTCGGCATTGATGCGTTCGATGCGCGGATCCTGCTGAAGCAATTGGATCCGTTCCTGGAGCGGTTGGATGCTGAGGGGAGTCGACACACCGCGCGCCACACGATCGCCCAGGTACGAGCTTCGAAACCATTGGTTGCCTTCCACGTCGATGCGTGAGAGCCTGCCTTCGACCATCTGAATCACGATGATTCCGAACGTGACGTCCTGGTCCGGAATGATGGCACCGGAAGTGAGATAGCCTCTGTTCACGTACAGGAGGGTGAGGGATAGACGAAGCCGCTCGAGATCTTCGGTCGTGAGCTCGCGGTTGCGATAAGGTGCGGTCACTGCGGCCAGTTCGGCTTCAGAAAAGACGGTACTGCCGGTCACATGGATGTCGTGCACCAACACCCGAATGTTTCCCAATCGGTTGTCCGACGGTTTTTGCGGCGTGGCCGGCACCTCTGGAAGAATCGAGCCTGGGGGAGCAGTCTGCGGAGCTTTGAACTCTTCTTTCAATGGTGCAGGCGGTTTTCCAGATTTCCCGGTCGGGTCAAAAATCGGCGGGAGCGTGGGACCCACTTGAGCAAGGGCTGCCACTTCGATGAGACAGAAGCTCATCAAAAGGCCCGCGCCAAAAAACCGAGCATTGAAAATCCTAGGCCCCAATATGCCCACCAATCTGCCGGCATGCCGGCTCCATGCGTCATGAGCGACAACCTGCTGTCCTGTCAGTGGAGCTTCGTTGAGGTAATGCTGTCAGTCGTTCATGCCATACTTCCGGGAGCGCTCGTTTCTCCTTCAAAGGATCGAAGGCCCCTGTGGCGGCCGGTGGCGAGGAAGCCCCATCGGAAGCGAGGAAATTCGGGGGGCTCATCAACCAACCGCCTGGTTCGCTAGGGAGCGTGTCCCGCCCTGCCACCACGAGGCTGCTCAATTGTCCATTTGCTTGCGCCGCACAGCGTTTTTGCAAGAGCTGCTGCGCTTGCAAAGGACGTTGCGGAAGTGTAGCCAGCGTGTTGCTCAAACTGGACAGGGGGGATTGAATGTTCACGGCGCCGCTCAACCCAAATTGAGAGGAGGCACTGACGACGCTCGTCGGATCGGCCAGGAATGTCCCCGCGATGATGCTGATGTTGCCGCCTGCGCCCTGCACGGCTTGCGCGAGCACTTGGCTGTTCTGGAGCGTCACGACTGCCGGGTCGAGGGTAATGTTTCCGCCGGATGTGTTGGGACCGCCCTGGACTGACGTGCTCAGTCGGCTGTTGATGAGCCGGAGTGCGTCGGTCGCTTGAATCACAATATTGCCGCCGCTCGCCTGGGTCGCCTCTGTTGTCACGGAAGCATTTTGACTGAGGAATTGAGAACCAGCGTGGACCGTGATGTTGCCGGCATCGGCAGGTCCGGTGCTGCTGGCCGTTATTGAAGACCCGGGGTTGAAGCGTGACGGATTGATCGGCATTGATCGTAATGGTGCTGCCACGGCCTGTCCCGGAGGTACTAATGCTAATCTGTGCCTCGATCGGCCGTCAAGTTGTTCACGTTGAAGGTCATATTATTTCCGGCTGGCTCCGCCACTCGTATCGGTGTTCACATTGGGGCTGTTGGTGAAGTTGAGCGTATGTGCTGTCATTGTGATGGTGGCCGGAATGGTAGCTGTTGTCCCGCCTCTCACCGTGGTGCTGACCTCGATATTGTTGAGCGCGATGAGTGAGGCTGGGTCTGTGGACTTGGGAGCAGGCCGGAATTGTCATTGTTCTGCCCGTCCTGCGATGCTGTCATTCCCCCTCCTACACTGGCTATGAGAGACCGAGGCAGGCCGTCGTTGATCAGCGTGCCGTCTGGGTTTACATTTGCTCGCAAGACGTTGACATTGAGCGCAATGTTACCTGCTGGTGCGGGGCTGGTCGTAAAGGCAAAGATCTCGGTTCTCCCGCTCAGATTCATGGTGTCTGCCGTGATCGCATTGTCCCCGGAGGCAATGCTGCCGTTCCACCCCCTCCACTGCTGTGCTCATCTGCGCGTTGTACAGGGCGACCAGCTTGGCCGCATCAGTGGGTTCAGGGCCGAGGCCTGGAATGGTCACCGTCCCGGGCGGACCGGCAGTACTGTCTAAACGTCCGCTCGGGCTATTGAGGTAGACCCGATTGGCGCTTGTAATGGGCGTGCCATCCGGGTTCACGTTCACCCGCAAGGTGTTGACGTTGATTACAATATCCTGCAGGCAGCAGCAGCGGCGTTCGAGGTTGTCAGATAGTCAGGATTGCTGGAGCGCCACAGTGTCCGCGGTGATGATGATATAGGAGCCGGTGCGTTGGCGAGGACCCGCCCACGGCGAAGGTAAATTTGTCGATTTCCGTGTTACTGAGCATGACCAACTTGGCGGGGTCCGTTGGACTCGCGCGGGCCCTGAGATCGTGACGGTTCCCGGCGATCCGGCCGTGTTGTCAGGGTGTTCGCGGGGACTGCCGATTGTAAGCACCAGGTCTACCCCTCTACAGAATGATCCATCCAGTTCCAGTTCGACCACAACTGATTGACGTTCAATGCCACATTGCCTGCGGGGGCAGCGCCGTTGGTTGTGGTATAAATTTCCACCTGATCGCTGAGAACTAATGAGTCCGCGGCGATTGTGATACCTCCCGGTGAAGTGGCCGCTGTTCCTCCAAACGACCGCGTATGGATGATGGTGTCGTTGAGACTGATCGTCCCCGCTGTACTTCCGATACCATTGATGCCTCGGATCACAATCTGTCCGGCTTTACCCGCCCCGGCCTCCGTGCTCCTGCTGGTACTCTCAATCAGTACGCCCGTCTCGGAAATGATCGGGTTGGTGATCAAACTTTTCCGGAGATACGTGCAGGCGAATCGAACCACCTGTAGTCAGTGTTCCCGCGTTGAACGTAATGTTGCCCGCGGGGGCGTTCCCGAGTGTATCAGCTGTGACATAGGTCCCATTATTCAAGGTGACGCGATCCGCCGTGATGGTGATAGCCCCAGGTGTATTCGCCGCGTTGCCTCCATTGATGATCGTGCTAAGGGTGGCATTGTTCAGGGTCACGTTCTGCGCGGCGCTGTCCGTTCCCTCGATCCCCTGGAGCACGATCGTTCCCGCGCTTCCTCCATTTTCTGCATTGGCCCAGATGGTCGCTCCATTTTCCAGTTGGATGGTTGATGCGGAGAGGGTGACGGTCCCCCTATTTTCAGGAGCTGGCGGACCGGCACCGGGACTGGTGGCCGTCGCGGAAATTGTAGAGTCGTTCATGACAAATTGGCCGCCGCGAATGGAAACGGCACCGCTTCCCGCACCACTGGATTCGATGAGGGATTTTTGCGAAACCTGGATCGCTCCGAGCGCTCCAAAGGATTGACCGTTAATATTGGGTGCCGGTTCCAATGTTCCAGTCAGTAGTTCGCCTGGCGAGGCGACGCTCGCTATGTTGATCTCCCCACCGGGGGCCGCGAGGCGAGCGGGCTGCGTTGTTCCACTCTGAGGCGTTCCGCCGGTCATGGTGATATTCCCGCCTGCCAACGAGATGGCTTGGCCCTCTGCAACAGAAAGTTGCCCGCCCTGCACCGTAATGGCGGCGGGGTTCGATCCCAAAAACCCAAACGCGGCCACCGGTGCGCTGGAGATGGCCGCATCCTTCGGACCAGGTAGTGCGTTGAATCTGGTCCCATCGGTCAAACGCAGATAATCAGCCGTCGTGAAGCTCACCGATCCACCGACGTTCAAGGACGCATTCGGCCCAAAGACGATCCCGGCTGGATTCATCAAAAAGAGATTGGCGCTGCCGAAGCCGGTGGTTTGAATCGTTCCGAAGATGTTCGAGGGATTCCCGCCGGTGACGCGGCCGAGAATATTCGAGGTGGCGAGCCCCGAGTCGTTGAGAAAATTGGCCACGTTACTTATGGGGACGCCGAACTCACCAAAGCTGTGAAAAAGGTTCGGACCGCTGCCAGGACGAGTGCCGCCCGTAATATCGAACACATTGCCGCTTTTCGTGACGGTCGTATTCAGTCCCGACGAAGTGATAGGCGAAGGTGTTTGGGCCTGGGTGCCATCCGGCATGGTAGGCAAGATCAGCCAACAGGCGAGCAGCGCAGCCAAGCTCAAGGCGCGGCGTGGGTGACGAGGGCCGATGAGAAGCCTACTGATCATAAAGGCTGTTGTGTCACCCGTCAGTCTAGGTGGTGGCCGTTAAGATCCACAGCCGGTTGCCCGGTCGCTTCCACCTCGTTGTGACGATGGGTCACGTTGATTAGACGCCTGTTCGGAATGCCCTGTGTTTTGGTGTGAGGACTCGACACCGATATTCGTGGCTACGTGAGCTTGTGGAGCCGGCGCGTGGTCGGCCATTAACACCATGGGGCTCATCAGCCAACCGCCTGGTTCGACTGGAAGCGCGTCTCGGCCAGATACCACCAGGCTGCTCAGTTGGCCGCTCACCTGAGCCGCGCAACGTTGTCGCAAAAGAATCTGTGTTTGCAGCGGGCGTTGCGGCAGTGTGGCCAAGCTGCCGCTTAAACTCGAAACCGGAGATTGAATATTCACGGTACCGCTCAGCCCGAATTGAGACGAGGCGCTGATCACACTCGTCGGATCGGCCAGAAACGTCCCGGCGATAATGTTGATGTTGCCGCCTTGTCCCTGCACAGCTTGCGCAAGGATCTGACTGTTTTGGAGCGTCATGATGGCCGGATCGATCGTGATATTGCCACCGGATGTGGTCGGCCCGCCCTGAACCGACGTATTGAGTTGGCTGTTAATCAGCCGGATTGAATCAGTGGCCTGTACGGTGATGTTGCCGCCACTGGCCTGGCTGGCTTGCGTGGTGACCGAAGCATTCTGGCTGAGGAACTGAGCGCCGGCGTTGATGGCAATGTTGCCGGCATCGGCAGGGCCGGTGCTGCTGGCTGATATCGTCGCGCCGTTGCTCAGAGAGGCGGACTGGCCGGCGGTGAGGCGAGTATCTCCACCAACGCCAGAATCCGAAGCCGTTCCGATCGAGCGGCTGAAGATTCCGCTTGGTGTACCATCGACCATGGTCCCAGCAACCGAGATTTGATCTGCGGCGTGAACGGTCACGTCCCCACCGCGACCGCTTCCGGTCGTCCCGCTGTTGATTTGTGCTCCGTTGGCGAGAGTCAAGGAGTCGGTGGTGATGGAAACGGTGCCTGCATCGCCGCAACGGCCAGGGCAGAATTCATTCCCCACCGTTCTGGTGAAGATACCGCTGCCACGGCGGCTCCCCAGGTTAAACGATGGTTCGTTCGGCTCTGTGGGCCGTTCTCCGGAGAGGGAGGACTGATTGGTCGTCAGGGTCACGTCGCCGCCACGCCCACTGGTTTGCGTGCTACTGTCTATTCGGGCGCCGCCCGTGACCTTCACCTGTGGTGTTGTAATGACAATTGCTCCGGCATCCCCCCGAGTACCAACCATCGGGTCTCCAAATGAGTTCGTGAAGAGACCGGTGGGCCGTATCTGGGCTCCAGGGCTAGGAGGATCGTCTGAGAGCGTGAGGTGGTCAGTTGCCATTATCCGAATCGCTCCTGCAGTTCCGTCTCCCCTGGTCTGACTAGTGATCGTGCTGCCGTTCCGAAGCTCAATCGTATTCCCCGAAATCGTGATCCCGCCGCCCGGGTTGAGCCACGTCGTCACATCCACCTGCGAGGAGTCGGTAATCACGCTCTGGCCATCAATCCGAATATTCCCTGCGCGCTCGAACCCACTGGCACCGAGGCCAGAAAATTCCCGCAGCTGAATGTCACGGGCTGAAAGGGTGATGTCGCCACCGCTGCCGCCCAAATCGGCGATGGTCAAGATTGTCGACGACATGAGCTGGATGGTATCCGCCGTCATCGTTACATTCCCGGCAGAGCCAGCGGCTTCCTGGCCGAAAATTAGAGCGGGAAACACTCCGGAATTGATAAGAACGTTTCCAAATCGGATATTCGTCGCGGTGATATTCACGTCGCCGCCTTGTCCTCCCGCCGGTCCGATTGTACCGCTGTCGATAAAGGTTTCCAAGCCGGTGAGCGTTGCCTGAAGATCACCCGTTCGGAGGTTAACGTTGCCGGCCCGCCCGGACCCGGAGGTATGGGTGTCAATGAGGGTGACGGAATCTTCGGCTTGGGAACTCACCTCCACCGTGGCTGACTCAATTCGAATTTCGCCTGCATTCCCGGTACCTGATGTTCTTGCGCTGAGCACTGGAACCGTGCTCGCTGCTATTGTCAGGTCGCCGGTAACGAGGATATCCATCGCGATGGAGGTTCCCGCGGCACTTCCGGTATCGGCCGAGAGGGTGGAATTGTCCATCACTAACCGGCCGCCTCGGATTTTTACCGTGCCGGCCGCATCGGCCGAGACGTCCAATGTCGAGCCACCTGAGAGTGAGATGTTGCCCATGTTCGTGAATGATTGCCCATTGATGTTCGGTTCGGATTGTAGGCTTGAAGCGAGGACCTCTCCTGGTGCGGCCACGCTTACCAAGTTGATCTGGCCGCCAGGGGCAGAGATTCGAGCGGGCTGAACGTTGTCAGGAGCGAGCAGGGCGCCTTCAATCGCGATGTCTCCACCCACGAGTGAGAGCCCTTGAGAAGGTGTGACGGCCAGTTGGCTGCCTTGAACGGTAATGGCAGCTTGGTTCGTTCCAAGAAATCCAAACGCCGCCACCGGCGCGCTGGAGATGGACGCATCCTGTGGCCCGGGAATCGCTGTGAATCGCGCGCTGTCCGCCAAGCGCAGATAATCAGCCGTCGTGAAGCTCACCGATCCCCCGACATTCAATGACGCATTCGGCCCGAAGACAATCCCAGCCGGGTTCATAAGAAACAGATTGGCGCTGCCGAAGCCGATCGTTTGAATGGTGCCGAAGATGTTCGACGGATTGCCACCGGTGACGCGAGCGAGAATATGGGAAGTGGGTAAAGCGGTTTCGTTCAAGAAGTTGGCGATATTACTCACAGGAACGCCGAATTCTCCGAAGCTATGAAAGAGGTTGGGTCCGTTCCCAGGCCTGGTTCCTCCGGTAATATTGAACTGTGTCGTGCCGATGGGTCCTGCGATCGGCGCACTGACCTGCGTATTGAGACCGGAGGATGTGATCGGGGAAGTCTGTGCATAGGCGAGTTGTTTCGTCGGCAGGATCAAAACACCGCAGGCTACCGCTATCAGAAGTGACCTCGACGGGGCATATCGACATCGACGTGCCCTCTCGGAGGAAGCTGATGCCATCATCGACTGGGGCCAACGACGTTTCATTGCGTAGTATTCTCGATGTTCATGTCAATAGCACTGACACGAGCAGCTACCATCAGGTTGCTTGTAAGTATGACAGGTTCCACCACCACCGATGCATGGGGTCCCGGGGTTCGAGCATTTCATTCCTCCGGTGCAGGTTCCATTTTCTGCCTGCATCGATCCTGAGTTTTGTGTAGACCTGCAGAAGCCCGTTCTCCCGTTTTTCCCATCGGCAGCCGTCCCTGCATCGCAATCGACTGTGACCGTGGTACATCCCCCCAAGGAAGCGATAAGAATGGCTGACCATAGGACCCCGCCACAAACGTTGAGTATCGATCTAGATCGGTCCATCGGATCCTCCTTCGTTGAGGAATGCTTGTGCTAGTTCCATCAATTGCCTAGCGCGGTTTGTCGTCTACCGTCCGTGCTTCGATCGCGAGTGTCCTGAGAACGTCCTCGATTGGTTGTTCAACGATACCCTCACTCGGTTTTACCCCAGCCACCGGCATGAGCATGATTTTCCCCGGCGCTCGTGTATAGCCCAGATACAATCGATTGAGAGCTGGGATTTCAATGACGAAGAGAGCGAGGCTTGATAGCTCCTTATCCTTTGCCAGTTCGCCTCGTCGTCTGGAGAGTTGTCTGATAAGGTTCCTTGCGCCCCATTGGATAATTTTGTCGCTCTTCCTGTCTCCGCCTAGCCTCACCGTGATGGCAGAGAGGGCCTCTTCTTTGCCTTCGACAGCAATTGGGACAACAAACTGAACAACTCTTTTTCGTGCGAAGAGCATTGCCGCGTTACCATCATAGCTCTGCAATTGTGTGAGGCCGATTCGAAAGACTGGAAAGGGAGGTAGAGCCACAAGTTTTCCGTCTGTCACCTGAGACAAGGACTCAAAGCCCAGCCGCTTCGCATATGCCGCGTCCTTTGTAACAAACCGTCGTAAGGTCTCTACCCCGATTGTTTGCGCCACGGTCTTGGCCATGGAGAGTCCTTCTTCCGAGACGATCAGAGTCTTATTGAGCGGTTCAATAGTCAGGTCGCCTTGCTGCTTGGAGTCTCCGGTGTCTGCAGCGGCATCCACCCCCGTGATGCATACCAAGAGCGAAAAGGCGAACAGCAGAATGTGCGAGCCTCGTAAGCACAAATGACTATGTTCATTGACGACGGATCTCGATATAGAATAATTCCTGTGCATATCCGTTCTCTCCGTATTGGTCGTCCACGGCATCACCGATGAATACGTCGAATGGTAAGGTGTTAAAATCTGCATCGCGGTGATTGTTCACTTCAACGATTTGGAGATCGGTATGGATTCCCCTGACGACCTGAGTATGTCCTCCTCCCTCTGTCCATTGAATCACGCTGATGAAGGGGCCGTTTTGACAGAGTTGTCTCTTAAGAGCATCGAAGTAGGCCGTCCACTCATTTGGATCGGGAGTCCCAGGAGCCATGAGGAGTTCGTAGTCGAATCCCGACGTAGTGAAGACCCAGTGCGGCCAGCCGCCTTGATCACAGTCAGAAGGTGTAGTAATGAACCAGCGGTTCAGAAAGGTGTCGAAGGCACGGTTTCCGCAGCAGTCCCCTCTCGACAGGGCCCTATTGACCCAATCGCATTGTCCTCGGATTTCCTGATGGAACTCCAGGACCGTCTGCGCGCTTGTCGCCCAGCACCAATTTGAGGTTTCTTGGTTATATGGACGAACCTCATCTTTTAGCTTTCCCGTAGAATCACACAGAGATGAGGGTAAACTGCTTTGATCTCGTGCCGACTTGTCACGCTGCTGTTCCGTGTCTCTCTGCTGATCTCTCTCTTTCTGTCGCTCAACGAGTTCTGCAAGGGAGATGGGCTCCTTCGCTTGTAGATGAGCCGGTTCATCGGTCCCGGTAGGAATGCGGTTTGACAGTCTGACGTGCACTTCGGTGCATGCCCACACGAGCAACAAAGAAAGCCCTGCCGCAACAGCTCCAAGCTTTTGTCTCTTCATGTGTTTCACTCCAAGCCAGAAGCAAAACGGGTATAGGATCGATGCTTCTCGTGTCGTCCAGCCGATTGCTTGCTTTGATCACTTCCAAATAAGAAGTGAGCGAATCTGATTTGTTCTCAACTTGATGCAAGTAGTACTCGTCTACGGACGACAGCCTCTTGTTGAACGTCGATTGGCAGTTCTTTTAAGCGTAAGAGGCCAGAGCCTCAGCAGGGAGCACATCTCTGTATTCAATAGGACCGGCGGAAGGAGTAAATTTGACGAAACTAGAGCGGTATCGTGGAGAGGGAACGTCCGGCGAGAAAAGACTACGGGGCCTGAGGAGCCATCCATGGCTCACTCCTTCCGGCCTTCCCCCGGCCATGCCGGAGTGCCCGGGCAATGGCTGGGGTGGCTGCTTAGATAGGCCTTTTAGAAATCTTTTGCAAGTTCTGGTTTCCTGCCGCTTGAGGTTTCCATCTTGGATCTTGATTCGACGCAAGGACTGTGACGACCTTCACTCTTCATTTGCCTGATGTCTTTCCGCGCGATTACCGCCACCAGCTTCCTCCTCGAGTTACACGAACCGTCTCTCTTCATCTAGGGTGCCCGTGGTAAATGAAACAACGGGTTCGTCTGGTCGATATGAAAAATCAGTCGCTAGCTCGTTGGGTCGTTGCCCTTGGACAGGTGGTCTCGTGCGACAGATTCGCTGCCGTTGTTCGCTGCCGTTGAATCGATGGTCGGTGAATCTACAGGAGTTGCATCGATCCAGATGCGGCCGGCCGCGATGAGAAGAAAGAGAATCCCGAGAAACAGGAAGAAGAGCGCGAGCATGGTGAACTCCTCTATTCGCTCTATTCTCCTATCGAGGTACTTCCCTAGGGAAACTGTTTTCACATGCCGGATGCGCAAGGGTTGTGCCGTTCGGACGGTGGATTTCACGTTTCCGTTTTGAAAAAAGATTTGTAGAGATTGTATGGACATCTGCTGTCCAGCTCATTCTATTCAGTCCCAAATGGGTGTACGTGCGCAATGGCGAGTGTATCGGATCAGATTCAGGCCGTATCTGATCCGATACGCATGACGCAATCATCCCGCTCGATGAAAAAACGTATGAATCAGGTCACATGGCGGGAAAGGTCCGGTGTGACTATCCGACGTCTCTGGGGTGAAAAGGTACCGCGTCTTCGTTGATGACGAAGACGCGGCCCGTCGCGTGGCAGGAGGCGGTTCGATCAGCGCTGGATGGGCACGATCCAGGAGGCCGTGACATGCGGCCGGCTACTCTAACCGGCGACAGGACCCGGCTCGATACCACGCCGACATACTGCCCGAGCAATTCGAAGCACCGTTCTCGTCCACAATACCTGCATGCAGAGAGGGAGAAGCAACCGTTGTGCCGTCGGCATCCGGCCAATGAAACCAATGTGAGAGCCCTGTTGCGCGGAAAGAGATGGGCTTAGTAGTTGAACCGTAAGGAGAGTGAACCGGCGTGGATCAGGGTATCATAACGGCCGTTCACGGTTGGATTCTGGTTGCCCGCGACGGTTCGAACTTCATAGAGCCCGGCCTGATACGACAGATCGATAGCGAACAACTTCGGCTTGAGCGGGCCGATTCCCAGTTCGCCGCAACGCACCAGTCCGAGGAAGGAGCCGTTCTCGTGGCAGGACAGTCCGATACCGATGGAGGGGATATGAGCATTGGCTGAGGGGACCCCGGGGTTGAAGGTGCGATCGGGGACTTGAGTCTGTTGATTCATATAGCCGGCCCGCAGGGCGACATCCCACTCCGGGATCGAGGCCAGGCGGAGCCAGCGGTACTCGGTGCCGATCATCACGGTATATCCGCTGTGCCAGTTTTGCGGAAAAGGGAGTACGGCGCCGTTCGTCAGCTGCACATCGAGGGTCCGGTTGGATTTCCAGCCGACATAATCCACATCCAATTCCAGTTTCCATTCGCGATCAGGCGTACGAACCGGCCAGATCCCGATGCCGCCGGAGAATACCTGCGGCAGGACGAAGGTGGCTGCGGCGCCAGCCACCGAGCTGCCATTGGCGAGAAAATTGCCGGTGAGATGGAAGGTCGCCTGACTGCGATAGACCATGCCGATGTTGACGAGTGGTTTCCCGTCGCTGTTGCGGAACGGCGTGTACAGGAAGCTGACGTTAAATCCCGCCGTCGTGTCGCTGCCGTTGATTTCCACGAGTGAGCCGGCAGGGATCCCCAGCCCGCCCGGCCAGATGGATTTCTGTTCAAGATGGCCCTCTCCGAACAGCCCGGAGAAGGTGTAAATATCCGCACCCACTCCGAATGACAACTGCTCGTTCAGTTTGTAGGCGAGGGTAGGTTTGATGTCGAGCAACGGGAGCGTGGTAAAGGTGATTGCGGTACGGAACGGTCCGTCGTTCGGGTATCGCGTCAACGAGCCGAAGGGGTTGTTGAACCCGATACCCGCCGTGAAGTTTCCGAGCGCCGACAGTCCGAGGTCTTTGAGATTGGCGACCAGATACACATGACCAGGAGGGGGCCAGGCTAGGCTCCCGCTCCGATCTCCTGTCGCCTGAACACCGGTCGGGCCGGTGAATTGGGTCGTTCCGCCGATCAAGGAGGTTCCGAACAGGCTTTGGAATCCGCGCAGCTGCGTCATGCCTGCCGGGTTGTAGTGCAGCGCGGACGGGTCGTCGGCTTGGGCGACGAACGCATTCCCCATGGCGGCGGCGGAGGCTGACTGCCCCTGGAGGCGGGGGGTTTGCGCCTGAACGGGCATGGTGGCTATCGGAACGGTTGTGACCAGGAGAACCAGGCAGAGGACCAGGGCGCGGCGATATCGCTGAGAGAAACACATAGGGTTAGCGTCCTATCGTAGAATCGGTCTTGCCGGAGCCGGCGATGAACCAACGATCGACGATTTGCCGCAACCGAGCCGCATCGAAAGGCTTCAGTAGATATCCTTGGGCGCCGGACTCCACCGCTGCCATGGCACGGTCCAGCGCCTCCACCGCCGTCATGATGACCACTGGTAGCGCGGGGTGGGTGGGGCGCAACTGTCGCAGGACCTCAAACCCGTCCACTTCCGGCAAGGCGATATCAAGCAACACTCCATCGACCGCTGTATCTGCCAGCATGCGTAACGCGGCGCGACCGTCCGCCGCAGTGTAAACATGAAAACCTTCCGATTCCAGACGATCCCGTAGAAGATCGCAAATGTCAGGATCGTCATCGACCACCAAGAGGCTGCGACGGACGGCGGGCAAGCGGGTGGCAGGAGACGGCTCGCGCGACTGCAGGGGGAGCGTGAAGGTAAATTCCGTTCCCTGATCGATCTCGCTATGAACCGTGATGCTGCCGCCGTGCAAATCGACCAAATCTTTGACGATCGCCAAACCGAGCCCCAAGCCCTTAGTTTGACTGCGCTCTTCCTGTTGCACCCGAAAGAACGGATCAAAAAGTTTGGGGAGGGCATCCGATGGAATGCCCTGGCCGGTGTCACGGATGACCACACGAGCCATGTCGTGAGTATCGATCGAAAGCGCCACCGAGACCTGCCCGCCGTCCGGAGTGTACTTGATAGCATTATCCAATAAATTCGTCAAAATCTGGCTGAGTCGGTCCTGGTCCGCCCAGACCAGGAGCCCCGGATCCTGACTCTGGATATCAATCGTTAAGTGTTTCGTGATGGCCAGAGGAAGGAGTTGTTCGATGACATCGGTGACCAGCGCCGGAAGGCAGACATGGTCGAACGAGAGCACTAGTTTGCCTGCTTCGACGCGGGAAAGGTCGAGTAGATCGGTGATCATGCGCGCGAGCCTCGTACCGTTGGCTTTGATGCGGGTGAGATACTGTTCCTGCTTCATATTGAGCGAGCCGACGAGTCCCTCGATCATATTGTCCGCGAAGCCGACGATGCTGGTGAGTGGGGTGCGAAGCTCGTGAGATACGTGGGCGAGGAATTTCGATTTGAGGCGATCCATCTGTTTGAGTTGCGCATTGGCGGCTTCCAACTCCGCCGTGCGTTCGCGGACACGGGCCTCCAGACCGGCATTCAACGATTCGATCTCACGATAGGCCTGGGCGTTGTCCAGGGCGATAGCGACTTGACTGGCGAGGGTCACCAGCACGTCAAGATCGTCCTGCGTGAGCGCTTGATTATGCGTGCGATCCACCGAGAGCGAGCCGATCACGGCGTCCTGGGTTTTGAGCGGAACGGTAATGAACGATTTCACGTTGACCATGGCGATCAATTTTTGATCAAACGGATGTAGCCGGTCCCAGATCTCGTGAATGTTGTTTGTCAGCACCGGCTCGCCGCGTAAGAACACGGCCCCTTCCACGCTGTTCGGGTCGGTGATGTTGACCTCCTGGGTACGCAGAAAATCCGCGACCTCCTGCGGCATGCCGCGCACCCGAAAATCGTGCGACACCTTCCGTGCGCGATCAAACTGCGTGATCATGGCACGATCGTAGCGCAGGTCACGGACGATCGTATCCAGGACGTTAGTCAAAAGCTCTTCGCGATCGAAAGTCGAACTGAACAGTAAACCTGCGCGGTGGAGGGTCGTCAGATCATTGATCTTGCGTCGCAATGTGACGGCGGTGCTTTGTTGTTCGAGATAGGCCTCCCGCAATTCCTCATGTCGGGCATCGACGACTTGTTCCTGGTCCTTGATCAATCGCTGGAGCGGTTTGGCGGCCTGGCGCATATGGCTGGTGATCATCCACCACAACAACGACGCGGGAATGGCCGCGAGCCCCAGCGCCTCCAGCGTCGGCACATCAGGCTGGCGGAGATGCAGGTAGGTGAATGTTCCCCCTGCGACGAGCATCCACATGGCCAGCGGCACGGAACTACGGACTTGCGGCGCCCAGGTAAATTCCCATTCACAATAGGGATCACCGTTGGCTGTGCACGAGAGGTCTCTGACCGTGGCGGCCGGGGTGCCGTGCATTTGCGTTTGCACCCGCGCGATGCTGCTCTTGCAAGACAGGCAGATGACGTCCACGCACCGGTTCCTGTAGGGGCCGAACTGCACGAGGGCTCGGTCGGTGAACGTCATTCGAAGGACGGCCGAACGCCGGGTCACCCGGCCGACCTCAAACTCCAACACGCCTCGGACGTATTTGCTGCCGAAATAGGGCCACATCTTATAGAGCTGCTGGGTCGAAAACGGGCGGCACAGGATTTGGATCAGGGGGGGCACTTTCTTGTCCGTTCCCACGTTGACGTGAAACTGGGGATCGCCGGACAGTCGTTCGCAGAACTCTCTGAGGTAACAAACGAATTCGTAGGAGTAACTATTCCAGATGTTACGAAGCGAGTCGGGGGTGACGTGGTAGGTCCGATCCGGCAGGCGAGCGTTGAGCAATCGGCACAGTTCCTCCAGCGCTTCACTGGCGGCGTCTTGCCCGGAGATGCGAGTGAGGTAATCGCACAGGTAGTCTACGTTTGATTGAACGATGACCCCGCTGATGTCGGAGATTTTTTCGCCCTGGTCGTTGAGTCCGAAGGGGCGAAACTCCATGAACGGGCGTTCGAGAATGGAGTGGTCTTTGGAGAGCAGGTCGGTCATACGGAAGCAATCCGATTCGGTGCATGCCTCGTGACAGAGGAGTGTCCTGTCGAGCAAATCATAACGAACCGACCCGCCTCAGGCGAGGCGCCTCTTTCCTGGCGTTGCGTCCGCGGGCCCACAGGGGCTTGTTCGGCCGTGATTGGCTACTCGAGATCTCGACAGACCGGAGCGTCATGGATGACCCGACGGTCGAGGTCACAGGTTTTCAAGTATTCAATGATGGCCATCCGGTCCTCCACCGGCAGCTCACATCCCACGACGCCGTTATTGGTCGGGCCGATGCAAGTCGGAGTGTTGGTAAATTCGTGCCCCCCATTGGCGTTCCCGGGCAAGTAGGTTTCGAACCTAAACCCTCCCGGCGGTCCGGGAGCGGTCGGATCGCATTCGATGACCTTGTACCCGACATATTGCGGATCGAACTCCATGTTGGGGCTGAGGTAGAAGCAACTGTGGCGATCCTTAGCCGGAGAGAGCAGCTCATAGAGGTTGGGAACCGAGCCGTTGTGCAGGAAGGGGGCGGTGGCCCAGATGGCCAAGTGTGGACGAGCGATATACTGTGGCCAGTCCCGCCATTCGTTTGCGCGTAAGGCATAGTCCGGATGGTCCGCCGCATGGTTGTCCCGTCCGAGTATCTCCGACGTCACATACTGTGAGGCATCTTTCGCTGAGATCCGTCCACGGCCCAACGGGCCGGTGTCTACCGTGCGGCGGGAGAAGTTTTCAAGATACAGAGAGTCGGTTCCGATTTCATGTTGAGGAATCATCGTGACCTGCAAGCTCGGTCCGTTCGGAGATGATGCCTTGATCGGTTTCGCGACATGGCAATGGGCGCACAGGTTCGGAATGCCCTTGCTCTTGTTGCCGTGGTACAGGTCCCGTCCCCTTAGGGCCAATTCTTGTTTGATAGGGGGAAAGACCTTCGGCCACTGAGGCGGGTGCAACCGTCTCGCGAAATTTTCCAATTGTGTCAGGGCTTCGATATCGACCGACGAGTGAAACTTGTAGTCTTCGCTAAGGGGACCCAGGAATGGTTCTTGGGTCCAGGCAAAGAGGCCGGCATTCACGCCGATGACCTGCGCGATATTCCTCGCGAGCGGATGTTGAATCGAGCCGGCCCACTGGACCCAGTCATATTCCCACACTCCCCATAGAGCCGGAACACTGACCGGTGCGTTGGCCGGGCGTAGGTTGTCTGGATTGAGCGGAGTGAAGACGGTATTGCCGCCACGGCCCAGCGCATCGAACCGTCCTGGGCCCCAGCGTGCCGGCGAGAGGTCTCTTCCGCCTCGGCTGATGAGAGCGTGCGTGAATGTCGCGACATCCATAGCCAGCTTCGTGAGAGTATGAGCGGTCACTCCCTCCCCGCGCCGGGTCAACACTTTGGTCGCGAACGTGTTGAACCGCTCTGGGGGATTCAGTTCTTTCAGGTTTTTGAGGAGGGTCGGCATGTCCGGCGAGAGGAGCGCTCCAAGCCTCTCCATGAGTGCGTTCAGGAATTGCTGGTTATTCTGAAGGGAAGGCCCGCCCTCGATGCGCATCTGCTTGCCCTGATAGGTGAATTGGGTCGTGTGGCAGAAGGCGCAGTTCAGCCCCGTGGGTGATGAGGATGGGCTTGGGGACTTGGGTTCCGACAGTCCGACAGGTAGTCTGTCCTCTCTGGTCGGGTCAGGTAGGATACCGGTTTGGCCGAACGTTTTTTCTAACTGGTCATCCACAAGTGCGACAAACCAGTCGTAGGGGATCAGCTGGGTGCCGGCCGACATATGATACCAGTGCTGCCGGTCTTGTTCCGTCCATCCTTGCGCATTAGCAGCACTGAGGTGCTGTGCAGAGGGCAGGTCAATGGCCTGGCAATGCATGGTGGACAATGCGAACAGTGGCCCAGCAAGTGCCAAGACGCGTCGTAGGCAAAAAGGCATGGCTCATCTCCTTGTGGTAAGCGAGATTATCTGACCAGACAGCGCATGATGGATCCAGTGGCCGGTGAACCGAACCGGCCTTCATCCGTCAATCGACGATGGAGAACGCGCTGATGGAAGAACAAATCGTCCTCCTTCTCAATAGAGAGAAGCAACTCACATGCCATAGGTGCGCGGGAAGGGTACCTGGATCAGCGAACGAATGCCATCCATTTTAATCGGGTGGAGTGACAGCGAGGAGGGGTGAGAGCATCGCGGAGATCGAACCAATGGAAGTATTCGAGAAGGGGAGCCGAGTCGGTGAACGTCATGTCCGGGGGGAAGGAATAGCGCTACTGGTGCAAGTGTTTCATGGCGGCGGCGCAGAGAATGATGAAGAAGCCCATCCAGAGGGCGGCGCGTTGAAACGGAATTGATTCGTAGTGCTCGCCTTCCTCTTCTTCGTCCTGATCGGATTTAAAGATGACGGTGTAGAGAAACAGTGTGAGCAGGCACAAGACCAGGATCAGCTTGATGCAAAAAATCCACAGGTACTTGGGATGGTTCTGCATCCCCTGGCCGGTCTGGGAGACGAAGATCTGATTGACGTAGTGGAGGTTGATGCCGCCCGTAAACAGCAGGACCACCAGCAGAAGGCCGGCCACACGTTTGTAGTGTTTGTAGAAGGCGTCGGTGATCGGGCGAACATACTCTTTCGGCAGCCCGGACTCTCGAAGCCCTGGCTTGACGGCCATCACGATGAATGCGAGTCCTCCGATCCAGATCACAGCCGACAGGAGATGGAACCAATGGTTGACGATCGGAATCAGCTGATTCAGGTCGAGGAAAATGCTTTGTACAGAATCCATTAGAGATTGGTCTTGGGCGAACAGCGAGGGCAGCTTGGGCTGCCGGTGGCCGTGCATGTCTCGCCCGGCTAGTCCTTCCCTCGCATATCGAAATTGAAGACGGGCGCGTCGTTTCCGAAGCGCTTCTTTCGCAGCTCTTCCATCAACTCAACGGTAACCATCTCGATTCCGGCTTCCCGTGCATGACGCTCCACGCCCTTCTTGACCATGGCGCGCAGGAAATAGGGGATGCGGCTGAGTCGAAGTGCCGAAGCCTCGTCCCAGGCGATATCCGTTTCTTCCGGCGTGTTGAAGGCGACTTTAATTTTTTCCCCACCCTTGGGGGTGTACAGGCACCATTGGTCTTCGTCAAGCCAGTCGCCATGGTCGACATAGGGACGAGCGCGGCAACCGCCGCAGATATCGGTGTATTCGCAATCGCCGCACTTGCCCTTGAGTTGCGGGTAGCGAAACGAATTGAAGACATCCGACTTTTCCCAGAGATCCACGAAGCTTGTCTCGCGGATATTTCCGGCGGACAGCGGCATGTAGGGGCACGGTGTCAGTTCTCCATTAGGAGTGACCCTTGCGTAATTCGTTCCGGCCAGACACCCGCCACCCATGTAGCCGGTGGCTTTGGTGAGCGGCGAGTTGGGATCCTTTTCGTACGCCAGGCGCTTGAAATGCGGCGCGCAGCGAGCCCGCACCAGCATGTCTTTGTATTGATCCTGACAATCCACGAGGTAGCCGAGGACTTCTTCGTACTGTTGGGGAGAGATATCGGTGAGCTCTTCGCCACGCCCGGTGCAGACCATGAAGAAGACGTTCAAGACCCGAGCGCCAAGCGTGTGAGCCCATTCCACCACGGCAGGCAGCTCCTGATAATTCATGGGCTGAGCGCTGAAGTGTACCTGGAATTGGAGGCCATTGCGCTTACAGGCTTCAATGCCGGCCAGGGCGCTCTCGAATGCGCCCGCCACGCCGCGGAACTTGTTATGCTTCTGAGGATCAAGAGAATCAATGCTGATGCCCACGCCCATGACGCCAATTTCCACCAACGTCTTGGCCATGCGGTCGTTGATCAGCATTCCGTTGGTGCCGAACACCACGATAAAGCCAAGTTTCACCGCATGCCGGGCGATGTCCAGGATGTCCGGTCGCACGAGCGGCTCGCCGCCGGTGATGACCAGAAGACAGCCTTTGTTCACTTCGGCAATTTGATCGATCAGGCGGTAACACTCTTCCGTGCCGAGTTCGTCGGAACCCCCACCGGCTTTGGTCGTCGCATCGAGATAGCAGTGATCGCACTTGAGGTTACAGCGCTTGGTGAGATTCAACGCCACCAGGTAGGGCTTGAAGTCATCGACAGTCCGGCCATCGTTGGGGCCCACCGTCCGACTGCCTGGAGTAAAGAACTGCGAGATTTGCTGCTGGATGGAATCCAGCTTATCTCCGAGAGGGAAATTGAGGACCGGTAGTGATTTGCCCATCAGTGGCTCGCTCCGCTCTTGCTGGAGGATCCTGTCAGGTTGGCTATCATGTCTTTCAGATTACCGGTCTTCATGGCATCAGCCATATAACCTTTGGCCTGTTCGATACCCTCAGTCGCGACTTCCAAGGTAATCACCGTCGTGCCGATCTTATCTGCATGTTTCTCGATCAAGGCCTTGGTGCATTCCCGCATGAACCCTTCCGGTGCGCGGTCCAAACGACCCTGTGCGTCCGGGGTCCAGGTATAGGGCGATAGAGTCTCCTGGGGAGACTGGGCCGGTTCCGCATCATGTCCGTTCGTGGCGTGGGCGTTGGTACCGGTGGTGTCGGCTGCAACAGGGGTCTGTTGAGACGTTGTCCCTGCGACCTTGTTCGCGAAGATGGGCGTATAGTCCTCGGAGGCCGCTTCTCGGATCATGGGGCCGGCATATTCGAGCGTGATCGTGGTCATGCCGAGCTTGCGGGCACTCTTTTCGATCTTGGCCTTGGCTCGTCGCCGTTGGAATCCGGCGGGCACGGCGCGAATCGCTTCCTTGGCGTCTTTGGTCCACTGCATGGGAACATCGTCGTAGGCCAAGTCAGTCTCGAGACCTCCCTCGGCCTTCGCCGCTGCTTCGAAGATCGTCTTATCGACTTGTTTAAAGCGATCCCCTTCGGCGCTGCACACCGGGCACTTCACTGGAGTGTCGCCCTTCCCGATATACCCGCACCCGTCGCAGACGAAGTAGTTCTGGCTCATGCGATCCAGATAGGCCTGGGTGCCGGGGCTGTTGACCGGCTTTTCCTCGACCACTTGGGTCATCATGCCGCTCAAGGTGGAACCCATCAGGTCCTGTGCGACTGAATCGTCAGCCTGCATCTTGTCGCGATCGATTCCGGCAGCATCCAGATTTCCGCCTAACGCCCGCATCGCATCCATCGCCCCCTTGGGCAAAATATGTCCGACGGCCGTGTCGACGACCGTATTGCTGATAATCGTGTGGCCCTTCTCGATGGCGTACCGGTGGATGGCGGTTTTGGCCACTCCACGAGCAAACACGGGAATCCGTTCCATACGGCGCAGGGCTTCCTCGGTCCAGGCGATCGTGTACTCTGCTTGCGTATCGATCGGTGGTACGTACTTTCGATTCGACACCAGGATGTTGCACGACGCCGCCCGAAGCAGGTTCTCCGTGTTGCTGCCGATGTCCATGTCCTCGTCGCTGTGGACGCCGATCCGTCCGACGATGAGCAGCCACGGATTTTCTTTTCGTACATATTGAATGATCTTCTCGAAGGCTTTCCCGTCCAGGAGGGTCGTTTTCACATCGGTCTGCTCGGCCTGGGCGATCTCGCGTGAAATGTCGAGGTGGGATTGATAAATCTTGGCGAGTCCGCTGTCGATGACCTCTTCGTGCAGCTTCTCCTGCTCCTTGAAGCGGAAGACCTTGCCGGCCTCTTCATTGAGCACGCCGGAAATACTGTGAAACGCCGCGTAGTGGAAGTAGGGATCGAAGGCCGAAATCGCCTCCACCGGCACGTTGAAGGCTTTACCCAACGCCAAACCGGTCATGAGCCCGCCGAAGGAGTAGGGGCTGCCGTCCACAGCCACGACGATTTTTCCGGTGCCTACCGGAGTCGGCTGCTTGATGATCAACATGTCGGAGTTGCGTACCCGTCGCAAGACCCGCTCCGTGTTGCTGCCGATCACGCTGTCTTTGACGGCTCCGACGCCCAAGGCCCCCATGATCACGAGATCATAGGCATTGGTGTTGATGTCTTCGGCCAATACTTTCCAGTTGCGTCCTTCCAGGGAACGCCGCTCGACAGGCAGGTTTGCCTCGTTGCACTTTTTATCAACGTAGTCGAGGTAGGAATCCGTGATGATCTGGAGCCCGCGGGTAATCAGCGAATCGTGGATCTGGCGCTGCCGGTCCAGTTCCTTCTCGTCGTGATATTCCTCGGGAAGGCCCGCCTCCATCTGCTTAAAACGCTTATCGTGCATCTTGGCTGCATAGACGTGGCTGCCCACGATCTTTGAACCATAGGTTTTCGCCAACTCCACTCCGACATCGACGGCTGTATTGGAATGGTCGGAATTATCGACCGGGATATAGATAGTCTTGTACATCGAGACGCCTCCTAGGCAAACACTCTACAGGGGGATGAGAACAGAGAACCGCCAAGAATTCAAACGGTTGAATGGAACTTTACCCCAAAAGAAGCGGCATGATAGCACCGTGTTCTCGGGGAATGCAAGCAAACCAAGGGGTGCGCAACGGCCTGTGAATAACGGCTAACTCATTGGACTCACAGCCGTCTTTTCCGTGGAGGCAGTTGCCGGCCGAGCGGGGCGGCGCGAGCGAAGTATCTCCTCCAGGGTCAGTAGCGCATCCCTTCCGGAGTTGTTTTGAATGCCGCGAATGAGATTCGCATCGGCATAGTGGGCCGTATCAGGCTTCGGACCGGAGGGGGTCGTTTGAGAAGCGGTCTGGGAGAGTGATCCGGTCCAGGCTCGGGGATCGCGGCTTCCTTCTTTTCGTTCCCAGGCGGCGAGGCAGGCTTTGGCGATGATCTTGTTGAGCGGCGCCGGATTGTAGAGGAGTTTGCGGATGCTTGTTGGCGTCAACATGAGCGGGTTATATCCTGCCGAGAGATAGCCTTCCTCCAGCAACCGCTGTTCCAAGTCTGTATTGGGTTGGATACCCAGGAAGAACATCAAAGGGAAGACCCGCTCTTCTCCCAGGATCGAGGCGACCTTTTTGTAGGACTCGACACTCTGGAGCAGGCTTTCTTCTGTCTCTTTCGGGGAGTTCAGCGAGTAATTGAGGATCACCTTGCCTTTGAAGCCGGCTTCGGCCAGATAGCGGCATCCGTCATAGAGCCGCTCGAGTTTGAAACCCATGTGCAGGTTATTCAGCACTTCCTGCGACCCGGAGGTGATAGCGACCTCCAAATCACCCACGCCCGATCGCACCATCAACTTGGCCAGCTCCGGGGTGATCAACGATGTGCGGATGTACCCAGACCATTCGATGTCAAGCTTCTCGCGCACAATGCGTTCGAGGATCTCCGTGCACTGCGGGTACGCTTCCTTTCCCGTAATGAACTGGGCATCGGTAAACCAGAATCGCCGTGCGCCCCACTGATGATAGTGCTGCGAAATGTCCTTCACGACCATTTCCGGAGGCCGATATCGTACGCGTTTGCCTTCAATATAGGGATAGAGGCAGAAGGCGCAGTCATAGGGGCAGCCGCGTTTCGTCTGCACGCCGATCGATTCGTCCATATAGGCGCCGTACTGGGGAAAAATCGAGGTGAGGTAAGGCAGATCGACGGTCAAGGCATCGAGCAGCGCCGGCGAGCCCTGGTCGCCCTTGCGTGTCTGTTTCCCCTCGCGAATGATATAGCGTTCGTTGGCGAGGGATTCGCCATTGACCACCTTTAGGATCGCATCTTCCCCCTCGCCCAAAATGCCGATCGTGCCTTCCGGCAGTTTTTCGATCAACTGATCGGCAAAGGCCGTGAACGCGCCGCCTCCGATCATGATCTGGGTGGTGGGAAACTCCTTTCGGATCAACCAGGGATAGGACAGGTTGGCGCGAATGTGGCTGTAATAGCGATAGAGCTGCTTCAGGCCCGCAAACGATGCGGCCACTCGTTTGAGAGGGTTGCCGGCGAAGTAGAAATTGAACGCATGCTCCAGGGAGGCATCGCCTTCGTGGGGAGAGAAAATCTGAATGTCCCGCCACGAAAAACAGACGAGGTCCGGTTTAAATTCAAGCGCCGCATCCCGGATCGCCTGGCTGCGTTGCGGTTCAGGAAACAACGACAGGTCGAGAATGCGCTGCCGCACTTCAGGTTTCCGGCGATGGATGAAGTCGGCCAGATAGGTCACCCCGATCGGGTAGACCTTTTTGCAGGGGAGGAAGATGTAGAGAATAGAGTTCATCGAGCGTCTAGATAGAATCTTTGCTGATAGCCGTACTGATTATAGCCAATAAATCACACATGCCGGGGGCTGAATCCGCGCAGGGGCGAAGCCAGAACCCTCACCTTAACACTTGAGCTTGTTATTTGGTAGCGACGTGGATGGCCACAATGCCGCCGGTCAGGTTCCGATACTCCACCTGGCGAAATCCGGCCTCGCGCAGCAGCGCGGTCAGCCGTTCCTGATCGGGAAATGTGCGGATCGACGCCGGCAGGTATTCATAGACTCCCGTTCGGTCGCGGGCAACCTTCGTGCCGACCCAGGGCAACAAACGAAACGAATACCAATCATACAGACTGCGTAGCCAGCCATAGGCCGGCCGCGAAAACTCCAAACAGACGAACCGACCGCCCGGTCGCAAGACTCGACGGATTTCCATGAAGGCCTGCATGAGGTTGCCCACGTTGCGCATGCAGAAGCCCGTGGTCACGGCATGGAAGGTCTCATCGGGAAAGCCCAATTGCTCCGCGTTGGCCTGGAGGCAGGTAATCCGCTCGCGGAGCCCTCGTCCTGTGACCTTCCGCAGGCCCTCTGCCAGCATGGCATGGTTCAAATCGGAGGCGATGACATGGCCCTGCTCGCCCATCTTCGGTTCGATCAAGAGCGCCAGGTCCGCGGTCCCGGCTCCGATATCGAGCGCGCGACCGTTCATGACGACCGGCACATACGAAGCCGTCAACCGTTTCCAGCGGTGGTGCAGGCCGAAGCTAAGCAATGTATTGTTGAGGTCGTAGACGCCCGCGATCGCGGTGAACATCCGTTGAACGGCCTGCTCGCGAGCTTGCCCCGACCACGTCGAGACGGCCTGAGGCGGCGACAGCGGGTGGTCTGTCTCGGGAGTCGGCGGTTCTTGAACCTTCAGCATACGAGCGTGGTAGCACCAGCTTTCAAGCTTTGTCAAGCGAGACGCTCCAGGTGGTATAATCCCGCGCCTATGAACAATTCCATCATCATCAAAGGGGCGCGTGAACACAACCTGAAGAATCTCGATGTCGAGATTCCGCGGGACAAGCTGGTCGTGATGACCGGCTTGAGCGGCTCGGGAAAATCTTCGCTGGCCTTCGACACGATTTATGCCGAAGGCCAACGGCGGTATGTCGAGTCCCTGTCCGCCTATGCCCGGCAGTTCCTCGAACAGATGGGGAAGCCCGATGTGGATTCCATCGAAGGCCTCTCGCCCGCCATTTCGATCGAGCAAAAGAGCACCAGCCACAACCCGCGCTCTACCGTCGGGACGGTCACCGAAATCTACGACTATCTCCGGCTCCTGTATGCCCGCCTCGGTCACCCCTACTGTTTCCAATGCGGACAGGAGATCACGGCGCAGACCGTTCAGCAGATGGTCGACGCGATCTGTGAGTTGCCGGAGGGCACGAAATTCCAGATTCTTTCTCCCATCGTGCGTGGGCGGAAGGGCGAATATCGAAAAGAATTGCTGGAGATGCGGAAGGCTGGGTATGTGCGAGCCAGGATCAACGGGGAGATTGTCGATCTCGGCGACGACATTGTGCTCGACAAGCAGAAGAAACACACCATCGAGATCGTCGTCGATCGGTTGGTCATGAAGCCGGGTGATGCGCTCATGAGACGCGTGGCAGACTCGGTCGAAACCTCCGTGAAGCTCGCCGGGGGATTGGTGGGGGTGTTGTCCG
Source organism: Nitrospira sp. (assembly GCA_031315995.1). Classification (GTDB taxonomy): domain Bacteria; phylum Nitrospirota; class Nitrospiria; order Nitrospirales; family Nitrospiraceae; genus Nitrospira_A. Next base: position 64,640 of record JALDRG010000017.1, read on the forward strand.
AGACCGGCAAGCTCCATCTGTATAGCGAAAAGCTGGCCTGCATCAAGTGCGGCGTGAGTTATCCGGAGATCACCCCGCGGGTCTTCTCGTTTAATAGCCCACATGGAGCTTGCCCGGCCTGCGACGGGATCGGGTACGCCATGACTCCGGGCGCGCCGGAAGACGAAGATTTTACGTTACTGGAACGGTGCGAGACCTGCCAGGGCGCGCGTCTCAGGCCGGAAAGTCTGGCGGTCAAGATCGCGAAAAAATCCATCGCCGAGGTGACAAAACTCTCCGTGCGCGCTGCCGCAGATTTTTTCACGTCTCTCAAGTTCACTCAACGGGAACTCGTTATCGCCCATCGCATCTTGAAGGAAATTCGTGAGCGGTTGGGATTTTTGGTCAATGTCGGACTGGATTATCTGACGGTCGACCGCCCGGCGGCCACCTTGTCCGGCGGGGAAGGGCAGCGCATTCGCTTGGCGACGCAAATCGGGTCGGGGCTGGTGGGCGTGCTCTACATTTTGGATGAGCCCTCGATCGGCCTCCATCAACGCGACAATCGACGTTTGCTCCAAACATTGCTTCGTTTGCGGGATCTCGGGAACACGGTCATCGTGGTCGAGCACGATGCGGAGACCATGCAGGCGGCCGATTACATTCTCGACCTGGGGCCGGGTGCCGGGACGCACGGCGGCCGAATCATTGCGCAGGGCACACCCAAACAGGTGATGGCCAATCCGAACTCTCTCACGGGGATGTATTTGCGCGGCGAGCAAATGGTCTCGCTTCCGCATCGCGTGCGAAAACCGAAAGGGCATGTCACGGTGGTGGGGGCGAAGAAGCACAATCTCAAGGGCGTCACCGTCAACATTCCCCTGGGCCTGTTGACCTGCGTGACCGGCGTTTCGGGTTCAGGGAAAAGCACCCTCGTGCTCGAAGTCCTGTTCCATTCGCTCTCGCAGCTTTTGTATCAGAAGAAGCCCAAGATCGACGGCTGTAAGGAACTGAAGGGTGTCGAGGCTCTGGATAAGATCATCGACATCGACCAATCTCCCATCGGCCGCACGCCTCGATCGAATCCGGCCACCTACACCGGACTCTTCACCTTCATCCGTGATTTGTTTTCGAATCTGCCGGAGTCTCGTGTGCGTGGCTATAAGCCGGGCCGCTATAGCTTCAACGTGAAAGGCGGGCGTTGCGAAGCGTGCCAGGGCGACGGCCTCATCAAGATCGAAATGCATTTTCTTCCCGACGTGTACGTCACCTGCGAGGTCTGCAAAGGGCAGCGGTATAACCGCGAGACCTTGGAGATTCAATACAAGGGCCGCAGCATCGCCGATATCCTCAACATGACCGTGGACGACGCCTTGGAGTTCTTCGAAAACATCCCCTACATTAAGACGAAGTTGCAGACGCTCCATGACGTGGGGCTGCATTACGTCAAGCTCGGCCAGTCCGCCACCACCCTGTCGGGTGGTGAAGCGCAACGCGTGAAACTCTCGCGCGAACTCTCCAAACGTCCGACCGGCCGCACGATGTACATTCTGGACGAACCCACCACCGGCCTGCACTTCGCCGATATCCAACGCCTGCTGGATGTGCTCAACCGTTTGGTCGAGACCGGCAACACCGTCCTCGTGATCGAGCACAATCTCGACATGATCCGCAATGCGGATTGGATCATCGACCTGGGACCGGAAGGCGGCGACCGTGGCGGCGAAATTGTGGCCGAAGGCCCGCCGAAAGAAATCGCCAAGGTGAAGCGGTCGTATACGGGACAGGTGTTGACAGAGGCAGGGGTGTGAGGGATGGCGCATTCGGCGTCGTCATAATGCGATGGATCAATCCGGCAATCGGTCTCTTCGTTCGCTGCGTGCGACTCTAACGCGCGACCAATGATCGCATGCCTCCGCACGCAGGTATGTTTGTCCACTGTGTCTCGCCTCCCCCGCCATGACGACGCCGAATGCGCCATCCCTCACACCCCTGCCAAGAAGGAGAGGGGAGCGGCCCAGGCGCCCTCCTTGCTCGCAGAACGCGCACGATGAAACGGTGCTCGTCCGATGCGCGCAGTGGGAGGGCCGCCCTCGCCACTCACCGAATAAGCGACAGAGGTTCTGCGCAGCAGCCGGTGCAGCTGCTGCGTCTCTCCATCCTTGCCATGCCGACGCCGAATGCGCCATTCCTCACACCCCCGCGAGGAAGGGGAGCGGGCGGGCGGGCCATCCTTCTTGCTCGCGCAACGCGCGGCCTCGGAATGGCAGGTAATTCAGCAGGCCAATTCAGACTTGCAAGGCGTTGCGAAACTGAGCAGGTGCCTTACCTAAAGATGCCGCGAGGACAAAGCGCAAGCCATCATCAAGACCTGTTCGACCGGTTCGTCTCTACTTCGTATCGGTTGCACCACCTTGGGGTGGTGCCTACTTCTGGGATGAAACCAAAAGGGATGCTGTCCGGGAGGGGCTCTTCACCGCTCTTATATCAGCCGTCGGCATGAAAATTAGAAACTGCGACGAATTTATTGCGAACTCTTTTTCTAAGCCCAACGGTCAGGAAGTGCCCATCTATGTGCAAAGAAAAAGATCACGCACCTTCTCGTCAAGCTATCAGATATTGTCAGAACTTTCTGCTCGATGAGCTGCTCGCTGCTCAGCCGGAACGCATTCTAGCCTTAGGCAAAGTTCCATTCGAAAGCTTATGTGATCGGTTCAATCTAAGAGCGTCCTAAAGGTGAATTTCGCAAAGAGATTTGGCGGGTTCGGCTAGGGGAAGGAGGTTCTGTTGATGGAACCTATTTCCTGGGAAACAATCGAAATAATCAGCGTGCTTATTGAGCAGGATATCAACCGAATCCTGAAGAGTTTCAAGAAACGATAGTACATAAATTCGAGCCAGGAGGAATCGTAGCCCATGCACACCATCCTGCTACTGACCATCTCCAACATCTTCATGACCTTCGCTGGTACGGGCATTTGAGTACAAGGAGTCGCCGCTGTGGATCGCGATTCTGGCGAGCTGGGGGATCGCGTTTGTGGAGTATTGCTTCCAGGTGCCGGCCAACCGCATCGGCCACTATGAATTCAGCGCGGCACAGTTGAAGACGATTCAGGAAGTCATCACGCTCATCGTGTTTTGCGTCTTCATGGTCGAGAACGCGTCTATCCAATTGGAAATGGAACTGCTAGGAACATGGACCTACTAACGCCAGCCCAACTATTAGCCAACAAGCAATTCCATGTTGGTATACACAACCAGAGGAAAGCACATTTCGTGAAAAAAGTCACCTCCATCCTCATCTTCCTGGTCGCGTTGTACGTGCTGCCCTTGCTGCCGACCACGGAGCTGCTGCTCACCTGGCCGGTGCTCTTCGCGGCACTGGTCTGCACCGGTCTGCTGGCCACCCAGCCGGTCATCAGCGCCCAAGAAAGTGCCGACAACCGCGCCACCGACCGGAATACCATGTGGCTCATCCTTGTTGTGAGCGCCCTGGGACAGGTCGTGAGCCTGGTGGAATGGGCCTACTTCGCAGAGGCGCCCTCTGCGATTGATGCCATCACCCTGCTGGGGGCTACGCTCATGCTTGGCGGGCTGGCCCTCCGTATCTGGGCCATCCGCACCCTGGACCGTGCCTTCAGCGCCACGGTGCAGATCAAGCAAGGCCAACAGCTCATCACCAGCGGACCTTATCGCTGGTTGCGCCATCCCAGCTACACCGGCGCGTGGCTGCTGATGGTGGGTGTGGCTTTGCTCTTCCACAGTTGGGCCGGCCTGCTGGTCATGGGCCCCGGCATGCTTTGGGTCTATGCCTGCCGCATCTCCACCGAAGAGGCTACCTTGGAAAGTGCTTTCGGTGAGGCCTACCAACATATGAAGAACACCACCTGGCGCATGTTGCCGGGGTGGTGAAGCAATTCTAGAATAGGTGAACTTCGGTGATTGAAGCGCTGATTGTAGGATGATTCGGGGAGAATGTGACCTCGCGGATACTCAAAGTATTTGTCAAGATTTTCCATATATGCGTGGCCAATATGGTTGAATCTCGCAATCGTATATTTCCAAAACGTACTTGCTAAGAAATGAACATGGTTTCCAGTATTGTAACGAGCTATCAGTTCGCTATTTCGATCGTAATTCTGCTGGGTGCTTGCGGATCATCTGTGGAACCACGTAATCAAGTGGAGAGTGGCTTGAATCGCTTTGTGCCAATTGACAAATCGAATGATATCAATCTCCGAATTAGGGCAGATTCACTGTTCCTATTGGGTCTTAGAGCAATAGAAGCCGAAAGCAATGTAGAGGGCATGGAACTCCTAAAACAAGCCGTTTCTGTTTGTAATAGTATCAGCGACGGTTATCCAGAGGTTCGTGCACCGTCTCTTTCCAGGATAAGTTCCAAAGCACGCAACCTATACATGACAGATACCATGACTAAGTATGGCGATCTGGCATTGGATGCGTTACGTGACGAACATGCACATATTGGTGACTCCCTTGTCATTGAGATCTGTGGAGACCTTATCCAAATGTGTAGAGGAATGCATCGACTCGAAGAAGCTCGACACTTGACCCTAATGATGACCGAAGCTGCGAACAGAACAAAGGAGCCCCGTGATCTGGTATTCGCACTCAAGACTGCTGCTCTAGTGTATAAGGACCTTGGTGATTTTAGACTGGCTATTGCATATGGGATGGATCACATTGCTAAAAGTCATGAACTTAATATGCTTAACCCGCGAGCAATGCTTCAAAGTCATCAATTGATTGGAGAATGCTATCTGAATATCAGAATTCCTGATTCCACATTAGTGCATTACCGGAAGGCATGGGGCTACGAAGCAGCTCAGGTAAAGAGGCATTTCAACTACAACAAGCTGTATTTGAGCATTCATATGATTCTCTATTTTATGTATGGGGATACCCAACCTGATTCGATCTTGCACTACGTTCAGAAAGCTGAACAGATCCTTGGGAACGATAACAACCACCGGAGTGCCTCCATTCGCGCCTGGCAACTCCGACCAATGGAGCTGTCGGCCTATGCCTTAACGGGGCAGGTGATGCTGGCGGACTCATTGGCCCGTGACGACCTTCGTTCTGTCTTGGATCTCAATGATCCAAACGCACATGTGCAATGGGATTCGATACCTGAGCCAACCTCAGTATCCAGCCAACTCGGATTGTATGCCAGCGTCTTTACCTCGATCTATTATAATAATAAATCACCTCGATTTGCACGCACTATCCTGAGACTGTATGATGAGATTGAAAGGTTCACGAACAAGGTCATGAAAGATGGAGACCCTAGACTTCTGCTGAAGGATGCATTGCATTTACACCGGATAAATGATAATCGACTATTGGTCCTGTATGATATGGGTGAAGAGCGACCGGTCAATGTTGCTGGATTGGCAGCTCTTTTCGAAGAACGCAAGTCGCTACAAATGCGAGCGGCACTTAAGGCTGAATTGGACCAATTCTATGCTCTGGGTGGCTCGGATGAGCTGGAAGCGCTTTATGCCAATAGGAGCGCAATTGAGCATGCCGATACTGGATTGGACAGCGCGGCTCTCGCGGAACTTGTGGTAATAGACAATAGGATCTCCGAGATACGGGCTTCCTATTTGGGGATGAGAGCTAGGAATGGTGCGATCCCTGGGCCTGAGCGCTGGGATTCTTTAATGAAGGCCCTAGATCCTTCTACCATGTTGATCAATTATGCTTGGACGGATTCGATTCTTCTAATTCTGGCAATGACCCGTCATAGCCATTCTTTCGAGTATCGCAGGATTTATCCCTGGCTGGAAGAAGCCATCAACGAGGCGCTGGAGCGAATTCGTGGAGATGCTAGTGAGCATTCCTGGCCCATTGATCACATTGCCCTTAGTGACACGTTGCTCCCTGTTAGTCTCGATTGGCGCTCCATGGATAAACTCATCATAATACCTGATGGAAAACTAAATGCATTCCCGTTTGAGGCATTGAGGTTCAGATCGAATGGAGAAGTGAGAGATATGATCGAGTCCAAGGTCATCCGTTACGAGTATTGTCAATCCTTTCTGGCGAATCCGTACAGACCGAGATCCGGGGTGGATCTGGCGGTCGGTTTTGCCCCGGCCTATGAGGAGCTCGCTGATACTTCCCGCGTTGACCAGCTTGCTTCCCGGGACGGAGGTCATTTGAACGCATATGGATCCCTAACTGGCAATAGAGAGGAAGTAACGAGTATCGGTGATCTGGTTCAAATGCAGGTGTTTCTTGGAGATAACGCGACAGAGCTTGCTGCACGCAGCTTGTTCGACCAAGCTAGGCTCCTCCATTTAGCCGCTCATTCTTTCTGTTCTGACCTGGCGCCTGAGTGGAGCGGTATAATCTTCAATTGGTCGCGTGATCGTCAAGTTCAGGAGATCCGATCCGATTCAGACGACGTGCTCTATGCCTATGAAATCCAGGGATTGGACCTGGGCGCGGAAATGATCGTGTTGAGCGGATGTGAGACCGCTGTGGGTGATGATCGCAAGGGAGAGGGTGCAATGTCCTTAGCTCGCGTTTTCAAGTATGCCGGTGCTGGCAGTGTGGTTTCCTCCCTCTGGAAGGTCGACGACCTGGCCACCAAACAGATCATGGTGAAGTTCTACGAGCACCTCGCAGAGGGCCTGGGAAAGGCCGATGCACTGGCCGAGGCCAAGCGCTGGTACCGCCGTGAGTTCCCCAACGAACCACCAAGCAAGTGGGCCGCCTTCGTCCTGATCGGGGACAATGAGCCTGTCCAATTGCGCAGACCCATGCGTACCGTGTACTGGGCCCTAGGTCTGGCCCTTGTGGGGATCTTTGGTGGCGCGCTGTGGTTCCGTAGCCGGAGAAAGGCTGCGTAAGCACTACAGCTCGTCGAGCAATTCCCTGGCCAGTACCTTCTCCTGACAACCCGAAGCCAGCACCTGCTCCAATTCGGCCCGTGCCTGGTCCTTCTGTTCTTGCATCAGCTGTGCCAGTGCTGTGTACCAATGCACCCTGGCCTGGTCGCAGGTCCCGGAAGCAGGGATCTCCTGG
>JALDRG010000018.1 GCA_031315995.1 Nitrospira sp.
TCAGTTCGGGATGGAAGCCCGTGCCCACTTCCAACAAACCGCAGAACCGGCCGTGAATGACCGCCCGCCCGGTGGTGGGTTCGGTGACCCGGGAGAGGATCTTCAGGAGCGTGCTCTTACCCGAGCCGTTGGTGCCGATGACCCCGAAGACTTCGCCTTGTTTGATCTCAAACGAAACGTCGCGCAGCGCCCACAGGGTGCTCTGGGTCGAGGCGGCCGGCCGTTGGCCGCCGAGACGACGGAGGCCACGCGTCAAGGCTCCGGCGAGAGAGGCGTCCTGGGCATGTATCGCCCCCAGGCGATACCGCTTGGACAACCCGGTGACGCTGACGGCTGTGTCGCTCATCTACATCAACCTACGTTTGACATCGCGGAGGTGCTCAGCACGCGGTGTGTCCTGGCATAGAAGAGGTTGTAGCAATGTTTGGTTGATCGACTCGCGCTTGAATGAACGCATGGGATATCGGTCCAATAATTCAGCATCCTGATATTCGTCTGGCCCGTGTCGCATAGGAGGAACTCCCCCTAGCCGGTTCATGTGATAGACCGTGGTTTACCGCGCGCCCTTGTCGACCAGGAAGTGCTTGAGTTCCCCGATATTCTTCATGTCGGCCAACTCATTGCCCTTGAAGCGGATTCCGAAAGCCTGTTCGATGCCGAACATGAGATTGATATGGGCCACAGAGTCCCATCCTTCGATATCAGGTGCCGTCATCTCGTCGGTCAGCGTGAGAGTCTCATTGTCGAATACCTGGCGAAACACTTCTTCCAGTCGATCGTGTAACTCCATTCATTCCCCCAGATCTGTGCGGTGTATGATCACGTATCTATCAATATGTGGTCGGCAAGAAGACTCGGTTCCAGGTCGCCTTGTTTCTGTGCCCTGCCTCGGACGGCCACATCATGCGTCCGGTTTGCTCCGTCCTGAGGTGGTTCCGCCGGTATCTAAAATACATCCAGTATCTGTACTCCCTGTGACGGCTCAGGGCAAGCCAGCCGATTGACGATCGCAGCGGCGGCCTGCTCCACCGGCATGGCTCCCTGCCGCCCCACAGTCGTGTTGGTCTGATCCGTCAATAATTTTGGCGGCCTGACAATAAGACTATGGACCTTTGGGTAGTGAGCGGCCGCCCAGTGCATCAGTCCCTCGATCGCACATTTTGCCGTGACATAGTGGGGCCACTCCGGTGGAAGGTCCTTCACAAATGCGGAGGAAATAAACACGTTCCACCCGGAACGTGCGTCCAAGGTGCTGAGAAGGGCGGACATGGGTATACCGGCCATCGCGGCACTCTGTGCGAGGAAGTCTTGAAACTGCGTGAACTTCTCCGGTACGAACGGCAGGGGGCGAATGGGCGGCGACGCATTGCATATCAGGAGATCGAGTCCACCGTAGCGCTCGATAAGATTTTGCCGCACCGTTCGGCCCCATTGGATATCCGACGCATCTCCTTGAACCAGCTCGATCGTTCCGAACGTGCTTCCAAGGCTCATCCGAATCCGCTCCGCTTCCGTCGTGCACTGATGGTAGTTGAGAAACACTGTGCAGCCTTGTGAGGCCAACGCCTGAGTAATCGCAGCCCCGAGGCCTCGGCTGCCGCCGATAACTAATGCGACCTTTCCCTTCAGTTGTTCCGATCTCGGCAGCAGATCCGTGAGGCGAGTGAGAGAGGACTGCGGAGAGTCCTGCCGTACGAAGGCCCACATTTCGGCGGCCGCGCAAATCGTGGTGCCGGCCGACAGCATGCCGGTGGTGTGCAGCAGATCCAAGCGTTCGTCAAAGTCCTGAATGGTCACATCGTAGCGGAGCAGATTTTCCTGAGGTCCATCCTCAGCATGAAACGTGAGTTCCAAGCGCCAAAAGACGGCGCGTTTTCCCGGCAGCTCCATCCCGACGACAAAACTCGCCCACATCATGGCTGAGATGTGCCGTGCGGTGGCGCCCTTTCCGGAAAGCTTCCAGCGACGAATCACTTCTGCCAATTCGGTGGTCGCGGGCCCGTATGCGCCGGTCACGCGAGTCCCTGCGAGCAGGTTCTCTTTCTTCAGGTCTGCCGCTTCTGTGGAACAGGCCGCCTCTTGCACGGGTGTTTCTCGTGTGTCCCCGTGCCGAGGCATAAAGGTGAAAGTCGCCTTCAACATCAGGCGGGTGGCATCATAGAGTTTTACGATCGCACGGTCCGTCGTTGGTTCGCTGACCTCCAGGCGGTAGGGAATTCCGACGGCGAGGGGATTGCGAAACTCAATCGAGGTGCGCTGCAGCAGTCGATCGTGGCGATCGGAGAGCCGGCCGAGGGCCGCCAGCACGCCAAGCATCCCGAATACAACGGGCTCGCCGTAGGGTGTGGTCCGCGCATATTCCTCGGAGATATGTAGGGGGTTCCTATCCCGGCTGGCTGCGCTGAATTGTGCAAGATCCTGCGTTGTGAAAGAGACTGTAGTCTTGCGCGGCAGGGAGGATCGAGACCCAGACGACGGTTCAGGGAGCCCCATCAGCGATCTCCCAGGATTCGACGGTCTTCACAAACGTATTGGTGATCGGTCCTTTGCCCCGCAGGTCATAACTCCAGAGTTGAGATCCGTCAGGGCTGTCGAGGCGCTCAAAGCCATGTTTGGCATAGGCATCCGCCGACATCGCATTCTTTTGCGTCGGAATGTAGGTTCCTTGGAGTGAGGTGCATCCGAGCTGCGCTGCCTGTCGACAGAGGTGCTCCAGCATCGTTGCCTCAACGGTTCGTCCGATGACCCGGCAGCTCATAAGCCAGGTGTCGATGTCCAGTACCTCGCCCTGCCGTTGCGCAATCATCACGCTGACAAGCCCATGATCGGTGTAGCGATCCCGTAACCGTAATGACAAATGGACATAATTCGCATCCTGGACGAAGGCCTCCAGTTGCGGCATGCCATGACGCCGGGTGGTGAGATTGAATTGGTTGGTCTTTCCGATGAGCTGGGCAATCCGCGGCAACTGCGACGCATCGAACGGCGTGACGATGGCCTGCATTCGAAGGCTGCGGTAGAAATCTTCGATGGAGCCGGCAGCCGCTTCCAGTTCCTTGATCTGGGCTCTGGCTCGATATTGGTCGGTCCGCTCATGATCTTCGGCGGTCAATGAGCTGGTTTCAAGCAGGAGATATTGCGACAGGGTCCTGACGTAATACGAGGGATCTTCCGGCATGGGGATGACATCAACCTCGGGCAGGAACTTGCGTACGATCTCGCGCTCGACAGGGTTGTCATCGACAAACACCAACGCATCCAGACCGATTTGCAGCGTTTTGGCGATTGTGCGGATATTGTCGGGCTTGGATTCCCAATTGGCGACGAAGAGGGCAATGTCCTGCGGCTTCAGCCGCATCTCCGAATGCTTTTCGAAGGGTTGGAGGGCATCGGCGTGGTTGTTTTTTGAGCAGACCGCCAAGATGATGCCCTTGCGCTTGAGCTTCAGAAGATATTCCTGGAATGCCACAAATGCCTCGCCGTCCGCTCCGTGGCCTAACTTGATGCCCGCCAGTCCGTCTTCCGCAATCACACCGCCCCACAGCGTATTGTCCAAATCCAACACGAGACATTTACGGCTTAACCCAAGATCCGCCGCGATCACTGTGGCGGTGTGTCTGGCGAGTAGGGGCAGGGCCTCAAGTGCGACCGCTTGTTTCGACAGATGCCAATAGCGCGGATCGCACCATCGCTGTTTCCCGATGAGCGCCGACAGGCGCTCGCAATCGACCAGGGAGACCGCGTTCGCGGCCGCTTCACCCAACCGCGTATTAACCGCCTGTGCCATCATGTATCGAGAGCCGGGAAGCCTGGTCGCCAGATGGCCGATCGGTATCTCGCAGGGCAATGCAAAGTTATGCTGGACGATTCGTGCACGGGAACGGGCGGCAACCATCCGCCAGAGGCCGGTCCAGCGACTCACCTCCTTGCGAACATCCTCTTCCGGGGTCTGGCTGAATTCGGGGAGATGGAGTTCCCCGTCGTGTACCGCCAGGACGATGATATCCGGAGCAAAGGCATAGAGCCCGCTCTTGGGGTCGATGATGTCCTGCTGATATTGCCCATACCGGCTTTCATACAGACCGACTTGGATCCCGAGTCTCGCCGCCGCCAGGCATAACATCGGGCAAAATTGGGTTGTGGTGTAGCTGCCGAGGAGTGCAATTTTGATCGATCTGACCGCCGGCCGCTCGGCTTTCAGGGCATTGCGTTGAAACAGGCCCCAGCCTGCTTGCCACGCTGTAAAGTCGTCGCCTGAATCAACAATGGAAAGAGCCCATCGACAGGCTTCTGCATGGTTCTCAATCTGTTCGTAGCTTCGTGCAAGCTTGAGGCACAGGTCGGCTGTCGGCGGACTGGTCACACTTTCCAGATAGGCTTGGATCGCACGTTCGATCTGCCCCTTCTTGCGGAAGGCATCACCACGGGCCTCCGGGGTGGCAGAAGAACTCGAGTAGGGTATCCGGGCTGTATTCATGAGGGGCGGTCTACTTTCCTCTATGCAGGTTGATCGGATGCGAGGATTCTCCGACAATGACAATCCCCGGGTCGTGGACGAAGCAGGGTACCTTCTTAGGTCACTCTCCTGTCGGACGTGTTCATTTCTCTCGAACCACCTGCGGCGCGGTTCGCAACTGGATGACGCGAGGGGCCTCAGCAAATACTCTCGCTCCGGCGGGGACATCCGACATCACGACCGCGTTTGGTCCGATGACCGCACCGTCGCCGATCTTGACTCCGGCAAAGATCACCGCGCCGGGTCCGACTTCAACCCGTTGTCCGAGTTTTGGGCCCTTGTGTAAGGTTTTTTCCCCGCCATATCCCGCTCCGATCGTGGCGCCGTGGCGGATCAGGCAGTCGTCCCCGATCTCGGATTTCCAATGAAAGACGATTCCATGTTGATGGACCAGCCATAGTCTTCGTCCGAGCGTGACCTCCAATGGAATTTCAATCCCATAATGATTCCGCACATATCGATACATCACATAATAAATCGTGAGCAGGACGGATTTGAGCACGCCGCTGCGCCGAGCCGAGAGCCAGGTGCCAAAGCGATGGATGGCGATCGCTCGAAAGCCAGGCATGGTCCAGTCGCGGCTGTTCACGGTCCAGTCTTCACGGATCTGATTCCGTAGCTCTTGTAGCCCTTGATACAGCCTGACGAATGTCCCCAGCATCGGCACCTCGGTCACGTGAATGAATATGGATCGAACGTTCATGTGGTGCTGTCTTGGCCCTGGGTTCTGCGGGGCGAGGAGGTCGACGGTCTCTGTGCAAACCCTGGTGTTGTGGAGGTCCTGACCCGGCCAATCATGACCGGCACCGGGTGGCTGATTAGGGCGTATGCTGTGTACGGGGAGCTAGGCATCATGATGCGGTAGCCGTGCGTGCGAGTGAGCAAGGGGGGCATAGCCAGGCAGAATTCCTCCCGTTCTCGACCGGTCATCAAGCCGAAGACATATTCTTAGAAGCATGGGCTATCTTAGCATATGTCCAGTGCTACTGGACAAGGTAAAATCCAATTCACGGGAGTGAATCGGGTTGTCATTTTGAGTGTCCTTGTGCGCGAGGCCTTCCAGAGCCCACCCCTATGGCTCAGCAATGACCGGCCGTCGAACCATTGCCGGTCTGGTTGTCGATCATATTGTGATATGGCAGTCGACTCCGATTCGCGAAGGCGAATCTGCGCGGTGAGGGTGATGAAGGCGCCATGATTTGTTGCGCCGCATGGCCAGTCCCGTTTGGTCGAGTTCTAAAGAGTTTGTCATACGTGTCGTGGTCCGCGATGCCTATCGAGAGAGTGGGGCGAGACCTATTTCATGGCTTGTATGGCGCTGGGACGCATGGTACTATCCCGCGTCTCCCGCTGGGGCCTGGTGAGGGATGCGTTGAAATAGTTCAGGCCTGACTCGATGTTGCCTTGCCCGGGAATCTAATCGAAAGCCAGACCCAAGTCGCCCCGTTATGTTGCGTCTTCGGCCCGTCCTTTCCCTTTGTTCCTTCGTTCAAGACAATGTCACTACCCAAGAGGAGGACCCACATGGGTTCTAAAATTTATGTTGGCGGGTTGCCCTATTCGGCAACCGAACAGCAGTTAAGCGATTTGTTCGCGGTGCACGGAGCGGTTGAATCGGCTCGTATCATCACGGACAAGTTTACCGGCCAATCGAGAGGTTTTGGATTCGTCGAAATGGCCTCTTCAGACGAGGCGCAAAAGGCGATTTCGGCTCTCAACGGGACGGACATGGGTGGCCGGACATTGACGGTCAATGAAGCACGTCCTCAGGAGCCCCGTTCAGGTGGTGGACCAGGGCGGAGCGGCGGCGGCGGGGGATTTGGAGATCGTGGTGGCAAGCGCGATCGCTGGTAACGCCTGATTTTGTATCAGCCCTTGGGGCAGCCATCCTGGTGGTGGCTGCCCCTTTTTTGTGCGTTGAGAGCGGTGATCAAGGGCTAGGACCGTATGGGGGGTTAATCGAGACGCCGAAGGACTAGGTCGTCGAAATAGGTGACGGCATCGGATTTCGTCCAGAGCCCGATCCGCCCACTGGAAAATGTCTGGTCGCACACACCAAACAGCACTGCATTGTCGTAGAGCGCCTTGATCTCGCACCCACGTTGCACGATGCGCAATGTGTGCCACCCGGTCGCAGGGAGCGGGCGGTCGATCTGCTTCACAATCTGCGGCACTCCCTTCACCACGCGGTAGAGGCGAATTTTTTGTTCCACCAGGCTGGCCCTCAGCAGGTAGTAGTTGCGGTCATCCGTCGCATGCCACAGCAGTCCGCCGCCGACATCGGCCTTTCCCGTCACGGCTAAATAGGACACCTCGACATCAATGTCGGTCGTGTCCGTTCCCTCCACCAGGAGGATTTTGTATGTCTGATCCGCTCCTTTGTGCAGCAGTTGGGCGAGCACTTGTGAGGGGCTTTTCGCGCGATCGGTGAGGAGGATTTTCCACTCTCCGGCCGGCCGACCGTCAAAGAGGGTGCCGATAGTGAACGAGCCGGGCAGCGAGCCCGGAGCCGCACCGTCAAAGTCCCATTGTCGAGTCTGTGGTAACTCCGGATCCGCCGCCTCTGCCGAAAATGATGCACCGAGCCACAGGCTGATCCAGCAGAGCGCGGTCAGGATACCGTCTCGCACGTGCCTGTATCTGTCGGTGGCGGGCGCCGTGTGATGGATGCGCATTTACGTTCACTGTCCGGTCGGAAGCGTAGAGGACTCTACCTCACCTGAGGCGTCGTCGGCGAGAGGCGAGTGAGATAATCGAATCAGGGCGGCGATGCCCGCTGGGTAGGTCATCGGACACATGTGGAGCGGGCGCGCAAGGCAAACGTTATGGCATCTCCAGTTCTCGGAGTTTGGCTTCGGCCTGTTCAAGCCACCGTCGATTGGCTGGTGTGTCGAGTTCAAGGCGAAGGTATTGTCTCAATTCCTGAGCCGCTTCCATGCGTTGGCCCATACTTGCCAGGGCATTGCCGAGGTTGAGGCGAATCTTCGCATCGTTGGGCCGTAAGTGCAGGGCGGTGCGGAACTCGCTGACAGCCGCTTCCGGCTGGCGTTTCTCCATCAACCCGAGACCGAGATTGAAGTGCGCGTTCACATTGTTCGGCTGCAGACTCGCAGCGGTTCGATATTCGGCGATGGCCCCGTCCAGGTCACCCATGGCCTTGAGCACCACGCCCAGATTGTTGTGCGCGTTTACATCCGTGGGGTTATGGCGTAAGACCGCTTTAAATTCCGTCATGGCACCTGCCACGTCTCCCATTTCTTTCAGCGCGACTCCGAGATCATTGTGGAGTTTCGGGTCATCCGGGTTAAGCCGCAAGGCCTCTTTGAATTCAACCATCGCCGCGTCATTCCGTCCGACATCGAGCAGGGTGTTCGCCAAGTTGAGGTGGGCGGCGAAATAGTTCGGTTGAAGCCGAAGCGCATGCTTGAATTCATCGATGGCCTGTCCCAGGTCTCCCTTAAAGACAAAGGCTACTCCGAGATCGTTGTGGCGCATCGCTTCCGCATCGGTGTCCACCGGTTGTTCGATCTTGTCGGTGGTCGAAAGAATCTGTTCTTCCTCCAACACCTGATTGTCTCCCATGTCGGATTTGGTGGTTGGTTTATCCGGAGGGGCGGCCAAGACCTGCACTGCGAAGAGCGTCGTGAGCCCGAGTACCATGGGCATGAGCGTGGCAGAAATCTGGCGATCCAGGTGATGGCCGCGGACCTCGTCTCGCATGGGAGGTTCCTTCCGAGCAGTCACATCTGTAGTCCGAGGAGCGCGCGAGACCGGTGTCTGGTCCGCCGCTTGATCGAGGGCCTGAGAGTACATCCCGTCAAATAGCCCTATCCGCGCAAGAAATTCAAGTTGAAAGTCCCCGGTGCGGTGACAGCAGCTTCTTGGGCGCTGACCGGTAAGGAGCTTGATGTCCGCGCCGTTCGTGAAAAGAAATAGGGGCGGGACCGATTCGTTAGCGCGTGGATGAGCCGAGCGGAGGTGCAGGGGAGGTGTCGCCGGGCGTATGCCATCCTCCGCCGAGCGCTTTATAGAGGCTGACCATGTCGGTAAGACGGGCACGCTCCGTTTGCGCACGCTGGGTGTCCGCTGCCAGCATCGTTCGCTGGGCATCGAGGACATCGAGGTAGTTGACCAACCCTTTCCGGTAGCGCACCTCCGCCAGACCCACGGCGGCCGTGGCCGCCGCTGCCTGCTCACGTTGGCGCGTGAGTTGTTCCGTGCGGGCCTGTATCGACACCAGCAGGTCCGCCACTTCGCGGAAGGCGAGCAGAATCGTTTGTTGGTATCCTTCCAACATCTGTTGATAGCGCGATTCGGCGGCATCCAGCCTCGCGACGTTGGTGCCGCCAAGGAAGATGGGCAGAGTGACCGATGGGCCGATACTGAAGTTCGCGCTGTTTCCCGTAAACCAGTTCGCGAACTCGACGCTTTGCAATCCACCTTGACCCGTGATGGACAAGGAGGGGAAGAAATAGGCGCGCGCTTGACCGATGCGGGCGTTAGCGGCCACGAGCGACGCCTCTGCTTGCAAGATATCCGGTCGCCGTTCCAACAATTGCGACGGAAGGCCCATGGGAATCTCCGGCTGTACGATGAGTTTCCGCAACGCCGTCGGTGCCAAGACCACGCTGCCCGGGGTCGATCCCGTCAACACCTCCAAGCGGTGTACTTCGACGGCGCGCAGGCGAGTCAGATCCGGGATCTGTCCCGCGCTTTCCGCGACAAGGACTTCCGTCCGTTTCACGTCGAGATCGGAAGCCAGACCCACGGACGCCCGCTTGGTGATGATGTCGAGCGAATCCCGCCTCAGGACGAGGGCGCGTTGGGCGATCTCCACTTGTTCGTCTAACTCACGGATACGAAAGTACGCCTGCCCGACGTCGCCGATTAAGGTCAGCGCGATCGCACGGGCGTCCTGCTCGATGGCCTGCGCGTCTGCCGAGGCGGCTTCCAGCCCGCGGCGGATACGTCCCCACACGTCAAGTTCCCAGCGGAGATCGGCCGCCCCGTTCCAGAGATCAAAGCTGCTGCCGGGAGTGGCGAAGACTTGCGGCCTTGGCTGCTGGCCCGTGGCTAAGCCTAATCCTGCTAATGTGTTCTTTGAAATGGAGATGTTGGTATAGCTGCCTTGTACGTTCAATTGTGGATAGAGTCCGGCGCCCGCTGTCGTGACGGCCGCGCGTCCCTCCAGCACGCGCGATACCGCGCGCCGGACGTCATGGTTCTGGGCGAGCGCGCGTTCAATGAACTGCGTCAGCTCCTGGTTGTGAAATGCGTGCCACCAGTCGGCCTCCGGCACCTTCTTGGAGGCGCCGGCAGCCAGAGGGACGGAGGCCATGTGTGTCCAGTCGGCGGGTGTCTCAACCGGTGGACGATGGTAGTTCTGGCCTTGCAGGCATCCGGTGACGGCCAGCGCCAGCGCCGCGAGCAGGGCTGAAATGACTCGCTGTCTCTTGCACGCGACCCGCTTCATCGTGCCGGCTCCTCAGCGGGATGTTCTCCGGTCTGTGTCTGTGCGGGTGTCTCGACGGTTGTACGATCGATGAACACGTCGACTTGTTGCCCGGCATAGATCGGAAATCTCGGCCGCTCAAATCGGTAGATGATCTGGAGGACACGCGTATCGACCCGTTCGCTGTTATCCCCGGTCAGGGATTTTTTGGGAACAATGTAGGGCTCGATGCGAACAAAGGTCAGCGGAATCGCTTGCGACGTATTGCCTTTCAGGTAGGCGACGCCAGGCCGGTCGGGAGCGACCAAGGGAGCATTGACCTCATCCACCTCCGCACGGACTTGGAGTTGCTGCATGTCGCCCAGGAGCATGAGTGGTTCGGTCGCGCCGGTGGTCAGGGCGAACTCACCGGCTCGGACATTGACCTGCAAAATCGTCGCGGCGCGCGGCGCCCGCACTGTCAGGCGTTCCAGGAGCATGCGGGTTTCGTCCCGCTGAGCCATGACTTGTTTCAATGCGGCTTCGAAACGGCTCATGGCGCGTTTCGCCATTTCCAAGGCATACCAGGTCCGTTTGACGTCGTCTTCACTGACTGCCCGGCTGTCGCGAACGGATTTCAGCCGCTTGAGTTGCGTATCGAAATCGGCGATGCGGTATTTTTGTTCTTCGATTTGGGCCTCTGCCGGCGGAATCGCGGCCTGGCGAGCCACGAGTTGCGCGCGGAGGTCTCGCTCGTCCAATTGCAGGAGCGGATCGCCCTCATGAACCCGGTCTCCGACCGACACGAATACTTTCGTCACGAGTCCAGCGGCCGGCGGGCCGATGCGGACGTTTTCGTTGGCCGCTTCGATGATGCCGGTTGCGGCAACGGTCGTTTCATAGGGGGACCGGGGTGGATCCACCAAGGGTGTCGGCATGGGCTGGGTTTTGCCCCCGGCCAAGACGACCCAGGCGGCCAGTACCACCCCGGCCCCGGCGAGCCAGACACTAAAGCGATTGAGGATGGTCATGCGGTCGCCTCTCTCTGAATCGGATGAATGCCGACAATACGGCCGTCGGTCAACTCCGCCATTCGATCACCAAACTGAAACACTCGACTGTCATGGGTGACGACAATGACGCAGCGATCGGGCGCTCGCCCCACGTCTCGAATCAATTCCATAATCTTCTGGCCATTGGGGCCGTCCAGGGCCGCGGTCGGTTCGTCGCACACCAACAGCTGCGGCTCATTGACCAACGCCCGGGCGATGGCGACCCGCTGCTGTTGGCCGCCGGAGAGGTTCCGTGGCAGAAACTCAGTCCGGTCGCCGAGGCCGACGCGTTCGAGCATCAGCCGCCCTCGCGAGATCGCCTCTTTCTTGCCGGTCCCCTGGATCAGCAGCGGGATGGCAACGTTCTCCGCGGCCGTCAAGGCGGGCAGGAGATTGAACTGCTGATAGATGAACCCCATCGTTTGTCCGCGAAAACGGGTGCGTGTGCCTGGTGACATCTTGATCAGTGATGCTCCGAGCACATCGAGGTCGCCGGCATCGATGTCTAAAATGCCGGCAATCGCCGACAACAAGGTCGTCTTCCCTCCGCCCGATTCACCGACCAAGAGCAGCAACTCGCCGAAATACACGTCGAGATCGATGCCCTTGAGCACCGTGACCGTGGTGTCGCCGGACCCGAATGACTTGACGAGTCCTCGAACCTGCACGGCGATGGAGGAGGCCTCTCGCGCGCCGGATCCCTCTTGCGAGTGTGACGGACCAACCGTAGTCGTCATCGAAAGACAATCGCCGGTTCAAGCCGGGCCAGTTTGATGATGCTGATGAGCGCCGACAACGTGCAAATCATGAGCAACGCGACAAAGACCAGCAGGAGCAGCGGCCAGGTTTCGACGAACGGCAGCTGCCCCTCTTGCGCGGTCAGCAGGCCGAATATAGTGGCGAGCCCGATTCCTACCCCGTAGCCCGTGATCCCCACGGTAAAGGCTTGGAGCAAAATCATGCGCGCCAAGGTGGTCGTGGAAGCCCCCATGGCTTTTAACGCGCCGAACTGCCGCAGGTTCTCGACCGTGAACAGGTAAAACGTCTGCCCCGCGATGGCCATGCCGACCACGAACCCTAATAGAATCGTCGTGCCGAAGTTGATGCCGATCCCGGTATTCTTCAGGACCCAGCCGATGGTTTTCCAGCCGAACGCGTCGGCGGTGAACGCGCCCAACCCTGTATGGTCGCGGATGCGTTGGATGACCTCTTCGACCGGCGCGTCGTCTTTGGCCTTGGCGAGGACGTAGGACAGGGTCCGCCGTTCCCGAGGCACGTATCGCAATGCGCGTTCGTAGGTGGTGTAGACGACGGGAATGTTAGTGAAGGTTTTTTGGGTCTTGGCAATGGCCACGACGCGGGCCAGTTTGTCGTTGAGTTCGAAGACCGTGCCGACCGCCATGATCTTCGGGCCGCCCATGCGTTCGACGGCCCATTGGTCGAGGGCCACGGCGTCCGGTTGCCGGAGGTCTTCGAATCGCCCCGCCAGCACTTCCGCGGGACGGCCGATCAGGGTGGCAGAGTCCAGTCCCGTCAACGTAATCTGGTGATACTCTCCATTCGCGAGCCTGGCTCGCAACAGACCTTTATACAGAGGGACGGCCCATTCCACGCCGGAGATGCTGCGCACACGGTCGACGGTGGTGTCGGCGATCGGTTTGACCTCATCCACCTGCGCAATGCCGGGATCGGTGACCCAGATCGGTACATTGAGATTGCTGATGCTGGATTGGGACCAGATCATGAGGCCCCAGAAGATGGAGCCTTGCTGGACGATCAGCATGACCGCAAACGTTAAGCCGCAGAGCAGCATGAGATATTTCGCGCGATCGCCGAAGAGCATTCTGAGGGCGACGTAGTTCATTCGTTGTCCTCATGGGCCAGAGTGGTCGGGGCATAGGCTACGACGCGCGGCGATTGCGGGAGGTTCACTTGATCATGCCGATGGAAAAAATAGGTGCAAATCTTGGCGATGGGGCAGCCATGGTGGAGCGCGACGGTCCAGAATCGCCGGACATGTTGGCCGTTCGGCTGTTGATCTTCATCCATGAGACGCAGTGGGCCGGGAAATGAATTGGCGAAGGTGATGCCTTTAGCGGCAAATCGCTCCACGAGTCCCTCGGTGAGAAAGTCGAGAATTTCTCCGCACCAGGAGAAGCGGCGCCCATCTCTGCTCGCCTCGCCGGAGGGGAGTAACTCGGTCTCCCGTTCGGCGACATATGCTTGAATCTCATGACCGACGATCTCGGGTGTCGGTGGCGGAGTCTCTTCTTTCATGGAGGAGTTCTAAAGCAGGGGCGATGCCAGGAGTGAGCTCATCTTCATGTAGGCGGTTAAGTGATTGAAAGCGTGCGAGAATATTTGATCTATGCGGAAAGTTCCGGCGATGGATGATTAGGGGGAAGTGCCGAGATCTAGGCAGGACAAGATCAGCGCTGCCCACATATGGGCAGTTATGAGGCCGGTCTTGGAGGGCGACTGATTTCCAGCTTTTTCATGCGGTGTTGGAGGGTCGACCGTTTCATGCCTAATTTCTCGGCCGCACCCTGCTTGCCCGCCAAGATCCAATTGGTTCGGGAAAGTGTTTCGACGATGTGAGCGCGTTCGGCCTCTGCCAGCGTACGTGGCTCGGGAGCCTGCTCATCCCCACGACCTAGCCCATCCAATTCGTCGATGGTCAGAATCGGTCCCTGGCTCACGATGACGGCGCGCTCGATCACATGCTCGAGTTCGCGGACATTTCCGGGCCAGTCGTAGGCAGACAGGGCTTTGAGCGCTGCGCTGTTGATTCGTGTGAGGGACTTTCGGTGGCGGAGACTATATTTTTGTGTAAAGTGGCGCGCCAGCAACGGGATATCCTCGCGCCGTTCCCGCAGAGCCGGCAGGCGGAGCGGAAACACATTGAGGCGATAGAACAGATCCGCGCGAAATGCGCCGCGTTTGATGGCTTGATCCAGATCGACGTTGGTGGCGGCCAGAACTCGCACATCGACGCGAATGGTTTGGCTTCCACCGACCCGATTGAATTCTTGCGCCTCTAGCACGCGGAGGAGTTTCATTTGCAAATCGATCGGGAGTTCCCCCACCTCGTCCAGGAAAATCGTGCCTCTGTGCGCCAATTCAAAGCGGCCCAGCTTGCGGGAGGTCGCGTTGGTGAAGGCGCCCCTTTCGTGACCGAAGAGTTCGGACTCGATGAGGGTGGGTGGAAGCGCGGCACAGTTCACCGTAATCAGCGCGTTCTGTTGGCGCGGCGAGAGTTGGTGAATGGCTTGCGCCACCAGTTCCTTGCCCGTACCGGTTTCTCCGGTGATGAGGACGGTGGAATCGGTGGGGGCCACCTGTTCAATGGCCTTGAGCGACTTCTGAAGCGCGGCGCTGTCGCCGACTAGGCTTTTCAGGTCCAGAGACGCGCCCATCTCTTTCCGAAGGTAGACGTTCTCCTGCTCCAATTGATCCTTGAGCTGTCGGATCTCCTCGTATGCCGAGAGGTTGGCGATGGCGTGCGACAGGTGAAAGCCGATTTGTTCCACCAGCGCCAGATCGCGTTCGGAGAAGGCGTTTCGCCGCTTGCTTCCGATCGCCAGGAAGCCATAGGGCGCTCCGCGCACCAGGAGTGGGCAGAGCATGGCGGAGAACACGCCGAGCGATTCGAAATAGCCATGTTCCGCAAATCGCTGCTGGTTATGTCCGGTCAAGAGCAGCGGTTTGCCCGTGGTCAGGATTTCGGCCGCCGCCATGCGTTCGAAAGGAAATTGTCGCAGCGCATTCTGGTCGACCGCGACGCCTTCGCAGGAGACGATCTCAAACCAGCGGTTGTGAGAGTCGCCGACAAATCGCACAAGACCGGTCACGTCGGGGTGGATGACCTCCCGCAGAATCGGTTGAATCGAATGGATCAGGGTGTTGAGGGTCATCGTGCCGAATATAACCTGGCTGTTGATCGCGACTAGCGTGTTGCGTTCTTCGGCGGCTAAGACGGCGGTCAGGACCGGGGCGACGTGGAGGCCCAACAGATCGAAGAATACACGGTCTTCTTCAGAAAAAGTGTCGGGCCTTCCCGGCGACACGGCCGCCATGATGCCTAACGTCTTGACCATCGCGTCGGCTCCGGACTCCGAAGGCATTCGGATCGGGGAGACAAGGACTGAGGTGCCCCGGCAAATTTGTGGATCAAGGGCCTGCGCCTCGGTCCAAGGAGAGGTGCTGAGGTCGTTCGTCACTATGGCCTGTCCGGCGAGCACGGCCGCTTCCTTGATGGTCCCGGCTGCCGGCAATTGCGCGATTGGAAAGGCAGGGGAGGCAGGGTCGCGCAAACTCTCCGATACAGGGGAGAACGCTGCGGTAGTTTGGCTGTACAGGTAGAGGCCGATGACGTCGCAGCTCAGGACAGGTGCAAGCTCGTGCTGGAGGCGTTCATCGAACTCACGGAGTGTCTTCGCCTGGAGCAGTGCGCTAAGAATGCGAAAGTGATCCCGCGTAGTTGTTGTGGTGCCCATATGTGGGCACCTTAGCATGTCTCGGTTATCAATGGAAAGCCGAAGAAGGCCGAGTGGAAAGGCCTGACTGGTTAGCCAGCAGGCTGCTAGAGCTCCCGATCGATATTTCGCGCTTTGAGCGCATCCAGACGAGGTTTGTCGAGCGTGATGTAAATGGTTTTTTCTTGAGTGACGGTGACCGCTCCTGGTGCTTGCCCCTTCGCTTTTTTGACCCACTTACGGCGCGTGTAGATGACGTCGCCCTTGCCGCTTTTTTTAAGATCACTATAGAGCAACGCCAGTGTGGCTGCGTCCCGTATCGTTTCGGGCGGCGGTTCGGTGCCTTTTTCCAGGCGCACGACGACATGTGAGCCCGGTGTGCCCCGAGCATGGAGCCAGAGGTCTTCGCTCTTGGCTAGACTGAATGTCAATTCGTCGTTCTCGCGGGCGTTGCGTCCTACAAAGATCTGATGGCCGTCGGATGAGATGAAGCGTCGAAACGGTCCGCGGTGTGTCTCGACGGCGGCTCGCTTCCGACCGGGGCGCGAGATGGTGGACGGCGTGGTTCGTGGTTCACGGTTCGGCGCCTGCCAGGTTCCGTTCTTGATGGTTGCTAACTCGGTCTGGAGCTGCTGGACTTCCACCTCAATGGCCGCCACGCGCGGAGAAATTTCCCGCTGAGCCGATACGAACTTCCGATACTTGGCGAAGTACGCATCCATGTTGGCCTGCGGCCCTTTGGTGGGATCGAGCGGAATGGTCAATTCCGGCAGTCGCTCATCGTAATAATCCACGACCGAGGCGGTGGTCAGCCCTTTCTTGAGCAAGCCAAGATTGGCTTTCAACAGTTCGCCGTATCGTGCGTAGGGTTCGTATCGTCCGGCCTGTTCGAGATCGCGACGGAGCGCTGACATGCGGCGCAGGAGTTTCTTGAGGTGCTTCCGCAGAATCGACTCTCGCTCTCGGATCTGTGTGAGATGCGACAGCTCGGCTTCGCGACCCCCGTAGAGGGTCTCCAGTCTCGATGAGAGCGGGAAGGGATCGGACTCGGTCGAAGGCTGAGGCTTCGATTCCGGTGCGGGAGTGGCCACGTCGGACGGCGATGATCGCAACGGCGTCGGCGACGGTGCCTGATAGCCCTGGCCCACCCGGTCTCTATTGTGACGAAGCGTCGCGAGCACACGCGACTCTCCGTCGAGTAAAAGCAGGTCCGCGTGACGACCGAACAGTTCTGCGATCAAAGCGACCGGCCCGTCCCGACTCGTCAGGTCCAGTCGAACGATGCGATCGCCGGGTATTTGTGCGAGGCCATCAATACGCGCGCCCTGTATCCGAGCCCGCAGCAGTTGGCAGAACGCCGGCGGGGTCGGCGGGTTGGGAAGATTCTCACGTACGAGGTGTACCCGTGCGGTTTCGTCGCGCACGGAATAGAGCAACCGACGAGTGTGACCGGGGACACGAACCTCCAATAACAGAGAGGAGGAAAACGGTTGGAATATTTTCTGGATCCAGCCTTCGGCCAGGGCCGGCGCCAGTTCTTGAACAATGCAAGCAATTTCTGTCGCGGTCAGCGCCATTTTCGGGACATCACTCCCAGCCCGCAGACATAGTGCCGGACTTTGATTCGTCACGGGCAAACAGGTTTTCAGCGGAGTTAGCCGATTCTACTCATTTTGGTCCCATGAGACCAATTCGGTCACAGCCGAGTCAATTTGTTGCGAGAGGATCGGTTTTGGCGTTATCGCATCATTCGGCCAGCTAAAGAAATGATGTCGACGATCGGTGGCATCTACATTGCTTCTTTCCAGGTCGGACGGTTGTTGAGTGGTTGATGTGACAACAGATCTCTCAGGGCATGAAGGACATCTCAGAGACTGTCCGAAGGGAGGCGACTCATGACGTGCACGCGATGTGAAGGACTGATGGTGACGGATGACTTGGTCGATCTTCAGGAAAGTTATCACCCCATGCGGCTTCGGGGGCATCGGTGCCTGAGTTGCGGCAATGTGGTGGATCCGTTGATCCAGCGCAATCGCATGGTGCAGAACTCCCATCTCCATCCTGTCCTCTCTTTGGCTCCGGAGAAGCCGCTGCTCTTTGATCTCATCAGGTTGACGGCATAGGCTCGCGCGAAACCGGCGCCGGTTTCGCGTGGGTGTCCGTCGGACCCAGGGATTGCCGCGCGTACTCCACTGATCAGACTTGACCGCCTCGTGAACTCCTGCCCCGTACCGTGCCCTTTTTCCTCAGCACAAGCGACGCCCTTAGTCGGTCCGGCAGCGTGTTGGCTTGTCAGCCGTCGGGCACTCGCGTAGAGTGCGCGCGCGACACCTGATGTGTTCCGGAAAGGCGATGGACATGACGGTACTTGATGCGCGGATACTCGAACGGCTGATGTCGGAATTCCGGGGCTCGATGCGAGGGTTGCTCACGGATGTCTGCCAGGATTTCGAACAACATTATGCCGACGCTGTCCGCACGTTCGAATTGCCGATCGATTGGTTTCGCACGCTGGAGCAGTCGTTCACATCTGCTGAATACAGCAATTGGAAGGTGGTCGGGTGGATCGAGTCGTTGAACGATCTGCTGTATTTTGTCGATATCCTGGTTCAAGTGCGGCGGGAGCGATCGCGTGGAGACATCGCCGAACAGCTGCGCGGGGAGTTTAAAGAACAATTCTACGAGCACGGCTATGTCGATGAGATTTTTCCTAACGGCAAGCCTGAGGCTCACCTCCTTCTTTCTCGATTGACCGCATTTTGCCGGCGATTGGCGCGGGAAATCACCCAAGAGTCGGTCTGCCTTGCTCCCCAGCTGGCTTGTGCGTGGGTAGCCGGACAGGGGCAGGACACATGGCTGGTGCCCTGTGATTTGAATGCGAACGTTGAACGTGTCGAGCTGCCTTGGGTGTGTGCGGTGGGCACGGCGGCCTTGTCCTACGCCGCACCCCGCCCGGTTCGTTCGGCGCTCACACGTGCGAGGGGGCAGGCGGAATTTATGATCAGGGCATCCGGGATCGATCTTCTGGTCGGCGATCGGACCTATCCCATGGTCGAATGCGGTGCGGAAGTGCGGTGGTATTGGCGGCGTATCGAGCCCTTCTGTCTGCGAGAGAGTCAATACGGCCCGCTCGTTCTCGGGCCGACGCTGGTTTATGGAAAGGACAAGACACCGGTGGCGGTGCGGCCGACCAGGCCGGAGGTGGTGGCGCGAATGCGGCGGGCGCTGTCTGTCATTGCGCAGGCCTGGCCGGAGGGGGATCGGCTGCTGGCGTTGCTGACCTCGCGGGTCGTGCCGCTCAAGGCCACCGGGGTCGTGAGCTTCAGCTATCGGCATCGCCCCGGCCTGTCCGCCATCAATTGTTTTAACCGTGACCGACTTGATCTGATCGACGATCTAATCCACGAGAACAGCCATCACCATCTGAATTTGCTGCTGCGCAAAGACGTGCTCTATCAGAACGATCACAATCAGGAGATTTTCTATTCTCCTTGGAGGCGCAGCCTGCGTCCGCTGAGGGGTATTCTTCACGCCACCTTCACGTTCACCATGGGGGCGATGTTGTTCGAGCGGCTGGCGACCTGGGGATCGGGTCGAGCAGGGAAAGCACGGTGGAAAAAGGCCGGCTTGAGACAGCGTGATCTCGTGCGGGCCCGATACCGCTGTCTTGAAGAAATCGACTCGGTTCGTTACTCGCTCAAGGATCTCAACCATGCGGGGGGGCACCTGAAATGGCTGACCCTGGGTGGCAAGCGAGTGGTGGCGCAATTGGCCGATGCGCTGGCGCATATCCAGCGACACATGCAGGTCTATGAGAAAGACGTGAGCCGGTCATCATTTGGCCCGGCACTACGCCGCCACCGAGCTGAGTTGGCCCAAGCGCGAGACACGCTAAGCCTGATGTAATCGACCCCGTTGTCGGAGGGCATGAGCGAACAGAACGCGAACGGGTCTAGGCATCGCTCGAAGCCTTGGCCGTCAGAATGTCAGCACCCGCCGATCTACCCGCCGTTGGTGTATCAAGCTTTGTGTCGTGGTGAAGCTCCAGAACTCGCCCATGCTCTTCTAGTAAGATCGCACGCCTGTTATCGTAAGATACAACCATCGCAAAATGGTACCACGGCCCTCTGCCGCCGTATCTAACAAGATACAATGAGTATCTTGTTAGATACGATAAGCGGAGCCTTGAAGTAGATGCGGGCAACCACTGAATGTTTTTTCTGACTGTCTCCTGAGAGCCCGCATCGGAGAATCAATCCGTCTCTCAGCGGTTAGGGGCCGTCGAAGTAACAAGTTGTTGGTTTGATGCACCATGAACACTTGGTTTTGGGATCAGCCAAGTTGCTGCGGTCGCTCATGTCACGCTTTCTGCTGAGCCCAGGAAAATCTCTTGCGGGATAACCACCTCCAGCGTGTACTAAGGTTATGCTTTGAGGTGTGCCGTAATCGAAGCATGGAAGAGACACGGAGACAGCATGGCCATGGTCATCGAAAAAGCGGTGATGGAAGCGCTCGGTATCACGGAACAGACACCGCTCCAGGTAATGGTGAAAGGGAACGCGCTGGTTGTTAGACTGACGAACGTGGGAGTGGGGCCCTGAGCGGAGGATGAACGCGTTGGTGCAGTGGCTGCAAGCCCAGATCGCAAGCGGAAGAGGCGACCGGCACGCAACGGAACCTCCCTGTCAGGAGCCCTGCAAGGGAGATAACCATGGATTGTGCGGGATTTGGGCGAGAAAATGTTCTGGTGCTTCAGCCACAGACGAGAAGAAACCGGAGGCGTACCCTAGTGGTACGTTGAGGATGCGTTCAAGGCAAGAACGCCGCTGGGGCCTTTTTTAGCAGCCTGACTAAGGCATGACCGTGACGTCCACATATGCCGGAGCCCCATCTGCGCCCTTCTTGTCCGTCACGCGCAGCTTGAAGCGAAAGGTGCGTTTCTCGGACACGTAGGGGGCGGTGAATGACGGGTTCGGCATGTTGACGTCGAGCATGGCCACCTTGCTGCCGCGGACCTGGCTCCAAGTGTAAAACAGCGACTCCCCCTCGGGGTCGCGACTCCGCAATCCATCCAGGCGTACCTTCGAACCAGCCCTCACCGTCATAGACTCCCCAGCATCCGCGATAGGAGGGTCGTTCGGTTCCTCATTCACGTCGACTCGTATGTCGAGGGTCGCCTGTTTCCCACGGTTGGCGACGGTGAGAGAGGTTTTCCCATTTCCCGCGATTTGCAGCAGCCCGTCTGGCAATACCTTGATGATGTGTTCGTCGCCGGAGGTGTAGTGCGTGCCGGTGCTGGGTGCAGAGAGGGGGCGGGGAATCCCGTCGGCAAATTCGCCGACCACCGGAAGTTCGAAGATCTTACCGAGCGAATCGACATGCCCATAGGCGGAGGATTGTCCGGTTCGTCCGAGCTGCAGCGGTTTCTCGGTCTCAAAGCTGATCGAGACCAGCTCGGCCTTAGGTTGAACCATGACAAACACCTCATCGAAGTCGCTCTTGTGACCCAGGCGACCTTGAGAAATTTCGGCGATGGCCAGGAGGCGCATGCGACCGATCGCGTCCGAGGGAATGGGCAAGGGGCCACCGTAGGCCGGTACGTCGTTAATGGTGGAGGTCTTGGCCGGAAGGGCGACCACGGGAGCCTCGGTGACGCTGTCCTTCTGCCAATACTTCCCGATCGACATGGTGGCGCCCCGTGACGCCTTTCCGGACTGGTCTTCCCCCTGTTCCACGAGCGCTTCTGTGTGCTCCTGGTACCAGTAGTAGCGCACTTCGACGAGGCCTGCTTCTCTGCCAGCCTCGACCTCGATCGGAATCGTCTGGCCGGATGTTAGGTTCGCACCATCCACGGGCGCGACAATCTTGAAAGCGTATGCCGGGGAATCAGAGAAGCAGATGAAAAGGAACAGAGCCAGCAGGTATGCGCTCGGTTGCCGCCTGGTATGTGTGTCTATGAACGTTGTAGGTCGCATGCTCACCTCGTCAGGTGGTAGGGGACGTCGGTTAGGATGACTCGATCTTTGAACAGGAGGGCGCCCTTCAGCATGAACGCGCGCTGATTGTGCAGGATGTTTTGCCACCAGCGGGCGGGGAGAATCTCCGGGATCACGACCGTGACCCAACATTCCTGATCCTTTTGTAGCACCTGTTCGAGGTAGTCCAATAGCGAACTCAAGACGGATCGGTATGGAGACGGCAGTACGGTGAGGGGCACGCCGCAACCCCACTGCGCCCATTGAATTTCCACCCTGGCGCTCTCTTCAGGATCGACGTCGACCAGCACCGCCCGAATGTCTCCCGAGCGACTTCGTGCATAGTCTACAGCGCGAATGACGGCACGATTGACTCCGCCGATCGGAATCACGACGATGTTGCGCCGGGGCATGGGGGGGCGATGTCCGCGCGAGAGCGCGATTTGCTCAGAGACGGCCTTGTAGTGGGAGCGAATCGCGCGAAACAGCATGATGAGGAGCGGGATGAGCACAATGACGATCCACGCGCCGTGGGCGAATTTGGTGCTGGCGATAATCACCGTGGCAATGGCGGTCGTGACGGCGCCGATGCCGTTGACCAGCAGTTTCTTCTCCCAATGTGGTCCCCGCTTGACCAACCAGCGTTTCACCATTCCGGCCTGCGAGATAGTAAAGGAGAGGAAGACGCCGACGGCGTAGAGGGGGATGAGGGCGTGTGTGTCGCCGTTGAACATGACGATCAGCAGGCAGGAGAAGACGCCGAGAATGATCACCCCGTTCGAGAAGACCAGTCGGTCGCCCATCATTGACATCTGGTGCGGCATGTAGCTGTCGCGGGCCAGGATCGAGGCCAAGCGCGGGAAGCCGTTAAAGCTACTGTTGGCCGCCAGAATTAAGATGGTCATGGTCGAAGCCTGGACAAGGAAATAGAGCGGGCCTGTTCCGAAGGTGGCGCGCGCGATTTGAGAGACAACGGTCTCGTCATGCTTGGGCACGATGCCGAAGTAGTAGGCCATGGCGGTGATGCCGATGAACAGGGTGCCGAGAATTGCCGCCATGCCGATCATGGTGAACGCGGCGTTTTTGGGTTCAGGTTTCTTGAACGCGGAGACACCGTTTGAAATGACTTCGACCCCGGTGAGGGCCGTACAGCCGGAAGAAAATGCGCGGAGAAGAAGAAACAGCGTCAACGGTTCCGTCGGCGCGGTACTGGGTAGCGGCTCGAAACGTGTCGCATGGCCGAACAGTATCTGGATCGTGCCGACGCCGAGCATGGCCGCGAGGGTGCCGATGAAGATATAGGTCGGTACCGCGAAGAACTGTCCCGATTCACGGACCCCGCGTAAGTTCACGACGGTGACAAGGAGGATCGCGGCGACACAAAGAGCTTCACGATGAGGGAGAAGGTCTGGCAGTGCCGAGGTAAGCGCGGCCATTCCGGCCGCGACGCTGACGGCCACGGTCAAGACATAGTCGATCATCAAGGCCGCGGCAGCGACCAGTCCCGGCCATTCGCCAAGATTCGATTTGCCGACAATGTAGGCGCCGCCGCCCTCCGGATATTCGAAAATAATCTGCCGATAGGACATGGTCAGAATAATGAGCAAGCCGATGATGGACAGGCTGAGCGGGATGGAATAGCCGATCATGGCCGCGCCGGCCAGGGTCAAGACGAGCAGAATCTCTTCCGTGGCATAGGCCACCGAGGATAAGGCGTCGGAGGAAAAGACGGCTAGGGCGAGTCGCTTAGAAAGGCGTTCGTGAGCGGCTTCCTTCGTCTTGAGTGGCAGGCCAACGAGCCAGCGTTTCAAGATCATGCGTCATTATGCCTGAAGTTGCGGAAGAGAGACAATGCAGTGTAGTGTAAATGGTGCGTGAGTGATGAGCGAGCGGGTGCCTCTCAGGTTCGTGTGCTATCGATCGATTGGGCGATGATGAGGATGTCCGCACGCCAGTTTTGGCTGATTGGGATGCTGCGTGCGTGGAAGCCAGGAGGGGGTTGACAGAGACCGAGAACTTCAGTAGTCTCCGACACTTGTTTTTCATGGAGTGCTGCGTGCCGTATCACGCAGAATTACAGCTAGAACGCCTATCTCGGTCGGGATTGTCATGTTCTGCTCGTAAAAGCTCATAACGTTTTCATCAATTCCTTTCCAAACTCTATCCAAGGAGGCCGGTCCATGGATTGCCATTGGTTCACCCGTGTCACATCGCGCGCTCTCAGCGTTATTGCTGGCGGCGCGCTTGTGTGTCTTCCGCTGACCGCATCGGCTGAGGCTCAGTCGCATGTGGATCATGCGGCGCCGCAACAAACGGCGATGACCCATCAACTTCCGCCCTGGGCGGAGCAGTTGAAGGGGCAAACGATCGTTGAAGATGCGATGGCTGGAAAGCCGGAGCGTTCCGCAATGGTCGAGCAACAGCACCAACGGATTATGGAACATTTAACCCATGATCCGCAGGCGCAACAGG
Source organism: Nitrospira sp. (assembly GCA_031315995.1). Classification (GTDB taxonomy): domain Bacteria; phylum Nitrospirota; class Nitrospiria; order Nitrospirales; family Nitrospiraceae; genus Nitrospira_A. The sequence goes on from JALDRG010000018.1 coordinate 23,922, forward strand.
TCAATACGGGTATGTTCAATACCCAGACCATGATGCACCAATATGGGGCGGGCGGTCAGGACCTCTTGTTGATGTCCGACCCACGGGTGGAGCCGGTGGCTTTGAATAGTGGCGGCAAGTGCCCGGCCACTGCTCCGGTCAAGCAGTACAACATCTCCGCAATTAACGTCGAGATCACGCTCAACCAGTGGCTCGATTTCTATCCTGGCTACATGTACACGTTGGATGAGAACCTCGAGAAGGTTCGCGAAGAGGAAGAAAAGAACCGGGTGGCGCGTGATGTGGACGGGTTCGATCCGGGCGCAGTGATCCCTGGCGTGCAAGCGCAGTGGATTCAGCCGCTGACGATTCGCGGCAATCAGGGTGATTGCGTCAAGATCAAGTTGAGCAACAAGTTGGAAGGTGGCGAAGACGTCAGCCTGCATATCCATGGCTCCAGCATGGTGGTGAGCGCCACCGGTGCCTCAGCCGCCACGACGAACTCCGACAGCATCGTGCCCGCGGAGAAGAGCGGAGAGTTCGAGTGGTACATCCACCCGAGCACGCAGGAAGGTGTCCGGCAGTTCCATACCTTCGCCAACGACCGCGAATTGACCGTGATGGGCCTGTTCGGGTCCTTTGTCGTCGAGCCACGCGGATCCGAGTATTTGGAAGCGTTGGGAACCGGTGATGCGACTCCGGCCAAAAGCGGCTGGCAGGTCATGATCAAGAACGGGACAGGTCCGGACTTTCGTGAATTCGTCCTGTACTATCACGAGGTCGGCGACGAAGCATTCCGTCCCGTTAACAAGAAGGGCGACTTCTTGCCGCAGCGTGATCCCCTGACCGACGCGTATCGTCCAGGCGGTCGTGCGATCAACTATCGCAGCGAGCCGTTCGGGATCAACAACATGCACGTGCAGCACGAATACTTTGGATTTGAAGACGAGTCGATGGGGTACAGCTCGTACACCTTTGGTGATCCGTCTCCCACGATCCCGCGCTCCTACATGGGCGATCCGGCGAAGTTCCGCCTGGTCCATGGCGGGTCGGAAGTGTTCCATAGCCACCATCCCCATGGCGGCACGATTCGGTGGCCGCGCAGCCCTCGCGCCATCGATGACATGAATCTGTGGACGACCGCCGGAAACGGACCGGTCAAGTATCCGGTTATCCGTGCCAAGACGGACCGTGTCGACGTCGAAGTCATCGGGCCGTCAGAAGCGTTGGACCTCGAGACGGAGTGCGGATCCGGCCTGTGCCAGCAGTTGGCCGGCGATTTCCTGTTCCATTGCCACGTGGCGCACCATTATGTGGCGGGCATGTGGGGGTATTGGCGGGTATACAACACCCTTCAACAGGGCGACATGCGTAATGACGTCATGCCGGATCTGCTGGAGTTGCCCGATCGGAAAGGTCGCATCAAAGGGCCGATCACCTCGGATAAGTTAGTCGGTCAGACTGTGGATTGGTTCGGCAAGTCGTTCAAGATCGTTGAGAAGGGCAAGAGTGATTGGAAGTCCAATCCAGCCACCGTCACGATCAAAGACTGGGTTGAAATGCAACTCCCGACGATGGGCAAGCCGGGACATAAGAACGATGAAAAGGGACAGATCGTCTCCTACGATGCCACGGTGTTGGATTGGGCCTGGGAAGGCACCCGTGCGTTGAGTGAACCGGAAAGCACGATCGATAATCCTAAGTATAAATCGACTCATCCGGGGAAGCGGCACCCGATTACGTTTGAGCCGTTGACCGGTAAGGTTGCCTGGCCTCACCTCACTCCGCACTTCGGAAAGCGCGTCATGTTCTCCCCGAACCACGTGGGTGCGCCTTGGCTGGAGATGATCCGCCGGGATGCCAACGGGGAGGAGAGCGTCGATCAGGCCTTGCCTGGTGAAAACGGCAATTGGAGCCTCTGTCCGGAAAACGCAGGACGGAAGAGCTACAACGTCCACTTCATCAAGCTTCCGATCACCATTGCCAGAAAGATCGGCAAGGAGCCGCCGGTAGTGGATCCGAACGGGTTGATCTATGTGTTGCATGAAGAAGAGGCGGATATCCGGAAGAACGACGATCTGAAGTATCCGCTGGTCGTCCGCGGCAATATCTACGATTGCGTGGATTGGACCTTGACCAGCGAGTGGGACGACGACGACTATACGAACTTTCAGTCGTCGAAGATCAACACCCACTGGCATTTCTTACAGTTCGACAATCAGGCGTCCGACGGCGTGATCACCGGATTCTCCTATGAGCAATCGGTGCGTCCGTTCACGATGCTGGAGAAGAAGAATGCGAAGGGGCTCCCTGTCCCGATGAACACCGTGTTCACCGCTCCGGCGAAAAAAGGCGCAAACACGATCACGGTGAAGAATGCCAAGCAGTACCACGTTGGCACGCTGATCCTCGTGGGTGCCGACAATGTAAAGGGCAATGAAATTTCCCGTATCAAGGCGATCAGTGGCAACACGATCACGTTGGCCAAAGGGCTGAAGCACGATCATCCTGTCAATGACATCGTGACGGTCGAGTTCGTGCGGCAGCGGTTCTGGGTCGACGCGGACGTGGGCACGGTGTTCTGGCATGACCATGCATTCGGCGCGACCACGTGGCCACATGGCGGCTTCGGGACGTTCATTGCCGAGCCGGTCGGATCCACCTACCATGATCCAAAGACTGGAAAGCTGATCCGCAGCGGTCCGATCGCAGACATTCATACGAATGAGCCGGTCGGCCATGGCGTGAACAACAGCTTCCGCGAACTGATGGTGCAAGTGCATGATACTGTGCCGCACACCGTCAACATCGTGACGGCGGGCAATCCTCCCGGGCAGCCGATCGAAGTGGCGCTTGAGGCAGGAAAGACCGTATCGTTCATGATGCCGGAGAAGATCTACATGACGCCGATGCCGTTCTTGAACGGTGGTACGCACACCACCGGCAGCGGCTTGAACTTCAGGGCGGCGCCGGTTGCACAGCGGTTGGCGACCAATCCTGATTCGTCACAGATTTTCAGCAGCTTGGTCCATGGCGATCCCTATACGCCGACCTTGCGGGCGTATGTCGGGGACACGATGGTCTTTCGTCTGTTGCACACCCTCATGAACGAGTCGATGGTCTGGACCCTGTCCGGCCATACGTTCTGGACCGAGCGGTATGCGTCAGATGCCAATCGAAAGAATTCGATTCATATCGGTATTGCAGAGCGGTATGACCTGGTGGTTCCTGAGGCAGGTGGGTCACGGCATCTAGCCGGCGACTACATCCACTTTAACGGCCGGTCCTCGAAATTCTCCGAGGGTGGCTGGGGAATCATCCGAGTACTCGATAAGGAGCAAGGTGATTTGAAGAAGTTGCCCGCGGGCTTCTCGAGCAAGGGTGTGATGCCGAAGGCTTTGCCGGTGTGTCCCGCCGATGCTCCCGTCAAGCAGTTCAATGTGGTTGCGATGGACTATGCCGGCATGAAGTTCAACCCGAAGGCGCCGGAATCCATCGAGGTAGACTTCGAACGCAAAATTCTAATGACCAATCCCCAAGCCAAGATTTATGCTTTGGAGGAAGACACGGCGAAAGTGGCAGGGGGAATGCATCCGATGCCGTTGACGCTTCGTGTGAATACGGGTGATTGCGTCAAGGTCCATTTGAAAAACAAGATGAAGGACAGCAAAGCCTCCTTCTCTGCAATCGGCCTGGCCTTCGATCCGAAGGATTCCCTGGGCGCGAACGTGGGGAACAATCCGGGTGACCAGACTGTGGCTCCGGGGGCCGAGCGGGACTACACCTATTATGCCGATCCATTCAATGGGGAAACGACCTCGTTGGTGTGGGATTGGGGTAATGTGATGACCAATCCGAGGAACGGATTGTTCGGAGCCGTCGTGGTCGGACCGAAGGGATCCAAGTATCGTGATCCTAAGACCGGCGCGGATCTGTCCAATAAGAATGCCTGGGCGGCCGATGTCATTATCGATCGTTCGGTGCCAGGCAATGAAATGCGGGCGAATTATCGTGACGTGGCGTTGTTCTTCCAGGATGAAGACAACATCATCGGTACGAGCTTTATGCCCTATGTGCAGAACGTGGCGGGTTTGACTGGCGTTAACTACCGGTCTGAGCCCTACAAGTTCCGCGAGGAGGAGGGCTGCTCGCTCGGTAAAGTGTTCCAGCCGTGTAAGGCGGACAAGCCGGAAGATCCGGTAACCCCGATCATCGAGGCGCATGCCGGCGACCCGGTGCGCATCCATGTATTGGGTGTCAGCAATGAACAGAACGGAATGTTCAGCGTCGAGAAACATGAATGGCCGATCGAGCCTTTCATGCGCGGCGCCGACCAAATCAGTGTGGTCGAATATTCCGGGTCAGAAGTGCTCGACGCATTCCTCCCCTCGGCTGGTGGTCCGTACCGTTTGGCGGGCGACTATGTGTATAGCAATCAGCGATTGCCATACTCGCAATCCGGCCAGTGGGGTTATGTCCGGGTATTGCCATCCGGCGATACGCGATTGTTGCCGTTAGCTGGAGCCGGCTCCGGCACCAAGAGTGCCGAGGTGGAACAGCCGACCGCACATGCGATGCCTGTCGCGGCAAAGTAGGCTGACTGGTCACATCTCCCAGGAGGTGTGGTGAGGAAGGGGGGAGCCTGAAAGGGCTCCCCCCTTTTGTTATGCGGCGATGATTGTGTATGATTAAAGAAGTGCCTGGGGCCATCGGAGGCTGGTTTCTGCCGGCAATGGATTTGTGATTGGACGCAAGAGGTGAACGGCCAGCATCGTTCATTCTCAACATGCGTTACAGGCCTACCTTTTCGAATCGGTCACGATGGTGAAGCAGGAAGTAATCCATCTCTGAAAAGTGGATGGTCTCCCGCTGATACTTGGTTCAGCCTCCCAATGGGCGATGTAGCCTTCATGCGATCGAGGAAATCGGCACCGCGGGCCCGAATCGTTTGGAAAGGTGGTGGATATTTGTCACGCAGTGCAGCGGCAAATTCCCGACGGACTATTCGAATGAGAAAGAGGGACACTATGAGGGTGACTCATTCCTGGTGGCTCAGTTGTTTTGCACTCCTCGTCTGGTTGTGTCAGATTGCACCTCCGGTCTCAGCCTATGACATCATCGATGTGCAGCATGGCGGAACCGTTCAAGGGCAAGTGACCTTGTCGGGCGCCGTTCCGGATCCTAAGGCGTTCAATCTTATTACCTTTCCGGATCCCGCCTATTGTGGCCGGATTTCGAACGGGAAGGGTTGGCGCCTGCTTCGTGACTTCGTTGTGAATGCTGAGAGTGGACTGAAGAATGCCGTCGTGCTTCTTGAGGGAATCGAAGCCGGAAAACCCTTTGATCTCTCGGTGCCGCTAATCGAGGCACGCGACTGCGTGTTCGGGCCTTGGATGACGATTGTGCGCAATGGCCATGCGGTGGAAGTGGTGAACATGGATCCGGTCATGCACGACATTCAGGGCTATGAAACCTCACCGGAGGCCGGGGCGCGCGTGTTGTTCAATACCCCGTTGATCCTGAACCATCAGCATCAACGAGGGAATATCCATGCCATTCATAACCATGCACCGGGGAAGTCCTTGCTGGGGCCGGTCTATCTGAACAAAGGGCGACGGACGTTCTACATGCAGTGCGGCTTTCATGCCTATATGGAGAGTTGGGCGATGGCCGTCAACAATCCATACTATGCGGTGACGGATGATGAAGGGGCCTTCAAGATAGAGAATGTGCCTCCGGGAACGTATCAACTGGTGGTATGGCATCCGCAGGCAGGGCCGGGGGTGACTCGAACGATTACGGTCGGTCCGGACGGCACCACTGCGGAACATGTGGCGCTTCCCGCCCCGAAGGGTACTCGCACGTCTTACAGGGTCATGGACAATCCCCGTTTCGGCCTGGAGTCTCTCGGTCATCCGGTGGAGATTAGGCCGTTGGTGGAGCATCAACACTAAGCAAAGATGGGGGCGGCTCTCAGGCTGGTTCGTGGAGGCTGGTCTTGTAGGGGTCCTCTGTTTGTCCGGTGTCGGGCAGGCCTCGGAAGCGGATGGCCGATCCGCTGTGGGGCAGGTTGAGTTTTCTGCCTCGCTGGTGAAGCGCGTCGAGGGACGTCGTTTCGAGGCTCAGGTTTTCGCCAAAGGCGACCGCATCCGCCTGGAATACAAGTACGCGGTCAAGACTGAGCTGGGCTATTCCAGTATAGAAATCATTCGATTGGACAAGCGTGAGTCTTGGTTCTTGCTGGCCCAGCGCCGGCAAATTCTTCCGGTTCCCGTGAAGCCCGAAGAAATCCTGCCGATCCAGCCCAGTCTCCCGGGAGAAACGAGTCGGAGTTTAGTCGGGGATGCCACGACTATTGGGCGTGCATGCAAGCTCTACGAGGTTCGGGTGGACTACAACGGCCGGAACGAGCGGTTTTATGAATGGGTGGATGCCGAGACAGGGGTGGTATTGAAATTGGTAAGCCAGGATCGGGATTGGTCCATTGAGTACGGGCGCTTCCGTCTTTCTCCCCAACCCGAGTACTATTTTGAGGAACCGACGGGATATCAACGTTGGGTTCCCACATCTGCAACACAAGAGAGAGGGTAGCGCCTGTGGTACGACCAGGAAAGGATTGCATGGTATCGCACGGGAAGGTGGGCTGGCTTCGGACCGTGAGCGGGTGGATGGCGCTGGCGGCCTTGTCCGGCCCACTGGTGTGTCTGTGGCCCTCCGCTGCTGTTGCGCGTTCGGTGAAGGAGGCGCAGGCGGCGTTCGACAAGAGGCAGTATCAGGAGACTCTGGATCTCGTCGAACAGGTAACCAAAGAGCAGGGTCCTCAGCCGGAGACCAGGCGCCTTAAGATTCGCTCCTTGATCTATCTGGGGAAGCCCAAGGATGCATTAGTCGAGTACGAGCAATTCGAACAGGTCATGAAGCGGGAAGACCGCACGCTCTTGAAAGAGGTGGCGCTGGGGTTCGTGTACGTGCTCCTGAAAGACATGCGAGAGCAAATGCGAGGCGCGGCCTACACGGCATTGAAAGACGTGGATTCTTCGGAGACGGTCCCCGCCCTCGAGGATGGATTAAGCGACGGATCAGGCTTGGTGCGTGCCCTGGCGGCAGAAGCCTTGGGGAAACTGGAGGCCGGGCGGCGTTCGCCCAGATTGCGGAATGCCTTAGAAGATCAGGCTGGGCTCGTGAAGGCGACCGTGCTGAAGGTGTTGGGGAAAAGCGGGGACCGTTCGGTGATTCCGCTGCTTGAACGGGCGTTGAAGGATGAACAGCCGGCGGTACGCCTTGCTGCTGCGGGAGCGCTCTATCATACTGGTCAGACGACCATGTGGGACACAGTGCAGAAGGCCGCCTCGGCTCCCAATCCTGAAGAGCGTGCGACGGCGTTGCGGATGGTCGGGGAATTGAAGGATGCGCGCGGGCTGTCGATTCTTCTTGAGGCTATCACACACACGCAACCTTCTGTGCGGGGAGCGGCTGCCGCGGCCCTGGGTGACCTGGGGAAGGTGCAAGGGATTCCTCCGCTGGAACGTGCGCTTGAGGACAAAATTCCGGCGGTTAAAACCTCGGCGGCAATCAGCTTGGGTGAATTGGGAGTAAAGGATTCTCTGCCCGCGCTCAGGAAGGCGTTGGCCGATCCGAACCCGGTGGTGAAGGCGGCCGTGGTGTCGGCGTTGTTGCGGGTTGAGGAGCCGTTTGAAGCTGTTGGCGGGGAGCTGTATGATTTGGCGCAACATAATGATCCTGGCGCTCGTTCCGCGGCTGGTAAAGCGGCGGGGAGGGCCCATGGCGTCAACACAAAAGCCGCGGTCGAGTTTCTCGCCGGCATGCTGAAGGACCCGATTCCGCGTCCCCGCATCGCTGCGGCCAGATCGCTCGGCCAAATCGGTGGGGAGGAAGTCTTGCCGATCCTGAGGGCGGCCTTGCATGATGAAGATGATGCGGTTCGGGCGACTGTGGGCGGGTCGATCGCGCGTATTCTCAACCATGTGAAACCCTCGTCCAAGCAGGCGAAGTCCTAAGTGTTGTGGGAGGCTGGATTTCAAGTTGACAGTGCGAGTATGATTCCAGTATAGAGAAAAGTTCAGAGGCCTAAACGCGGTCGAGGTTTAGCCACGTCCATTGAAAGAAATTGTTGTGACTGAGAGTTGATGGTAGTGGTTGCTCGGTTTAATGTTCATTACAAGGAGGCAGTGACATGAAGAAGGGTGCGATGAAATTAGCATTTGGCGTTGCGGCCGCAGCATTTTTGGCTGCGCCTCTCGCCTCGTTTGCCGGTGGTACGATCTCTGGGAAAGTGACTTATGCCGGGAAACCCGAGCAGAAGGAGTTCTCCTTTGCGAAATTCCCTAACCCTAAGTTCTGCCCAAAGCTTCCGGACACGAGTCTGGTGCAAGGGGATAAGCGTATCCTCAAGACCATCGAAGTAGGCAAGGATGGCGGCTTGAAGAACGCGATCGTCTCTGTCCATGACGTCGAAGATAAGGCATTCATCGACGGCTTTAAGGGCACGGAAGTTATCGCAGAGTTCTGCCAATTTCTGCCGTTTGCCGGTGTGGTGGTGAACACCAAGAACTTCCATGTCGAAAACCACGATGCCGATCCTGATGATCCCAAGTCCACGCAGGGTGTGCTCCACAATCCGCATAGCTTTACGGTGAAGGGTTCCTCCTCGGCCACCGGTTTCAACATCGGTCTGGCGAAGAAGGGTGACACCTTGGACAAGCCGGTGCAGTTCCGTGGTGGTGCAGACAAAGTGGGCTATTATCGCCTGCAGTGTGACCAGCATGAGTTCATGCAGTCTTTCTTCCTCCCAGTCGCCAATCCCTACCATGCGATCGTGAAGGAAGATGGATCGTTCGAGCTCAAGGGCGTTCCGGCTGGGAAGCACAAGGTGGTCGTCTTCCATCCGTTCGTGGGCAGAGGAAAGCTGAATGAGTTCGAGGTCGAGGTTACCGAAGGTGGAACGGCTAACTTGAAGGCCGATCTCAAGTAATCTCGTTTCTATACCGCGGATCGCTTCGCGACGGAGGGGCAGTGGTTCAAATCGGACCACTGCCCCTTTTGTTTGGTCGCACCACGCGATCCGTCCAGCCCTGCAGCGCCCCTGCTTTCAGGCTTCCGAGTCGCCTGATTTCGCTTGTAACCCAGCCCTGTCCAACGTGCGCCGCCATTGGTGTTTAAGGGTGATTCCATACCGGCTCCTCGCCTTGCGTTTCTCTTTCTGAACTGGGTAAGATGCCCAATTTCAACCACACATTGTCCGAGTGGGTGATCTGTGCCTCGCGAATTGTCTCTGGCCGAAGTCTTCCAGCTGGGATATTACTGGGAGACGAAAATTCTCTTAACCGCCGTGAAGTTAGATGTCTTTTCTGCGCTGGACGGACGAGGCCGTACGGTCTCGGAAGCCGCCGAAAAACTCGGTGTCGACGTCCGGGCGCTCGAGCTGCTGTTGAATGCGCTGGTAGCCATCAGGTTGTTATCCAAAGCCGGGGACCTGTATAGCAATACGCCGGTGGCCGCGACTCATCTCGTCAAGCACGGACCCCAATACGTCGGACACTTACTCCTATTGCACGATGCTGAATGGAACAACTGGGGGAAGCTGGAAGAGGCCATTCAAACCGGACGTTCGCCTGTTACCCAACATGTGTTTGAAACGGATCCAGGCCTGGGCGCTAATGTCTTATCCGTCCTGCACCGCATCGGGAAGCAGAGTGGCCCCGATTTAGCCAAACGGCTTGCGCTGGGTCAGGCGCGGACGATGCTTGATCTCGGCGGTGGTGCAGGGACAAATGCGATCGCGTTTTGCCAGGTCTATCCCCAGCTCTCGGCGACGGTGTTTGATCTGCAGACCACGCTGCCATTGACCGAACGAACCGTGAAGGATGCCGGGCTTGAAGGGAGAATTGCACTGAAAGCTGGTGACTTCAACCGCGATTCGTTAGGCGGTCCTTACGACGTGGTGTTGATGTCGGATATTCTTCACTACCAAGATCTCGCGACCAATGCCGCGCTGGTGAAGAAAGTTTATAACCACCTGCGTCCTGACGGACGCTTGATCATTAAAGATCGGTTCTTAGATGCCTCTGGTACAAGCCCCGCCTGGACGGCGGCGTTTGCGGTTCATATTCTTGTCAATACTGAACAGGGCGCCTGCTACCGCACCGCCGAGGCCATGCAGTGGATGCACGATGGGGGATATGTCTCGGTTGAGGAAATCGAGCGCACGGCAGTGGTACAAGGTGTCAGGCAACCTGCTGGATAGGATTCACCATGTTTGAATTATTGCGCCAGCCGGGGTTTTTCGGGACTCATGCGACGATGGGGGCCGATCTCAGTCAGTTGATGGCCACACTGTTTACGGGCCTCTTCATCATCGGGTGGTTTCAGGCCAAGCAGCATCGCGGGCATCACCACCACTGGTTAATGCTGGGCGGGATGGTGACGATGGTCGGATTTTTCACCGCCTACTATCTGTTTCGGCAGTTGGGAGTGTTGGCGTTTGAAGGCAAAGAGGGATTCGGTGGCTCCCAGGCCTTGTATGACTACGTGTTTATTCCGGTGCTGACGATCCATATTATTCTGGTGATTATCGGGTTGGTCATGGCGGTCTACATGATTGTGCTGGGATTCCGTTCGCAACAGTTCACGAACGGGACGCGGGTGCTCAGTACGGCCCTGCTGCGGACATCGTGGAAGAAGGTCGGCTTGATCTTTGCGGTCCTTCTAGCGGTCGTGATGTTGCTCTTCGGTACGCGTGTGATGTCCGCGGGATTTTCCATGCGCAAGCTGGAGGTCTATCTCGGTTTTCTTTCCCTGGTGGCGATCGTGTTTGCGGTCGAGATGGGCATTCAACGGATCTGGCCGGATGGCGGGCAGCGCCACCGCGCGCTGGGCCGTTTTACGATGATCGTGTATTGCATTCTCTTTCTGACCGGAACCTTTACCTACGCCATGCTGTACGTCCTGTATCCCGGGAAAATCGGGTAGCAGCGTCGACCGGAGATGATGAGGGGCTGAAAGCCGATATGCTTGTGTGTGGGTGCGGTGGATGGATGCATACCGAGGGGGTCGAGGAGCGGGCCGACAGTGAGGGCGGGCCAACATGGTTCGTCCGGTCGGAATGTCAGCCATGCCGCTGGACGGTCGGGATCGATGTGCCGGTGGGACAGGTTGACGGGCTTGTCGATCGTCTGATGTGGAGTGATGATGCCCGACATCGGTTGGATCGTGTGCCGCCCTATGCGGTTCCGGTGTTGCGCGAGCTGGTGGAAGGGTTCGCCCGAACCAGACGGCAACGGGTCATTACGTACGATTTGATCGATCAAGCTCAGACCGGCAATATCGTGTCGTGGGATCCTGAGGCCGAGGAACGCCTTGCCAATGTTCCGGCGCCGGTCCGTGCCATGGCACGCGTCGAACTGGAACGGACGGCGGTCGATCGCGGTGAGCCCACTGTGACTGTCGCGCTGATGGAAGAGGTGAAGGCGCGATATTTCGGCATGGCGGCACAGCGGGATGGGGCGTAAGCATCGAGTCAATGGTAGAGAGATTTCGCGTTTTCTGCAGTGCCTCTCCTCTTAACTTCTAGGCGAATGACACCATGTTGCATCGATTGGCATTGCGAGTGCTTCCCAGTTTGACGCTGGCCGTCACGGAGGATTCGGTTCGTACGCGAAAGCGTCTGGTGATGTTTTTCCCAGGTCTGCTGGCCTTTGCGGTCTACCGGGCGGCGAAACAAGGCATGTCGCTGGCGGATCCAATCACGCTGTTGCTCCTCAGTGGGATGGTGTCGCTGGTGACGGCGATCTGTGCGTATCGAGTCGGCCGGACGTTGCCGTTCTCGCGAATCGTGAGCGCCGATGGAGCCAGACGCATCGGATGGATTCTGGTCTGGATCGGTTTTGTCTACGGGGTGCAGTTGTCGTTGCTCGTCCTGGCATTGCTGTGGTTGGTGGGATACGACTATGCAAAGCATCCCGATGGGCCGGCGATGATGGCCATGATTATTCCCAGTACGGCGGTCGCGCGCGATGCATTTGAGATCGGGCACGTTCGTTGGCTTGAGGCTGGCGGGCGCCCCTTCGTCACCTTTCCGGATGGCGCGGGCCTTCGGACGCTGCTCACCCGAGTGACCCCGGCATTGGTAGGATGGATCGTGGTGGGAGCCATGAGTTGTGTGAGTCTCTCGGTGCTCACGGCGACGGTCGTCAGCGGCGACATGGCCGTGTTGGTGCAAGGGGCTGTCGTAAGCATGGCGGCCGGCACGGTGGGCCTTTTAGCGTTTTTTGCCGGGCAAGAAAACGGAGAGCCCTGGATGGCCGGATTGTCGGCGACTCGTTGGGGTGAATTGGTAAAGTTTTGGTGGTGGCCGGGATTGGCCTTCGCCTCGACCTATTATCTAGTGTTAGTCGGTGCTGGTCTCTATGTCCTAAAACAGCCGATGAGTTCGATCGGACTTTTCGCTGGCGTCGCCGGCCTCGTCGGGGGCGTGATGGCGCTGTACTGCTACTACTTGGGCCATCGGCGCGATATAGAAAATCGCCAGTCTGGAGGAGTGCCCAGTGCCTTGTTGCGCTGCCCGTTCGTCATGGGCATTCTCGGCAAGTCACGCGAACCCATGGCGGGTACGGCATTGAGTGGATCTGCGGCTGTCTTTGAAAAGAACAGCCAGAGAGCGTCGTTATGACTAAACGCGTTTTGCTTCTGTCCGTGCTCCTGTTGTCGGTGTGCGGGTCGGTGTTAGTGTCAAACCTCTTGTCGCTGACTCCGCCACCAGTGTCGGCCGCCGACTCGTCCACTGATGTGTACTTCAATACGCCCGGCGTGCCGACGGGTCCCACGGCCCCAACGGCGAATGAGAACCGCTATCCGCAAGTCGGCTCACTCGACAGCCGGTTGCTGATGTGGGTGATCATCCAGCAGCACACCTACTTTGGTGGCTTCGTGCTGGCCTTGCCGATCTTTTGCGTCCTATTGGAATTTCTGGGGTTGATGGCGCGAAATCCTGCGATGGCCTTGCGCTATGACGGGTTGGCGCAAGATCTATTGAAGGTGGCGCTCCTGGCGATTTCCGTCACCGCAGCGGTCGGTAGTGTGATGCTGACGATGTTCATCACGCTGTATCCCAGCTTCATGCAGTACATGGGGGGCACCTTCAAGGTCATGATGCCGCTGTACGCACTCGTGTTTGTCGGGACGACGTTTCTGACAATCGCGTATTACTATAGTTGGGATCGCATGGCGTCGCCGGGATCGAAGTGGGTCCATCTCTCGATCGGCATACTGGCGGTCATGTTCGGAACGTCGCTGCTGTTGTTGGCTAATGCCTGGTCCGCCTTTATGATGGCGCCTTCCGGTGTCGACGGGCAGGGGCGGTATTTGGGTAATCCTTGGCACTTGCTTCGATCGGCACTCTGGAGCCCCTTGAACCTGCATCGATTCCTCGCGGACATCATGTCGGGCGGCGCGGTGGTGTTGGCCTATGCCTGTTATCGATTCTTTTCCGGCAAAAGTCAGGAAGAACGGGCGTATTACGATTGGGTCGGTTACGTGTTTTTGTTTGTGACGGTCTGCGCGTTGCTGCCGATGCCGTTTGCCGGCTACTGGTTAATGCGTTCCGTGTATGCGTACAGTCAGAGCATGGGTGTGACGATGATGGGCGGGTTGCTGACCTGGCTCTTCGTGGTGCAGGCGCTGCTGATCGGCGCCCTCTTTCTCGGCGTCAATTACTATCTTTGGCAGAGCATGGGACGGATTCGCGGAGGGGAGCGCTATCAGTCGTACTATCAATATCTCCTGCTTGCGCTCACTGGGTGCTTGTTTGTTTGGTTGACGCCGCACACGATTCTCATGACCGGTACGGAAGTCAAAGCGATGGGCGGGGCCCAGCATCCGGTGATCGGAAATTATGGCGTCATGTCGTCAAAAAACGGAGCGGTCAATGTGATGATCTGCATCACCGCCTTGAGCTATATCTACTATCGCCGCGCGAATCGCACGATGACGATCTCATGGGCTAAAACCGGGAATGTGATCCTGGGGGCCTTGTTCGGTCTGGGGGCGGCGCACATCATCGGGCTATCGGTGTATGGATTTTATCTTCCTGCCAGTCAGCGCGTGGGATTGTCCGGTCCGCAGGCCCTGACGACCCTGCTGGTTGTGACGCTGGGTTTGTTGTTGAACCGTCGCATGTTGCGTGGTGCCACGATTCACGGTCCGGTGCGGTGGGGCCAGATTTCGGTTCGTGGAATGGTCGGTTTGTTCGGGCTTGCTGCGGCATTTACCTGGGTGATGGGCTTGATGGGATACATCCGCTCTTCCGGTCGGTTGGCCTGGCATGTCAACGACTTGATGCCGGATACGTCTCCCTGGGCGTTTACGCCATCGCTCGGGTTCGCCGCAAAAATGGTTACGATCAACATGGTCCTGTTTTGGGGGGCGGTCTTCTTCTTGTTCTGGGTCTGTCAGCGTGGACAGCAGCCGGTGATGCATGAAGATGTGAGTGCGGAGAAGGAGGCAGGATTTCTGCCGACTCCGTCGCATGAGGCATAGGCAGGTTGATGAGGGAATGTGAGATGACTATGAGAATGTTGGTTGCGGTAATAGGCGTGTTAGGTTTAGTCGGATTGTGTGGTGTGATGGGGGGGGATGCTCCGGCCTTAGCAGGGGAAGCCGGTGTGTTGGTGCTGGAGGATTTTCAGTCGGCTGATCAGGACGGGTTTCCGATCGATTGGCAACATGAGAATCAGCGCAGCCAAGCCAAGGGCCGTGACGCGTACAAAATTCAATCACAGGATGGAAAAAAATTTCTCGCAGCCAGGGATGCAGGGCAACGTGTAAAAAAACGAAAAATCGATTGGGACCCGAAGGCCTATCCTGTCCTGACTTGGCGATGGCGCCTTCATAAGGCGCCGAGCAATGCGGAGCCGATTGCGGCACTCTACGCCTCTCTGGATACTGATCTTATGTTCATTCCGGTGTTTACGAAATACATCTGGAGCGCCGGCAAGCCGGAGGGGACGTTCATCGAGGGCGGTATGTTCAGTGGATCAGAATTGGTGGTGCAGAGTGGGGTGCTCCCGATTGGGGAATGGGTCGAGGAGCGAATCAACGTCTACGAGGACTTCAAGCGTATCCATAAACATGAGCCGGCTGAGAAGGCCTGGGGAATCTCGCTGTTTGCTGGGCCGGGCGTGGAAATTGATTTCGGCGCGGTTACGGTGAGTGCCGCCAACTGAGTATCTGCGCGTTCCCTCACAGATGAGGAATTCATGGCAGCTATGAGCCGACCGTCGATTCGGGCCTTGTTCGATGTCGTATTTGGTGTCGTCGTCATGGGCACGGTCGGGGCATTGATCGGGACGATTCTGGGTGGCTCGTCCATTCCTCTGGCCTCTGGATTAGGGTTGGCGCTCGGTGCGGTGGTTGGTTTTCTTGGCGGGCGTCGATTTCTGGTCAGCATCTTAGTCGGTACGGTCTTGGGTGGTCTGCTGGCATGGGTGCTTGCGGGGTTTGAGAAGATCTCGTTTGGGGCGGGCGCCGGTGCCGCGATGGGCGGATTTCTCGGTGTGCAAATTTCGATGTTGCTGGACTTGCGGACGGCACGAAAAGCCGCCGCACAGGAAGCGAGTGATGACGCAGTCGCGACTCACTCGGCGGCCACCAAATCATGAGGTGCGAGTAACGCAATGGAAAACAGGAACGTGTTGATCGGGTCTATTATCTTTGTATTTGGGTCGTTTATCCTGATGATTGGCGGATTGGTCTATGAGTCCTATAAGGCCAAGCAAATGCGCCAGTTGGCGCTTTCGATCACGACGGAGACAGCGCCGGTTCCAGTGGCCGCCGCGCAAGACTTTTCGATGTATAAGACGCTTATCGGAGACGACGGCCGTGAGATGGTGCAAGTCTCTGAGGGACCGTTTGTGATGGGCAGTCGGGACAACGATAGTGATCCGGATGAAAAGCCTGAACACCAAGTCTACCTCAAAGCATATTTTATGGATAAGTACGAAGTCACGCAGGATTCCTATGACCGTTTTGCCAAGATGACGAAACGACCCAAGCGAAAGATCGAAGTGTTTGAAGATGATCCCGCCAAACTGCTCAAGCCGGAGAGTCCGATGATTGCCGTGACGTGGGATGATGCGGAGGCGTATTGCAAATGGGCTGGGAAACGGTTGCCAACGGAGGCCGAGTGGGAGAAGGCGGCTCGGGGTGAGGGAAAGCGTCGGTACGCCTGGGGTGATGACTTCAGGATGGGATACGCCAATATCGATGGAAGTGAAGATGGATTTCGTTACTTGGCTCCTCCAGGGTCGTTCGAGTCGGGACGTAGTCCTTACGGGATCTACGATATGACGGGGAATATCGGGGAATGGGTCGCGGACTTCTACGATGAGAGCTTCTATCGGACATCGCCGTATCGCGATCCGAAAGGGCCTGATCAAGGTGAACAACGTGTTATTCGTGGCGGGTCCTGGCGAGAAACCAAGCGAAACGTTCGTTCGTCAAAGCGATTCCAGGCAAAACCGTGGCGGCATGACATTACGGTCGGCTTCCGCTGCGCGAAAGACCTCGAGGCCGATGTGGTCGTTAAGTAATCGGTCGCCTCATGCTCGAAACGCGATTCAAAGTAATCTTTCTTATTGTGGTGCTGTTCGCTGCCAGTTTGCCTCTGATTGCCATTCTTCGCGGGACGACCTCTACTCCGTTTGAAGCCGAACCTCAGTCTGTAGAGCAGGCGTCGGCTGGCTCGGTGCCTGAGTCCTCGACACCAGAAGAACCCTTGGCAGAGGAGTTAGTGGCCATTCCTGCGGGGCCGTTTGTGCGTGGAACCAATCAGGGAGGCTTTGATGAACGCCCCGAGCGGACGATTTACCTTGACGCGTTTCTCATCGATCGATACGAAGTGACCAACGCACAGTATGCCGCTTTCGTAAAGGAGACAGGACACCGGAAGTCAGGCCCTCCCTCGCGCTATGCGAAAAACACGATGCGGATGCGAGGGGTGAATCAGCCGGCAGTCTATGTTTCCTGGGAAGATGCGAAGGCCTACTGCGAGTGGCGTGGACGGCGATTGCCGACTGAGGCCGAGTGGGAAAAAGCCATGCGCGGAACTGACGGGCGCCTATGGCCGTGGGGAAACGTTGAAGTGCCGAATGGTGCAAATTGGGCTCGGGTAGACGACGGGTTTGAGGTTGCGGCGCCTGTTGGCCAGGTGAGGAGCGACGTAAGTCCGTACGGAGTTATGGATGGCGCGGGCAATGTGATGGAGTGGGTGAATGATTGGTATCTTGAGGGTGCTTACGCCGAAGCGGCAGATCGCAATCCGGTCGGCCCGGAATACGGCACTTACAAGGTGATACGCGGGGCAGCCTATACTAGCTCCGGATCAGACTTGCGCATCACTACTCGCAGCAAGTTGATGCTCGATTTTCGAGATGAAACCATCGGCTTTCGTTGTGCTCAATCGAGTGCGGGAAGTGCCCAGTCAGTAGAAGGATCGGCCGTGGGGAAAATCACAGGAAATCAAAGTAGTAGAGGATCAGGAACACGGCCAAAATGATATTGACAACCATTCCAGCCAAAACTATAATGTCGAACACTTTTGAATTTTTTGCCATAAAAATCCCGTTTAAAATCAGTTGCGTGAGGGATTTTGATTAGCACAGCGTAGTTCGTGTGTCAATTTAAAATACGTACTTAAACTGTTGGGGAGAATCACGATGGAATCTGCTCAGGATGACGTCAAAATTAAGGTTGGGAAAATGATTTTTTACATCACCTGTGCAGTGGGTCTGTGGTTCTTCTACTGGTTCGCCGGGATTCAGTGCCCATGCTGATCCGGTATTCTGGCCTGGGAAGTTGTTCATTTTGTTGAGGGGGGTTTGAGATGGGCCAAACAATTGTGTATGTCGTCGTATCCGTGCTGATCTGCGTTTCGTTTTTTGCGGCAGTTGATCATTTTTTGATGGATGCGCAGGGATTGGACTTTTGGTATCTCCTTCGAAAGTAACTTTCGAGGAGTAAGGCTTTGAAGTTGTTGTTCACGTACGCGATGTATCAAGGAGGTAACCCATGGGCTCTGTAACCCGCACGAAGTTGATGTCGATCATGGCGCTGGGCGCGATGATCGGCCTCCTCCTCCTGCCTATTCTGGTTGCGATCCCTGCCCTTGCTAGCGACGGTGGCGCTCCTGCTGCCGACGGGAAAAAAGAGGGCGGTGATGCAAAGGTTGAGAAGGGCAAGGACGTTTATTACAAGACCGAAGGGATTGTCTCGGGGCCACCGGCTCCCAAGACAACGGACAGCGAGAAGGACTATCCGCGATATAACTTTGAAAGTCGCGTCCTGCTGTGGTTTGCCAATCAACAGCACCTCTACTACGGTAGTTTCGTCTTAGCTGTCCCTATTTTTTGTATGGTCATCGAGTTCATGGGTGTTGTGACCAAGGATAAGGCCATGGCTAAGCGGTACGATCAGCTGGCCTATGACTTTATTAAGATCAGTCTGACGGCCTACTCTCTGACCGCCATTTTGGGCGGCATTCTGATCTTTACCTTCCTGACTCTCTATCCCGCCTTCTTCCAGTATCTCTCAGGTATCTTTCGGCCGGTGATGCATATTTATGCATTGATGTTCGTGGCTGAAAGTGGAACCCTCTACATCTATTACTACGGCTGGGACAAGATGAAGGAGGGGTTCCTGAAGTGGATCCACCTCAGCATGTCGGTGGTCTTGAACGTCATCGGCACGATTTTGATGTTTTTGGCGAATTCCTGGATCGGTTTCATGATGTCGCCTGCCGGCGTTGACGAACAGGGTCGGTATCTTGGCAACATTTGGCACGTAATTCACACGGCGTTGTGGAACCCGCTCAATCTCCATCGAATTCTTGGCAACATGGCGTTTGGTGGAGGTGTTGTGGCGGCATATGCGGCCTACCGGTTCTTGTCGGCAAAAACGGACGAGGAGCGTGCTCACTACGACTGGATGGGCTATATCGCAATGGCCCTCGGTGTGGCTTTTCTGATTCCCTTGCCATTTGCAGGGTACTGGTTGATGCGTGAGGTCTATGCCTATCGTCAACAGATGGGTATTACTCTGATGGGTGGATTGCTTGCTTGGTTGTTTATCATTCAGGCAACCATGATCGGAATCCTCTTCTTGAGCACTAACTACTATCTCTGGCAGGCGCTTGGTCGGATGCGTGGTGCGGAAAAATACCAACGCTACATTAAGTACTTGGTATTCTTACTGACTTGCGGATTTCTGGTCTTTATCACTCCACATACCATCGTCATGACTCCGGCGGAGTTGAAGGCTATGGGCGGTCAGCAGCACCCGGTGCTTGGTAATTACGGTGTTATGTCTGCCAAGAATGGCGGCATCAACGTCATTATTACAACGACCGTTTTGAGCTTCGTGTGGTACATGCGCGGCAATAAGGTCTCTACGGTGTCGTGGTCAAAGTTTGGGAACATCTTCATGGGATGTTTCTTTTTCTTTGCGTACCTCAACATCATCCTGTTGGCCATTTATGGGTACTACATCCCAGCCAACGTGCGTGTTGGACTCTCTGTTCCTCAGGTGGCCACAACGTTATCCTGCCTGTTCTTCATGTTTGCGCTTAACAGCGTCATGATGAAAGGTGCCAAGCAGATGGGGCCTATTGAGTGGGGGAAGATTTCAGCCCGGTCTCAATATGCTCTCATTATGCTGGCCACAGCCTTTACATGGATGATGGGACTCATGGGATACATCAGGTCATCTGTCAGGCTGTTCTGGCACGTTAACGAAATCATGCGTGACAATTCACCCTGGGCTTATACGCACACGGTTGGATTTGCTGCGAACATGATTTCAGCCAACGTATTGTTCTTCTGGATTTCGATTATGTTCGTGTTTTGGTTGGGGGCCCTTGCTGCGAAGAAGGCGCCGGTCGAGGCAAAGGCTGCTGTGCCTGGCAGAGCGGCAGCACCAGCGGTTGGTCACTAATCAAAGCGCAAGAAACGAATCAATGAGGGAAGGTATCTGTGCTGTTTACGCAGCCGGAGCCTTCCCCTCCTGCAGGAGGTTTGAGCTGTGATTGAACTCATTAAAGCGGCCTTAGCGATGGGCTGGCCTGCATTAGGGATCCTGGTGGGCCTACTGTTTTATTTTAAGGCCTCCATTTCAGACCCTGTTGCAAACAAGCGTGCAGTCTTCAAGACATTCATCGGCATTATCGGCGCTATGCTTCTTTTTATGGCTATCGCCAATTACAAGATGAATTTCTTTGCAGAGTCCAGGCTTTTGCCGGTGTCTCTGGTGTTGATTACTTCGATGACGTTTATGATGGCGCTCTATTTCACGAATATCAGCGCCTTGCTGAAAATTGGCGGATTCATGTTTTTTATCGCCGCCGCTCTTTCCGGATATGGAAATTGGTTGCCTCAAGTAGAGGGTGGATTTCCCCCGATTGAGGAGAAAAAAGATTTCAGTAACATGCCGCAAACTGAACTGGCTGACGAAGGTGAGAAAATCATTTTTGGAGGGGTCGGTCAGAATAAGGTTCAGGGTGCGATCGGTAAAGGTCAATGCCCATTGTGTCACGCTTTCCATAAGGGAATGTTGGGTGAGCGCGCGCCAAATCTCGACGGCCTTCCCGAGCGCGCCGGAACTCAGATTGATGACCCGCGATACCACAAAGGTAACCCAGCCGCTCGTGACTCGAATCAAAAGGAGGCATTTCCTGGTTCCGGCACTGCCGAAAATGCTCAGGAGTATATTGCCGAGTCCCATGCGTGTCCGAGCTGTTTTGTGGTCGCTGGTTATGGTGTGAAGGGCACCAATGATAAAGAAAGCCCTATGCCGGCAATCCATAAGCCACCGATTTCGTTGTCTCTGCCAGAATTGGCGGCTGTCGATACCTGGCTCTATGTGCGTGAGGGTCGTGATGCGCCTAGTTTTGACGAAATCGTGAAGTCGTATGAGAAATTCATCCCAGAATCCGATCGTCCGAAGCCGCCGACAGAAGGCGATGCTAAGCCAGGAGCCAGCGCTCTAATGGCAGACGGAACTGAACCGGTGGATCAGATTTTTGCCAAGGGCCAATGTGTAGCCTGCCATACCATTCCCGGTATTGCGGGTGCGGTCGGAACAATCGGGCCGAAGCTGGTTGAAGGGACCAATGCTCCTCTCAGAATCAAGGACAAGGAGTATAAGGGTAAGGCTAAAAGCGTTCCCGACTACATCATGGAATCCATCGTCGAGCCGAGTGCGTATGTCGTGAAGGGCTTCCCAGACAATACGATGCCTAAGGTGTTCGGACAAAAGCTCAGCGCCGGCGCGCTTAAGAAGATTGTTGATTACCTCTCGCAAGTGCAGGAAGGGAAGGAGCCACCAAAGGCTTCCTAGTTGCGAGGTATAGGGATCAGGTTGCTACTGCGGAAGAAAGGGAGATGAGGACATGAAAGCATTAATGTCAGTCGTGGCATTGATCGGCGTCCTTGGACTGCTCATGTTGATCGGTATGATCTTCGGAGTAATTCCATCGAACACGGTCAGGCTCGTTGAGGGCTACATGCCCATGCAGGTATTGAGTGAGCTAGCCATCTTCGTGGCTGGCTTCGCCGGCCTGAGTTATTTGGCTAATTCAATGGGAATCGCATTTCCTAGGTTCTGGCAGGGTGTGTTGTTTTGGGTGTTTATCCAGACCTATCTCAAGTTTCGCATCTATCCGCCGATTCCATTCAGCGTGCGTGCGATGTATGGAACCGTCTCGTTCGTGGCTGTATTTATGTGGGTTTCAGCAAACGAAGAGGACTGGAAGAAGTTTCGTCAGCCGATTCTCAATGTTCTTGATGCGAATACTGGATTCCACAAAGCTCTTCGCACTATGTACTTGATTCTGCTGCCGTTACTCATCGGTGGATTCTCATTCATGACCATGAAGCCAAGTGTTGATGAGCCGATTGAATTGCGAACAGTGCATCCTGCCCCACCTGCCAGCACAAAGGTGCACGGTAAGACGTACACGCTGCAAACCTCACAGAATCCCTACCGGGTCAATCTCGAAGGGAAGTACGACCAAGACTACAGCAATAAACTGATCGTTGAGCAGGGAATGGGGAGACTGATGGCCCCCAACGCCAATCCCTGGGATGAAAAGGCTGAAGGGTATCTCAAGTATGTTCGGGAAGGCGGAGAAATATTCTTCCAGAACTGTCACTTCTGTCACGGAGACAACCTGAACGGCCGCGGACTACATGCTTTTGCGTTCAATCCGATTCCCGCGAACTTCACTGATCCAGGAACGATCGCACAGCTGCAGGAAACATTCATTTTCTGGCGTGTCGCGAAGGGCGGAATCGGTTTGCCGAACGAAGGATTCCCTTGGGCCTCAGTCATGCCACCATGGGAACAGCACCTGACAACGGATGAAATTTGGAAGGTGATTCTGTTCGAATATTGGCACACGGGATACTATCCTCGGACATGGGACTAATCCTGAATCTTACAAACAACCTGGGAGAACAGGTGGTGAGGTTAACAATGAGCAAACTTCGTATGAACGTAAAGGCGACGCCGATTTTCGGGGCAGCCTTAGGTGCCATTCTCATCTCCGCATGTGCGGTGGGAGTGAGCCATGCTGAAGATCTTCCGGAAGGTTTTGCAAAAGGGGAGTTGTCGCCTGCCCCCCCCGCTGAAATGATCGAAGCGGGGAAGCGCGTCTATTTTACAAAGTGTGTGTGGTGTCATGGTGTGGACGGTGCCGGTGACGGGCCTGGCGCTGATCGCTTGTGGCCACGGCCGAGGAATTTTAATCAGGGCACATTTAAAATCCGCCATACCGCGAGCGGAGAGTTGCCCCTGTTTAATTACAACGAGAAGAATCCTGACTCTGGAAAAAATGATCTATTGGACACGGTCACGCATGGTCTTCCTGGTTCGGCCATGCCACCATGGGAAGGTATTTTGACGGAAGAGCAACGTATCCAGGTCTTGTCCTTTGTCACGACTCAATTGGTGAAGGATAGAAAATTCACGGACAAGGAATCTGAGAGTCAGACCATACTCCAGCTTGGTACGATCAAGCCTGTTGAAGCAACTGAGGAGAGTATCAAGAAGGGTGCTCAGTTGGTCGTCGACAAAAAGTGTATTGAGTGCCATGGTGTGGAAGGTCGTGGGGATGGAAATGCCTTCAATCTGAAAGATGACTGGGGATTTTCTATTCAACCGGCCGATTGGCACAAGTGCTGGAACTTCAGAGGTAGCCGGCAGGATCCGTATAACGTGCGGAATATTTTCCGTACCTTCTCCACGGGTGTAAACGGTACTCCGATGCCGTCATTTGCGGACAGTACGTCCGTTGAAGATCGTTGGAGCATCGCCAATTTCGTCAACTCCCTTTGCGAGCGTGATGCAGAGGGTAAGCCTCTTAGCATTGATCCACTGACAGACAAGCCGAAAATTAATTTCGTGGTCCCTTCCGCGCCGATCGAAGGTGAAATTTCAAACGACCCTGAGAATGAGATGTGGAAGAAGCAGGGCCGTCGTTATGTTGCAATGGGCGGTCAGATCACCCACAAGCCGCGTAACTTCGTCAATCGTATCGATGATATCTGGGTGAGATCGTTATACAACGACAAAGACGTTGTATACCTTATCCAGTGGGATGATCGAACGAAAAGCGTCGCAGAGGGAAAGCTCCCTTGGGCGCCGACTCAAGTCAATGTCGAAAATTTCGGTGTTAAGGAGCAGGCTCCTAAGACCGGAGAAGAGGGGTCGATCGCTGCCGCTCAGAACAATTATGCCGTCTATAACGATGGTATTGGATTCCAATTCCCCATCAAGTGGCAGGAGATTCCTGCTCCATTCAAACCGCGGTATTTGTGGGGAGATGCGAAGTTCAACGCCGACATCCTAAAGTGGGAGTCGGATGGTTCCCTAAGGTCATTCAGGGGAACCGGATGGGATCAGGACTTCGAAGAGCGTGACGATTTTGAAGAAAAAGTTAAACTGTTGAAGGCTGAGTGGAAGAATGGGCAGTGGACGGTTATGATCTCTCGCCCGCTTAAGGGCGACAAAGATGATTATGATGAGTACACCCGGTTCGACATCGGAAAGTATATTCCGATGGTTTTCTTTGCCTGGGATGGGCACAACGGGGATGCGGGACGGAAGATGGCCGTGTCGGCCTTCTATTACACGATCCTTCAACCTCCGATTCCTCAAGAAGTATACATCTATCCTGCTGTGATCGCAGTTGGAGTGGTGTTGCTGGAGGGATGGATGTTGACCCGTCGAGCCAATAAGAAGAAGGGCAAGGTCCTGTAAGCGATACTCGGACCAGGTAGGGGCTATGCTCGACGAGGGGGTGGGGAAACTCACCCCCTCGTTTTTTTGATTCGACTTCATCAGGGATACAGTGGGATGAGCAGGCATGTCATAGATAATGTCTCAGGGCTCCTGATTGCTGGCGGAAAGAGCCGACGAATGGGACAAGACAAACGTTTTTTAAGAGTCGGTGGATTGAGCGTATTTGATCGGACACGCACTCTCTTGATGAGCACCTTTTCTGAGACTATTGTGGTTCTCGCTGAACCCATCCCTTCGCTTGATGTGCATGGCTGCCAGGTGGCCTATGATACGATTCCCGATGCGGGTAGTTTGGGCGGCCTGTATACGGGACTGACGGTGGCCTCTCAGCCGAAGGTATTTGCTGTAGCCTGTGACATGCCGTTTCTAGATGCAAAGGTGATTCGTTTTATGGCGTCTTTTGATGAAACGGCGGATGTGGTTGTCGCTGAGCTCGGAGGGCGGTTCCAACCCATGCACGCTGTGTATTCGAAACGCTGCGCACAATTCCTCAAGACGATGGCCGAACGGCAGGATCTGAAGATCCAAAACCTATTTCAGAAGGAAGAGCTACGGGTTGACGTTGTAGGCGCCGAGCAGTTTTCGTCCCTAGGAATGGGGTTGCGGTCGTTCAGCAATATTAATACGCCGGAAGACTTGGCATTCGCCGAGGCACCGATTTCTGATAAACCGTGACAATCCACCATCGTCCGGGAGGCGGTTTACGCGGAATATTGGTTATTCATCCCGGTGCTTTGGGCGATGTGCTTCTCGCCCGTCCTGCTCTCCTCGCGCTTCGACGTCGGTTTCCTCAGCACGAGATTGCACTCCTAGCCGGAGAATCCGTGGGAGTGCTATTACGTGAGGCCGGAGAGGTTGATTGGGTCTTCCCCCTGGAGTCAACCTATCTGAGTCAATTATTTACTGGGCTCGACAGCCTTACTTCGACATTTGCCGGCTGGTTACGCCACTGTGATCTCGCTTTCGGATGGATACCGGATACAGACGGAGTCGTCGGCAAGACACTTCACGCCGCTGGCGTCGAGCGCTCTTATCTGAAATCCGCTTCATCCACCGATTTGCTCACCGCACATCAATCGGTTCGGTACCTCGAAGCGATTCAGGTGAGAGGAGTCGAGCCGGTGGCCAGCTCCTCTCTGCTGCTTTCTTCGGCTATTCGTGAACAGGGCAAGCGGATTCTTCACGGACTCAATGGTGACAGTCTGGCGCAGCCGGTGGTGATTCATCCGGGGAGCGGGAGCGCGCGTAAGTGTTTGGAGGCAAGGCGTCTCGTGCCTGTGATCGAATGGTTGTCTCAGTCCGGCACGGCTCCCTTGTTGCTGGAGGGACCAGCAGATCGTGAGGCCGTTGAGCAGGTGGTTGCCGGGCTGAAGATTGGCGTGCCGGTCATCCGTGGGCTGGATGTAATGGTTGTCGCAGGGGTGTTATCGCATGCGAAGCTTTATCTTGGACACGATTCTGGCGTGACGCACCTCGCCGCTGCCTTATCGATTCCTACCATTGCGTGTTTTGGCCCTACATCATCATGCCGTTGGGCTCCGGTTGGTCGCACGGTGTCGATTTTGTCGGGGGCACCCTGCGTCTGTCCCACCTGGAGCAGCGTGGCAGCTTGTGGTGAGCAAGTGTGTCTTCAGATTGCTCCAGAGCGCATCATTGAGGCCTGTCGACTGCTATTGGTGAAGTGACGGACGGTCCCCATCGTCTGGTTCTCGATCTTGTCTCTCATATCTTGGTGTGTTAGATTGCGAGTTTGTTTTTCGCTGTTTCCACGCAGACTTAGAGGGGTTTTTCTGACTCAGGGTGTGGTCCAAGATAAGGTCAGTCAGGCGCTGCTTGAGGCGCTTCGATCGGCGCAGCAACGAGGGATGCTCAAGCTTGAGCAGACGCCGGTTATCAACCTTGAGGCTCCGAAACGGCCTGAGTGGGGTGATGTGTCATGCACCGTGGCCATGTCTTTGTCTGCTTCGGAGCGACGGCCTCCGTTTGAAATCGCTCAGATTATTATCGATCACATCGAGCAGCCAGACTTGTTGTTCAGTCGTGTCGAAATCGCGCGACCAGGGTTCTTGAATCTTACAGTCAAGCGGCAGCTCTGGATGGATGTTCTGCATGCGATCGAAGCGCAGGGCGCCAGTTATGGGCACAGCCATTTGGGTCAGGGGCGACGAGTATTGGTGGAGTATGTCAGCGCAAACCCGACCGGCCCGTTGCATGTGGGGCATGGGCGTGGCGCCGCGGTAGGGCAAGCCCTGGTCCGTCTCTTGAAGGCCACCGGCCATGAGGTGGTCAGCGAATATTACATCAACGATGCCGGCCGACAGATGAAGTTGCTGGGGGTCTCTGTGCTAGCGCGGTACCTGGAGTCCTGCGGGAAGTCAGTGGCGTTTCCCGAAGATGGGTATCACGGTGATTATATTCGCGCGGTGGCTGCACGTGTGAAAGCGAAAGAGGGCGAGGGTCTCGTCTCATTGCCCACGGTTGAGGCGGAACAGCGGAGTAAAGACGTTGCCTACCGGGAGTTACTGACCCTTATTCGACAAGATCTGGAAACCTTTGGGATCGTCTTCGATTCCTGGTTCAGCGAAGCCTCATTATTAACTTCGGGCACCGTGGACCAAGTGTTGGGTGAACTCAAGGCTCGGGACCTGTTGTTCGATCAGGATGGCGCACAGTGGTTTCGCTCATCGGTATTCGGGGATGAAAAGGATCGCGTCGTTCGCAAACAGGAAGGCGACTATACCTATCTGGCTTCCGACATTGCCTACCATCGGGACAAGTTACGGCGGGGGTTTGATCTCCTGGTTGACGTATGGGGCGCCGACCATCACGGTTACATTCCACGGATGCAGGCGGTGGTACAGGCCTATGGCTATCCGAAGGAACGGTTGCGGGTCGTGCTGGTGCAGATGGTGAATCTTCTGCGCGGCGGCCAGAAGGTGGAGATGTCGAAGCGGTCCGGAGAGTTCATCACGCTTCGCGAGGTGATGGACGAGGTTGGCGTGGATGCAGCCAAATTTTTCTTTCTCATGCGAGATTCCAGCACTCATCTGGACTTCGATTTGGAATTAGCTAAGCAACAATCGCAAGAGAACCCCGTCTATTACGTGCAATATGTGCATGCGAGGATTGCCAGCCTCCGGCGTGTGGCGGAATCGCGGGACATTACCTGTCCGTTCCCAAGTCAGGCAGATCTCCATTTGCTCGAAGACCCCGATGAAATCGCGCTCATTCGAAAACTGTCTGTGTTCCCGGTCGTGTTACAGGCGAGTGCCGTGGAACTGGAGCCGCACCGAATGGCCTACTACCTTCGTGAGCTGGCTGGTATGGTGCACCCCTTTTACAACAAGCACCGTATTTTACCTCCGGCACCAGACAGTGACGCGGGAACTGCTGTCTCTATCGAGTCGGCAAGTTCTCCAAGCCGGCCGTCGGAGGCGGTGGCGCCGAGCCTGACGGGTGCTCGACTGGCACTGATGTGGGCGGTGCAGCAGGTGGTCCGAAACGGGTTGCAGGTGCTGGGCGTATCAGCCCCTGAGCAGATGTAGGACTGCCGATCCCATGTTAACCTTCCGCATCACCCATGA
Organism: Nitrospira sp.; assembly: GCA_031315995.1. Classification (GTDB taxonomy): domain Bacteria; phylum Nitrospirota; class Nitrospiria; order Nitrospirales; family Nitrospiraceae; genus Nitrospira_A. The sequence continues at coordinate 51,851 of JALDRG010000018.1, forward strand.
AGAATCCGGCGGACGCGCGCGCGTCGGTGTTTTGACCACGGGCCGCAGCGAGATTGCCACACCGGCGTTCATGCCGGTCGGATCGCTGGGCAATGTGCGAAGCGTGGATGGGGAAGAATTGCTCAAGATGGGGTATGGCCTCATCTTGAATAACGCCTACCACTTGTACCTTCGTCCCGGTCACAAAGTAGTGGAAGCGTTGGGTGGAGTGCATGGATTCACGGCGTGGCCCGGGGCCATTCTCACCGATAGTGGTGGTTTTCAGGTCTTCAGTTTGGCGAAGTTTTGCAAGGTGTCGGATGAAGGGGTAATGTTTCAATCCCATATCGATGGATCCTCGCGGTTTATCAGCCCTGAAGTGTCCATTGAAATTCAGGAAGCCCTGGGCGCGGACATCATCATGGCGTTTGATCATGTGGTGGCACTGCCCTCGTCTCTCGGCCAGGTTCGTGATGCTGCCACGCGGACTTCGCTGTGGGCGCGACGGTGTGTCACCGCCAAACGACGGACGGATCAGTCGCTGTTCGGTATCGTCCAGGGTGGACTGGATGCCGAATTACGGGTGGAGTCGGCGCGCGACCTGGTCTCAGTCGGATTTGACGGGTATGCCGTCGGCGGGTTGTCGGTGGGTGAGGACAAGGCCGACATGTATGGCATGTTGGATGTCACGGTACCAGAGTTGCCGTCCGCCAAGCCTCGGTATTTGATGGGCGTGGGGATGCCAGAGGATCTGGTCGAAGGGGTGGCGCGAGGAATCGATATGTTCGATTGCGTCGTCCCCTCGCGTCATGGGCGTACGGGTTGGTTGTTTACCTCCTTCGGGCGCGTGGTGATCAAACAGGCCCGCTATGCGCAGGATGAGCAACCTATCGATCCCGCTTGCCGGTGCCCGGTGTGCACTCGGTACACGCGGGCCTACCTGCACCACCTCTTTGGTGTGAAGGAAATGTTGGGCGCCCGTCTCAATACGATTCACAATTTGTGGTTTTTTGCGAAGTTGATGGAAGAGATCCGGAACGCCGTGCGAGGCGGGACCTTTCAGGAGTTTCGCCGCGAATTTCACCGGACGTATGTCGTTGATCGGCCGGCGGGGAATGGTCGATCGGATATTCACAATACGAACGTGTCCTAACGGCGGACGCAGGCGGGGGACAATATGTGGGATTCAGTGGCATGGGCACAGGGAACGTCGAGCAGCGCAGGGCCAGGGGGTGGCCTCCTATCGCTGGTTCCGTTTGTCCTGATTTTCGTCATTTTTTATTTCATGCTGATTCTGCCGCAGCAGAAACGCAAGAAACAGGCGGATACGATGCTGGCAGCACTCAAAAAAGGCGACAAGGTGGTGACCGCCTCCGGAATCTGGGGGACCATCACCAACATGGGCAAAGACACGGTCACGCTCCAAATAGCTGACAACACCAAAATCAAAATCCAAAAAGAGCACATTGCTCGGCTGCGCGGTGACGAAGAAGATTGACGCACGCGACGGAGACGGGAAGGATTGGCGCACGTATGAAGAAAGTCGGCGGACGGTTGTTGGCCTTAGTGACGATGGTGATCGCCTCGATCATCTTTTTCTTGCCTTCCTATCAACCCTTGTACAAGGAACTACCGCGGTGGGTTCGCGAGGTCCTGCCGGATAAAGGCATTACCCTGGGGCTGGATTTGCAGGGCGGTATTCACCTGGTGTTGGAGGTGGAGGAAGATCGCGCGGTAGAGATTGCCGTGGAGCGGACGACCGCGGCGCTCCAGGACCTATTGATCGAAAAGAAAATTCCCGCCGAATCGGTCAAACGTAGCGGATCGTCGCAGATCACCATCGGGTTTCAAAATGCCGACCTGAAGGCGGAAGTCCAGAAGGTACTGGACGATTTTCCGACCTATATTGAAGTGGAATCGGCCGGGTCGGCGAACCAGGTGGTCTGGGAGTTGCGGGAACCGGAGATCAAGCGGATCAAGGACTCCGCCATCAATCAAGCGCTGGAAACGATTCGGAATCGGATCGACCAGTTCGGTGTGGCAGAGCCGCTGATTCAGCGACAGGGGTTGAAGCAAGTGGTGGTGCAATTGCCCGGGATCAAAGATGCCAAGTTGGCGAAGGATCTCATCAAGCAAACGGCGTTGCTCGAGTTCAAATTGTTGGATGATGAGAATCAACTCAAGTTGGATCTCCCGAGTCGAGTGCAGAAGGGAAAGGAGCGCGAAGAGACGTTTCTGAAGCAGATCGAAGGGAAGGTGCCGGAAGGCGACCAGATCCTGTTCGAGCGGATCGTCGAAAAGGACAACGGGCAGGAATGGCTCGTGCCATATCTCGTCAAGAAGCGGGTGATGTTGGCCGGCGATGTGTTGAGCGATGCTCGGGTCTCCATCGGCCAATTTAATGAGCCCTATGTGTCGGTGACGTTCGATGCGAAAGGCGCGCGGGAGTTCGATCGGATTACGGGAGAGAACGTCAAGAAGCGCATGGCGATCGTGCTCGACAATACGATTTACTCGGCGCCGGTCATTCAAGAGCGCATTAGCGGCGGGCGAGCCCAGATCACTGGAACGTTTTCGATGGAGGAGGCGAACAATCTGTCGATTGTGCTGCGAGCCGGGGCGTTGCCCGCGCCGCTCAAGATCATTCAGGATCTGACAGTCGGTCCGTCCCTCGGGCAGGATTCGATTGAAAAGGGAGTGAAGGCCACCCTCTTTGCCGGCCTTCTCGTGATCGTATTCATGGCCATGTACTATCGCCTGTCCGGCGTGATCGCAGATCTGGCGCTGTTGCTGAACCTGCTTTGCCTCATCGGGGCCCTCGCGGCGTTGAACGCCACGCTGACCTTGCCCGGCATTGCCGGCATTATCCTCACGATCGGCATGGGCGTGGACTCGAACGTCTTGATTTTTGAACGCATCCGTGAAGAACTGCGGCAGGGGAAGATGGTTCGGCTTGCGATCGATGCGGGATACGACAAGGCCCTGCTGACCATTGTGGACTCGCACGTGACGACATTGATCACCGGGTTCGCCTTATTCTTGTTCGGCACCGGGCCGATCAAAGGTTTTGCCGTAACGTTATGTCTCGGCATCACGATCAACCTCTTTACGGCGCTGGTGGGAACCAAAGTAGTGTTCGACCTGTTCAATCAGCGCAGAAAAATTGAGCAGCTCAGTATCTAGGAAGGAGCCGGCATGTTCGAGATTTTGGGGAAGACGAATATCGATTTCATGGGGAAACGGTCCATCGCGTTTGCGTTCTCCGGGATCCTCGCCTTTTTGGGTCTCGTCGCGGTGCTCCAAATCGCGCGCGGCGCGGCGAATCTGGGAATCGATTTTGCCGGCGGGACGGCCGTGCAGCTGAAGTTTGAGCAATCGATCAGGATCGACGAGGCGAGACGCGCTCTGGAAACCAATGGCCTGGGCTCGGCTGAATTGCAGGAGTTTACGCAAGACAACAAGTTGCTCATTCGCGTGAAAGACTCGACGACGATCGAGGAGAAGGTTGCCGAACGGGTCGTGGCGGTGTTCAGTAAAGAGTTCCCTGCCAATAAGTTCGTGGTAGATTCCAGTATGGAAATCGGCCCGACGATCGGGAAGAAGCTCCAGGAAGATGCCATGATCGCGGTCCTGATTTCGTTTGTCGGGATCGTCATCTATATTGCGGTTCGATTTGAGTTGCGGTTTGGTGTGGCCGCCGCCTTGGCGACGTTCCACGATGTGTTGGCCGTATTGGGTGTGTTCTACCTGTTGGATAAAGAGATCACATTGCTGGTGGTCACCGCGTTGCTGACCCTGGCGGGGTATTCGTTGACCGACACGGTGGTCGTATTCGATCGTATCCGTGAGAATCTGCGGACGCGTCGGCGGGAGAATGAGGAAACGATCATCAACATGGCCATCAATCAGGTCCTCAGCCGCACGATTGTGACGAGCTTGACGGTCGTGATCGTGCTCATTCCGCTGGTACTCGCGGGCGCCGAGGTGTTGCATGATTTCTCTCTGGCGTTGCTCGGAGGCGTCATGTTCGGAACCTATTCATCGGTCTTCGTGGCGAGCCCGTTGTTGCTGCTGTGGCCCGGCAGCGCCGGGAGTCTCATGAAGCGTCGCTAGGCTCGGATTGTCCGAGCCTGGCACAGACCCTATGTACTGTTGCGCGAGGGCCATGTTGTCGGGGTAAGCCGCACCCATGCTGTTCTGGAGCCGGTCTCACAGTCTCCAGCGGAAGATCATCACGGCTATTGTAACGGTCGGTCTCCTGCCGTTGTTCCTCTCACTCGTCCTTACCTATATCGAAGAACGCCGGGCACTCCGAGAAACGATCGGTGCCAACTTTAAAGAAGTGGCAGTCGAAGCCGCCCGGCGAATCGAGATGCAGGTGACGCGTGGCATCAATGAGGCGCAACAGCTTGCCGCCACGCCCTTCCTTCGCACCTCCGTGTCCGAATCCAATCGTACCTATTTGAACAAGGACGAAAAAACCGTCCAGTCTATGATCAAGGCCTGGCAACAGCGGTGGCGGCAGCGGGACAAGCAAAGCGAATTCCCTTTGTTCATCAATCGGATCGTGACCAATTATCTGATTCGGTGGCACGACATCCGCAAGGCCGACTATGTGGGGATTTTTGTGACGGACAACCGCGGCGCCCTTGTGGTGAGTTCCATCCCGCAGGTCGAGTATTACCATGGGAAGGCAACCTGGTGGCAATCGGTCATGAAACGTGGAATGGGAAAGGTCTTCGTCAGCGATATCTTCTTCGACCCTGCGTTCGGCACCCACGTGGTCAATGTGTCGGCCCCGATTGTCGACGATGAAGAGCATGTGACGATCGGTGCGGTCACGGTCCTCTTACGGCGGGATACCCTCTTCCATTCGGTATCGGAAGCCACGGTGGGGCAGACGGGGCATGCCATGTTGTTCAATTCGGACGGTGTCCCGTTGATCTGTCCGGTCCTGGCGCCGGAAGAACATGCGGTGACGCCTGAGCTCGTGAGCGCCATCAGTGAGAGCCCTGCCGGCTGGAGTACGGTGGCGAATGATTCGCATGACGGACAGAACTCGATTGTGGGATTCGCGCCGGTTCGGCTCGGCAATGAATTGGCGCCGAACAGTTTAGGCGGGAAGCGCTGGGTGACATTTGTGCGGCAGGACCCGGCCGAGTCCTATGCGCCGCTGTCGAGGCTCGTGGTGCAAGTGACGGTGTATGGTCTGGGCGTGTTTGGCGTGCTCCTAGTGACGGGGCTGACTGTCGCGCGCCGCATCGCCCGTCCGATCGGGCTGTTGCACGAAGGGGTGCAGAGAATCGGGAGCGGACGCTTGGATCAGCAGCTGGACCTTAAGACCGGCGATGAAATCGAGCAGCTGGCGGAAGCCTTCAACAAAATGGCGTCTAACCTGCGTGTCTCGTTCGAACAGATTGAACAGCGGATGGAAGAGGTTCGACGGCTGGAGTCCCGATATCGCGATCTTATCGAGCATTCCCCGGAAATGATCTATCAGTTGAACAAGGCCGGTCAGTTCGTGCATGTCAATCAGACCGGTTTGGACAAGCTTGGCTATTCTCTGGAAGAGATGCTCCAGATGCGCCTGTGGGACCTCGTTCCAAAAGGACGCGAAGCGGAGGTGCTGGCGTATCTGGAGCGGTTGGTTTCGCAGGGGCGCAGTACCATCGAGACGGTGTTTGTTGCGGGAGACGGCCATCCGATCGATGTGGAAATTCATGCGACGGCGTTGTTTGAGAGCGGCGGCGGCCTGGTCCATTCCCGTGCGTTTGTTCGTGACGTGACGGAACGGCGTCTGCTGGAAGAGCAAATCCATCGGTACACGACTCGGCTCGAACAAGCGGTCAACGAGCGCACGCAGCAGCTGGTGGCATCACAAGAGCGTTATAAGGCCCTGTTCGACTTGGTGGCAGATTCCGTGTTCATGGTGGGTGAGGATGGCGTGATCGTCGCGGTCAACAAACGTGAGGAGCAGGCGCTGGGGTATTCCGAGCAGCAGGTGGTGGGGAGCAGTATCCTCAATGTGGTGCTGCCGGTCCACCATGACGAGATGCGGTCATTGCTGGCAAAGATTCGCGCCGGCGAACGTCAGGTCCCGACCCAAGAGATCACTGTGCGTGATGCCACCGGCAAGGACACGCCGGTGGAAATGGATCTGATTTTGGTACGGGGCAGCGACCATACCTGGGTCATGGTTCAACTCCGCGATATTACCGATCGGAAACGCCTTGAACGGCAGATGCATATTTATCAGCAGGAGCTGGAAGCGAAAGTCTCTGAGCGGACACGTGAGATCGAGGAGACCAAGCAATATCTCGAAAACCTGCTGGAAAATGCCAATGACGTCATTTACACCCTCGATAGTGAGCAGTGCTTTACCTATGTCAACAGCAAGATTGTGTCCTGGGGGTATGCGAAGGAGGATTTGTTGGGACGGCCCTATTTGGCTTTGTTGTCCAAGCGGCATCGCGGTCGGCGACTCAAATCGACGCTGGATATCGGTATGAAACAGGTCTATGAAGTCGAGGTGTTGACGAAATCTGGGGAGCCCCGCTCCGTGATGGTCAGCGTCTCGCCTCTCCACGGCGTGGAGGGGGAGATCCTGGGTGTGCTCGGAATCGCTCGCGACATGACCGACACGAAGAAATTGGAGCAACAAATCAGAAACGCCGAAAAGCTGGCGTCGGTAGGGAAATTGGCTGCGGGGGTCGCGCACGAGATCAACAACCCGCTGGGCGGTATTCTCAATTGTCTCTACAACCTGCGCAAGGGAACCCTCTCGGCATCCAGACAGGAGGAATACCTGGCGTCGATGGAGGATGGATTGCGGCGTGTGCAAAGGATCGTCCGGCAACTCCTCGATTTTTCACAGCAGCACAATCCCGAGCTCTCGCTGGCCGATATGAATCAGGTCGTGACGCAGGTATTGCGGTTGACGGATCATCTGTTTGCGCCGCATCAGGTTCGGCTGGAGACGGTCTTAGCCACGGATATGCCGGAAATTATGATTGATCGGCACATGATGGAGCAGGTCTTGATGAATCTCGTGTTGAACGCGATTCAAGCGATGCGGACCGGTGGAGTGTTGACCATTCGCACCGCAGTGGAGGAGGCGCATTGCCTCGTTCGCATTCAGGATTCCGGTTGTGGGATTTCGTCCTCGGTATTGCCGCGAATTTTTGACCCATTTTTTACCACGAAAAATGAAGGGGAAGGCACGGGGCTCGGCTTGTCCGTCAGCCTGGGTATCGTGGAGCGGCATGGAGGCAAGATTGTGGTCGACAGCGAAGTTGGCAAAGGAACCGTCTTTACCGTGTCTATTCCGCTTGCGACGGAACGGCACGCCATTGGGAGGTTTTCGTGAAGGGCCTCAAACTGCTCATTGTCGATGACGAACCGTTGATGCGACTCTCCATGCTGGATGCCTTGGAAGGGATCGGCTGCGAGGTCATGGCGGCGGCAACCGGAACAGAAGGGGCGGCGATACTCGGCACACATCAGTTTGATATTGTGATTACTGACCTCCGGCTCCCCGGCGCTGACGGACTGACAATCCTGAAGTCCTGTAAAGAGCGAAGTCCGACGACGGAAGTGATTCTGATCACCGCCCATGGGTCAGTGGATACGGCGGTCGGTGCGATCAAGCTAGGCGCGTACGATTACATTACCAAACCGTTTCAGATGGACGAGTTGTTGCTGATTGTCGAACGCGTCGGGAAAATTCTCGGTCTGCGACGGGAAACTCTTGAGTTAAAAGAGGTGCTGGAAGACCGCTTCAGTTTCGGCGGGATCCTTGGGTGCAACCATCAGATGCGGGCACTCCTGGAGAAGATCAAGCTTGTGGCAGCGACCGATTCGCCCGTGTCGATCGTCGGGGAGCGTGGGACGGGCAAGGAACTGGTGGCGCACGCCATTCATCTGAACAGCCCCCGGCGGGACCAACCACTGATCAAGGTGTGTTGCGCGGACCTTCCCGAAGCGCTCTTGGAGTCGGAACTCTTCGGTCATGAGAAGGGGGCGTTCCCCGGGGCGTTTCGCCAACGACGAGGACGATTCGAACTCGCGCATAAAGGGACATTGCTCCTGGACGATATCGATGCGTTGTCTCCCATTGTGCAGGCAAAGGTGTGGCGGGTGGTTCAAGAGCGGCGGTTCGAGCGTGTCGGAGGGCGAGAAACGGTTGACGTCGATGTCCGCCTCATCTGTGCGACGCAGCGGAACTTAAAGGAGGTGGCGGCCCAGGGGCGGTTTCACAGCGCGTTCTCCGAGCATCTCACCGCCATTCAGATCGTCGTACCGCCCTTGCGTGAGCGGCGAGAAGATGTGCTGGTCATCGCCCAGCATGTACTTGAGACGAGGTCGGCGAGCCTCGGCAAAGCTCTCGATGGGTTTGCGCAACCTAGCCGCGAACTGCTCCTGCACTATTCGTTTCCCGGCAATGTCGGTGAACTGGAGCAGATGGTAGAGCGTGCCGTCGCCTTGGGGCGGGATGGGGAGGCGTTGCAGCCGTGGGATCTCTGCGGGTTTCACACCTGCCCGTATCTCGGTGGGGCGCGTCAAGCAGGGTGTGGTTTTTGTGCGGAAGGATTAGCGGAGAAGGTTGAGCAGCCGCAGGCAACCCCTCCCGCGACGCTTGCGACCGCGCGGGAAGCATTTGAGAGAGATTATATTACTGCGGTCTTGAAACAGGTCGACGGGAGTCGAACGAATGCCGCCACCATCTTGGGACTATCCCGAAAGGCTTTGTGGGATAAATGTAAGCGGTATGGAATTTCCTCCGCCAAGGGTGAGGCGGAGGAAGCAGGTGATTAGCGGGATGTTCAACAGGGCCTTCGGCGTGGCCGCATTGCGCGAACAGATGCATCGCGCTCGGTGCGTTCGGTAAACGTTACTCGGCCGGCTCCGCGCCGCCTTCCCACAATTTCACGGTGCGATCCCAGGATGCACTGGCCATGCGTAATCCGTCCGGAGAGAGGGCGATACCGCGTACCGCTCCGCCATGGGTCTTGTCGGTCCGGAAATTTCGGCCCGTAGCAATGTCCCAGAATCGGATCGTGTTGTCGTCGCCCGAACTGATGAGCACTTTTCCATCCGGCGAGACGACCAACGACCGGACCCAGCCGTTGTGCCCGCGTAGGACGCGGAGTTCGTTCATCGTCGGCATTTCAAAGAAGCGAATGGTGTTGTCGCGGCTGCCGGTGATCAGGAGTTTTGCATCCGGCGTGAAGACCATTGCGCCGACCCAGAATTCCATAGGTTTTTGGAATCCTCCGTCGTCTTCAATAAAGAAGCCGCGGGTCTCGGTCGAGTCTTCAGCCGTTTCTTCCCAATGGCCGTTGTGCAGAATCTTTTCCTCGCCGCTTGGCAGCACTTCCCAAATTCTGATCTTGCCGATGTCGGACCCGCTGGCGAGATGCAGGCCGTCAGGGGAAAATGCCACGCAGACCGACCAGTGGTGATCGTATTGATCCTTTCCCAGCAAGGTCATGAGGTCGGTCCCGGTCGTCACTTCCCAGATCTTGATGTCCTTATTGTGGCTGCCGCGGGCCAACATGAGGCCGTCAGGGGATAATGACAAGCTGCAGACATTGTGGTCGTAGCGTGTAAACAAGAGTTTGGTCGGTTCCCCGGTTTTAGGATTCCAGAGACGGATCGTCCTATCTTCGCTGCCCGAGGCCAGCGTGCGGCCATCTGGCGTGAACACGAGGGCGCGGATATCGGCAGTGTGCCCACGCAGGGAACGTAGGAGCCGGCCTGTCTCGATGTCCCAGATCCTGACGTAGCGATCGACGCCGCCACTGACGATCGTCTGGCCATCGGGAGCGTAGGCGACGGACCACACTCCGTGAGAATGTCCTCGGAAAGTTTTGAGCTCATGCAGTCCTGCTCTCCAATACTCCAGATGATTGATAGCAGGCGCGGTCTGAGCGCTTCCGCTCTGATTGGTCATTGGCCCATCGGTGGGCGCGGTCGGGGGCGCGGTGGTTTGATTGCTCATATAAGTGTGTGCCTCGTCCCTGTTCTGAGCGGGGGCCATCAAGCCCCGGCCGACCCTCAACGGTTTGCAAAAATCGTCAAGAGGTTTGTATAATCAGCGGTCGTTTCGATGATCGTAAGAGAAGGACCGGGATCAAGTCAAGCTCAGCACTTGCGCGGGTTTCATCCCTTCAGTGAACCAGAACATGTGAGGTCTTATGGCAACCGGAATAGAAGTATCCAAGTCGTCGATGGAGATCCGTTTTCAGCCGGCCTTGCTGCAGGAAGTCATCGACTCTTTTATTGAAAAAACGGAGCGGGAGGGAGATCCAACCTACTACAAAGAGTTTCACGAACTGGCCGATCCGATTTATGAGAAGTTCACGCTTGATGACCGCGAGGCGGAATTCAAGAAGCTGTATCAGTACCTGTTCGGGATTTGGGGTTTCTCCGATATCATCCGCGACGCGTTCAACGAATTTCCTGAACTCAAGCAGCGGGTCGGAATCGTCTTGGTCAAGGGAGTCCTCAAGGAAGATCAGGAAGGGGTCGACGTGCTTCGCAAATGGGGTTCCGTCGAGCACGATTTGGCAAAGCAGTTCGAAGAGAAGGGGCTGAAGGGGGTTGGTATCAAGCTGATTCCGCGACGATTTTACGATCCGGCCCTGACCCGGTATTGTCGTCACGAGCTCATGCATATCCATGACATGCTCGATCCGGCATTCGGCTACGATCCCGATACGAGGGTCGGGCAGAACCCGGGAGAAGAAACCCTCATTCTGCACCGCTACCGTATTCTCTGGAATATCAGTGTCGATAGCCGGTTGATTGCCACAGGGAAGGAGCCGATGCTCCAAAAAGAAGACCGATTCAAAGAGTTTCGGTCGTGGTATCGAAAAATTCCCCCGGCTCAGTTGAAATCAGTGTTTGAAGGCTTATGGCAGACAAGCTATTTCACCCATTCCGAATTGGTGGAGATGGCGACCGACACTCTGCGAATCTTGGATCACGCCGTAGATGTCGAGGGCGGAGAAATTCCGGAGACCACCAATAAGGTGATGCTCATGCCGGGGTTTCCTTGTCCGCTCTGCCGGTTCCCTACCTACACCTGGGTGGAAGACATGGAGACCAAGTTGGAGAAATATATCTTGGACTTCATCCGCGAGAATCATCCGGGGTGGGATGTCGAGTACGGGGCTTGTGATCGCTGCGTGGAAGTGTATAAATTGCGTGCCGATGGTGTGATGTAGGCGGAGAACATCGTGGCCGCCGATCCAACATACGGGCGTCGTGATTTCCTGAAGGACTCCGTCGTTTCGGTGGCGAAGGCGGCGCGGGAATTTGCGGCTCACAAGGACGCGCCTCGCGCGCAGCCGGCGCCGCCTGTGCGAACAGACTGGCTCCGTCCTCCTGGCGCTGTCGACGAATCACTGTTCCTCGAACGATGCACGCGTTGCAGTGATTGCATTAAAGCCTGTCCACCTGGAGCGATCGTTAGTGATGTGTCGAACGGGACGCCGGTAATTTTTTCGAATCAGGTCGCCTGCGAATTATGCGACGATTTGCCCTGTATCGCCGCCTGTGCCACGGAGGCGCTCCTGCCGGTTGCCGATTATTTCAACGTGAGGATGGGGCTGGCGACGGTGTCGCATCGCGTCTGCACGGCAAGCCAGGGCTGTCATGCCTGTGTGTCAAAATGCCCCGTTGAGGCGCTCTCGATGGATTTTCACGCGCTCAATCTCATAGTGGCTCAAGAGCGTTGTGTCGGATGTGGTATGTGTGAGCAGATTTGCAAGACCGTCAATGATCGCATCGCGATCAAAGTGACGCCGGCGCGAAACCTGTCGGCCGGCACTGTGGGCTACTGAATTCATGCTGTGTCAAGTCGGTTCTGGATGTGAAATCATCATGCTGAATAGTGAAACGTCGACACGGGTGGCGACGGCAAAGGGGAGAGAGTTCATGCTTGACATCCCTCCCTCCTTTACCTATCATACGCCTCCTGTGCCGCAGGACTCAGATGTTGCGTACTGTGTGATTGAATGCGCAACATGTTGAGGTGAGGAGCAAAATACGTATGACATCGAAACAAGTCGTGCAGCCCACCTCCCCGTCCTCCACCGCAATCGCTTCTTCGAAGGCGGTCGCGATAAAAGATTCGCCGGCCGTCGAACGCGCGCTCAATCGCAGCAAAATATATCTCTTGTTCTCCTGGAGTTTATTGTATCCGGAGGACGAAGAATTTTTGGATTATCTGCAATGCGGTGAATTCGTCGAAGACGGACGAGCTGCCTTGGACGGATTGCGTACCGCGCTTGATGGAATCGGCGGCGATCGAGCAAATCAGAAAATCTCCCTGATGAAAAAACAGTTCGACCAGATCGAAAAGCTGATTTCGGCTGAGTGCGTCAACTGGCAGATCGGGGACCTCCAGACGGAACATCGGCGGGTGTTCACCAATGTGATCACGCTGGATTGTCCGCCTTACGAGACCCTCTTCGGAAACGATCACGTCTTTGCCCAATCCCATGTCATGGGCGACATCGCCGGGTTTTATAAGGCATTCGGGGTTGAGCTTTCCAAAGACGTTCACGAGAGGCTTGATCATTTGAGCGTTGAGCTCGAGTTCATGCATTTTCTAACTTATAAAGAGTCTTATTCCCGTTGCCATGATGGTATCGACAAGACCGAGATCGTGGTCGATGCGCAAAAGAAATTCATCAAAAACC
>JALDRG010000019.1 GCA_031315995.1 Nitrospira sp.
GTGTTTTCGGTTTGCTGGAGCATCCGCCCGTACACCCTAATAGCCCCAGCACACTGGTCAAACGGACACACCACCCCCTTGAACGCCTGTGCATCCAGCGACTCCTCCTCGCAAATAGTGCAACACGTGATCCGATCGTAACTACACAATTTTTCTAGCAGATTGGGAAGCGAAAATCAACGAATTCGGCTTGTGGTGGTTGACCCTCTCGGGCCCGGGTCCTATAATCTCGCCGCACCTCGTGATCTCGCATGGCACGTCGTCGCAGACTGTCCCCAAGGATGCTTCAAGTAGGACCCCCGTGAAGCGCAGTCGCATTGTTGGAACTGGTTCGTACGTGCCTTCTCGGGTTGTCGGCAACGAGGAGGTGGCGGCCCCGCTTGGGCTTGATCCGGATCAGATCGTGGCTTTGACCGGCATTCGAACCAGGCATTGGGTGGAGCCGGGACAAGCGTCTTCAGACCTGGCGGTGGTGGCCGGCCAGCGAGCTTGTGAAGCCGCTGGGCTGGCTCCAAAGTCTGTCGAGGCGATTCTGGTCTCAACGACCTCGCCGGACAGCGCCTTTCCTTCCACGGCCTGTCATGTCCAGCGCGCCTTGGGCGCCGACTCGGTCATGGCCTTCGACCTGTCTGCTTCCTGCTCAGGGTTTCTCTATGGTTTATCGATGGCGGATGTCATGATCCGGAGCGGGCACATCCGGTCCTGTTTGGTCATTGCAGCCGAGGTAAAATCACAATCTCTCAACGTGGCGGACAAAGAGACAGCCGTGCTGTTCGGCGATGGAGCCGGCGCAGTAGTGGTCGTGCAGGATGACTCGGTTCGACCGGACCCCTCCGGCATCCTCGGCGTGCGACTCTATGCCGACGGGTCTGGCCACGGGCTGATCACCATCCCAGCCGGAGGCTCCCGAAACCCTACTCGGGTGGAGACCATACGTGCGAACGAACACATGCTGCGTCTGCGAGGCAGCGCGGTGTTTCGTTCGGCCGTGCGTCATTTGGAGCAGGCGGTCGGGGATTTGTTGAAGGAATTCGGCCTCGAAGCCGGCGACCTGACCCGGGTGATTGCTCATCAGGCCAATGCGAGAATTTTAGAGCAGCTCCGGCGTCGTCTTGGGCTTTCCTCGGACGTGTTGTATTCAGTCATTGACCGATATGGGAATACGTCGTCGGCTTCTTTGCCTATCGCATTGGACCATGCGGTGCGGGCGCAACGAGTGGCGGCGGGAGATCTGGTGTTATTGGGCGCATTCGGCGGAGGCTTGACCTGGGCTACAGGATTGGTGCGCTGGTAACCCCTCGCGGCAAGAAAGGATGTTATGTTCGGTCTCATCCCTCGAGAAGAAGCGTTTTTCGACCTATTCAAGAATGCGGCGCACAACATGATTGAGGGGAGTCGTCTCCTGAAGGACATGACGGAGGATTTCCGGAACCCGGTCGAGAAAGCCAAGCGCATCAAGGATGTCGAACATGTGGGGGATGGCATTACCCACGACATCGCCAGAAAACTCAATCAGACATTCATCACGCCCATCGATCGAGAGGATATTCACGATCTGGCGAGCGCGCTCGACGACATCCTGGATGTGGTCGAGGCCATCGCCGATCGATTCGTCCTCTACAAGGTGACGGCGCCCACGGATTCGGCGATCAAGCTCGCAAATGTGTTGTATCAGGCGGCAGTGGAAGTCGGGGCGACAGTCGATTTGCTCGGCAAGTCGCATCAGGCGGTCACGGAATGTAGCGTGCGGGTCAATAGCCTCGAGAACGAAGCCGACCGGATCTCCCGTGACGCCATCTCCTTATTGTTCGAGAAGGAGACGGATCCGATTGCCGTCATCAAATGGAAAGAGATTTACGAAAATTTCGAAGCGGGAACCGACCGGTGCGAAGATGTCGCCAACATTCTTGAGCGCATCGCCCTCAAGCACACGTGAGCGCCTCCCGCGTTTCTTCGACACCAATCCTGATCAAACTCCAAAGGGTAGGAAGCGGCATTCATGGTTGAACTGAGTGGGTTGTTGTTGGTCGTCGTGATTCTGGCATTGCTCTTTGATTTCTCCAATGGCTGGCACGACAGTGCCAATGCCATTGCGACCGTGGTTTCCACCCGCGTGGTGAGTCCGTCCACGGCGGTCCTCGTGGCCGGCGTCCTCAATGTGGCCGGGGCGTTCATGTCCACTGCAGTCGCCAAGATGGTGGGGACGGGGATCGTCGATCCGCAGTCGGTGACTCAGACGGTCGTGGCCTCGGCGCTGGCCGGCGCGATCATGTGGAATTTCATGACCTTGCTGTTGGGGCTTCCGACCAGCTCCTCCCATGCCCTCATCGGAGGGTTGGTCGGCGCTGCGCTTACCCACGGAGGCATGGCGGCCGTAAAATTTTCAGGCTTGCGGTCGGTCCTGGAGGCGATGGTCTTGTCGCCGTTTTTCGGGTTTGCCATCGGTCTGGTGTTGATGATCGGCCTGAGTTGGATGTTTTTTCGAGTCCCGCGCGCCCTGGCCCTGCGCCTGTTCTCGCGCCTGCAACTGGTCTCCGCCAGTTTTATGGCGTTCAGCCACGGGGCGAACGATGCGCAGAAAGCGATGGGCATCATCACGCTGGCGCTCGTGTCGGCCGGTGTGATTCCCACCGCAGAGGTGCCGACCTGGGTGATCGGCTCGTGCGCCCTTGCGATGGGGCTCGGCACGGCCGTGGGCGGGTGGCGAATCGTCCGAACCCTGGGCATGCGAATCGTGAAATTGGAGCCGGTCCATGGTTTTGCCGCTGAGACCGGCGCCGCAATTGTGCTGCTGGCGACGGCCCATATCGGGCTTCCAGTCAGCACGACCCACACCATCACTTCCACTGTCATGGGGGTGGGTGCGGTGAAGCGGTTATCGGCGGTACGGTGGGGGGTGACCCGGCGCATTTTGTCGGCGTGGCTCTTCACCCTGCCCGGAGCTGCGCTCCTCTCGACTATGTGTTACCTGCTGCTGTCGAGACTGCTGTAGGCGATTCTTGCGCGACGGGGAGGTGAACCACAAACCTGCTGCCTCGAGGCGTATGGCCTTCCACCCAGACATGTCCGCTGTGGGCTTCCACGATATGTTTCACGATGGCGAGGCCCAGCCCGGTCCCGCCGAGTTCGCGCGAGCGGGCTTTGTCGACCCGATAAAACCGCTCGAACACACGCGGCCGGTCCGCCTCCGGGATGCCGATTCCTGAGTCGGCCACCACAATCTCGATCATTGGGCGGGGTGAGGCCGCTCGGCTCTGCGCCGTGGTGCGGAGGGCCATGGAGATCTGGCCGTGATCAGGGGTGTACTTCACCGCGTTTTCGAGCAGATTGATAAACACCTGGGCCAGACGCTCCTCATCGCCCTCGACCACCCAATATGCGTCCGGAAGTGAGAGCTCGATCGTGTGATGTTTCTTGTCTGCCAGTGGTTTGATGACCGCGACCGTCCGTTCCAGTAAGGCGCGTAAATCAACCGGCTCGCGGCGGAACAGCACCTGCCCGGATTCGATTTGCGACAGCTGCAACAGGTCATCCAGAATCAGATTGAGGCGGTTGCTCTGGCGCATGATGATTTCCAGGAACGCCGCGGCCGTCGCGGGATCGTCTTTCCCTCCATCCAATAGCGCTTCCACATATCCCTTGATGGACGTCAGCGGCGTGCGGAGTTCGTGGGAGACATTGGCGACGAAATCTTTGCGGATTTTCTCCAGCCGGCGCAGTTCGGTGATGTCGTGAAACACAAACACCGCGCAGGCTTCCTGTTCACGGCCGCCTCCGGCGATCGAGGCCTCGACGCGCAGGCATCGTCCGCTGGGAGACAGCGTAATTTCGCCGCCTTGGCCTGAGCCGGTCCGTAGCACCGAAGATACAATCGCCGTGAGCCCTTCGTGACGAATGAGCTCAGCATAGTGTCGGCCACGCGACTCCGTCAGTCCCAGAGAGAACATCCGTTCCAACGCCGGATTGACCTGGACCACCGTGCCGCGATAATCCAACACCATCACGCCCTCGACCATGGCGATCAACATCGCTAAGAGTTGGGCGCGGTCGTCGGAGACTTCTTTGATTTTCGTCTCCAGCTGGTCGGTCATCTGGTTGAGAGTTTGCGCGAGCAGGCCGACTTCGTCCGCGGAGGAGACCAGCAAGCGAACTCCCGGCGTTCCCCCGGCGAGCTGACGGGCGGCCTCGGCCATCTCTGCGAGCGGTTTCGTAAGATTGCGCGACACCCAGAGGCTCAGCGCCATCGCGAGGAGAAAGGCCGCGCCAAAAGCGGTTATCAAATCCTGATGGATGTGCCGCACGCGGTCATCGATCGCCGTCAGTGGAAGCCCAAACCTGATGACCGGAATCCCAGGCTGCGCCGGGGCCTGGGCCGACAACAGACGGGCGACATAGTAGGTGCGTTCTCCGGTGGTCTGGCTGGCCCGGATATCGATGCCGCGTCCCGATGCCAGTGCTTGCGCCACTTCGGGCCGGGAGAGATGGTTTTCGACCTGAGGCAGCCCCTCAGCAGGAACGGCGCTATCGGCTAAGACGGCCCCATCCTGCTGGATTACGGTGAGGCGAAGGTGGGCTTGCTCGCTGAGCTCACGGACGGTGGAATGGAGGAGGGCCCCTGATACGGTTGCCCCGGACTGCTCGAACAAGGGTCGGAGCGCCATGGCGGCGAGCCCGCTATTGGTCTCCAGCATCTCAGCCATGCGGCTGAGTTCGGTCTGTTCCACCGAGCGGATCACCAGCCAGCCCGCGACGACAAGGCCGGCGAAGACGGCGGCGAGGGTGCCCAGGGCGACTTTCCACCGGATGCCGAGGTTCATGCAGGTAAGTCGGATTCGCGCAGTTTGTATCCGAGTGATTTGATCGAAATGATGGCGTCGTTCAATAGTGGAAGTTTTTGTTTGAGCCGGCGCACGTGGACATCGACCGTGCGGGTGGTGCCATAATAGTCATAGCCCCAGACAGCGCTGAGCAACACGTCGCGCGTGAGCACCCGCCCGACGTTGCGCAGCAAGTGTTCCAGCAAACCGAACTCTTTCGCCGTGAGCGCCACTTCCTTGTCCTGCAGCCGGACTTCATGCCGTGAGAGATCGACGACCAAGGGACCGTAGCGATATTGTGTCTCAGGATGGTTCGCATTGCGTTCTATTCGACGAAGCAAGGCCTTGACCCGCGCCACCAACGCTTTGGGGCTGAAGGGTTTGGTCACGTAGTCGTCCGCGCCCAGTTCAAGGCCGATGACCGTGTCGGACTCTTCCGCCTTGGCGGTCAGCATGAGAATGGGAAGCAGCGCGCTCTCTTGATTCAGCCGGATCCTTTTGCAGACTTCCAGCCCGTCCAGCTCAGGCAGCATGAGGTCGAGAATGATCAGGTCCGGATGTTCGGCCTTGACCTGGCGAAGTCCCTCCGTACCGGTCATCGCGGAGACCGTGCGAAACCCTTCCTTCTCCAGATAGAGTTTGACGAGCTGGAGAATATCCTTCTCATCTTCGACGATCAGAATTTTCTTATGGGCGGTGGCGGGGACGGGCATGGCGGAATTCTCCCACAACGGTTCCGCCGCCTCAACTTCTTTCGGCGAGAGGGGCGGGGTGATCCGGTTGACGACAAGGGCGGGTCTGACGTAAGGTGACCGTTGAGTGACACTGCGCGCTTTCCCAGCGGGGTGAGCGGTCCTTCATGAGCGTGAGGGGGAAACGATATATGAAGATTTATTTAGCGAATCCTCGTGGATTCTGCGCCGGCGTCGACCGTGCGATTGATATTGTCGATTTGTCGCTGAAGAAATATGGGGCGCCGATTTATGTGCGCCATGAAATCGTCCATAGCCGGCATGTCGTGAACTCGCTGAGGCATAAGGGTGCCGTGTTCGTGGAGGAGTTGAACGAAGTGCCGGAAGGGTCGGTCGTCATTTTTAGCGCCCACGGCGTGGCGAAGTCGGTGTGGGAAGAGGCGCAGAGCCGGCGTTTGCACGTGATCGATGCCACCTGTCCGCTGGTCATCAAGGTTCACAATGAAGTGAACCGCGACTATACGCAGGGCTATGAACTGATCCTCATCGGCCATGCGGGACATCCGGAGGTCATCGGAACATTGGGTCAGATTCCGGACAAATTCCATCTGGTCTCCTCGGTGGAAGATGTGGAGAAGTTGCATGTCGAAAAGACGCCGAACTTGTCCTATGTGACCCAGACCACGCTGAGCGTCGATGAATGTCGAGACATTGTCGACGCCTTACACCTGCGGTTCCCCAATATCAAAGGGCCCCATCAGGAAGATATTTGTTATGCCACGCAGAATCGCCAGAACGCGGTGAAGTCCCTGTCGAAACTGGTCGATGTCATCCTGGTCATCGGATCGCCGAACAGTTCGAACTCGAATCGCCTTCGCGAGCTGGGCGAACACTGCGGCATTCCGTCTTATCTCATCGACGCGGCTTCGGACATCAATCCGGATTGGCTCAAAGATGCCAAGAGCGTGGGACTGTCCGCCGGGGCCTCCGCCCCCGAAGTCCTGGTCACCGAAGTGGTGGCCTATCTGAAGCGTCTTGGGTCCTCAGAAGAGGTCGAGGAACTGACGGTCATCGAAGAAGATGTCGAGTTTCTCCTTCCGAAAGAACTGGTCACGATCGAATCGGCGTCGCGTGCCTCGGCCTCGGCGCACTAGGTTCGCGGAGTATCGGATACTCTTCCTGCGCAGCGTTCCCGCCACTCCTCCATATGTTGGGGGAGTGGCTTCAATCTTCCCCCATATCAGGTGTTTTTCTTTGCATTGATTCTATCGCTGTGATAGAAGATTTTCGTTTAATTCCTCATAATCCGTCCCATCTCAACCTTCTTGCTTTGGAGGTCGCCGGTGTATCTGAAGTCATTGGACATGCTCGGCTTCAAATCGTTTGCGGAGGCGAAGATCCAATTTCCGAAAGGCATTACGGCCATCGTGGGCCCGAACGGCAGCGGCAAAAGCAATGTCGTGGATTCCATCCTGTGGGTCCTGGGAGAGCAAAGCACTAAAACGCTTCGGAGCGAGAAGATGGAAGACGTCATCTTCAACGGGACGGAAGTTCGCAAACCGTTGGGGTTGGTGGAGGTCTCGCTGGTCATCGGCGGGCTGGGTGAGTTGCGGTTGGATGCGGTTGCCGGGCTGCCGAGCCAGTTGAGTGAGTATCAGGAACTGATGATCACTCGTCGCCTCTATCGAAACGGCGACAGTGAATATCTCATCAATAAGACACCTTGTCGGCTGAAGGACATCCGAAACGTCCTGATCGAAACCAGGGCGGGATCCAAGGGCCATACCGTCATCGAGCAGGGCAGGATCGAGCAGATCCTGCAGGCTTCACCGCAGGATCGCCGGGAACTGATTGAGGAGACCGCGGGTATCGTCCGGTATAAGAAGCAAAAGGCCGAAGCCCTCCGCAAGCTTGAGGCGACTCAGCAGAACCTGGTGCGGGTGCGCGACATTGTGGCGGAGGTCAAGAAACAGCTGAATTCACTGGAACGCCAGGCCCGCCAAGCGCGTTCGTACCAAACATTGCAGCAAGAAGCCCGCGGGCTCGAGATCGAACTCCTGTCCCGCGACTATCGGACCATGCATGCCGATCTAGAGTCCGTCGATCGCGAAGCGCGTGAGGTGGAGTCGCAGGAAGCCGAACAGGTAGCCGAACAAGCCCGCCTGGATTCGGAGCAGGAGGCTATCCGGCTTCGCATGAACGACGCGGCTGAGGCGATTGCGCGGGTGCGGGACACGCTGGCCGGCACCGAACAGCGACAGTCCCAGGCATTGACGGCCGCGGAGGTCGAGCGGAACCGGACCGAATTGTTTGAGCGGCAACGGGGGCAGGCTGCGCAGGAGATGGACCGACTGGCGGCGGATCAGGAACAGGCCCAGGCGGAGATCGAAGCGCTTCGGGCGATGCTGCTTCAGCTGGAAGGGGATATCGTCGAGCAGGAGGCGCAATTCCAGCAGGCGGATGTCGAGGCGAAATCGTTGGCCGGACATCGGGCCGCAGCGATGGCGGAGGAAGAGCGTGCTCGGCGGGATGTGTTAAATCTGGCGGTGCTCGTCGCCAATACGGAGCAGAGTCTCACGCAGGTGACGGCTCGGCAGCAGGAAACCGCCGCCCGAGCAGAGCGGGTCGCGCGCGATCAAGAACAATTGGTGGCGCAGGAGGCCGGGTTGGATGAACAGCGCGACCTCCTCGCGGCGCAACGGGAAGAGGCGAGCCAGCGAATTCAAGGGCTCATGGCCGAACGGCAGGCGGCGATCGAGCGCATTGAAGGCTTGGGCGGCCAGATTACCGGGCTGGATCGTGACATCGTCAAGTTTTCCGAAGATGTCGCCGGTGTGGAATCGCGTCTCGGCGCGCTGCAGGGCGTCGTGCGTGAGGAAATGGGGTATGGCAGGGAAGGTGACGAAGAAGGCACGGCGCTGAAACTGTGCGACGGCGTGCGCGAGGCGCTCGCCGAATGGCTCGTGATCCCGCCGGGGCTGGACCGTGCCGTGGAGACCATCCTCGGGGAACGTGTTCGTGGTTGGCTGGTGGAAGAACCGTCCGCCGCCTGCCGCGCCATAGAGTTTTTGAAGGGAAAAGATCTGGGACGGGGAGCGTTTATTCCGCAGCAAATACGATGGGCGCCTGATCAGGCGGCGAGTGACGCATCGGGTTCCTGGTGGCTGACCATCAACGGACAGCCGGGCGTCGTGGGCCGCGCGATGGATGTGATTCGTGCGACAGGCTCGTCTGCATCCACGTTGACCTATTTGTTCGACGGGATCGTCATCGTGGAATCCCTCGACGTGGCCCTGACTCTTTGGCAGCAGCACCAGTGGGCGGCCCCCGCCGGCCCCACCTATGTGACGTTGGCCGGCGAGACGCTGGACGCCGCAGGGGTGATGACTGGGGGCGGGAGCAGTACCAGCGGCGGGTTGCTTCAGCGTCGGCGCGAAGTGTTGGAGCTGGAAGCCCGCAGGACCGAAGCGGCGCAAGCCCTGGAGCAGGCCCGGGTTGCGCGTGAAGCGGCTGCGGCCGAATTGGGGCTTGGGCGTGAGGATGAACAGCGCCTCGGGAGAGCGATCCGCGAGGCAGAGATGCTGGAGTTGTCGCTGCAGAAAGACGATGCCGGCGTGGAGCGCCAGCGCGGAGAATTGCACCGACGGATGGAGGGGTTGGCGGAAGAGCTGCAGCGGAGCATGGCTGAACAGGCGCGGCTCCAGGAAGAATTTCAATCCAGCGAGGCGCAACTGGGGCAATGGGTGGCGGAAAGAGTCGGACAGGAAACCGGACTGCTGCACGTCAGAGAACGGTTGGTGGTGATCGAAAGTCAAAGCCTCGCGCTCCAACAACGGCTGACCGAAGTTCGCTTGTCTCTGGAGAGTATGCGCGGGCGGCGGGACCATGCCTCGAACGACATTGCGCGGTTGACGCAACGGGTCGATGCGGCGCAACGCCGCGCGGTCGATCTGGACGAGCAGGTGGCCGGGTTGGTGGAGTCCACTGAAAACAGTCGTGCTGAGCAGATCAGGCAAGAGGCGTTGTGCCGCGAATTGGGCGCAGAGGTTGACGGGATCAAGATCGAGTTGGTGGCGGCCCAGGAGCGGCAGGCGCAGGAAATGGCAGGTCTTCATGCGGTGGAGGAATCCCTCAGCGCGGTCCGGCAGAGCCTGTCCGCGTTGCACGATCGACGGATGAGGGCTGAAGTACGAAAAGCAGAAGTGAAAGCGCACCTTTCGACGATTGAAAGCACGCTCACCGGCACCTATCAAATCGATCCGGAAGGGCTACTCATGCCATCGGCGAATGCTCAGCCGGTCACGGAAGGCGAAGGGGCGCCGGCTCCCGTCTCGATCCTCGAGACACCTCAGTTGAGGGAGCAGATTCAGAAAATTCGCGAACGGCTGGATCGGATGGGCGCGATCAATCTGGCGGCCATCGACGAACATCGTGAGTTGGAAGAGCGGTACCAGTTTCTCACGACGCAGGAGCAGGACTTGTCCACCTCCATTGCCTCGCTCAGGGAAATCATCCAGCGAATTAACCGCACCACCAAGGATATGTTCGTGGAGACCTTCAACGAGTTACAGCAAAAATTTCGGGATGTGTTCGCCCAGTTCTTTCCCGGCGGCCGTGCTGAATTACAACTAATCGAGGAGCCGCTGGAAGAAGGCGTGGAGGACAACGGGGCGCGCGAGCCTGGTGTGGAGATCGTGGCGCAGCCGCCGGGGAAGCGCCTGAAGAGCATTACCATGTTGTCCGGCGGGGAGAAAACGCTGACCGCGATGGCCTTGTTGATCGCCAGTTTCTTGATTCGCCCGACCCCGTTCTGTATCTTAGATGAGATCGATGCGCCGCTGGATGAGGAAAATATCGGGCGCTTCACTACCGTGCTGCGCAGCCTGTCGGTCACGGCGCAATTCCTGGTCATTACTCACAACAAGCGCACGATGGCGATGGCGGATTCCCTGTTCGGGGTGACCATGGAAGAGCCTGGCGTGTCGACGTTGATTTCGGTCAAGCTCGGAGACCTCCAGCCGGCCTAGTCCGGACGAGTCGTGTCAGCGAATGGGCACCTCTCGATGGGAGCAAAAGGCAGTACTGGCGCAGCTTGGGCGTCTGCTTCCCTTGACTGGTCCGACACAGTTTGTTATACAGTTCTGCTAATGGTAATAACTGGTATTGTGCGGTTTCATGTGATCGCCGCCTGATTGATGGAACCGTCTCGACTATCGCTCCCACCGTCTCATTCAGATTCACGGCATCACGTTATGCGACTTCTCAAGAATCTGTTCAATCGTTTGTCCGATAGTCTGCTGGTGTCGGTGCCGAGCCGAATCAGGGCGGCGCGCGAATTTGCGGCTGCCCCGGTACTGCGGCTGGTCTCCAACAAATCGGCTGCAGTCGTGTTCGGCGACAATGTGGCTAAGCGCGTCCCGTCCCATTCGACAGGCCACCTGGAGGCGCTGGACGAGGCGCTTCGGAGAAGCCAGGCCTGGTTTCTTGCGCGGCAGGACGCGTCCGAAGGCTATTGGGTAGCCGAACTCGAGGCCGATACGACGCTGACATCGGAATATTTGATGTTGCGCCGCTTCTTGAACTGCGTCGATCCTGAGCGTGAACGCAAAGCAGTTCGTTATTTGAAGTCCGCGCAGTTGCCCGACGGCGGCTGGCCGATTTATCATGGGGGACCTGCCGAAATCAGCGCGTCGGTGAAGGCCTACTTCGCGTTGAAACTTTCCGGTGTTTCAGCTGACGAACCGTTCATGGTGAACGCGAGAACCTGCATCCTGGCCAAGGGCGGGGTGGTGGCAGCGAATGTGTTCACGAAGATCGCCTTGGCCTTGTTCGGCCAATACGATTGGCGCGGCGTTCCCAGCATGCCTCCGGAGATCATGCTGCTGCCGAAGCGGTTTTATTTCAGCATCTATGCGATTTCCTACTGGTCGCGCGCGGTGCTGATTCCACTGCTGATCATTTTCGCGAAACGACCCTTGTGCCATGTTCCGCCCGAGCAGGGTATCGACGAGCTCTATACGGAACCCCCGGCAGAGATCGACTACAGTACGGTGCCTCCGTTCAGGAAGGATCGGGCGTGGTTTACGGCCAGAAACTTCTTCATCAATCTCGATGCGCTCCTCAAGATCTACGATCGTTCGCCCGTTGAGTGGGTCCGACAGAAAGCCCTCAAGTGCGCCGCCAGCTGGATGCTCGATCACATGAGGGGGAGCGGTGGCCTCGGTGCGATTTATCCCGCCATGGCCAACTCCGTGATGGCGCTGCATTGCCTCGGATATAAGAACGACGATCCGCTCTTGGTCAAGGCGATGCGAGAGATAGAGGAGCTTGAAGTCCACGACACGGTGCAGGACAGCGGACAATGCCTCGACGCGATGCATCTGCAGCCCTGCCACTCTCCGGTCTGGGATACCGCCTTGCTCATCAATGCGCTCATCGAGGCAGGCATGCCGCAGGACCATCCAGCGTTGCAGAAGGCAGCGACGTGGTTGTTGTCAAAGCAGACCAAGACCGTCGGCGATTGGATTATTTCTAAGCCGGGTGCGGAGCCGGGCGGATGGTATTTCCAATTTGAGAACGAACTATTCCCCGATGTGGACGATTCGGCGGTGGTGCTGATGGCCTTAGCCAAAGTGCACCTGCCTGACGAAGAGCAACACCGGCTGGCGATTCGTCGTGGTTGCCGGTGGGTGACGTCGATGCAGGGTTCAGACGGAGGCTGGGGCGCCTACGATGTGGATAACAACCGAATCGTGTTCAATTACATACCGTTTGCCGATCATCGAGCGTTGCTGGACCCCAGTACGGCCGACCTTGCCGGTCGTTGTCTGGAGATGCTTGCGACGCTGGGTTATGACTGGACCCATCCCGCAGTGGCGTCGGCGCTGGCGTTTGTGAAAAACGATCAGGAGCAGGACGGCAGTTGGTACGGCCGCTGGGGAGTGAATTACATTTACGGTACCTGGTCGGTTCTGTCCGGACTGCGAGCCATCGGCGAGGACGTCTCGTCGCCCTATATTCGCCGGGCCGTCAATTGGGTCGAGTCCAAGCAGAATCCCGATGGCGGGTGGGGCGAGTCCTGTCTCTCCTATGGGGATGTGTCGCAGAGCGGTCGTGGTGAGAGTACCCCGTCACAGACCGCGTGGGCGCTGTTGGCTCTCATGACAGGCGGAGTGACCGATTCGTTCAGCCTGGCCAGGGGGATCCATTACCTCATTCGAAATCAGCGGAAGGATGGGTCATGGGAAGAGGTACGCCATACCGGAACGGGTTTTCCGCGTGTGTTCTATCTTCGTTATCATTGGTATTGCCAGTACTTCCCCCTCTGGGCGCTGGCCATGTACCGCAATCTCAAGACTCGTGGAACGACGAGGGCTGATGAATTGCGCCAGCAGGCCTATCAATCAGGACAGTTCCGGTCGCCACGCTGACCGTGGGTGTCCAGCGAGTTTAGCTCTTCTTGGCATTATCCCGCGGGAGTCTCGGTGACCGCGATCGGTGTCTTCGTGGCAACCAGATGGGAACTGGCTGCCGTGCGGCAGGCGTTTGGCACGACCGAGGTGCAGGTGGTCGGCGGAATCAGCTGCCTCGTGGCGCGGCAATCTCAGGTCGAGTGGTGGATCATTCCGATGGGCGTCGGTCCCGACCGGGCGGCCGCGACCGCGCGGGCGGTACTTGCGGTGCAACCATTCACTGCGGTGTGGTCGACTGGATTTGCGTGTGCGCTGAGACCAGCCGGGATCGGTGAGGTACTGATCGGCACCCAGGTCATGATGGAAGGTGGGAGGGAGGCGGGCCGGTCCGTTCCCTGTACCACGACGATGGTCGACTGGGTGCGGCACGTAGTGCAGCAGCAACGCCTGCCGATGCAGAGCGGACGATTCGTCACGGTTTCACGAGTGCTCTGTCGCGCGGAAGAAAAGCAGGACATCGCCGATCGGGTGGGAGGCGTCGGCCTCGACATGGAAAGTGCGGCGTTGGGTCTGGCAGCCGTAGAGCGCCAGATTCCGTTTGTGATCGTTCGGACCGCGTCGGATCTCGTCGATGAAAGCCTTCCGCTTGACTTCAATCTGTTTCTCAGGTCATCTGGTTGGGTCAAGGGTGTGGCCGCGTGCCTGACTCATCCGAGGAGTGTCATCGGACTCAATCGGCTTCGCGTGCAAAGTCGGGTCGCCGGGGCACAGTTGACGGCCCTGTATCGAGCCTGTGCCCAGAAGGCGCGGCGTGATGGGTTTGCCTGACGGGGGATCGCGGGGGCTGTGTTTTCGGCAGGTGGACCACAGGAGGGCGTGGCATGGAAGGCATTGCTCGTATCGGACGGTACACCATCGATCTGACAGAGCAGATGGGGCGGATGATGTTGTTCCTCCTGTCTTCCTTTGCCTGGTTAACCCGTCCGCCGTTCCGGATCTACCAAATCGTCAAACAGCTGAATTTTATCGGCTACAAGTCCACCTTCGTCGTGGTCCTCACGGCCGTGTTTACGGGGATGGTGCTGGCGCTTCAAGGGCATTACACCCTCCGGAAGTTCGGCTCCGAAGCGGTGCTGGGCTCCGCCGTGGCGCTCAGCATTATCCGTGAATTGGGCCCCGTCCTGGCGGCCTTGATGGTGACGGCCCGGGCCGGATCTGCGATGACGGCGGAGATCGGCATTATGCGGATTACGGAGCAGATCGATGCCTTGGACACGATGGCGATCAACCCGCTGCAATATCTGATCGGGCCCAAGCTCGTCGCCAGTGTGATCGCCGTCCCGCTGCTGGTCGCGCTGTTCGACGTGGTGGGGATCTATGGCGGATACGTCGTCGGCGTGCAGCTGTTGAACGGCAACGAGGGCGCGTATTGGAGCTCGATTGAATCGGCCGTGGAGTGGAAGGATGTCTACGGAGGCATTCTGAAATCCATCAGCTTTGGTTTGTTGATCAGTTGGATCTGCTGCTACAAAGGGTTTCACACCAAGCACAGCGCTGAAGGGTTGGGGACGGCGACCACCGAAGCCGTCGTGCTGTCGGCGGTCCTGATTCTGGTGTGGGATTACTTTCTGACGTCCGTGTTGCTCTGATGCGTGGTCGGCGCGCGGACGGACGGGAAACCAGGGGGAAGCGCATGACGCGAATGGCGGAGTCATCGTGATTGAGCTGGTCGGTGTCGAAAAAAACCTGGGCGGGCAACAGGTCTTGCGGGGGGTGGATTTGTCGATCCCTGCGGGAAAGCTCACCACGATCATCGGTCGAAGCGGTTCGGGCAAGAGCGTATTACTGAAACACATGATCGGCCTCATGCAGCCTGATCGGGGAGAAGTGCGGATCGACGGGACCGACATTGCCCACATGAAGGGGCAGGCGCTCAACGAGGTGCGCAAGAAATTCGCCATGTTGTTTCAAAGCGCCGCGCTGTTCGATTCGATGACGGTCTTCGATAATGTCGCCTTTCCACTCCGGGAAAAGCTTCGCCTGAAAGGGGAGACGGTCGCGCGCCGAGTCGAAGAAAAGTTGGAGCAAGTGGGGCTGAAGGGTATGGGACACAAATTCCCCGCGGAACTCAGCGGGGGTATGCGCAAGCGGGCGGGGTTGGCTCGCGCATTGGTGATGGAGCCGGAGATCATTCTGTTCGATGAACCGACGACCGGGCTGGATCCGTTGATGGCGAAATCCATCCACGATTTGATCCTCGACATGCAGCGTCAGTTCGGATTTACCGCCGTCATGGTCAGCCACGAGATCCCGGAGATTTTTGGGATCTCCGATTACGTGGCGATGCTCAAGGACGGACGGATTGCTGAGATGGCGACATCGAGTGAGTTTGTGAAGACGACGGATGAGGAAATTCGGGAGTTTATTTTCGTCGCAGGTACCGTCATGGCGAAGGGGTTACCGACCGCGTCCCTCTGATAGGAGATCACATGGAACGTGCAAAACTGGAATTGATGGTGGGCGTCTTCGTGCTCGTCGGGGTGGCATGCCTGGGTTATTTGTCCATCAAGCTGGGGAAGCTGGAAGTGATCGGAGGGAATAACTACACGGTCGACGCGGAGTTTACTTCCGCTTCGGGACTCAAGCCTGGCGCGTCGGTGGAAATCGCCGGCGTCGAGGTGGGGCGTGTCCGGAACATCGGTCTGAACAGCGACCGTGCCGTGGTGGCTTTGGCGATTCAAGACGGCGTGAAGCTGTATTCAGATACGATCGCCTCAATCAAGACCCGCGGTATTATCGGGGACAAGTATCTTGCTCTGTCGGTGGGGGGCGGGGGCGATCCGTTGAAGCCCGGTGACAAAATCCGTGATACCGAGTCCGGACTTGATCTCGAGGAATTGGTCAGCCAGTATGTGCACGGCAAGGTGAACTAGCTGAATCGGTTAAAGTGTTGAGGTGCGGGAATGAATAAGCCAGGCCGGTGGTATAAGGGAATCACCACTCAACGGAGAGGTGTAGGGATGCATGCAAGGCGATGGATCATCATAGGGGCCCTCGCGGCTCTGCAGCTGTTCGTAGGCGGGATTGCGTCCGTTATGGCCGGGGGCGCGACTGATTCGGTCAAGGAGACCATCGACGAGGTGCTCAAGATCTTGAATGATCAGGAATTGAAAGCGCCCGCCCGTCAGGAGGACCGTCGGCAGCGCTTGGAGACCGTCGTGGCCGCGAGGTTTGATTATTCCGAAATGTCCCGGCGGTCGTTGGGGGCACAGTGGAATCAGTTGTCCGACAAGGAAAAGAAAGAGTTCGTCGAACTTTTTCGAACCCTGTTGACCAATACCTATGCCGATCGGGTGGAGACGTATTCCGGAGAAGGTGTGCAGTATCTCAATGAGCGGACTGAAAAAGAATATGCGGAGGTACGCACCAAAGTGTTGTCTGGAAAAACCGAGATCCCCATGGATTACCGGTTGTTGAACAAGAGTAATGACTGGCATGTGTACGATGTTGTGGTCGATGGCGTCAGTCTGGTGAATAATTACCGCGGGCAATTTACAAAGATCCTCCACACCTCCTCGTACTCCGACCTCGTGGATCAACTTCGCAAGAAATCCAACAAGATCAAGGCTCCGTAGTTCCGGGAGGGGGCGACCGATTCCGGCGAGCGCCATGCAGTGTAATTATTTGTTGTCGATTCGTATTCTCTTGGCGCTCTCCGGACTGTTGTTCCTGAGTTCTCCGGCTCCGATCCTCGCGGACACGCAAATCTTTCCTGTGCCGTCGGTCTCGACCAGCAAAAACGACGGGAACGATGCCGGGTTGATCACGCCGATCCTCATTTCGGACCCCGACGGCGAGCTCAAATATCTTATGGCGCCGATGCTCATTCAGAATTCGATCGTGGGCAGTCGTGCGGTCTTTAATCTTTTTAAGTACGACCCAGGTGGCCGTCAGATGCGGTTCATCGCCTCGCTGACCGAGCGGATCGAGCGCAAGGTCTTGTTCGACTATGTCGATCCGGCGTTCGGCAATGGACAATATTCGCTCAACTTCGGCGGCACCTTTTTTAAGAATGCCACCTCGCGGTTCTTCGGGCTCGGGCAAGCGACTACCCAGGCGGACGAGTCCAACTACACGGCCAGGGAAGCGCGCGCGTACTGGCGGCTCGGGCTCTACGCGAATGAAGTGACGCAGATTTCGGTCGGGCAGCGGGTTCGGCAGGTACAGCTCCAGCGCGGCGCGACAGATCTGCCGTTTTCGGTCGAGCAATTTCCCACTGTCGACGGCATTCAAGGTGAGTCGATCATCGTGGGCCATCGCGCCTCGTTTTATTACGACACGCGGGACAGCCTCGTCACCCCGACCGACGGCGTGGCCGTGACGGCCTATGCCGAACTGAATCAAAATGTGAAAAACGGCGACCACCCGGTCTATTCGCGGTATGAACTCGAAGTCAAAAAATTGTTCCCCAGCGAATCCAAGCGCGCCATTCTCGTCATCCGCGCCGACTTGCAAGCGACGATCGGGTCGCAAGTACCGTTCTTCGAACAGTCTTCGCTGGGAGGGCAGAACAATCTGCGCGGGTTCGGACAGGACCGGTACATCGACAAGCATTTGATCGCCTTCAGCATCGAAGAGCGCATCCACGTCATGCGGACGAAATTGGCGGGGGTGACGGCCGATTTTGAGGTGGCACCGTTTCTGGACACGGGGCAGGTGTTCAACTCATTTAAGGATGTAAGTTTTCAAGACTATCGGATGACCCCCGGGGTCGGATTTCGGGCGATTGTGCGGCCGAACGTCGTCGGTCGCATCGACTACGGATATAGCCGAGAAGGCGGGGCCGTTTTCGCTGGGTTGGATTTTCCCTACTAAGCGCCAATGAGTGAACGGCTGAGGTTACTCATGCGGCAGACCATTCGTGTTTTCTACATCCTTGCGTTCCTGTGCGGCCTACCGTGCTCAGCCGGAGCGGAAGGCTTCGGTCCCTTCCCCGTTAGAAATTTTCAAGCCTTGGATCAACTGGTTCTCGGCATGCCCGGTGAGCGGGCCGCAGTGTTGCACAAGGGAGAGTTTGACGTGCGACTGGAGGTGGCCAACACGGCCAGCATCGCTCGGGACAGTGGGGAACAGGCAGAGGTCACGATGAAGTTTGAGACGGTTCGGACGGGCCTCTTTCTGCGATATGGACTGACCGACCGATTTGAGATCGGCGCAGAGATCCCCACGCTCCACCGCTACGGTGGATTTATGGACGGACCGATCAAGGGCGTGGAAAGTCTGACCACGGGGGTGTCGCCGCCGCGCAAGGCGCTTGAAGGCACCCACTATGCGTTTACTCTCTCGAACGGTGGACGAACGTTGTTCAGAGGCTCCGAGGGTGCCACAGGGTTGGGAGACATCTCATTCTATGGGAAGTATCAGCTGTTGAAAGAAACGTCCACCGTTCCGGCCTTGTCTTTTCGAGTCGCCGTGAAGGCGCCTACTGGAGACACCGGGGAAGTATTTGGCAGCGGCCATCCGGACACGGGTCTCGGCGTTGCCGTCGAGAAGCGCCTGGACTCAAGCTGGATCGTCTATGCCAATGTGAACGGGATTTTTCCGACGGGGAAAATTGCCGGGCTTGGACTTCAGCCGGTGGTGAATGGGTTGGTGGCCGTGGAATATCTGTGGACGGACAATTTCTCCATCACGGCACAGTTCGACTATTATTCCCCCCCGTTTCACGGGACAGGGACGCGCGTCTTGGACAAGGGAGTTACGGAGTCGGTGCTCGGGGTGAGTTATCGAATCTACCCTGGGCTGCTGTGGCAGCTCTATGGAGTAGAGAATCTGGACTTTATCACCGGGAGCGCGGCGGACTTTACCCTGTCGACCGCCTTAACCTACCGGTTTCGATCGTAGGATCGGCCGCATGGTTTTCCCTTCGGCGGAACGCGAAATCTTGACACCGTCTGCGGCATATGTGAGGATGAGACAATTGTACGAAACTTCTTCGCTGCTTCGTCGCGACCTTCTCTATACGATTGTTTCCCACTGAATGAATACCTGTGTCCAATTGTCATACCTTGACAAGGAGATTGTGCAATGTCTCTGTTGAAAAATATCCACAGTCCCGCTGATTTGAAACGTCTCTCCCCTGAGCAGTTTCCGGAACTATGCCAGGAGATCCGTGAGCAGATCCTGGCTGTGGTGTCGAATGTCGGGGGGCACCTGGCCTCCAATCTGGGAGTCGTGGAGCTGACGGTCGCGCTGCAATATCTTCTGGAGACGCCGAAAGATAAGATTGTGTGGGACACCAGCAATCAGGCCTATACCCACAAGCTTCTCACCGGACGCCGGGAGCAGTTTCACACGCTGCGGCAGTACGGGGGGTTGAGCGGCTTCTGCAAACGCGAGGAGAGTGCGTACGATACCTTCAATGCCGGGCATGCTGGCACGGGTGTTTCCGCCGCGTTCGGGATGGTGGAAGCCCGTGATCAGCGCCATGAGAAACACAAGGTGGTGTGCGTCGTCGGTGATGGTGCGATGACGGCTGGGATGACGCTGGAAGGATTGCACCATGCCGGAGGCACGCACAAGGATTTCATCGTTGTCTTGAACGACAACCAGATGTCTATCTCCAAGAACGTCGGCGCGATTTCAGCCTACTTGAACCGGACTTTCACCGGCGAATTTTACGCCCGCATGCGGGAGGAAACGGGCCAATTATTGCGGAAGATTCCCCACATTGGGTTGGAAGTCCAAAAATTCGCTCGACGGGCCGAGGAATTGGCCAAGGGCGCGATTCTTCCAGGCCTGTTGTTCGAGGAATTGGGCTTTCAGTATGCGGGGCCGATCGACGGGCATAATTTTGAGCATCTTCTGCCTACCTTGGAGAACGTGCTGAAAATGAAGGGTCCGGTTCTGCTCCATGTGATTACGAAGAAGGGCTTGGGATATCAGGCGGCGATGGATAATCCTGTCTGGTTCCATGCCTGTCCGCCGTTCGTGCGCGAAACGGGCGTGCCGGCCAAGAAAGCGTCGAGACCCAGCTATACGAGCATGGCCGTTGATGCGCTGATCAAGGTCGCCCACCAGGACAAGCGGGTTGTGGCCATCACCGCCGCGATGTGCGAGGGTACCGGCCTCAACGCATTTGAAAAGGTTTTTCCGGACCGCATTTACGATGTGGGCATCGCCGAGCAACATGCCGTCACCTTTGCCGCCGGTATGGCCGCGCAGGGGATGAAGCCGGTGGTCGCCCTGTATTCCACCTTCTTGCAACGGGCCTACGACCAGGTGGTGCACGATGTGGCCACCCAGAACCTGCCCGTGACCTTCTGCATCGACCGGGGCGGTCTTGTGGCTGAGGACGGCACGACGCACCACGGCGCGTTTGACTTTGCTTTCTTACGGCATGTGCCGAACATGGTGGTCGCCGCGCCCAAGATGAGAACGAGCTGCGGCATGATGAAGACCTGTGTGGAGTTCGTGACGGCCCCGCGTCGGTGCGTTACGCCCGCGGCGTCAGCCTGGAGTGACGATGGATCCTGAACCGACGGCACTGCCGATCGGTAAGGCGAGTTGTTGCGGGAGGGCACAGATGTCGCGATCGTGGCGATCGGGGTGACTGGTCTGGCCCGCCATGAAGGCGGCCGAACGGTTGGCCCAGGAAGGCATCTCTGCCGCTGTGCTCAACGCCCGGTTCGTGAAGCCGTTGACACCGAACTGATCATCAAGACCGCGAAGAACGTTCGACGCCTGGTGACCGTCGAAGAGGGCTGCAAGATGGGCGGATTCGGATCCGCGGCCTTGGAAGCTCTATCGGAAGAGGGACTCACCCATCTGCGGACAAAGCTCATCGGCCTTCCCGATTGGTATATTGAGCAGGGTCCGCAAGACTTGTTGCGGGAACGGTATGGCCTGACGGCAGATGGAATTTATAACAGCGTGAAAGCCTTGTTCGGAGCCAGTGTGGCCACGGACGACGCCGCCCGGTTGGCGTCGCTCGTGGGGAGTCTGCCGCACGGGGATGAACAGGGCAGCTAGCTGAGACGGGCACCACGTAAACAGGACAAGCCGAGAAACTGATGCATATCACCAGAAAAAAGACACGGCAGATTCAGGCGGGGTCGGTGAAGATCGGCGGGGATGCGCCGATTTCAGTCCAATCGATGTGCTCGACGGATACACGCGATGTGAACGCCACGGTTGCCCAGATCAGGCAGCTGGAAGAAGCGGGGTGCGAGATCATTCGTGTCGCCGTCCCTGATGAGGAGGCCGCAGCCGTACTTCCCCAAATCAAGGCCGCGACGACGGTTCCGCTGATCGCCGACATTCACTTCGACCACCGGTTAGCCCTCAAGGCGGCCGAGGTGGTGGATTGTGTTCGCATCAATCCCGGAAACATTGGGGCGTGGTGGAAAGTGCAGGAAGTGATCAAGGCGGTGAATGAGCGGGGGATTCCGCTGCGGGTGGGTGTGAACGGGGGCTCGCTGGAGCGACCGTTGTTGGACAAGTATGGGTGGCCTTCTCCGGAAGCCCTGTCGGAATCGGCCTTGAACGCCGTCCACGCGTTGGAAGATGAAGGCTTCACCAACATGAAGGTGTCGCTCAAGGCTTCCGATGTGCACCATGCCATCGATGCCTATTATTTGTTCTCCACCCAGTCGAACTATCCGCTGCATATCGGAATCACAGAAGCGGGAACGGCGATGACGGGTGCGGTGAAGTCCGCGATCGGCCTCGGATGGCTGCTGTCTCAGGGGATCGGTGATACGTTGCGTGTTTCGCTGGCCGCCGACCCGGTGGAGGAAGTCAAAGTCGGGTTTGAGATCCTCAAATCGCTGGAGTTGCGCCATCGCGGCATCAACGTGATTGCCTGTCCGACCTGCGGCCGCGTTGAAATCGACGTGGTACGCATGGCGAATGAATTAGAAAAGAAACTGGGCCATATCAAGACGCCGCTCAATGTCTCCGTGCTCGGGTGTGTCGTCAACGGTATCGGGGAAGACAAAGAAGCGGATATCGGTATTGCCGGCGGTGAAGGCAAAGGTATTCTCTTCAAGAAGGGCAAGTTGATGCGGAAGGTGCCTTTGGAAGAACTCATGGATACGCTGATTGATGAGGTCGAACTGTTGGCCAAGGAAAAAGAGGCCGAGGCGGCCGGAGCCCTTCCTGGAGCGACCGCTTCCCAGGAGGAGCATGCGGAGCCGGGCTGGGAACTCATCGGCCAGGCACCTGATGAACATTCGACCATTGTCCGGGATATCCCGGTGCTCCCGTCCAAACGATAGCCAGCGCGACGGTCCAACATGCGGTGCTATGTTTCGAATATTCCTTCATGTCTTTGCTCTTCGCGGTTGAGTTCCTGAAGCTCCCCCTTCTATAATCCGATCCGTGGCGCCGTACCCAAGTGGCTAAGGGAGCAGTCTGCAAAACTGCGATGCGGCGGTTCGAACCCGCCCGGCGCCTCCAAACCCTGGTTGACCCGACCGAGAGCCTATTTATCGCGTTTTCGTGATTGAGGCGAGCGGATAAACCATTCCAGTGATTCGCTTTCTGTAGCTTGCTCAACCCTTGCCCATGGGGGTTTCTCGGCGACGGGATTTGCGACTTTTGTTGTTTTGTCCTTTTCTGCCTGTCACTCCAGCCCGCACTACCTGTGACAGGATTTCTAATTCGCTGCTTCGGCAATCCGCCGCTCCTGTTCTTTCGATTTGCGACTCGCGGCAAGGGTATCCGGATCCAGCAGGCCATGCAGAATTTCCTGTCTCAGTTGGATGAACAGCGGATCTCGCCTGACAGAGGTCTTTTGGCCGCCTTGCAGCAAGGTGAGCCAGCGGGTGCTTGAGGCGGCATACCGACCATTTGGCACGGTGGTGCGCAACTCTTGAAAGGCGTTGATCGCATCCTCGCGATTCTCGAATAATGCGACCAATGCCCTGGTGTAAGTCACCTCCTCGCAGATGGCGTTCTGTTGGCAGCTCGCCCTCCTGGATTCTTGGGTGCGGCTCACGACCTGCAAGGCCTCTCGTTCTTTCGAGTCCGTGTCAAAAAAAGCACTGCTCGGTAATGTGACAGCCAACCCCGGGCCTCCGGCACAGCCCCAGAGGCCTGCGGCAAAAAGGACCCAGAGTGAGCGTTGTGTGAACAGACGTGAATTCATGGAATACCTCTCGGGTAGCAACCAGGTCCAAATGTGTGCTCTGTGTGATCGGCTCTGTCGGGTCGTTGCGGGTCAGCCTGTCTGCGCTCTCTGCTATTCGTGCGGCGAGGCCGGACGTGTGATCTGAAAGAATATGGGATGGTTCAGGCTGTCCGTATGGACGGCTCCGATTGCCGTTCGCGCTAAGGACAGACTCGATGCAACGGAGGATCGAGTCTCGAAGGTGAGAAGATGACCGCTGTGGCGCGCAAGCGAGCCCTGATTTCCAGTGGGAGCGTCAGCACGGAAGGCCACCTTTCAAGCGTTGACGGCGGTGGCAGGCCGCAGGCCAATGAGAATGGAGGAGGGAGGAACAGCCAACTCTCACCTTACGCCTTCTGTTCAGTGAAAGCAAAGGCGGCGAGTGAGGTCCACCTCCCGAGACGAAACCGATTGTCAGCGAGGGAATTCCAGGTGAAGAAGTAGCGTGTTAACGCCCAAAATGGTAGGCGATCCCGAACATGAAGAGGTTGGCTCGATAGTCGGCGGTGATGTTATCGCGACTAAAGGTGAACTGGGCGAAGTTGTACTTGTATTCGATGAAAGGAGCGATCGACTCGGTCATGTAATAGCGGATGCCGGCGAGGACATTAAAACTCGGGGCGAACGAGGCTTCAGGCCTGAAATTGCCACTGGAAATATTGCCCACATTGAGACCGATACCCAGCCCGGCATAGGGCTCTACTTTGTACTGATATCCCGTCACCCGCACCAAGGCATTAAAGGCCAGAGAATGCACCTGCAGATCGGCTCCGGGAATTTTTCCGGAGAGTCGTGGATTGGTGGAGGTCGGGAGCGTTTGTTGTTCGATGCCGGGTGTAGAGCGATAGGCGTCGACTTCGAGACCGAACCAATTGTAGCCGCGGTCGTTGAAATAATGGCCGATTTTTCCGCCGTAAAAAAGATCTTTCTTAAGGGAGACTTTCCCGGCATCGGTGGTGTCAAAGCTGGGAGCGTTCACGCCGACTCCTCCAGCGATGTATGTTTCGGCCGCAACAAGGGCAGGCACGCACAGCAGGACCAGCAACAGGAGACCGATCGACCAACGGCGCATTACCCCTCCTCGTAGAGACAATGGACGGCTCAAGGCTCGCTCAGGTTGCTACTCTAACGGGCTTCAGGTGAGGTGGCAAGAGAGAAGTGTATCTCAGAATTGGGCACAGGGGAGTTCGGTTTGGTGCAACAGGGTGGGACGCTGACAGAATCCGCGCCAGGGCGACTGGTCCCAAGACCAATTCAGCAGGGCGTATTCAGTATGGGTCACGCGCTGTTCGAGCATTCGGCCGAAACCGCCGATACGCAGGGAGAAGCCGGCGGGCAAGGGGAAATCCCTCAACAGCCCGAATTCCGTGAAGTCGCCTGCATAATAGGCCGGGTCTCCGCGTTCCGTCACAAAATGCTCTCCGCGCCACATCGTGACATAGGGACGCCATCCATCGAGGTTCACGCCGGCTGTCAATTGATAGCCTCGACCACGCACAACGGGTGAACCGCTCTGTGTCGGTTCGTTCTGACTGGTCAAATACAGCGCCATCACATCAATTTCCCGAAACCAGGACAGCCGTGACCAATACTGTCGAGGTTGAAAGGTGAATTGGGGACCGAAGGCGGTCAGGAAATTGTTGCCGGCAGGCCGATCGCGAGGAAGTCCGGCTCCGAAGAAGGTTCGAGCCTCAGAATATTGCGCACCGCCGGAATGGGACCAGTAGACTTGGCCGTTGAACGAAAAATAGCCGGCGGAGGCGCGGCCCGCATACCCGACATCGAAGCGCTCCGGCTTCTGGAAGGTTTCGAGTTGGTTCCAGTTCAAGAAGAGATCCTGCTGATAGTGTTCCCGGTTCACGAGCAACTGGAACCCCTGTTCGATCGGACGCGCGAACAAGATGGCGTCGTTGAAGAGGGCATCCACGAGGGGATGGTTGCGGCGCAGCGTGCCGGCCACCAGGCGCATGCCGGGGATCATGTCGTATTCGGCGGAAAGAATCGGTTGCATCGTATGAAAATGTTGGGTGTCTCCCACCGGCAGGCCGGCGAAAAAGCCGGCACTCAGCATCAGCTCCGGGCTGACTCTGTACTGGAGCACGGGGGAAAGGTATTGGCCGGCAAACGTCTGATCCGAAACCGGCAACCCGTTGATCTGTCGCAGGCCGGAATAGGCGATATTGTAGACGTAGGTCAACGCGTCGAGTTTCGCGGCAAACCGACGTTCGGATTGGGACTCTTGTCGGTCGCCGAATGGCCGTGAGAGAGAGGCCCACACGTCCTCGATGAGGTCGGCATGGTTCGTATCCCAATTCCAATTGAAGACCAAATATTCCTGGTTCACCCATTTAAAGGTGTCTCGCGTCATATAGTTGAGCCCATCTTCGGTAAAGAAGGCTCGGATGCGCCGTGCTTGCGCTCCGAACTCGATGGAGGCGCGATCGCCCAGCCGTATCGTCCTAGAGAGCCCGAATTCCGGAAAATTGCTCGCCCTGAATTCAGGATCCCCCTGCTGGCTGAGAAAGTTTCGGCCTTTCCAGAAAGAGAGATAAGGGCGCCACCCGGCCAGGTCGAGCCAGGCCTGGAGTTCATAGCCGCGTCCGCGTGAGGCGTCAGCGCCGTCATCGGGCTGGTTGTAGCTCGTCAAATAGGTCAAGCGGATGCCGATTTGGCGCCACCAATCGAAGGCTTGGAAGAAGCGGTTCGGTTCCAGGACGAGTTCAGGGCCGGCGGCGACGACCAGATTGTCGCCTGTGGTGAAGGAGCGGTCGAGTTTGAAGAGGGCCTGCCCATTGCGCACCCAGTGGGCTTGACCATTGAGGCGGAGGGAGCCGAACTTCAATTGCCCGGCGTATCCGACGTCAAATCGGTTGGGTGCCGAGCCACGAAACGCTTGTTCCCAGTTGATAAACAGATCTTGCCGATAGAACTCGGAATCCACTAGCATTTGAGCCCCTTGCTCGATCGGGCGTAGGAAGCGATTGCCACGGTAAAACACGGCGTTGTGGAAATCCTGATGGGGCACGTGCAGGGTCCCGAATAGGCTAGTGATCTGATCGGTCGGCCTATAGGTCAGGCGGACGATAGGACGGACTTGTGAGATCTCGCGGTCATGGCCGAAGGGCATGTTGGCGAAGACGCCGAGTTCGGCTTCCAGCGTGGGGAGCAGACGTGCGTAGATCGAAGTGTTCACCAGATTGCCGATCAGCGTCGTGTCTCGACCCAAACCGTTGGTGAAGGTGTTGTCTTCCAATCCCTGCTTTTCCAGATTGAGCACGAAGGTGGACACGGAGAAGCGCATGTCGAGCAGGTGAGAAGTAGCCGAGGGAGCGGCGGGCTCTTCGGCTGACAGCAGTCCGTAGGATGCGAGTAGAGTCAACGTAAGGGAGAGGCCTGCCCGTAACAGGCGGCAAAAAAAGCGATGGGTGGACTGGAGTGTCACGTGTGGGGGAGGATAATAAGAATCGGGACAGTGCCGCGTCAATGACCCTTCTTCTGATACTGCACAGGGCTGGACGCAGGATGGTGCGAGGCGCGAGGTGATGCTCCGGCAAATTCAGAACAGAATGGAAAAAGCAGTCGGGGAAACGTTATCGGTACAAAGTTGGACATCAGCTTCGGTGATGCTGGTGGGGGTTACCGGTGCGAGTAAAGCGCTCGGGTTTTTTCGCGAACTGTTGCTGGCGAGTTACCTGGGTGCGAGTGGGCAGGTGGATGCGTATGCGGTCGCCTATTCGATTCCTCTCTTTCTGATTGGCGGCGTCGGGTATGGCTTCTCAACGAGCATTGTTCCCGGATATCACCAAAAGGTGGCGGAGTGTGGACGTGAGGCGGGCACTCGATTTCTAGCTACTATGTGTCTCTCAACGCTTGTGTGGTCGCTGCTGTTGC
The DNA here is from genome assembly GCA_031315995.1 of Nitrospira sp. Taxonomy (GTDB): domain Bacteria; phylum Nitrospirota; class Nitrospiria; order Nitrospirales; family Nitrospiraceae; genus Nitrospira_A. The sequence continues at coordinate 26,984 of JALDRG010000019.1, forward strand.
TGATCCCTGTGTGGACTGTGCCGGAAGTGTTGGTTTGGGTAGCTGCTCCGTCATTGCCGGACGGTACGGCCCGTTTGACCGCCGATCTCATGGGTTGGTTAGCGCTGTATGTGTTGCTGTTGAACATGGTGTATGTGCTATCGGCGACCTTTCACGCCCTTAATCACTTTCGGGTACCGGCGGCGAGCGAACTGGTTTTTAACCTCACGGCGCTGGGAGTGTTTGTGGGCCTTGTTGCTCGCTGGGAGGTGCGTGCGTTGGTGATTGGAAATTTGGTAGGCATTGCGGCCTGCGGCTTGCTTTTGGCTGGTGCCCTATTCAGTGCAAAGAGCGAATGGCGTGGGCGGATGGTTCGACCGAGGGAAGTGTTCGCCCCCCTGCTGACCGCTTTGCCCATCGCGGCCTATTACGTGTGTTCACAGTTTCCTAGCGTTCTGGCTAACTACTTTGCTGGGGGATTGGCAGAAGGTAGCATTGCGGCGTTCAGCTATGCCAGAACATTGCTGACGGCGGTCGTCACCTTAGTCACGTTGAGCGTGGCGCGCGGGGCTTTTCCGACCTTCGCCATTTTGTTTTCAAGCGGGAAACGGGATGAGTTGCGTCGGTTTGTGACGGGGTTGGGCAAACTCGTTGTGTTGATCTTTGTGCCTCTATCGATAGTGGCCATTGTATATCGCGAGCCGGTTTTGAGGATGCTTTACCAGCGAGGCGTGTTCGATGATGCAGCCCTCCAACTGACTGTGACAGCCTTTGCCTGTCTGGCCATTGGACTGACCTTTGCGGCATGGGAACCGATCGGAACACGGGCGCTCTATGCGGTCGGGGATGCGCAGTCTCCGTTATTGGCCACGACGGGAAGTGCGTGCTTACTTGTTCCGCTGTTAATGGTCTTAACACCTGTGCTCGGGCTGGGCGGCGTCGGGCTGAGCCTGTCGCTGGCATTAGCTGCGGATAGTGCGCTGCAGATGCTGTATCTGGGGCGAAGGTTAGAATCGCCTATCTGGCGAGATCTCGCATCATTCTTGGCGAAATGCATCGCCTGCGCGCTACTAGCTGGAGGGGTCTTGTTCATGCTCCCAGGTACCCAACTGGGCGTGGTGCTCAGTGGCACCATTCTCTTTGCCGGTGCGTATGTACTTTTGGTTCAGGTCCTGGTGCAACCGATCAGGTCAATTGTGACGGTTGCTGCTACACGGTAGTTTTCGATGGAAAAAGTTCTGCTTGTCCAAACCTGGGGAGTCGGGGACATGATTTTGACCACGCCCCTTCTCAAGGTGTTGCGGACCAAATTGCCAGTTTCGCATATTGCAGTAGTGGTGGGGTCGAACACTTCTGCAGAAGTCATTCGGGGATCAAGTCTTTGCGATGAGGTTAGAATTATGTCCTTTCGGCATAGTTCATCCCTCGCGATCCTCCAATTCTTTCTGCGCTTGCGAAAAGACAGATTTGACGTAGCCGTGGTTGCGAGCCGGCTCTCGCCAAAAGTTGCGCTCTGCCTTCGATTTTTGTCTGGCGTCAAGATGGTGATCGGAGATGGTGCAGGGTCTCGGAGGTGGGGGTATACCCATTGGCGAGCGGTTGATGTGAGTCAGCATAAAGTAGCGGAAAATCTATCAATTCTTGGACAATTATGGCCCACTGAGTCGGCGAGGGCGGTGTATTTTCATTTGGATGAAATTGCCCGAACCGAGGCCGTATCTGTCTGGGCGGACGCCCAGCTGGAAGGTTACGATGTGCTGGGTATTCACTCCCGGCGGAGGAGCTAGTGAATGCCCGACGCGTTGCCCGTCGAGTTATGCAGGAACGTGGTGGAACAGTATTTGGGCCGGAGCAAAGCAAGCAACCGGAAAGTGGCCATCTATTTCGGCTCGGACGAGATCGACCTTCTTCGAAACTATGAATGGGGTCTCGACCGAGTGGTGCTGCTGGAAGGCCTGAGCCTGCGCGTAACAGGCGCCACGATAGCAAAAACTCGAGTGTTCTTGGCTGGCGATACGGGAATTGGACATGTTGCGGCTGCCGTAGGGACTCCCGTAGTGACAATCGCCGGGCCTACAGATATCGTACATACCAGGCCCTGGGGTGAGGGACATCAGGTGATTCGCACCGAACGACCACTTGATTGTATGCCCTGTTATGAAACGCCGTTGTATGGCAGATGTCCTTACGGACAAGAGTGCATGCGAGCTATATCTAGTGCGCGTATTATGCAAGCGATATGCGAGGTTCTAAATAGGTGAATTCACCGTAGCGCGAGGTGAGTGTTTTGGTCGCTTTGATTGAAGCAGCATTAGCGTTAATTGGTCTGGTAGTGCTGGCGCGTTGGGTCGAAAGGAGTTGGCTGTCTCCTGGGGCTTTCTATTCCCTCGTCTGGTCAGGATACGCGCTTTTGGGGACTCAATTTGGATTGAATAACGGAGCCTTAACGGTTGGCCTGTTGTGGGTTGTCTTTTCGTGCATGCTCGTTCACGGTGGTTGTGTTTTGGGGAGGACACCAGGATTTTCAAATTCTGGGCGAACGAGCGCCGTACCGATCAAAGCTGCCGGCTATCCATACCTTAAATTGCTTACAGTCATCTCCACGGGAGTAGGACTACTTGAGATCGGGTATGTTCTTTTCGCTTCCAGTTCGACAATCGCAGACGCATTGACCTATGCCTACATAAACCAGCTTGTTATGGCCAACCGGTCCGCATACGTCTATGGTCCCGAGAACCAGGGATTCCTGGAAAGAATTGCATTTGCAGTCACATATACAGCTCCACTCTTCGGTGGAGTGCTGTTTAATTCTGACACATCACTTAGAGTGAAGGCTATCGGTCTAGTCTCGGCATTTGTGCCGTCCATTGTCGGATTGCTGTATGGCTCGCGGATGGGTGCCCTATACGGCGGTAGTTTTTGGGTCGCCTCCTATATGGCAAGCCGGGTGTTCAGCCAGACATCCCATCAACCGTTCGACATATGGTCCGTATTAAAATTATTGATGGGTGCTACTGCGCTTATCATTGGCATGTCTGGCGTTGTTACCCTCATCCGATATGACGACACGATGTTCACGTCAGTAGAAATGTTTTTTGAAACTGCAGGTGACATTTTCATCTTCTTTCCCGTGTTTGCATTATGGTTCTATGAGAGCCCGTTCATTTTCTCTCATCTCACTTTTGGAAACCTCACGTTTGGAAGAATGTTTGAGCTCTTTGATCTGCATACCGCGGAGAACTACTTTTATCGGGTGGAGTACTACGCGGGAGGAACCTCCTCCAACTACTTTACTATTTTCAGAGGCCTTATCGATGATTTTGGTCACATTGGTGCATCGGTTGCGATTCTGGCATTTGGAGTCTTTGCAGGAGTATCTTACAAACGGGTTGTCGAAAAGCAGATCCGTTTTATCCCGATGTTGACCATTGCCTACGCAGGCATTTTCACCAGCCTCAGCTTCAGTTTGTTTACATATGTCACGCCCTCAATTGCACTAGTACTTTTTTCCATCTACTTTGGCTTGGTGGGTCTAAATCAGAGGTCTGGCTATGTATTCAACGGCCCACCAGCCGAAACACTGAAAAAGCGTTGAATAAAGTGAGATAAAGATGGTTGGTCATGTATCCCATCGTGAAGGTATGCCCTTGCCAGGGCTATCATTGCATAGCTACCCCATCGTCTCGATCCTTGTTCCATGCCGAAACGAAGCCCAGTTCATCGGGCAGTGCTTGGATTCCATTTTGGCAAACGATTTTCCGAACGACCAGTTGGAGATTATGGTGCTAGATGGGATGAGCGAGGATGGGACGAGGCAGATTTTGTAAGGTTTTGTGCGAAATCATCCCTTTCTCAAGATTATAGACAATCGACAGAAAACGACTCCCGCCGCGCTGAACCTGGGCATCAGCCTTGCCAAGGCCTCGATTATCATTCGAATGGACGCGCATTCGCTGTACGATAAATTCTACATTAGTCGCTGTGTAGAAGCATTGGGCAAGTATTCCGCAGACTGCGTTGGCGGAATTTGGAAGATTTTGCCCAGAACCAAGACTTTGTTTGGCTATGGTGTTGCCCAGGCCCTGTCCCATCCCTTCGGGGTCGGCAATGCGAGGTACCGATATGCGGAAGGCGATGAGCCGCAATGGGTGGATACTGTCCCCTATTTCTGCATGAGGAAATGGAAGGTTAATGAGACGGGCGTATTCAACGAGAGTTTGATTCGAGGCGAGGATATGGAGTTCCATTTGCGGCTTAGCCAGGTGGGGACGTTTAACGAGAAGCTCAGGCGCGGGCAAGACATGGAATTCAGTTTGCGGCTGAAGCGAGCTGGTGGGCGTACACTGCTTATGCCCAGTATCGTCAGTTACTATTATGCGCGCTCGGATGTTAGGTCGTTCTGGAGACACAGTTGGGAAAACGGGGTCTGGGCAATTTTGCCATTTGCCTATAGTGATATTGTGCCTGTTGCTGGGCGCCATCTTGTTCCGCTCGTGTTCGTGGGGGCTTGTTTAGGTTTCTTTATTCTGGGGCTCTGGTTTGGTTTCTTCCTCGGGTTAGCCGGAGCGATCCTTGCAGCCTATGGGCTCGTGGCGCTTGCGGCCTCAATTCATATTGCTTGGAGGAAGCGTCAGGCTCGTTATTGTGTAATCATGCCGGTAGTCTTTGGTATGTTGCACACAGCCTACGGATTGGGCTCTCTTTTGGGGCATCGTCCGTTTGCTGGGTTTTGGTGTAGGCCGGAAGAACTCAGAAATGGCGGACTGAGTCATGCAGCAGGACGATAGAAAACTTGCCGAGCGCACGTTGCATGATCATCTGCGCGGGTAGCGCAAGACAATCCGACATACAACTCCAATAAGAAATTCTCATTCGCTCAGCCGCCTCAACGAAGACCATGTTCAGGCCTGGCTGTTGCAACGTTGTGCCGGGAAAACAGTCCTCGACTATTGTTGCGGAAACGGTCAGCAAGCGCTTTGGCTATCGGATCATGGTGCAGTCGCTCACGGGATCGATATTTCTCCGGTGTCCATCGAGAATGCTCGGCGTGAAGCTAAGCGGCGGGGATTATCGAGTGAGATCACCTTCCAGGTTATGGATGCAGAGGCGACGGGATTTGCCGACAGTTTCTTTGATTTGGTCGTGATCAGTGGAGTATTGCACCATCTAGACCTTGATCGTGCGTATCGGGAACTCGCGCGTATCCTCAAACCGAATGGCCAGATCATTGTGACCGAGGCCCTTCGCCACAACCTCTTGATTCACTGGTATCGTAAACTGACCCCTCATCTCCGGTCTGCCTGGGAGACCGAGCATATTCTGGGGAAAGAAGAAATTTTTTCTGCCTCCCGGTACTTTGGAGAGGTTCGCGTCGAACGGTTCTTTCACCTCGCCACCCTGGGCGCCGTCCCTTTTCGGAATCTCTCTCTGTTTACCCCCGCTCTGAAAGCTCTTCAGACTGTCGATACAGCTCTGTTCCGTCTTCCCTGGCTCAAATGGCAAGCATGGATGGCGGTGTTTGTTTTGGGACAACCCATCAAAGGCCAGTCGTCCTCCTAGAGAAATGCTCTTGAAGCGATACCGTCTCAGCAGCGATACTGCTAATTTAAGGGAGTGTACGCGCAGCTGATTTCCCGCTGCGCTGCTGTGGAAGTCGATTTTAAGCTGACCATGAGAGTGGCGCACTGGCATCTATGAAACGAGCATTTGATATTCTCATTGCTACCTCGATGTTGATGTTGCTGTGTCCATGGCTTGTTGTCATTGCGGGCATGGTGGCATTTGATGACGGTGGGTCTCCCTTCTTCCGGGGACTGCGTGTGGGGCTTGCTGGCAAGCCGTTCCGCATGCTCAAGTTTCGAACCATGCGACCGGACGCTGAACGGCTGGGCGGTAGCTCGACCGCCAACGGCGACCCGCGCCTGACCCGCATTGGGGTCCTGTTGAGGCGATATAAGCTGGATGAACTGCCGCAGCTCTGGAATGTATTGCGCGGCGAGATGAGTCTGGTCGGCCCTCGGCCGGAAGTGCAACGATTTGTGGATCTCTATACCGAGGAAGAAAAGGCCATTCTCACCGTTCGACCAGGTCTGACCGACTGGGCCAGTTTATGGAACATCGATGAAGGCGCGATCCTTGAGGGGAGCGTCGATCCCGATCGCGCCTATTGCGAACTCATCAGGCCGAAGAAACTTCGTCTGCAGCTCGCCTATGTGCAGCAGGCTGGATTTCGGACCGACCTCGTCATTCTGTTTCAGACCATGGGCGCGGTGTTGTTCCGTCTGAAGGCTCGTCACATACGGGCACTGGAGTTGGGGTCATGACGGTTCAGAAGAATCGTGTCGTCTCACTGCCGAATGAACAGATGCTGTCGTTCTTCCGTGGGATGCAGCGTATTCGCAGAGCCGAGGAGCGTATCGGGGAACTCGTTCAGAGTCGCGAAGTGCGAACCCCCTGTCACCTCTCGATCGGGCAGGAAGCGATCCCCGTCGGTATCTGTGCCGCGCTGAAGTCGACCGATACGGTGTGGGGCGGCCATCGCTCGCATGGCCACTATCTCGCGAAGGGCGGAGATCTCAACGCCATGATGGCGGAAGTGTTCGGGAAAGCGACCGGGTGCGCTCGCGGACGTGGCGGCTCGATGCATCTTGTCGCTCCGGCCCAGGGCGTCTTTGGGACGGTTCCATTGGTAGCTGCCACGATTCCATTGGCTGTCGGAGCTGGTCTTTCGGCCAAGTTGCAAGGAACCGGCCAGGTTGCGGTCGCGTTTTTCGGAGATGGCGCGACCGACGAAGGACATTTCCACGAATCGCTCAATCTGGCGGCGTTGTATCGCCTTCCCGTTCTGTTTGTCTGCGAAAATAACCTGTACTCCACCCATCTGACGTTGAAGGAACGGCGAGTGAAGGACAATATCGGGGATAGTGCGACGCTGCATGGAATGGCAGGTGTGGTCCTGAATGGCAACGATGTGACGGCTGTTTATCTGGCCGCGCACCAGGCCGCGCACCGTGCCGGAACTGGGGAAGGGCCGACCTTGCTGGAGTGTCGAACGTATCGATGGCGAGGACATGTGGGACCGGCGGCGGATCTTGAGGTCGGCGTCGATCGACAGTGTGAACTGCATGAATGGCAGCGCTGCGATCCCATCGAGCTATGCCGGGATCTGCTCAGCGCCGGGGGGGTGTCCGCCGCCAGGTTGGCCGAGGTGAGTGCGGAGGTGAGCGAGGAAATCGAGGCGGCCGTGAGGTTCGCGCGCCAATCGCCTTGTCCGGATGAAAGCGAATTGCTCCATCATGTCTACGCTTCACGGCGAGGGGTCTAGCCGCATGCGCACATTGACCTACGCGCAAGCGATCAGGGAGGCTCACGCACAGCTACTTGCAGAAGATCCCCGGGTGTTCTTGATCGGGCAGGGTGTCCGGAATCCCTGGTATGCGGGAACGAGCCTGCAGGACCTTGATAAGGAATTCGGTCGAGAGCGTATTATTGATTCCCCGGTGTCCGAGAATGCCACGACCGGCGCTGCAATCGGGGCCGCGATCACCGGGATGCGCCCTATCGTATTTCATCCGCGCATGGATTTCATGCTGTTGGCGGCGGATCCCATCATCAACCAGGCCGCCAATTGGTCCTACCTCTTTGCCGGGCAGGTGTCCGTGCCGGTGGTGATTCGAGCGGTCATCAATCGGGGGGGCGAGCAAGGCGCCCAACATTCGCAGGCCATGCACGCGCTGTTTGCGCATGTGCCGGGGCTAAAGGTGGTGATGCCTAGCACCCCGCATGATGCCAAGGGGTTGCTCATCGCCGCTGTCCGGGACGGAAATCCAGTGCTCTATATCGACGACCGATGGCTCTATGAACTGGACGGTGAGGTGCCGGACATGCTCTACGAAGTGCCGATCGGGGCGGGAGTTCTTCGTCGTACCGGGAAAGACGTGACGGTCGTGGCGACATCCTATATGGCGGATGAGGCGACAAAAGCTGTGGAGACGCTGACGGAACGGGGTATCGATGTGGAGTTGATCGATTTACGTTCGGTCAAGCCCTGGGATCGCAATCTGGTGTATTCCTCCGTGGGGAAAACCGGTCGCTTGGTCATTGCCGATGCAGCTTGGATGAGCGGCGGGATCGCTGCGGAGATTGCCGCTTCGGTGGTGGGAGAAATTTTTCATGCGCTGAAGGCGCCGATCGCCCGTGTCTGTTTACCGGATGCGCCGGCTCCCACTGCCGCTGTGCTCGAGCGAGCGTATTACGTCGGCGCGGAGGATATTGTGGCCAGCGTGGAGAAAGTGCTGGCGTAGGGTACTCACCCGTCTGTATGGCCTATCGCGTCCCCTTCATCGACCCCCGCAGTCACTATGCGAAGCTCAAGACTGAGATCGATCGCGCAATCTCGGATTGCTTGACCAATGGCGATTTGGTCAATCGGCACCAGCTCAAGGAATTTGAACAACACCTGGCGGAGTTCGTGGGAGTCAAATATGCCGTGGGCGTCAACAGTGGTTACCATGCGCTGTTGTTCGCTCTCCTAGGGGTCGGCGTGGGCCCTGGCGATGAGGTGATCACGGTTGCCCATACGTTCGTTGCGACGGTGTCGGCCATCGTCCATTGCGGGGCGCATCCGGTCCTGATCGATGTGCGGCCTGACTTCAACATGGATGTTGCTCTCATCGAGCGCGCGATCACGCCACGGACGAAGGCCCTGCTGCCGGTCCATCTCAATGGACGGGTGTGCGAGATGGATCAGATATTGTCGCTGGCCGACCAGCACGGGTTGGCGGTGATTGAGGATGCGGCGCAGGCCCTAGGGGCTACGTTCGATGGGAACTGTGCCGGAAGCCAGGGGCGAGCCGGCTGTTTCAGCTTCTATCCCTTCAAGGTGCTCGGGGGCTTCGGGGACGGGGGAGCTATCACGACCAACGATCCGGAGCTCGCGCGAATGGCTACCTTGCTTCGGTATAACGGTGAAGATCGCGCGACAGGAGAATATCACTATCATGGACAAACCGCGCTGTTAGATAACGTACAGGCGGCCGTACTCGACGTGAAGTTGCGTCACTTGCCGGACTGGATTGCCCACCGGCGATGGATCGCGGATTGTTATCACCGTGGGCTCTCGGGGATTCGGCAATTACGACTACCGCATTTCGACGAGACCCGCCGGCGGGATATTTATCAAAACTATGTCATCCGTACGACTGTCCGTGATGAGCTGCGTGCCTATTTGAAGGACCAGGGCATCGAGACCCTCGTGCATTGGCAAAAACCCATGTGGGAGCACCGGGGTTTGGGGCTTGCTGTTCCGGATGTCCAGGAAACCCTGTCCCTCTGCCGGGAAGTGCTGTCCCTCCCGATGAGCGCGGAAACCACCGACACACAGGTCCAGACCATCGTGGCCTCTCTTCAGGCTTTTTTCTCACGGCACCCGTGACCGCGCTCGACTACAGCTCCGTGACCGAAAAGGCAGGCGATTGGGTCACGTCGGAAGCGGTCTCCATGCTGTATACCCGGTATCGCTACGCCTCGGAATTCTGTCGGAACAAACGGCTCTTGGAGGTGGCGTGTGGTCAAGGGGTGGGACTCAGGTACCTGGCTCAGTATGCAGGGGACACCATAGGCGGAGATATCACGGCGGAATTACTCGGCTGGGCTCGGCGGCGCAGCGGGGAGCCGGTTCCGTTATTGTGTTTGGATGTGGAGAATATACCGCTGAGCGCGGCATCCCGGGACGTCATTGTGTGTTATGAGGCGATCTACTATTTTGAGCATCCGATACGGTTCTTGCAGGAATGCCGGCGAGTATTGTCTCCTGAGGGGGTGCTCCTTCTCTGTACGGTGAACCCGGAGTGGCCGGACTTCAATCCCAGTCCCCACAGCCATCGGTATTACTCGGCGCAGCAACTGGCGGCACTGCTGCAGGCAGTTGGGTTTCAAGCCGAGGTGTTCGGGGCGTTTCCCGTCGCCGGGGCGTCGCTCCGGGGCAGGGGCCTGTCCTGGATCAAGCGCGCCGCCGTCAGGTTGCGGCTGATGCCCTCCACCATGGCTGGAAAGCGGTTTCTCAAGCGACTGTTTCTCGGCCGGTTGTTGCCCTTTCCGGACAGACTGAATGATGGCACGGTTGCATACTGTCCCCCGCTGCCCCTTCCCCTCGACCGCATGAACCCCAACTATAAAATTCTGTTTGTGCTGGGTCGACGTGCCTGAGTCGCCAGGTCAATGCGGCTCACCCAATCGGCGTATGGCCGTCCAGGAAGGTCGCGGTGCGATGCGAGAAGGCTGCAGGTGGGCTTGGTCTCCAGCTTGCTAGGGCTGGATTCGGAGATTCAAGACAAGGTATCCTTCCAAGCCGGATTGTGGAGGCCGAGTCCGCGGGGGTTGCGTCAACCTGGATCGAATATGGCTCGTCTATTCGTCACATCGTTCCGCGCCGGCCGACAACGTCTGCTACTGTTGGTCGCCCACGTGGGGCTGGCTGCGTTGTCGAATTGGCTAGCCTTCCTGCTTCGTTTCGATGGCGCCATACCTCTGCGCGAATGGGAACTATTCGCCTCCCTGCTCCCGCTGCTCCTGACCATCCGAGCACTGACCTTTTATCCGTTCCGGCTCTACGACGACCTCTGGCGGTATACGAGCCTCTGGGATCTCCGGAATCTCACGCTGAGTATTGCGACGAGTTCGTTGGCCTATGCCGGGGTGATCCGACTTGGGCTGGGCGTGCGGGCCTATCCGTCCTCGATCTTCGTCATCGATGCGTTGTTGCTGTTGTGTTTGTTGGCCGGATTGCGGCTGTTCCCTCGACTCATTCGGGAAACGGGCTGGTCCGGGATCGGCCGAAAGCGAGTGCTGATCGTCGGGGCCGGTGATGCCGGAGCGATGATCGTGCGGGAAATGCGGACCCATCCTTCCTACGGCTATCGTCCGATCGGTTTCGTTGACGACAATCCGGCCAAGATCGGCCACCGCATTCATGGGGTGAGGGTCTTGGGAGGCAGGGACCGCTTGTCTCATATCATCGCTGAACAGACTCCCGACGCGGTGCTGGTGGCCATGCCGAGTGCCGTGCCGGCTACGATTCGAGCAGTGGTGAAGGCCCTGGAACCGTTCCATCTGCCCATTCAGACCTTGCCGAACTTGCGAGATCTCTTGCAGTGCCGGGTGGAGGTCAGCCAGATCCGTAATCTCTCCATCGAGGACCTGCTTGACCGAGTTCCTGTCGATCTGGACCCTGAACCGCTTCGCAATCTGGTGCAGGGTCAGCGTGTGTTGGTGACCGGAGCGGGAGGATCGATCGGTTCGGAACTGTGCCGTCAGGTGGCCGGACTGTCTCCCGCAACCTTGGTGCTGCTTGATCGCTACGAGAACGGACTCTTTGCCGTGGCGAATGAATTGGCGGCGGCCGGGCGGACGTTCGTGTCTCCGGTCATCGGGGATATCACCGAGGTCGGCCAGATGAACCGGCTGTTTGCTGAGTATCGCCCGACATTGGTGTTTCATGCCGCAGCGCACAAACATGTGCCCCTGATGGAAGGAAACCCTTGCGAAGCCGTGCTGAATAATGTCGGCGGCACTCGAGTGGTGGCGGAGGCGGCTCATCGGCATGAAGTCGACCGCTTCATTCTCATTTCGACCGACAAGGCCGTGAATCCGGTCAATGTGATGGGGGCGAGCAAGGGTCGCGGAACTGCTCGTACAGAAACTCGCTCGATCGTCCCGGACTATTTTTGCGACGGTGCGATTCGGTAATGTGCTGGGAAGCAACGGCAGTGTCGTGCCGTTGTTTTTGGAGCAAATCCGTGCGGGCGGCCCCGTCACGATCACGGACCCAGGCATGCGCCGGTATTTCATGCTGACGACCGAGGCCGTCCATTTGGTGCTCCATGCAGCGCGTTTGGCCCGTGGCGGGAGCTCTTCGTGCTGGAAATGGGTGAGCAGATCAGTGTGGTCGATATGGCGCGCAACCTCATTCGACTATCCGGATATATTCCCGATGAGGACATAGCCCTGACGTATCTTGGCTGCCGGCCAGGAGAGAAACTGGTCGAAGAACTGGTAGCTCGCCGCGAAACGATGGAGCCGACTTCGGTTCCGAAAGTTCTCTGTGTTCTCCCCGATCCGGCGCGCGATCTCTCTCAGGTATTTGGACTCGTGACCAGACTGGAGGAGGCTGCCGCGGAGGGGAATGTTTCAAAGGTGCTGAGCCTCCTCCGCACGATGCTGCCCACGTATCGACGGCCTACGCTTCCCGTGGTGCAGGAGCGTCTTCCCGAGTCCGAGAGCGTCGTCTCTGAAGACCCTGTGCCGTCCCCTGCGGATCGGTCGACGGTCGCCGGGTTTGCGCCGAGCGCTCCACACGGGCGGCGATGATGTGCCATGGTTTTGTGGCTCCGTTGGAGTCCTGGTTGTTGCTGCCGTTGCCTGTCCCCCCTCTTCTTATACCTGTCCGGCCTGTCTAGTGGGAGACCGTCGCCTGTCATGTGGTGTCCTGGCGACCTGGGCCCTCTGGCTGCTCTTGGGCGGGATCGCTCAGGCGTCCAGCAACCTTCCCCTGCATCACTGGGGGTACGATGCTATTGAGCGCTTGATCGACTTGAGGGTGATCGATCGGGCGTTGATCGGTGCGAAGCCCTACAGCCGCATGCAGGCGGCTCAGTATGTGGCTCGCGCGATCGAGCGGGTTCGCGCTGATGAGGTGGCGTTGGATGGTCGGGAGGCGATTGCCGAACCGCTACTGGAACGATTGCTCACAGAGTTTCGTCCCGAACTCATCCGCCTCGGCATGGTCCGAGCGAGGCCGGGAGATAAAACCGGTACGCTCCGTGCCGGAGCCCGCGTCACAAGTGAATTCGATGCCTCCTCCATCGGTGGCGGCCAGACCGTCAGGTTTCGTGAAAATCGCGGTGGCGAATATTATGTCAACGGGGTGCAGAACCAAACCGATGTGCGCGGATGGGTTGAGCTGAGTGACTGGGCGGCGCTGATGGTGCAGCCGAAATTCATCAGCAATCGGCATCTCTTGGGCATTGGCGCGACGAATAATGCCGATAATTTCTACCTGCGCGAGTTCAGCCTCAAATTGAGTTACGCGAACGTCGCGTTGGAGATCGGACGAGGGACGCAGTGGTGGGGGCCCGGTTATCACGGGTCGTTATTGCTGACCGATCACGCGTTTCCCATGGACATGATCAAGCTGGGGACCGAGCGCCCGTTTCAATTGCCGGGGTTTTTGAGCGGGCTTGGCGACTGGAAGGTGAATGCGTTTCTGGCTCAACTGGAACGGAATCGCGATTTCTCGCGGGCCAGAGTCTTTGGGCTGCGCATCAGCTACCTGCCGACTTCGTGGTTGGAATTCGGACTGACCCGGCTCACCCAGTTTGGTGGGCGCGGGCGGGACCAGTCATTCCCGGAAACGATCGTGGATACGTATATCCATCCGTCGAATCAGAACGCGGACAAAGACGTCAACGAACAGGCCATGGCCGATGTTCGTCTGCGCATTCCTTCCGTACCGTACCTGGTTCCCTTTCCCGCCGGTCTTCAGCTTTATGGCGAAATCGGCACTGAAGATAAATGGTCACAGCTTCCTCTTCCCAGCCGGGCGGCCCTGTTGGGAGGCATCTACATTCCGCAGGTGTTTGAGGGCGATACCATGGATCTGCGTATCGAGTACGCCGACACGGACTATGGCCGGCGCCGTCATCCTGAGTTGCGGCAGGTGTGGTACAACAATTCACCCTATACCAGCGGCATGCGATATCGTGGGTTTCCTTTGGGCCACCATATGGGGACCGACGGCATCGACTTTTTCGTGCGAACGACGCGGTTTTTGACTGACAAGGTGCAGTTGGGCACAAACTTTAATCTTCAAGAGCGGGACCGCGGGCAGCCGGTGCATGAGAAGAAGCGGGAAGCGGCCATCGACCTGACCTGGTGGTATTCCAAGGACATTCAGGTGATGGGCGGCTATACGTATCAGCGACTGACCAATCCCGGACAGGTGGCGGCGATTACGCCGTTTGCCGAGACCTTTGCCGCTGGCGTCACGGCGAAAAATCACTTGCTCTGGACGGTCGTGACCGTTCAATTTTAGTAGGATGGTGAACAGGTTTGTCGACAGCGTTCTTGGCGTCCGAACGACGGATGAAGAGAACGGCAGTTTGAGTCTCTTGCGGACAGATCCTGGCTGGGGCTTGTTTGACTGAGCCGGTGATTTTAGATTAGAACCTACAGTCGTTATCCACAGGTTGGGATTGTCTCGACCCTATGTATAAGTCAACCAAAAATCGAATGCGTCGTGTTGGTCAGGCACAGGTTCGCTCCCGATGGATGCGCCTGATTATCTGGATGCTTGTGGGAGGCATGGTCCTTCCTCCCTCCGCGTTGGCGCAGACTCTGGGTAATCCCGCTCTTCCGTCCTCGCCTTCGGCTTCGGGTGGTGGGCCGTCAATCGGCAACCAGATGTCGCCATTTCTGCCGTTTGGAAATTACGGGCTGCCGACTCCCCCTGGGCAGGCGATCGTGACCAATCCGACCGCGACCCAACCGATTGTGCCTCAACATACGCCTTGTCCGATCCCCACGGCGCCCGATCTCTCGCCCGAGAACACAGTGCCGAATCTCAATGACTATTGGCCTATGGCTGCCAACAGTTTGCTCCCGGCGTCCGTTGAACAGCGGATGCGGCAGGAAGAGGAGGAGCGCGATCGGGTGCTCGAACGAGCGCAGGCCGAAAAAGACAAACGCAGTTTGGAACATCAGACGCAAGTGGAGCGGGAAAAGCAGGGGGTGTCGCAACTGCAGGGGCTGCAATCGTCCGTGCAAGGGGCTCAAGGGATGCTGGGTGGCGCGCAAGCCCAAGCCCAAGCTCAGGCGAATCAGCAAAAAATGCAGCTTCAGCACAAGCCGTTTACGGCGGAACTCCTTCGTCACCAAGACTTTTCGGTGGAAGAGGCTTTCGCGCAATTTTCCGTATTGCAGGGGGTCAAGAGCCGGTTGAAACAGTTCGGCTACGACTTTTTTGACGCTCATGCGGGTGGATTTACTTCGCTGCAGGATGTGCCGGTGGGACCGGACTATGTGATCGGCCCGCAGGATTCCCTTGCAGTCCACATCTGGAATGTGCCGGATCAAAATTTTAATCGCAGTTACATCGCGCCGGTGGAGCGTGATGGTATGGTCGTGATTCCACAAGTCGGCGCCATTCCCGTGGGCGGACAGACTTTTTCCCAAGCTGAACGCACCATCCGCGCGCGCTTGAGCCTGCTGTTGAAGCGGTTCGAATTGCACGTGTCGATGGCTCGTATCCGTACAATGAAGGTGTATGTCGTGGGAGAAGTCGCGCGGCCTGGAGCGTATGAGTTGAGCGCGTTGGCCACGGCCTCGAATGCGATTTATGCGGCCTGTGGGCCATCCCGATCGGGATCGTTGCGGCAAATTCGCATCATGCGAGAGGGAAAAACCATCGGACAGTTGGATTTGTATGACTTTCTGCTCCAAGGAGATCGACGGCAGGACAATCGGCTGCAGGCCGGTGATGTGGTGCTTGTTCCGCCGCTCGGTCCGGTGGTGGCCGTCAGCGGATCGGTCAAGCGGCCTGCTATCTATGAAGTGAAGCCCGGTGCCCGGTTGACGGAGTTGCTGACCTTGGCCGGGGGACTGACGCCGCTTTCAGACCGCCGGCGATGCCATCTGTTCCGCCAGGATCCGGCGCTTCAAGAACGCAACATGATCGACGTCGATCTGGTGCGGGCATTCGCGTCATATGGGGACGAGAAGAGTCGTGTCGGTGCAGAGGGAGGCGACCCCATTCTGTTGGACGGTGATTATGTCCGCATTCCGACGCTGCCGACGCAGGTGGTGAATGTGGTGAGTCTTGTGGGCGCAGTCAAAAGCCCCGGGCCCTATGAATATCGACCGGGCATGCGCGTGAAGGATATTTTGTCGCCTGAACAACTGACGGTCGATGCCTATGCCGATCGGGCGGAGATCATCCGAACCGACCCGGTCACCTATCTCACCAAGGTCATTCAATTCAGTCCCAAGGCAGTGTTCGAAGGCCATGATTCCGAGGATTACGTGTTGAAGCGACTGGATCAGGTGGTGATCGCCAGTCAACTGCGTCCGCCTGCGCTGGTATTGGTGGAAGGCGAGGTGCGGCGGGCAGGTTATTTTACCATTGAAGTCGGGGAGCGCCTGAGTTCGGTCTTAAAGCGGTCAGGCGGATTCAGCTCTAATGCGTTTCCGAACGGGATTACGTTGGTGCGGGAATCGGTGAAGTTAAAGCAGCAGGCGGAATTGGATCGCTTTATCGCGTCGGAACGACAGCGTTTG
Organism: Nitrospira sp.; assembly: GCA_031315995.1. Classification (GTDB taxonomy): domain Bacteria; phylum Nitrospirota; class Nitrospiria; order Nitrospirales; family Nitrospiraceae; genus Nitrospira_A. The sequence continues at coordinate 43,292 of JALDRG010000019.1, forward strand.
ACGGCTCAATCCGCCGGGATTGCCGCGGGAACAGCCGGATTGAGTGCCGCTTCGGCGTTCGCCACGGGCGGCACGATTGCGGAACAACAGGTTCTGTCGCTGCGGCTGCAACAGCTTGAGGCGACGGCGGCCCGGATCGAATTGGGACGCGTGATCGTGCGGTTGGATTCCATCGATGGCCTGGAAGGGACCGAAGACGATATCATCCTGGAGTCGCGCGATCGGATCACCATCCCGACGCCCCCGCAAACGGTCGGGATCATCGGGTCCGTCAAAAGTCCCAGTACGGTGGTATATCGGTCGGGTCTGGATCTGAATGATTACTTGCGGCAGGCCGGAGGCCTCACTGAAGATGCCAACAAGCGCGAGATGTATGTGATGCGAGCGAATGGGACCACCGACTCCTCCTACCTCTCCGCGAAAGAAATGCGTCCTGGAGACACGATTGTGGTGCCGCAGAAAATCGAGGCGAGTCCTCCTCAGTTGGCTTTGTGGCAGACCGTGGCGAGCATTATCGGCAGTCTCGCGTTAACGGCGGCCGGTATCGCCGTGGTCGGCCGGTAGATCAGGCCGATCACTCGTCATCCGTCGGCCATCATGCGCGGACAGCGGTGGAAACCTTCGGCGGGTCGTGTCCGTAATTGTGCGACGAATGCCAGTTGACGTGTGGCGGTCTCGAACGATGAGAAACAGTTCACGGGAGACGGTCTAACGAAATGGATTGGCCTTCGGATAGCTCTCACGCCCTTCTGGATCCTCCTCGCCCTCAGGCCGAGCGACTTGCCTCCGATAATTCAGCCAACTTGTTTGACTACTGGGATGTGCTGGTCGCCCGACGACAGGTGGTGGGCGGTCTGTGCGGGCTCGGGATGGTCGTCGCATTGGTGGTCAGTCTTCTCCTCCCCGACGTGTACGAATCCACTTCTTCCGTCCTGCCACAGCTGGACTCGAAGGAGGGTGGGGCATTGGCTGCCCTATTGGGCTCACCCGCTGCCGGGGGGATGGCGCAGAATCTAGGTCTTGGCCTGGGGCTACCCGGTCTGCCGACCACGCCCACCGACGTCTTTGTCTCGATTCTGAAATCGCGCCTGATGGCCGACGAGGTCATCAAGAAATTCAACTTGATGGATCGCTATCAGGAAAAGACGATGGTCGAAACCCGAAAAGAACTGGAAGACCATCTGCGGATCACAGTGACCAAAGAGAAAGTGATCAAGGTTGTGGTGGAGGATGAGGATCCGCAGGTGGCGGCGGATATGGCGAATTTTTATGTATCGAATCTTGATCGCTTGAACCGCACGGTGACCGTCAGCAAGGCCGGGCAGAATCGCGCCTTCCTCGAGCGACGGCTCAATGAGACCATGGACAGTATGGCCAAAGCTGAAGACGCGCTGCGAGATTTTCAGGCGAAAAACAAGACAGTGGCCGTGGAAGCCCAGGCGAAGGTCATGATCGAAGCCGCGGCCATCATTCAAGGCCAGATCACGGCGCAGGAGGTGCAACTGCAAGTGATGGGGACCTATCTGTCGCCGGACAATCCGGATCTGGCCCGAATCCGCTCGAATGTCGAGGAACTCAAGAAGCAGCTGGCCACCATGGGATCAGGGAAGGATGCCAAGGGCATGTTATCAGGAGACCGCCTTCATCCGGCGATGGTGGCGGTGCCTGATTTGGCCCTGCAGTTTGGGCGGCTCTTCCGGCAAGTAAAGGTCCAGGAGACCCTGTTTACCTTACTGACGTCGCAGCATGAACAGGCAAAAATTTCCGAGGCGCGGGATACTCCCACGGTGCAGGTGCTGGATCAGGCCGTGCCGGCCGATAAACGTGCGCGCCCACGGTTGTTGCTGAATGTGGCGGTCGCCGGGGTATTGTCCCTCGTCCTCGGTGTCTTCGCAGCCTTTTTTCTCGACTATCGCGCGCGCGTGCGCCAGGTTTCGACGCCGACGAGAAATTGACGATTTTTCAATCGCAATGGTAGAATCCCGGCGATTCCTCTGCTAGAAGGCCGGAAGTCTCGGACAGTACTCACATTCACACTTACCAGAATAGGAGAACGGGATGGCTGTTCCAGTCTCCCAGATGTATACAGTGTCCGAGTATGTGTTGACCCAGAAACTCAGGGGGGTCAAACGGTATCCGCTCGTGCTCATGCTTGAACCGCTGTTTCGCTGCAATCTTGCCTGCGCGGGGTGCGGCAAGATTCAATATCCGGATCATGTCCTGGACAAGCGGTTGACCCCGGCGCAATGCTGGGCTGCGGCCGACGAATGCGCGGCGCCCATTATCAGCATTCCGGGCGGAGAGCCGTTGATCCATCCCGAGATGCCCGAAATTGTGCGCGGGTTGGTGGAGCGTCAAAAGTATGTCTATCTGTGCACGAATGCGATCTTGATGGAGCGAAAGCTCGATGAATATCCTGCATCGAAGTTTCTCACGTTCAGCGTCCACATGGATGGGCTGCGGGACGAGCATGATTTGGCGGTCTGCCGGGATGGCGTCTACGATGTGGCGGTGAAGGCCATCAAGGCCGCGCTCAAGCGGGGCCATCGTGTCACGACCAACACGACGTTGTTCGACGATGCGAATCCGGAGCGTGTCCGGAAGTTTTTCGATGAAATGATGGGGCTCGGTGTCGAGGGGATGATGATCTCGCCCGGGTACAGCTATCAGAAAGCGCCGGATCAGCAGCATTTCCTCAAGCGCAGCCGCACCATGGAATTGTTCTCCAAGATTCTGAGCAATCGGAAGCGCGGCTGGCAGTTCAACCAGTCACCCCTGTTCCTGGAGTTTCTGATGGGCAAGCGAGAATATCAATGCACGCCTTGGGGGAATCCCACGTACAACGTCTTTGGATGGCAGCGGCCCTGTTATTTGCTGCAAGAGGGGTATGCGTCGAGCTTTCGTGAGTTAATGGAGCAGACGAACTGGGATGGGTATGGCACCGGGCGTAACGAAAAGTGCGCGGATTGCATGGTGCATTGCGGGTATGAGGCCTCAGCGGTGGAAGACACGTTCGGGTCGTTATCCGGTTTTGCCAAGACCGTGAAGATCACGCTGTTACCGAATGCGCGATAGCCGGGGCGTAACATTCCATCGTTCCTTGGAATCGTGAAGCGGTTCGGTCGCTGTGCCGGCCGAACGCTTCGCCCATCACCCTATTTTGCGACAAGAGATCACGATGACTGATGCCAAGTATCATGCGCCGGAAACCGGCAGCCTTGAAGGCCGGGTGTTTCGGCCGACCTCCCTCCAGGAATTGAGCGAGGCGATCGAGCAGGCATTCGATTACCGGGGGGATGTGACCGTTGAGCTGAAATCGGGCGGCCAAGTGGTGGGGTATCTCTTCAATCGCACCGCGACGGGCGAGCAACCCACCATTGAAATCTTCCCGGCCACGGGCAGCGGAACCCTGACGATCCCGTTCTCGGAAGTGGCGGCGATCGCCTTCACCGGTGAAGACACCGCCACAGGAAAGTCTTGGGAAGCCTGGATTGCGAAGAAGGAGTCGGAGCGACGGCATGATGTCAACCGAGCGGCTGCGGAGGCCGATGCTCGCGGTCATCTGTAGACGTTCGCGCTGGCGGCCATCGAGTTCGTTTCTGTCATAACCCCTGAGTGCTCCGTTCCGCTCCGATGGCTTCAGCATCCGCTCCCGTCTCCGTATTTTCCACTGCTCATTGCCTCTCTGCCCCTTCCATCAGACTCCATCCATTTGTTGACAAAGAGGGGGGGCTATGCTAGAAGAGTCGGCCTCAAATTTGGGTCAAGTCCGTGTCGATGGGGCCCTCGTAACATGGCCGTGGACGGGATGTTTGTGAGGCCGAAAACCAGTCCGGCACGGGTCACACGTATGCGATGGCGGAGAGGTATCAGTAGGAAAACCGCCTGGCGCGTCGTTGTCGTTTGGGGCCTAATCGCGACGTTGTTCGTGCCGTCTGTTTTGTTCGCGAGTCACGCCGCCGACCATCGATTTACCGTCGAAGGGTTTGTCTGCGGCAAGGACGGCCGCCCCAGCACCAAGGTCGAGGTGCTGGTCAAGGATACGCGAGTCACGGTCGGCCAGACCGTGACGACCGATGATGACGGGTACTATAAAGTCACCCTGCATCTTCACAATGATAATGTGGGCGACCCGCTACTAGTCGAGGCCGGCGGGGAGCAGCAGAATTTTAAGATCCAGTTCGATCCGAACGATCTGGAGACGGAACGCAAGCTTCGGGTTGATTTCGGAAGTGGATGCGAGCGCGATCTTGGTCCTCCGCAGTGGTTGTTCTACGGGTTGGGGATCGCGGCTGTTGCTATTGTGGGATGGATTGGGCTAAAGATCTCCCGCACGCGAATGCGCGAAGAGCAACGGCGAAGGAAGGGGCAGGGGAAGCGGCAGAAATAGGGCACGGTCCGTGGGGCATTGTTCCTCGCCGGATCGAATAGCAAGAAGTAGGCGGGGAAGTCCAAACGTGACCTCGTTGTATTGTGAGTATTGACGCTTTTGCTGTGGCTGCTGTTGCGCCTCAGGGAAGCGTCTCTTTTTTTCTGTCGATGGTAACTGGGTGTCGGTGCTCGAGTGGGCTCCGGCATGAAGAAAGGAGCGGGAATTATTTATGAAACACGCAGGCATGAAGAGATTGGCTCTGATGGTCGGCATTCTTGGGTTCGGGTTTGGCTCCGTCGGATGCGGTGGTGGTGAGGGGGAAGGCCCCGTAGTTCCGCCGCCGCCTGCTCCTGCGGAATATGCCGATAAACATATGCCTGCCGGTTGGTGGACGGATCCGAAGATTGTTGAGGAAGGCCGCGAGTTGTATATCGGCGGAAAGAATCCCGATGTCAATTGCGCTAGCTGCCATGGTAAGGACGGCAAGCCGGTCAAGGCCGGGGCTCGTGACTTTCGTAATAGCGACCGCATGAAGATGTATTCTGATTCGGTTTGGTTCTGGCGCATCTCCGAGGGCGTGCCGAATACCAAGATGAAGCCTTGGAAGAGCAAGCTGTCAGAAGAGGATCGTTGGAAGATTATGGCGTTCGAGCGTTCATTTGGTTTTGGCGGGCAAGGGATGGGATGCCACCAAGAAAGCGTGGGTGGCTGCTGCTGAAGTTGGCGCTGCAGGGGCGGCACCGGCAGAGGCTCCGCTGCGGCGCCTGCTGCGGAAGCGGGCAAGGCCGGTAAGTAACAGGATCTGATTTCCAACTGAGGGGGAGCGGCGAGACATCATGAAAATCTGGCAGCGCTGTTTATTGGCCATGTTCGCGCTTGTGGCGATAGTGGGGCGTGGCATATGCGCAAGCTCCAGTGCGCCACCCGTGGAGTTCCCGTATACCGGGAATCGCACCGCGGTATGGATCGTCGCTCAGCTCCACATTCTTTTTGCGGGATTCATTCTGGGGGCCCCGATTTTCGTCGTGATTTCCGAATGGTTGGGGTATCGCAAGCGGGATCCCCGCTATGATCGATTGGCCAAAGAGGTCACCAAGGTCACCGTCATCCTCTACAGTATGACCGCGCTGACGGGTGGCCTCTTTATCTTTGTGCTGCTCGCAACCTATCCACAGTTCACGACCTGGCTCATCAATCACTTCTTTCTGATTTTTGCGGTGGTCTATCCCCTGTTGTTCATCGGGGAGACGATCATTCTGTATATGTATTTCTATACATGGGATGCCTGGAAGGGTGAGAAAAAGCCCGCCACATCGCGTTAGGCGTGCTCTTGAATCTCATCGGTTCGATCACGTTGTTTGTGATCGACGGTCCGACCTCCTTCATGAATACCCCGGTAAGGGCCGAGGGCGTCTCGCCGGCTGAATTCCTGGCGACCGCGTCCCTATGGGATAAAGTATTCAACTATAGCTGGATGCCGCTTAATCTTCATCGCTTGGTCGGAAACGTGACCTTCGGTGGATTCATCGCCGGACTGATTGCGGCCTACATGTTCATGGGGTCGAAGAAGCAAGAAGACCGTGCGTATTACGATTGGATGGGATTTGTCGGCAACATGATCGGCGTGGGCGCACTCTTATTCCTGCCGTTTATGGGCTATCTGTTGTCGTATGAACTGTGCGACTACGACGCTTCGATTTGTCCGTATATGATGGCCGATCAACTGTCGATGTTCTTTGAAATGCAGGGTGCCATGGTTGGCCTGATTTTCCTGGCCAGCAACTACTACATTTGGTTAAGTATGAAACGGATCGAGGGCGTGGAGCGGGTGCGGATGACCGTTCTTGCTCCGATCGTGATGGTCTTGCTGCCTATCGTCATGACGAAGGTCCTCACGGATTACCCGGTGCCGGATGCCACGTCCTTGGCATTCCTGCTGCCTCTGCTCTTGGCTCCGGCCATCCTGGGTCGGTTTATCCCGCTGACCGTTTCGTCGAGCACCGTCATCAAGGTGGGATTCCTGATGGTCGTGGTCGGGACCGCAATTTGGATGACGCCGCATGGATTTGTGCCTACCGGAGCCAAGTTGGTGGCGGAGTTGGAGCTGCCATCTGATTGGAATTTCCTGGCGCTCATGCCGGCTAAAAATTCCGCAGCGTTTACCTTGATCTTTGTGACGGTCGTGAATTATGTGATTTACAACCGTGCGGTTTCGCAGGGCACGATTGTCTGGGGCAAGATCGATTTTGCCTCACAATTCGTCCTAGTGTTCCTGGCATTCAGCGCGATTTGGACCATGGGGCTCATGGGTGCCGTGCGATCGCTCCTGCGGAAATACTTCCATGCATACAATCTGTTGCCGGATTTTACGGCCGAGTCGTTCACGCCGACGCTGTCCTATTCGGCTTGGTGGATCACCGGCATTACGGTGACGTTTTTTGCGGTCGTCAGTTTTGCAATTCTCGTGACTTTGCGCCCCTCCGATTCAAAGGGCCACGCGCACGAGGGAAGCCCTGTGCCGGCCGGTGCGAAATAAGTATCACCAAACTGGAAGGGCGATAAACGAGGGTACTCATGGGAAACGTGATTAAAAAGTCGGTAGTAGGCATCGTGATTGGCGGGATTCTGTTCGGTGCCACCAATGCGCTGGGATTTCCGCTTGTGTTCCAGATGTTGTTTTTCGGCTATGCGATGCTCGGAACCGTCGTCTTTATTATTCTCGATCTTCCGCCGCTCAAGCCGTTCGGTGGTATCAAGGCCGCAGGGGCGCTGATCGGGTTCTACGTCATTCTTTCGGCCGCCTACGTGGCTGGCGGGGCCGTGTGGCCGCAGTTCGATCCGGAAGATGAAAAGGGGAAAATCGACAAAATCCTGAAGCCGAAGCGCGAGCATTATGAATCAGGCAAAGTGGACGTGTTATTGCAGCGTGCCAAGGCGCTTGATGAAAAGACGAAAGAGTTGACCGCCCGATTGCAGGCGCTGGGCGTCGCGCAGGCGCCTGCCGACCAGAAGGCCGGTGGTGGTGGTGCGCCGACCGCAACGACCGCTGCAGCAGGCGGAGATGTGGCCAAGTTGGGCGCGGAGCAATGGGAGCTCCAAGAGTGCTACAACTGCCACAAGCTGAACGGTGAAGGCGGAAAGAAGCGCGGGCCTGAGCTGGATAACATCGGAAATCTTCTGACCGCGGATGAAATCGCTCTAAAAATCCTCGATCCGAAGAGCTATAAGGCTGAGGGCTTTGAAAAGGAGTACGAGAAGGGGAAGATGCCGGACAAGTACAAGGATTTGATGGAGCCAAGTGACGTGCAGGCGTTGGCGGTCTGGCTGGCTGGCTATAAGAATGCTTCGGTGAATACGCCGAAGCCTATCAAGATGAAGTGAGCATCATGCAGCCGAAACTGAAATCCAAAGTTCGTTGTTCGGATAGTGAAGTTGGGGAGGTGCGGCGGGTCATTGTGGATCCGTTGTCTCACGAGGTCAGCCACATTGTGGTGGGTGGCGCAACCGCCGAGACGGTGGAGCGCCAGGTTCCCGTGGGGCAGATTCAGGCAGTGACGGACGACCTGGTGACGCTTCGCGGCGCTTCGGCAGAGTTCGCCATGTTGCCGGTCTTTAAGCGCGAAGACTATGTGACGACGCACGAAGTCGAAATCGCCCATCTTGAAGAACGCATCCACGTAGTCCCGGGCGAAGTGCTCGTTCCTTTTCCTGAGTTGGAACGGAGCGTCAAGCGGCGGACCTTCTTTGCGAACTTTACTCACGCCATAGGATTCCTGATTGGTCTGCCGTTGGCATTCCCTGTCCTGCGCTACCTCATGAAGCCGATGTACTCTCCGTTCGACAATCAATGGCTGAAGATCGGCAATGCCGGAAAAATCAAGCAGGATGATGTCGGCGTTCAGTACAAATACAAACGCAGCGTCAAAGAAGCCTATATGCCGCAGCAGGAGATCGACAAGAACGTCTGGGTGCTGAAAGCCTCGCCCAAGGTGTTGGAAAGCATCTATCAGGGAAAGGATATGGAGTTTCGGGACGCGACGGGAAAGCATCTCTGGACGAATAAAAAAGACGTGCCGTACATCGTGTATTCAGGCAAATGTCCGCATCTGGGCTGTGGGTATAAATGGCGCACGCATAAGACGCTGGGGCAGGTCTTCCTCTGTCCCTGTCATTTGAGCATTTACGATGCCTCCGGCAAGGTGCTGGATGGGCCGGCTCCACGGGCACTCGACCCGCTCCCGATTAAGGTTACTGCAGCGGGAGAGATCACCATTATTGATATGGAATTCAAGGCGGGCACCAAGGCCCAGGTTCGGATTGTCTAAATGGATACGACTACGCAGCCGACAAGCAGCCAGCCCTCAGCCATCGAAAAAGTCTTAGCCTTTGTCGACGAACGCGTCGGGCTCAAGACCCTGCAGGCGAAGATGCTCAACGAGCCGGTCCCGGGTGGATCGCGCTGGGCCTATGTCTTCGGGTCGATCTTGCTGTTTATCTTCATCATGCAGGCCGTCACGGGCATCTTGTTGATGTTTTATTACGTGCCGACCGCCGACCATGCCTACGCCAGCACCCAGTACATCATCCATAATGTGGACTATGGCTGGTTTTTATTGGGGTACCATTTTTGGGGCTCTACGGCCATGGTCGTCTGTGTCTTCGCGCACATGTCCCAGGTGTTCCTTTGGGGAGCCTATAAGAAGCCTCGCGAGCTGGTCTGGCTGGTAGGATTAGCGCTTTTTGGCATCGTGATGGGATTCGGATTTACCGGATATCTCCTTCCATGGGATCAGCGGGCCTATTGGGCCACGACAGTCGGCGTCGAGATTATGGACAAGACGCCGCTCCTGGGTGATTTCATGGCGCGCTTTCTCAAGGGTGGTGCGACGCCAGGGCAGATGACGTTAAGCCGATTCTTCGTGATTCACGTGATGGTCCTCCCGGCGGCGCTTATGGGTTTGGCAGGGTTGCACGTGTTCTTGTTCCGCAAGGCCGGTCCGGCGGGACCATTTCGCGGCAGCGTCGAGGAAATCAAGGCGAAGACCGACTATTTCTTCCCACGACAAATCTGGAAAGACATGGTCGGCATGGTTCTGGTGTTCCTGATTATTTGCAGCTTGGCCGTATGGGAGCCGGTGGTTCTGCTCGAGGAGGCGGCTCCTGACCCAGGAGATTACCACCCGGAGCCGGAATGGTATTTCCTGTTCCTGTTTCAGCTCTTGCGCCTGAAGGTGTTCGCCGGAGAGTTCGGGCAGTTTCTTGGTGCGATCGCACTGCCGGGCGCCTTCATGGCGTTGCTGGCAGCGCTGCCCTTCATCGATCGCAGTCCGGAACGCAACATCTTTCGGCGTCCGATCGCGTTGATCGGATGGATCGTGGTCATGGCGACCATTGTGATCTTTACTGTGGCGGCGATCATCAACCGCGAATTTTTAGATTAGGCGGAGGGCCTCGAGTACATGACTGGTCGAGAGACGATGTCGGCATTCAAATTAGGACTCAGTATTCTTTGGCCTGCCTGTTGGACCGCGCTGCCGATCAAGATGGCCTTCGCCCTCTTGTTTATGGCTATGGGGTCCATCCACATCGAGACCACGCTCGGGGTGACGTTCTTGATGCTGCTGTTGACTCCGGTCAGTGTATTTGCCTTTTTCGTCATCTCGGCGGGCATTGGATTCCATTTCGCTGAAGGAGCGGGCCTGCCGTTCCTGTTCCTGCTCTCGATTCCGATCGATATATGGGCGCTGGGACTTGTCGCGCGCACCTTCTTTTTAGAACAGCTGCGACTCGAGCCTCCGGCCTCAATTGGTCTGAGCCTATGGGGGAAATTTGTACTCGCGGGATTGTTCTATCTTCCACTGCTATGGCTCATCGAGGGCGGAGTCACCGATATTGCGCGCTCCACGGTGAAGTCAATCCTGGACATGGAAGCTTTTAAGCATCTTCCGGTCGCTGAACGGATTGGCGTGGAGTTCACGGCCTGGGGAAGTGTGTCCATGATCGTGCTTGTGGCGCTCACGTTCATAGGTCTGTCGATTCTCGGGAAACTGGTACAAACCACGGTCGTCAAAGCGCAACCGGCGGGAGGTTCCTATCAGGGTTTGATTTCACGTTGGGATATGCTCCGGGTGCCGGCCGATCAAGGATTAATGCTCACGGCCTTCACGGCTACGGGAGCCGTGTTGAGCCTATTATTCTGGTCCGTACTTCCAGTGTCGACCCCGCATCCCCAGGAATGTTGTAAGCCGCCGGAGGAGACTGCGGCAGCTCATTTTGATCCTCAGAAATCGCTGAGTACGGGAGAAAAATCACTAAAGGCCGCAGAGCTCAAAATAGTCGCGTTGGAGCAGCAGGCCGCCGAAGAGGAAAAAGACAAGTCCAAGGGTGCTAAAGACAAAGCTGGTGTCAAAGAAGGCTCGGCTAAGCACGAGGGGAAAGCTTCGCAATCAGCAGCCGGGAAATCGGCGGGAAGCGGCAAATGACAGCATGGCGAACGACGAGGTGAGAACAATGATGCACCAGGGTCCGATGATCACAAATCAGGGGCGTGAGCTCGTGGGGCGGGCTGCCTTCCTGACCGGATGTGTTGCGTTGCTAGGACTCGTGGGGGCGGCCGACATGGCTCTGGCGCAGGAATCGGTGGCCGCTCAGGCCCCGACCGCCTATCGGGATCTTCCGATCATCGGCAGTCGAAATCTGGTATGGATCATCGCCCAGCTTCATCTGTTGCTTGCCGGCTTTGTGCTCGGCGTGCCGATCTTCGCATGGTTGTGCGAAATCGTCGGTTGGAAGTCGGGAGACAAGCGGTACGACAAATTGGCGAAGGAGTTCACCAAACTCTTGACGTCTTCTTACGCCACTACCGCACTGTTCGGCGGAATTCTGCTGTTTCTGCTTATCGGCTTCTATCCGAAGTTGATGGCGTATTTAACCGATATCTTTTTCCCATCCTTCCTGGTGTATTGCGCCTTGTTCCTTGTCGAGACGGCGACGCTGTATCTCTACTGGTATGGCTGGGATGCGATGTCGGAAGGTAACGGGAAGAAGTTTCATATTTTCCTGGGTCTCCTCCTGAATGTGTTTGCGTTTTTTATCATGATCGTTCCCAATTCCTGGGCGACCTTCCAAGCCAGTCCGGTGGTCCTCGCCGAAGGCACCGATTTCGAGCGGGCGTGGGCCGCGACCTGGAATCCCACTTGGTGGCCGGTGAATATCCATCGATTGATCGCCAACGTCGTGCTTGGTGGGTATATTTGCGGTGCCTATGCAGGCATCAGATACCTCTCGGCAAAAAGCCAGGAGGAGCGCTACCACTACGATTGGATGGGATACGTCGGAAATTTCATCGGGGTGTTCGGTCTCCTGCCGTTGCCGTTTGCCGGTTACTGGCTGATGCGGGAAATTTATCAGTACAACCAGCAGATGGGCATTACGCTGATGGGCGGATTCCTTTCTTGGCTGTTTATCCTGCAAGCCATGTTGATCGGGGTTCTGTTTTTAGGGTCAAACTATTATTTCTGGTTGGGAATTACGCATCGAATACCAGGATCTGAGGCTCAATATCGCAAGCCGATCATGGCGATGTTGATCATCCTCTTGCTCTGCCTCGCGGTCTGGATGACGCCCCATTCGCTTGTTGCCAGTTTGGCTGAGGCACAGCAAATGGGCGGCACGCACCATCCTCTGCTGGGGGTGTTCGGTGTGATGTCGGCCAAGATGACCGTCTCGAATCTGATGGTGCTCGTGACCTTCATGAGTTTCATCATGTATTGGCGAGCGGGCAAGCAAGATACGGCCGGATGGGCCAAGGTTGCCAAGGCCGTCATGGGCGCCGTTCTGGCGCTTGCCGGCATCGCCGTGATCATACTGGGCGTTTGGGGATACTTTGTCCCGGCGATCATTCGAATTAACTATTTCTCCACTTCTCAAGTCGGCATCGTCATCTTCGTGATGTTGACCATTACGCCGCTCACTGCGCTCCTTCTGAAAAGCGCCAAGACCACGACTGAAATGGTCTGGGGGAAAATGCCTCCGCGGGCCGGCTATGCACTGGTGCTGAATGCGATCATGGTCATTCTGCTCATGACGCTGATGGGGTATGCGCGATCCTCGTCACGGGTACATTGGCATGTGTATGGAGTGATGCGCGATTCGTCTCAGTATGCGTTCTCCCCCGCGTTGGGTTATGCGGCCGCCCTCATGGCGCTGAATACCTTCCTGTTTTGCATGTTGGTCGCGTTTATTTTCTGGGTCGCCACGATGGGCGACAAGGCCAAGGCCGCGGCAGGCGCGAAGGGCTCTGTCGAACCAGGCACCATACCGGCGATGGCCGGTGGGTCGCAGGCGTTGGATGGGCCTGCGCCCGATACGGCTCAGCAAAACCGTCCGGTCTGATTAGGAAGCGATGTGTCTCTGACCCGCTCAAGGGCGGGCAGTGATCTTTATCCTTTGTTGAGGGCTTATGAGCGAAGTTGTCAAACTGCAGCTAATCGGTCTCTGCGTCGTCGGCTTCGGCACCATCATTCTCCTATTCATCAAGTCTCAGTTTCTCCGAGTCATCGGCTTTGTGTCGATCGTGCTGGGGTTGTTTGCCTTGGTCGCGCTGGCCGTTCCACAAATGGCCTCGCTTCCGCCGGCGGAGGAAAGTATCAACATTGCAGACATCAAAACTCCGACGGACATGGCCACCATCGGGCAGAAGATATTTTTCAGCAAGGGTCAGTGCGCGCTCTGTCATTCAATCGGGCCGAGTGAATCGGCTCGTTGTCCTGACTTGAAGGGCATTGGTGCCAAGTTATCGCGCGAGTTCCTCTATGAGAGCTTGACGGAGCCGCAGGCCTATTTGTATCTGGATTTCCGGCACGAGGGCATTCCCAAGGAATATCCGGCTCGGATGCCCTATATCAACAAGAACCCTATCGGTCTATCGAAGAATGAAATTCTCTCGGTCATCGCATTTTTACAACAGATGAGCGGTGAGCCCATCAGCGTGAACCCATCGGAATTGGATCTGCCGCGTGCGACCCCGGCGCCTGTCAAGGCAGCTGATGCCGGTTCGCTCGCAATCGCTCAAGCCCGATAGTTATCGTCGGAGTGGAGGAGGAAGATATGGGAGGCGTACTCGTTAGACCGATTGTTCTCACGGTCTTGATTTATCTCTTTTTGAAATTTATCGTCCCCATCCTGCCGCATTCCGCGCCATTGCCCTCGAGCCTGATCTTCTTGTATTTGATGTTGACCACTGCGGGCATCGTGATTTTTGAGACCTTGAGCGGTGCGTCCAAGGATGCGTTCTTCGGCCCGATCTTCCGGTTCTTGACGGGCGAGAGCGGCGGGGCACTCAGCAGCGCACGGTATCTGGTCTTGGCCCTCTTCCCGCTCCTGGTAGGGTGGCAGACCTATGGAAGTACGGCTTCTAGTGACGCGCCTCCGGCGGAGAATCGCACTATTCATCCCGCCCCTCCGGGCGAGTACACGGGGCTCTCAAATCCCGTTCCCAAGACGCCGGAGAATATTATGTACGGGAAGGGGTTGTACGCATCGCGCTGTTCGCCTTGCCACGGCAATTTTGACGGCAAGGGATTTGCCGCGTCAGGGTTCACGCCTCCGCCGGCGAATTTTAAAGACCCGACCACGATCGCGATGCTTCAGGAAAGTTATCTGTTCTGGCGGATCAAGCGCGGTGGGGTCGGCCTTCCCGTCGAAGGCATGCCCTGGAAGTCGGCGATGCCGCGTTGGGAACTGGAACTGTCCGATGAGGATATTTGGAAAGTCATCATGGGCGAGTACGATGGAGCCGGACAAAAGCCCCGCACGTGGGATGAGTCCGAATAATTTCTCCGATCAGGGATTGCTGAGCAATTAAGGGGAGCGTATGGCACGAGTGAGGAGACCAGGAACGAGATGGTGGGTCGGGGCTGTCGGCCTCGTTGGGCTCTGCGTGGCCGCTGAGGTACAGCCGGCCTATAGCCAGCAGAGCGTGTCGGTGCGAGCCGCGCTCGTGAAGGGAACGCTTCCGACGGACGATCCCACTGCCGCGGTCTGGGCCACTGCCGCGGTATCTGAATTCCCCATGTCCCCCCAGGTGCATTGGCCCGTCCGTATTACCGAAGTGACGGCGAAGAGCGTAAAGGTCCGTGGGTTGCACGATGGCACCAACGTGGCCATCCTGTTGGAATACAGCGACCCATCTGAAGACCCAGAAGATGCGGCAGCCCTTGAATTCATGGTGGGCGACACCAAGGCTCATTTCGCCCATGGACAGCCGATGGCGCAGGTGCAGGGTGGGCCGGTCAATATTTGGTATTGGAAGAATAAAGATGGCAAGGGCGTCGACATGGGAGCGAAGGGCTTCGGCACCCTGAAACCCCATGCGCATCAGGATGTCAAAGCTAAAGGCGTGTTCCAGGATGGCGTATGGAAGGTGGTGTTTTCTCGGCCCTTGCACACCGAATATCTAGAGGAAGACACCCAGTTTAAGCCGGGTGAGTTCGCCAGCATCGCCTTTGCCATTTGGGATGGGAAAAAGACGGACTCCGGCCAGCCGAAGGAAAAGGGCTCTGAAAAGGCCATTTCATCCTGGTGGTATTTCCGGGCCGATGCGCCGCCTGACTATTCGCCGTACATGTATGCAGTACTCGCGGTGGCCTTAGCGCTGGGTTTTGAGTTGGTCCTCGTGAGACGTTTAAAGAAAGGGTCGTGAGCATGAGGGCGTGGCGAAGAATACGCGTTTTTGGAACGGTCGCAGTGGTGGTTGGAGTGTCGGGCCTCATCGGAACCGGGGGTTGTTCGATGTTTCAGAACGAACAATCCGCGAAGGGCAAAAAGCTCTATGCTCACTATTGCATGCATTGCCACGGCGAAAATGGAAAGCAAAACGAAGGTTTCAATTGGTCGTCCATGACGGACCCCAAGCCGAAAGACCTTTCCAATAAAGAAGAGATGGGGACGTTTAGCGACGAAGAAATCTTCCATACCATCTCGCGAGATATGAAGGACACCGGGCCGGGTGGAGAGAAGATCGGGGACGATGAATTTGCCGTCCCGACCATGCCGACCTTTAAGTACACCCTCTCAGAAGAGGAAATCTGGGGGATTGTGGGGCATGTCCGTTCGCTGCACGGCAAGAAGTTAGAATTTAATGTTGAGGGTCGAAAGAAAGACCTGCAGGACGCGAAACAGGCCGCCGAGCAAAAGTTTCAAGAGGCGGAACGACTGGCCCAAGAAGCAGAGAAGAAAGCCAGTGACGAAGCCGATAAAAAAGGTGTCGATGTCGACGACAACGCCTACGCCAAGGAAATGCAGGCGATGGGCCAGGCGAAGAAAGAACTCGACCAAGCGACGGCCGCGCTGACGAATTTCACCACCAGGCCTGGAAAGGGTGTCAATATTGCCCGTCCTGACCTGACCATGAAGCCGGAGGCCGCCGCAAAATTAGCGGACGTGGGCAAGCAGATCTATGTGACGAAGTATGGGTGCAATGGATGTCACAAGATCGGGGAAGAAGGTGGGAAGGTCGGCCCTGCGCTTGATCGTGCGGGATACCGTTTGAATCCAACCTGGGTCTATCGCTGGCTGAGAAACCCGCAGGCCATGAAGTCGGATACCCGTATGCCGAGCTTGGGTCTGAATGATGCGGATGCGAAGGCCGTGGCGTTCTATCTGAAGACACTTCGCGCTCCGAAACCGGATCAGCCACTTGGAAAGGTGGGCGACTGATCGGCTAAGGCGTCCATTCCAATGTGCCGAGCCAGATGCCGACTAAGATGGCAGCTCCGGCATAAACATGTTGTTGAAACATGAGGAAGGCCGCCTGCGGAGTCATGGGGGCCTGTAAACGCCGTACCTGCCAGATAAAGACCCCTGCAAGTAGGGCCAAGACGAGATAATATCCCATCCGTAGGTCGGATAACTGTCCGGCCGCAATCAGGCAGAGCACCATTCCCACCAGAAAGAGTCCGACGGCTGAAGGGACCGCTTCGCCGAAAAGGAGTGCGGACGACTTCACTCCGATGCGGCGGTCATCCTCGCGGTCCTGCAGTGCGTAAATCGTATCGTATGCAATGGCCCAGCAGGTCGTCGCCGCCAAGAGCCACCATGCCGGAGGGTCGATCGTTCCGCGCGAGGCGGCCCAAGCCATGATCGTTCCCCAGCCGAATGCGATTCCAAGCACGGCTTGTGGAATCTGGATCCACCGTTTGCTGAAGGGGTATATCGTCGCAAGGATCAGCGCGATGGGGCTCAGTAGAATGGTCAGGGTATTGAGCGTCGCGACGAGAGCGGCAGCGATGGTCGCAAGACCGAGCGCGACGAACAGCGCTTGCCGTGGTACGAGTCGGCCGGCGGCCAACGGTCTGTTACTGGTGCGGGTGACGTGTTTGTCGAACTCCCGGTCGGCCAAGTCGTTGAAGACTACGCCGAGACTACGCATCACAAAGGCGCCGACCGCAAAGACCCCCACTAGCCACAGCGGTGGCCGGCCATGATGCGCGAGGATGAGCGACCAGAGGCTCGGCAACATCAATAGCCAGGTGCCGGACTGGTTGCGGAGACGGATCAGGTCTGCAACGGCATCCCAAGTCCACGCGGGTGTCGATCGATTGGTTGCCTCGTTCGCGACGTTCACGCGCTGGACCATAACCGAGCAGGGGAGACCTGTCAACGCGCTGCCGCAGCGGTTGTCATGCCTTCGCGAGATTGAGTATAACGAGATATCGTGCAACGATTGATGTGCCAGATGTGCCAATGGATGGGGTGTGCTGTGCCGTGGTTATCAAGGCGTCCTCTCGCGATTCTCATGTCGGTGATGCTGGTGTCGGGGGGGTGCCAACTCTTTGGTCAGCGTAGCAGCCTTCCCACCGATTACAATCTTCCGCTGACCGTTCAGCTCCGGATGGATCAGAGTATCGGCGCGGCGTCCCTGGATTATCAGGATGCTTGTGGCCAGACCGTAGCCTTGCCCATTCATGCCGAGTTAGAAGCCCAATTGAAGCAGCGTATGGGACAGGTGTTTGAACGGGTGCGGGTTGCGTCAGGTCCGTCCGCGAGCGACACCGACGGGGTGGTGGACGTCACGCTGGGACTCCGTGAGACCCAGGTGTTCGTCCCCCGTAAGTCCAACAAATCCTACCCCGCGACGGTGACGCTCGGACTGGAGTTCTCTTATCTCGATCACCAGGGGGTTGCGCTCTACACCAAAAAATTGCAGAG
>JALDRG010000002.1 GCA_031315995.1 Nitrospira sp.
TCAGTCGGGCGCCCCCGTTCGAGCCCTTCGAGGGAGGGCACGCGCACCGACTCGGGGTAGCGCCCGGCATGGGCCACTGCGGATTGAGCCGCACGCATGCCAAAGACCAGTCCTTCCAACAACGAATTGCTGGCCAGGCGATTCGCCCCATGCACGCCGCTACAGGCGACCTCCCCGGCCGCGAACAAGCCAGGCAAGGTCGTCGCCCCATGCACATCCGTCCATACACCGCCCATCATGTAATGCGCGCTGGGCGAGACAGGAATCCATTCTTCCGTCATATCGATGTCGTACCGCAGGCAGGTCGCATAGATGGTAGGAAATCGACGTTTCACAAAGGCCGCGCCCAAATGCGTCACGTCCAGATACACATGCCGCGCCCGCGTCGCCGCCATTTCGGACCAGATCGCCCGCGACACCACATCGCGCGGCGCCAGCGCGCCGTCCGGGTCGTACCGCTGCATGAACACCTCGCCCTTGATGTTTCGGAGTTGACCGCCTTCCCCGCGAATGGCCTCCGACAGGAGAAACGGCGGACTCGACGGGAGATACAAGGACGTCGGATGAAATTGCACGAACTCCATGTCCATCAACAACGCTCCGGCCCGAAGCGCCATCGCCATCCCATCTCCGGTCGCATTACCCGGATTCGTCGTCCGCGCATAGATCTGCCCTGCGCCGCCGGTCGACAGCACCACGGCACTGGCCGGTACCACCGCGCGTTCGCCTGACATCTCATTGAGGACGATGGCGCCGCAACAGCGTCCGTCGACGACCGCCAAGTCGACGGTGAATCGCCGATCCAACCGCTGAATGCGCGGCTGCCTTGCGGCATAGGTCATCAGCGCGCGCACCATCTCATTGCCCGTGGCATCGCCCCGCGCGCGCAGAATACGGCTGCGGCTGTGCGCCGCTTCGCGCGTGAACGCGAAGCGCTTTCCGATCTTGTCGAACTTGGCGCCCCACGCGATCAGCTCCTGAATGCGTTCCGGTCCTTCTTCGACCAACACCCGCACGGCCTCGCGTCGACACAGCCCATGGCCGGCCTTCAGCGTATCCGTCAGATGGCTGCCGACATCATCCTCTTCGCTCAACGCCACCGCGACTCCACCCTGGGCATACATCGAATTGCTTTCCAAAGGTTGGCCCTTGGTCAACATTAACACGCGCCCCGCTCGGCTGAGCTCGATCGCCGCGCGCAGGCCGGCGACGCCGCTTCCGACCACGAGAAAGTCTGTTTCAATTTTCGGGGAGGGCGATCTGGAAGACATGACTATGGCTTGGCTCGCCCACGTGCCGGGTCTTCACCCAGGCTTGCGCGCGTGGCCATGCCGAAGGGCAAATCACCCTGTGCTTCTTGGAGAAGAATGGACTGCGTGCCCACCCAGGCCAACCGCCCATGGCCGCGCTGCCGTGTACCCACCTCTGCGGGATCCCGTTTCCATTGGCCTTGCCAATGGACGAAGACATCGATGTTGTCCCCTTCGATCATGATGCGCTCGATCGAAAACTCCAATTGAATGTCCCGAAAGGTCTCGAAGTCGCCGTATATGTCTCGCTGGATCTGATCCAGATTCCCAGACGGGAGAAGAAGCGCCTCCAGCCCGCTGCGGTCCCGTTCTACGTATGATTTGCGGAGCGACTCCACGGCCTGGTCGATACGGAGAATCCGATCGTGATCGTCCTTGTACTGAAGGGTTTTCCCTGCACAACCCACGGCCGCCATCAGCACAAGAGCGATCAGAACACCAGCGATACGGAGAGGAAACGAGGAGCGAGATTTACTCATGGCGCAGTATAGGAACCTTGCCGGAAAGAGGTCAAGCCGAGCGCCTCAACCCGGCCGTGATCGCTGACGACAAATCGCCGAGCGGCACGACGACCCGCGCAATGGTATAATCTTGGCTTGCTTTTCGGAGCGAAACCCACTAGACTCCCGCGCCTAGCAGTTGGAGAATGAACGTATGGCGAGTGTCCTCAAGAAACGCCGGAAGAAGATGCGCAAGCACAAGTATAAGAAGTTGCGCCGGCGTCAGAAATTCTTGCGTCGCAAGAGCTGAGCCCATCACGACATAATGGACGGAGGGATCCGTGCCCGAAGGCAAAAAAGTTCGCATCCGCGTTCGAACGGTGAACTGTATCTACGTCGGGGATTTTCTCATCCCGCCCATGCGTAATCGTGTGTCCGACGCGATCAACGAAGAACAGCGGCTGTTCATCAGCCTGACTGACGTGTTGATCAACGACAAGGATCGGTCGGACTTCGTGGCGATCAATAAGAACTTGATCGAGTCCATCGCTCAGCTCTAGCGCGCGCTCACCTCATCACGAAGGTCATCTCGTATGTGTATCGCCGCCGCCGACCGCCATACGCTGCACGCCTGCCCCCTCTGAAACGATTGCCGTAACACCCATGTTTTCGTTTAACCGATTCTACCCTTTCCTCAAGCCCTATGTCCCCCGGATGATCGCGGCTGCCGTCATGGTGATGGTCGTTGCAGCCATCAACCTGACCCTGCTTCGCCTCGGAGGTTCACTCTGGGACGTCATCACCGTTCAGCATGATGCGGCGCGTATGACAGAGATGATCCTGCTGTTCCTGGGATTGGTCTTGCTCCAGGGGCTCTGCTCGATGGGACACAGTTATCTGACGGCGTGGGTATCACAACGGGTCATGGCAGACTTCCGGACACATCTCTTCGCTCACCTACAGACCCTCTCCGTCAACTTTTTCTCCAAGCGCCGCACCGGCGAATTGATGTCCCGGCTCATGAACGATGTCACCGTCATTCAGAACGTCGTGACCGACACGCCCATCGATGCGGCCAAGCAAATCGTGACGTTTATCGGCGGCGCGGGTTTCCTGTTCGCGATGAACTGGCGACTCTGCCTGCTTATTCTGGTGCTCCTGCCGCTGCTGGTCGTTGTGGCAAAACTCTTCGGCCGCCGACTGCGCGCGCTGTCGACCACGATTCAAGATCAAACCGCCTCCGTCAGCACGCTGGTGGAGGAAGTGATCGCGGGTATCCGCGTCGTCAAATCCTTCGTTCAAACCAAGCGGGAAGAGCAACGGTTCGTCACCCAAGTCCGATCCGCCATGGAGCTCTCGCTGCGCCGAGCCACCATCATGGCGCTGTTCGTCCCGACGATTACCTTCGTCACCTTCGCCGCCGCCGCCACCGTGTTGTGGTACGGGGGACGGCAGGTCATCGACGGCACGGTCTCCCCCGGCGACCTGTTCGCCTTCGTGCTGTTCGCGGGGATTCTGATCGGACCGTTCGGTTCGGCAGCCCGCGTGTTTGCGCAGATCAAGGAAGCGCAAGGCGCAATGCAGCGTGTCTTTGAGATTCTCGACACCCATGCCGAAATCGCCGATGCCCCAGGGGCCATCGAACTGCCGCCCATCCACGGGCATGTGCGGGCAGAGCATATCAGCTTCTCCTACGATGCCAGGCAGCCGGTGCTCTCGGATGTCTCCTTTGAAGCCAAGCCAGGCGAGCTGATTGCGATCGTCGGACCTACCGGATCCGGCAAGACGACGATCATGAACCTCTTGCATCGATTTTATGACCCGACCGCCGGACGGCTCACGGTGGACGGCCATGATGTCAAAGACGTTCGACTCGATAGCCTGTACCGCCAAATCGCCCTGGTACCGCAGGATACCATCCTATTCGGCGGGCCCATTCGGGACAACATTCGTTATGGGCGTGAGGACGCCGACGAAGAAGACATTATCGCGGCCAGCAAGGCCGCGCATGCCCATGAGTTCATCGTGGATTTTCCAGACGGCTATAAGACGATCGTCGGCGAGAAGGGTATCAACCTTTCAGGCGGCCAACGACAACGTGTCGCAATTGCGCGAGCCATTCTGAAAAATCCCAGAATTCTCCTGCTCGACGAGGCCACCTCCGCCCTGGATACTGAGTCCGAACGACTGGTCCAAGAAGCGCTGGAGCGCCTTATGGTCAACCGTACCACCTTCGTCGTGGCACATCGTCTCAGCACCATTCAGCGCGCCGACCGTATTCTGGTCCTCAGCAAGGGCAAGATCGTGGAAGAGGGAACCCATGCCGCGCTCCTGGAGCAGCAGGGCCTCTATCATTATCTGTACACGCTCCGACTCAGCGGACTGCCGGTGTAACCAACGGGGATTCACATGCGCGTACGCCTGACCGTGCTCATGCTGTGGGTGGCGCTCTTCTCCGGGCTTGAGCCAGTGTCCGCCCAGACGCCGATCCCCAGGCCGGACCACATCGTGATCGTGATTGAGGAGAACCACTCGTTCGCCCAGATCATCGACTCACCGGCCGCCCCCTATCTCAATGAACTGGCCCGCACAGGCGCGCTGCTGACCAACTCCTACGGCATCACCCATCCCAGCCAACCCAACTATATTGCATTGTTCGCCGGATCGACCGAAGGGGTCATCGCGAATACCTGTCCGTTGGCATTGACGGTGCCGAACCTTCACAGCACCCTCACGCAAGTCGGACAGACCTTCGTCGGGTATGCCGAAGATTTGCCGGCCGTCGGTTCCACCGATTGCGTGGCGGGCGCATATGTGCGCAAACATAATCCGTGGGTCAATTGGCAAGCGTCTCCCATCAACACCGTGCCTCCCGCCGACAACCGTCCGTTCGCCGATTTCCCGACGGATTTCCACACGCTGCCGACCGTCAGCATCGTCGTACCCAACCAACAGAACGATATGCATAACGGCAAAGATCCAGAGCGCATCGAGCGGGCGGACCAATGGCTCCGGACTCACCTTCACCGCTACGTGCGATGGGCTGAGACCCACAACAGCCTGCTGATCGTCACCTGGGATGAGGACAACGGAAAATCAGACAACCATATCCCGACGATTCTGGTGGGACCGATGGTGCGGCAAGGACGGTTCGGCGAGCAGATGGATCACTACGGACTATTGCGGACGATCGAAGACATGTATGGCGCGAAACCGGTAGGGCTCAGCCGGCAAGCCAACCCCCTGACCACTATTTGGACCGTCCCTGCCTCCGCGCCCTAGCCCGGACTATTCAAGAATACCTGCTGCGTCGTCCGATCCTCTCGCCAGGCAGGGCTTTTCTCGTTCGGCCTCCTCGACGGACTGCAAGTACGCCTGCGTCGGCCTTACTTGCGAGAAGCCCCGGCGGGCTTCGGTCTCGAACGCCTCGCGACGGCATTCATGAATAGTCCGGGCTAGCGGGCCTCAGCGACAGGTCCCCGCGTCCGCCTCCACGCCTTCCAGAGCTCCATCACCACGAAGGGCGTGATTCCAAGCCCCACCATCAACCACCATTCGTCGGCCCGAAGCGGGACGACCTTGAAAATTTCCTGCCCCACCGGACTCAATAGAATCCCCGCCTGCAGCAAGGCTGAGAGCAACACGGCTCCCACCAACGCGCGATTGGTCATCAGCCCGATCTGAAACAGCGAGTACCGCTCGTGGCGACAACTGAAGGCGTGCAGGAGCTGCACCAGGACCAGCGTGGTGAAGGTCATCGTTCGCGCGAAGGGCACCTCGTCATTGAGAACCCACAGGGAAATACCGAAGACAGCCAGGGTCGAGACGGCCATCACCGTGCCCTGAAGACAGACCGCCAGGAACCGTTCCCGATCCAGCAAGCGGGCCTGCGGATCCCGTGGCGGCCGCTGCATCACATCAGGATCTTTCGGATCGACGGCGAGCGCCAAGGCCGGAAATCCGTCGGTGACAAGATTGATCCACAAAATATGGATCGGGAGCAGCGGCAGAGGCCACCCCAGCAACGTGCTCCCCAGCATCACCAGCACTTCGCTCAAGTTGCACGACAACAGGTAGTGCACGGCCTTGCGGATGTTATCGTAAATGCTTCGTCCTTCCTCGACCGCTGCGGCAATGGACGCAAAGTTGTCATCGGTCACCACCATATCTGCCGCTTCCTTCGTCACATCCGTCCCCGTCATACCCATGGCGATACCGATATCCGCTTCTCGCATCGCCGGCGCGTCGTTCACCCCGTCACCGGTCATGGCGACGACGCCCCCTCGCGCACGCCACGCCTTCACGATTCGAAGCTTGTGCTCCGCCGACACCCGCGCATAGACGGAGATATCCGGCACTCGTTCCGAGAGCTCCGGATCAGTGAGCGCATTCAACTCGATGCCCGACAGTGCGCGCGTCGGCCCGCTCGGGAAACCGGCCTCGCGTGCAATCGCAATGGCCGTCTCCTTGTGATCGCCGGTAATCATCACCGTCACGATGCCCGCTGATCGACAGAGATCGACCGCCACCTTGGCTTCGGGACGCAACGGATCTTTCATGGCAGCTAATCCGAGGAAAACCAACTGCCGTTCAATTTTCGCCGCCTCACACGTCGTCGGCTCCGAATCGAGCCGCCGTTGCGCCAGGGCGACGACACGAAGGGCCTGCTGCGCAAACTGCCGGTTGGCCGAGAGAATGGACTCGCGAATCGAATCGGCAAGGGGCCGCACCTCTCCCTCGCTGGACATATACGTCTCACAGCGACCGAGCAACACGTCCGGCGCCCCCTTCACATAGGCCATAACCTGCCCGCCCGATCGGCGCAGGATCGTCATCATCTTGCGCTCGGAGTCGAAGGGAGCTTCCGCCACGAACGGGTGCGCCGCTTCAAGCGCGTCCTTTCTCAATCCCGCCTTGCTCCCTGCTACGAGCAAGGCCCCCTCCGTGGGATCGCCCACCACCGTCCAGTTTCCATCGACTGCTTTGAGGGTCGCCCCATTGCACAACAGCGCACTCAGCAGCAGGTCCCGCAAGCCCCCCTCGTGGGGATCCCCTCCGAGTATGGCGCCGTCCGGCGCATAACCTTCTCCTGTCACGTCGTGGACACGTCCATCGATGGCTAGATGCGTCACCGTCATTTCGTTCTTCGTCAGGGTGCCCGTCTTGTCCGTACAGATCACCGTCGCCGCACCCAAGGTCTCAACCGCCGGCAGCCGACGGATGAGGGCATGCCGCCTCACCATGCGCATGACGCCCAGGGCTAGCGTCGTCGTCACGATTGCCGGGAGTCCTTCCGGGATGGCCGCCACCGCCAAACTCACGGCCGTCAAAAACATGTCGAACACCGACTCGCCCCGCCACAATCCCAGCACGAACACGACGCCGACGATCCCGAGGGCCAGCAGCAGCAGAACATGGCCGAACTGCTCCAGACGCCGCTGCAATGGTGTCGGCTCGAGAGGCACGCTCGTCATCAAGGTCGCAATCCGTCCCAATTCAGTTCCACGGCCGGTTGCGACGATGAGCGCGCGCCCCTTGCCTCCCGTGACGGTGGTGCCCAAAAACACCATGTTCCGTCGATCGGCCAGCGGGAGATCGCTGTCAGGCAACCGCACAGCGTCCTTATCGACCGGAGTGGATTCGCCTGTCAGCGCGGCTTCTTGCGTACGTAACGCGGTGGTGTGGAGCAGTCGAGCGTCGGCCGGGACGCGATCTCCCGCCTCTATATCGATGATGTCGCCCGGAACCAGTTCCGTAGACGACAGTGCGCGCCGGCCGCCATCGCGAACCACCCGCGCGTAGGTCACCGCGAGGGTTTTTAATGCCGCCAGCGACTGTTCGGCCCGATACTCCTGAAGAAATCCCAAGAGTCCGTTCAGCAGGACAATGGCAAGAATGGCACCGGTGTCGATCCATTCACCGAGCAGTCCGGAGACGACCGCGGCGCCGATCAGCACCCAGACGATCAGGCTGGTGAACTGCACCCACAAAATGCTCCAGGGAGAAGGCGGCGGAGATTCAGGCAGCTCGTTTCGACCATGCGCCGACAGACGGCGGGCGGCCTCCTCCTCGTCCAAGCCTTTCGTCGGGATGACGCCAAGCTCACGTCCGAGTTCGTCAGCGGAACGTGCGTACCACCGAACTTGGATGTTCTTTCCCTGATCGCCCATGTTCTCCGACCCCTCCACGTCTCCCGCTCCTGTCTGAAATCCCGGCCCCCTCAGTACACAGTCTCGTTCCGATCAATTCCAGATAAGTGCTTTAGCTTCCAGGGGAAACACCGCACGTAGACTCGGGGCCCACAGTGCCATACGAAAAAATCGCTCGAGGGACGCGGCTCAGGACTCAATCCCGGCGCAAACACGCCGATACAGTATCCACGAAGGACGGAAAAGCGGCCCCGAAGAGGGCGTCATTCCTGTGGTGGGAACAACCGTCGCTTGCAGCTGTGGATCTGCTAGAATTGGTGGTATATGACACGTTCGTCCTGGTCGACCCCGAATCCGATTCCGGACAGCCTGCGCCGCAGCCTCAAGGACCTTCGCCACGGCCTACTCGATCTGCATAAATCCCTGATCGTTTCCGAACAACTGACGTACGAACGGATCTATGGACGGGTGTCCTCGGCGGGACAGCTGCTCCAACTCGTGATGAACGATCCCTGGTTCGCTTGGCTTCACCCGTTGTCGCATCTCGTCGTTCGCATCGATGTCGTCCTGGAAGATCCAGACGACACTACGATTGAAGCTGCGCAGG
The DNA here is from genome assembly GCA_031315995.1 of Nitrospira sp. GTDB lineage: Bacteria > Nitrospirota > Nitrospiria > Nitrospirales > Nitrospiraceae > Nitrospira_A. The sequence continues at coordinate 8,507 of JALDRG010000002.1, forward strand.
ACCTGTTGTCGGAAGCCCGTCACATGTTGCGTCCCTCCGAAGAAGGCGATGGCTTTGAACGCAGCTACTATGAAGCCCTCCAACGGACACCGGATGTCGTGCTGGCCCACGCCGGTGTCAAAAAACTGCTGAACTCAGCCGCCACCGCCGCGGCTGCCTGACCCTTGTCGCCGCGATTTTTAGCAGGTTGCGAAACAACCTCGCTGGTTGTGCCATACGCTGCAATCAATCGGTACGGTCCGTCTGCAGTCCCCAACGAGGTACATTTCACGATTCACGCTTCACGGCCGTCAAGCACGCCGCTGGCGGATTTGTTACGCATCCTGTCAGAAGAGCGGATGGTGCGGGGACGACGAGAAGGGCGCCGAACGCGGCGCATCGCCACGATTCCCAAGAAATCGCCACCCGTCCTTGTCTCGAATCAGATAGTGAACCTCCTGATACCAACTATCGAGGGTGACGCGGGCTCCTGATTGCGCCTCCGTGCCATAGAGACCTCCGGTGCATGTCAACTCAACCCTGGTACCTTCCTCGGTCTGCACAACCTGCATCGCGGAGAAGAGATGCGTCGAGGATAACCCACGGTAGTGCTCGAACACCTCACCCCAGATACGTTCGACATCCGCCACATGCAGGCCATGGTAGTTGTAGCCCGAGGCATAAAACTGCATCAGCCCGCCGAGGTCTCGCCGCGCCAGCGCGCGCTCAGCACGGTCGAATGCCGTCATGATTTCCTGCATTGTCGGATCGGCGTGAACCGCCTTGGCCCCAGCGATAATCCGGCCTTCGCGCGTGACCGCCATGTCAGGCAACACCTGCACCCCGGCCTGCGCGGATGGCCCCACCAAGAGCATCACGCCGGCGACCACTATCCGCGCGAGGCGTGGTCCTCGCCAAGCCCCGACCATTCCCCCGGTTCGCTGCTGCATCTTGATTCCTTCCGCTTCATCACAAGTGTCACCGACGTCACGATACAGATACATCCTTACTGCAAACAATGCAAAACCAGTACTCGAATATCCGTCACCAAGTGCCGCGATTGACGCATCGCCTCCGCCCCCGTCCCCTACAAATCTCTACCGCTGTCGTCAAATACCCCACGACCGCCTCCGCACTGTTGCGCGACGCCCCAGGCCGATATCGACCTGACCGGAACAGTCCCGCCGACGACTCTTCGGCCGTCGAGAGGCTGCTTTCACACTTTTTCTTTGGCTGGAGAGGCCTGAACGTTAGACTACATTGACGACGCGACGTTCGCCTCATCGTGTGGAGGGTAAGGAGATCCCATGCCATCGATAATCAGATACATTTGGGTCGGCACACTCGGCCTCACCCTGCTGGCGATCGGACCCGCCAGGGGGGAGGAAACGCCGCACCTGACAACAATCGCCCTGATTGACCAACCGTGGGCCGTGGCCCTGGATATTACCGGCTACCGCGTTCAGGCAGATGGGGTCAAACCGGACGGGCGGCGATATTTTTTCGCCACCAACCGCGCCGAATCGATGACTCTCTCGGTCACGTTAGAGGCGGCTACCAGCCGGGCGACCGAACAGGGCTGTCTCGCCCATCTGGAGCGTATCGCACGGTCATCGCCGGCGCACCGCAAGCCGGAACCCATGCGATACGAAATCCGCCGACTACCCGTCGTCGAGTATCTGCTACCCGAAACAGCTGAACCGCAGACAGCGCAACTCCATCTCTTTGCCTGTGTCAGCAAAGACAATGTCTATACGGACATCCATGTTTCAAAAACCGGCTTCACGCCCGGAGATGACTCACGACTGCGGCAAGTGCTCGCGAGTCTCGACATCGTCACCGCAACTACGGCCACCAGCCTCGATCACTTTCGAGCAGGAAGCGCCCCTTACCTGCGAGGAAACTTCGGCCTGGCCATCCCGCACTACGAACAAGCGCTCGCGCTTGAGCGAGCACACTCGGCCCTCGACAAGACTCTCTGGCGCCTGCTCGTTCATAACCTGGGGACGGCCTACGGCAGGACCGGCGATCTTCAGCACGCCAAAGCGACGTGGGACTATGGACTCTCACAAGATCCTGCCAATCCCCTCTTCCACTACCATCTCGCCCGCACCTATGCGGCGATGAACGACCGGGACCAGGCGATGCAATCGCTCCATGCGGCCTTTCGTAACCATCGCCGCCAGGATACGGGGGAGAGCATACCGGATCCTCGACAGGACGTCTCTTTCAGACAATTGATGTTGGATCCCGCATTCAGGAGATTAACGGAGTCGCTCATGCTCCCCGCGATTTAACTAGAGGCCAGTAACGAGACACAGAGCAGTCTTCGAATGGTTACACCCAGTGGCACCAGGGAAAGGGAGATGGATGTCGAAACGTAAGAATACCCGAGTGGAGATGACTCGCCCCATCGAGGTTCAGGGTTCGCGCGGAATCAGCCAAGGCGTCGTGCAAGATTTCTCTCCAGGCGGTTGCCGGATTCAGCAGGCCGAGGCCAAGGTTCATTGCGGAATGCGATTGACGTTGCGGATCGCACTGCCGGATCGCCGGGAGCCCATCGAGATCAAGCCGGCTGTCGTGACCTGGACGAGCACCGAAGGGTTCGGGGTGGAATTCCTGGCGCTGTCTCAGGAAGCTCGGGCTCGCGTGAAACTTGTGTACGATCTGCTGCTGGAGGCTCAGACCACCACGGAGACGGAACGAGTCATCTCGCTCCCTTCCGTCGTCTGGAAATAATCGCCTGAGCCCTTGCCGTGCTCAACGACACTCTTGAGGAGGACTCCGGCGGTCACCGAAACAGGAGCCAGAGCCCCAACAGGTACCCCAGGATCATCACGAGACTATCAGGCTCAATGAGCCAATACCTTTTCTCCACTCGATACACAATCCCCATCAGTCCAACATTCATCATCAGGATGCCCCAGAGAGCCGTCAGCGCATGAGTCGATTCGATCGTGCCGAGCAATGGCCCCGCGCCGTACGCCAGATCGGCAAAAAAGAGGGCCGCCATATTGAAGGCGTTGCTACCGAAGAGATTGCCCACCGCGAGATCGAACGCCCCGAGACGGACAGCGGCCAGAGACGTGACCAGTTCAGGAAGCGTCGTCACCATCGCGACGAGCGACGTCCCCACAAAACTCGTACTCACTCCCGATTGGTCCGCAATATCCTTGGCGGACTTCGCCAGCAAGGGAGCGGCCACGATCAAGACAAGCGTGGCGAGACCGAATCCGACGGCGGCATGCCGCAATCCAGCGCGCCGGAGGGCATCTTTCGTGAGGCCGTCGGCTTCCGCCTCGGCTAGACGCTGCTGCGCGCGCTGGCGCCGTTTCACGTCCTCCTGCCGAAACACCATCCGCATGCCGAATACGTACACCAGGAACAGGAGCGCACTATCCCAACCGATGCCCGCATGACCGGTCTCGCTATGAAACAACAGCAAAAACGCAGCCAATCCGGTGAGGACCATCGCCAGCGTCGCCACCAGGGTATGTTCGAACGCAGTCTGCTCCCACACGCGCTTGTCGCGATGGAGCAGGTCGATGAGCCCAAGCGTGAACATGTTGGCGAGCACCGCCCCGAAGAGATCCCCGGCGGCGAGATCCGGCGCATTGAGCAAGCCCGCGCTCACCGTCGTAAACACCTCCGGCAAGGACGTCGCGGCCGCCATCAGCACCACGCCGACCCACAGGCGCCCAAGCCCTGTCAGGGCGGCGATCTGATCGCCGTAGTGCGAGAGTTTCGTCCCCGCCATGACGATCATGGCTCCGCTCAATATGAGGATGATCCACGCCGTGAACACTCGTTGCTCCTTTTACGCCATCACGGCGATCAACCGGAAAGCCCGATCGCGGCGAGTGTGCCCGGCCTCTTCTCTGGCGTCAAGCCATCATCCACCCTTCTCCGGTCGACAGGCGGTTCGACCCGGCAAACAGTACTTCGTAGAAACCTGGCGAGGGATGTGGACGGGACCGCCCAGAGGGATCGCGGTGAATCGACCGAATACACGGCGCAACGAATCGCGTTACTGCAAGCGAGCGGGCAGGAGGAGTTCGGCAACTTTGTCGATAATAGCCTGAGGCAGAAACGGTTTTTGCAAGTAGGCGGCCTGCGCGTCGACTCCGTGCGACACTAACATGTCACCGGCGTACCCGGAGATATAGAGCACCTTGATGTGGGGAAACATCGTTTTCGCCCCCTGGGCCAGCACGGCGGCCTTCATTCTCGGCAGGATCACATCCGTAATCAGCAGGTCGCATCCGCCCTTTCGGAGCTGAAGCATTTGCAAGGCTTCCACGCCATCGGCAGCCGCCAATACTTCATACCCCTGATCCCTGAGCACCGCTGCTACGAGGCGGCGAATGCCTTCGTCGTCTTCCACGAGGAGAATCGTCGCGCAGGCCGTCGGAACCGCGCGAGACTCCGAAACCGGCTCGGCCTCCCTCTCCTGCATCAGAACCCGCGGCAACATCACCGTGAACCGCGAGCCCCGTCCCGGCTGACTCCTCACATCAATATACCCGCGACTCTCCTTCACAATGCCATACACCGTGGCCAACCCCAACCCGGTTCCTTTGCCGACATCCTTCGTGCTGAAAAACGGCTCAAAGATATGCGCGAGGGTCTCGGCATCGATCCCGCATCCGGTATCCTCGACCACAAGTGTGACATAGGGGCCGGGAATCGCTCCGGGGTGAGCCTGCACATAGGCCTCGTCCAGATCGGCATTGCCCGTCTCAATCGTGAGGATCCCACCTTCCGCCATGGCATCGCGGGCATTGAGGGCTAGGTTGAGCAGCACCTGTTCAATCTGCACGGAATCCCCTAACACATGCCCGGCTTGGGGATTGAGGACAATGACCGTCTGAATCTGCTCACCGATCAGACGGCGGAGAATGTCTTCCATCTCGCGAATCAACGTATTCAGCGGCACGTCCCGTTGCTCCAGCACCTGGCGGCGGCTGAACGTCAGCAATTTCTTCGTCAGGGCGGCAGCTCTTGTCCCCGCCTGCCCGATCATCTCCACTTCATGGTGACAGGGATGAGTCCCGAGTTGCTGCGCGACCCGTTGCGCATGGCCGATCACGACCATCAGCAGATTGTTGAAATCGTGCGCAATGCCGGCGGCCAGACGCCCGAGCGCTTCCATCTTCTGCGACTGCCGCAGACTCTGCTCGTCTTGCTTGCGCTTCGTCACATCCACGATCGTTTCAATGACGTGCACCCGTCCATCGGCCGTCGGGGCCTTGGCCCAATGGATCAGGAGATGGCGGCCATCCGGCATCTCTACCTCGTCGGACACCACGCCCTCCCGAATCAGCGCCTCTGGCATGCGGCAGAATTCGCATGGAGCCGTCTTGCCCATGATTTTCTCATGGCAGCCGGATCCGGCGATGTCTCCGAATGCACCCAGGGAAGTCCGATTTTGGAACTGCACGGAATGGTCGGCAGGATCGATCACCGTCACGATCACCGGCTGCGAATTGAGCAACACTTGCGGATCATACGAAGGGTTGCCGGACGACTGTGGAGAACCGGTCATAGCGCCCTCATACGAATAGGAACAGGGGACAGACTCCTTCCTTTGGTTGTACTACATCACGAATCACAGTCAAGGAGATGATCGATTGCAGGGAGCTTGCGGGGTGCCAAACGGCTGCCTCGCACGGCCCTGCTGCTCCGGAGAACAACAGGGACCATGCCGTGAGAGAGCCGAGAGGTTCGGAAGGAATAGGAGATGGGGAGCGGTCTGTCGGGACGCGTACCGACAGACCGCGGGGTGACAGGCCACAGCTCTCTGGCTCGACCCACAAGACGCGCCTCGGGCCATTCGAGTGTCAACGAACCACAAGAACCGAGCAGGAACTCTGTTGCAGAATCTTGGTTGAAACGCTGCCGAGCAAAAACCTGGCGACGGCACCCATGCCTTTGGCTCCGGTCACGATCAGATCGACTTTCTTCTTGGAAGCCACTTTCACAATCTCATCGGCCGGCTTGCCTAGTTGGACCACTTCATCGACCACATACCCGGCCTTCAACAGTTTGTTCGCGCATTGCTCGACCAGGCGGCCGCCGGCTTCCTTCAATTCCGGATACTTCAGGAACGGCATGGCATGCATCACCACCACGTCGATTGGCTCCAGGCCCTCTCGCGCCTCCGGCTGCAGTTTGTTCAGCAGAAACCGCAACGCCTTATCCGACGCCTTGGACCCATCGGCCGCGAACAAAATTCGACTCACCGGACGAGGCTCTTCTTTCACGATCAGGACCGAACAGGGAGCATGCAGCGTGACCTGGGTCGAGACGCTCCCGAGCATGAACCGGTCGAGCGCATCCAATCCTCGGCTCCCGATAGCCACCAGACCATCACGTCGAGGCGCTCGTTTGAGAATCGTCGGTCCGGCCGCCCCGCGCTCCAACACCAACTTGCCCTTCAATTTGAGCGACGCCATCTGCGCCTTGGCTTCGGCCAACGCGGTCTTCCCTCGGGCCTCGATGCGCTTGATCTCCTGTTGAATAAACGGCTCGTTACCGATCACCACCGGCTGAAACATAAACGGGGCGCGCAACGCCTCGACATCCGTCACATGCAGCAGGGTCACATCGAGCTTGTCGGCGAACGGCATCCGCGCCACCCATTCCGTCGTCCACTTGCCGTACTTCGATCCATCGGTTGCAATCAAGACTTTCATAGGTCGTCCCTCATCGTTCAATCGGTTGCCGTCTACAGGAGCAGGCTCTGTGCCCTGCTGTCGCATCTTCGCCTCAACAGATCGGCCGGTCAATAGCTTCTTTCCGTCTGAATCGGGAGCAACTCGTCCTCTGGCCACGTGAGCGCGGCGCTGCCTCGTGGATCGGAGGCTGTTCATTTGAGAGAGGGCACGAAAGAAGAGCTAGACGCAGCGGGCGAGAAACCAGGCGGTCGGGATGGGCGACAACCCAATCGGATACCGGCGATCAGTTCAAGCGGCCATAGACGGCCGTGGAGCGGGGCGCTGAACAACCGATTGATTGGTGCCCCCAATGAGGCCGCACCTGATGACCAGGTCTGACCCGGCCCCAGGTCACCTTACAGAACAACGACCAGACCGATCGCAGAAACGCCCAACTGAACATAGGCGGGAGGTGAGACCGCCCACCGGCCTGACACCAGGAATGCCACAATCCGGACCGTATCCTCCGCCCTGCGACGACACCATAGATTCGGCGTTGAGTCTTCACTGGTTGGCCTCCCACATGGGTCCTGGAAAAGTCCACTCACTCCCTGCGCAGGTCATCATGAAGAACCGTATCATGTGGTTGCCGATCCGCCAAAAGAGAATTACATTTGAGACGCACCGTCGATCGGAGTCGGATACAGAAGACCGATCAAATTAATAAGGCCAGGAAATCATGCCGCAACATCACGACACCGGGCGGGTAGAACTTACCGACTGGACCACCACAGGGCCGGCCATCAGGGCGATTCGTGAAACGGTGTTTATCTACGAGCAGAGAGTGCCGGTTGAGTTGGAGTGGGATGGGCTCGATCCATCTTGCGCCCATGTGCTGGCGCGGAACGACCGTGGAGAGGCCATCGGCACGGCACGTATGCAACGGAATGGAACCATCGGCAGGATGGCAGTGCTCAAGGACTGGCGCGGGCGCGGCATCGGCAGGGCTCTGCTCCAAACACTGCTGGATCTTGCTCTTAAACAAGGACTCCCGCGCGTGACCCTGTCCGCACAGACCCATGCGCTTGGATTTTATGAACGGGCCGGGTTCCACGTGGTCGGCGAGCCCTTCATCGACGCCGGCATTCCGCATCGGAAGATGGTGAAGGAACTTGGATCGACGGAGGAAAGGTGATGTCCTGCGATCCGGCGCGGACATCCCTGAAGTTTTTTGGTTATAGTGAGCCCATGCCTTCCCGCTCGCATCCACAAGCTGTGGTCCGTTCTAGGCGCGGACGCACTTGGGCACACAGCTATCGAGCCCTCCTCGCCGCCTTACGGCGCTTGCCGCTCGCAGCCAGACTTGTCGTCGGATTGGCCGCTCTTCTCCTGTTCGGCGCATGCGTGAACTGGGTCTACCACACGATCCACAAACCGACGGAAATGTTCTTTGCGCTCGACGACGCGCTCGACAAACACCCCTACGAGACGTGGAAGGAATACGGGCCGCTCTTCCGCACACATTCGACGGCCATCATCACGCCCGATCTGCTGGCCGCGCTCGCGCAGGTCGAAAGCGCGGGGAATCCGGTCGCGCGGACGTACTGGCGATGGCGGCTGAGCTGGAATCCCCTGGAACTCTATCGACCGGCATCCAGCGCGGTGGGCATGTTCCAAATCACCGACGCCACATTTCAGGCAGGGAAGCGGTACTGCATTCATGATCATCGTGTGGTTCAGGAAGGAGCCTGGAACGATCCTCACTCCTGCTGGTTCAATAGCCTCTACAGCCGCGTCCTGCCGAGCCATGCCATCGAAATGACCTCCGCCCTGCTCGATCGCGCCGTGGCACACGCAGTCGGATCACATCGCAGGCCCCGTCCCACGTTTCAGCAGAAGCAGGATCTGGCCGCGCTGATTCATCTCTGCGGCGCCGGCGCCGGCCACGCGTACGTCGCCCGCGGCTTTCGACTGGCCCCGCAGCAACGTTGTGGAGACCACAGTGCCAGGATGTATCTCGATCGAGTGAATGACATGAAGCGAAAGTTTACCCGATTGGCCACCGGGGGGAACCTACTCCGATTTGTCCGCCCTCGGTAAGGGGTCTCGACAGCGATACCCCGATCGCACGAGCGATAATTTCTATCCTAGCCAGGCATGGTAGAGTGGTCCATGTCCGTCACACCCTTCATTCCCCGTCCCGTCACCGGCGGTGATTTTATCGGACGCCAAGGGCTCGTCCGAAACCTGCGCGGACGCCTCATGAACGGCGAATCCGTGGCTGTGATCGGCGGACCAAAACTCGGGAAGACCTCGCTGGTGCGCAGTGCGCTCGAAGGCCTGCCGGACCGAAGAGTGGTCGAGGTGGATCTTCGCCAAGCGCCGCCCCCCCAGGAAGCAGAGATATCCGGCGCAATGCTCGTTCTCGACAATCTCGACCATCTGTCCGACGAAGCGATCGACAGGCTGCTCCGGCAGGTTTCGATTGCCCGCCCCACGAACCTGATTCTCACCGGAAGCCGCCGCTTGAGAACCGTGTTGGACCATGCGTCCACGTTGACCGCGCTGTCCATACGCCTCTATCCACTCTCCGTCCTGCTGGATGGAGAACTGCGTCGGCTGGTCGGCCACGATAGGGCGGCACCGATCGCGAAGTGGACGGGCAACCACCCCTACCTGAGCAAACTCTTCCTTCACTATGGGGAGGCAGCGCTTTCTGAAGGCCGGCGGCAATGGGAACCGTTCGTGCGGGGGCTGGCGGAGGAGATCGGCGAGGGAACGGCGGGGCGATTACTGAACTACCTGATCACATGTGGGAAACCGGTGAACCCTACGAGAGCAGGCGCGGAGACCGGAATCGAGGACATCAAGACGGTGGCAGACCGACTCGTCTACTTAGGAGCCGTCAGCCGGTGGATCAGACACGACGAAGCCACACTCTTTGCCGGTTGTCGGCTGCTCAACGACTTCCTCACCGGCGGCTCGCCTAACCAGGTGGATGAGGAGACCTCCTCCGTCGAGCCGTGATCGTGTAACACCCTCGATAGTCTTCTCGCACGCCATTCCCGTCCGACTCCCTTCAGTTCTTCATGAAAAAGTCCGACATGGTGAGGAGACATTCTCGCTATGCCGACAACCACCTCAGCCGCTTTCGATTCTTCACGCGAGTCGCCGGTTCCTGCGACCGGTCAGTCATCGCCCACCCATCGCTACTCTCTCGGTCAACGATGCCGCTCGTTCTATCATGAGCTGTGGTATCGCCTCTCCGAGCGGGTGCGCTGGTCCAGAAAGCCATACCACGAAATGCCGGTCGGCCGTCTCACGGATCTCGCAACCTGGCAGCAAACTTGTATCGAATCCCTGCAGTCCCGCTATGGTCTCTGCTTCGAATCCCTCTACGGACGACACACGTCCCTGGCGAACTACGCCTATCTCGATCTGCTCGACCAGGCCTGGGCGGCAGCGGACCGGCCCGTTCCCACGGGCGGTCGCGTCACGGATGTGGGCTGTGCGAACTTCTGGTATGCGCGGACGCTGTACCGGTTTTTCCGTCCGGCGACACTGACCGGCGTGGACGTAGAAGGATTCCGCCTCTATCCCACCGGCTACAGCCGCTATGACGCCGCCGCCGGATACATCGCGAATCTCGCGCACACCTCGTTTGTGATTGCGAACTACTGCGAGCGGAACGAGCAGGTCGATGTGATCACGGCCTGGTTTCCGTTTGTCACACCGGCACCGGTCCTGGCCTGGCGGCTCCCGCTGACCGTCTTTTCCCCTGAACGACTCTTCGCGCGCATCGCGCGCAATCTTGCGCCGGGAGGGACCTTCTTTATGGTGAATCAGGGCACGGAGGAAGCGGCTATCGCGGCAGGCTACTGCCGTCGGGCGGGACTTCATTCACAAGACGAATGGATGCAGCCTCGTCCCTTGCGTCCGCGACCCCATCCGCCGGTCGCCTCCTGGTGGACGGCCTAACAGGATCCTCCCGTCTCGCGCCGGTTCACCTGCTCAGGACCAGCCAGCCACCGCCCATGCGCTGCGGCGGCTGAGTGTGTCTCATGGATAGGCGGTCACCTCATTTTCGGTTGAGCCCCTGACGATCAGATTCGGGAGTCTGAAGCACTTTCACGATGTTAACGATCTGGTCGTCGAGATCAACTTCGATGGTGACGAGATCCCCTTTGTGCAACGGCTCGCGTCGCATCGCCGTCGAATCAGCCACTCGCAACATCCGCAGCTGACCGTCCTGGGTCTTGAAGGTCAACAGTTGATTGCGAAGATCCACGTGCTCGACCCGGCTGGTGGGAAAGACCGCGGCGGTCTGAAACCCGAGAACTGGGCCGACCGTCCCCATCCAGATGAGCGTGAACGCCATCAGCATACGCATATACATCGTGAGCTCCTCTCAATTGCAGGTGCGGTCGAGCATGAACGGCGAGTCGCGCATACCGGCACTCTACCGCCCATCGCGCTGCCGGTCTGTCGCTCTTGCTGCCATTCTTCGGCAGAGATAGGGCCGCAGTCTGCAGTCGGCCGTTCTACGAAGAACTCTTGTGGCATGGGACCATCCCGGCGCATACCGTCGAGAGACGGACCGGATGACGGCTGCGCTGGGAACACTGCCGGTGGCTCAGGGAGAACAGTAGAGTCGACGACGGGAAAGGAAGACGAGGGACGCTAGCGCGTAAACACCAGCAGGCTATTGGCCGGGAGCACGACCGATGCCGAAGAGGAAAACTCGTGCAGAGGCTCCGGCACGGCAGTCACATGCCCGCCGTTGCCGGCCACGTCGGGATTGATCCAATTTTCATAGGCGTCGCTGTTGAACACTTCACTCCAGTCTCCATCCCAGGGAAACCCGAGACGATACCCGACACGGGTGAAGTCGGCGAGATGCACGATCACCATCACATCGTGGCCTGCGCCTTCGACCCAACGATGGAAGGCCAGGACACGGTTCTGGTCGTGCACATGCACGACCCGTAACCCCTGCCCCTGCAATGCGGGGAGTCGGCGGCGCAGGCTCATGAGGTCTCGCGTAAACCGCAGGTGGTCCAGCATCTGCTTGTCGCCCTGATCGAGGCCGGCCCAATAGAGCAGCAAGTCGCGATGCGTCACGAAGTCGTCCGACCACTGCTTATCCTCCAGAAACTCCTGTCCCATGAAGAGCATCGGAATGCCCGGCGCAGTGAGACTGAGGCCGGTGGCGACGCGTGCCCGGCTGCGGGCGAACCAGGAGCGCGGATGGTCGGGATCGCCCAGTCGAGCAATACGCTCCTCGCGACCGTGATAGACGATGTCATGGTTCTCCGGCCCCTGCACGAATCGCCACGACTCGTGGAACCCTTCAGTCCACAGACTGCGTGCCAGGCCCGTCATATGAAGCGGCCGCTCATCCGGCGCGCCCGCGCTGCCGATGACCTCGCGAATGGCTATGCGCAGGCCGTCGGTGAGCGTGGTGTCGAAGCCGGCACCAACCGGCAGGGGCTGGACCACGAACGGATTCACCTCCCAATATTCGGCATGGTGGAGCGTCTCCGGCCGCTGCGCATGCAGCGTGGCCGTGAGGTCCTGACAAAATCGCCAACCTTCCGGCGCTCCGTCATGATCAATCACGCTGACTTGGTCGTACCGAAATCCGTCCACGCGGTATTCATCGAGAAAGAACTTCGCGTTCTGAATCAGGAAGTCGCGCACCTCCGGTTTGGCGAAATCGAACACGAGGCCGCCGGCATGCCCCATCTCGCTGAAATACAGCGAGTTCCGTTGCCCGCCGGCCGGATCTTGCCGATCGAAAAAGTACAAGCTCTGGTCGCCGAAGTCTCCGCCGGCATGGTTGTAGACCACATCGAGCAGCACGGCCAAGCCATGGATATGGGCCAGATCGATCAGCGCCTTGAGCTGATTCATTTCTCCCCGCAGCTCCTCCGCCTGGTACCGGCGCTGGCCCTTCGCATCGAGCAGTGCGTTGAGTTCTGCGACGTAGGGAGGCAGCTTCGCATCGGGCACGGCAAAATCCATCTCGGGCGAAAAATAGTCGGTCCCGTTGTAGCCAAGGCTGAAGGCGGTTTGAAATTCCTGAATGGGCATGAGCTGTAAGGCGGTCACACCGAGCTCGGCAAGATAGGGCAGCTTGCGAGCCACGTCGAGAAAGGTGCCGCCCTTGTGGGGCACGTTCGGCGTATAGAAGGTGCCCACGTGGAGTTGATAAATGATGAACTCGTGGAAACGCGGCGTGGTGTAGCTGCTCGCGTGCCAGGGAAAGTCGGGATGGCGGATGATACATTCGCTGGGGAACGGCGACTCCAGTTCTCGGGCATAGGGATCACGCTTTAGCCCTTCACTCCGCTCGCCGACCACGTAGAACATGTAGCGCTGACGGTCCTTCACGCCGGGAATGAAGCCACGCCAATGCCCCTGCGCATCTCGCGTGAGCAAGCTCCCGTCGTTGCGGACCCGATGATTGAAGTCGCCGACCACATGCACGGACTTGGCGTGCGGGCCCCAGCAGCGAAACGTCGCGCCGTCGGCGATCAGGTTCGCCCCCATCGGAGTACCGGAATGAATGTGATCCAGTGACGCGGGCATGGGCGCCCTCTTGGTGAGAGATCGCGGTAACGGAATCATCCTAGCGAAAGCCGCTCAACTCGGCAAGGGCCTGAATCGATGCGACGAAGGAACCGTATTACAGCCGACGACCAGAACGCACCAACAGGAAAATCTGTTCGGCTGCGGCATCCGAGGACACCACTGTGGTGTCGATGGCCAACGCCGGCGAGAGCGGCGCTTCGTAGGGTTCTTGCAGCCCCGGGACCGTGGACGACTCACCGTGCATCCCTCGCTTATACGTTCCCTTCTTATCGCGCTGCATACAGACGTCCAGCGGACAGACAATCGACACTTCCTGCAGCGGCGGAATCAACGAGCGGGCAAAGTCTCGATAGACTCGCCGACTCGCCGTTGCGTCGAAAATCACGTTCACGCCATGGGCCCACAACCGCGCGCCCACATAGGCCAAGGCGCGGTAGAACAGATCGCGTTCTTCCTTCGAGTAGCCGGCCTCCGGCGTCAGAATGCGCCGGACGGCATCGGACTCCAGGACTTCGACGGCTGCTCCCGATGACTCAATCTTGGGTAGCAACCGCGCCACAATCGAACTTTTCCCGGAAGCGGGAAGACCGGTGAGCCAGATGGCGAATGGAGAGTGACTCATCACATCACTTATTCACAGTACCGGTTCACATCCGCCGGGTCGAACCGCGGCACCGCCAATACATTCTCGATAAACCGGAAGATTTTCCGTCGCACAGCCACGGTCAGTTTCGGATACCAGAGCGGACTCGCCAACACCAGCCCGCGGAAGGCAAAGAACGGCGCCGTCGCATCCAGCACCTCGCGATCGCGGCTCCGGACAAGATAGGTCTCCCAAAACGAACGAAACACCACTTCCAGCGCCCCCTTCAACGTCCCATGTCGACACAGCGAGAAAAACAGATAGTTGATCGACATCGAGGTGACATCATCGGCCGGTTCGCCCCACTCCCCGCGCGACCGGTCCAGCACGGAGAAATCCGTTCCGCGACGAAACAGCACGTTCCACGGATGAAAATCCCCATGCACCTGAGACAATCGAGCATGTTGGCCGCGCAGCCGCCACCGCCATTCGTTGCAGGCCACCTCAATGCGTTGCAACAGATCTTCCGTAATGAAGGCAAAGCGATCGGGGTAACTATCGGTGAGCCCCATGATGCATTCGCCATGACCGAGCAACTCACGTAGTCGTCGGCGATACAGGTCGGGGTCATGATGGGTCACCCGGTGGATGCCGGCCAGATATCCGGCCAACGCCTCGGTCCGTTTCCGATCCAGCGCCGTCGGCGTGCGCGCTGCGGCAAGGCGTTCCAGGTCCCTATGGTAGGTCTCCCCCTCGGACCATTGGGTGAGCAAAAAGAATTCTTTGGCGGAGGCCACGGACATCAACTCTCCGCGCTCGGTAAAAGCTCCCACATCCAGCGCCGCGATATGCTTCGGCAGACGGCCGTAACAGTCATAGTCCCACAACATCGCCTGAGCCCGGTCGGACGGATGCTCATGCCCGAAGGGGCCGGGACTCATGGTGCCCAACACCGCCTGGCGGGTCTTGCCATTCTGACGAAACGTCAACCGGACCGGCGCGCCATACCCGTATTGCTTATACCGCGCGCCGCTCGTCTCCTTGCCGATCGGTCCATAGGCAAGCAACACCGTCGTCGGACCGAACCGGTCTTTGAGGTAGGCGTCCAAGGCGGATTTCTTCAACACTGGCATATAGGCTTCCCACGCAAGACATGTTCCTGAAAAATGTCCGCGCCTGCCATGCAATGGCGCCGGCAACTGGCGCATTGAGCTTCAGCTCGGCTCAGATAGTGAGGAATTATGCGCCAGTTCCCCGATAAGCCACCGATCGCTCCCTTCCCCCAAACGTGCAAATGCTCCACTTTCAGCTGTTTCTGCCCCCGCTCCACCCAGTTCGTCCGCCAACGGTAAGGGCACGTGCTTTGCTGAGACAGTAGGTGAAGCAGTCTCAATCTGAGCCGAGAGGAGGACGCATGAACCTGGAAGTTGAGAGCCGCAACATTGCCATGACTCCGCGCTGGAAAACCGAGATCGAGGAACGCATGGCCGTCTTGCAGCATGGCCACGACGACATCATTCATGGACGTGTCACGCTGACAAAAAATCGCCATCATAAAAAACAGGCCAATGTTGCAGAGGCGCTCGTGCTGGTCACGATTCCGACCCGTCACACCCTGACCTCCCGCAAGGAGGACAAGACGTTCGAGGAAGCCATCCGGGCGGCCTTCGACGCCGTGGCGATCGAATTGCGGAAATATCGCGAGAAACGGGCCGACACGGTCGTGCGAATCGAACCGCTCCCGCAGCTCCGGGGCGTGGTGAGTAAGGTCTTCCCTCAACAAGGTTATGGCTTCATCCTGAACGACGGCGGGGGGGAAGTCTATTTTCACAAGAATGCCGTGAAGGGCATCCCGTTCAATGACATGGAAGACGGACAGGACGTGATCTTCGAGAACGAACCGGGGGAGAAGGGCCTACAGGCCACCATCGTGCAACCTCCACCCACTCTGGAACTGTCGTGAGGGGCTGCCCATGCCCATGTATGATTACACCTGTCTGGATTGTGGGAAAAAATCACTGATCATCGTGACGCTGAAGCAACACGAACACGGTGAGGTCCAATGCCCGGCCTGCGGCAGCACAAAACTGCAGCAACATTTTTCGTCGTTCATCGCCCACACGACCAAGAAAAGCTGAAGGAGACACAGAGCCCCATGCAGAGTGCCATGGCCAGCGGCATCCGGCCTTCATTCCTCGTCTCTCTCTTCATGACCATTGCAGCCGCCTGTGGCTCTGCGGCGGCACAGGATTTCCCGCCGGATGTCACCAAAGGAAAGGCTGTCTACGAGCGCCATTGCCTCGCCTGTCATGGCAGCGGTGGACGGGGCGACGGTCCCGATGCGGCCGCATTGACGGTTCCGCCGGCCAACTTCCACCGGTTCAAATCCTTCCTCAAGTCCGACGAGGAGCTGCTCAGAACGATCGAGCACGGCGTTGTCTTCAGCCCGATGCATGCGTGGTACGGGCAGCTGACCGAAATGGAGATGCAAGACGTACTGGCCTACATCCGCTTGCTCGTGCAACAGGGTCGATAGGATGTCGGGCGGACGAGTCACGCGAAGGGACTCCGTATGAATCCGCTTCACGCAGGCGATGCACTCCTCATCGTGGACGTGCAGAAGGATTTCCTTCCGGGTGGCGCCCTGGCAGTGCCCAGCGGCCACGAGGTGATTGTTCCGTTGCGACGGTATCTCACCCTCTTTATCCACAGCGGCCTGCCGGTGTTTGCGACCCGCGACTGGCACCCGCCGGACCATTGCTCCTTCCGCGCACAAGGCGGCCCCTGGCCGACACACTGCATCGGGCAAAGTCCCGGGGCACAATTTCCGGAGGAGCTCAAGCTGCCTGCATCGACCATCGTGATCTCCAAAGGGACCGACTCTGCCCAGGAGGCCTACTCCGGCTTCCAGGACACTCCGTTGCATGCTCGTCTCCAAGCGGCTCGCGTCACCCGATTGTTCATCGGAGGACTGGCCACGGACTATTGCGTGCGCGAAACCGTACGGGAGGCTCGCAGCCTCGGATATGAGGTATGTCTCTTGATCGACGCCATACGAGCCGTGAACGTCCTGCCTGAGGACGGTCGACGGGCCGAAGCCGAGATGGTGTCGGCCGGTGCGATGCCCGTTCGTGTGGAGCAATTGGCCGCATGAATATCACCTCAGACGCCCTCCTCATCGACCTCTATGAACTCACCATGGCGCAGGCCTACCTGGACCAGACGATGACGGAAATCGCCGTCTTTGAATTTTTTGTCAGGAAACTGCCGCCGCAACGGAACTTCTTCATGGCCGCAGGGCTGGAGCAGGTACTGACCTATCTGGAGGAGTTTCAGTTCTCAGACGGCGACATCGACTGGCTCGACCGGGCAGGCGGATTTACTCCGGCGTTCCTCGACACCGTCCGTGCGATGCGCTTCACAGGTGACGTCCATGCGATGCCGGAGGGAACCCTCTTCTTTCCGAACGAGCCGATCCTTCGCATTACCGCACCCCTTCCGCAGGCGCAACTCGTGGAAACACGGGTCATGAATCTGCTGAACTTTCAAACAATGGTCGCTTCCAAGGCCTGCCGCTCGGTGTTGGTTGCGGACGGCACACCCCTGATTGATTTCGGCCTACGCCGCGCGCATGGCGCGGAAGCCGGTCTTTTCGCCGCCCGGGCCGGCTACCTCGCCGGACTGGCGGGCACGTCGAACGTGTCGGCCGGCGCCCGCTTTACCATCCCGATTTACGGCACCATGGCCCATTCCTTCGTCCAGGCCCATCTCGACGAAATGCAGGCCTTCACGCACATCGCCCAGGCCCAACCAGGCAACGTCGTGCTCCTCATCGATACCTACGAGACGGAAGCCGCTGCGGGAAAAGTGGTCGCTCTGGCGGCTCGATTGAAGGAACAGGGCATCTCGATCCACGGCGTCCGGCTCGATAGCGGAGATCTGGCCGAGCATGCGCGCAAGGTTCGGCGCATTCTCGATCGCGGAGGCCTTACGGCAACCAAAATTCTCGCCAGTGGGAATCTTGACGAGGAACGCATCCACGCGCTAGTGGCGGGCCAGGCTCCGATCGATAGTTTCGCTATCGGCACGGCCATGACCACATCAGCCGATGCCCCATACCTGGACTGCGCGTACAAACTCCAGGAATATGCCGGCAGGCCTTGCCGAAAACGGTCCGAAGGCAAAGCCACCTGGCCCGGCCGCAAACAGGTCTACCGCCGCATCGGCACAGACGAACGACTCAACGGTGATATCATCACGATCGAGGGCGACTGCCAGGAAGGCCGGCCCCTGCTGGGCCACGTCATGCAAGGAGGCCACCGCCTGACCTCCCCTCCATCGCTCGAAGAAATTCGCAGACATGCCCGGCTCTCTTTGGCACAACTTCCGGACCCGTTGCGCCGCATCGACCGATCCGCGCCCTACGACGTTCGCATCTCGACGGCCCTCACCGAATTGGCGCACCAGGTGGATCGGCACACGTGAACCGGATCATGATCTCTCAGGCATGTTATACACCGCAGCACCGAATCTACTTGAAGGAGGCCAGTTCATGAACCAGTATTCCCTGTCCATCACGATCGCTGCGGGTTGGGTGGCGGCCATGCTGCTCGCTCTTCCGACCGGTGCCGACGCCGCGCCAAAGTCTGCATCCAAACCCACACCTCCCTGTGAGAGCCCCCTCAAACAGCAGCGCCCTTCCGCCAAAGCACTGGACAAGGTGCTGCAATCCCATGCACGTTGGCTGGACGACCGTGAATCTCCCGATGGCCACCGCGCCAATCTCTGCCGGGTAGACCTTCGTCACCTTCGCCTGGTGGGAGCGAACCTTGAACGGGTCAATCTTGAAGGGGCCATCCTAAGAGGCACCAATCTGCGCACGGCAGATCTTGTGCAAGCGCACCTCAAAGGCGCCGACCTCTCTCAGGCCGTCCTCGATGACGCTAATCTTGAGGGAGCCGACCTGCGCAAGGCCTTGCTGGTCAAGGCCCATCTCAATCGCGTGGCGGCCGATGAAGCCGCGTTCTACGGAGCCGACCTTCAAGGCGCGTTTTTCCGAGAAGCGCTGTTGGAGCGTGCCCATTTTGAGGATGCGGATCTGCGGCTTGCGGATCTCAGCAACGCGACCCTGCTCGACGGCTATTTCTACGGAGCGAATCTGTCGAAAGCCACTCTGACGGAAGCTGACTTGGCCGGAACCGACCTGCGCCGGACTGACTTGCGACAGGCCAATCTGCGCCGGGCCAATCTGCAAGGTGCCTTGTTGGACAGCGCCAACCTCGACGGCGCCGGGCTCATCGAAGCGGATCTGGATAGCGCCTATTTGGACGACGCCTCCCTCAGGAATGCCGACCTTCACGAGGCCAACCTTCGAGGCGTGGATCTTCGTTATGCCCAGCTTGGCGGCGCCAACCTGCAGCGGACCAATCTGGAACATGCGAACCTGGAAGGCGCGAATCTCATCAAGGCCCGGCTGGACTCCGCAACGATGACCATGACGGTCTTGTACAAAGCCAACCTGTCTGCCGCCAATCTCCACGGGGCCAGACTTTCTCATGCCGTCATCATCGGTGCGCAACTCGCGAGCGCCGATCTCCGGAAAGCCGACCTCACCGACATCTACGGTCCGAAAGCCCGCCTGTCACAGGCCCGCCTCAGCGAAGCCAATTTGGAGTCGGCCAATCTGGTAGCCGCCGACCTGAGTCAGGCCGACATCAGCCACGCCCTCGTGGTCCAAACGAATCTGCAGGAGGCCAATCTGCGCGGGACGAATCTGAGCGCGTCGGATTTGACGGGAGCCCAACTGAACGATGCCGATCTGCACCATACCGACTTGCGAGGAGCGAACCTCAGCGGCGCACTCGGACTGGTGCAGGCACAACTGGATACGGCCTGCCTCGATGAGGCGACCCAGATTCCATCCGACCTGAAGCGACCGAAGCCTTGTTCGCAACATCAGCCGCGGCACCGACGATGACATGCCGCAGGAACGCACCACATGAAGCGGCATCATAGACCCCTCCTGCTCATTGCCGGGCTGGCGGCGATCGCCGCCGTAATGTCTCTTGTCTGGTGCCCGCCGGCCGCCTGCCGTATCCTCAATATCCAGACCTATACCATTTCGAGTCTGGATGACTATCGTCAATTCCTACTCGACGAAGCGGCGTTTACTGCGTTGCACCATGTCCGAGCAGTACGCATGAATTGTTCGGACCTGCGCGAGGCTGTCGTGACCGCGCTGAACACTGATCGACTGATGTTGGGGGCCAGCAAGCCGAATGGCTTCACATTTGAGAGCGCCCCATCTGGCCCCGTCCAAGCTTGGCAGCAGGGCCGACTGTTGCATCTGTCGACGTCTGAGCATCACCAGGAATTCGACTCCTGGGCGATGAGAGTTCGAGAGCGCCTGACCGACCGCATCCCACATGACCTCTCCTTCCTGACGCGATTGTTCGGTGGCGTGATTCTTCATGCTCAGAAGAGGGCGATTCCCATCGTCCTCTTTTCCGACCAGCCCTGCGACTAGGGCCGGTGCGAATCTCTGCCTGCGCATCGTCCCACGCTTGTATGTCGATCGCGCCCCATAGTAGATCAATGGTTCTATCTATTGAGTCAGGACGGGCACGGCACATGAAAATCCTTCATGGGCTTGGCCGACCCTCCATGTGAGGACCCGGTGATGTCATTCGCCCTATCGATCAGTCTTTTCGTCATCGCCGGACTGTGTGAAATCGGCGGCGGCTATCTCGTCTGGCTATGGTTCCGTGAAGGGAGGCCGTTCGGATATGCGATGGCTGGAGCAGCCCTCTTGATACTCTACGGCGTCATTCCCACGTTACAACCCACGCATTTCGGACGGGTGTACGCAGCCTATGGCGGGATGTTCATCATCCTGTCACTGCTGTGGGGATGGGGCGCGGACGGGACCAAGCCGGACGCGTTCGATCTGGTCGGGGCGGTCATCTGCCTTATCGGCATGGCCGTCATCATGTATGTCCCTCGTCATTCCATCTGAGTACCCGTCAGGGCATCCTTGCACGTGTTCATGCCACACCGATCTTCACAGACCTCTCTCCGCCGGTTGCCGCCCGGCATCTGGGTACTGGGTTTTGTCAGCCTGTTGATGGACATTTCGTCGGAAATGATCCACAGCCTCCTGCCCTTGTTCATGGTCACGACGCTCGGGGCCGGTACGATCGCGGTTGGCCTCGTTGAAGGTCTGGCCGAGTCTCTAGCCTTGGTCGTCAAAGTCTTTTCCGGGACGTTCAGCGATTATCTCGGAAAACGGAAAGGCCTGGCGTTGGCGGGGTACGCCTTGGGCGCGCTGACCAAACCCTTCTTCGCAATGGCCCCGGACATCGGCACCCTGTTGACCGCCCGTTTGCTGGATCGGGTCGGCAAAGGCGTGCGAGGCGCGCCGCGCGATGCCTTGGTAGCGGACATCGCGCCGCCGGCGCTCCGCGGCGCCGCATTTGGTCTGCGACAATCACTCGATACGGTGGGGGCGTTCCTTGGACCCTTGCTCGCGGTAGGATTGATGCTGCTCTGGGCGGACGACTACCGCGCTGTCTTCTGGGTGGCCGTCATCCCTGGCCTGATGGCCGTCGCGCTCCTGCTGGTCGGCGTCCGGGAGCCTGCTTCCCACCAGCCTACAGTCAGGACGAATCCGATCCGCCGAGAGAATTTCTCACGTCTTGAATCGACCTATTGGTGGGTGGTGGGGATCGGCTCCGTCTTCACCCTGGCTCGGTTCAGCGAAGCGTTTCTCGTCCTGCGTGCACAACAAAGCGGTATTCCAGTCGCCTTTATTCCTCTCGTCATGGTGGCCATGAACCTCGTGTATGCGTCCTCCGCCTATCCGTTCGGCAAACTTTCAGACCGAATGAGCCACACCAAGCTTCTCACCCTCGGCCTGACGGTACTGATTGCGGCGGATCTGCTGTTGGCCATGGACGAGCACTGGGGATTGCTCATGCTGGGCGTCGCCCTCTGGGGTGTTCACATGGGGATGACGCAAGGCCTGCTGGCAACCATGGTGGCGGACCACGCACCAGCCGATCTGCGAGGAACGGCCTTCGGCTGCTTCAACTTGGCTTGTGGGTTCGCGATGCTCATGGCGAGCGTCCTGGCGGGATTCTTGTGGGATCGACTCGGCGCGGCGTTCACGTTCTCTGCAGGAGCGCTGTTTTGTATCATCGCGATCGTCGGAACCCTATCTTCTCCCCTGGCACGAACCCGAGGCGCCGGCTAAGGAACGGATCATCCCACTTTCCCGCCTTCGGGACAGTGCCGAGACGGAGTTTCGGCCGCCAAGCCCCGATGCGCGTGGAGCCAATCAGAGAAGTGCCCGGCTTGGGACTATGACCAGTACTCCGACGCTTTCATATAGCCGTGCAACAAATCCCGCCTCGCCACGATCCCGACGAGTTGCTTGTCTCGCACCACGGGCAAGCGCGTCACGTACCGGTCCTGGAACAGGTTCGCGACCTCTTCAAGCGTCATGTTTTCCCGAGCCGTCAACGGCTGGGTCGTCATAATTTCCGAGGCCAGCACCTTGCGCAAATCCCGCCCTTCGATCATGGCCTGCAGAAGATCGTATTCCGTCACCAAGCCGACCAGCGTTCCGTCCTCTCCGAGCACCGGCAACCCGCCGAAATGTTGTTTCGTCATCAGCCGCCCGATCGTGAGCGCATCCGTCCGCGCCGTGCAGGTAAACAACGCATCCTGCATCAGCTGCCCTACCGTCAGCGTTTTTGGATCACAGGCGTGAGTGAGCGAGTCGATGTGCCGCATCCGTGGTCCCCTCTCTTCAACCGTCTCAGGTCGGTTCACGCAGGCCTTACGGCCGCCGCCTCACAGCCGGCCGAAGCGCGGCCCGCACCACGTCACGACGCGTGACCACACCCACGAGCCGATTGTCCGCGTTCACGACCGGCACCGACATGAGATCACTCTCCGTCAGTACATGCACCAGGGTAGACAGCGTGGTTTCCGGCGGCACCGAGTAGGGGTTTTCGCTCATTAGATCTTTCGCCGTCCGGGCACTCCACGCCTGCCCCTCATCGAGCGCCAACAACAGATCATGTTCACTCACGACCCCCGTGAGCTGTTTCGCCTTGTCCACGACCGGCACCACGCCGCCCTCTTTCAGAAACAACGCCGCCACGCGGTCGCCTTTCATGTCGAGACGCACCGAGTGGACGCGTGTGTTCACGATGTCGCCGACCGTGAGGTCCTCGAATGTCACGTGCTTGCGCCCTGCGCCAGCCGGTCGTCTCGCCGGGACCTTGCGTGTATTCGCCATACACCCTCCTCCTTCTCGATACAGGCCCTTCGCGCGCCGGCCACACTTACTCTGCCTGAACAGACAGGGCGGGACTCCGGTCCTCGGCCCAACGAACATGCTGGGTGGTCACCTGCCCTCGCCTGACCTTGATCCCTCGCACCTGTTGAATGTGACCGCCCAACGTAGCTTCCACGTCATACGTACCATCGGGCAGATCGATAAAGAGCCAGGGGCCTATGACCTGCTCTTGAGGCACCGTCAATACCGTCGCGCCGTCGCTGTTCCTGATCACCACCCCTGCACCCACGACAAAAGGCTTCCCGCCCGCCGTAAACACCAGCTTCAGCGAAAACGCAGGATACACCGCCTCCCGCTCGGCCTGGCCGATGCCGGCACTGAAGTATGGGATATTCCCACCCCGGTACAGCGGGATGATGTCTTTCTGCGGACCGATCTCGGTGGGAATCACCAGTTCGATCGCGTCGCCGCCTGGAGTCATACGCGTCAGGACTTCCGCGGAGATCGGCTCTGTCCAGACCAGCACCGGACTCGCCCCCACGATCCCCATCAACATGCCCCCGAACAGGACACGGAATAAGTCCGCCGGCGGATTGCGCAACCATCGAGTGTTTCCCCAGCCCGCGAGGCCTCTCTGCAACATTGTGGCGTTCCTCCTGTAGACAGTCTCCTACACACGCAATCGTGATGCCTGAGCATCGACGGATCCGCCGACCTACACAAGCGCGGGATCCACTCAGCCATCCCCCTTCCAGTTTGCCCTCCGACTGATGACAATTACCCCAACCTGATGCCGGACACTGCTGCAAAACGCCGCACCTCTAAGGACGGTGGGAATCGGCTGTGTCCGCCAACCGTCTGTCATCGCATAGAATCGACGACCCGCTATTGGAGAGCGCACAGGCATATCCGATGCAGACCCTATTCCAGTGCGGAACATGACCCACCAGGAGAACCCTATATGAAGATGATGATCGCGGTAGATGGATCGGAGTTCGCGGAGTGGAGCGTGCAGATGCTTGAAGCTGTCGCAAGCCGCCCTCCCGACTCCGTGACATTGGTCCACGTCGTGGACAGCGCGTCGCTGAAATCCTCCGCGCGCAAACATGCGGCCCTCTCCAAACAGGCCATTGCCGCCATGACGAAAGCCGGCGATCACATTTTACGCCGTTTCGAAGGCCTGGCAAAAATTGCATTGAAGCAGGCCGCCACAAAACCCCGCACCGCCATCGACACGATCCTCGCCCATGGCCGCGTGGCCGATACCGTCACGAAGCTGGCCAAACAGAAGAAAGCCGACCTGCTCGTTCTCGGTTCTCGTGGCCTCAGCGATGCAGAGCATTACCTCCTGGGCAGTGTGTCCCGTAAAGTCAGTGCGTTGGCTTCCTGCCCGGTGCTGGTTGTGAAGCGGCCGCTCACGACGCTCTCCCACGTGCTCTTTGCGGCCGACGCTTCACGACACACCCAAGGCGCCGGTCGGTTTCTCTGCGAGCGGTTGCTTCCGGAATCCGCGCACGTCACGGTGTTGTCCGTCGTCCAACCGGCCATGACGGAATTGGCGGCGAAGTATCTCTCGAAGGATCAACTGGAACAGATCTCGGCTCCGAAACGCCAGGCCGCCGAACAGCTGGTGGAAAAACTGCGCGGTCGGTTTCTAGCCGAAGGCTATGCCGTCACGACACAGATTCGAATCGATCATGTGACCGACACGATCCTCCGACAGGCCACCTCAAGCAAGGCGGATCTGCTCGTGGCCGGCTCACGAGGCTTGACGGGATCCGAACGGCTTGAGTGGGGCAGCGTGTCAGAAACGCTGCTGAAGTACGCCCCCTGTTCGGTGCTCATCGTACGAGGATGGCGTGCCTGAACTGACTGCCTTAGAGATCTGTCGTCTGGCACCCGAACAGGTGTATCGCGCACTCGCCACCACACCGCAAGGGCTCTCTTCTGACGACGTGCGACGGCGAACCCTCCGGTACGGACCGAATAGTCTGCAGGCGTTGCGCGGGCTGCCGCTCATCAGCCGGTTTGCGCGTCAATTCACGCACTTTCTGGCGCTCCTGCTGTGGGTTGCCGCAGGCTTGGCCTTCCTCGCCGACACCCTCCACCCCGGCGAAGGCATGGCGACGTTGGGGTGGGCCATCCTCGGCGTGATTCTCATCAACGCCATCTTCGCCTTCCTGCAGGAATACAAGGCTGAACGCGCGGTTCAAGCCTTGCGCGGCATGCTGCCGGCCAAGGCTTGGGTCCTTCGCGACGGGCAACAGCAACAGATCGCCCGTAGCGAACTGGTGCCGGGCGATGTGCTCGTACTGGAAGAGGGCGAACAGATTCCCGCCGATGCGAGACTCACCGAAGCCGTCGGCATGCGCGTCGACAACTCCTCGCTCACCGGCGAATCGAAACCGCAACGTCGTTCAACGGAACCCATCACGAGCGGCCATCCGCTCGACATCGCAAATCTGACCTTTGCCGGGACCACGGTCCTTTCCGGTCATGGCCAGGGGGTGGTCTTTGCCACCGGCCTCAACACCGAGTTCGGGAAAATCGCGCATCTGACCACGAGGGTCCAGACAGGTTTGAGCCCGCTCCAACGGGAAATCGTGAAGGTCACACACGTCGTCGCCGGGCTCTCGCTCCTGATGGGTCTGATCTTCTTCAGCATCGGCGTCGGCATGGGATTGGGGTTCTGGACCAGCGCAATTTTCGGGATCGGCATCATCGTGGCCAACGTGCCCGAAGGACTCCTGCCGACCGTCACCCTCGCCCTCGCGATGGGCAGCCAACGCATGGCCACACGCAAGGCGCTCATCAAGCACCTTGCCTCCGTCGAAACGCTGGGGTGCACCACCGTGATCTGTACCGACAAGACCGGGACGCTGACGGAAAACCGGATGCGGCTTGATAAGTTGTATGTGGACGACCTCGTCGTGGAATCCCGCGAGGGCTGCTTGTTCACGAAGAACCGACTCATTTCCGCCGCGGAAGCCGAACGCTGGCGCACCCTCTTCGACGCGATGATCCATTGCAGCAACGCCAAACGCGTACGTCGTCCCGACGGCCGCAGCCAGACCACCGGCGATCCCACCGAAACGGCGCTGTTGGAGTTTGCCGCGGACCACGGGCTGCTCCATCGACCGCCTCTGCGGCGCATGGGCGAATTACCCTTCGATGCGGATCGGAAACGGATGACGACGCTCCACTGGAACGAGGGCCGATTGCTCGCTTTCACCAAAGGTGCACCGGAATCAGTGCTGCCGCTGTGTACCATGCAGCAAGGGTCATCGACACCGTCGGTGCTCACCGTGGACGGGCGCAAAAAGATCCTCGCCCAGAGTCAAGCCTTCGCCCAGCAGGCGTACCGCGTGCTCGCCGTGGCCATGCGCGACGTGGAGCGCGACGTAGACCAATTGGAGGCCGAGACCATCGAACAGAAACTGACGTTTCTCGGCCTGGTGGCCATGATGGATCCGCCGCACCGTGAGGTGCCGGACGCAATCCAACAATGCCGGCGGGCCGGCGTCCGTGTCGTCATGATTACCGGCGACCATCCTCTCACAGCCCTGGCCATCGCGCGCAAGATCGGGCTGGCTCCGGAAACCGTGCCCACGTCACCGGGTCGTTTCGTGCCGGTGATCGAGGGCGCACAACTCGACGGCTTCGACGACGAGCAGCTGCGTCAACTGCTCACTCCGACTTCTCCGGGGGAACCGGATCCGATCTTCGCCCGCATGGCGCCACGGCATAAAATGCGTCTCGTCTCGGTGCTTAAGGACATGGGCGAAGTCGTCGCCGTGACCGGCGACGGGGTGAACGATGCGCCCGCCTTGAAAATGGCCGACATCGGCATCGCCATGGGACTGGCCGGCACCGACGTCGTCAAAGAAACCGCCTCCATGGTTCTCCTCGACGATAACTTTGCGACCATCGTCCACGCCATTGAAGAAGGCCGAGCCGTCTATACCAATATTCGCAAGTTCCTCACATATGTGTTGGCCAGCAACGTCCCCCAGATCGTACCGTACCTGGGATTCGGGCTCGCGTCGATGCCGCTCGCCCTCACGGTACCGCAAATCCTGGCCATCGATCTGGGGACGGACATGGTCCCGGCGCTGGCACTGGCGGCCGAACGGCCTCAAGGCAGTATCATGGACGAGCCGCCACGACCACGAACCGCACGACTCCTCAGTCGGGAGGTCCTCCTGCGAGCCTATGGCTTTCTGGGATTGATCGAAGCCGGCATTGCGATGGGGGGATTTTTTCTCTATTTATTCCACCAAGGCTGGACCTGGGGAACTCCGCTCGACTGGAGTACTCCGCTCTATCAGGAAGCCACCACCGTCACCTTTGCCGGTATCGTGGCAGCCCAAGTCGCGAATGTCTTTGCCTGCCGGTCCGACCGGATCTCGGCTTTCCGGCTCGGCTGGTTCAGCAATCCCCTCATCCTGCTGGGAGTCGCCGTTGAATTGACCCTCCTGTTCATCATGACCTACAGTCCGTTGGGCCACCGGATTGTGGGCACCGCCTCACTCCCCGCCTGGATCTTCGGGCCGCTGGTCCTCGGAGCCGCCGGTTTGCTCCTGGCAGACGAACTTCAGAAGCTCATCCGCGGGCGAATGAGCACGCAACCATTATCCGTCGCAAGCCGAGGAGCGTGAAGTAGGCCTGGATTGATGGCGATGAGTGAGCGACAATCAGGAATGTGCGCGAGAAGACCGCACGCACCTCATGATGAAAAAAAGGAGCGCCTATGACGACCGTATCGGGCCAGCACGTCAGCGACTACATGCATCGCCAATTGGAGGTCGTCCCGCAAGATACCTCCGTGGTCACCGTCGCCACCAGAATGCGGTCGCGAAGCATCGGCTCTGTGCTGATTGAAGCCTTCGATCGCCCGCACAATGATTGCCGAATCGCGGGGATCGTCACCGAGACCGATCTCATTGCGAAGGTGCTGGCGCCCAGCCGTGTGCCCTCATGCACCAGCATGACGGACATCATGAGCAGTCCGCTCATCACCATCCCACCGAATCGTCCGATGGTCGATGCCAGTCAGCTGATGCAAAGCAAAAACGTGCGGCACCTCGTGGTCACCGAAGGAACGGACGTGCTCGGCATCATCTCGATACGCGACCTGGTGAGGCACTTCGTCGATGCGGACGGCGGGCCGGTGCAGGCGCTCACGAATGTCTACCGCCCGTTGAGTGTTCTCATGAAAACCGCCATTGAAACCATCGGGAGCGACGCCACGGCGCTCGAAGCGGCGCAACGAATGGCGGACAAACACATCGGAGCGCTGTTCGTGATGGAAGCCGAGGAACTCGTGGGCATCATCACCGAAGGCGACTTGGTGCGCAAACTGCTGGCCTATCAGCTCGATCCGGAGACGATGCGGGTGGGCGCGCTCATGAATTCGCCGTTGATCGACATCGACATTAATCGCACCATCCGCGATGCCAGTGAACGCATGGCGTCGAAACGAATCCGCCATCTGGCCGTCACCGAGCATGAGAAGGTCGTCGGAGTGCTCTCGATTCGCGACTTGGTCAAGATGGTCGCGGTCCGTGATCGACCGGATTTTCTGAGACGGTCATGATCGTAGAGTCGCGGGGACGGCGCCGTCCCCGCGACCTGGCTTGTCTCATCCCCACCTTTTGATTGCGCCGACGCCCGCGGGACGCTAGACTTCCTCGATACCTGTGCCTGTGTCCGGCCCTCGCATGACAAATCGACTCGCTGCCCTTCTCTGTTAACAATGGAGCTGCTGATGCTGGACTGGCTGGCCAATCCACAAATATGGATCGCCCTCGGAACTCTCACCGCGCTGGAAATCGTCCTTGGAATCGACAACATCATCTTTCTCTCCGTCCTCGTCGGGCGACTTCCCGAGCACCAGCGCGCCGTCGCGCGCCAGGTGGGACTGGGACTCGCCATGATGGCGCGCCTGGGCCTCTTGTTTTCCATCTCGTGGGTGATGAGCCTGACTCACCCCTGGGTCACGATCCTCGGTCATGGGATTTCTGGGCGCGATCTGATTCTGGTCGGGGGCGGGCTGTTCCTCATGGCCAAAGCGACGCATGAAATTCACAACAGCTTGGAGGGAGTGGAGAACGGCGACGCCCCGACCGCCGCGGCAAGCCTGGGGATGGTGCTCATTCAGATTGCGCTCTTGGACATCGTCTTTTCGCTGGATTCAGTGATCACGGCGGTCGGTCTGGTCGAACATGTCTCAATCATGGCGACGGCGATCATCCTTGCCGTCGTGGTGATGTTGATGGCGGCCAAGGCCATCGGGGATTTCGTCGATGCGCATCCCACGATCAAGATCCTGGCGCTGTCGTTTTTGATTCTAGTGGGGGTGACCCTCATGGTCGAAGGGTTCGATGTGCACGTGCCCAAGGGCTACATCTATTTCTCCATGGCCTTTTCCGTGACGGTCGAGATGCTCAATATTCGCATGCGTAAAAAACGGGCCGCGCCGGTCAAACTCCACAGTCGTTTTGGAGAAGACCGACAAGCCTAGGTCGACGGATCGGATACGCCGAGCCCCCAACAGGCTGTGGCGTCTCACTCGCCATGGAGGCCTTCCGGCACGGAGAGCAGATAGTTCGCATCGACCGATTCCTCCCATGCGCTCCCTTGCTGGGCCTGTCCCATCGTCCACCCCCGCATGAATAACAAGGTCAGCACCGGCTCCGTCGTCGTCTCGATCGAAGGCACGATCGACTTCTGATCCGTGACTCTCCCCACCACCGTAACTCGCGCCCAGTGCCTCCAGTGGTGAGGCAAGGCGGAGGCATTCGACACCACGATCCAATAGTGCCCGGCCTCCGGCCCGGCATTGACGGTCGGACGATGCGGGCGATAGTCCTTGTCCAGCGGGCGATTCTTCAGATGGAGCCACAATCGCTCGTCCACCTGCTTCTGATCGACCACCACGCCACCCAAGATGACCGTCTTCCCCTGATAGGATCCTGGCGACTCCGTCAAGGAGGTCAATGTCACCCCAGGCTCCGCCTGCTGAACATATCGAGAGGGCAGGGAACTGCATCCCACCAGGAGAGAAAGCCACAGGACTGCCGCGACCGTTCGAGTACGCCGCACGTTCAAATCAGCCTCCATTCTCCCCTGCTTCCGCGCGCCACCCCTCATTCCTGTTCTCGCTTCCAGCCGCTGAGGACACAGCGTTGCGCGAGCAACGGCGTCATGCTCTCCAGGTCCAGCGAGACCCGCGTCATCACCTCATCGGCAAGCCGCCCATCGTCGAAACATTCATAGGCATCGTCGAGAAACCCGCCTCGCAGGAGCGGATGCTGAAGAAACCGTGGACCGGGCCCACTCGCGACTTCAAGCGACCGTTCGACGACGACGATCCGCTCCATCTCCAACCGCTCCAACCATCCACGCGCGTCTTTCGCCGACGGACGCTCTGCCACATGGTCGGCTAACCGCTGCCGTTCAGTGGTCAGCCCGTGCCGGTCCATTTCCTGATCGATCCGTTGCCACATGGAGTCGAACGTGCCGAGGGAGGGAAACGTCAGCACCAATTGGCCGCCCGGCTCCAGATGTTCGAGCAATCCGCGAACCACCTCAAAGCGGTGGGGCCGAAAGAACATGACGGAGAGATTGCCGGTGATCCGTTGAAAGGCGGGAAGGGACACGGGCAAGTCCCGCATGTCGTGGCATTCGAATCGGAGCCAGGGCAGTTCGTTCCGTTGAACGGCCCGCGCACTCGCCACTTGACTCCGGCTGACATCGATGCCGACGACGGCACCTGTCGGCCCGACCTGCTCGGCCAGATAGAAGGCCGGAATGCCATGGCCGGAGGCGACATCGAGGATCGTGAGGCCCGGACACAGATCGAGCTGCTCCAGCAAGACCTCGGCAAACGGAGTCGACCAGTCATCCTGCTTGGGAAGGAACCAACGCGGAGAGACGAGCGAGGAAGGCTTGTTCATGATAGTCCTTTCGCCGGAACATGAGTTACTCCCGCATCTTAACTGAGACGCAGGGAATAAATCAGTTCGGCGGCCGCCTGTCGCTCCACCTCACAACCGATCGAGCAACTCTCGTTTCTTCGCTTGATACTCCTCCTCTGTGATCAACTCCTGCGCATGCAGCCGCTTCAACAGACCAAGCTGTTCTTCCAGCGACCCGGAATCGGAAGGCTGCTCGAGCTTCGTTGATGAAGCAGGCGGCGACGAGGGAGCGCTCAGAGCAAGGTACTCGATCGCCAGTTCAATCGGCTCCGTGCGGAATGGATTCCTGCTCTCCCGGGAACCCGCGACAAGTTTCTGGCGATCGCCGGGGACCAATTCGTAGAACGTCCCGGCCTGTGCGAACAGCGGATCGATCCAGATCTGCTTCCGGATCGAAGGCATGGTCACGGCGACCCAACAGTTTGCCACCCGGAGATGGATTCGGTCTGCCTCGACGAACCAGGCGCCGGAGGTCAACTGCTCCACTCCCGCCTCCGAGGGCCGTGCCAACGCGAAGAGAACCTGCTCCTGGGCCGTCGCCTGCTGAAACGCTCGCCGCAGCGAGGCGCCCAAGTATCGGACTTCTTCTTCGGAGAATGCCGGCTCCGCGGCTCCTTGGTATGACGGTCCGAGCATGGGCCTATGGATGCGGCGGACCATCACACTCCGTACCGCCGCCTCCCACTCCGTTTGCGTCAGATCCAACGGTTGCTGGAGCCGCTGACCCGGCTCAAGCGCCGAATCTTTCGTCATAGGTACGATCCGTACCAACCGCTGGTCGTCGCACGAGACGCAGGTCTGTTCCCTGCCCTTTTCTAGAGTCGAACAACCGAACAGCAACATACACCCTGCCAATACAGCCGCACCCTGGCATCGAAAGGCTCGGTTCTTCATGTGGGGTCACGTCTTTCTTCTCGGCTTGAACACTCAGTACGCAAAATCCAATCCGACCAACAGGGTTTGTCCCCTCAAATCACCGCCGGTAGGACCGACGGCTTGCGTGCGATAACTATTGTATTCCGCGTGCAGGGCCAAATCGGTTCGCGTGGAGTGATGAATGAAATACCGCGCCAGCACCGTGTGGGAATCGACGTCGTTATAGTTTCCTCGAAATCCATCGGTATTTCCGTCGCCCTGCCGATCGTTTCGAATCACATCGTAGCGATAGGCAAAAAACCAATCAGGCATATCGAAAAACAAGGCGGGATAATAATCCAACTCGACAAACGCTCCGTGCCAGGAGGCGTTCTGAGGAGTCGGGATTCCCTGCGACGCGAACAGTTGCGCGCTGTCGTGTCCGTGCATGAGTGCGCCGAACAGATTCCACTCTCCATTGAAGGTCAAGCTCACATCGATCCCGATCCGGGTGAACGGCTGCCCGCTCCCCGCCACTCCCTGGCAGGTCGGACATGTGGCATTGACCATCGTCGGCGCTTGGCCGTAGGCGCCGAAGATTCCAACCCGGTTCCCGGTTACGATCCCATATCCTCCGAATGACTGCGTGATATGGCCATAGAAATTCACATTGCGTCCACCGGTTCCGCAGGGGGTATCGGGAGGACAACCGCCTAACGGTCCTGAGAACGAATTGGTGGCGAGCGCGGTCAGAGAATATCGAAGATAGCCTTCCGTGGACGGCGTTTTCATAATCCCCGACAGTTCTCCGCCGGGCTGATTGTCCCCCAGCAGAAAGGTGTTGGGATTCAAATAGGAACTGGTCGAGGTCCCGCCGATGGTCGCAGTATACGGCACCCCCGGCGTGTAATGGTACATGACGAACGGCGTATTCAAGGTCGGACTGCGTTTTTCGCTGAACGGAAGATCGAGCTCGAATTTCCCGACCCGTAAGTTCAGGAGGTAGCGACCGGGCTCCTCCTTGACGCCGAAATAGCGTTCCAGTCGCATCAGGCGCACGAAGGCACTTTCAAGGTCTCCGTCCGAGGCCCCGGTCCCGAACCCCGCGCTGCCCAGTGCCGGCGTATAGACCACGCCGAACGCGATATCACGATGCAGCGTGCCGAAACTTAACAAATCCAAGCCGGTGAATCCAAATCCACCGGTCGTCAGGCCGCTCCCTTCCGTCCGCACCTGCGCGGATTGATATCCGACCGTCGTCCGGATCGATACAGGCCAGAAGCCCATGCCGATCCCTTCGTACACGGGTGAATCCGCTTCAGAACCCAACTGATACCCGCGGTCCCTGAAGAGGTTGCCGAAGTCGTTGAGTTTTGGAAACCCCGGCACATGGCAGACATTGCATTTGAAATCATACTTGCGGGCGAAGGCCGGAATGGCCTCGGCCTTTTGCACCAACCCGCTCAGCTCGTAACTCACCAGCGCGCAGAGAACGAGCAGCGCGACGATCACGACTCTCGCTTGAAACGTAGCGATCTTCATTGAGGGTACCTCTCCGGATTCACGATGAATGAAGCAGGTCTATCGAGCGTCATGACCGCGAGGCGTGGTCCTTGCTCATTCCGGGAGCAGTTCTCCAGCCTCGCCGGCAATCTTCCACTCGACCTCGACCGATCGAGCAGGGAATTCAAACCGGCTCTCGATCTGCGCCTTTGGAGTGATCTCGACCTGTTGGCGTAGGATGTGCGGCTCGTCGTAGACGGGACGAGACGCCTGAAATTTGACGATGTTGTATCCCTGGTGCCAGGCGATCACCGTATAGTTCCCCGGTGGGATGCCGCCGATTTCGAATCGCCCCTGCTCATCGGTGACGGCGAAGTAGGGATGGTCGAACGCGGCAGCCCAGGCGTTCATGTGCACGTGCACGTCACATTGCACACGCAGCCCGATGCCACGCGCCCGGATCAGCTTCGTCTCAATCTCCCTGTCGGCCGTCGGCATGGCGATGTTGAACAGGCTGTGTTTGTCGTTGAAAAGATGCGGATTGTGCAGAATCGGCTCGTAATTAATGAAGGCGATCTCGGAGGTGCGGACAAACGGACTGACCTGCTGTTCGAACTGGCAGGCACGACCAGCGGGATGCGCCGCGCTCTTTCCCATGCGCAACGGATAGGCCGCCTCGGCTGCCTTGCCCTTCTCCACCCGCTCAAGATATATGAGGACCTCGTGAATTCCATTCGTAGCCGGATCGATCTGCAGAACCGGCGACGGCACCTGCGTCCCGCACGTGTCGATATCGGCAAACACCTTGAGCGGCGGGATCTTGGGGATGTCTCCCTTCCAGATTACTTGGCCCTTGATCGTGCCGCCGTCGGTGACCTCGATCACCTCATAGACCGCAAAGACCGGTGACACCTCGACACACAATGCGAGACAGAAGGCGAATAACAGGCGGTATCCGCAACAGCAACGTCGAAACATGAGGCACCTCATCGACTGACTTGGGCCGGCGTGCCCAAGACACGGGACAATAAAAAAGCCCGAACTACCCTGGACAGGCAGTTCGGGCTCTGGAGTCGTTGCTCTCTGGCCGCTAGGAGAAAATTTTTTCAGCTATTTAACATAGGATCCGAGGAGACGTCAACGGATGCCGCAGGGGTATGATCGCAAACAGCATCAGTCGGTCCGTGGCCACCTGCCGCCGAACCGCCGCGTCACTTGATCCCGATCACCATCGAATCCGGTCCCGCAAGCGGTTCCACCTTCGTACGTTTGAAGCCGGCCTTCTTCATCCACCGGGTGCAATCCGCGCCGGTGAAATCGAATCCGCCGGGTGTCTCGATGAGCATATTCAGGCTCATCAGTAATCCAACCACATTCTGCTTCCGCGCATCGTCGATCAATGCCTCGTGCACGATCAACGCCCCGCCGGGCTGGAGCGCCTTATAGGCTTTGCGCAACAGCATCATCTTCTCGCCGAGATCCCAGTCATGGAGAATGTGCCCCATGATAAGGACATCAGCCTTCGGAAGCGCGTCCTTGAAGAAGTCACCCGGATGAAACGTCACCCGCTTCTCAAGTTTCTTGGTTCGCGCATAGGCCTCGAACACCGGCTGCACCACGGGGAGGTCCATGCCCTGCCCGGTGAGATGCTTGTGCGCCAGCGCGATCTCTGCCGCCACACCGCCCTGTGCGCAGCCGACATCGACGAAGGAGCGATATTTCTTCCAGGGAAACTTCCCGGCGATGGCGCGCGCCGTGCCCTGGCTGAGTCCGGTCATGGCCTTGAGAAATCCCTCCAGCCGTTGCGGATCCGCATAGAGGGTACCGAAAAAATCTTCGCCCGTTTTCACCTCGTTCTGCGGCTTCCCGGTGCGAAGCGCTTCCGTAAGCGACCCCCAGAAGCGATACAGCCTGGCGTTGCACATCTCCAGCATGCCGCCGGCATAGGAGGGTTTCGCGCGATCCAGAAACAAGGCGGTCTCGGAGGTATTGGCGTACCGCGTGCCGACGCGCCTCAGCATCCCGAGTGCCACCAAAGCATCGAAGAAATCCTGCGCGCTGCGCGGATGCAGCTTCAGCCGTCGGGCGAGGGTCTTGGCATCGAGCGATCGTGTGGCGAGTTCCGTGAACAGCCCGAGCTCGACCGCGCTGAGTAACGTCTTCGACCCCCAAAATCCAAGTCCAAGCTGCATGATTCGGTCAGGAACCAATTGTCGAGCGGCCATGATGACGTCCTTTCGATGGGCGGAGAAAATGCGACGAGGCTACGCGGTGAATAGCGCGCTGTCAACCGGGCGTCGAGGCTCACCGCTGTCGATCGTATCCCTTTCGTCACGAACCGTATCGAGAGAGACACAGATCGGCGTTGGGTTCGACCGGCGCATGAACAGACGCCATTCCCACACACGCCGGTGAGGCAAGGACTTTACTCTCCATCAGGTCATCAATGAGTGACCACAGGTTGGAATTCGACTCTCGTCTCACGGAGGAGGCCCCGCATGGGTACGTACTATCATCGCAGACCAGTCTTCGCGGCAATCCTGCTGCTCGGCACGCTCGCCACAGTCAGCCACGCGGAGCAATGGAACGGGTCACAGAATCCGAATGGCGCCATCTGGAGACCGAGTAGCGTCGCGCTCGGATTTGACCCCTCCGGCGGCGGAGGCAAGAAACCGCTGCTTGAGATACAGCGTCCGTTGTCCGGTGATGAAGACGTCTTGCTCAGCCTCCGCTCGACGTTCAGAGACGCCAAGCAGATCAAAGACTGGGCGGACTATGTGTTTCAGCCCGACTACCAACTGAAAACATTGCCGGAGGTCGAGGGGTTCATCAGGGCCCATCATCATCTGTCTGACATTCCCAGCGCCGTCGAAGCGGAGCAGCAGGGCATCGGCCTCGGCGACATGCAAGCGAAGCTCCTACGCAAGATCGAGGAGTTGACCCTGCATCTGATCGAGCAGCACAAGACCATTGAATCGCTGCAGCACAACCTCGCGCGTCTGGAAGAAACGCGTTCCCTTTCGCAATCTCACAACCGTCAACACTGAACGCCCGGGACCGCATAGAGAGGACTTGCCATATATCGATCACTCCTGACCTTGATCGCGATCGTCCTCCCTCCGATCGGAATGGCCTCGATGTGCGGGGCGACTGAACTCACATTGAAGCAGACCATGAGCGCCGGCACCGGAGCCTTTTATGACCATCATGAGGGGATCGTGCTCGCCGACGGCTTCTGGGCACAGACCGGATCGGATGTAACCGCGACAATCCATCAAGCGACCGGTTATTACATCGACAAGACCCCGCTGGATGCGAAGGACAAGCAATACACATCCAATGACAGTCGCACCTGGCAATCATTCCGCTTTTCCTGCCGGGATCTCGAACCGGACGGCACGATGGGATCGGCCACGAAGGACAGCAAATTTCTGTTTCATTTTCAACGAGAGGGGAAACTGTATGACACCACCGTTCCAGTCGATTCCCTTGCGTTCGGAGTCTTCGAAACCTACAACCAGCTTCAGCTCCTGCCACGGGAGAACCTCTTACAGATCGGGATCGAGTATGCGAAAGCGACCGCCATCCACGATGCCGGAAGGAAGAATCGAGTCCTGGACGATTTCAATGTCAGTGAGAGGGTGCCGAACGCATTCGGCTTAGGCGGGCTGGTCAATATCAGCCATTGGAACTGTCCTCCCGGCACCGTCATGACCGGCGCGGCCATCGGCCACAATCCGGACAATAAAGGGAACGATACGCGACCGATCTATATTCTGGCCGAGTGCCGGAAACTGCTGCACAACCCCTAAACCAGTGCGGGTTGCTATGGCGACGTCAGGGCGCGCGATGCTTCACTTGGTGGGACCCCTGCCCGCGCCACCTCCGCTACCTTCTCCGACATCGCCGGGACCTGGCCCGACGCCGGGCTGCCATTCCACCGCGCCGATATCACACTGCGCGCCATCCTGCCCATCTCCATTGACCGGGCGCGTGCGGCCGCGCTGATCTCTGGCATAACAGCTTCCGCCGGCGTCAATGACGACGCTCCCCTCCGACGGCAAGAGATTGTCCGTGGTTCCACCATTGAGGGCCAAATTATTATCCAGTTGAGGATCGCGCAGGTGGTCATCGGTCCCGGTAAGGTCGCTTCCCTGTGTCTGCACCTCGCAGCCATCGATCGTTCCGATCAGATTAAACCCGTCGGACGTGATGGCGCCGTCACAGTCACGGTGAGCAGGGCTGCTATTCCCGGCAAGGATCGTGTTGCGTAGGCGAACAACGCCATCGGCATCGACGAAATGCCAGAGCCCTCCCGCCTGGACCGCTGCTTGATTGCCTACCAGGGTGACATCCCGGAGCGTCACATCTCCTCCCAGCACGGCAATCCCGCCGCCCGTATTCGCCGCCACATTCTGGGCGATCGTGCTCTGTCCGATCACAACCGTTCCTTTGTCGATCTTAAGCCCGGCCCCGTTCCCGCCATGGTTCTGCGTGATGGCGGATCGAAAGATATCCGCGTCTTTCACGGAGAGAAGCAACCCACCTCCTTGCCCACCGTCGATCGTGCCCGTGACGGTCACCCGCGTAAGCCCGAAATATCCGACCTTTGCCCAGATGCCCCCGCCACCGCCCTGGCCTCCACCGCCCGCCTCGTTATTGCGAATCATGCTATCCGAGATGAGGAGCGCCGAGTTGCTGCCGGCGTTAGCGTAAATGCCTCCACCTCGCCACGAGGCGGCATTATTTTCAATCACGGAATTCGTGATCTCCACCCGCGGCGAATCTCCTTGGATCGACAGCGCACCGCCTCGACCCTCTGTCCCATCCACTCCCCCCTGGGTCAGCGTCAGGCCGGACAGTCGAACCAAGGCATCCTCGATCGTGAACAGTCGTGATTGATGCGCGCTGGCCGGTCGAATGATGTGATCGGCCGGATCGTTCCCCGCGAGCAGGTCCACGAAGCGCCCGCCCGCGACGAACAGACTGTTCCCCGCCCCCTCGCGACCGGAAGGGAGGCTCAACTCAAAGGTGCCGGAGACAGTGAAGTTGACGGCGATCCTGCTCCCGGGGTCAAAGGCATTCGCCTCCTCGATCGCCGCCCGCAGCGAACATTGCGAGCCGCCTTGGGTCAAATTGGTATCACAGAGTCCGTCACCCAGCTGGGCATCATGAAGATCGCTGACCGTGTTCACATTGAAAGAGGCGACCGTCTGGCAACCGGGCAGGAGCCCGGCACAGAGGACGAGTAGTGACAATCCGAGAACGAGGCGTGTGCGGCGCATCCGTCCGGAACAGTCATATCGAATCATCGGCCACCTCCCAGGATTGTTTGCGCCACACGACAAGACTGATGGCGGGCCGACGGCAACCCCTACGGTGACGCGCCACGGTATCTTGATCGGACGGCAGGCAGGTTTCAAGCGCGGAGTGGAGAGCGGAGGGTCGGAAAGGGCATGGATTAGTCAAACAGTCTCCGGAACGCCGTTTTAATCTGCGTTAACCCTTCGCGCAAATCGATCTCAAATGTATCGGTTCTAGCCCGTAGCGTCTGACGTTTCGCGTTCAGATCCTCCCGATAGGCGCGCAATTTCTGCAGCAGTTCCTGCTTGGTTACCTCGACCCTCGTGAGTTGTTGCCTGCTCTCAGCCATGAATCCGTGTCTGAGGGCTTCAAACTCGGCTTCAAGGGTGCCCGCTCGCCCCACGAGATCCTCCCAGACCCGTCCCGACTTGAGTACCACCCCCGTCAATTTCTGATCCGCCAGGGACTCGAACTCGGTCAAGGCCTTCGTAATCTTCTCCCGCTGTTCCTCGAAGGCATCACGAGCCTCCGCCTTGCCCAGCGCCAACTGCACCTGAAGGTGGTCGAGCTTGGTCTGCGCTTCGGCCTTCACATCGTCGGCCAGATCCTTGGACGCCCGGAGGTCGGCCTGCACCGCAGTCACCACGTCCCGTAACTGCTGCTTCCCTTGCTCCAACCGCTGGATTGCCTGATCCTTGCTCTGAGTGAGCTGCGCTTCCAACGCCAACGCCTGATGTTCCAACGCATCTATTTTTCGCTCGATCGACGCTCTCAATTCCTTGATCTTCGACATGGCTCCTCCCTCTCATCCTCAAACTCCAGAACAACGATACCGCGCTCACTGCCCCGCATGGCCCAACTTCCTCATTTCATCCAACCAACCTGCCCGCTGCTGCTCAGTCATTCCTTCCACCTGCCCGATCAAGGTCGCCCTCGCCGGCTTGATGCCGCAGAAGCCGAGAATGTTCCGCTGGAGACTCTTCAGGCTGTGAGCGAAGAACAACCAGCGATACACCAATGCCGGCATGCCCATGGTCACCACAATGCGCGCCGACTTCCCCGTGAACAGTTTCTTGGCCATCGTTCCAGACGCCTGATACTCAAAGGCCACGTTGGGGCGAAAAACCTGTTCGAGAAAGGCTTTGAGCATCGCCGGCATCGATCCAAGCCAGAGGGGATACAAAATGACGAGATGATCCGACCATCTGATGGAGTCCTGAACCTGTTTGATCGAATCCAGCGGCACACCCTGTTCGAACTCCTCTTTGGATCGCAGCAAAGGAAACTCCAGCCGCGCAACCTCCACACGTCTCACTTCATGCCCCCCTTCCTCGCAGCCCTTCGCATACTCGTCCGCCAATGCATGGCCGAAATGACGGGTCTGGGCATCCGGATGGCCCTGAATGATGGTAATGCGCTTGCTCATGGCGTGTCACAAAGACCAGACTACTCCGGACACAGTATGACGGAATAATCCGTCTTGATCGCGAGCCGGCGCGAGGAATTCCCGCTGGATAGTTTCCACGGCGATCGACGGCTCGACTTTCGGAGTCGGCGGGGCACAAGCGGCCACCGACAGTCCTTCTGCCGCGATCAGCACCAGCACCATGCGGTGTGTAGTTGTCATCATGGTCTCCACTATTCAAATCACTCAGTCCCGGCAAACGTTCCGCACCCGCTTCGGCCACCGTTCATCCGATACCCTGCACTCAGTCAGAAGAAGCGCAACAGACGTGCCAGAGTGCATGCATTCCCGATATCCACGGATTGACCGACTCCACTCCACTCGGCGCCTCGTAACAGAACCAGACTGCGGAGAATTTCCGCAGCTCCGGCGCTGCGCCTGGCGCAAATATCCACAATGATGCGCGTCGAACCAAGCAGGGACCGACTGCCCACGTAGCATACGATCGAGCGTCCTCGAACGTGTCTCCGGCAACCGCCATTGTTTCAAACAGTTCGCGAAGGATCTTCCCGAGCCGACCGGTCAAGTTCCCCTCGCCTCTGAGGTCTGGCAGAGACCTGTAGCGGCATCAAGCTTGCTCTTCCTCGAACTGTATACGCACGCCTGAAATCATAACGTCCCGCCTCTTCACTCCACGGAGGAACAGAAGGAGGGTCCTATGAGAGCCACAGAATATTTCGTCCGCGCCTGTGATCCGAAGACACTGGTCGTTCGCCAGATCATGGAAGATGCGGTCGTCACGGTCAGCCCGACATCCAGCGCGATGGTCGTCGCGGAACTCTTGAGTGAGCACAATTTCGGGAGTGTCCCTGTCACAGAGACCGATGGGACCTTGCGTGGGCTGGTAACGGAGTTCGATTTACTGAAAGCCGTCGAGGAGGGAAGGGATCTTCGTGAAGTACGAGTCGCTGAAATCATGACCAGTGAAGTCATCACGACCACCGAAGATATGCCGCTGATGAACCTGATTCATGTTTTACAGGAACGGCACCTGATCCGGCTTCCTGTCGTGAATGAGCAGAAACTCGTCGGCATGGTCGCCCGAAGAGATATCGTTTTCGCCTACGTCAAAGCACGCGCGAACTATTGGCCGTAACGACCTGAGCGTTGCACGGATGACGCAGTGCCGCGAGGGTGAGGAACTACGACCGAGGCGGAGCAGAGCCAGCGGGAGGGGATGTTCTGACTCTCCGGCCGTTGGGCGAAGGCTATTGCACCGGCGTGGGAAGTGGATCCGGAATGATCGCACCACATTCCAAACAA
This sequence comes from Nitrospira sp., assembly GCA_031315995.1. Lineage (GTDB taxonomy): Bacteria > Nitrospirota > Nitrospiria > Nitrospirales > Nitrospiraceae > Nitrospira_A. The sequence goes on from JALDRG010000002.1 coordinate 49,992, forward strand.
CGAACGGTGCCCGTTTCCTCACCCTTCTCCGTGAGGACGCGATCAACGAGGCGTCTATGGCGGCACGTTGCGGTTGGTGTTGGTGAGGGAGCAGTCGGCGGCAGATCAAACCGTGGAGTGTTCATGCACCCTCCGAAATTGGCATAGCCCCCTCACCGCATCATTCCTGAGCTGGAACCGATCCGGATCATAGCAGAATCATGTGATTGATTCCATTAGGGAGAGGACCGTTGAGGCTGAGGCTTGAATAGCGTCATCGTCAGGGTCATGGTGAAGAGTGCGCCGACGAAAGCCGCGGCCATATCCTTCTGCGCATCCCACTCATCCCCTTGAGTCCCCAGGTACAAGCTCCCTAATTCAGGGCTGACCACCATCGCGACGATGGCTTCGATCACTTCGAAGAACCCGCTCTGCGCCAGAATACCGCTGACAGACAGGGCGGTGGCCCACAGCCCGCGCACGCCCGCCAAACGCACGAGTATCTCCCGGAGAGGATAGACCAGGAGGGCTCCATACGCGAAATGCACGATACGATCGAATGGGTTTCGAGTCAGTGCCCACGCGTCTTTCAGCCAGAAGCCAAAGGGAACTTCCGCATAGGTATAATGGGCGCCGATCGCATGGAGTACCAGGAAGGCCGCAATCAAATAGTAGGCAGGAAGAGAAAACGGGAATCGCCGATAGGTCGCGATGAGAATCGTCACGAGCGTCACTGCGAGGAGGTTTTCCAGGAACCAATCACCTCGGTCGACCGGCTCGATCGCCAGCCAGGTCCAGATCAACCCATAGGCCAGGAGCAGGCCCAATACGACAGGGCGATTGTCCCCTCCCACTCCGCGCTGATCTCTTGCCTCGACAGCCATGGCGTGCAGACTATTCTGAGAGGGCCGCCTCGGATTCCAATGCCGACTCCGCCCCGCGCAGCGCGCGCGTCACCAGGAGCAGCGTCATGCAGAGTAATGCGCCGTAGAGCGCGGCCGCCATGTCCTTCTGCGCATCCCAGATATCCCCCTGCGAACCAAGATAGGTAACGCCCAGTTCCGGATGCACGGCGCGAGCCACCCACGATTCAATGATTTCCCAGAGTCCGCTCAGCCCAAGAATGGTCATGACGGGAAGGTAATACACCACCCAGCCTCGAATGCTTGCGCTCAGACGAAACAACTCCTCCATGGGATAGGCCAACAAGAACCCAAAACTGAAGTGCACGATCCGATCGAAGTGATTCCGCCCGAAATGCATCCCCTGATCCATCCAGAAGCCGATCGGCACCTCCGCGTAGGTGTAGTGAACGCCGATGGTGTGAAGGGTGAGAAAGGCCGTAATGAGCGCGTAGGAGGTATGGGACAGTGGAAGCAGCCGATGAGTCGCGACCAACAAGACGACAAAGAGCGCCGGAAGAATACTCGCCAACAGCCAGAACTGCGGATCGACCGGAGCTTGGGCCATCCAGACCGACACGGCCAAATACCAGACTAACAGCCCTATGGAGATCAGCTTGTTGCGACCCACCGTCGGTTCCCCTGCTGAGTGGTTTCAGAGATCGGAGCCTGCCGACTCCAAACGTGCCACGACAATATTACTCTACTGGACGGCAGTCATGGCTGCAACCACTCTGCGGCAGGGAGAGACGGCGTGAATCATGGAGACGAGAGAATTGGAAACGCTGATGGTCAGATGTCCGGCTCTCGAGCAGGCCGTCGAATGGATCGTGAACGGAACTGCGCGTTAGGCTGGAATCCCCGACGGCCAAATCCGCGTGATCATGCGGAAGGTCTGACTCCATGCTCCGGCTCTATAATGACCGCCCCGCATTCGAGGCATCGATAGCGAGGAGGCTGCGTGTCATCCTCAGATCGTATGCGATCGATGAGTCGCATGTGGAGACAGGTGGGTGTCCGTGTGCTGATCGGATCGAGTTGAGGACTAATCATAGCGACCTCCCCGAATCACGGCGGACCAAGAATGACCTATTGCCGAATCGAGCCCAACCCTACCAGATCTCTACAGACTTCACACTACGAATTTTCGATGGGACTCAGTAGAATCGCATAGCTACAACTGTTCGTGGTCTACATGATTCCAACCTCTATATAGAGTCGTAGCATAGCTCGGGGGCCAACAATGCAGGAAACCATGAAGCATGTTTCACTCTCCAACGCCTCGAGATCAAACTGACTCCGACAGCCGTCAGCCTGCGGAGAGCACCCTTGCGGTCTTAGAAAGAAACAAAAACGGTATCCCTTTCTTGGCTCCGAGACGATGAGCTACACTCGCAGCAGGTGTTGCGCCCACTGCTTGAATCCACCGATGGGTGATTCGCACGTCTCGCTGAGCAAGCGCACTTTCAAAATAATCAAAATAAGGGAGTTTCGGAGGGACCTGCACTCACGTTCACGCTCCCCGTTGAGTCAACCGGCGTTGTGATTCTTCCAAGGCCGCCGTGATCGCTGCTTTCTTCCGTAGGCGCCCGCCGGCGGCAACCGTTCGCGCCAAAGCCTCCGATGAACGCGGCTTCGTCGGAGTTTCGGCGGTTCGCTGTGATTTCTCCATAGCCCCTGCAATGGCCTGCTTCTCACGCCGGAGCTTTGCAGCCTCGACGGTACGAACCAAGGCGGAAGAAATATGTGCCGTAACCTCGGTGGCTCCTCTTCGTTGCGATTTCTCGATGGCCGAGGTGATCGCTGCCTTCTTCTTCTCGCGTGTTATCGCCGAGGCCTTGCGAGCCAGCGGGCTGGACGACGCTTCTTTCTTCTTACCGCTTCCTGCCTGTGACCTCCCTCTCTGTGCTTTCATGAAGTCTCTCCTTCCTGATTGTGACTATTTTTTCCCTCGCCCCCGAAGCACCCTTCGACATTTCCCATTCGAGGCAATGGGCTGCATGACGACCCCATTATATCAAGGCACCAGGCCGACACGGTCGGTAATTCCTAGCTCGACGAGAGGGTTGTGGACCTTCGCCGGGATTGTGTTATCGGGATCATCGCGGCATACTGAGCCTGCCCCTGAGGCCCTCATGAGGAATCACGCCATGCGCGCACACCAACTGCTTCCTGGAATAGTTCTGGTCGGTCTACTACTACCCGTGGCCGCCATCAGTTGGGCCGAGTCGTCCGACAAAAGTGCCGTCACAAAGGGCGATGCCGCGCAGGGAAAAACCCTGTTCAACGGCAAGGGCATTTGTCACTACTGCCATGGAATTGACGGGGTGATCGACAAGAAGCCCTCCCTCACGTCTGACACGGCAGCGGTCATCGCACGACTGGCTGCACCTGCCCCCGATCTTCGCAACCGCGCCGCGCTGACACTAAAAGACAACAAAGCCCGCTTTCGAGCCATACGCGAAGGACATCCGGGGAGCGGAATGTTTCCAGACACCACGCTGAGCGACCAGGACATCAGAGACGTGCTCGCCTACCTCGCCGACCTTCGACGGAATGCGCGGGCTCCTGGCACCAAGCCCTATTGATGACTCGCTCCATCGCCCCTGTCTGCCCACTCGCCCTCCCGGTAGGCTGATCTTCAATCCTCGCTCGCCCTCTGAAGGCTTCGCAAATCGACAAGCCGTCTTCCCCCTGATCCGCAGGAACGGGCCGAGAAGCGGGTCCATACAGTTCTGGTCCATCCTCGACAATTTTTTGACAGGCTATTGCGGCCTATTGCGAGTGCGATTCCGCACCGCGTGTTTTTTCAGGCACTTACACTTCTACATTCGCCCAATATCCTGCTCCTGAATTGGCATCCGCATTGCAACCCTCCCCATATGGAAAGAGGCACCGCACGGAATACCGTGAACTCTGCACAGTAACACTTAGTGGCCAAGAAGGAGACGCTACCGTGGATATCGTAGGTATCGGAATCGTGACGACATTCTTCTCCATGCTCGCCGTGAGCGTGTTCGGCATCCCATCACAGAAGCCGCCTTCCACCTCCGCCAGCATGCGCTGCCCCGCATCCGGGGAAGCCGCACAAATCAGCATGGACTGGGACAGCGCCAAGCGCAGTTTGACTGTCGACTCCTGCGATGCCCATGCCTTCAACGAAGGGACGTGCAAGCAGACCTGCTTGCTGGCCCTGAACAAGACGCAACCGGCCATCGCGCCAAGTACCGTCATCGGCTAATCGAACCAAACACAAACGAACGGAATTACCATGATACGCGTATTCGTGTGTGCGCTCGCAACTCTCTTGCTCGTGACCACTCAGCAAGTGGATGGTCACACCGCCGATCGCCTGACCGTTACCATGAAAGTGACCGCCCAAGGACTGACAGTCTCAGGGATTCCCATGAAAGACCGACGAATGACCATCCCGCGTGGAACCCCTGTTCGGCTCGTCTTCGAATACGCAGACGTCAATCGGAATGCGCACAAGTTCACGCTGACAGCTGGAAGCACTGAAATAACCGCGCCGGTCATCGACGGCGAGACTCGCAAAACAGCGACGATCGACTTTACGGCGGGAGACCGCGGACAAGGGTTCTACAGACTCTCGTGCGAACTTCCCTGCGTGGCGATGGACCAACTGGTCGATTATCTCATCATGGTGGGCCCTCCCCGCACCGCCGCCTAACCAGAACAAGCCCGGTTGATCCCAACCAGTCCGAGCGGGACCTCAGTCCGGCGGAGGGCCATGTGCCCTCCGCCGCTTTCAGGTGAGCGCTGACCAGGAAGCGCTCGGCCTGATTCCAAGCCCCCTTCATCGCCAAGGTCATGTCCGTCCGCTAGGGTTCCCACACAGCCTCGACGATCAGAGATCCCTTACAGGACACCGGACCCCGGATGAACGGCCTCCCATTCTGCCTCGCTACACCGCCATCAAATGACTCCGCACATGCAAGATCGGGAATACCCTCGCCGGCGAATGTACTCTGCATGGATCTCACCGGTCATTCGTCAGTCCGATCGCCTCACCAGCGCGGCCTGAATCCGTCGCTTCACCTCCCCTGGATCAAATACGCCGCGAAACTGGATGACGGCGTCGTCCTGCCGAGCCTGGATGACGACCGTCCCGATCCCCATCAGATCGGACAGCAGACCTTGCCGGATAGAGACCTCCCGAATCTCTTGATAGGGAATCGATTGAATATCGTGTCCCGTCCAACCGTTTTGGAGCACGATCCTCCGGTTCGTCACGACATACCGTCCCCAGCGTCGCAATGTGGTTGCGATGCCCAGCAACGTGATCGCGCCGACGAGCCAGCCGCTCCATCCCGATAGCGCGGATCTCACCAGCAGTGCCACCCTCAACATCATGATACCGACGATCAGATAGAGCCAGATGAACTGACTCCAGGCCGCATAGCCTTCCCACAACACCACTTCGTTCCCGAGCACAGCCCCCTCATCCATGGTCCTACCTCAAACCTGTTCTCCCGGTGCCGGACCACCGCGCACTTGGCGATCACTCCTCCAGCGACTGGAAAATTGTCGAAGCGTTAAACAATCGTCTAAGACCAAATCCTGCCTCTCCACCCTGGCCTCTGGATGAGTCTGCCCGACTCTCTCGAATCCGATCACAGTTGCGCTAATGGGGAGGCCTTCTTATCCTACCCTGGGCTTTCACAAAAAATAGACCCATTCGACAACTCATGCAGCGGAGACTCTCCTCTATTGGTGAGCAATGGTGATGCCAGCTCATGATGGCCCATCTGCAGTTGAGAGCGGGGGTGGAGCTTGCTCGACAGACTCGTGGTATAGGATATCCGCGAATTCCGCATCCCGTTCGATGAGATTGCCCGGCGGTTATGGTCACACATGCTTGACGATCTGGTTACGATGTGACGGTGGACGAGCATCTCCCAGGAGCTCACCCAGACGGCTCTCTGCGACCTTTCGCTACAGCCCCTTGTCGAGGCTTGTAGCGGATTTCCTCAGCGAACCCCATTCCCACCCTCACCCATCCGATTCAACTCTGGACGTTTTCAAAGAGTTGCGCTATTTTCATCGCGACAGCGCCTGGCCCTCTTCTTGCCAAGGCAAGGGGTGAAAGATCGGCGGGTAGTAAAGAGGGATGCGCCGGAAGACCGGCGCGCGCAGAACAAGAGGTTATTTCTATGCGCATACACACGTGCATGCTTACGTTGATCCTATTGTCCGGCATCGTGATCGCGACAACCCCACTCCCCGGCCACGCCGCCGGGGCGATGGAGCGAACCGTTCGAGGGAACGTGGTCGCTACGAATCTCAGCGCCGATCCCCAGACCATTGTGGTGAAGGTGATGCTCGCCAATAAAGACGAGCTGATCGTCGGAGCGCGTGTGCCGACGGACACGCGTATCACGCGAGGCACCAAAGCGGCCCGCCTCGCCGACATCAAGGTGGGGGAGTCAGCGGAGGTCACCTATCTGAAGAAGTCCGATGGTTTGATTGCCCGATCGATCCACGTGCGATAACACAAGAACGTAAGGAGGAAGGATGTCGTCCACGATTCGGCGTCACGCTACCATGCTCATTGTCGGGCTGACTGCCGTCGTCCTGTTGTCGGCTTGTACCGGTCGCCGAATTACCACGGTGGTCGAAGATCAGACATTGCAACCAGGTCCCTCGCCAGCGCCTGCGCCTGCGGTCGAAACAACCCAGGTCATGCCGCCGCCCGCAGCCGTTCCAGAAGCACCGAGTGACATGGCCACAGCAGAGCCATCACCACTCCCTGCTGAAACACCGATTGAACCGGCCACACCAGAGCCATCCCCGGTCCCTCATGACACACCGACTGCGATGGCCAAGCCAGAGCCACCGTCTGCCCCGCTGCAGGAACTACCCGAAACCAAGCCGGCACCAGAGGCCGGCATTGAAGCACCACGGATTGAGATTCCTCCGACTCCCCCTCCTGCGGAAGAGGTGCCTGTCGTGGAGCAGCCCGTCGCTCCACCCCCTCCACCGAAACCGATACCTCCACCACCCCAAGCCGTAGCCGACCTGTCGGACATTTTCTTCGATTTCGATCAGTTCATCGTTCGTGACGAGGCTCGGTCTGAGCTCGAAGCCAATGCTCGCATCCTGATCGCACAACCCAGTCAAGCGATTCTGATCGAAGGACATTGTGACGAACGGGGAACGAGCGCCTACAATCTTGTCCTCGGAGAACGCCGCGCGCAAGCCGTCAAACAATACTTGCAAGATCTCGGGGTGGCGTCGTTCGACATTCAGATCACGAGTTATGGCAAAGAACGCCCCTTTTGCGCGGAGCACAGTGAAGCGTGCTGGCAATCGAATCGACGCGCCCATTTCAGCACACGGTAGGCACCGAGGGCCGGTGCCCTCGCCTGTCGAAGGATGTTCGCTCCAGGGTTTGCCACTGAAGGAGGACGATGTGAAGGGATTACGACCGCTGCTGATCTGCTGGACCATTCCCCTTGTTTTGCTCGGATGTTCGGGTCGAGGGGAAGTCTTTCCACTTCAGATCCACATGGTCTCGACCGAGTCTGCCTCCCGCGCGAAATCCCCCGAGCCCCTTCGCGTGGCGATTAGTCCGTTCGAGGATAGCCGAAGCCATAAGACCGGCCTTGGCATCCGCACACATTTGTGGGGAGGCGTCAGTTATTTCGATGTGCCGGGAGGCAACACGGCCGATGTCGTTGCCACAGCCATGGGCGACTATCTGACGGCCATGGGATGGCAGGTGACCAAGCACGGAGCCGGTGATACAGGGGTCGATGTGAGGCTCACGGGAAAGATCACCGACTTTTCAGTCCATGCCAAGAGCCGTGTCGGCTCCACGAAGGTGACCACGAAGACGAGGTTGTCCATCGAGGCGAGCAACGTTTCGGACGGAAGCGTCGTCCGGATGACGCTGGATGGAGCAGGAACTGAAGATATTTTTTGGTTCAACCCGGAAGATGCGCAGGAGGTCCTCAACGAAGTCCTCACCGACAGTTTCAGGAAGCTGGTGCAGGGCACCACGGTGGACAATCGGATGCTTCGCCTCAAAACCCCATAGCCATCCAGATACTGCTTCTTCCCCGAAGTAATTGCACGCAAGGACCAACAGACCATGATCCGCGACGAGTCAGTCGATCCCCAATCGGAGACGACGGGCGCAGGATTTGACCACTGCTAAAATAGCGTTATCTAGAAGGTGAGCGGAGGTTTCGGTGAGAGGAACAGAGACGGAAACGGAGGTCGAGCGTAGAGGTGGTGAGCAGGCCCGTAGGTGCCAAGCGGGAAGCCTGAAGCCTCTCCAAGATCTCCACTGTTGATGAAGAGCTCTCGAGACCTACCTCCGCCCTGTTTTTCTTCATGTTCTCAACTGAACAAACCCGTCTCTCTATCCTCTATAACAATGCAAAACGACTCGCTCGGCAGCGTGCTCAACTTCCGTGAAACATAGAACGCATCTCATCGGGAGCAGAGCGTATGGCTGATTGCGTCTAGCAGGTCAAAATGACGCACATTTTCTCTTTCGGACCTCGCGATGAAACAGACAGGAGAGGTTCTTTACGCGGACGAGAGACGAACGACCTTTCACGAGCGAGAGACCACGAGGACAGACTTGTTCCCCCATCCCGCTAGTTCATCTCGGCTTTTGCGCCTTTCGCCATAAGCTGCTTCGCCCCCTCGGGACTGCGCATTTTCCGACGATGTTCGAGGATGAGCGGATCAATGTGCTCCCCGCACATCACGCAACGCCAACCGACCTGGTTGACCTCGCGAATCTCTTCTCGCACCATAAACCCTCCGCAGCGATGGCATCGATCATGGGCGATATGTGTAGGCTGCGTGACCATATATCTTACTCACCTTTCCGTTGAAGGTGGCCTCTGTCTCCTGCTACCTATTTGAGTTCGGCGCCGCCAAAAGGATTCATAATGGGTTGGCTCTGCTGATCATGCCGTGCAGCATATCCATGAGCGTGAGACGACCGCATGGCGAGCATCAGCGTCTCATTCTTCTTGGCGCGATTGTCCACGGCCCTTCCCTCGCCCCTGGTGAATAACGCTACAGAGGTCGCCATCCCATCTCCATCTGATTTCGAATAACTCCTATGATTGCCGCTCTTTCCTCTTCGCCTCTTCCTATCCTCAGTGGTCCATGCCTTGCAGAATGCATGCTCAGAACCGGAGCGTCGCCATGCCCTGGACTCCGATCATCAAATCGAGGCGAGACTGGGATACGATCCCGAACCTTCACGACTACGTGGCGGTTCGAAACGGATTTTCATGGGATACGGCACGCGCCGAACTGGATGGATTGCCTGCCGGGGAGGGACTCAATATCGCCCATGAAGCCGTGGTGCGTCACGCAGCCGGTCCGCTGGCGCAACGGACCGCGATTCGCTGGTTGGGAAAAAACGGGCAGGTCGAGAACTATTCCTACACACGCCTGCACGAACTGACGAACCGCTTTGCCAATGCGCTGCAACGGCTCGGCGTCGTCAAGGGCGACCGGGTCTTCGTCCTCGCCGGCCGTATCCCTGAACTATACATCACAGCTCTGGGCACCCTGAAACATCGCGCCGTCTTCTGTCCACTCTTCTCCGCCTTCGGGCCTGAACCCATTCGTGCCAGACTGACCATCGGCCAGGCCAAGGTGCTAGTGACCACCGAGTCGCTCTATCAGCGGAAGGTGGCGGCCATTCGGGAGTCATTGCCCGACCTGAAGCATATCCTACTCATTCGCGACGAGCGGCACTCGCCCCACCAGCCTGGCACGCAGAACTTTCGTCACATTCTCGAGCAGGCCCCGAGCAGCTATCGAATCGGACCGACCGATCCCGAAGACCCCGCCCTGCTGCATTTCACGAGCGGCACAACCGGAACGCCGAAGGGAGCGGTCCACGTACATGAGGCCGTCGTTGCTCACCACATTACGGGCAAGCTGGCCCTCGATTTCCACCCCGAAGATATCTTCTGGTGCACGGCCGATCCGGGCTGGGTCACCGGCACGTCCTACGGCATCATTGCGCCACTGACGAATGGCCTGACCAGCATCGTGGATGAAGCGGATTTCGACGCTGAGCGGTGGTATGGGGTTCTGCAGGACCACCATGTCTCAGTCTGGTATACGGCGCCGACGGCCATCCGCATGATGATGAAAGTCGGCGTGGACCTCGTTCGAAAATACGACCTGCGCCGATTGCGCTTTCTCGCCAGCGTGGGAGAGCCTCTCAATCCCGAAGCCGTCGTCTGGGGTGAGCAGGCGTTCGGCCATCCGTTCCACGACAATTGGTGGCAAACCGAAACCGGCGGCATCATGATCGCCAACTATGCGGCGATGGATGTGCGCCCCGGATCGATGGGACGGCCGTTGCCCGGGATCGAGGCTGCCATCGTCAGGAAAACCGAATCGGGAGGAGTAGAAATCGTCGAGCAACCGGGAACGCAGGGAGAATTGGCCCTGCGTCCAGGTTGGCCTTCCATGTTTCGCGGGTATTGGAATGAGCCGGAACGCTACAACAAGTGTTTCGCCAGCGGCTGGTATCTGAGCGGCGATGTCGCCAAAAGAGATGCGGACGGATACTTCTGGTTCGTGGGCCGCGCGGATGACGTCATCAAGACCTCGGGCCACCTCATCGGTCCGTTCGAGGTTGAAAGCATCTTGGTCGAGCACAAGGCAGTGGCGGAAGCCGCAGTGATCGGCAAACCCGACCCTGTGGCGATGGAAATCGTGAAGGCATTTGTCTCGCTGAAAGACGGATGTGAGCCGAGCGAGTCGCTTCGACGGGAATTGCTTGGCTTCGCCCGAGCGCGCCTCGGCGCCGCCGTGGCGCCGAAAGAAATCGCCTTCCTCACGACCCTGCCAAAAACGAGAAGCGGAAAGATCATGCGCCGCCTGCTGAAAGCGCGCGAACTCGGATTGCCGGAAGGCGATACCTCGACGTTGGAGGCATAGCCACGATGAACGATGGTGGAAGCCCCCTCTGTAGCGAAACGACTGTCTGGAGCGGAAGGTCCAGCGTAGCTGAGCACCCAGGAACGAGGCAGCATGGAATATAAAGACTATTATAACACCCTCGGCGTGGAACGCACCGCGACGGCCGATGAGATCAAAACCGCCTATCGCAAGCTTGCGCGCAAGCATCACCCGGATGTGAGCAAAGACCCCGGAGCGGAAGCGCGCTTCAAGGAAATCGGGGAAGCTTACGAAGTGCTCCAGGACATGGAGAAGCGCGCTGCCTATGACCAACTCGGCACTCGCTGGCGAGAGGGACAGGAATTCACACCCCCGCCCGAATGGGGTGCGGGCTTCGAATTCACACAGGGCGGGGCTTCCGCCACAGAAGCGGCTGATTTCAGCGACTTCTTCTCTTCCCTATTCGGCAACTTCTCCCGCCATGCCGAATCCACCCATGCTCATGGGGAAGACCATCATGCAAAGATCTTCATTCCGCTCGAAGATGCCTTCCGTGGAGGAACGCAGACGCTCACCCTGCGTGCGCCGCAGGTAAATGCGCAAGGCCGGCCGGAGTTACGGGAGCGTTCGCTCAACGTGCAAATCCCCAAAGGGGTCCGAGAAGGCCAGCACATCCGGCTCGCTGGGCAAGGCGCGCCGGGGATCAAGGGGACCGCTCCCGGCGATCTCTACCTCGAGATTCACTTTCACCCCCACAAGCTCTATCACGTGCAGGGCCGAGACCTATCGCTTTCATTGCCGATTGCACCTTGGGAAGCGGCGCTTGGCGCCACGGCCAAAGCACCCACTCCGAACGGGGTGGTCGAAGTGAAAATCCCGCCGGGCTCACGGAGCGGACGAAAACTCAGGCTCAAGGGGCGCGGTATTCCAGACGAACCGGCGGGGGACCTCTATCTCATCCTTGAGGTGGTGCTTCCGCCGGCGGACAGCGCGCGCGCGCAGGAAATCTATCACACCATGGCGAAGGAACTGGCATTCAATCCTCGCCAGGCACTGGGGGTCTGAATGGAGAGGCCACAGAACATTGTCACAGGAACCGTGGTCGGTGATGAAGGCGTGCTCTCGATCGATGAGTTGGCCAGGGCTTGCGGAGCAGAGAGCCAATGGATCATCGAATTGGTAGCCATAGGTATATTAGAGCCGGAGGGGCCCGAGACATCGAGCTGGCGATTTCACGCGGCGGATCTCACCTGTGCCCGTCGAGTGGCTCGTCTTCAACGGGATTTTGACGCCAACCTCGATGCCGCTGCAGTGATGCTCGACCTACTCGAACAGATCGAGCAGTTACGTGCGCGTCTGACACAAGCCGGCCTGGATGTGGATGAGGACTTCGGCAGCAAGGACACATGAGCCGTCCGACAGACTGGTCCGTACAAGTGCTTCGGCACTCACCGTCTCCCGACCGCGACGAGGCCGCCCGGTGGGTTGAAATAGCGTACCGATCCAGGAACTCAGCTCGTAACTTGGTATTTGTGCACGCGCTCAGACTATTCAACAGTGAGGCCTCGACGTTGGAGAGCGACTCATGACGTACTCGATGCCACGGGAGCAGGGCCTTCAGCTGCTGCGACACATGCTGCGGATCCGCCGCTTCGAGGAACGAGCGGCGGAACTGTATCAGCTCGGCAAGATCCGTGGGTTTCTGCACCTGTACATCGGTGAGGAAGCGGTCGCCGTGGGGTCCATCCCGTCGTTTACGAGTGAGGACGCGATCGTGGCCACCTATCGGGAGCATGGCCATGCGCTGGTCCGCGGGACATCGATGGGAACGCTGATGGCCGAGTTGTACGGCAAGGCCACCGGCTGTGCGAGCGGTCGCGGAGGTTCGATGCACTTCTTTGATGCGTCGCGCCGTTTCTATGGAGGCTTGGCCATCGTCGCCGGCGGGCTGCCCGTGGCGGTAGGCCTGGCGCTCGCCGACAAGCTGCAAGGCCGCGCCCGCGTCACCGGCTGCTATTTCGGCGACGGCGCCGTCGCCGAAGGGGAGTTTCACGAATCCCTGAACTTGGCCGCTTTGTGGAAATTGCCCGTCCTGTTTCTCTGTGAAAACAATCTCTACGCGATGGGGACCGCCTTGGCGCGCCATCAATCGCAAACCGATATTGCGGCAAAGGCTCAGGCCTATGCGCTTCCGGCCGAGACGGTCGACGGCATGGACCCGCTGGCGGTCGAGACGGCCACTCGCCACGCCGTCGAGTTCGTGCGAAACGGCAATGGTCCCTACTTCCTAGAGTACCGGACATACCGCTTCCGCGCCCATTCCATGTACGACGCCGAGTTGTATCGCACAAAAGACGAGGTTGCCGAATGGAAACGCCGGGACCCGATCATGACTTTCGAACAGACCCTTCGCACAGCAAGGCTGCTGGCCGATACCGACCTCCAGAACATAGAGACCGAGATCGCCACCGAAATCGAAGACGCCGTCGCCTTTGCGGAGGCGAGCTCATGGGAGCCGGTCGAACAGTTGACAAAGAATGTGTGCACTCCCAAAACGTGACGCGTGAGACGCATGTCGTGAAGCAGTCCAAAGGAACGACGAGAGACGCCCTACGCACAATGAGCGGCTTGTTGCCATGACCAAGATCACTTACAGAGAGGCGGTGCGGATCGGGTTACGCGAGGCGCTCCAACGCGATCCACGGGTGTTTCTGATGGGGGAGGATGTCGGGAAATACGGCGGCACCTATGCCTGCAGCAAAGGTTTTCTCGACGAGTTCGGCCCGGAACGTATTCGCGATACGCCGCTGTCGGAAAGTACGTTTGTCGGCGCCGGGATCGGCGCGGCCCTGGGCGGCATGAGGCCGATCGTAGAAGTGATGACGGTGAATTTCAGTCTCCTTGCCCTCGATCAAATCCTGAACAACGCGGCGACCCTCCGACATATGTCCGGCGGTCAGTTCAGCGTCTCCTTGGTGGTCCGAATGGCCACGGGCGCCGGTCGTCAGGTGGCGGCGCAACATTCGCACAGCCTGGAGGGCTGGTATGCGCACATTCCAGGCATCACGGTCCTGACACCGGCTACCGTTACGGATGCGCGAGGAATGCTGCTCACGGCGCTTCACGAACCGGACCCTGTATTTATTTTCGAACATGCATACCTCTATTCCATCGAAGGCGAATTAGAGGAGGGGCCGCCTGCGGTCGATATCTCCCGTGCCGCCGTGCGCCGAACCGGCAAGGACGTCAGTCTTATGACCTTCGGAGGCAGTGTCTGGAAGGCGTTGGCCGCCGCCGCACAACTGGCTCACGAGGGCATCGAAGCGGAAGTCGTAGATCTGCGCGTGCTACGCCCACTCGACACCGGCGCCATTCTCGCCTCCGTTCAAAAGACTCATCGCGCGGTTGTCATCGACGAGGCCTGGCGCACAGGAAGTTTTGCAGCCGAGATCGCGGCCCAAATCATGGAAGGGGCTTTTTATGATTTGGATGCCCCCGTGGCGCGGGTCTGCAGCGAAGAGGTCCCCATTCCCTACCCGAAACATTTGGAAGATGCGGCGCTCCCTCAGCCCGAGAAGATCGTGCGGGCGGTACACCGTCTTCTCGGGCGAGGATAAGCGGAACCATGTGTTGGACAGTCCAAACCTTCCCCCCTGCATGCGAGTGCAAGAATGGCTGACTTTGTGATGCCCACGCTGGGCGCTGACATGACGGAAGGCACATTGGTGCAATGGAAAAAGCGTGAAGGTGATCACGTCACCAAGGGCGAGATCATCGCCGAAGTCGATACAGAGAAGGCGGCCATCGACGTCGAATGCCATGCCACGGGAGTCATCGAACGATTGATCATTCGTCCAGGCGACAAGGTACCGGTCGGCACGATCATGGCCGTCATTCGCGAGAACGATAAGACAACCACAGGTCGGACTGGGGCCCAGGCTGTCGCGCCTCAGGCCACCGTCCCGGCTCCTGCGCCCCGCATGGACAGGGTGCCCGGTTCCTCCCCTCAAGCCGGCCGCTTGCGCATGTCCCCCGCTGCAAGAAAGTTGGCCGTGGAGCGAGGCATCGACCCGTCAGGCCTGCAGGGAACCGGCCCGGAGGGCGCCATCACGTTGGAGGATATTGAAAGAGCCGCGGCCGTTGCACCCGAACTCACAAGACCGGCTGTTGCGGCGGACCGCCAGACGCGCATGCGGCAGACCATCGCCGCAGCCATGGCCCGCTCCAAGCGCGAAATTCCCCATTACTATCTGAGCACCACGATCGACATGGGACCAGCCATCGCATGGCTGAGTGAGGCGAACCAGCGGCGCCCGGTGACGGAGCGCCTGTTGTATGGCGTCCTCCTGATCAAGGCGGTCGCCCTCGCGCTCCGCCAGGTTCCCGAACTGAACACCCTGTGGAAGGAGGGCCAGGCGATCAGAAGCGAGCGGATTCATATCGGCACGGCCATTTCCCTCCGCCAGGGCGGATTGGTCGCGCCGGCGCTGCACGACGCCGACCGGCTCAGCCTCAGCGACCTGATGAAGAATTTTCAGGACCTGGTAAAGCGGGCCCGTGCCGGCTCGTTACGGAGCTCGGAAATGTCCGACCCGACGATGACCGTCACCAGTCTGGGCGAGCAGGGGGTGGAAACCGTATTCGGAGTCATTTATCCTCCCCAGGTCGCCTTGGTTGGTTTCGGTAAAATCGTCGAACGTCCCTGGGTCGCCAACGGTCAAGTTCTCCCGAGGCCGGTCATCATGGCATCGCTGTCGGCCGACCATCGCGTCACCGACGGCCATCGCGGAGGATTATTCCTGTCCGAGATCGATCGCCTGTTACAGGAGCCCCAATCATTATGAGCACGACCACAGACGGAAACGAAACAAAAGGCCGGATCCTCCGCCTTCTGGGCGAGATTGCTCCCGAAGCGGAGGTGACGACCTTACGGCCGGATGTCAGTTTCCGCGATCAATTCGATCTCGATTCGATGGACTTCTTGAACTTCGTGGTAGCACTCCACAAGGAGTTCCACGTTGAGATCCCCGAAGCCGATTATCCCAAATACATGACCTTAAACGGCTGCCTTGCTCAACTCTCAGCGCCACAATCATGACAGAAGAACGACCCTCGCCTCCCGACTCCTACATTTTGAAAGTCGCAGTCGGCTCGCACGCCCACGGTCTGGCGGGACCGGACAGCGACAAGGATTATCGGAGTGTCTTCGTCCTGCCCACTGCCGAATTGTTTCGTGTGGGCTTCAAATATCAAGGCACGAGGATGATGAAGGAGGGAGAGGACGAGACTGCATGGGAGATCGGCCACTTTCTCCAATTGACCTTGCAAGGCCATCCGCTGGTGTTGGAAACGCTGGTGGCCCCTGTGGTGAACATGGACGACTGGGGAGCGGAGCTTCGACAACTCTTTCCGCGTCTCTGGTCGGCGCAAGCCGCCTATGATTCGTTTCTCAACTACTGCGACAACCAACGAAAAAAGATGTTGGAGAAAAAAGACGGCCGGCCGGCTAAATACGCGGCGGCGTACATACGAGTGCTCTTCAACCTCTGTGAATTATTGGAGCGGGGAACCTTCAGCATCAGGATCTCGGAAACTCCGGTTGGCGAAGCGGTACGCAAGCTCAAGGAAGGACACTATCGTCCAGGCGAAGTCATCGATATGGGAGAATATTGGACCGAAGAAGCCACCCGACGCCTCCGCGCCAGTTCACAGCAGGCCCATCCGCATCTCGCCGATGCGTTCTTATTCAAACTTCGCAAGGCGTTTCTGAGCTAGCTCTTCTTCTGTCGAGAGGGCGGCAGAAAGAATGCGACACTGTAGCGCACTCTCCCCCGCTTACTCGTTCTCAACAGAACCGAGGCGTGAAATCCGGACTCCTTTCACCACAGAAAACAGAAGAGAGGGCGCCCCAGTATAGAACGCCCTCTCTCGTGGTGTGACCCACACAGACCTTTCTTCGCACTCTGTATCTCGACTAATCCCTCGCCCTTACGATGACTCAGCCGCCGCCCACTTCACCCCTGGTCTCAACGATCAAAAATTCACCCTTCATGTGCGGGTGCAGGTCGCACCAGAACCCATACTGCTCGGTTTCACTAATCCCCGTCGCCGGATCATGCTTGACCGGTTTGGTGAAGACCAGCGTCGCAATTTTTCCGGCATCCACATGGAATGACTTCACCCCATGCGCAATGACCTCCTTCGCTTCCCCTTCATGGCGCACCGACACATCTTTCAAAATTCGCGAGCTGAATCCGTGCGTCATGGTCCCTTCGTTGCGAAGAACGATTTTCGTCACCGCACCCGGCGTCGTATGGCCTTTCACATGGTATCCGTCGTCCTTGATCGTTACTTCGATTTTTCCCTCATCCGCATACGCGCTGAACGTCGTGCCGGCACCGATGCCTGCAAGCGATCCCACACCCAACGCGAGTAAAATCAACAGCCCATGACCTGCGTGCACTGACCTTCTCATAGCACCCTCCTCTGGTTGGTAGTTAGCACGACCGTCGCCGACTGAGGAGGACTACGCTATGGTCCGGCCACCATGAGTCGCTCTTCTCTCAGCGTCTCGAGTCGAACGTTGAACACACTTTTACTTAGGTGCAATACCTATGCCTTCCAATCGTTGTAAACCTGCGCACCGGGGCGACCACGCGTACGCCCGTGCGGCGCGATCTGCTTGTATTGCTTGCTGTTTTGTTCCGGGCTCCCCAAGAATTCAGATTTCCAGCCCGATGAAGAGGCGCACCGGTGTGATATATGCCGCGATCTGCCACAGCATCGGGAGCCCTCCTGGTGAACGGTGCGACAGTCGGCGACGCGGAAGCTCTGGTTCGACTTTCCGCAGACCGCACCCGTAAACGGAGCAACTCAGCCTCGAACCGGCATCTCTCACGCTGCAGGAACGATAATTTCACAACTTTTGTGATGATCGGAGATGCTGCGCGGAAGACCACGCATGGTGGGGTGAGCACAAAAAAACCCGCTTCCGTGTGGAGATCAGACCTGCCAACTGACCGAGACTCATCCGGACACCCCGGCGGATGACCAACCTGGATGTCCCGCGCCTCCCCTTCATCGGGCTCATTGTACGAGCCGTGCCTCCTACTGGCACCGAGATGGAAGCGCGTCCCTTCGGACTTCGTCTCGAAATTGCGACAGGCGCAACCCCCGAACCCACTCACGCGGCACGAAAGCGGGGATTTCGACCTTATCCTGGCTCCACCTCCCTTCAGCTCTGTCAATTATCGGGTAACCATGCCTCCGTTGAAATCAATGAGGTAATTGGCACCATTGCCTGCCCCTGCCCCTGTCCCGTATCGCCCCACCCGATCGACGATCCGATGACAGGAGTGCGTTTCGATTTTCCTAAGCAAATGAACTTTCGCACCTTCGTCACGCTGCCGGAAAAATTATCCTCTGGCATCGAGTCTGCAAGACTGTCCATCCATCACGGCGAATGTAAGGAACTGGGACAAGAAACCGGAACATCATTCACCTCCCCACACCGTAAAGGAGACTGGACCATGAGTGGACTTACCCGTTGGGAGCCATTTCGAACACAGGGAAACCCGTGGCGAGAACTGGAGGATGTCGAGAAGCGCCTGTCCGCGCTCTGGGGCCGGACACCCAGCAAGGTGGAAGGCCAGAAGGAAGCGATTTCGGTCGCGGAATGGTCTCCGCTCGTCGACATCACCGAAGACGAGAAGGAGTATGTGATCAAGGCGGAACTGCCGGAGGTCAAGAAGGAAGACGTCAAGCTCACCGTTCAGGACAATGTGCTGGCCATTTCCGGCGAGCGGAAATACGAGAAGGAAGAGAAGGACAAGAAGTATCATCGCGTCGAGCGGGCCTATGGCAGCTTCTTGCGAAGCTTCACGTTGCCGGAGGATACGGACGGCAGCAAGGTCACGGCGGAATACAAGGACGGCATCCTCAAGGTGCACCTGCCGAAAGCGGAGCGAGCGAAGCCGAAATCCATCGAAGTGAAGGTGTCCTGAGCGGAAGGAGTACGCCATGTTGCGACATCCCCGACACATGGACATTCCATGGGAGATCCATTGGCATCCCGAAGGTGCGTTTCACCGACACCGGTGGCTCATGCTGTTCGTAATCCTCGCGGCACTGCTGCTGATCGGTGTAGGGGTCACGAGCGGACGGTGGTAGCTGACGTTCGGCTCCAGTGTCTCGGAAAAGCGGCAGGAGAAGTAGACTGTCATGTTCAAGAACCGTGAAGAAGCCGGCGAACTCCTCGCGCAGGAACTGATCACGTTTTGCAACGATCCCACCGCTATTCTTCTCGCATTGCCGCGCGGGGGGGTCGTGGTGGCGTATCAATTGAGCCTGGCCTTGCATCTCCCGCTTGATGTGCTCATCACCCGAAAGATCGGCGCGCCGGGCAATCCTGAATATGCCCTGGGTGCGGTCAGTGAAACAGGAGCGGTCTACTGGAATCGCGAGGCGCTGGCCGGGCTGTCACTCTCGGACCGTGAATGTTCGAGCGCCGTGCACGCGCAGCAAAAAGAAGTCGCCAGGCGAGTGGCCCTCTACCGGCAGGGACGGCCGTTCCCGGCCCTGAAAGACCGGATCGTCATTCTCGTGGATGACGGCCTCGCTACAGGCGCAACATTTTTTGCCTCCGTGGCGACCGCCCGTCAGAGCAACCCGCGTAGCGTGATCGGAGCCATCCCTGTGGGCCCACGCAGCACTGTGCAAGAAGCCAGAAGCCTGGTCGACCAGTTGATTGTCCTGCGGGTGCCGGAACCGTTTTACGCCGTGGGAAATTTCTATCGTGACTTTGAACAGGTTGAGGATCGAGAAGTGCTGCAATATCTCAATTTGGCCGAAGAAGCGTTCATGACCAAGTCGTAGCAGGGCTGCGTCCGCCATGGGTCGGCGGATCCGGCGCAGAAAGGTATCCGACCGATGAACACACAAACAGAAGGCGGACACGGCGCGCGGCACGATCGATTCGTGCAAGAGTATGAGCATGATTCATACAAAACGCCGGGCAAGCTCAAGGAGCCCACAGTTTGCAAATCCTGCGGGGCCCTGTTCCATAAGGGACGCTGGACCTGGGGAACCAAGCCGGCCGGGGCCCATGAGATCGTGTGCCCGGCTTGCCGCCGCATTCAGGACAACTACCCTAAAGGCTTCATCACCTTGAACGGGTCCTACTTGGACCAGCACCGCGATCAGGTCATGGGTGTGATTCACAACACCGAGGCGCAGGAAAAGAAGGAACACCCGTTGGCCCGCATCATGACGATCGTTGAGCAACCGGAAGGATTGGTCGTCTCCACCACCGACACCCACTTGCCTCGGCGCATCGGCGAAGCGCTGAAACGTTCACATCACGGCACGTTGGAGGTCCGCTATGACAAGGATGAGGAGTTTGTCCGTGTCACGTGGACCGGTTAGGGGGCTTGGTCCGGCCTCCGTTTTCCAGCGATACCAGTGGTGGTATCACTCGAAGAGTCGGGACAACCTGATCCCAAGCGAGAAGGAGTGAGCATGGGCGGATGGGAGCGAGCAGTGAGTCGGTTGCGCGGTCCGCTGGCCGGAGGGATTCTGATGGTCATCCTGACGTGGATGCCGGCAGCGGCCGAGATGCAGGTCCTTCCGGGAGCAACGGCAGATCTCGATCAGGCCACGGTCAATGACGTGCTCGCAACATTCCAACGAGCGGAGAAGGCGCTTCACGCCCGCGATGTGGACGGCATGATGGTGCTCTATTCGGAACAGTACGAGTATCATGGGTTGAAAAAGGCCGACATGCGCAAGGTCTGGACCAACCTATTCGATGAGTTTCAAGAACTTTCCGATGCCCATCGCTTTTCTCGATTCATCAAGGTCGGATCCGGAGCCAAGACCATCATCGAGGTGACCTGCACAGGCAGCTTGTCGGGCCTGTCAAAAACCAGCGGCTTACGTGTGCCGATCGACAGTTGGTATGAAGAAGTTCACTACCTGACGTTCGAAGACGGACAGTGGCGCATTCGCGGCAATGTCGGCGATGCTCCACGGTTCATGCCGTTCGGCACGTCGCCGCATCCGTTGTTCTAGAAGGACGCCGGCGAGAGAGTGACCCGCCAGTGTCTGACAACCCATGGTTGCACCTGTGTCGTAGATCGAACCTCTGAGCGCTGCGAGAAACTGGAGAGTTTTTCCGTCCTAGCAGGGAAAGGAGTCCAATGCGTGTCCTGATCGCACTCGACTGGTCGGAACAGACGTTCGCCGCAGTTCGAGAAGTGTCGTATCTCTACGATCTGCAGGAAGTCATCCTGGTGCACGGTATCGACCTGGGCATGTTTCAATATCCGATTATCGCGGAAGTGAGCAACATGCAGGGATACGAGGAATTTCGGAAAGCCATGGAGAAGGCAGGTCAGCAATTGTTGGACCACACCACCACCCTGCTGCCCTCCGAAGGTCTGTCGATCACGCGTGTGTGCGAGTTCGCCAAACCGGCGTCGCTGATTCTCGATACGGCTCGGGAGACAGGAGCCGACCTCATCGTCATCGGGGCGCGCGGGCGAGGCCGGGTCGGCGAAATGGTCCTGGGCAGCGTCTCCCATCGAGTCGCAATGCATGCAGACTGCACGACGCTGGTCGTCAAAGAACGCCAGGGGCCGGTGAAACGCGTCACCGTCGCGATCGAGGGCCATGAGGATGGCACGCGGATCAAGGCTTGGCTCCTCAGCCATCCGTTCAAGAACTCGGTCGATCTTACCCTTGTCAGCGTCGTACGACCGATTCCATCCACCGAACCGTTCAGCCTCTTCCCGGTCCAAGACTGGACCGGAATTGCCGTGCGTTCCGCCGAGGATCTGGTCAAGGACTTGGCCGCGTCGGTGATGAACCATCGCTATACGGTCGGCACGCAAGTGACCATCGGTGATCCGACCGACATCCTGACGGAGCGTGCTCGCTCGTCAGATCTGCTGATCATCGGCTCTCACGGCCGCAAAACATTGGAGCGATTTCTCTTAGGAAGCATCTCCCACGCCCTATTGCACCACGTTCCCTGTCCGGTCTTGATCGTGCGATGAAACACGGACCATTGCGGCGCGAGACGCCGAAACATAAAGGAGCCCACGCATGAAAACGTTCAGCATCCTCTCGGCTGTGTGTCTCGTCATTCTCGGCAGTTCATGGGCCACCGCGCAAACCAACCGCGGCAATCCGCGGGACGGACAAGCCATCTATGAAAAACAATGCGTGCGTTGCCATGGCGACAAATTGGACGGCGCCGGACCCGACAGCCAGTACTTGATCGTACGACCTGCCAATCTTCAATCCGTGAACTCGCGGGCCAAGACCGATTGGGAACTCTTGATCACGATTGCGAATGGCGCACTCTTCAGTCCGATGCACGGGTATCGCGGGAAACTGACGGACCAGCAGATGCTGGATGTGTTGTCCTATATCCGGAGCATGGCGACGCCGGAGTTCGTGAGTTAGCCCACCGGCGTTGTGGGCCAGGCGATGATTCGACAGCGTCTTCTCCGCGCGAGCCTGCTGCTCATGCTGCTAGGGCTCTTCGGTGAGCACGTTCCTGTTCGCGCATCCGACACCGTTGCGGATCTGGAAGTCTTCGTCCAGGCCGGGTGTCCCCACTGCGAGGCGGCGAAGACCTTCCTGCAGGAACTCCGGCGACGCCGGCCTGGGCTTCGAATCCTGATTCGGGATGTCGGTCAGGACCAGGCTGCATTGGCCCGGCTCGAAACGCTCGCGACACAGTATGCAGTGAGTCCGATCGGTGTGCCCGCCTTCTTCCTGCAGGGAGAGCTACTCATCGGCTATCAGGACGCGCAGACGACCGGTGCTCGCCTCCAGGCCCTTCTCGGCGCGACGCCCGCGACCTCCGACGCCGAACCCTTTGCCGCCTGCCGTCCGGCGCTACCGGATTGCACCGACGCCGCGCAAGGTCCCGCGGACGACAGCGTAGTGCTTCCCTGGTTCGGCCGCCTCAGCCACCAGGAAATCGGACTTCCGCTGTTTACCCTTGCCATCGGGCTGCTCGACGGCTTCAACCCCTGCGCGATGTGGGTGTTGTTGTTTCTCTTGTCGCTTCTCGTCACGCTTCAAGACCGCGTCAAGATGAGCCTGGTCGCCGGGACGTTCGTCCTCGTCAGCGGCTTGGTATATTTTGCGTTCATGGCCGCCTGGTTGAATGTCTTTCTGATCGTAGGCCTGTCCCGCACGGTCCAACTCGCGCTCGGCGGCCTCGCCATACTCATCGGCGCGGTCAATGTGAAAGACTTCTTCGCCTTCCGTCGGGGACTGTCATTCAGCATTCCGGAGGTCGCCAAACCCGGACTCTACGCGCGGCTCCGTCGGATCGTCCAGGCCGAGAATCTTACGGGCGCCCTGATCGGGGTCGTGATCCTCGCCGGCCTGGTGAATATCGTCGAGCTGCTGTGCACGGCCGGTTTTCCGGCTCTCTACACTCATATCCTGAGCGCCCAACCGCTCTCCTCCTGGCAGTACTACGGCTACCTCGGTCTCTACAACGCGGCCTATATGTTGGATGACGCGCTGATGGTGGTGATCGCAGTCGTCACCCTGGGACGCCGAAAGCTGGAAGAACGCGAAGGACGGTGGTTGAAACTGATCAGCGGGGCAGTCATGATCGGACTCGGCATCCTGCTCCTTGTGAAACCGGGCCTGATCTCGGGGTAATCCATGCAACGTATTCGACCACTCCACAGGCCGCCTTTGCGAGACGACGGTCACGACTCGGGCCATGTCGTCTTAAGCGATGGCACGACGGCGCTCCTGCGCACCGCTCAGCCGAGCGACGCCGAAGAATTGCAGCGCTTCGTCGAGTCCTTGTCGCCGGCGGCCACACGCCACAGGTTTTTCTCTGAAACCGCGCCACCCGCCGAAGTGATCCGCGCGCTCTGTGATTCATCCGACCCGCAACGGAGTCTGACCGTGGTGGCTCTCCGTCGGCAGAACGATGCCCTTCGCATCATCGCCTCCGGCTCCTATCATGCGCGGGACCCGCATCAGGCTGAAGTGGCCATGGCGGTCGATGATCGACTCCATGGCCATGGACTCGGCACGATTCTCCTGGAGCGTCTCGCGCTCTTGGCGATCCGCCACGGCTTCACGAGACTCTGGGCCGTCACCCATGCCGACAATGTGGCCATGCGCGAAGTGTTCGCCTCCTCCGGATTGCCCATGGAAGAACATGTCGAAGGCGGCGACATGGAAGTCGAGCTGTCATTGACACCGACCGACCACAGCGTGCGCCAATCCGAGTGGCGCGAACGGGTCGCCACCACAGCCTCGCTCCGTCCCCTCTTTCACCCCCAGGCCGTCGCCGTGATCGGCGCGTCACGCTCTCCCCAGGGTATCGGCTACCGGTTGCTCGACGCGCTGCGCAGCAACCGGTTTCACGGCCGCTGTTACGCGATCAATCCGCATGCCGCCACCATCGCCGGACTGGAGGCCTATCCGTCGCTTCGTGCGCTGCCTGAGCCGGTCGATCTCGCCGTCATCGCCGTTCCCAAGGAGGCCGTCCTGTCCGTGGTCGACGACTGTGCTGCGACCGGTGTCCGCGCGCTCGTGGTCATCACCGCCGGATTCGCGGAAGTCGGAGAAGAAGGACGCCGGTTGCAAGAACAGGTGCTGGAGAAGGTTCGGCAACATGGCCTACGCATGATCGGCCCCAATTGTTTCGGTATCGTGAACACTGATCCGGCCGTGCGGCTCAATGCCACCTTCACCTCCACCTTTCCTCGCTCCGGTTCGATCGCTATGTCGTCACAGAGCGGCGCCTTGGGGCTGGCCCTGCTCGCCGCTTCCGAGCGGCTGCAGCTCGGCATCTCGACCTTCGTCAGCGTCGGCAACAAGGCCGACGTGTCGGTCAATGACCTCCTGCAATACTGGGAGAACGATCCCGCGACGAACGTCATCTTGTTGTATGTCGAATCGTTCGGCAACCCGAGGCGGTTTGCGCAGATCGCCCGCCGTGTCAGCCGCAACAAACCGATCGTGGCATTAAAGGCAGGCCGTACCTCTTCAGGCAAACGCGCCGCCGGATCCCATACGGCCGCACTGGCGGCGAATGATGTGGCGGTGGAGGCCCTGTTTCAACAGACCGGCATCTTGCGCGCCGAAACGGTGGAAGATATGTTCGCATTGTCGGCAGGTTTGTCGGAACAACCGTTGCCCAGCGGCAATCGTGTCGGGATCCTAACCAACGCCGGCGGGCCGGCCATCCTGTGCGCGGATGCCTGCGAAGCCGGCGGCCTGGAAGTGCCGGAATTATCCCAACAGACGACGACGCGCCTGGCGGGGTTCCTGCCGCCGACGGCGGCCCTGCGTAACCCGGTCGACTTGATTGCGTCAGCCAGCCCGGAACAATATGCCCAGGCCATCACCGCGCTGCTGGAATCCGACGACATCGATGCCCTCATCATTTTGTACATCGCCATCACGGCCACCGATGTCGACCCGATCGCCGAAGGCATCACACAAGGCATCCTGGCGGCGCGGGCCACGCAATCCACAAAGAAGCCGGTCTACATCGGCTGGATGGTGGAATCGGATCGCGAGCGGAGATTCTCTCTCACGAGCGAAACCATCCCCGTCTTTGCGCTGCCGGAACTTCCCGCGCGGGTCTTGGGGAAAATATCCGGCTATGTGCAGTGGCGAGATCGTCCTGCTGGCATGGTGCCGGATTTCGACGATCTGGACATCCAGACGGTGACCCGCATCTGCAGGGAAGCCCTTGCCACACGTGGAGACGGCTGGCTGACGGCCGCCGAAACACGCAGCCTGTTGAGCGCGATGTCGATTACGCTCCCGCCGGGCGGCATCGCGACGACGGCGGACGATGCCGCCGCCATCGCCGCGCAGATCGGATTCCCGGTCGCCGTCAAGCTGGCCTCCCATACACTCGTCCATAAAACAGAAATCGGCGGCGTGCATTTGAACCTTGCCACAAAAACAGCGGTGCGTGACGCCTTTGACCAGATCGCGGCGCAGCTGACGCAAGATAGAAACCTCGACGCGATGGACGGGGTGTTGGTCCAACCGATGGTGACCGGCGGCGTCGAAATCATGGCCGGCATGGTCCAGGATCCTTCCTTCGGCCCCTTGATCGGCTTCGGGCTCGGCGGGATTCACGTCGAAATCTTGGGAGATGTGCGCTTCCGCATTACACCGTTGACGGAGTTGGATGCCGCGGATCTGATTCGCAGCATTAAGGGCTATCGTCTGTTGCAAGGCTATCGCGGCCACCCGCCCGGCGACGTCGACGCAATCCAAGCGCTCTTGCTCCGGTTGTCACGGCTGGTCGAAGAAGTGCCGGAGATCGTCGAACTGGATCTAAATCCGATCTTCGCCCTTCCGCCAGGACACGGCTGCATGATTGTGGATGCGAGGATCAGGGTGGCGAAGAGTCCCGTACCGCTTTAGGAAATGACGGTCCTTGCGGTCGTAGCGCGACCACCGAATTGACAGCCGGAGTCTTTTCCGAATTCGAAAGACTCGCTGAGGCCGTCCAAGCTCACACCGGACCCGCTCGCGTCGGAAGGGCTTACTCTCCGGCCGCCGCCGCATGCGCTTCACAGCCGCCGCCGGACGGATCCGGCTTGCGACCCTCTTCTTCCCATACCCGGCGTCTCGCCCCGACATGCGTCAGCAAACATTCCGCCGTCGCGAGCAATTCCCGCACGTGGCGAGCGGACGTATCGGCATAATGCGCGAGATCAAAGATCGGCACCTGCAGGCATACCTCGGCTCGATTTTTTCGCTCGGGCGAGAACACGATACGATGCGCGGGAGGCTGGGGATGCTCGCAGGGCTTCAGGAGATCCAAGGTCTGGAAGAACACTCGACAGAGCCGCTGCAGGTCCCCCAGGATCTCACGATGTTCGGCATCGTCATTGAGCGGCAACTGAGCCGGATCGTGAAAGGCCGCATAGAGGTTCAACTGGAATCCGATCTGGACCACGTCGCCGGCGCCGGTCTTCACGTAGAACGGATCATGATCGAAACAGACTTTGCGCGTCTCGATCATGTCGCGCAGGGCTTGTTCCGTAAGAAACGCCTGGTCGAGATTCAACTGCATCGTCATCGAACCTCCCACATCTTACGGCTCGCCGCCACCGTGACAGGTGAGGCATTCCGCCATGCGGCCTGGCTGATGTGCGCCGCGCCCCTTTTCATACAGCCGCTTCACCACCGTCTCATCCCTGAGCGTCGGCTTGGTGGCCACCCTCGCGCCGAACTCGTGACAGGCGGTGCAGGAACTCGTGCCCGTGACGCGAAACACAAATTCGCCGTGGGGGTTCGTCCTCGTCCGCTCGGTAATTTGAGCGAGCGCGCCACGATGTTCCGTATGGCAGGCGGTACAGGCCGTTCGTTGCGCCGAGAGCTCGCGATGCCAGGTCATGAGGGCGGGGGTCGCCCGGCTCTCGAAATACTGCTCGGAATGACACCCCACACAGCGGGCCGGACTGGGACCATGAAAGGGCTCGTGGCACTGGGTACACCCGGCTCGATCGACGTGGTATCGACTGAGGTCTCCCGGCGCCCAGAACGCGGCCGGACTCCGGACCGTGCCCCAGCCGATCCACAGCACCAGCACCAGGGTCGCCAACGCCACCACCGGGATCGCGGTTCTCGGAAGAGGGAGGTATCGCATGACTCACGACATTCCCGCGAAGAACAGTGCACCCGCTACGTGCACGCCGGTGAGGACCAGGAACATGATGGTCATCGGCGCATGAATCGCCTGCCAGATGCGGAAGGCTTCCTCCTGAGAAGCCATCCGGTGCAATTGCGCGTCGATATCGCTCTCGGAAAATCCTTGATGTTGGAGTTCGTGGCGTTGCTCGTTGAGTGTTCTCAAGCTGAATGCATGCACCGCCTGTCCGACGATCCCACTTAACACCACGATGACCATGGACCCCATCGCCAGGATCGGAACCAGGGCGTGGTAATGCGCGCCGGAGTGGATGAAGATCAGCAACGGTCCCAGCACGCCTGCCACCATGTGGACCCGGAACCAACCGCGTGGCCACCGACGCGCCGGACTCATGCGCTTGCGGAGCGGATACACAAACACCAACAGCGTGACGGCCAAGCCGGCCCAGCCCACCGCGTGGCCATATCGCGTATGCCCAAAGGGAGTGGCTTCGCCGAGGCTGAGCACGGCTTCGAACATCAGTGCGCCCGCCACCGCGGCGACCACGACCGCACTGACTAGAAGGACGCGTTGCCGCACTGTTGTCATCTGTTACGCTCGCCTCTCCTCACTTTCTGTAGCGCTCCACGCCTTTGTTGCCTCCGGCATGACAACGCAGACAATCCGCGAATCGGCCGGGGCCATGAATCCCCTTGGCCTTGGCTTTGAGTTCTTGCACCAACGCATTATCCTGTACCTGCGCAGTCATCTGCCCCTCTTTCCCGGCTCGATGGCAATCCACGCAGGTCGTGGCACCCGTCGCCCGAAAGATCAAATCGCTGTGAGGATTGGCGACCATGCCACCGGCGTCCGCCACCGTCAGGGCAACTGCCGCCCACTCGCTTTGCTCGAATTCTCCGCCCCGATCGGACACCGCGTAGGTTGCGGCGGACGCGGCGGCTGCCCCGGATACAGCCAGGATCCACAGCAGAAGGACCGCGCGCCGTCGACTCATGACCGTTCACTCCCGCAACAGGTTCGATACCGCTCTTCAGGGATGGCATCCATGGCTCGATACAACTCCGCGCGTTCCTCTTCGTTGATCACCTGATCGATCGACGGGTAGAGAATCCGTTCTTCTTTCATGTTGTGGGACTTCAGAATCTCCAACAAACGCTGCTCGTCCCGATCGCTCTCCGGATCCTGTGCCTGGACCTTCTGGTGAATCGCTTCCAGGCAATCGCCGATCATTCGATGCTCGGTCCGCATGACCTGGGTCGGACCTCCCTCCGCCATGCCGGAATTCTCCTCCCACTTGGGAAACAGCACGTCCTCCTCCCAGACGATGTGGCGTTGCAGGCCGAACTTGAATGCGACGAACGCCTCTTTTGCCTTGAAAAAATCCTTTCGCTTCAGCTCCTGGAACGAGGTGAACAGGGCATCGAGCCGATCGTGATCCTGCTCAAACGTCACACTGATTTTTGCTTCGGACATGCCGCTCTCCTTGGTTATGAACTACGCAGTTTGTATTCCAGATGGCAGGCGACGCAGGCTTTCAATAGGTTGTTGAACTGCGGCAGGATCCGCTTCAGATCTCGCGACGACATTGTCTCGGCCAACGTCTCAGCGGCTTCGTGATGCGCCATCGCCAGGTCATGGTAGGCCGCTGGAAAGTGCTCCGGGTTCTGCCGCGCCATCGCCTGTCGATGCATGAAAAATCCTAAGTGAGACTCTGTCAGTCCTTGAGCCAGCCGATAGTCCTCGTCGGCCAACGCCGCGACAATGGCCTGAATCGTCTCCAAATGTTGCTGCATGACAGCCCGATGTTCCTGACGGGCTTCGGGGCCCAGCGGAATCGGCGTGCGCACGTCCGGCAGATGCACGGCCGATACCCCAGTCGTTCGCATGGCCTCGTCATGCTCCACGCAGCCGGTCGTGGCAAGCGCAGTCAGAAGCACGCTCCCGAAGATTGCCAATCCGGATCGCTGTCGCGTCATACTTGCATCGCTGTCGCGCGCCCCCATGAGCGTTGATACCCCATCACGCCCTCTCGGTCTTGTCCTTCTTGAACGCTTCTTTCCCAGCCGCCAGAGCCGCGGCAATCGTCGCCTCGGTCTCTTTCAAATACCGTTTGGCTTCATCGACCGTGTGGGAGATCTCCTTCCGCACTTCCTTGGCCTTCTCCAACACCTCCTCCTCCGTCCGGCGCGCATAACTCTTGATTGCTCGACGGGTCTCCTGACCGGAGTTCGGCGCATACAACATCGCCGCCGTCGCCCCAAGGATCGCTCCGCTCAAAAATACCAGCACCGTCATTCCCGCTCCCGAGCAGCCCTCTTGTTGATCCGCCATATTGAAGTCTCCTTTTTCGATGTATGAATGTCTCCGGCCTTGACTGGTCCGTTTGATAACCCCACTCCGGAGAAAGCAGAGGACGTGCCAGGCGACAACGTCGCTGTAGCCGACAACCCACTGCTTTGGCAGGGCTTTTCCGGGAGCCAATAACCGCAACGGATGATCCGGTTCTCGATTGGGGAATTCCAGAACCGGTCCGGACCCGGAACTGGCGCAAAACGCGCCACTCCTGCGCAGATCCCCCAGCGCTCTACAAGACTACAGGCTGTGGGGAAACAATGACAACAGGCTTCGCCTCGCCGGAACATCGCTGAACGAAGCAGACTGCAGCGGGGAGTCGCGGAGGCGAAGGAAGTTCGATCAGGATGCGGAAAACAAGTCCGGCTGCGGCGCGCTCGACCTCTGTGAAGTGTGAACACGAATCTCGTCAGGGGATTGCAGTCGGCTGTACGAGAGCAGAACGATGGACAAAGAGACGTGCACTGGAGAGAGTAGTCCCTCCATCAGACCTTACTGCGGACCCACCGCACGATCTCCTGCAGGCCCAACGCACCAGGCTGCCGCGCAAGTTCGCGCCCTCCGCGCAAGACTACCAACGTCGGAATGCTGACAATCCCAAATCTGACGGCCAGCGCCTGCTCTTCCTCCGTGTTCACTTTGGCCAAGCGAACCTGAGGTTCCAGCATCTGGGCGGCTTGCTCATAGGCAGGGGCCATCATTCGGCAGGGACCACACCAGGGCGCCCAAAAAT
Source organism: Nitrospira sp. (assembly GCA_031315995.1). Classification (GTDB taxonomy): domain Bacteria; phylum Nitrospirota; class Nitrospiria; order Nitrospirales; family Nitrospiraceae; genus Nitrospira_A. The sequence goes on from JALDRG010000002.1 coordinate 80,539, forward strand.
CCACGACCAGGGGAATCTCGGCTCGCTGCGCATGGAGGTCAAAATCCGCTCCCGACAATGCGATCGGATGTCCGGTGAACAAGGGCGCATGGCACTGACCGCACGTAGGCCGTTCTGCGAGACGAGCGGCCGGAACACGATTGATACTCCGGCAATGCGGACAGACGATATGGAGCATCTCCGTCATAGCTCAACCTGCCTCCAGGCGGACCCTGCATCCTTACCGATCGCAGTGTTCCCCCTCACAGCTACCGCTCTCACTGTCCGACCCTCGATGCTCCATACCGCCGCGACCTTCCCGGCCCCCCCTATGCCCCATCCCTCCACGAGGTCCCATCCCTTGCCCGTGGCCTCGACCATCGGAAAACGTGCGTTCATACTGGATCAAGGCCCATATCTCTTCGTCCGTCAGCTGGCCCGCAAATCCGACCATGCTGGTTCCGGGCGAGCCGTTTTTGATCACCCAGAAAATTTCGCCTTCCGTGCGATGGCGCCAGAAGCCGTGATGCTGAAAGTTGCGGGGAGAAGGATTGAGCTGCGCGGCCACCGGTCCATCGCCGGCCCCCTCTGAGCCGTGACAATTCACACAGGTGCCCTTGCCCTTATACAAGGCTTTGCCTTTTTCGATCATCTCAGGCGAGTCCGGCAACGGACTCGTGAGGGCGCGCGCGTCGGCCAGCTTGTCGGCGGGGACCCTGGGCTGCATCATATGTTGCTCGGCAGCCGCCACGGATGCGGCAAGACTGACGATCCATACCGCGAACACACTCCTTCTTGTCTTCATGCCGGTCTTCCTCTTAGCAGGTGTGATGGGGAACCCTCTCGCGCCGATGCGCTAGAACTGAGTCTCAGGGGGAGGCGTGCGCTTCCATGCGCGCCTGAAGCGCAGCATCCAGCGTCTTCAGGCTCTGTGGCTGTCCGAGGACAATCAAGGTATCTCCCTGCGCTAACGTGACCTGGGGACCGGGATTGAACTCCAGATGGCCGGATCGTCGCTTGACGCCGACCACAATAAGCCCCCGGTCCTGATCGAGCCCACATTGGCACGGCGTCTTGCCATCGAACTGCGATCCTTTCCCGATCGTGATCTCTTCAATCTGCAACTCCAAGTGCTCGCTGTTCGTCGCCAGATCAAGAAAATCCACCACGGCCGGCCTAAGGAGCACCTGCGCAACCTGCACCCCGCCGATCAGATGGGGAGAGGACACGCGGTTGGCACCGGCGCGCATCAACTTTTGCTCGGAGCCCTCCTCCCCCGCCCGGGCGACGATATAGAGGTCTTTATGAAGTCCGCGCGCCGTCAGCACGATGTACACATTCTCCGCATCAGTATTGACGACCGAGACCAAGCCCTTCGCTCGCTCAATGCCGGCCTCCGCCAGGACGTGATCCTGCGTCGCATCCCCTTCGACGGCCATAAAACCATCCCGTTGCGCGGCCGCCACGACCTCCGGATTCTTCTCCACAACCACGACCGAGACCGGCTTGGCGCCCAATTCTTTGCAGATGTGCCTTCCCATCCGGCCATAGCCACAGACAATGTAATGATCGCGGAGAGTCTTCACCTTGCCGCCCGACCGGTACTTCCCGAACACATACTGGAGCTCACCTTCCAACGCAAAACGGGCCAGGTTGCCCAGCACATAAAACAGCGTTCCGACCCCTATGAGGATCAGGGCAATGGTAAACCCTCGACCGGTCGGCGACAGAGGATTTACCTCTCTGTATCCGACCGTCGTGACGGTGGTTACTGTCATGTAAAGGGCGTCGAAGGCCGACCACCCTTCGATCAGCACATAGCCCGCTGTTCCCAGTGCGAGGACGGCACCAAGAACAGCCCCCCCGAACAATAGGTGCCGCAAAGGATCGCCGTCCCGCCTTCTTCCTTCCATACGTGGGCATCATCCTCTGCGGCCCATTGCGACGGCCGGGCTTCGATCGGATCGCATGTGTCAGAAGTCGAGTTCCACCATCTTGCGATGGAAGCGCGTGATCACGTTTGGATCGGGCGTCAGCCGGATCTGCGCCTCATCCTTCCCCTTGTAAGGCAGGAGGTTGAGCACATGGCGCAAACTTTCCAGTCGCGCGGCTTGCTTGTCGTTCGCTTTGACGATGATCCAGGGACTGAAGGTCGTATGCGTCTTACTGAGCATTTCTTCTTTGTATCGGGTGTAAGAGTCCCACAACTCCTGCGCCTTCTCATCGACCGGGCTGAGCTTCCACTGCTTGAGCGGATTCTGCCGGCGCGCTTCAAATCGACTGGCCTGCTCCTCTTTGGAAATCGAGAACCAAAACTTGATGATCGTGACGCCGTCTTCGTACAGCATATGCTCGAATTCCGTCACCTGTTGCAAGAACCGCTGATGTTCTTTCTTGCTGCAAAATCCCATCACCGGTTCGACCACCGCGCGGTTGTACCAGCTCCGATCGAAGAACACGATTTCACCCTTGTTGGGCAATTGCCGGATATACCGCTGGAAATACCATTGTCCTCGTTCATCGTCCGTCGGCTTCGGCAATGCGACCACCCGCATGGACCGAGGATTCAGATGCTCGGTAAATCGTCTGATCGTTCCGCCCTTCCCGGCTGCGTCCCGTCCTTCGACCAGAATGGCAATACGTTGTCCGTCGGCCTGAACCCAGCGCTGAAGCCGGACCAACTCGACTTGGAGCTGCCGCAATTCCTGCTCGTACAGCAACGTCTTCCGCACCTCTTCCAGATCGATATTCCTGCTCTTGATCAACTGCAGGAGACCCCGGCGCGTGTTGACTCGGCGGAGATCGTCTTCGGTCAGGGTTCGACCCGCCCGACCGATCACTCCAACCGCCAGTTCTCCGTCGGCTGTCGCAACGGATTGGTAGCCGTCCCCCTCCTTCGGCACTGCCGTCGGGATGATCTCGAGCTCATCCGCCTCAAGTTGCCCGTTCGTCTGCGCGACCGGGTCTACCGCTTCTGCTCCTGCGCGATCCTTTCGGATCTTGGCTTTTCCACTCGGTGCTTCGTCGGCTGCCATGCGAGTACTCGCTCCCTTCTTGCTCAATCAGAATGCCACGTTCCGGTCGCGTTCGGCCACGGCCTTGATGTAATCCGGCATCCCCTTGATCACGGCCCCCGCCACAAGATCGCCCTGCCCGATCTGCCGCGCGACGGCACAAGCCCCGCAGACCCAAATCGGAATGTTGGCGGCTTGCACGGCGGCCAGCAGTTCTTTCAGCGGCGTCAAATTCACGCCGACGACATGATCCGCGGAGCCTTTGCGCGCCGACGTCACCGCCTCATTCCACAACCAGACCACCACATCGTGCCCCTGTTCCTTCGCTGTTTTCGCCGCCATGAAGGGCAAGGTCGCCATCGTAGGGTCATCGGTGCCGCGGCTGCCTGAAATCATAAATGTCGCCATTGAATCCTCCCTGAAGCGTCGTTCGTGACAGGGATCTCGCAAGCAACTCCACGCCTCACGAGATCCGTGCCATGACTCATCTGTTTATTTTGCCAAGCTTCTCACATAGGCGATCAACTGCCACACCTGCTCGTCCGGCAATCCGGCAAACGACATCATGCCGGTTCCCGGCGACCCGTTCTTGATGATCCAGAACAATTGTCCGTCCGGGATATCTTTCATCATCTTGCCGCAGGTGAAATTCCTGGGCGGGGGAACCAACGCCGCGCCCATGAAACCTTGGCCATTTCCCTTGTCGCCGTGACACATTGCGCAGGCCACGGGCTGAGCGGTTTGTAGAAACAGGGTCTTGCCGGCCTGAATGGCCGCGTCTGAACTCGGCAGCGGATTGGTCTTCGTCAGAAATTCTTGCGGTGCCTTGGCCGTTTTCCTCGGTTGCGGACAGACGCCTGTCGGTCCGCCGCCGTCGCCCGGAGACGTCTGCGCGGATTCCGGCGCGCCCTTGAAGGTCGCTTTCAGATAGGCCATCACGTCCGCCACGCCCTGCTGCCCAATAGTCAGTCCCCAATAGGGCATGGTAGGCGATTTTCCAACGGCTCGCCCCCCGTAATAAATGACGTTATACAGATAGTCCGTCGGGAGCTTCTCGAACGGAATGTTGGCGTGAATCGCCGGCTTCGGGTTCAGCCCTGACGCCGCCGGACCATCGCCCTTACCCGTCGCGCCATGACATTGGGCACAGTACTCTTTGTAAATCACCAGGCCACGGTCCAGACTGGTCCGGCCGAACGGTTCGCTTTTCCACGGTTCATAATAGGGAAAGTCATCCCATCCTCTGGTCGCAATGTATCCGGTGACATACCGCAGGCCCAATTCGCTCACATCGCCCACGAACTCTCCGCTGTGCGGCACATAGTCCGGAGGGTTTGAATTAAATCGATGAATCCAATCGGCTTTGAGCCGTTTCCCTGCCTCCGCCAACGAGGTGCTTTGCGGGCCCCCGATGATGTTGTCGCCTTCACGCACTTGATGACAGCCGATACAGGCATGTTCCTTAAAAATTTTCTCGCCGAAGGCCGCCTCTTGTTTGCTGAAGGTCGTCATATCGATCGCGCCGGATTTCACCTTGGGGTCCGTGAAGTCGGTTTCGAGATACTTGGCGATCGATTCCGCGTCGGCCTGGGACACGGCCGGGTGGGGTTGCGGCGTTTGTCCCTGGTCCCAACGATAGCTCTTCGCATAGAGCGGTTGTTCCTTGCCTGCCAGCCAGCCGACCAGCCATTCATGCTTGAATTTACTGCCGGCTCCGATCAAATCGGGCGCTTTCTTTTCTAGACGAGACAAGGGAGCCCCCTCCAATCGATGGCATCCGGCGCAATTATTCTGCACCATCTCCTTGGCTCGCCCCTGATCGCTGCCCAAGAGCAAACGCGGGAACGACACCATCCCGAGCACGAATGCCAACGCACATCCGATCATCACCGTCCGTCTTCCACCCATGAGGGACCCCTTTCTTTCTCTCGCATCGTGGCGGCTGCCTATCGTGAGGCAAGCCAGGCATGAATATCGGCGATCTCCTGATGACTGAGCACTGCGCCCCAGGCCGGCATAGGCCCGCGCCCGTGAAGCACCGTTTCCCAAAACGCCCCTTCATTTTTGAGAATCCTATTACGCGCAAGTTTCGGTCCGGCACCACCCGCTGCGCCTTCTCCATGGCAGGCCTGACAATTGTGCGCATACAGCCCCGCTCCCTTCGCGGCCACGCCGGTGAGCGGACCATCGGTCGCCGCACCCTGCTCTCGGGCAGGTTGGGCCATGGCCAATTCATTCTCAATGGAGGGCAACTGATCCGGAGCGCCGGGATGATTCCGCGCCGACAGATACTGCACGAGCAGGGCCGCTTCATCCTTGGAAAGATCGGCACCCCAATGCACCATCTTCTCCACCGTCGCCGTCCACCGATCACGCGGCAGCCGTTGCTGGGAGATGAGGTCGGTGGTATGACAGACGGCGCAACGAGCGAGAATCAACGTGGCCGCTTTACGAGCGACGGCGGGTTCAACTGCAGTACGCTCCTCTTCCTGAGCGGCTGTGATCGCGACCGCACCAAGGATCACCAGCAACACAATGGTGAATGGTGATAACGCTCGCCGGGCAAGGCCGCCGCGACCGAGAGTCCGAGATGGTTGGGGTATGTCTGTTAAGGGCTTGAGGGACGCAAGAACGACGCTGGATGGCCTGTGCCGCATGCTCATGCCGCCACCGTCACAGTCAGGCGATCCCACCCGCTCCAGAGGAACCCCCCAGGATTCCAGGGACTCGTTTCCGGCTGTCGCTCACCCCGCGCATCCGTGGCGCGGCAAAGAATGGCTGTGGGTCCGACGGATTTGGCGTTCCAGATGTATTGCCATTGCCGCCACGCGTAGGGCTGCTCTTCGCCGACGAACCGGGCCGGTTCCCACGTACGGCCGTCGTCGCACGACACCTCGACCTGCGTGACCGCTACGTCGCCGGCCCAAGCGACACCTTGAATCGTGACCGGTCCCTTCCGCACCGTGTCGCCCTCAGCCGGTGCGGCAATGAGCGACTTGACGAGCATCTGTTCGACCGGGACCATGGCGCTCCCCGGCAAGCCGGAAGTCGGTTGAACAGCGGTCTCAGGGATGCGATAGGCCTGCTGCATGTAATACCCGGGCGTCTCGTCCGCGCGCACGGTGATCTCGGTCAACCACTTCATGCAGGATTCCGCCATCCAGCCGGGCGTAATCACCCGTAGCGGCGCGCCATGCAACAGAGGCAACGGTCGGCCGTTCATCTCATATGCCAGCAACGTATCCGGATGGAGCGCCTTGGCGAGCGGAATGCTGCGCGTGAACAGGGGGACCGTCGCCAGAACCGGACGGTCGGCGCCCTGAAATTGCACGTGCAGCCCCTGCGGTTTCACTCCGGCTCGTTGCAGCAAATCACGCAGCCGCACGCCGGTCCATTGCGCATTGCCGACCGCCCCTCGTTCCCACTGCACGCCGGGGACTTTGGGGCGATGGTGCGCGCGTCCGTTTCCGCTGCATTGCAGCACGGCCGTGAGCGTAACGGCTTCGAATTGTTGTAAGTCCTTGAGGCTGACACTCAGCCCTTCTTTGACCAACCCCTTCACCGTCAGCCGCCAGGCATCGGACTGCACCGTCTCGGCTGCGGGCGGGCCGAAGTGACTCCGAACGAAAAACCGTTCGTTGGGCGTCAGCCAGGAGGTAAATTCACGCACGGGCGTTTCTGCGTCGAACGGCCGCGTGACACGCACGGTCAGGGGTCCGGTGCCCAGGCTCCCCTCACTCCCGTATGCGGCATCGACCGTGGGAAACCTTGGACCCACGACGAGGCCGACCCCGATTCCTTGCAGCAACGTCCTCAACCATGCTCGCCGAGATACCGTCATGATTTTCCTTCCGTCAGATCAGGAGCCGTCGCGCCATGAGTATGCGGGTTCAAGTCGATCACGATGTCCGCAGGGACGACGATCGACTGGTGTACCGTACAGCCATGCGCCACCTTCAACAGCCGTTCCTTCAGTTCAGCCGTCACCCGATGGGGGAGCCGAATCGCCAGCAGGATCTGCCCGACCCGATGGGGGCCTTCCGCCATCGTCCATTCCGCTTCCACCTTCAGCCCTTCGCGTGAGATATCGTGACGCGCGCAGAATTGGCCGACAAAGTACCCTACGCAGCTCGCGACGGAACCCACAAACAACTCCACGGGCGTCATCCCTGCGTCCACGCCACCCCCATCCTCCGGCTGATCCGTCACCACCCGATGGCGATCACTGAGGATGTCATACCGCGTTCCTCCCTGGTACGCCACGCTCAGTTTCATCTCGACCTCCTCCGCTCGTCTTTCAGCCCTCGTGCCGTACAAGGCCCGTGTGGAGAGATGCGCTTCACGCGTTCAGTAGGGCACATCCGCCGGTTTTTCGCCCTTCGGCCAGTCGTGGCCCTTGCCGGGAAAGTCCGGACGTGGTTGGGAATTGATATAGGCCGCCACGTCGTAGGCGTCCTGATCCGACAAGGCCCATCCCCTGGTCCGCGGCATATTCGATTTGATGAACGAGGCGGCCACCGGAATGCGCGCCATCTCCGCGCCGATGTTGTACGACTCAGATCCCCACAACGGGGGCGCCGCCATTGTGCCCAGTCCGTCGGCGCCGTGACAAAATGCACAACGGGCAGTGAACACCTTCGTTCCATTCACAACATCCGGCGATTTGGTCGGTTGAAGCCTGGGAATGCCCCTCCAGGCCATCCGACTTCCTGAGGGAACATCCTTCGACAGCCACTCGATATAGGCCACGATCGCCTGGAGCTTATGGCTGTCGTGAGGGATCGGCTTGCCGTTCAAGCTGCGTTCGACACATTCATTGATGCGGTCGGCCAACGTCACCACCAGCCCCGTTCGTGCACGATATTCCGGATAGGCCCGCGAGAGCCCGACATAGGAGGCTGAGTTGGGATCGAGCCCTGCGTCCAAATGACAATTGGCGCACGTAAGCCTATTTCCCACATAGGACGAGGCGAACTCTTGGGTATGGACGACCAACTGGTAGCCCAACCGGATCTGCTCGCCGCGTCGGCCTTCGGGAATGGAATCGGAGGAAGGATGAGTGAAGATGGCATCAAGCCCGCCGGACTCCGTTTGGCTGGTGACGGATTGTCCGCCGCTTCGTGAATCCTGCGGACCGGCGCAGCCGCCGGAGAGACCGAACATTACGATGACTGCACACAGGCTCTTTCGCATGACGTTAGGCCCGTAACTGAATGCTCTGTGCGATGGCGCCATTCAGAACCCTCGAGTCCGATGCCGGCGGCCGATTTCACACCGATCTTGTTGGGGACAAACGCAACAGCTTCGCGATGCTTGCTGCCGCACTACGCTACACTCCACTGCACAAGAAACGAACGGTCGTCGGCAATGTAGCATTAGTGTCATATTTCATAAAAAGGATTCAGCGCGTCGGCTGCAATTCAGCAGGCCTCGTCGCCCTTTATCCCACATGGACGATCCACCAACGTATCTGCGGATGCGTCGCTTCATGCTCAGGACACCACTCGCGGCGGTGCCAACGCCCGGATGTACCGGATCACGTCCATCATCTCCTCGTCCTTCAGGCGGCCCCTCCACGAGTGCATCGGGCTGAACAAGACACCGTTTGAAATCGCGATGAGCAACTCGAAATCGGTCCGGCCTCGGGATTGAAGCGTATGAAAATCTTTCGGCTGCACGACAAGATCCTTCGAATCAGGTCCCTGCCCGTCTCCCAGTCGGCCGTGGCAGCTGAGACAATGTGTCTTGTAGAGGGCTTCGCCCGCGTCAGGATTCCCATGAAACTCCTGCGCCGCGATCCAGCTGTTACCGGCCACCATGCACAGGAGCACCACTGCCGTCGTCAGGTGCTTGGCCATCATGTCCTCCCTCGCTCGCGAACTGGTGGTCTGCCCATCCTCCTGGTCATCACATCAACCGAAGCTCAACTGCAGGCCCAGGATCGTCCCGATCCCAGCCAGCATCAGCAAGAATTGCGCGAAGCCCGGATCAGGACCAATGCGTCGGTGCAACCCTGGCACCAGATCCGCCAGCCCGATATAGATGAAGCTGGCTGCTGCAAGCCCAAGCACCGGTCCCATGATACCCTGCAGGCTCCCAAGCGTCATATACGCAAGTATCGCACCCGGGATCGTCGCGGCTCCGGACAACAGATTCCACAACAAGGCCCGCGAGCGGCTGAATCCGCTATCAAGGAGCAGGGCGAAGTCGCCGACTTCTTGTGGCAGCTCATGTGCAAGAGCATCAACCATTCGCGCACCCATTTCGGATCAATGAGCACGCGGCAGCGATGGCCGCGATGCGGCCAAGGAGCGCGAGACAGAGGGTCCGTCTGAGAAACAGAGGGGTTCGGATACGCTGGAGCATGAACCCAAGGATTCGTCTGCATTCATCTCACACGGGACGGCGTGAGCCCTGCCTACCATCATGACATCATAGACAATCCGGGCAGAGTCAGTTCTTCGGCACGTCGGGCCTGGGATCCGGCACAAACCCATGACGATTCGGCATCTGAATCTTCGGAAGCGATCCGGCATCCATGACCACATCCTCGGCAATAATTCCGTTCTGGTGAAGCAACCATGCCACCACCGAGTACACCTCGTCCTGGGTGAGGCTTTGAGGCGCCGAGAACGGCATGGCGCGATGCACGTAGTCATACAGAGTCGTGGCATAGGGCCAATAACTGCCGATGGTTTTCACCGGCTTGGGGCTGCTCAATGTGCCGATGCCCCCCACTAAACGATCCATCGGACCTTCCTGTCCAGTCGGTCCATGACAGGAGGCACAGTGAGCGGCAAAAACCGCTGCGCCCTGCTTGGCGGTTCCGCTGCCCGGCGGCAATCCCTCTCCCGTCGGGGTGACGTCAATGTTCCACTTCCGCATATCTTGGTCCGTCGCGGCCTGGCCCAATCCATACTCATCCGTGCGGCCGCTCCGATCGGCCGCCTGACTATTCCACATGCCGCCCACGCTCAGCAGGGCGAGTAGCCCCGCCACGATGACGTTACGCGTGAACATTGGTCACCTGCCCGTCTGCGGCGATGCGCCAGCTCTGAATTGCGTTATAGTGATAAATAGAGTTCACTCCACGTACCGCCACCAATTCCGCGCGGGTGGGCTGCCGGTAGCCGGTTTCGTCTCGACATCGACTCTGCAGAATCACGTCTGTTCCATTCCATCTCCAGGGTACGCGGAATCGTGTATGGCACTTTGGAAGGACCGGGTCCTGCAAGACGGCCTCTTGCCAAGACCCGCCCCCGTCGGTACTCACCTCCACCTGCGCGATCCGGCCTCGGCCGCTCCAGGCCAATCCATTGATCTCGATCCATCCGGGCTGCACGCGCTGTCCGCCGGACGGTGACGTGATGACGGATTTGGCCTCCATGACCATCGTAAATTGGCGCGCCGTGCCGTCGGGCATGAGATCCGTATATTGCGACGTTTCCTCGCGGGTCATGAACGGCGCCGTGCCGAGCTTGAGTCGGCGCAACCATTTGATGCACGTATTGCCCTCCCATCCCGGCACAAGGAGACGTAGCGGGTAGCCCTGCTCGGGACGGAGCGGTTCGCCGTTTTGTGCGTAGCAGATGAGCGTTTCCTCCATCAGCGGCGCCAGCGGAAGGCTCCGTGTCATCGCCGCCGCATCGCTGCCTTCGGCCAATACCCAGGACGCCTCGGGTTTCACCCCAAGCTCTCCGAGCAGGGTCTTCAGGGCCACGCCCGTCCACTCGCTGGTACTCGTGAGGCCGTGGGTCTGTTGCACTGTCTTTCCGGTCGGCGCCCGCCATTCAATGGCGGAATTGCCGGAACATTCGATAAACGCGAGCCGTGAGACGGAAGGAAAGCGTTTCAAGTCGTCCAGAGTGAAGCTCCATGGCCGTTCGACCAACCCATGAATCATGAGGCGATGCCGTGTCGGATGAATGACGGGCACCCCGTTGTGGTGTCGTTCGAAATGTAACGCCGATGGCGTGAGCATACCCTGCGAGTCTTGCAGGGGCGTCAACGACGCCCACCACGAGCGGGGAACACGGACAGCCCGCTCGAACGGCGAACGTTGCCCGTAGGCCGTCGGCGCCGCGCCGGGCACGCGCGTAGGGTCATCCGGGACGACCGGCATGACCGCCTCTTCGGATCGCGCTACCGAACGCATCATCAGCGCACCGACCATACCGACAGTGCCGGCGAGCAGGCGTCGGCGATTCACAGTCGGCGTCTCGCGAGCCTCAGCTTGGGCAAGCGATTCGTTTGGCCCGTCGGGGTGTCCTGACTTCGTCATAGCTCCCTCCTTGAACCGGCGATGGCGCCTCTGTCCACCGCAGTGATCGTCCGAATTGTTGTCGGGACGCATCGAGTCGCCGATACCATAGGCTACAGGATGGGCAAACAGGCCATCCTCTTCGTCCGTCGTTCGGCTTTCGGTACGGCCCGGCGGCCGTCCCCGTCGAGATACGCGTCACGATTCACGGAGGTCGAGCAGGCCGGCGGCGGACCGTTCCCGCATCTTGCCGGAGAGCCTGCGCTCGATCGTGTCTCACATGGCCACTGTCCCCGAGGATTCCCTGACACGCCGACACCCGCTGTCACTCGGGCGCGGGAATCGAGATGAGGACCCCACCCAGCACATCGCGAAGTTTGTAGTCATGCTTCGAACTGCGCGGGTCGGCGTTATGGCAGGTCACGCACACAGGCGACACCGCCAGATCCGCGTACACGGCCTGGAAATATCGCGCTCCCCCCTCCGTCACTGATCCCTTGTACGGTTGCTCGGGATGTGCCATGACCGCCTCAAGCGCCTTGCGTTCGAATTCGGTTGCAGGCGCGTTGAGCTTGCTGATGGGATTCGCGCTGATCAACCGATATTTCACTTCGACCCCCGTCATCGACGCCAGACGCGACGACTCCTCGACGAATTGGGCCGGAAGCGGGAGTGCGCTGATCTCGCGCCACTTCTCCGACGATTCAATCACACCCCGCCGCTGCATCCGCTCCACGACATGGACGGTATAAAACGTCCGGTCAGATTCCAGCACGGCATGGATATAATCCACAACCGTCTCCAGCGGCACGCTACCGGCCGATTCCTTACCCGCAAAGCCGGTTCCCCAGCCGACGATGACGCACAGCGCAACGCTCAATCCTCCTACAAACCATTTCCTGGACGACATAACACCCTCCCTTCGAATAGGGTCTCATCGGGCCCACAGACTGGGCCACCATGCTGTCTCCCGGTCTCCTGGACTCCTCCCTCTCTGGAGCAGAGGAGCTGGCGTACTCGAACCAAACACGTGACGGTCATCGCTCGTTCGCTTCGGCCACTACGGATATCGGAATCCTGTAGCACTCCCCTCCTCAAGCGTTACGGCTTCAGCGACCGTATATACGCGAGCAAATCGGCCAACTGAGCCTCTTCAAAGGCACCCTCATAGCCGGTCATGGCCGTGCCGGGTCGCCCCTCCAGGATAATCTTGCGTAGTTGCGCATCGGTCTTGGCCTGAGTCGACTTGGCGACGAGATTGGCCGGCGGGGGAGTCAAATAGGCCGCCATGTCGCTGTCGCCTTTGCCGGTCGGCCCATGGCAGTTCTGGCAGCTTTCAAGATAAATCTTCTTGCCGACCTCATGGCTCTCCTTGCCTTGAACACTCCCACAGGTTCCGCTGATCAGGATGTCGGCGGCAATCAGGAGGAACCCTCCCAGCACGACCGTCTTCTTTCGATCTGCACAGGCCATCGCGTCCTCCTCTCCCTCGCGCTATTTGAAAGTCATCATATACGCCGGGATCGCGTAAATGTCTTCGGCTGAAAATCGTGGCCCACGGGGTAATGACGCCCTCCCACCACAAACCAGCCAGTGGCCCGGTGCCGATGATGGCAAACATTCTCCTGTCGGCCTCCTTAGGACGCACGTTTCAAACTCAGCATGTAGGTCGTCAGGTCATTGAGTTGCTGATCGGTAAGAGGGAATTTCGGCATAAACGATCCCGGCGTCACCGATTGAGGATCACGGAAATGTTTAAGATGCCAGGCTCGATCGGGCCTCGTGTCTCCGATGGTCGAAAGATCCGGCCCGACCGCCCCGCCTTCGCCATGAATGCGATGGCAACCGACACAGCCAAACTGGGCATAGGCCGCCTTGCCCCGCGCCACGGCAGGATCAGCCCTCGGTACGGCATAGAGTTGCTTGATCGAAATCCCCAACAGGCCGAACACGACGAGCAAAAACAGCAAGCCACTGCCCAACGCGACCGGCCGCCGAATGGGGTTCCGTATCGGGTTGCGATCGATGAAGGGCCAGAACAGCATGATCAGGATCACGCACAACGGCAGGACCCAGGTCGCCAACGGTTCGAGCGGTCCATGCACATACTTGAGCAGTTCGTAGTAGAACAGAAAATACCATTCGGGCACCGGCACGAAACTGGTGTCGGAGGGATCGGCCTTGTCCGTCAAGGGCAGGGGAATACTGAACGCCAGCATGGCGACCAGGAGGAACACCGCGGCAATCACCACCGCATCCATGTAGACCTGCCGAGGCGCGAAGGTCTCGCTGCTTAGCGATGCCCGATCGTCGGCCCACGGTCCGGCCGGTCCCACCCGCCGCAGCACGAAAAGATGCAGGGCGATCCCACCGATAATAATCGCCGGCAGGAACAACACATGAATCGCAAAAAAACGAGAGAGCGTCAGCGCCCCCAGGACTTCGCCTCCACGAAGGACGCGTGAAAAGAAATCTCCGACAAGCGGGATCGTGCCCACCATGTTGATCCCGATCTGCGTCGCCCAATAGGCGGTTTGATCCCACGGCAGCAAATAGCCCGTAAACGCGAAGGTCATGACAAGGAGAAACAGCACCACCCCCACCATCCACATGGCTTCGCGCGGGGACTTATACGCACCGTATAGAAACGTCTGCAGCATATGGAGGCCGATGGCCACGACCATCGCCGAGGCGCCCCAATGGTGGAGGCCTCGCACGAGCCACCCGAAGGTGATCTCGGTCTCGATGAACCGGATGCTGTCGTACGCGTGATCGGGCGTCGGGGCATAGTAGATCGCGAGGAACATGCCCGTGGCGGCTTGGAGGACAAACAGGAACAGGGTCACGGAGCCGAAGACGTAGATCCAACTGGCTCCGCCCGGAATCGGCTCATCGAGCAGCGTGCGCTGAACCGGTTTCAGATTCAGACGGCTGTCGAGCCAATCGTAAAGGCGAGAAGCCATGATCTCCTAACTGTCGAGGCGGTGGGTGTAGCGGTGAGTGAGATGTTCAGGCTGTGCCATTCGACGCTCACAACTCGATGCTTTCTGCCAACCCCGACTTGAAATCCTTGTACATGACCAGCAGTCGGCCCGACTCCACCTTGGCCGGCAGCCGATCGAGCGGACGCGGAGCCGGGCCTCCCAGTACCTGGCCGTTGATACCGAACGAGCTGCCATGACAGGGGCACAGAAACTTGTTCGCCGCATCGTCCCAGCGGTACCCGCATCCCAGATGCGTGCAGATCGGAGAAAACACCGTGACCTCGCCTTGCGGGTCTTTCACCGCCCAGACGGCCTTGCGCGACTTGGCTTCCATCCAGCCGTCGCGGGTGGTCGTCACATGGTCCAATTGAGTGGGCCGGCCGGCCGGCAACTCATCGATGGCACCGACATCCACCCATGCGAGCCGCCGCCGCGTGAAAGCCGGAGAGATCAGCGAGCCGAGCAGCGGAATAGCCAACCCCATTCCTACGACACCGGCCGCCGCCAGAGTCATCCATTGAAAAAATGTTCGCCGTGACCCGACCGGAGTCGAGAACCCGCCCTCCGGTTGGTGATCAGATAATTTGTGATGGCTCATGGGTATCGGACAGACACGCGACGCGACCCGAAGTATAGAAACAGCCGACACATCCTTCGGCGCGAGAGTCCAAACAATCTCGAGACTCCCGCGCCGACCGGTGTGCCACCTACCTAACGACCACTGACCCTATGGCGTCCCGCTTTCAATATCCAGCCCGAGACCGATCCAGGCTCGCAACAAGTCATGCCGAGTAATCGAGTAGGCCACGCCCCCCTCGCGTTTCACCGGAAGATTCAAAAGACGCTTCTCCTCCATCAGCTTCACCGCCTCATCAATCGTGGTGTCTTCTGTCACCGCGATGCGATCCTTCACCATGATCTGCTCGGCCGTCATCTGACTCAATTCCTTGTTGGCCCGAAGCACCTTGAGCACATCAAACTCGCTGATAAAACCAATGAGCTCATTTTTACTGTCCACGACCGGCGCACCCGACGTATGCGAGGATAACAGCTCCACCGCAATCGCCAACCCGTTCTGTCCCGCTTGAAAGACCATCTCGTTGGTCGCCACAATCTGTCCCACTGTTTTGAATCCGCCCACTGGAACTCCCGGCATCGTCATCGTCGACATACACGCCTCCCTTTCTCCACGAGCCCATTGCAAGGGCTCCTTTCGGTGAATCATTGAGCAGCAATCCTTTGCTCAATACATACCACTGCACCTTCGCTTTGCGGCTGACGCCGGCCTTACCGTTTGCCTCCAGGCCCTGTCGCGCACGTATTGATTCCGAACAGGCTCCACGCCGGGCAAAACCCGATCACGCCGGTGACCAGCGCAATGGTTCCTACCGCCAGCATAATTCCTGTGCCGACCGGCGGAAGACCAGCAAAGGCACCGATACCAATCAAAAGAATCCCGAGCACGATTCGAACCGGCCGTTCAATCCCACCCACGTTGCATGCCATGATACGACCTCCTTCATTGAGCCTTCAGCTACAAGCGATGATCGTCCTCATTGTTTTCCTCTCTCAAATCACCTCTCATCCCGTAGGAGTCAGCATCATCAAAAAGGATTCACTCCGCATGCGTTGATGATCGACCGCTACGGCGTTGTCGCAAAGCGGTACATATCGTGGCAGGTGGTGCACCGCGCCGTCATGCTCGATAGGCGATTTAGAATTTGAATCGAGGACTCACCCTGGGCAATACCGTCCGCCAAATGATCCATATCCTTGTGAATCGACATGCCCATTTGCTTAAAGGCCAGGGGAAGTTTCACCATGACGGCGGGATTCACGTCCGCGGCCATCGACATCCCTGCCGCGCGCGCCGCGCCTTCCGCCGCGCTGAGGTTTTGATCCGAACTGCCCAGGACTGTCACCACTCCATGGACGGCCTTTAGCAATTGTCGCATCTCCGCCAAGACCAGATCGCGTTCCGCCGGCGCCAAAATGATTTCCGTCCGCCCATCGGCACCCGGTCTGGTGTGGCCTTGCACAAACAACGCGACGATCATCACCACTGTAATGACCCAGAGCACCAAGGCTCCTAAACCGAGTATGCGCCAATTCATTGTACGATTCGCTCCGTTCGCTTAGGGAGTGGGGACGCGTGACCCACTGCCGAGAGTCCGCAGGTAGCCCGTCACATCGCGGATCTCTTCATCTGAGAGAAGAAATTTCCACGCGCCCATGGCGGTATTCTTCCGGCCATCGTGAATCTCCCTCATCAGGGTCGCATCCAATTTACCTTGCACGGCAGGAGCGGTAAGGTCAGCAACCGGCGGATTGAATTTCATCACCCCTTGACCTCTCCCATCGACACCATGGCACCGAACGCAGAGATTGGCATACAAAGATTTCCCCTTGACCTCGTCGGCTCTCGCGGCAGACCAGCCGCCTGACAACGTGGAGAGGAGGAGTAGGGACAGAAGGAACGGAAACCTATTCCTGCTGCTCACCTTCACCCTCTCTTTCATTATCATTGCGTCAATGATACCAACTTGGCGTAGGTTCACGCTCCTGAGCTATTGCGATCTTTGTGCCAATACGATCTTCCAGCCCGTCAGGCAAATCTTCTCAGAACACCAGGGTCGAATACGAAGGGAACAGGCCCACGGAGAGAGAAATGGAGAGAATAGCCCCAGTGCCGTGCGGGGCATTGACGCAAGACGCCACACTGTTCGCAGCCGGTCGAAGCTCGCCATCGGCCAGGTTTCTGCCTCCGCCACCTGTCAAGAGGCTAAAAGCCGCGCCGGTCGTTCCTTAGAGTCGCAGTCTTCCGAAAGAGGGTTTATAATCCCCACACCCGAGGCAAGTCGTGAGTCTTGAGTGCTGATCCAAGGGAATGGCCTATTCCTCCGGAGTGATTTCAAACTCACTACTTGGAATTTCTACACAGCGATCTCCCACGAAGGAGGTGCGGCGATGTCCATCTCACACACACTCAAAGAGTACCTCGATCGCGAACACGTTCATTATGAGGTCTTGCCGCATCCGGCAGCCTTTCGCGCGGTGTTCATCGCCCAAACGCTCCACACGCCGATGAATGAAATCGCCAAAGTCGTAGTGGTGAAGGCAGATCACCGCTTTGTGATGACGGTGCTGCCGGCCAGCTGGAACGTGGACCTCCACCGTCTCCGCGATGTCTTCACGGCCCACCATATACGGCTCGCCACTGAGGACGAGATCAAAGCACTGTTCCCGGACTGCGAGGTCGGCGCGATGCCGCCTTTCGGGAACCTCTATGGGCTCGACGTCTACGTGGATCAGTCACTGACCGAGGATGAGGAAATTACATTTCAAGCCGGCACCCATTCCGAAGCGATCCGCATGCGATACTGGGACTTCGCGGCACTCGTCTTTCCCGTTGTGGCGGAGTTCCACCGACTGCCCTCGGAAGTCTGGTGACGCCGAGGGAGCCGCCTATGGAAACAGCGCGGGACTCACGATTCAGGGACGGTGACCATCGCGGAGGATGAGGGGTCTGAGGCGGCCCTACTGAGTGATGGTCGGCTCGAGTATCATGCGGGTTTTCATCGAATTGGAGATCAGGCAATTGGCTTCGGCCTTTTCGATCAGTTCTTTGGCCTTCGCCGCATCAGTGCCTGACTGAAGCGTGATGTGCGGCCGTACTGTGATCGTGGTGACCTGGAATTTCCCGTCCACGAGTTCGAGACGTCCCTCCGCCTCGCATTGATAAGCCGTAAAGGTCAATCCCGCCCGTTCCGCCACAGCCAGGAATGTCGTCATGACACAGGCATTGGCTGCCGCGACGTACAGATCCTCCGGCGACCAGATTCCGTCATGCCCTTTGAACTCCGGAGGTGTCGCGACCTGGATCTCCGGTTTCCCGTCGCAGGTGATGACCCCTTTTTTCTGTTCCGTCCATTTCACCGCTGTACGATAGGTATAGACCTTACTGCGAACGTCCATCGCTTCCTCCCGTTTCACTCGTGATATTGTTTCCGCAACCGATCCGACAGACGCAGATTCTCGGAATAATCGACGGGACAATCGATGACCGCCGGGCGGCCGCACGTCAGGGCGACCTTCATGATCGCTCCCAGTTCGGATGGCCCTTCCACTCGAAATCCCGCAGCTCCAAAGCTTTTGGCATACGCGACGAAATCGGGATTATTGAATTCGACGCCGGAAGTCCGGTGGAAACGAACCTGCTGCTTCCAGCGAATCACCCCATACCCATCGTCGCGCCAGATGAGGATGACAATCGGCAGGCCAAGCCGCACCGCCGTTTCGAGTTCTTGAGAGTTCATCAGGAATCCAGCGTCACCCGTCACGGCCATCACTTGACGGTCAGGATAGAGAAGTTGCGCCGCGACGGCGCCCGGCAGCCCGATACCCATCGAGGCAAAGCCATTCGAAATGATGCAGGTGTTCGGCTGCTCGCAGGCAAACATCCTCGCCATCCACAGCTTGTGGGCGCCCACATCACATATCACCAGAGCGTCCGGCTTGAGCGCCGCGCGCAGTTCACTCACGATGTGCTGCGGTCTCATGGGCCAAATCCGGGATGCCGCATGCTCTTCGTCGAACCCATCCTGGATCGTCTGGCGGCAGTGCCGACCCCATTCGCCAGGGAACGAACGCAGAGATTGTCCGATTAAGTCGACCGAGAGCGCGATGTTTCCGACCACTCCGACCCCGACGACATAATGCGCATCCACTTCGGCCGGAGCCACGTCGACATGAACGATCGGTTTATGGCGATCGGGATTCCAAAAACAGGGAGCATATTCAACCGGATCATAACCCACCGCGATCACGAGGTCGCTTTCGACGAGCACCCGCGCCGCATAGTCCTGCATCTGCAGACCGATGGTGTAGAGAGACAAGGGGTCGGAGTCCGGCATCACGCCCTTGGCCATGAAGGTATGGATAACCGGAACACCGAATCGCCGCGCAAACCGCCGCACCGCTTCTGTCGCCGCCCCGCGCACAATTCCGTTTCCGGCCAGTAACACCGGTCGTGTGGACTTCCCGATGATATCGACCGCACGTGTGACCTGAACCGGCACCGGTTCCGGAAGCACCGGATGTTGCACCAGCAAGGGATCCACCAGGTCGATATCCGTCAAATCTTGAGCGGCCACGTCTTCCGGCAATTCCAGGTGCGTGGCGCCGGGCTTTTCAGTCTCCGCCACTTTAAACGCCTTCCGCACGGCTTCCGGAATGATGTGCGGCCTAAAGATCTCCGCATTCCATTTCGTGACGGACCGAAACATCGATCGAACGTCGATCGATTGATGCGACTCCTTGTGCACGCGATCGAGTGACACCTGTGCCGTCAGCGCCACGAGGGGTGCGCGATCGAGATACGCATCCGCCACACCGGTGAGCAGATTCGTGGCACCGGGACCCAAGGTGGAGAGGCAGACACCGGCTTTACCCGTGAGTCGTCCCTGTACATCGGCCATAAAGGCGGCGCCCTGCTCGTGCCTCGTCACCACGAAGCTGATGGACGAGTCGAGCAGCGAGTCCATCACATCGAGGTTCTCTTCACCCGGCACGCCAAATACATACCTCACGCCTTCATTCTCTAAACAGCGAATGAGCAATTCGGATGCCTTCATCGTAGCCTGTCCTGCCGAGTTGCAGAAAAACTTTGATGGTGCACGATCAATTCAACGGCCCGCACATGCATCACAATAGAACAACTTTCCCGCAGGATGCTCAAAACGGCGATCTTCTCACCCGCCCGCCTCACGCCTGCCTAGACAGGCTCTTTTCCCATAGCGGTACGCTGAGGGTCTGAATGATGCGAGAACGCCGGCGACGGACGTTCAGTCCTGCTAGAGATGGTAATCGCCTGACGCTTCAGGTTGGTACAGGACTTCCTTGATTCGCACGGTTCGCATTCCGGCCGGAACGGGCCAATCCACTGTCCCGCCCGCCCGAGAACCCAACAGGGCGGTCCCGATCGGCGCGAGAATCGAGATTTTCTTCTCGGGAATACTGGCATCAGAAGGAAACACCAATGTGTAGACATTCTCCATGCCGGTATCCATGTCCTCGATCCGGACTTGGGAATTCATCGTAACCACATCAGGGGGAATTGCTGATGGGCCCACGACATGGGCGCGATCGAGCTCATTCTCCACACTATCCAGATGATCCCGGTCCCATGCGTTGGTGTTGACGCGTGCCTTCAGGACATCCCTGAGACGATTCAAATCGAATTCGGTGATATAAATGTCGCGAGTGGTCATTGCTCTGCTCCTGTGATTTCCATGGCTCCCATCGTCTGCGGCACCACCCGACGATGGCCCGGCGCGAATTTCGGTGTCTTTACCGTCAAGACCGGACAGGTCGCCCGCCGCAATACCGCCTCCGCAACGCTTCCGAATCGTCGTTCGGAGACACCGCGGCGACCATGCGTCCCCATCACAATCAGATCGGACCGATGCCGTAACGCGGAGGCCAAGATGCTATCGGAAGGCACCCCACCGGAAATCTCAAAATCTGCCGGCAGCCCGAATGAGGTCACGAGATCCCTGAGTTCCGTCAGTTGCCGGTTCCAATGGTCTCGTTTGCGTGATTCGTGCTCGATCAGGCCGAAGCCGCAATCCACGTCATAGCAGAGAGGCTCCAACACGTGCAGAAGTGTCAGCTTGGCCCCAAGACCATGCGCCAACTGAATGGCATATTCAGTCGCATCCAGCGACGGGCTTGAAAAATCAACAGGCGTCAGAATATTCCGGAGCGGAACATGGGGATGTGCATCTTTCGGCTTTCCCACCTCGTCTCGAACCCCCGATACGGCGAGAATCGGACAGGGCCCGTCCCTGATCACCCGTTCCACCGTGCTGCCGATCAACCCGTACAGCAAATTCGTGCGCCCCTGCAGACCCATCACCACCAGATCCGCTGCATTGTTCCTCGCCGCGAGGCCGACCTGCTCCGTCGGATTCCCCATTGCCAGCCGAATCGTGGCCGAGATGCCGCTGCGTACCATCTGGTCATACACTTGCTCCAACCGCTGCATACCGGTTACTCGCGCCTGCTCCACGACGGCGATAGTCGCGACATCGGCATTCAACCAGTGAGGCGCCTCGATGACGTGCAGCACATCCACCTTGGCATCCCACGCGGTGGCCAGATACATGGCATACTCTTGCGCACGGGCGGCATCATCCGAAAAATCGGTCGCGAACAGGATCCTGGTCGCCAATGGAGTATTCATAACGCGCTCCTGTAGGACAATTGGACGGCTGATCCCGTGCGTGCGGCCGGGCTTTCGATCGATCGAGAGCCACCACGTCGAGCCGGCGATCATTGTGGGTGTCGATGTTCCAAGATGCTCGCAGTGATCAACTGATACCGGATCGAACGAGCAAGACGAATGCCAGTCTCTCATCTCCTCACGACTGCGAGACTCGCAAACATTCTCCGGCCTTCGCTCAGCACAGGAACCGCCCTTCACCGAGCGACTGTTGCCATTTGCCGCAGAGGCGCCCTGCACGGTGAGGCGATACACCCCGCTGCAACGTCATCGGTTCAGGTGCTGACGGGGCATCGGTCCGGGCGATGCCGATCTACATCACCCGCGCTTCACCCTCTTCATCTCGCACTACCAGCGCGCCTGCCTGCCGTGGGGCGCCCTCTTCGGCTGCCGCGGCCCTCAGATGTTCGACCAGCGGCCTGGGCACTCTGCCCAGACGCGTGAGGGTCTCCATGACCCGCGCAGGACTCCCACAGTCGCTCCACCCTACACCCTTCATCTCCATCACCGCAGTCTCGCCTGACACGCGCGCCAGGAGGTCACGTGAAAAATTCAGGTTCGGCATACGCTCATAAATCGCCCGCAGCACTTCCGGCTCTTTCGGTGTATCGATCACCTGGCTGAGTCGTTCGAAGTCGTCCATCATCGTCGGCAGCATCCGTCGACCAAGGTTCCAGAGCGTGTCCACTTTCCCGGTCATCAGACTGGTATTCCACAAGGCTCCTGAGGCATAGGCCAACTGCGCCAACGCCGGCTCCGGATTCTCTAAGAATATTTTGACGGCCCGAACCGAGCGAGTGCCGAAACAGGCCAGTTCCTGATCCGGCCTGATCCACCCATAGTCTGATTCCGGACCTTCAGGGCGGACCGCAAGCAACACCACCTTGGTGGTCAATTTCTCCGCCGCCCGGACGGCATACAACACTTCCCCGAGAAATCGCTCCTCAGGAAACACAACATGAGCCGAGGGAGAGATCACGACCGTGCCTTCAGGATCACGCGCTCGGATGTAGGTCAGCGGGAGAAAAATCCCGGGCGCCGTGTCCGCATTGCGTGGCTGCACCAGCACCATTCCTGGGTCTCGCTCACCGATCTGCCCCCAGGCCTCATGGTGTCCACGCCCAACCACCACGACCGTGCGCGCAGGATTCGTGACTCGCATCATGCGGTCGAGCGTGTGCTGGAACATGGACCTCGTCCCGATGAATCGGCAATATTGTTTGGGGATCGTCCGGCCGAGCCAGCGTCTGATCGCCGGTTGCATGCGGACGCCTTCCCCTCCCGCCAGCACGATCGACCAACGTCGTCCCCCCGGGTCCGACAACTGTCGCATGAAGACCTCCTTCCGTCGAAGGGACAGGGTTGTGGTGGCGAACCACAGAACCGCGCCCCACACCAACAATGTCATCCCGCCGAGTGTCCGTGACGTGTAATTCGCGAAGCGTACCTCGTTGGGGAAGAGCAGGAGGCCTCTGACGTAGAGCTGGTCGCAACACGCCCATTCGCGATTTCGGACCACGCGATGAGTGATCCATCAGAAGCTCTTCACTGCGGACGAGAGACGAACGGCGGACGAAGAAAGCCCCTTACTCGGAGAGATCCAGCAGGGATAGACCCCAGAAGACCATGACCCCCATCACGGCAATGGCCAACAACATGAGCAGGGTGACCGGCGCGATGGGTTTCAGTTTGTTCATCTCGTTCACTATTCAAGATCGGTCCGAGAGAGGATTCCTATCACCTCGCCCCGCCACAATGACACTGTAGCCGCGCAACATGAATCGGCGATGAATCGGACATGAAAACTTTCTCATATGAGAGCAGGCTGGATGCAGGTAGGGCGACCGACACCGTAAGCGGAACGAATCGGCACAGACGCCGGCAACCGTCAGTCCCGCGCAGCAGGTAGCGTCAGAGTGAAGACCGACCCCTTGCCGACTTCACTCTCCACTGAGATGGAGCCATGGTGAGCCTCGGCAATTTCCTTCACGATGGGAAGGCCAAGACCGTGGCCGCCCGAATCCCTCGCGCGGGCCGGATCGGTCCGGTAGAAACGCTCGAATAGAAGCGGAAGGTGCTCCTCGGCGATCCCTTGGCCCGTGTCCCGAACGGCGACGCGCACCTCATCGTGCGAACCGCTCAGGCGTACCATGATGGTGCCGCCGGGATCGGTATACCGCATGGCATTGTCCAGCAGGTTGATGAACACCTGATTCAAGCGCTCCGCATCGCCGAGCACCGGACGAACCGGCTCGTGCTCCAGCACAAGCCGAAGCCGCCGGTCCTCTGCCACCGGCGCCAGGTCGTCGATCAGTTCTCGCAACAACGGCTCGAGGGGGAGGGGAACCAACTCCACCGGCGGCCGCTCGCCGGCAAAACGGGCAAGGGTCAGAAGCGATCTCGTCAACACGATGAGGCGTTGCACCTGCTCAAGGTTGGAAACGAGCGCCTCCCGATATTCATCGGCCGATCGTGCACGCTGCAAGGCCACCTCCAGATTCCCTTGCATCACCGTCAACGGCGTCTTCATCTCATGTGCGGCATGGTCCGTGAATCGGCGTTGGCTCTCGGACGCTTTCTGCAAGCGGTCGAGCATCCCGTTGAACGCCAGAGCCAACCGTTCGAATTCTTCGAACGGCGCATTCAGGTTGACCCGTGATCGCAGGGCGGATTCGGAGATACTCTCGGCGGTGCGGCTCAAGGCGCCGACCGGATCGAGCACCTTGCGGACCAGCCATCCGCTGCCGGACCAGGAGGCGGCGAGGACGGCCACGGACCCCAGCATGAGCAGCCCCATGAGACTTCGATGCGTTCTCCTGAAAAATACGAGTGACTCTTCGGCTTGGAGCAGATAGCGCACCTCGTCCTGCTGCCGGATCGGAACGAAGACCTGACGAACCGGCGCCCCGGAAGCCGTCTCGATCGTCTCATAGACCACCTCTCCCTGTTTGCCCCGTGCCAGCACGGCCCCCTCCACCGCCGGCCTCGGCACCACCGCGCTGCCTTTCCACACGACCCTCCCGTCAAGCGCCAGAATATGGACCGAATGCGACACCTCCCGTAATTCCTTCATCCGCTCGTCGGCCACCTGCATGCCTCGCGGGACGACGATCTCGTGGTCCGGCCGTTTCAGCAACTCCGGCCGTTGTTCAATCAGTTCCGCCAACGTGTCCGCAAACCCGAGCAGCCGGCCGTCTACGTATTGCTGCAACAGACTGTGGAATCCGGTATAGACGAGCATATTGAACAGGACGAGCAACAGGGCGATGAGCGCCACCGTGTAGAGGCGGAACTGTGTGCGGAAGCTGCTCACTCGCCTGTCTCCAGCTTATATCCCACGCCACGGACGGTGGCGATCAACGGCGAACCGAAATCCCGATCGATCTTGACCCGCAACGAGCGAATGTACACATCCACGACATTCGTCATCGGATCGTAGTTGAGGCCCCACACCCGTTCCAGAATCGCCGTCCTGGTCAGGACGATGTCACGGTTCCTCAACAGATACTCTAAGAGCGCGAACTCCTTGCTGGTCAGAACGATTTCCTTTCCGCCACGCCACACCCGGCGCGACGCCGGATCCATCTCAAGATCCTTCGCCTTCAGGCGGTTGCCGACATGCGGCCCCCCTCGCCTGAGCAGGGCCCTGGCCCGCGCCACCAATTCCGTGAACGCGAACGGTTTCGTTAAATAGTCGTCCGCGCCGGTATCCAGCCCCTCCACCTTGTCCTCTATGGCATCCCGGGCGGTCAGAAGGAGAATGGGCGTCCGATTCCCCTTGGCTCGCAGATGCCGACAGAGGGTCAATCCGTCCAGTTTGGGCAGCATCACGTCCACGATCAACAGGTCATAACTTTCATCCGTGGCCAGGATCAGTCCCGTCTCGCCGTCGCCCGCCGTCTCAACCGTATGCTGCTCCTCCTCCAGCCCCTTGCGGAGAAACTGGGCCAGATCAGCGTCGTCTTCGATGACTAGAATACGCATGGTGCTCCTCGCTTCGCGGGCAGCGGACCGCGCCGACACAATGGCCCTCGCCGTAGGACTCGCTCGCTCTGTCGTCCGGACCGATAGCGCGATCATACCAAGGACGGGCCGCCTTTTCCCTCTCCATGAAGGCATCTTCATGGAGACTTCATCCCTGTTTCATTTTCGCGTGGTATCGAGAAGGCGAGCCGTACTGAAGCGGTGGCAGACAACGGGGTGCCACCTCTGTGATGGATGCCGTTTCTCCATCACACGCTACCGGTGTCCTGGGTAACACTGACGGTCATCGGCTTCGTGGTCGTGCCAGTGACTGCGGATGACTGGTTCGGCCGACGCCCGCCTTACAAAAACCACCGGCGGCCGATGCCCATTGCCACGGGCCCCGTGGCGATGACGGCCCCGCCGCGATCCTGCACCGGCCTTCACCCCGACGGGCATGCTACCCAAATGAGCGCGAACTCGGCCACACCAGCTGGCTCAGCCCCCACAGCAGAAAGAGGCCATAGACCGTGCCGAAGAACCAGGGAAAGCTGATCGCGCGATGCGCCCACCACTGACGATGTCGTCGGAACGCCCAGGGGGGCACGAAGACAGGCGGGTCATTGCTCTCGTCCACAATTACTTCACGACGTTCGCGCAGCCGAAAGAGACTGCTTACGGGCTTCCGATTTCGCCAGTCCGGCAGGACTTCGATGCCGCGCAACTGCCATTCCCATAGGGCATTCTGACCGGAAAACCGACCGAGCACGATGGCCATCTGCGCGCTCATGAGAATCCCGATCATGCTGAGCAACACAATGACAATGGTATAGGGAAGGGCCTGCGATTCTCGCGACACCAATAGGCCGATCACGGCGACGAAGATCGAATTGGCCGTCAGGTAGTCTGACAGCATCGTGTGGTAGTCCCGAACGCCGGAAGTCCACAGGGTCAGCAGATGCGCGTAATCGGACTGCATGGTGTCCTGGTCCTGATCGTGTTCCATCCGGTTAGACTCCATAACCGGCCTGACCATTCAGCCGATAGGCATTGCGGAGAGGTGCTCTCAGCATGTGTTGCGCATCGAACAACATGCCGTTGATCGCAATGGCATGTTTCAGGATATCGCTACATCCTTGCCGTGCCTCCGTTCCGCACGGTCTCGTCTCTCAACCGAATGTCACCTGAACCCACGCACCGAGGTAATGTG
The DNA here is from genome assembly GCA_031315995.1 of Nitrospira sp. Lineage (GTDB taxonomy): Bacteria > Nitrospirota > Nitrospiria > Nitrospirales > Nitrospiraceae > Nitrospira_A. The sequence goes on from JALDRG010000002.1 coordinate 107,231, forward strand.
TGATGGCCACCACGCAGAGTCCGATCACCACATGTTCGCCGATGACTTTCCAGGCAGGAACCTGTTGCGCGCGGGCCAGGAGGTAGCTCAATCCCGACAGGAGCGCGAAACCCCAGAGCAGGCTCACCCGCATGGCCACATCCAGGGGCAAGACCAGAACCGGCAGCGCGAATGTTCCGGAGATCGTGAACTTGGCCAGGAAGGTTGCGAAGGTCGACTCCCAAATCTCGTTCGTGTTGCCATGGTTTCGAGATTCCTCGGCGATGTGGATGCCCAAGGCATCGGACATCGCATCGGCCACCGCAATCGTCAGAATGCCTCCCAAGACGACAGGCCGCGACTGCGTGCCCGCGTGCAGCCCCACCATGAGACCTAGGGTCGTAATCACGCCGGAGGTGAGGCCGAAACTGAACCCTGTCTTGAACGACATGCGCATAGGTCCGGACCTGTCCCCTGAGAGTTCTCCCGTGAAGAGCGGGCCCGAGCGCGGCGTTCAGCAGTTCGACTTCCCGCTCCCCTTCAAGCAGGAGCTTATCCAGGCCTCCACCGCGTGAAGCACCTGTGCCGCCGCGCGATTCGCCGCGAGAACCCCTCCGTAGGCATCGTCGCTTGGGGCCGGCTCGAGCGCTTCAAAACTTCGTGCGCCTATCACGCGTTGTTCATTCATGTCGATCAGTTGCGCGCGCAGCACAATACGAGTCCGGCTCGGCTGTCGAAAAAATTCCTGTTGCAGCAGCAGACCGGAGGTGTCCAGCCGGTAATCTCCACGGACCGTTGTCGGCATGGGCACGACCGCGCGCCAGAGCCCGGTGGATTCGAGTGAATGGATCAACAGGGGCACCAACATGCGAGCCGGGGTATCGGCCCATTGGTTGGTCGCGTAATAGTTCACTTCGTAGGGCCTCTGCACGTAGGCGATGCGCGGTTGCTCAAACCCTGCTTCCGCCTGCGGCAGCCCGACGACCAACACGCCGTGGATTCCCGGCGGCATGGCCTGCGTTCCGCCGTCCCAGGCCGATTCCGCCGGCCCGAGCACATAGGTATGGACCGGCCCGTCCGTTGAACGGGAGAGTGCGCACGCTGTTGCGGCATAGCACAGGAGTACCAGGCTGAACGACCTCATCGCGTCACGGGTCACCACAGTGTGTCCTCTATTCCCCTGGACCCTTCGGTTGAGCGGAACGGCCCAGGACCAGCACATTCGGTTGTCGTTCGATTTGCTGCGCCACACGATTCAACGTCGCGGTGAGTTGTCGCAACTCGGTAATGAGCAACCCCGTGTCCGCCAGGGTCTGGCGAGAGAACCGCTCGAGGTCCGGCTTGCTCGCTCCGACGACTTCACCGACAGACCGGCTCGTGCGCGCCAACTCTGCGCTCATCTGCTCCAGCCCGGCCGCACTTTTCGTGACGCGCTCCAGCAACAGCGGCAGCTGTTTCCCGAGGTGCTCGGTCAGCCGCGCCGACTGCTCGGCCGCCTGCGTCGCGCTTCGCACTCCCCGATCAACCTGCCCGCTGCTGGCCGCAAGCGCTCTCGTCACCTCCGACAGGTCTTTGACCATTTGCTTGAGCATCATGCGGGTCTCGTCGTCCAATACCGATGAGGCATTCCGGGCGAGCCCATTCAGATTGACGACTAAATTTGCGAGACCCTGTTCCGAGAGGACCTGTGACAGGACTTTATCCAATCGCCCGAACAGCGAGGGCGCGCTCTTGATCACCGGATAGGGTGGGTCGGCGCTCGCCTTCAACATGGGGGCCTCGCGGCTTCCTCCCGTCAGATTGAGCGTCACCAATCCCGTGAGTCCCTGGGTCACCAGCACGGCCTCGGTATCCGTCTTCACCGGGGTCCCCCGCACGAGAGCCACTCTCACCCGCACCTCTTCAGGATTATCAGGGTCGAGCACGACCTCCTTCACCCGACCCACATCCACACCGCGATATTTCACGGTCGAATCAACGCTCAAACCAGCGACAGATTCCTTCGTATAGACCCAGTAGCGATCGTATTCCCCACGGTACTCCGACTTGCCGAGCCAGAAGATGAGACCCAGCACCGTTGCCCCCAGCACAAGGAGGAATGCCCCGACGACGGCAAAGTTAACCTTCGGTTCCATGGGTCACTCCTCAGTCCTGGTGCATCACCGTTCCGGCATATTGCAACCGCGCCGCGCGCCCGCGCGGCCCGTTAAAATACTCATGGACGAGGGGATCCTCGCAATGCGCGAGTTCCTCCATCGTGCCGAGTCCCACGACACGCCCACTGCCTAACAGGGCCACCCGGTCGGCCAACCGCCAGAGCGTATCCAAATCATGCGTCACCATCACCACCGTAAACCCCAGCAGCCGCTTCAAGTGCACCAGCAGTTGATCGAAGCCGTCCGCGATGATCGGATCCAGGCCCGCCGTCGGTTCGTCGAGAAACAACAGCTCCGGATCCATGACGATGGCACGGGCAAGCGCCGCGCGCCGCCGCATGCCGCCGCTGAGTTCGCTCGGAAATTTGACCGCACTGTCCGGCGGCAATCCGACCAAGGCAATTTTGAGCGCCACGATGTCCCGGATGATTCGGGCGCTCAGATGCGTATGCTCGCGCAGGGGCACCGCCACATTTTCTGCCAATGTCATGGAGCTGAACAGCGCACCACCTTGGAACATCACCCCGAATCGACGATGCAAGGGCCGCCCGTCCGAACCCTGGAGTTCGCGGCTGTCCCTGCCGAAGAGACGGATTTCCCCCGAGGTCGGGGTGAGCAAACCGACGATTTCACGCAGCAAGGTGGACTTTCCGGAGCCGTTGCCGCCGGCGATGGCAAAGATCTCCCCGCGCACGACCATCAGACTCACGTCTTCATGCACGACCGCCTGACCGAACCGCGTCGACACATGGCTGACTTCGATCACCGGCGTCTCGGTTTGCACGGTTAGCGACATGGCACCAGCGACTCCACATGGTTGGATTGAGGCCGGGGGAAATCATTTCCAGCATCACGGTCGCCCGGAGGACTCATGACTCCCGTCGCGAGGTGTTCGAGACCGAAGTCCGCCGGGGCTTCTCGCAAGTGAAACCGCCGCAGGCGTACGGTCAGTCCGTTGAGGAAGCCGAACGAGAACAGCCCCGCCGGACGAGAGTATCGGACGCCGCAGTAGGTGTGCATGAGTCGTCCCGGTTACAGGTCCCACCAGCTGAGCAGAATACTGCAAATCGCATCGAAGATGATAACGAGGAAGATGCTTTGCACCACACTGATCGTCGTTTGCCGTCCCACGTCGTCCACGCCGCCGCGGATTTGCAACCCTTGATAACAACCGACCAGCGCAATGATGGCGGCGAAGAAGGGCGCCTTGCCGATCCCGATCAGAAAATGGCGTAATGCCACCGCCTCATCGAAACGCGAGAGAAATGCCGTGAAACTCACGTTCAATTGGTTCGACGCAATCAGCATGCCGCCGAACACACCGAGGACATCGGCATAGGCGGTCAGGAGGGGTACCGCCACGATCAGGGCCAGCACCCTCGGCAGCACCAGCAAATCGATCGGCAACAACCCGAAGGTCTTCACCGCATCCAGCTCCTCCGTCACCTTCATCGTGCCGATTTGGGCGGCATAGGCCGACCCCGACCGACCGGCGACCAGAATCGCCACGATCAGCGGAGCAATTTCACGCAACAGCGAGATGCCCACCAGGTCGACGATAAAAATGTTCGTGCCGAACTTGCGGAGTTGTTCGGCCCCTTGATAGGCAATCACTACTCCGATGAGAAACGTGAGCAGTCCGGTAATCGGCAAGGCATTGACCCCGTCGACTCGCAGGCTCTGTAGACAGGTACGCCAGCGCACTCGGGAGGGCGCCACGAAGACACGCAGGCTCGCGACGACATTTTCTCCCACAAAGGCCAACGCCCGGACCATGTCGGCGAATCGGTCCCGAATCCAGACCTCGAGACGCATGCCCCTGTTGGGCCGGACCGGCGGGTCTGCCGCAATGGCGCTCCAGTTGGAGGCCACCAAACTCAGCAGCTGCGCATATTCGGACCGAAGGCCCTGAATCGTCACCTCACAACCCCGCCGCTGCGCCTCGGTCAGGAAGCGCTGCAGAACCACCGCTCCCCCTGTATCGAATGCGTGGATATCACTCGTTTCAAGCACCAGCGCCCCATGCTGCGTCCAGGCCGTTCCTCTGAGTGCCTGCTCAACCGGTGCGATATCCGGCATGGTCCAGGATCCCTGACAACGCAGAAGCCTGTCTTGGACCAAGGTCACCGAAGCCCGCTCCGTTCGGTCATCCATCATTCGACAGGCGAGGCCGTGCCTGCTCCGCATCGTTCGTCAAGGCAGGAGCAGTCCGGCTCCGACGGTCCGCTCGACACCTTATACCTGCTCTTGTTCCCGCAATGTGGCAATGAGCTCTTTCTTGGTCATCAGCAGCGCGCCCAGCCCGAATAAAATCGCCAACAACGTCACCAGTCCCCCGACGACCGGAATGAGCGAAAGCATCGAATACAGCACCAGCCCGGCCACAAAGGGCCACCCGAGCGACGAAGAGTCGGACGATCGACGGAACAAGAACTGTCCCACGCAGGTCATGGCATAGACCCTTGCGAGATAGACCATGGGCCCATACAACGCCAGCAGGATCACTCCAATCGGCAGTGCAAACAGCGTGACGAGAAAACTGACGGCGACGAGCGGAATCACCACCAACGCGGCGGCGCCCCAGCCAAACGACGCTCCCGGGCGTTCGCGTATCGCTGCCGTGACCTTGAGGGTGAACAGGGGATAGACCCGCAGCAACACCAGCCCCAAAATCAACGTGGAGAGAAAACTCGCGACGGCGGCCATGATCCACATCCCGAAGATTCCGCGACGGGCGTTTTCCAGCGACCATCCCTCCGGCAGCGGCCGACGCAGGATCGCTCCATGGACCGTGGCCTCCTCATCGATCGACGGGGCCGTCTCGCTCCAGTATCTGAGCTTGCCCCCCACGATCGCCTTCGAGGTGAGACGCACGGATTCAGCCGCCACGGCGAGATCGCGCTCGATCTCGCTCGATAACGTCACCCGCGCGGCGCCGATCCTCGCGTCCCGACCGATATGTCCCGCCAGTTGTACGTTGCCGGCAGCGACGAGTAGATTTTCCTGCACCTTGGCGGTCTGCGTCATCTGGACGTCCGCACCCGCGACAGTGGCATTCCTGCCGATGATCCCCGTAATGGTCACCTGCCCTCCGACAATTCTGGCATCTTGAGAAACGGTGCCGGACAGCATCACTTTGCCCCCCGCCACCATCACATCCCCGTTGACCGTGCCATCCACCAGCACGTCTCCGCCTGCCACATAGACATCGCCATTGACGATGCCGGAGATTTCCACATGTGGACCGACGGCAAAATAATCACCCTGGATGACCTGCCCAGGTCGTAGAACCGCCCGCTCTGCGAACGGCTCCCGCGAGGACGTGTCATCGGCGTAGACCATTGTCGAGAACACCGTCAGGATCAGCCACATTGCCATGGGCATCATCATAGGAATTGCCTCCGGAAGCGCCACAGGCCGACTCCGACCCGGAAACCGCCCAGCAGCGCCATCGACAGCCCCGGCTCCCAGCATAGCTGAAGACCGGCGCCGTTCACGAATGTTGTCTGCGTGACAGGGCCCTTGTTTCCCAAACCTGCTCGCTCCGCCTGTGAAACGCAAGGGCATCGAATAGACTGCTCGTCGGCAGCAATGTTCCACCTTCGTTCAACAGGCGAACCTGCACGGATCCATTCGGGATCGCATGGGCCCACGTGCTTGTCACCAAGATCATGTTGTTCAAGGACAACCCCTGTGGAAATGCAAGGATGGAGCCCTCCCCCTTCGTCGATGCCGAGAGCGGTATCACCGTACAAGACGACCGACGGAAGAGAGCCAGAGACGAGACTCCACGCCAGGATCGGGGAGGACTGCTACAGAGGGGCGTATCGATCCTGGGGCAGAATGCAACAGAGCTGAACGCTCGGCGCCTCATTTCCCTTGCAGAGACAGCAGGAGCAAATGCTTACGGCCCGGCTGCCGAAACTCACGCAGCGGCTCAACGACTAACCCCGCTCGTTCCTTCAGCGATGCCGCATGTTGCTCTTCTGTAATCAGTCGGATGGCCCCATGGGTGCGCACCGCCTCAACGACCGCGTCCTGACTCGGCAAATCCGGCACCACATTGTCCCGCGTGAGATAATACAGGGCGTCCTCATTCTTCGGCCAGCCGGGAATATACATAAACAGGGCCGGCTGTGTTTCCAGAGCCAGGGCTTTGATTTCCTCCGTAGCCTTCCGCGGGGAAGCGGCCTGGTCGATCGCAGGGAACACATAGTTCACCACCAGCAGGACATAGGCGATGGCAAGGGCGCCGACGGTGCCAAGCGCGAGGCGCAATCGTGATCTGACCACGGCATACAAGAGCAGGCCGGACAAGGACACCATCATCACGATGAACGTCGGAGACACCACGTCAGACGACACCAGCCACCGGCGGCGAAGCGGAGCGGCCCCAAAGAACATGCCGGCGGCAAAGGTCACCGCCAGCACCCCTAGCAGGATTCTGAGCAGAGCAGGCATCGGGCCAGCGGACTCGGTGGAGGAAAAAGCTCGGTGATACAAATATCCGACCATCAAGCCGATGCCCGGCACGATCGTCGTGAGATACGGCTCACGTTTGAGAGTGGCCAGGCTGAAGGCCGTGAAGAGCCCCAGCACCCAGACGAGCAGCAGCAACTCAGTCGGGTGAGATCGAAACGGTCGTTGTGTCCACAGTAACAACAGCGCCGACGGGAGCACCGCGCACCAGGGGAAAAAGTCAGCCCACATCATGCCCAGATACCAATACAGGGGGTGCCCGTCCGCGGCCGGACCGGAGGCGCGGACCCACTCGAAATTCCACACGGACTGGATCGCGCTGCCGAGTCGGAAATGGTGCTGATAACCGGGGCCCAGCATCTGCGCGTATCCCGCCATCATCGCGACAGCCAGCGCCAACCCGGCCCAGAAGAATCGATCCTTCAGCATCCGCGTGTCACGCTGAATGGCGGCATAGAGCGCCATGACGAGCAGGGGAAGAAAAAACCCATGCATCTCCTTCAGCATCGCGCCGAGCGCCATACTCCCGAAGGCGAGCAGATACCAGCGTGAGCTCCGTCCGAGCAGTTGAACCTGAACCCACGCGAAGAGGGCGAGCGTCACGAGGAAGGTCAGCGTCGAATCGAACAACACGCGACGCCCGTACCAAAGGAAGACGTGGCTGGTCGCCACGACCAGCGCCGCCCAGAATCCCGCGGTCGACGACACCAACCTCGTCCCAAGCACATACGTGAGAACGATGGTGCCCACCGCGGCCAGCGACCCGGGCAGTCGCAAGGCCACCTCCTGGTCACCCCAGATCGACGTGGAGAGGTTGAGCATCCAAAAAAACAGGGGCGGCTTATTGAAGTAGGGAACATCGTGATAGGTCAGGTCGAAAAATTCACGTCGACGACTCATTTCTCCGGCGATACCGGCGTACAACCCCTCGCTTCCTTCTAATAGCGAAAGATGGAGATTGGCAAAATACGCCCACCCGCTCACCAGGGCGAGCAGCGCAATTTCCACGTACCGGCGAATGGCGGCAGACCCTCGCTGCTCTTCATCCGGCCCTTCCTGGCGCACCATCTGTTCGGCCGACACCTCAGCACACCCTCCTCTGCTCTCGGATATCTCCTCGCCTCGAACCCATCCTCCATAGCGAGTCAGCCGATCCATCCACAAACGTCCTTCCAGGAAGACGATCCTGTTGAACAATATGCAGGCAGGGATCCGATCATCCGCGAATGGTCCCTATGGATCGGCAGTATAGATTTTCGGCGGCCTTTTGAGAAGACTCTTTTCGGCGCACGTTCTCGCTCCGCCGGGCGGGAAACGACAGGCGCGTCACGATCGACGCCTCATGCCTCTCACAGCAGCTTCGTGGCTTCGGTCTGGCGCGCGACTTTGACGACCAACAGACGAAATGGGTTGCTGCTCCTTCTGCTCCGCAGGGGGCGACGTGCGTGTAGCATCTTCTTCTGCTGCGAACGCATGCATGAGGATTGTCGACCGCTATCGATCGACTCCGAATCTGTAGATATCATGGCAGGTCGTGCATCGCGCCGTCATGCTCGACAACCGCTGAAGTATCTGCTGCGACGTCTCTTTCTGCACGATCGCGTCCGCAAGCGCGTCCATGTCTTTGTGAATCGACATGCCAATCTGTTTGAACGGTAACGGCAACTTCGCCATGATGGCCGGATTCGTGTCCGCGGCCATGTTCATCCCCACGGCCCTCGCCGCCGTTTCGGCTTGCTGGAGGTTCGGCGGTGCCTCACCCAATCCTCGGACAACACCATCTACCGCCTTCAGAAGCTGCCGCATCTCCGCAAGGATTTGGTCTCGCTCCATCGGTGCCAAGAGGATTTCAGTGCGGCCATCCGACCCCTTCGTCGTCCAGCCCGTCACGAAGAACCACCCTGCTACGGCCAGAGTGGCGACCCACAGCCCAAGCATAAACCGACCAAGCGTGCACGTTCTCTTGCTCATCAGTAACCTCCTTAGACGACCTCTATCTCCGCTTCCCTGCGCGAGGTGCGTCCGTCAAGAACTCACTTACCTGAACTATATGAGTGCGAACCGCCTGGAAGGATTCACCATGCGGCATCTTATTCGGCGGTTCACCAGAGGTGGGCTTTCGGAAGCTTGCAAGAATATCCTGAATGACTCCGATCCAGAACGGCCGTCTGTAGCCTGGAGCAATCCGGCGATCAGAACATGATCGGTCTGAGCACCGTCACGGCGGTGATTGCTTGCCCTGTCACTGAAACTGCCTCCGAAACCGCCACAAACCAAATCCGAACAGAGAAGCGCCCACCACCCCCATCGCCAGGGCCTGACTCCATAACATGTCGAATCCAACCCCTTTTAAGAGGATGCCGGTGGCAATCTCGATGAAATACCGGAGCGGAGACAACGCCATCAGATACTGTACCCACGCAGGCATCGTCTCCATTGGCGTGAAGATGCCCGATAACAAGAGGATGGGGGCGACCACGAGCAGGGTCATCATCCCCACCTGCGCTTGATTTTTCGTGACCGTCGAGGCAAAGACCCCGATGCCGGCTGTGGCCACGATGAAGAGTGCCGTCAAGGAGAACAGCAGGGCCAGGCTTCCTCTGATCGGCACGCCGAATATCGGCTGCATGACGCCGAACAAGGCGACCGCGGTCGCCCCCAGAATCATCAACGTCATCGCCACGACTTTCGGCAGCATGATTTGCACCGGGGTCAACGGCGACACCAGCAGTTGCTCCACGGTGCCTCGTTCTTTTTCCCGCACCAGCGCGGCCGCCGGCAGCAACACGGCAAAAATCGTGATCATCCGCAACAGGTGCGAGATGGACTCGAACCAGGTTTCGTTCTGATCTTGGTTGAACCAGACCCGATGGTCGCTCACGATCATCGGCACCGGCGCCGAAGAGGATGCCGTCAGGCCGTTTCTTGCCAGAATCGATTCCTGTCCGAACTGTCCCACAATGCGGGCTGCGTAGCCCGCGGCGGAAAGTCCCTGCGGCGCGTTCGTCGTATCGACGAGCAATTGCACCGCAGTCGGCTCTCCTGAGACCAGGGCCTCATGGAAGCGGGCAGGAATGTCCAACACCATCATGGATCGCCCTCGATCCAGCCGCCGGAATCCTTCGTCCGCATGGATCAGCTCGCCGTCGAAACGAAAATACGGCAGATGAAATCGTGACACCAATTCTCGCGATGAGAGGCTCCGATCAGCATCGTAGACCAGCAGACCTGCATTCCTCAGTTGCGTCTGAATGCCGTTGCCCGTGACATACACCGATAGCGTGAATGAGTAGATAAGAAAGGCCATCAGCGGGATGTCCCGGAGCAACTGTACCAGCTCTTTACGCGTCATCACCGTGAGACGTCGGCACCAGACGACGAGACGATCAGCCGGCTTCATGTGCGCGGCCTCTTCGTGAACAAGTGATACCCAATGGTTCCAAGCACGACTGCGTAGATGGCGAGGGCAAGAATATCCGTCCATAACACAGCGAGACCGACATTCTGCAGAAACGTGCCTCTGGTGATGTTGGTATAGTACATGCCGGGAAACAGATGCGCTTGGAACTGCGAGGCCCGGCTGAGGGACGAGACCGGCACAATCAGTCCGGAAAAGAGGATCGTAGGCACTGTGCTCACCACCACCGTGATAATCAGGGCCGCCTGCTGCGTGCTCACCAGCAACGATACGACCAAACCAATGCCGGTGCTGGTCAGGACAAACAGGACGGACGAGGCTATGAACAACCACAGGCTCCCCTTAAACGGGACGGCAAAGAGGAGCACCGCCATCAACCACAACACCGCGACATTCACGGCGGAGATCATGACGTAGGGAATCAGTTTGCCGACCAGAAACTCCAGTCGCGTGACCGTCGCGCTGTAGATGTTGTAGATCGAGCCGGTTTCCTTCTCGCGAACCACGCCGAGCGCGGTCAGCAGCGGAGAGCCCACCATGAGCGAGAACATGATGAGCGCCGGCACGGTCGACCAGGTGCTGCGGACCTCTTCATTGTAGAGGTACCGCACTTCGATCCCGAGCGGACTGGTACGCCGCTGCGCCTCGCTACGCGATAGACCTCGGGTCCGCGCCAGGAAATCCACCAGCAGTTCATGGTTGAAGGCATTGTTGATCGCGATGACGTAACTCTTGGTGATATCCGCTCGAAGGGGGAACGTCCCATCGATGAGAGTCTGGACCTCGGCCGGCTGTCCCGACAGCAGACGCTCCTGGAACTTCTCCGGCACAATGATCACAGCCCGTGCCCGTCCGCTTTGCAACCAGACATCGGCGTCTCCTTCGCCCTCGAGTGCTTCTTGAAAGTCGAAATAGCGCGACTGATAGAATCGGTACAGGTAGTCGCGGCTGAGTGCGCTGTGATCCCGGTCCACCACCACGAACGAGATGTGTTCCACGTCCAGGACAAGGCCATAGCCGAACACGAACATCCAGATCGCCGGCATGACAAACGCCAGGAGGAGAAACATCCTGTCACGGGTCACTTCACGCCACTCTTTGGAGGCGACCGCCGCAACACGGCGGAGATTCATGCCGCCGCTCCTTTGGTCGTCTCCCGATCCCGCCGCTCGAGGGCCATCACACGATGGACGAAGACGTCCTCAAGACTCAGGGGGCGGATCGCGGCGCCGAGAACACGAAGCCCATCGGAAGCGAGGGATTCCCTGATCCGCACTTCGTCATGAGCGGGGTCGCGCGAGAGCAGATGGAGCTTTGCTCCAAACAGGGCAATCCCGGCGAACCCCGCCCGCTCCAATTGCCGGAGCGCGAGCCCGGGCTGATCCGTCACGATTTCAAGGAGCTGCCCTGCTTCGCGTTCCACCTGCGCTTTCATCGCCGCCGGAGATCCTTCGGCAACAATTCGACCCGCATACATCAGCGCGAGGTGATCGCCATGCTCCGCCTCGCTCATGTAATGAGTGGTGATCAGAATCGCGACACCCTCCTCGCGAGCCAGGCGTGACAGAATGTCCCAAAAGTGGCGGCGGCCGATCGGATCGACCCCTGAGGTTGGTTCATCGAGAAAGAGAACGCGCGGTTGATGGACGAGCGCGCACCCGAGCGCCAACCGCTGGCGAACCCCCATCGGCAGACGAACGGTCAGACTCGATTCATAGCCTTGCAATCCTGCCATCGACACAATCCACGCGAACCGCTCGTTCGTCGCGCGCCGGTCAAGTCCATAGATCCCTGCAAACAGCCGGATATTTTCTTCTACGGTCAGGTCCAGATACAGGGAGAACGCCTGAGACATGTAGCCGATCCGCTCCTTAATGGCCCCGCCGGCGGTCTTCATATCTTCCCCCGCCACCCAGCCTTCTCCCCCCGTCGGCGGCAGGATGCCGTTCAGCATTTTGATGACCGTCGTTTTGCCCGCCCCGTTGGCGCCAAGGAGTCCGAATATCTCTCCCGGCTTGACTTGAAAACTGACGCGATCCACCGCGCGAAACGTGCCGAAATCGCGTATAAGCTCCTTGGCCTCGATGGCCAGACTGTGATTCGCCGACGAGACCGAGGCGGTAGGCAGCTCGGGCGAGGGCGGCGGTTGATCTGTCTCCCGCAGCAACAACGCGACAAACACGTCCTCCAGGTCCAACTTATCCACATGGAGCTGCCGAGGCTCGATATCACCGAGGTAAGAGGTGATCGCTTGGGCAGCGGAGACAGGATTGGTGTCATCCGTGAAGACACGAAGGACAGGACCTAACGCTTCGACTTGCGTGCACCCTGTCTTGAGACGGGAGATCGCCTCCAGCTGAGGGGTCGCTTCAAAAGTCACCATGGAGCCGGGGACCAGCGCATGGACTTCCTCCGGCGTGCCCGACGCCAGCACCTTGCCGCTCGACAGGAAGGACAGTCGATGAAACCGTTCGGCCTCATCCATATAGGCTGTCGAAACTAGAACCGTCATGCCCCGCTCCTGAAGAAGTTCGGCGAGAATGGCCCAAAAGTCCCGCCGCGACACGGGATCGACACCGGTGGTCGGTTCATCGAGGATCGCCAGTTCCGGCTCATGAATCAGCGTGCAGATCAGTCCGAGCTTTTGCTTCATTCCGCCGGACAGATTTTTCATCGCCCTTGCGCGAAACTTGTCGAGCCTCGTCATGGCGAGCAACCGTGCCTTTCGCTCAGCCAATTCACGTTCCGGCACCAGCCGGAGCCGCGCAAAGAAATCGATATTTTCATCCACCGACAGATCCGGATACAGGTTGAGACCAAGCCCTTGAGGAAGAAAGCCCAGTCGCTGCTTCACCCGCTCGGCGGACCGTTCCGTATCGATCATCGTTTCGAACACTTCGACCGTGCCTCCCTCATACGTCAGCACACCGGCAATGGCCTTCATCAGACTGCTCTTACCGGCTCCGTCGGGGCCGATCAAGCCATAGATCTCACCTTTATGAATCTCGAGATCGACACCGCTGACCGCGATATGCTGTTTGTACTGTTTGACAAAACCCCTGACGCGGACAACCTGAGCAGGGGGCGGCGTTAGAATTTCGGGTTGGTCCATGCGACATCCTCTTTCCAGCGAATCATCGCATCAGCCGGCAGACCCGGCGTCAGCCGATGGTCCGGATTTTCTGTGACGTAGAGTTTGACCGCATAGATTAGTTTGACCCGTTCATCCGGCGTTTGGACTTCCTTCGGGGTGAACTCGGCCTTGGAGGCAATGTAGCGCAGCGTGGCCTCGAACGGCTGGTGTGGAAACGCGTCGGTATGGATACGGGCCGGCAGACCACGCCGAAGCTTGCCGATCTGCACTTCCGGCACATACACCTTAAGGTAGAGATGGTCTAGATCGACCAGTTCCAGCAGCGGTGTGCCCGCGGCAACGACCTCGCCCACATCGACCATTCTCGTCGTCACGGTTCCGGCCGTTGGAGCCGTGATGGTCAAATCCTTCAGCGTGCTCTCGGCTTCATCGAGAACCGCATAGGCTTGGTCGCGCTGCCGCTCCAAAGCCGTCACTTCTGATTCTTTGGCCTGAATCCGCTTCCATCCCAATTCGGCTTGGGCCAGTTCCTTCGTGGCTTGAGTCAGCGCGGAACGCGCCGAGGCGATATCCTTCCGTGCCACTTCCCACCGCATGACCGCGTGATCCCGTTGCTGGATCGATGCCTGATCCTTGGCTGCGAGGTCCCTGAACCGCTGCGCGTCGCTGCGCGCGTCCCGCTCGACAGAAAGAGCCTTGTCCACGGTGTCCGTTGCCTTGGCCACCTGGGCCTCGGCTCGTTCGATCGCCAGCGGCACGTCGAGATTGAGAATGGCCAATGACAGATGCGCAGCCTCCACCTGCGCTTCATGCGCCGCCGCCGCATGTCTCGCCTGGTCGGCTCGGGCGCTCGTCTGGCGATCATCCAAACGGATGAGGACCTGCCCCGCCGCGACCGTTGCGCCCTCCCGTACCAATAACTCCTGGATGCGCCCCGGAAATTTACTGGACACGGTCACATGATCGCCTTCAATCCGCCCATTGGCCTGGATCAACCCTTCAGGCAAATCCCGGTTCCAGGCGAACCGATCGAGCAATAGGAACAGGCCACCCGCCAGCGCAATGACGACGGCGGCTGTGAAGAGATAGCGGCGAGGAATCTTCATGGGTGTCCGGATCAGACCAGGATCGAACCGATGTTAAAAGATCTTCTCCAGTTCTCCTTTCGCGCGCGCCAGGTTGATGCGAGAGGCATTGAACCGGAACAGCGCTTCGATCATGTTGTCGCGTGCGCGTGCCACGGAGGTCTGCGCGTTGGTAACTTCGATGTTGGTGGACAGACCGGCTGCAAATCGGTCCCGCGCAAAGGTCAATTCCTTCAAGGCCAGCTCGATTCCCTTTTCGGCGACGGTGACCTGTTGCGTGGAGGAATCGAGAGTGAGCAGGGCGTTTCGCACTTCCAGCGTCACTTGATCCGACACATCTTTCATCCGGATCGACTCTTGCCTCACACGACTGCGGGTCTCGGAAATCCGGCCCTCACGTTGTCCGCCGTCGAAAATGGGAACCGAGAGCATCAGGCCGACGGATCGTGTCGCCAAGGCCTCGTCCGGTTTCAGGCCGATCCACCCATAGTCGCCGTTCAAGGACAACGAAGGAATACGCTCACTGGTCACCGAGCTGAGACTGAGGGAGGCGAGCTTTTGGCGGGTGATCTGCGCCTTGAGTTCGGCGCGATTTTCGCGCGCTACGGACAGGGCTGTTTCGGGGGTTTGGGGATCGATCTTCGCCAGCGTGAGGGCCTCGGTCAGCGTCACGGTCACATCGAAGTCGATGCCCAACGCGCGAATGAGATTCAACTTTGCGCTTTCCTGATCGTTTTGCGCCACCAGCAATCGCTGGCGGGTATTTTCCACCTGGACTTCTTCGCGGGTAACATCGAGGCCCGTGGCCACACCCGCCTTCTTTCTGTCCTGAGCGAGTTTCAACAGCTGTTCGCTGAGCTCGAGATCCGCCAGCCGCGCCTTCACCGCAGCTTCCGCCCGAGAGGCTTCCATGTATAAGAGGCCGGCGGTGGCCATCACGTCGCGCTTGGTCACCTCGGCCTCAAGCCCCGCTACATCGACGCCCGTTTTGGCCGCCCGCCAGCGCTGAATCAGGCTGAGGCTGAAAATATTCTGAACGAGGCTGGCCCGCGCGTTGTACACATCAAACGGTTCGGTCACGGGTCTCTGCAGCCCCAACCCGGAGAGCCGGTCCGGCGGAAGTCCGAAGGCGGCGAGATTGACGGTTTGATTGGTCCCACTCATAAACCCGGATACGTTCGGCAATAAGGCGCCCAAACTTGTGCTCGCCGCCGCTTGCGCCGCCACGATCCGTTCTTTCAGCAAACGGACATTGGCGTTATTGTCGATGGCCGCCTGAATCGCATCGTGCAAGCTGAGCCGCAGCTCGGGACGAGCCGGAGATGGCTCAGCCGAAAAACCCGGCGATGCCGGCGCACCAAGGGCCAAGAGAATCTGCACTACAGAAAGCACCAGCCATGACACCTTCACCTTGCGCTCCTTTCGGCAACGACACGCCGGCGAACCATTCCGGCGCAATCGTCCATTGTGTACCGCACTTGCAAGGAAGACACCTATGATCATACCCAACACCCAACCGGCTCGAGCTGCAACGAAGCCGGTGGATTGCCGTCACACCGGAGCACCATTGAGATCTGATCTGGGGAGGTCTGCCCCAGGGTAACGGGATGATCCGTGGCGGAAGGCGACAGACTGGCAGGATGGATCGCACGCCGGCTCACCCCAATGGCTCACCCGCGACCTGTGTCGGTGATGGCGCAGTCTCCTGCGCCGGCAAAGGACGGACCGGCTCATTCCGGCGACCACCGATCCACAGATAATACAACACCGGAATGACGATCAGCGTGAGCACGGTCGAAGCGCCCACGCCGAACAACAGCGAGACGGCCAGCCCTTGAAAGATCGGATCGAGAATAATGACAAAGGCGCCGACCATCAGCGCCGCGGCCGTCAGCAGAATGGGACGGGTTCGGATCGCTCCCGCGCGAATGACCGCCTCAAGCAGCGCCACCCCCTCGGCCTCCTGATGCTGGATGAAATCGACCAAGAGGATCGAGTTCCGCACGATGATGCCCGCGAGCGCGATAAATCCGATCATCGAGGTGGCCGTGAAATAGGACCCGGTGAGCCAATGGCCGGGAAGGATCCCGATCAAGGTGAGCGGGATGGGCGCCATGATGACGACGGGGGTTAGGAAGGATTGGAACTGCGCCACGATCAGCAAATAGATCAGCACCAGCGCCACCGCGAACGCGATGCCCATGTCACGAAACGTTTCATAGGTAATATGCCACTCGCCGTCCCACTTCATCCCGAACCGCTGCTCCGACCAGGGTTGCACGGCATATTCCTGCGCCAAGACATAACCTTCGGGGAGCATCATGTGATCCAGTTTCTTGCCGATCCCCATCACGCCGTAGACCGGGCTCTCGCCCTTGTCCGGTCCCGTTCCACCGACATCCGCAATGACATAGACGACCGGCTTCTGATTCTTGTGATAGATCGCCTTTTCCCTGACGGTCTGCTCCACCCGGATGAGTTCCGAGAGGGGCACCATGTGACCGGCGGTCGTGCGTAGCGAGATCTCCCCAAGATGTTCTAACCCCGTCCGTTCGATGATGGGAAGACGGAGACGCACCTGCACCGGCCGTTTCTCGGTGGGAATGTGCACCAGGCCGACGTCGGCACCTTCCAGTGCCAGCCGCAACGTCCTGACGATTTCCTCCGAAGGAATCCCGGCCAACGCGGCCTTCGCGCGATCGACCGTGAAGACATACTTAATCTGGTCCGCTTCGAGGTAATCATCGACATCCACGACACCGGCCGTCGTTTCAAACAACCCGCGCACGTCGCGAGCGATCTCGATCTGTCGATCGTAGTCGGGCCCATAGATCTCGGCGACCAGCACGGATTGCACGGGCGGCCCGGGCGGCACCTCCAGCACTTTCACATTCGCGCCGTAAGGCCGTCCGATCTCTTGCACCGCGGGACGAATCCGCTGCGCGATGTCATGACTTTGCGCCTGTCGCCGTTCTTTGGCCACCAAGTTGATCTGAATGTCGGCCTCGTAGGGTTGATCGCGCAAATAGTAATGGCGCACGAGTCCGTTAAAATTGAAGGGGGCCGCCGTGCCGACATAGGCCTGGTAATCACGCAACTCAGGGATCGTGCGGACGTACTGGGTCAATGCCTTGGTCACCCGCGCCGTTTCCTCCAGCGTCGTCCCCTCCGGCATGTCGATCACCAGCTGCAGTTCGCTCTTGTTGTCGAACGGCAGCATCTTCACCACCACGGAACGGGTCGAGAACAGGGCGACCGAACCGACCAGCAGCAGCGCGATAATCCCCAGCACCAGATAAGCCATCACGGGATGGGACAGGACCGGCGCCAAGAGCCGTTGATACACCCGATAGCTCCAACTTCCCTCGAAGGATTCATGGTCCACCCCGGACATGTGTACACCGGGGCGATAACAGGTCTGGCAGAACCAGGGAATGACGATGAACGCCACCAGCAGCGACACAAACATGGCAATCGACGCATTCACCGGAATCGGCCGCATGTAAGGCCCCATCAAACCGGACACAAACGCCATGGGCAGGAGCGCGGCGATCACGGTCAAGGTCGCGAGAATGGTCGGATTGCCGACTTCATCGACCGCAAACAGGGACGCTTCCCGGTGCGGACGGAGTCGGAGCGTCAGATGCCGGTACGTATTCTCCACCACCACGATGGCATCATCGACGAGAATGCCGATGGAAAAGATCAACGCAAACAACGTCACGCGATTGATGCTGTACCCGATGAGCATGGAAATAAACAGCGTGAGCGCGAGCGTGAGCGGAATCGCGATCGACACGACGAGCGCGGGGCGGAGGCCCAGTGCCAATCCGAGAAAGATCACGACGGCCACGACCGCGATCAAGAGGTGCCAGAGCAGCTCATTGGCTTTTTCATCGGCGGTTTCGCCGTAATCGCGGGTCACGGTGACCTGCACATCGGCGGGGATCAGGGTCCCTTTCATCTCCTCGACCTTCCGAATGACATCCCGGGCGATCGTCACGGCGTTGGTGCCGGCCTGCTTGGCGATCGCCACCGTCACGGCGGGAGATTCGCGAGACGCCCCCGCGCCGTCGCCACCGGTGCCGAACCACACGTACTGGTTGGTTTCGCTGGGTCCGTCGGTCACCTCAGCCACCTGACGAAGATACACGGGCCGTTGCTCGTTCACGCCGACGACGAGTCCATCCAGATCTTCCTTCGAACGGATGAATCGGCCCGTCTCCACCAGAAAACTTTCGTTCCGGCTTTCGAAACGGCCGGTCGGCAACGCGAGGTTTTCTCCTTGAATCACGCTCGCAACTCCCAACGGCGTCAAGCCGTAGGCTTTGAGGCGCGAGGGATCGATCTGCACACGCAACTCGCGGCCACGGCCTCCCACCACGAAACCGCCCGCGGTGCCGGGGATCTTCTTCGCATCTTCCAAGACCTGATCGCCCAGTTGCCGTAGCTGATAATCCGTATATCGCTCGCTCGACAGGGTCAGCGTAACGATCGGGACATCATTGACATCCCGCGGCTTCACCAGAAACGGCTCGGCCCCCGGCGGCAGCAAATCCTGGTTCGACATCAATTTGTCGTAGAGATCCACCAAACTCTGCTCCATCGGCTCCCCGACATAAAAGCGCACGATGAGCAACGCGCCGCCGGGACGAGAGATCGAATAGAGATATTCGACGGTTTTAATTTCCGACAGTTTGCGTTCGATGGGTTTGGTGAGCTGCTCTTCGACCATCTTGGCGGAGGCCCCTGGGAACGGCAGCCACACGTCGGCCATCGGCACCACGATCTGCGGTTCTTCCTCGCGCGGCGTCAGAAGAACGGCAAAGAGCCCCAGCAGGAGACTGGCGAGAATGATCAGGGGAGTCAGTTTACTGCCGACGAAGAGCGAGGCGAGGCGGCCGCTGAGACCGAGGGGAGCTGGGGAATGTTGGGGAGCTGATACCATAGGACTTATCGCGTTTGGATGGGATTCGAGACCATGCCACCGGTGGTCCTGTTTTCGCTTCGGCTACACCCCATGAGCGCTAGGTTCCTTCTGAGACTCACGTTCCCTGAGGCGGCGACGCAACGGCCGTCATACCCTCCACCAGCGCGCCGTCCCGCCCCTTGGTCGCGTCGACGATCACGCGCTCACCGGCATCCACGCCGGACAGGATTTCGACACCATGCGCCAACCTTCGGCCGACCTTGACCCATCGAAGACGAGCCACCTGGTCGCTTCCGACAACGAACACACTGGCCAGCTCGCCGCGCTCGATGAAGGCTGACTTCGGGAGCAACAGCGTCGTGCTCATGCCCTTTTCAAGACGGAGCCGCCCGAACATGCCGGACTTAAGGCCATTCGTCTTGGGAAGGTCCACTTTCATCGTGAAGGTATGGGTCTGCGGATCGCCGGCGGGAAGAATTTGCGACACCTTGCCCGTGAACGGATCCGAGCTTAGCGCATCGATCACGATCGGAACCGATGATCCGACGGACACGACCCCCACATCGCTTTCGGCGATGGTCGCCTCGAGCCGGAGCTGCTCGGGATCCTCCATCTTGAGGAGCGGCTGCCCGGGAGAAGCTAATTCTCCGATCTCGACATATTTCTCGGTGATGACGCCGTCGAACGGCGCTTTCACAACCGTGTAACTTAACTGAGCCACCACGGCTCTGCGACCGGCTTCCGCCACTCGGAAAGCACGCGTGGCATTCTCCATCTCTTGCTTGGAAACCGCGTCCTTCCGATAGAGATCCTTCATTCTGTTCCGGTGCGCGTCGGCATTGTCGAGTTCCGCCGTGACCCGAGACAGCTCGGCTTGCAAGTCCCGATTATCGAGCACCACCAGGGTCTGCCCTTTGCGCACGAAGCTTCCTTCGCGAACCAGTAAATTGTCGATGGTGCCCTGGATGCGGCCGGCCAACGTGGCTTGGTAGACCGCCGTAACCTGTCCGGTCACCTCGACCGTGACCGGAACCTGGCCGCTCTTCACCTCGATCACGGCGGCTTGGATGGCCGGCTGAACGGCCATCGTCGGCGGAGTCCCTGCGGACCCAGTGGGTTCCTGCCCTTGCCCGCACCCCATCAGGGCAAGCAGAGTCACTCCAATCCATCCGACCTTCATCACGCTGGTCTTATTCCTTGACACCCAACCTCCGCAAAAGAGCCATCATCGGACACCAGCCGGTAAAGGCCGATTGAATCAAGTTCGCTGCGACAAACGCCGCCACGTAATTATAGTAGGGATGCACCGTCGCGCCCAGTACGATTGCCAGTAACACGAACCCTCCGGCAATCAACCGAAGCCATTCATTCACCGTCATGGTTCCTCACCCCCTTCCCTCACTCCATATGAGTAGGCGTTACGGGAAAGGATTCAACCGGCGAGAGGCGGTTTCCCGCGCCGGGGAGAAACGAAGCCTAGAAGGGTTGCTCAAAGAGATCAATGGGTTGGAAGCGAACACTACTCCACTAGAACCGATACTGCCCGCCGATGGAGATGATCGTATCGTTAAAGTCCCGGAGGACATTGGTCGAGGTACGTTTGCCGTATTGAAACGACACCATGGCCGTCGCCGCGCTCGAGAGGTGATACCGTAATTCCGCGATGCCCTGATGGGTGGTGTCTTTACGATCCAGGTGTGTATCGCCGATGATCCCGCTCGTGAAGGTTTTCCGGCGATGGAGGTAGAGGAGGTCGAGATTCAACCGCGAATTCAGACGGAACTCCGTACCGACCGATACCATGTGGAGATAATAGGAGATATCATCCGCGAACTGCGTCTCCTGCCGACCGTCTGCCAACCCGCGTTCGTAGAGGTATGAGAATGTGAAGGACAGCCAATTCAAGACGCGATAGTCGACTCGCGGACCGACCGTCCAGAATTTCGTGTCTCGTTCGGCAAACGACTCATTGTAGAAACGAAGACCGGAGCGGCCGATCAAGGCTGCGGTGACCGCCTCGCTGAGCCGCCGTTCGACTTCGACCCTCCAATGGTGAGAGGTCACCCGCTCTTCTTGAATCGACCGCGTACCGGTGCGGCGCTCAAAATTCGGCCCCAGGAACAGGTTGGGTACATACCGATACCGCACCATGACCGAAGTGTCCGCATTCAGGTGCAGTCGATCTTGGATACGATAATCTCCGTGATTGAACACGGGATTGTTCGTAAACACCGCGCCGTGCGCCTTCACCGACAACTCGTTGTTCCCGAACGACGTGTTCGTGGACCGAATGACCTCGAGCGACGGTTCCCAAATCACGTCCTGAGGCTTCTCGGTGGAGACCACGGTGGGCTGCGAAGGGTCTTCGCTGAAACGAAGCCGACGGGCCGAAGAAAACTGGAAGGCGTCGGTGGTATAGCTGGTCTTCTGCTCAGCGATCGCCGACCATTCGGCCGACACCGACGGGGCCGGTCTCCACAGACAGAGACTCACCGTGATCAAGACGAGCGTGCGGAAGGCGAGGGCCGGAGCAGAACGTTCTAGCCGCATCATCTTCCGTTGTGGCCCGAACACGCGCGCAAACGGCAACTCATCTCAGGACCGTTCTCCAGTGAGACCCGCCGACAGGCTTGTCGCAGCCACGACTCCACGCATGCGGCAGCCACGCTCGCGAATCATGCGGGATCGATTCTCTTCAGAGTCTGACAGAAGCCGTCATCTGTCAACAGAGTTCAGTCTTGCAGCAGGAGCAATTTCGCCAAATTGATCGCAATGAGACTCACCGCAACGGTAATCGTAATGGATGCGGTCAACCGCCCCATGGTGGTCGGGGAGAGCCAGCTTCCCATCCGCACCCCCACAAGCATGCCGATCAGGCTGCCCAGGAGCACGAACGTCGTGAGCGACCAGTTCACCCGGCCGAATTGTAAATGTCCCGCCACCCCGCCGATGGAGATGAGTGCGATAATGGCAAGCGACGTCCCGACCGCTAGCCTGGTCGGAAACCTCAGGATGAGCATCAGCGCAGGGACGACCATGAAACCGCCACCGACGCCGAATAATCCGTTGACGACCCCCACCACCAGCCCCATCCCGCCGACCTTGAGCCAACAGGTGCGAGGAAAGTGGGTCGCGCAACTCGTTGCTCCCTCTGTTTGGAGCACCAGAGTGCCTTGCCGCGCGATCACGGTTCTGACGAGCAACAGCAGCAGACCGAACAGGACCAGCACGACTTCCTCACGGACCAAACGATGTCCATACGCGCCGCCCCAGGCCCCGATCATGCCGGTCCAACTGAACGCCGCAGCGGACTTCGGCCTCACCAGCCCTCGCCGCCCATATTCCCAGGCGCCCACCAGCGAGGAAATCGCCACAACCATCAGCGCCATGGCCGCCGCCTCTTGCACGGGAATGCCGGCCAGGTAGACCATCAGCGGCACACCGAGGATCGCGCCACCGGTCCCGGTTGCCCCGAGTTGCAGCCCCATCGGCACTCCGGCCAACAGGGAGCGCACCGCCTGCTCGATCACGCACACTCATTCTGGTCGAGGCTCTCGACGCGGCTTGCCACCACGCCGATCACGCCGGCCGTTCCAGCTTGGCGATACCCAAAGCTTTGAGAATCACCTTCTCGTAATAGGGCTCGCACACGCCCTTTTTCATCTTGCGCAAGAAATACTTCTCCAGCGCGATCTTGGCCAGATGCACCCACTTGCCCTTTTTCGCCCAGGTAACATTCCGTGGCGCCATTTGCGGCAACGCCACAAACGCGACGCCCGTGTCCCCCATGTCCGCGAGGCAGATCGCATTCCACGTGGCGGTCTCGCGTTTCGGGTCATCCTCGATATCGGCCATGATGTTGTGCACCGCCGCCGACACCATCGACTCGATCATGTACCCGGTCTTGGGCGCACCGGTCGGAATCGGAGTCTGCTCGACCGGTGGAATGGCTACACAGACGCCGACCGAATAAATATTTCTATACTTGGGATTGGCTTGATAGGCATCGATATTCACGAACCCTTTGGGGTTGCAGAGCCCCGGCGTTCCCGCCACCGCGTCCACTCCGGCGAACGGCGGAATGATCATCGAATACCGGAACGGGATTTCCTCCCCTCCCTCCAGCAAAACCTTGCCCGGCTGCACTTCTTTGATCGCGGTATTGCAGATCGGCTTGATCGAATGGTCGGCAAACTCATCTTCCATCAGGCGACGGGAGGCGCCCACTCCCGCGAGTCCCATGTGCCCGATATAGGGCTCCGGCGTCACAAAATAGATCGGCACTTTTTTCCGGAGTTTCTTCTTGCGGAGGTCGGCGTCCAGAATGAACGCCATTTCATAGGCCGGGCCGAAACAGGATGCCCCTTGCGCCGCGCCCACCACAATCGGACCGGGATCTTTCAGAAACGCTTGGTAGGTCCCCCAGGCCTGCTCGGCATGGTCGACATTGCACACCGACTGCGTATACCCGCTCGGCCCAAGTCCTGGCACCGCGCCGAAATTGAGCTTCGGCCCGGTGGCAATGATCAAGTAGTCATAGGGGACCTCCCCTTTCGAGGTGATGACGCGATTCTGTTCCGGCTCGATACGGTCCGCCGTCGCATGGAGATACTCCACACCTTTTTTCTCCAGTACCGGTCCGAGCGCGAAACTGATGTCCTTCCTGGTTCGCCACCCGACGGCTACCCATGGATTCGAGGGCACAAAATGAAACGAGTCCACATTCGAAATGACCGTCACTTTATGTTTCTTTGCCAGCAATTCACGGGCTTCATAGGCTGCCGGCAATCCGCCGATCGACGCACCGATGATGACAACCCTTGCCATGATCCACCTCCCCCTCAAAATAGAGCGCTACCGTCTCTTCCTTGCCATGCGATCCTGCCGCTCCGGCCAAACCGATCCGGCCCAGACAAATCAAGGGCACACTCCGTTCCCATATTTAGTTGTTAAGAGCCACAGAAGACCGGTTTGGATTCACACAGAGACAGATGACCTGTAGGGAGACAGGGTTCCATCATCGAACGCGACGGTGACGAAGAGCACAATTACGGCAGTCGACTTGTGTCAACGCGACACATCGACAGTTCTCAGGCATCCCTAAGGAGATTTGTCGGGTTGACATTGTTTGCCTGGGGCCGGTAGTCATAGAGGTGTTGTTTTACAGAGGAGGTCTCATGTTGCTCCGACGAATGTGTGCCGGCAAAGGCCTTCTCATCGCGCTTGTCGTAGGATTTATAGCCGTGGAGTCCATTGTGGCGGCTGGTTTTCTCAGCCTGCTGCACTTCAAGACCTCCACCCATTGGGCTACGAAGAGCGAGCAGGTGTTGCTTGAACTGGAACGCATGATGGGCACCATGGCAGGGGCCGAGACCAGTCAACGCGGCTACCTCATCACCGGAGCCGATGACGATCTTGCTCCCTATCGCGAGGCCGTCGACACCCTCGACAGCCGGATCCGGCGCATCGGGAGTCTGACCAGGGACAATGCCATCCAGCAGGACCGGGTGGCCTACCTTTCCACACAAATCGAACAGCGATCAGAAGAACTGGACCAGGCCATCGTGACACGTCGCGTCAAGGGGCTTCCCTTTGCCAAGTCGGTCGTAACCGTCAATCAGCAGAACCGGACGATGGATACCATTCAGGATATCATCGCGCAAATCCGGGAAGAGGAAACTCGGATCTTGGCGCGCCACCGTTCCGACTCCGACGCGTGGGCCTTTACGACCGGCTCGTTCGCCGCCGTGTTCTTCCTGCTGAACGCAGTCGTGTTCACCTTGTGCGGCGTCATGATGAAAATGGCCCTGACAAGTCAGGAGCAGGCCGAACGTCTGCTCCACGCATTGCCGCGCTCCTCCTCCCAGGCCACCCTCTAGCGGCATCCCAGCCAGGCCACCCGTCACCGGTCCTAACGCCAGCATAGATCTCTTTCGTTGACATACAACTCACCGGCATCTTTTTGTAGTTTGCGGCTAGGTGCGGGCCAGGACCACGGCCAGTAACAAGACCAACAGCGCCACCAACAACGACATGCGAGGCAGGAGCACCGAATAGCGGAGCAGCAACCGCTCCCGGGTCGTCCTGTCTGACTCAGCCTTTCCCAAGGTCTGTCGCACCCGCGGCCCCACGACGAGATCGTGGAGCAGCGTCAGGGTCAACAGGACGGTCACCATCCCGATCTTCGCAGAAAAAATCGTAGGCCAGTGCCACGGTTCAGTGAGTGGAATCGATCGACCCGCGGCCAGCATCAGCCCGGTTCCTACCAGGAGCCCCATCGTTCCCCACACCACGGATCTGAATCGATACGCAACCGTGCGAAAGAGTGCAGCATGTTGAGCAAACTGCCCGTCCCGCTTCAGGACCGGCACCAACACCACGGACAAGAACACCATCCCTCCGATCCACACCACAGCCGCCAAGAGATGCATCCAAACCAGGGCAAACACAAGACCTTCCTTTCTACGGCACGAATCAACAGACCATGTCGAGGAGACTGCGGAGGCGCAAGAATTTACCTTACTGGTGGGCGGACCAATACGGATTGGGGCACCGGGCGAGTCCCCCCAGCAAAGCGGTCAGATACGTCGAGGAACAACTGCTTGGAAGAACCTGCGTGCTATTCATGCAGGCCCGACTTCGGGAATAGTATAGGCATGAGACGCCACCACGCCGGTCGGACCTCACGGCACCGACCGGGTGGCAACGTCGGACTCCATTGCCTACTGTCGCGATTGCGATCTTGGGACAGACGACCTCTCGTCCCGTCTCAGTGTTCCGCTAGAATGCAATCCCGACATAGGGCCCGACTTGAAAATAACTATTGGACGTGTTGGTCATGTTGGCCGTCAGGTGGTAGCGGGCGTCCATGCCCAATTTGAAGGCCTTCCAGACCTGATACTCGAATCCGGCGCCGAACTGCACCCCCACATCCAAATATTGCGTCTGGTTGGAGGGAGGACTGATGACATGGATATCCAACCCGACCGGAATAAGCCAGGGCCGAAAGGCGCTGCCTTCCATGAACTTCAACTTTGGTGCGATGTCGATCGTGACCATCGTCAATTGTTGCAGCGACGGTGTGGTCGAGGTGACCTGCAAGCCTGCCGGCGGAGTCGTGCCGACGCCGATGTTCCCGGTGTTGGTCACGACTTTGGATGAGATACGATTGAATTGCAGACCGATCTCGCCCATAGCCCAAGTCCCATTCATCATGCCCCACGCGTTCTTCGACATCGCCAAATCCAACCAAGCGCCGACATACCATCCGTTCTGACTATTGTTCAGACCGGCGCCAAGCGGATTCCTGGCGTCGGTGAACAGCGCATTGGATCGATCGCTGTCCAGCCGCATGAACCCACCCTTGAACGCAATCATATTGCCGATTTCTTCAGCCGAAACCGGCCGCGCACCAAAAACACCGAGCACCGCGACGATCGCAACCGTCGCACGCACGACTCCACCGATCCCACGTCTCATCCGTTTCTGCATAATGCCCCCCTCCTTGGGCTGTTGTTACGGGAACGTCATCATGACTTTCCCGTCGGCTTGCTGCGTAGCGCTCGCCGGCCCGAGGCATCAGCATGGTCAAGAATCGACGCATGTTCGACAACTACTGTCCGTTCGGCCCCGCTTAAGACACGGGGCTCGCGGCTCCCTCATTCACATCATTCACATCTTGCGCACAACGGAACCCCATCCAATTGAGCTTGGTCTTCGGGTCGGTTCCATTCCGCATCGCCGCCCGCATCGTGGTGGTGCTATCCATCCATCCACCGCCGCGGAACGCTTTCTGCGTGCCGGTCTTCGGCCCTTTCGGGTTCCGATCCGGCGCGGTCTTGTAATAATCCTGGTCGTACCAATCGGAGACCCATTCGGCCACGTTCCCGAGGGTTTGATAGAGGCCATAGGGGCTCACGGCATTGTCGTACTTGTCGACGGAAATGATCGGCGGATAGAGCAGCAGCCGTTCGGGACGATCCCGCACCGGCCCCGACAATCCGGTCCTGCCGAAGTTGGCCCTGGTCGGACCGGCATATTCGCTCCCCCATGGGAACCGCCGCCCATCGACCCCCCGCGCGGCCTTCTCCCACTCCGCCTCCGTCGGCAACCGCTTGCCCGCCCATCGGCAATAGGCATCCGCGTCATACCAGCTCACGTGCATGATGGGGTGCTGCGCCATCGTCTCCTGAAAATTTCCTCCGTCATACCGCCAATCCAATTGCGGCAACCGGTTGGTGGCCAACACAAACTTGAGATAGGCCAGCGCCGTCACCTCGTACTTGCCGATCTCGAAGGCATCCAGATACACGCGACGCTGCGGGATCTCACTTCGATAGGCCACTCGATCCGTCTTCTTATCGCTGCCCATCACGAACTCTCCCGCCGGAATCAACACCATCTCGTCTTTGGTGTTCCACTTTGCGACCCGCTCTTGCGCGAGTCGCTTGCCTGCTTCCGTCCACTCCACGACGATATCCTGGGTATCCAACGCCTGCACGGCCGGCGCCAACGCCCATAGTGCCGCTCCGATCAACAGGGCCTGCCCGGCTCGCATGAATGGACCTGCTCTACCTGTCCGTTGCCTGTTCACCCTCGGCCTCCTCATCCTGTTCGACTTCGACGCTCAGCGGTCGGCCTTTTGCAGAAGTTCCGGATCGACGGCTGAAAGTTGGCGGCTATCGTCTTCTGATGCGGCGCAACGAAATCCGATCAAATAACTCCAGTGATCCAAGCCACCGGAGTTACGCCCGGCGGAGCGGGCCACTTCGGGATCTTCGTTCCACGATCCTCCGCGAAACACTTTGTCCTGTCCCGTCGCGGGGCCGAGCGGATTCCGGTTGTGTGCGCGCCGGTAATACTCCGGATCGAACCAATCCGAGACCCACTCGCTCACATTGCCCGCAAGCTGATAGACCCCGTAGGGACTCACGCCGTTCTCGTATCGATCCACATTCGCGAGCGGCGGGTATTTCGCTCCGCGCTTGGAGCCGGAGTGGGCAATATTGCTTTTGATCCATCCCGCAGGCTCATTGCCCCAGGGAAACATCCGGCCATCTTCACCGCGCGCGGCCTTCTCCCATTCGGCTTCGGTCGGCAGACGGGCGCTTCTCCAACGGCAATAGGCGTCGGCATCCCGCCAAGACACGCCGATCACCGGATGTTTGGCCATCTTGTCCAGAAACGGCTGTCCCCGCCAGTATTGCGGCCACGCCGCACCGGTGGCCAGCACATACCGGAGATAGTTCACGTTGCTGACCTCGAACCGGTCGATGCGGAACGCATCGACATACACGTGCCGCTGTGGCTGTTCCTGCGGCCCGGCAGCCCGATCAAACCGAGGATCGCTTCCCATCAGAAATGTGCCCGCCGGAATTCCCACCATGCCTCCCGGCACCTCAATCAACGCCAGCCGCTCCGCCTCATCGAGGGGGGACCACAACGGCGGGGGTTTCGGCAGTTCATGATCGGCGTGAAGTAACCCTAGTGGTGACAGACACACCGACAGCAGTACTGCCCCCGTCATTCTCATCATCGCTAGGCTGTTCATGGCTGGACGTGTGTTCGAGAACAACCCGTCGGTCTCCGCGGTCGGATCCTGAACGAGGCTCGCTCCTGTCTGGGTGCGTTAATACACTTGTTTTTCCAATGTCGGTAGAATTGAAGACTGTACGTCCTCGGTAATCGTGTAGCGGATGTAGGCGTTTTCGATCATCTGATTGGCATACAAACGCCCCGTGGGGGCCTCAACTTTCACATCGACCGAGGCCGTCCCCTTCTCCGGTATCGTGACGGTCTGCTCATACTTCTCCCGCAGATAGGGATGCCAGATGGTGACGGTATATGTTCCAGGCGGAACATCCGTCAGTTCGTAGCGCCCCTGCTCATCGGTCAGGGTGTAATAGGGATGTTCCATCACAAGGGCCCAGCTTTCCATGTAGGCATGAAACCCACACTGCATCGTGAAGACGCGCCGTCCCTTGGTCATCTTGACCTCTTGGGTGATCGGCACTCCTTCGTAATGCTTATGAAAATGTGCGCTCAGGCCGGCCTCATTCGGATACCGCTTGCTGATCGGCAACGGCACATTGAACAACACCCGTGGCCCCAAGTGAGAGGTCTCGTACGCCTGCACATCGTGCAGGGCCGGGTCCATATTGATCACCACGATATCGTGCTGATCCCTGACTAAATTGACGAACGGGAGAAAACGACAATCCATGGCTTCGACTCGGGGAGCCGCGAACTCCCCGAATGGCTTTCCTCGAGTCACCTTCTCGAGATAAACGACCACCTGTTTGAATTCGCCGTCTTTTCCCACTTGAAACGGTTGAAGGAGCCGCCATCCTTGACCGTCTGAGATCCGACCGCAATAGATCTGATCCGGCAGGGTCGTGAGGTTGTAGCCTTTCGGCTTCGGCACTTCGCCGACCATGGTGACCGTGCCGGAAAGCGTTCCCCCATCGGTAACCGTGACTTCCTCATATCCCCACGCCGACACATGCGTGAAAGGGACGGACAATAAGAGCGCAGCTACAATGTGCACGAACCGATTTATCATCTTCGGCTTGGTGTTGGTCATAGTGAATCGCGCCTCAGGGTTCTTTTTATTGAGTTCCAGAACGTCCGGCGACTCCGCCTCTTCAACAACTCCCTCTCGCACAAAGAGCCGGCCGCCTATCTGTCGGCATATCGTCATCTGATTATGGCGGGAACCGGCATGGCCGACGCCTGATCCCTCGATGTCCATTCGACGACGAAGTTTCCTGCATCGAACCGACCGGCCATCGAGAGAGGATCACCGGCGCTGCCGTGATCGACTGCACGGTGTGGAACACCGTCCACCGTCGGCAGACGCGGCCTGCCATGCGCATTACCCTTCGACCTCCTTTAGGCGGGGCCGGATACTTTCTACTCTCGTCACCCATTCCTCAGTGCTCCTGCTTTTTGATCATCGGATCGATATCTTTCTGTGCTTCCACAGTGTAGCGGGCGGACGGGTGATCCAACACCTCGTTGGCATAGAGCCGGCCCGTCGGGGCCGCGACCATAATACCGGCCTCCACAGTCCCTTTTGGACCGACAGTGACCGTCTGCTCTATCGTGCTCCTGATATACGGATGCCAGACGACCAGCTTATAGGTGCCCGGCGGCACATCAGTCATGGTGAATCGACCCTGTTCATCTGTCTTGGCAAAATACGGGTTGGTGATGGCGACACCCCAACTTTCCATGTAGGCGTGAAAACCGCACTGCATGACGAAGACTCGACGGCCCTTGCTGAGATTGACCAATTGCTTCATCGGCGGGCCGGCCATATGCTTGTGGTACATCCCGGCATCGCTGCGATCCTTGAGGTCGCGGGGATGCGCTGGGTTCATCGGCAACGGCACGTTGAACAAGACACGCGCACCCAGATGCGACGTTTCATAGGCCTGAATATCGTGCATGACCGGATCCATGTTGACCACCGTCACCGTTTGATCGTCCCGCACGACGGTCGTGAACGGAAGGAAGAGACAGTCTCTCGCTTCGATTTGGGGGACGGTCTTTTCAGCGAAGGGTTTGCCTTTTTCGATCCCTTCCAGATAGACCACCACATCGCGAAACTCACCTGCCGGCCCGACCTGGAAGGGTTGCAGAATCCGCCAGCCTCGCCCGTCAGAAATCCGTCCGCAATAGTATTGGTCCGGCAACGTAATGAGGTTGTAGCCCTTCGGCTTCGGCACGGTACCCTCAAGTTTGACGGTTCCCATGATGGTCCCGCCCTCTGAAACCGAGATCTCTTCATAGGCCATGGCCGGACTGCCTAGACAGGCAGCCATCAGCCCTATCGCGATGGTGGTCCCAATCTTCATTTCGTCGGCCTCCCTCTAGTTTCTCCACATACGAATATCGCAGCCCCTCAGCCGCGCTAAGATCAGGATACGCTCCCCCACCGGCCTATCTCAAGACTCAGGCACCGAACCTAGAAACACAGATGGGGGAGCTGCGTACTACGTGGCAGCTCCCCCATCCGGTATCACGCCATGACGAACCCGCTACTTCATAGCAGTCGGAATCGCCTGCGGCTCAGGCAGCTCGGCTTGACGCGTGCCTGATCCACTTCCGCTGAGAGGCTGAATCCGCGAATCGCCGGTCGGCAACACGCGCAGATAGCCCCACTGTCCGGACTGCGTGTAGGGCAGCCGCGCATTCGACCACACGAAGTCACCCACCTGACGATACGGTCCGCCCGCACCGCCACGGATGAAGACATCGAGGATCTCAGACCCGGCGTATTCCACCACGCTGATCATATCGGCACCCGTCATGTACGGCTCGATCGGCCACTCGTGGCCTTCGACACTGAACATGCAGTTCTGCTCGCTGTTTGCGCCGATCACGTGGATACGGATCGCATCGCCCGCATGCGCCTCGATCAAAGGCGTCACGGGATCTTCGGGCTTATCCACCGCACAAGGCTGGAACATTTTGCCCAGCGAGCACCCTTGCTCTTCACGGAACTTGTACGGTTCGGCGCGGTAGTTCACCGACGTCAAACCGGCCACGTTCTGCACGTACGGCATAAACGCGGTTCCGATAATGTTGTCCTCATCTTGGAAGAAGAGGGCCACATCACGGTAGTTCCGCTTGCCGACGTTCTCAGGCAGGCTGGCGTCGACAATGACGTCCGCCCGCCACACGTTCTTCTGCGACACATCGGCACCGGTGACCGGATCACGATATTGCGATCCCTTCGGCCCGATGACGATCGCGCCGTACAATCCGTTGCGCGGATTGAGGACGATGTTGCCGCCGTCCCAGACCAACGACGTCGTTTCCTTGTTCAAAGGATGCGCGTAGTAGGTATAGGTGCGGCTTTCGCCCGGCGCCACGGTCTGGTCGCCGGCGTTGTTGCCGACATTCAGGCCCTGGCTGTCTTTCGGATCGAAGGCCAGGCCCGGCGCAAAGAACGACGCCCGGCTCGCCTTCATCTTGTTCTTCAGATTCACCTTGATGCAATCGCCCAGATTCGCGCGCAGCGTGAGCGGATTCGGCATCACGTTGCCCGCCACGGTCGCGGCTTCTTCCTCCAGCGCGAAGATCTTGCCTTCCGGCATGGTCATTTCGATCTTCCGCTCGAAGTCCACCTCGATCGCATCCGGGGACTTCGGATTGAGCTTCATCGGGCGATCCAACGCCACGACGTTGAAGCTCTTCACCGGAGCATCCGACGGACAGACGGAATTTGGTGTCGCTGGGATCCCGAGAGGATTGGTCCCCTTGGGCAGCGGCTTCAAGTCCGCCGTTTCCTTGTCGAGCACACGGATGATGCCCCATCCACCTTCGGCGAAGTGTGACGTTCTGCCGTTGAAGTGAATGTAATCGCCAGGCATCCCCTGGAATCCGCCCGCCTTGGAGACGAGGTCATACCGCTCGGCGATCCCGACGTGAATCGAGTTCTTCCGGTTGGCATCCGCCGCATACCGCTCCGTGAGGAAGGTATGGCCGGCGATCGTCCACACGTGCGACTCGTTCATCAGCTGGTGCAACAGGCGGAACACCATGGTGTCGCCCGTGTACGCCCGCAGGAGCGGAGTGCCCGGATCACCGTGGACCGCGCTGCTGAACAGCTTGGAGGTGTCCGGATTGTTGGACAGGCGTTGTGCAAACGGAGCCGCGCGGAAGTTGAAGCCGCTACCGGTCGTATGCGTACCGCCGTTGATGTACTTGTTCGGCGCGTTCAAGATCTTATCCGGCATCTGGAACGACACCGTCTTGCCCGCTTCCAACGCCACTTCGATCGGCTGTCCCGGAGGATTGCCGGCTTCGATGACATTGACCGTGTGCGGCACCGTGTCGTGGATGGAAACCATCAACTCACGGAAGCTGCCGCTGACACCGGCGCCGATCGGCTCGTTGCTGTGAATGTCCGCGATCGACCACATACACCAACTTGCCGTTCTTCGATCATGATAGGTGGACCCGAACGGCTCCACGATCGTCACGCCGAACCCGCCATGGGGCCAGGTCGTCGGACTGAACGCATGGTCGCCGGGCAGAACACGGTCCCCATATCCACATCGACCCACCACCGATACCGGCACGAACTCCGGCGACACAAGATCCCCCGCCGGATGGTTCTGCTTCAGCGGCTTGAAGAACGTGACCAGGTCGCCCTTGATCTCCTTGACCCGGGCAACTTCCTGACAGCTCTTGTCCCGCGGCAGTGACGCCGCCGCATCATGGCCCTTCTCCAAACAATCCATCCCCACCATCAACTCGGTGTTCGGATGGAAGAGAGACGCACCGGGCGCCATCTCGATCTTGATGGTCGCCGTTCCGGCTTTGATGCCTTTTTCACTGCCACCATCGGTGCCGGCAACTAAGTGCTTGGTCTTCTTCCCACATGGTGAACGGGCCGGATCGACATTTCATACTCCATCCCGAGATCACTCCGTCCGAGTTCCTGCGTCGAACTGGAAGAAGTGTGAGGATGGATAAAGGATCTTGTACTGACTGAGAAATCTTCGTGTAATCGTCGTCCCATTCGCTGGTCAGCAACACGTCCACGCAGTCATACACGTTGGCGCGGATGACGGCGGGAAGTTTCAGATCATCATTGGCTCTGGTCAACGTCTTTCTCTTCGAATATCGATCAGACCATCTTGTCCACCATGGGGCCGGCTCTTTCCCTTGCTTCTTGGCCAGAGTGATCGGCATGGACGAAGTGAATGTTGTAATGCTTCCGATTGGCGTTGTCAGGGCATAGGCCCAACGGCTCCCGTTTCCGCCCGGCATCGCTGTTCGGAGGTCCGTTCACTCGTTCGCGTCCTGGTGAATGGTTCCAACCAGGGTGCGCCGCTGTGATTCGTGAAAACGGCACACGCTTGCCGAAATGCGCTTGAACAATGGCCAGGCCATCCGTCCCGTCGTCGGGTCGAAAAGAATCGCTGGCCTGGTGCTGTCATCCCACTTCGCGGCCCACGTATACGGATTCTGGGCCGTGCTCTCCGCTCGCCGCGAGCGATGCTGCTGTCCCACTTCCAGTCCCAGACGGTTTTACCGTAGGCCATGATCTGGCCCTTCTCGTCGTCCTTATGACCGGGTTTGCCCTGAGCGGGCACCCACATTTCGACCCAATCCTTGATATTCACAATCACGGGATCAGATTTCCAATTGGTCTTCTGACTCTTGTCGACGATCTTGAACGTCTTCCCGAACCAATCGACGGTCGTGCCAATCAGCTTGTCCGATGACACGCCGAGCTTCATGCGGCCTTTCCGATCGGGCAATTCCGCCAAGTCCGGCATCGTGTCGGTATGACCCCCGCCGACCTGCAACGTATTGTAGAACCGCCCGTAGCCCCACATACCCGCCACATAGTGGTGCGCCACGTGGCAATGGAAGAGGAATTCACCGGCCAGGTGCTGACAGCCGCCGCCGCCGCATTCCGGCTCGAGGTCCAACGACTCAGACGGACCGATGACTTCCACGTCGACACGGTCAGACTTCGTACGGACCACCGGATACTTCACCGGTCCGTCCTGCCCCGCCGCCCACAGATTGTTCGGCTCGGTGCCCGGACTCCGCTGCCAACGAATCGTTCCGCTGTGCGGATGGTGCGAGTGAAACACTTCTGATCCACCATGGACCAAGCGCCACTTGACGGGATCTCCCAGATACCCACGAGGAATCGTGGTCGGAGGATCACCGAAGGTGTAGGCGCTGTAGGCCAGCGACTCATCCTCGAATCCAAAGTATTCATGCTGCAAATGCATCTGATCGATACCGAACGGTTCGCTCCGATAATTCAACGCGCGACCGCCCGGACGATAGGCATCGGTCAACGGATCGCGCTGCGGCAAGAAGTCACCCTTCTTGTTCAGCGGACGGAAGGCTTCGTCGCCGATTTCGTGATAGAACAACACGAACTCGCGGAAGTCTGGCCCGGATCCGTTATCGATGTTGACCTGCCAGCCGCTCGTCACTTGCTTGTCTGGACCGGTCCCCAACGCATCCACGTATGTTGAGCCCTTCGGCTCGACGATGAACCCTCCAAAGAGACCGAGCACGGTCAATTCACGGTCGTGGCTGTAGGAGTGAAACTGACGAACACCCTCCTGCATCTGCGGGTGGATGTACCATTCGAACTCCTGCGTCTTGCCCGGCGCCACGATCGACTCAGGATTCGTCGTCGTCGCCGGCTTGCCGGTTGCGCTCACGATCATGCTGGACGCCTGGATGAACAGGCTCCCGTCTTCACTCTCCATCTGATTGCGGAGCGTCATTTTCACGCAATCGCCCTGGTTGGCGCGGAGCACCAACGGCTGAATCACGTCACCTTGCAACCCGGTGGATACCGCACCCGGATCAAACCCGTCCTTTTCCCGCGCAACTTTATTCTTCTCTTCCTCGGCACGCGCCTTTCCGACATCATCGGTCAGGACATACATATACCCAGGATAGAAGTCGAGCCAACGGTTGAGGGTGATCTCGATGTTGATCATCGACACGTCATACAGCTTAACCGGCGCGTTGGCGGGGCACTTTCCCCCCGACGTCGTTACCGGTTCGCCCTTCGACGAATCGGTTGCCAGCAGGAAACTGCTCCCATCCTGCCCCATGTACTGGTGCATCATCGACATCTCGTTGAACGCACCGGAGGTCTGCTGCGCCTTTGCGTCCTTCTGCGCCTGCTGCTCCAACTTTTCCATCAGGCGATGGTGCTGCATCTCCATCTTTTCCGCATTGCCGGCGCGACCCTCCATGGCGTTTTCCACCACAGTCTGACCCTTGAGGGTCTGGGTCCAACCCGGCATGGCGACCGGCGACGCATGCCCATCATGCGACGGATCTCCCGGCCCGGCCGCAAACACCCATGGCGCCGCGAGCAAACTGCCCGATAGCAGCGCCGCCTGCAGGCTACGCATCGCTTCGCGACTGATGCGCCTGCGTTTTGACACATGCACTGAAGACCTCATATGTCGGCCTCCCTCCTTAATAATTCCCGCGCCCTTCCGCGGGAGTGGTTAAAAAGCGTGGTCGTGTGACCGGCCTCCATCAGGCAGGACCCCGGCTGCTCCGGCCTCTCCTTCCTCTCTCCACGAAACGCTCCCAAAGTGAAGAAGGGCTGGTGAAGGATGTCCTCAAACTTCGAGGGAGCAGGTCATTCGGAGGCCGGTCCTAATCACCCGCACCTTCACCAGCGCCTCCCATCCAACGCAATTGATGTGCCCGTCTGAAGGCAGGACAATTCACAGCATTTCAATCATATTCTTAATGAGTTACGTGCCGATGCAGTAACGTCGGTAGGGGCGCGGAATACGGTTGTTTTCCAGGCGATTAGACATCAGAGGCAGGCAACGGGATCAGTCCTTACAATACAACTACTTATGCTGTCCAAACAACTGGACAGCAGGTTTTGACTTTCGGGGCAATAAGGGGCACGCAGGGGGAGGCGTACCTACAGGAATAGGGACAATCAGGTTGGTTTTGAAGAGTATTTGAGTGAACGCGGAGAATCGGCACAACCGGGCAGAGCCGGATCACATCTGCGCTACCGAATGTCGAAGTCGTGCAGCTTGTTATACAGACTGGCTCGACTGATTCTGAGCAGACGGGCAGCCTTCACACGATTCCCGGATGTCTGCTGCAATGCCTGAAGGATGCGAGCCCGCTCAGCCTGCCGCGCCGCACCACGACCGACCGTACGCAGATCGGCGGCTTCCGGCTGGGATCCCAATGCGACCAGGTCCGCGCAGGTCAACTCCGTGTGTGTCGTCGTGACGACGGCGCGCTCGATGTAGTGCTGCAGTTCGCGAACATTCCCGGGCCAAGGCGCAGCGGTTAACGCACACATGGCTTCCGCTGTCACCAGGCGCAGATCCTGACGATGCCGTCCGCAAGAGTCGGCGATAAATTTCGAAACCAACAGGGGAATATCTTCTCTACGATCACGCAGGGGAGGCAAATGAACGGGCAACACGGCCAACCGATAGTAGAGGTCTTGCCGGAAGGCCTTGGCCTGTACGAGATCGGTTAAATCCCTGTTGGTCGCGGAAATGACGCGGACGTCGATTTTCACCGGTCGAGTGCCGCCGACTCGCTTGATTTCTCCCTCTTGCAGCACCCGAAGCAGTTTTGCCTGAAAGGTCGGCGTGGTGTCGGCGATCTCATCGAGAAAGATGGTCCCCCCATCAGCCTCTTCGAACAGACCGGGCTTGGCCTCAGCGGCTCCGGTAAAGGCCCCTTTGACATGGCCAAAGAGTTCGCTCTCCAGCAAGGTCTCCGGAAGTGCCCCGCAATCCACCACCACAAAGGGTTTCTCTCGACGATAACTGGTCCGGTGAATGGTCTGGGCCACCAGTTCCTTTCCTGTGCCGCTCTCGCCCTGAATCAACACCGTGGCAGAACTGTCCGCCACCAATCGGATCATTTCAAACAGCTGATGCATGGCCGGACTTGCGCCGACCAGATCTCCCAATCGCGACTCGGTCCGTTCCGGGCGCAACCGGCCTGAACTCTGCTGAGCAAGCGACTTCGGAGCACCCACCGTATCCGACCGTTTGTGAAACAGTACCAGGATTGAGGCGACCTCTCCTGATGACGACAGAAGAGGAAAGGCCTGATGCATACCGCAGGAGGTTCCATCCCCGGCCGCACTGCAAGAAACGGTGCGCACCTCTCCGGTCGCAAACACCGACTCAGCGGGGCATTTCCCACAGGGGTCTGTCATTTGGACAAAGGCTTGATAACACTTGGCCGGCTTGATGACCGTCGACGCCCCTCCACCCCGAACCCAGGCCGCGTCATTGGCATACACCACATTCAGATCCCGATCCATCACGGCAACCCGATCAGTCAACCCATCGGCCAATTGCTTGAGGGCCTCCAAACGAGCGGCAAGAATTGGGTCAGAAAAGGGAACGATAGGCGGTATCGGCGCGTGAGATCCGGCCATCTCATCACTCCTCATATCCGTGGGAACCAAGACGGGCCTTTCTTCACGGTGAAGGCCCTATATGTACTACGCCCAGCACTGCGAAGACAACCCTCTCACTGGTGGGAGATCGGCCCAAACACCCGTTCGTGGCACAGGTTCAGCGCAGCAGCCGATCCTCCGATCGAGTTTCGGGATGTTGCAGGAGTTGTTTGACGGTGGCCTTCAGTTCCGATAGTCGAACCGGTTTGTCGAAGTAGGCCGTCGCTCCGTTCTTGATCGCATTGTCCCTGGTTTGGGCATCACCGAAGGCCGTCATCACGACAATCGGACAACCGGGCACGCAACTTCTCAATTGAGACACATAGTCGAAGCCGCCGGCCGGCATTCTCAAATCGGTCACAATCAGGTCGGGGGCCGCAAGCCTGGCCGCAGCCAACCCCTCCACTCCATTGCTGGCTTCCCGCAATTGATACCCTTCTCCCCACAACTCGTCGCAGAGCAGGCTCCGCATCTCTTTATCGTCTTCCACAACCAGTAACACAGCCGGTGCTCTTTCATTCACGTTCGATCCCTCAAACCGCACACGCCATGGACAGTAACCCACGCAAACCATGTGCCACTCACGCCGGCACGAGAAAACGAACAACACCTTGTATTCATTGAATAACTTAATGTGAAGGATATACCAACCAGGGGCGCACTGTAACAGGCCCTGGCGAGAAAGACCCCAGGCTCGGCAACATCCTGTCCCGAAGCGCTACAGCAGAGGACAACCGTCACGCGTTCGATGGGTTATGAGGGATGACACTCACCTCACGGTGGATCGGCAGGCAAATGGTGAAGATCGCCCCTTTCCCAGGCTCGCTCTCGACTGTAATCGTCCCGCCATGCTCTTCGATGATGCCTTTCGCCACGGTCAGCCCCAAACCAGTTCCCTTCCCGAACTCCTTGGTCGTGAAAAACGGATCGAAGATTCTGGCGATCACGTCTCGAGACATGCCGTGGCCGGTATCCGCAATCGTCAGGGCGACCACGTCCCGGTCGGGCGCCAATGCGAGCCTCAGGGTTCCTCCCTCAGGCATCGCATGAATCGCATTCATCACCAGGTTGATCAAGACCTGGCTCATCTGATCGGCATCGGCGTGCACCAATGGACAGGCGTCGGCGAACGAGGTTTCGACGATGACGTGGCTATGAGACAGGCGCTCTTGAAAGATTTCCAGATTGTCCTCGATGGTCTGGCGCAGATCGAGGGCACAATGTTCCACCGGGCGCCGCCGGGCAAAGGCCAACAGCTGGTTCATCACTCGCGTAATCCGCTCGACCTGACTGACGATGGTTTGGAGCCCCTTCCTGACCGGCTCCTCCTTCGTCCGCTCCATCAGGTACTCAGCCCGTCCCAAAATGACGTTCATGGGCGTACCGATCTCGTGCGCCATACCGGATGCCACCGTTCCGAGCTCGGCGACCCGCTCAGTCCGGCGTAGTTGCGCCTCCAGGCGCTTTCGCTCCGTGATGTCGCTGGCAATGCCGTCGATCCGCAAGGGTCGTCCTGCGGCATCTGTGATGATGCGCCCACGGTCGTGCAGCCAGCGCAGATCGCTGTCGACCCTGACGATGCGATATTCCACATCGAACTCTCCCGTCGTCTGAAGATTGCGTCTCGCCTGTTCGGCCAGCGCACGATCGTCGGAATGCACCACCTCCAGCCATAACGAGGGCCGGGCCAAAAACGCGTCGACCGACCGACCATAAATGTTCGCCACGGACGGACTGACATAAAAGAGCGTCGACAAATCCAGCGAAGAAGACCAAATCACATCCTCCATCGCACCCAAGAGACTTTGCAGCCGCTCTTCGCTTTCCCGCAACTTCTGTTCGGCCACTTTGCGCATCGTAATGTCCCGCAAGACGACCAGCATCCCGACGCCGTCCTCGTCCTGGAAACGAGCCGCCCTCACGGTCACATCCACGATCACCTTATCCAACCGCACGATCTTTTCTTCGACCTCAGGCACCGTGCGGCCTGGCCCCGTGAGATGCCGGATGCGCTCACCGACCAACTCGTGGTAATCGGGATGCGAGAGGTCGTAGAGCGACCGTCCCAAGATGTCGTCTGCCCGCGCCGCCCCGAATAGTCGCAGGCCCTGGTCGTTGGCAAAAATGATCCGCTTCTCGCGGATGACCAGAACGGCATCCGGCAAGACTGCCAAGAGCCTGCGATACCGTTCTTCACTTTGGCGCAGAAGCTTTTCGGCCTTCTTCCACTCAGTCACATCGCGCGTGACTCCCAATACGGCCGTAATGGTCCCATCGGCGGCGCGCAGGGGCACCACATGCGTGTCCAACCAGCGAGGAGTGCCCAAAAGACCGACCATTTCAAACTCCAACCGCCCCGCCTCCCCCTGTCCTGCCGAACGGACCAGTTCACGGAAGGCCGGTTGAAATTCAGCGGCGACCAGACTGCACACATCCCGCCCAACGATGTCCGTGCTACTCGTGGCCTCGATCATGGCGAGCCCGGCGGTATTGATCGTCCGGACTGTTCCATCCAGGGCCAGCACCTTCACACACTCGGGCTCGGTCTCGATGATCGCCCGCAGCAGGGCTTCGCGTTCAGCCAGTTCCTGCTCGAGCCGTTTTCGTTCGGTGATATCACGGAGAATGACGGTGTAGTAGCGCGCCCCCTCCACGCCGATGTGTGAGATCGCGGCCTCGATCGGAAATTCCACTCCGTCGGCACGAACACCCATAATCATACCTAGCGCGCCCATTCGGCGCGTCGAGATGCCGGAACGGCCGAACTGCCGAATGTGGTCACTATGGGCGCTTCGGAACCGCTCGGGAATGAGCCGATCCAAGGGCCGCCCTACCATTTCTTCGGCCTTCCACTGAAACATCCGCTCAGCCGCCTGGTTGAACAGCACGATCTGCTGCCCTTCATCAACGGCAATGATGGCATCCATGGCCGACCGGACGATCCCCTCAAACCTCAATTTCTCCCGATGCATTTCTGCTTCGGCCGAACGTTGCCCAGCCACCGCACCCATCACAGCCACCTCGGCCAGGGCCCTCGCTTCTGCGGCCGCAGCGTTCGCCGACTCGGCTTGTTGTCGCTCAGCCTGTGCGGTCGTGAGTGCCTGCGACAGCGGCCCCTGGTTCGTACCGGCCGGCACGGAACACGGTCGGCGGACGACCGCGAGGACAACGACGGCTCCCATGAGTCCGATTCCAAGGAGGCGATTGAGCAGCGAGGAGAACGGCGGAACCTCGGGAGACGAGGCAAGGAGACCGATGACCAGCAACAGGGTCACCAACCCCATGAAATAAAGAGTAGCGCGTGCCCCCGAGGACACCGCGATAAACGTCAGCGGAATCCCATAGAGCAGCCACACAACGACCTCGGCAGGCGCCAACATATCTAGGACAAAGATCCCGATCGTCAGCAGCGCCGGCACGCCATATTTGAGAAGGAGGGGTTTCAGATGAAGGGGCTGCACGCCGATGACTCCCAGCGCGACGGTAAGACGGTGGCTACGCGTCTGCGTGTGGCTTGCCTTCGATTTCAGCCAGCTTCCGATACAGGGTCTTCCGGTCGATGCCCAGGACATGAGCGGCTTGATATTTATTACCGCCCGTCTTCTCTAAAATTTTCACGATGTACTCTTTTTCCACTTCATGCAGGGGCAAGGTCCGTTCCGCCGCTTCATCGAGAATCCGGCGATCTCCGCGCGCACCCTGCACCTGAATCGGCAAATCGTCCGCGCCGATCATGTCACCATGGCTCAAGGTCACGGCCCGCTCAATGACGTTTTCCAACTCCCGCACATTTCCCGGCCAGGCATAGTCGGCCAACATGGCCAGGGCCGACTCGCTCAGCCCCTTGACCTGCTTCCCGCGGGATTCGGCGCATTTCTTCAAGAACGCATCCACCAGGATCGGAATATCCTCCCGGCGTTCCCGCAACGGCGGAAGCCGCAACTCGATGACATTGAGT
Source organism: Nitrospira sp. (assembly GCA_031315995.1). Lineage (GTDB taxonomy): Bacteria > Nitrospirota > Nitrospiria > Nitrospirales > Nitrospiraceae > Nitrospira_A. The sequence goes on from JALDRG010000002.1 coordinate 149,297, forward strand.
CGATAGTAAAAATCTTCCCGGAATCGCTTGTGTTTGACTTCATCGGCGAGATTCAAGTTCGTGGCGGCGATAATCCGCACATCTACGGGAATGGATTTAGTGGCGCCCACCCGGCGAATCTCTCGTTCCTGGATGGCGCGCAGGAGTTTCGCCTGGAGCATGAGCGGAAGTTCGCTGATTTCGTCCAGAAACAATGTGCCTTTTTGCGCCTCCTCAAACAGCCCGCGCTTATCCATTTTGGCATCCGTAAAGGAACCTCGCATGTGGCCGAAGAGTTCACTCTCCAGCAACTGTTCAGGAATCGCGGCGCAGTTAACGGGGACAAATGGGGCATCACGTCGATCACTATTATAATGAATGGCCTTGGCCACCAGTTCTTTTCCAGTCCCGCTTTCCCCCGTAATCAGCACGTTGGTCGGGCTGTCGGCCACCCGTCGAATCAGATCGAAGACCGCCTGCATCGGCTTACTCTTGCCGAGGATCTGATGAAAGCTGTACTCCTTGTGCACCTCTTTCCGTAGACGGCTGACCTCGCGCCGGAGCGCTGCCTCTCGAATGGCCCGCTCGACCACGCGCACTAACTCCTCGGTTTTCACCGGCTTGGTCAGATAGTCGCTGGCGCCGTGCCGCATCGCGTCCACGGCCGTCTCCACCGACCCGAAGGCCGTCATCAGGATGACCCCGATATCGGGATAGCGATGTTTCACCTCCGCCAGCAGCTCGGTGCCCGACATGCCTTTCATTCGCAGGTCGGTGAGGACCACGGCGTAGTCTTCCTCGCTTAGCTGTTGAAGCGCTTCGTCGCCGCTGCCGACCCCGGTGCATTGATGTCCCCGACCCTGCAACACATCACACAGGAGGCTGCGCATGTCGGCATCATCATCGACCACCAATACTCCGCCCCATTCCTCGGTCATACAGCGTCCCTCACTTGATCCTTGTCTAGACCGGCTTGTGCGGCTGATGCGCGAACAGACTAATCGGCTTACTCCTAGGCGGTCAAGGGGGCGTCCTGCCGCAACCGCTTACTGCCTGCTGTCGCGAAATGCCCCAACGATATTCCAAGACTATCCCAAGACTGCCCCCTGAGCCACCAATCCATGGGGTGAGCACGCCGCGTCATCGATTGGTCAGCCCATCCCGCAACGGCACTTCTCTTGCGTCTTCCCGGGTGAAACGGGAGGTGATTCATGGCCGCAGACCACTCGGAACTCGATCCCCAGCAAACCGCTCACCCGACACCGGTTGTGCTGGCTCCCGTTCCGGTAGTGCAAGGTCAAGGCCATCATCAGATGCCTGTCAGAGCCGGCTTGAGCGCCCCTCCTGTCAGAAAGCGACGGATGCCGTTCCTGCTGGGAACGATCGGACTTCTGGCTCTTCTGGCGATCAGCCTCTGGTACTGGTGGTCCACCAACCCTATTGCCAGCCACTACAAGACCCTCCCGATCGACCGTGGACCGATTACCGCTCTTGTGACGGCCACCGGAGCCGTCAATCCGGTTGTCTCGGTGCAGGTCGGCAGTCAGGTCTCGGGCAAGATTGCAAAACTCTATGCCGACTTTAATTCGGTGGTGAGAGAAGGGCAGATCCTCGCCTCCATTGATCCAAAGCCCTATCATGCCAAGGTCAGCCAGACCAAAGCTGGGCTCAAGAGCGCCGAGGCCAATCTCGCCAAAGCACGAAATCTATTCCTGCAGCGAAAGCTGGAACTGGACCGGATGGGTGCCCTGCGCGCCGAACAATTTGTGTCTCAATCCGAACTGGATCTGGCAAAAACCAATGCCCGCGACGCCGAGGCGCAGGTGGATCTGTCCCAAGCGCAGGTGGATCAAGCCAGGGCCACGCTCTCTTCTGCGGAATTGGACCTGGGCTACACCACTATTTATTCGCCAGTCAACGGCACCGTCGTCTCCCGCAATGTCGAAGAAGGACAGACCGTCGCCGCGAGTTTTCAAACCCCGACCCTTTTTGTGCTCGCACAAGATCTGACCCGGATGCAAGTCAACGCCAACGTCAGCGAATCCGACATCGGCGGCGTGACGGAAGGGAAACCGGCTGACTTCAGGGTGGATGCCTACCCGCGCGAGTTTTTTCACGGCATCGTGACGCAGGTCCGAAATTCGCCGGTCAGCATTCAAAACGTTGTCACCTACGATGTGATCATCTCGGTCGAAAACCCCGACTTCAAGCTCAAACCCGGCATGACTGCCAGCATCACCATTGTGACCGCGCGAAACGAACATGCGCTCCGCGCGCCCAACGCGGCGTTACGTTTCCGTCTCCCCGGCGTGCCGGTGGATCGGAAGACGCCGCAGCTCTGGGTGTTGGAAACGAGTGGACGTGTGCGGGCCGCCCCGATCACCCCCGGCATTGCAGACTCGCTGTTCACCGAGATTGCCGACGGCGACGTGCGGGAGGGTGATGCCGCGATCGTGGCATTGGAGACCGCGGAGGACCGCGCCCAGCAAACACTACCGCCTGGTTTCGAGTTCGGACCGAAGATGCGGTGAGCGACGTGGCATGAGCTTTCTCTGGCTGACCATTCAAGCCGCCCTGCGTGTGCTCCGGCGCAATCCCTTGCGCGCAGGATTAACCATGCTCGGCATCGTCATCGGTGTCGGCGCCGTCGTCGGCATGGTGAGCCTTGGACAGGGCGCAACCGCCTCGGTCCAGCGTGAGATCGCCAGCCTTGGCACCAATGTGCTCATTATCATTCCTGGCGCCACCACGACGGGCGGCATACGCGGCGGACTCGGATCGGTCTCGACTCTCACCGTTGAAGATGCGCGCGAGATCGAAAAGCGCATCGGCGACATCAGCCTCGTGACCTATGCGTCCCGCTCCGTCTTACAAGTCATTCGCGAACATAAAAACTGGAACACCATTGCAATAGGCACCACAACAGCCTTCACCGAGCTCCGCAACTGGCCTGTGGCGGAAGGGAACTTCTTTACCCAGGCGGATGAAGACGCCGCCACGAAGGTCGCGGTGCTGGGGAAGACTGTCGTCGACAACCTGTTTGAGCGCGGAGAAGACGTGGTCGGGGCGCAGATTCGAATCAAGAATGTGCCGCTTCGCGTCATCGGCGTCCTGGCACCGAAAGGACAGTCTCTGACCGGGCAAGATCAGGACGACATCGTCATCCTTCCGTTCACGACCGCGGAGCGGAAGGTCCTGGGCACAAAGTTCCTTGGGACGGTCGGGATTATTCTGGTCGCCACCCAGCACCGTTACAGCATCCCCGCCGCCGTCGAGGAGATTAAAGAACTCCTGCGCACGCGACACCGGATTCACACGGCCGAGGAGGACGATTTTACGATCCGAACCATGGAAGATGTGGCCAAGACCGTGGCGGGGGCCAGTCGAACCATGATGGTGATGCTGCTCAGCATCGCGTCGATTTCCCTCGTCGTGGGCGGCATCGGAATTATGAATATTTTGCTGGTTTCGGTGACGGAACGCACCAGGGAAATCGGTATCCGCATGGCAGTCGGCGCCAAACGCGCCCACATCTTGCTGCAATTTCTGGTCGAGGCGATGATCCTCACGGTGATCGGCGGAGTGGCCGGTGTGATATTTGGCATCGCCGGGGCGCGGCTCCTGACTCACCTCATCGGCTGGCCTACGATCATCTCGTCGCAAGCGGTGGCCGTCGCCTTCTTCGTCTCTCTGGTCGTGGGAATTTTTTTCGGCCTCTACCCGGCCAACAAAGCCTCGCGGATGAATCCCATCGAAGCGCTGCATTATGAGTAGGGCTGAGAAGCGAACGGTGGGCAATGGGCCGGCTCAACGTCCCGCGACCTGCTGCTCCGCGTGGTAGGAACTGCGGACCAGTGGGCCAGATTCCACATGGCGAAAGCCTAAGGCAAGGCCTTCCTCTTTTAAGGTGGCAAATTCATCGGGGTGGTAGAAACGCGCCACAGGGAGATGTTCTTTCGTCGGTTGCAGGTATTGGCCGATGGTCAGGATATCGCAATCGACTGAACGCAAGTCACGCATAACCTCGCGGGCCTCATCTGCCGTTTCGCCCATGCCGAGGATCAATCCCGACTTCGTCGTCAGCCCCATCTGCTTCGCCCGGTCCAGCAACTCGATGGATCGCTGATATTTCCCCTGGGGACGGATCGAGGGAAACAGACGACGTACCGTTTCGATGTTGTGATTCAGGATGTCCGGATTCTCCGCGGCAACCATCGCCAGCGCCGCTTCGTTTCCTTCAAAGTCCGGAATCAACACCTCGATCGTACAACTGGGAATCAATCGACGGATGTGACGGATGGTTTCGGCAAAGATCGAGGCGCCGCCATCGTCAAGTTCGTCGCGGTTCACCGAGGTGATAACGGCATGCCTCAAACTCAACGCCTGAATGGCTTCCGCCACGCGCAGCGGCTCCTCGCGATCCACTTCATGCGGCCGGCCGGTGGCGACCGAGCAGTAGTGGCATCTCCTGGTACAGATGTCGCCGAGAATCAGAAAGGTTGCGGTGCGCGCGTTCCAACATTCCCACACGTTCGGACAACGGGCCTCTTCACAAATCGTGTGGAGATTGAGCCGGTCCATGGTGGCGCGGATGTCCTGGTAGTCGGGACCGGTCTGAAGCCGAACCTTGAACCAGGGCGGCAGGCGGCGGGAATGAGACGTCGACGGCTGATATCCGACGTCCGACGCTGAATCTTCACCTAGAGGTTTCCGGGGATCAATGTGAATGAAGCTCACGGTTTCACCATCGGCGCGATGAGCTCCTGCGGGTGCTCGAGGATTCGTTTGAACTCTTTGAGAAACTGCGCGCCCATCAATCCATCGAGCGCCCGATGGTCGCACGACAGCGTGACCTTCATCCGACGTCCCACCGTAACAGCGCCCTTGACCACGACGGACACATCACGAATGTCACCGACAGCAATCGACGCGGCTTGCGGCGGCATCAACACCGCGATAAAGTTGTCCACTCCGAACATGCCGAGGTTGGAGACATGTAGCGAATCTTCGCGGCGTTGTTGACGATCTGATCGAGCACCACGATGCCCAAGTTCATGGTCATCAGTTCGACGATCGGCTGCAGCCGCGCCGATGGCCAAACCGGTGAAGCCCGCTTCCGTAATCGGCGTATCAACCACCCGTTGCGGACCAACCCCCTCGACGAACCTCTTGCTGACCTTGAAGGCGCCCTGGTAACGGCCGACTTCTTCACCGATTAACAACACCGTATCGTCGTGGCGCATCTCTTCCCAGATCGCCTGATCTGGCGGTGGAGGAACAGCGGATCGGTCTTGTCCATGTCCGTCATTATGCATGGGCGTGAGGAGCCGACTCAACCTCGATCTTCCGAGGTCAACACGAGGATAAGACCGAGAGAGAAAAACCGCCGAAGGAAGATGTTATTGTGGAGCGCAGGCGACTCAGGTGCGGGCGCAATCTCCGCACCTGAGCGGCAGGGCTATTTTACCTTGGAAAAATCTGCATCGAACTGCATTTGCTGTCCGTCCTGCAAAGTCACGATTATCGTCGTTTTGGCGTTGGGATCAAACGACTCGTATCCGAACCGGGCGGTAAACCGCGACCGGTAGGCGGGTCCTGCGCCATCATTTTTTCGTCCCCGATCGGCCGGACTGATATCTACCGGACGGATATTCTTTCCCTTTTGCTGAAACACGACGTCGGCCTTCTCCGCGAAGTACTCATCATCGCCGCAGAGCTGCACTTCGACTTCCATGTTCGGCATGTCCACGACCTTCTGGATAAATTCATCGGGCATGCGCACATCTTTCTTCTGTTTCTTCGATTCCGCCGCTTCCTGCCTACCGAAGGCCTCGAGCCGATACCGCTTGGTGCGCAAGATGGCACTCGCGCCGCAGGGATCTTTCTCGGGATCGGCGCCCACTCGCGTGACCAACGACGCCTGCTGCAAGACCTTCTTCACATCTTCCGGCGACCCGGCTTTTTCCATAGGCGCCCGGCCGGCCTCCAAGGCCTTCTTGGCTTCGTCGGGGGACAACTTGACATCGATCGCCCACGTCGGCCCGCTGACCGCCCATACCATCGCTCCGATGACCAGCCCGAGGACACCATGGGACCGCCGACGCCGACCTGCACTGCAATGATTAGCGCGCATGACTACCTCCCTGACGCGTCACTGAATAAGGGCGCATTGTAAAAGGATTGCGAAGGCCTTTTCAATCTCACGAACGCAGGCACATTCATGGGCGAGCCGGGCTACGAACTGAAGCGATTCCAGTTGGGATAGGGCTTGCGGGCATAGAGTCGATCGACATCCACCGGACAAGGCGCGCCGCGCTGATGCAGCATCTCCGCAACCAGGCGAAGTGGCAACCCCACGGCCGCGGTGTAATCGCCGTCAATCCGCTCGATAAGGGTTGCGCCGCCACCTTGGATAGAATAGGCGCCGGCCTTGCCCAGACTGTCGCCGGTTCGCAGATAGGCGGCCACGGCATCTTCATTCGGGAGCTTCATCGTCACCAGCACCGTGGCGATCTGCACCTCGCATCGATCACGGTCAGGCCCCACCAGAGCGACGGCGGTCACAATCTTGTGCATCCGCCCGGCCATGCGCTGGAGCATGGACTCGGCATCGGCCAAATCGGCCGGCTTTCCCAAGACCTCCGAACCAAGGCTGATCAAGGTGTCGCTCCCAATGATGAGCGCGTCAGGACAATGTGCCGCACAGGACCGGGCCTTGCCCACGGCAAACTCGATGGCCTGCTGCTCGGCAGACAGATGCGGCATCACCTGCTCGACGAACGGCGGAGCAATGACGTCAAAGGGTAGCCCCAGGAGGGTCAACAATTCATGCCGTCTCGGGGAGGTGGAAGCCAGAATCAGCCGCATGGGATCAGGAAACGCAGGGGTGTGAGACGTGAGGCTCGAGGAGAACAGGCTCAAGCGCGGCGAGCTCCGCCGTCATAAGGTCATGACAAAACTCTGCGACGATGCGTTCGACGTCCAGCACGCTGGACGCCCCGAACATCTTGCCGCGCATCGCTGCGGCATGGGGAAATCCTTTGCAGTACCAGCCCAGATGTTTCCGAATGGACCGGAACCGTTCCAGTCCGGCGATGGCTTCATACTGTTTCGCATGGTCGAGCATGACCTGCATGCGATGACGGAGCGAAACCTGCGGTTCCCAGGCCGTGAGGGATAAGGTGGACAGGTCCCGTTCGCTGAACGCCCGCCGAGCCTGCTCTTTCTCACGAAAGAACCAGGGCGATCCCAACGTCCCTCGCCCGACTAACACGCCCTGCACCTGGCTCTCGGCAATGCGTCGGATCGCATCGACCAATGTGTTGAGATCACCGTTCCCCAGAATCAGCGTGTCGGTGCCGCGCGCCAGCTTGGCGGCTTCGGCGATGGCCGACCAATCCGCCGCTCCCCGGTACATCTGCTGCAGCGTTCGGCCGTGTACGGTGATGGCCGCCGGGCCGACTGCCAACAGATGTTCGATCCAGCGCTCGACCACGACACAATCAAACCCCAGTCGAGTCTTGATGGAAAGCGGAAGAAGCCGGCGTGAAACGACCGGCACACCGCAGCGACGATGATTCAACGTATGAATAAATTCAATGCGAGAGGGTTTAAATCCCTGGGTGTGGATGGACTGCCCCCCGGCCCAATCCTCCAAACCCTGTCGGGTAGCGCGCACAATCGCATGCGCCAGATCCGGCGTCTTGATTAGGGCCGCGCCCGAACCCGACGCCGCCACGCTCTTCGACGGGCAACCCATATTGATATCGAGTCCGTCGAAGCCAAGCTCACAGACCACCTGCGCCGCGCGATAAAACTGATCTGGGTCCTTGCCATAGAGCTGCGCGACAATCGGCCGCTCGGCCTCGCTGTATATCAACGACGACAGGAGATGGTCCGGTCCACGGCATATCTCGTTGACGTTGGTGAACTCGGTAAAGGTGATATCGGCTCGTCCCTGAGCAGCCACCACCTGCCGAAAGGCGGCATCGGTCACTCCATCCATCGGCGCCAATCCAAGAATAGGCTGTGGCAGTGTCGCCCAAAAGCTCATGCGCGCACCTCGGCCGATTCAACCGGTTCGTTCGCCGCGCGATAGGCCGTCCGCAGTTCCTGGGCTTCCTCCATCACCATCCCAGCAGCCGCTGGGCAGTCATTCGCGACGAATTCGACGAACCGATCGATCTTCAGCAGGAAAAAGTCATAATCATTCTCTTCGGACCTCGGTCGGCTGAACCAGAATGGGACGAACCGCTCCAATGGGAGAAGGGTCTCCGCCAGCATCCGACAGGTCTTCGGAAACATATCCTGCAACTCACCTCCCCAATGGAGCAACTCGTAGGGGAGGTAGATCTCGCGGTACCGGTTCAGGTCATCGAGCGATCCGCCGAGCAGAGTCGGCTCTTCCGTCATGGACACCGACGGTTGGGACGGCCGGCCGCTGACAAATCGAACATAGGCTTGGTACTGCCTACTGAGTGTCGCCTGTTCAGCCGACGTCAGAGGCCGGCGTGATTCCGCGTATGGGACCATCTCTGGTCGCGGCCACCGAAGCGATGCAGACTGACCAGCCTGCTCGACACCGCCGGCCAGCGTTTCAAATCGATCACAAAACCGACGAAACTCCGTGACGATCGTGGCCACCGGCTTCGTATCGACTTCCAGCGCCACGCCTTTCAACGACGTCAGGCGAGGATGTTCCAAAACCTGGGCCAGCAGATCGAACAAGACTTCCGGAATCGGAGATCCGTGAGCGTCGATCCAATAAGGCAATCCAGCATCCTCGGCAGCCTGTCGGAAGTCATCATGCGGTGTGAATTCTGCGAGCCCGGCGACATGAATTTCGATGACTCGTTCCATCGGAAAGACATCCAGAAATTCAGCGGTAAAGGCCCCTACCGTCTGACGGCGCCAGGCTCCCGTGTACCGATACACCGTCCAGAGATGTCCGATGTCCAGCACCAGGCCGCATGCGACATGTTCGGTCACCGTTCGGAAGAAAGCAGGAATCGCAAGTGAGCCGCAGCCAAAATACGTGAGCGGCGGCATTTCCAACAAGACGAGGGCGGGCTTTGTCCCATGATGACGCGCCTGCTCGTCCACTTGCGCCTGGAGAAGGTTCAGATTCTCAGCCGTCATCCTGGCCGACAAGTCCGTATACAACGGCGGCAGATAGGTGCCGAAGGCATACCCCGCCATCTGCTTCGTGGCACATTCATGATTCAGCCACGCACTGTCCAGGACGGCGATCTGCGCACAGGCTTCCGCCACCCCTTGCCTCCCGGAGCTGCTGTGAGAAAAATCGGGCTGCGTGGTCCACAAGCCTTCGCCATGATAGGGAAGCTTCATGTCCTGCAGGTGCCGTCGCACCCACTGCAGGGCTGAGATCGCCGCCTTGAAAACCTCCAGATAGCCTGGGCGCAGACCCCCATCTCGCAACACCTGGACGAGGTGCAACAGATCCGGAGAATAGACATCGACGGATAACCCTAATCCATGCACGGCGATCCGACTCGCACGTTGTGTGAATTCACTTTCCATCATGTCGCGTTTGGCATATTTTGAAGCAATCATAGTGACTATACTTCTTGTGCAGTCTAAGCGCCTAACCTCTTGGTTGACAAGGGAAGATGGGGACACCGCTCCGGCATATCGATCTGGTATACTTCCTTTCGACGTGGTGGTCGCCGGGCCGCAACGTCAGCCCCTCTCACGGCGAGAAACAGGCTTAACCGATGACAAAGACCGGCTACATGCTCCGCGACAAACCGACCCATTACTCAACCCCTATGGTGGCCCACATGATGACACCCGGAGTAGTACAGGTCCCGGGGGATGTTTCTGTCAGCGAAGCCGCCTTGCTCCTCGACCGGGAGCGCATTCCCTGCCTGTTGGTGAAGGATAGTGACACCACGTTCGGGATCATGACCTCCGGCGATATTGTCACGAAGGTCGTTGCCCAGGGACTGGAACCGCACGATGTGGAAGTCCGGTCCATCATGTCGAAACCCGTGCATTCCATCGAATGTGATCAGATTCTCGACGACGCGACCAGCGTGATGGCCTCCACCGGCGCCTCGCTGCTGATCGTCACCAAACAAGGCCAGCCAGTGGGCATCCTGACGGCGCGAGATCTTGCGCTGGCGCCCAAGCGATGCGAAACATGTCTGCCTGCCACCATTCGCGTGACAAACGGTGAGGGCGAGGGAGCGAAACACATCGCCACCATCCGACAGTTAAGTCACGTCGGGGCCTTCATCGAGAGCCGCACACTGCTGCTCCCCGGTACGAACATCGTCCTCTCTTTTCTACTCCCAGGAGTGGACTTGAGCTTCTCCGTGCGCGGGACCATCCTCAACAGTAGTTATGAGCCGGAATTCCAGGAAGACCGGGGCGTGCGGGGAACGAATCCCGGAGTCGACATCCAATTCGCTCCTCTGCCCTCCTCCGACGAGGCGAAGATTCGCGCCTGGGTGCTGCAAAACTTGCCGCGAGCGGCCGGCCTCTCCTAACTCGAACGATTCATGAACACCTGCGACCTTGTTCGATCGTCTCGCCTTTGCCTGCTTCGATGAATCTTTTGCTTCATCCGCGTGAGCTTGTTATGATTTCTTTCTCCGACGATACGCGTCTGGAGTTTACCGTGCTTTAGGTGACCATTCATGAAAAGCCCTGCCGCTCGCTCCAAGCCGACCCCGACCAAAGACGAAATTCGCGCGCAACTCAACACCCTGCTCGACCGTCCGGACGACGACATCCAGGCGGCGCTCATGAAGGAAATTCTCGCGGGAGTCATCCGGCTCTCGGAATCGCAGCTGGATGTCCTCGATCTCAAGATCGTGAATCGAGCTCTGAAGGAACTGCGGCACGCCTTCAGGGTGTTCCAAGGGTACCGCCACCGCCTCAAGGTCAGCGTATTCGGATCGGCCCGCACTCCCGCCGACGACCCCAACTACCAGCTGGCCTTTCAATTCGCCCGACGGATGGTGGAAGAAGGCTACATGACCATCACCGGCGGCGCGGACGGCATCATGCGAGCGTCACAAGAAGGCGCCGGCCGCGAACATAGTTTCGGCGTGAATATCATGCTGCCCTTCGAGCAAGGCGCCAACGCCGTCATCGCTGATGACCCCAAGCTCGTCACCTTCAAATACTTCTTCACCCGCAAACTCATGTTCCAAAAAGAATCACATGCGATTGCTTTGTTTCCAGGAGGATTCGGCACCCATGACGAGGGATTTGAAATCATGACCCTCGTGCAGACCGGCAAGAGCGACCCGAAACCGATCGTATGCCTCCAAGCGCCAGGCTGCGACTACTGGAATCACTGGAATTCGTTCATCACCGAACAATTGTTGAAACGACGGCTGATCAACGCCGAGGATCTCTCCCTCTTCACCATCGTCGACAACGTCGACGATGCCGTCACGGAGATCCGCACATTTTATCAGCGTTATCACTCGCTCCGATTTGTGGGGCGTCAGCTCGTCGTCAGACTGAAGGCGCCATTGACCGAGTCGCAGGTGGCGGACGTACAACGGCAATTCAACGACATGCTGACGGAAGGAACGTTCGAACAACGGCCGTCGCTTCCCGAGGAAATCGATGAGCCCGGGCTGAAGGATCTCTCGCGATTGACCTTCTCGTTCAACCGTCGAAACGCCGGCCGCCTCCGACAGCTGATCAATCATCTCAACCAACTGCCCGCGACGGTGTAGCCGGATCCAGGCGATGCCGGTCAGGCCGACCGGCATCGCCCTCCCCCCTGAGTTAGCCCTTTAGTCTCCATGAACGGACATGCTAAGGTGGTGAGCCTATGAGTGCTGCCTCCATGCGAAGTCATTCCTCTTCTCCTCCCACGCTGATTCTCTATCACGCGGAATGTGCGGATGGTTTCGGTGCCGCGTGGGCCATTTGGCGGCGCTACCCCGGCGCGGAGTATCGTCCCGTGAAACATGGGGAGGGACCACCGGCCGGCCTGGCCGGACATCGTATCGTCATTGTGGATTTTAGTTACCCCCGGCCGACGCTCGAAACCATCGCTAAAGACGCAGCCAGCCTGGTTGTCCTGGACCATCACATCACCGCCCAACAGACGCTGGCCGATCTGCCCTATGCCTATTTCGATCAGAAAAAATCCGGCGCCGTGCTCGGCTGGGAATGGGCCCACGATGAACCGGCTCCCTGGTTGTTGCGATATATTCAGGACAAGGACCTCTGGCAGTGGGCGCTCCCGAACAGCCGGGAGATCAGCGCCGCACTGGCCTCGCATCCGTTCGACTTTCAGCTTTGGACGCGCTTCGAGCAGCGTGAGTTGGAGCGGGACGGCCAGGCGATTCTCCGCTACGAAAACGAACTGGTCAAGAAATTGGCCTCACACGCGACCCTGGTTCAATTTGAAGGGGCGACCGTGCCCGCAGTTCAGAGTGCCGTCCTCACGAGTCAAATCGGCGAACGACTGTCCGCCGAGCACCCCTTCTGCCTCATCTGGCATGACCGCAACGGGCGACGGTACTACAGCATGCGCTCCCGCGAAGATGGAACCGACGTGGGCTCGATCGCCGCGTCATTCGGCGGCGGAGGGCATACGCATGCGGCCGGTTTTTCGATTCCGTTGCAAGCCGACGGGTCGCTCCCATCACATCCTCGATTACCGCTAGCAGCACCCTTGCACCCGGACCATCGGTGACCGATGCTGCCCCTCAATGACGATACCCCGACCGACAGTACGCCGGTCGTGACCATCAGCTTCATCGTCGCCTGCTCCCTTATTTTTCTCTATCAAAGCGCCTTACCGCCGACCCCCGGGGAAATTCTCGTGTATCAGTACGGTGCGATTCCGGCCGTCCTGTTCGGTCATGCGGCCCTCCCACCCGAAGCGATGGCGATCCCCGCGTTTTCGACCGTCCTGACGAGCATGTTCCTGCACGGCAGCTGGATGCATCTCATCGGCAATATGTTGTACCTCTGGGTCTTCGGCAATAACATCGAAGATGTGATGGGAGCCACGAAATTTATTATCTTCTACCTGCTGTGCGGCATCGTGGCGGCATTCAGTCATGCGGTCACGGATCCCACATCAACCGTCCCGATGGTCGGCGCCAGCGGCGCGATCTCGGGAGTATTAGGCGCCTACCTGCTGTTGTTTCCTCATGCCAGAATTTTGCTGCTTGCCCCGCTCGTGGGAACCATCTATGTGCCGGCCGGCCTCGTGCTGGGATTTTGGTTCGTGATGCAGATTCTGAGCGGCGGAGCGAGCCTCGGCTCGCAAGGGGGAGGGGTGGCCTTTTTCGCTCATATCGGTGGATTCGTGGCCGGGATGATCCTGATCGGATTTTTCAAACGACCGGAAGTGCGGTTTTTCACGCCTGCTCGTGCCAGATCCTGGCGCTACTGAATGCTCGCTCGACAACTCACACATCCAGCAGTTCGCGGATTTTTCCGGCCAAATCATGCTGTCGATAGGGCTGCTGCAGGAAGTATTTTTTATTGACCCGATGACTGGCGATCGTGTCGTCCGAGAACCCGGACACAAACAACGCCTTCATCTTGGGATGTTGGAGGACCAGGCGCTTGGCCAACTCCCGGCCGCTGATTTCCGGCATGGAGAGGTGGCTGACGGTGAGGTGAATCGGCCCTTGGTGCTGCTGGGCCACCAGCAGGGCCTCCACGGCAGACCCCGCCTCCAACACATGATAGCGATGGCAGTTGAGCGTCGAGAAGGCCAGCTTTCTGGCAATTTCATCCTCCTCGACCAACAGCACCGTCTCCGCCCCTTTCGACAGCGCTTCGTTGAGTACCCTCGTATCCCTCAAGATTCCATTTCGCTCAACTAACGGGAAATAGACGCGCACTGTCGTCCCCTGTCCGGGCTGGCTCTGGACCTCAACCATTCCTCCGTATTGGCGAACGATCCCATAGACCGACGTCAGGCCTAGCCCGGCATGGGTTTCCTTGGTGGAGAAGAACGGTTCGAACATCTGGGATTGGACGGTCAGGTTCATCCCACCGCCACTATCGCTCACGGCAATCCGGGCCATGCGCTTCCTGGGATTCTTTTCCAGTTGCTCGGCGGGGAGCAATTCACCGGTGACGACCTCTAGTGCAATGTCCACACGACCGCCCTTCGGCATGGCATCCCGCGCATTGGCTACCAGATGCAAGAGCGCATACTCCAATCGATCATGCCCGATTTCCACCAAGATCGGCACCGAATCACTCGGCAACCGCATGTCGATCCGTCCGGGCAGCAGCCCTTGCAACGTCTCCCGCATCGATTCAATTGCCGGACCGAGCGACAACGTGTCACGAATGGTGGTTTCATGTACCTGTAACGCCAATAGTTGTGCCGTTAAGGTCGCGGCCCGCTCTCCGCTGCGGAAAATCTCGTCGACCGGCCCCTGCAAGGCATCATTCGGCTTCAGTTTGGACACGATGACGCCGGTCTCTTTTCCGATGACCGACAACACTTCATTGAACTCATGCGCCAACTTGGACGCCAGGCGGCCCACCGCCTCGAATTTCTGCGCTTCGCGCAACTGTCGTTCCAACCCCGTCCGCTCCACCATGCCTTGACGGATCTCTTGATTCGCACGGGAGAGACCCTGCTTCAGTCCTTGCACGCGGGTTTCGAGTTGCGACCGTCGTTCCTCCAGCACCTGCTCAGACTGTTTCAATCCCTGTACGTTTTCCCGCAACAGGCGATTGCGCCGGCGCTCAGTGGCGACCGTTTCAAGCGTGAGGCCATAAAACACCGACATGATCAGCAAGACCGGTATACCCAGAAGATGCCCCACCGCGAGGGTGCCCGACTGCATCGCATGTTCGTACACCAAGACGCCATACCCGGCGCAGATGACCATCGACAGACCGAGCAGTTGTCGAAGCGAAGGGGCCGAAGAGGCAATCAAGAGCAGGAGAAAATAGGTGAGATACAGTTCGGAGCTGGCGTTCCCCGAAAGATAAATCGTCCCCGTCACCAACAGGGTATTGATGCTGATCAGCGCGCCGGGAAACCAGGCCCCCTCAAGGAGATTCCGCGGCAACAGCATGATCCCGCAACTGATCAGAATCAGGCCGGCGGCCACCATGAGACTCACCGCACGCCCGTAGATCGTCTCATTACTGACCAACAACTCATAGGAGAGGATGCCCGCCACAAGACTTTGCAGAAAAATCGTGCGCGTACGGGAATGATTGAGCAGCCGCCCCAGCCCTCGCATAGTTGGGTGCCGTCCGGTTTGGTCGAGTTCGGAAGAAGAAAGTGGAACGCTCACTACCGCGCCTGCCTTCAATAGGAAAGTGTGAGACCGAGTGAGAAGTCAGCAAGTCCCATACCCTGATTACGACGCGGCAAGTCGTGGCATTTTCAGGGACCGTAAAAAAACGGGGTGGCCTGGACGGCCAGAAGACTCACCTCGTATCACAAAAACGAACACCCGCCGGGCGGGACAAGCGACGCCAACGGATGCGAATGAGCACCACCGTAGACGTTGCCTGACACAGACCGAAGCGTCTCGCTCGTTCTGCGCATTCATGACCTTTCGTGGGGACCTCGCAGGACCTCCAGATGAGACTGGCTTGCGGAATTGCGCGGACGGGAGGCCTTCTTGGGCAAGATGTTGACCGACCAAGCGGCGAGGGCGGTGACTGCAACGGAACGATTTATGAACGCTGTGGGCGAACGGCGAGTGGGGCGAGCCGCGATCGGAACGTTGACGCTTTGAAGAGGGCCTCCTCACGGGTCGCGGCGAGGAAGGTAATGTGACCCATTTTTCGTTTCGGACGCATCACCCGCTTTCCATAATGATGGACCACTGCGCCCGGCTCGCGCAGGAGCTCTTGTGCGGCGGGCAGCACCGTGACCAGCCGGATCTCGTCTCCGATAAGATTGAGCATCACCGCGGGACTCAGCAAGCGCACCTCCCCAAGCGGCAACCCACAAAGGGCGCGCACCTGCTGTTCAAATTGCGATACCGTACAGGCATCCAATGAGTAATGGCCGGAATTATGCGGCCTGGGCGCGACTTCGTTGATAAGCAGCCGGCCATCTGCCATGAGAAACAGCTCCACGCAAAACACCCCTACGCCGCCCAAAACCTGTACCGCGCGCCGTGCCATGGTCGCAGCCTGCTCAGCGACGGTCTCCGGCACGTCGGCCGGCACCGTGGTCTGGCGCAGAATGCCGTCTTCATGCACATTTTCAACGAGCGGATACGTGCGCGCGGCTCCGTCGACGGTGCGCACGACCAGGATCGAGACCTCGCGTTCGAAAGGCAGCCACTCCTCCAAAATCCAACGCGATCCCGGCCTCGTGGACCGAGCCATGTCCTGCTGCACCGTGTCGCAATCTTCTGTGCGATCGATCTTCCATTGTCCTTTGCCGTCGTACCCCGCGGTCGCGGTTTTGCAGACCAGCGGGTACGCGAGCACCGTTTGACGACTGAGTTCCTCCGGCGATGAGAGAGCGTGAAACCTCGGGACAGCGAGTCCATGAGCGTGCAGAAAGGTCTTTTGTTCGATCCGATCTTGAATTACGCGGAGGACTCGACTCGATGGCCGAACCGGCACCTCACTCTCCATCTGCTCGCACAAGTCAGCCGGCACATTTTCCCACTCATACGTGACCGCGCGAACCCGCTCGACGAAATTCTTGCGGGCAACGGCGTCCATAAACGGTTTGACGAGGGAATAGTCGGCAAGTCGGTGGGCGGGCGCTTCGGGGTCGGGATCCCATACCGCGATGGCATACCCCATGCGTCGAGCCGTGGTGGCGAACATTGCGCCGAGTTGCCCTCCCCCTAGAACCCCTAGAGTCGCGCCGGGATCGACGACCGTCATGTTCACGACCGACGGCTCGTTCGAGCGCTTCGTCTCAGAAGGGGAGGAGACAGACGGGCATCGTCCTGTGAATCGAGCACCGCTTGCGTTTGATTGGCGCGGAACTGCGCCACGCGTTGTCTGATGGATGCCGACCGTAACGCCAAGATTTGCGCGGCTAGGATGGCGGCATTTTCGGCGCCTCCGATGGCGACCGTCGCGACCGGGATGCCCCGAGGCATCTGTACGATGGACAACAACGAGTCCAACCCACGGAGATTCTCCGTGGGAATGGGAACCCCGATCACCGGCAATGAGGTCTTCGCCGCCAACATCCCGGGAAGATGGGCGGCGCCGCCGGCGCCTGCAATGATGACCTGGAGGCCCCGCGCCGACGCCTGCTCCGCATAGGCAAAGAGGCGATCGGGGGTACGATGGGCCGAGACCACCAGCAGCTCGTTGGGAATTCCGAGCTCATTGAGCATGGCCACGGCCTTCTCCAGAATGGGAAAATCCGACGTGCTTCCACCCAATACCCCGACGGAAGCCCGAACCCCTGAGTTCTTGTGTGACATACGTAAGGCCACCTTTGGCTGAAGGAACGGATGATGCGGCGAACCTTAGCCCTTCTACAGTCAACGGGTCAAGCCGCGCATCGGCGGAACCCCTCATTGAATTGACCAAGTCCCGCGCAATCCACTATGATACGACCTGTGTGCCTTCAAAGATGACTGTGCCCTGGAGGGGACACGTGCAGCGTATCCGTGAAGGGCTCAAGACCCGACTTCGCTCCCTCGTCACGCAGCGCACCGGCCTGGATGAAATGGCCGTTGATGAGCTGGCGATATCCACCAAGTTGCGGTCTTGGGAAGCGGTCCAAATTCCTGAACGGCTTCGTTTCTCTTCTCGGCTGGCCCTTCTCTTGGTCGGCTTCTTCATTTTTATCGTGGCGTTCGTCCCCTGGACCCAAACCATCACGGTGACCGGTCAACTCTCCGCCTATTCCCCTTTCGACCGGCCGCAGGACATCGAGGCGCAGATCACCGGCCGTATCAAGAAGTGGCATATCTTCGAAGGCGTACGAGTGACGGCCGGCGATGTGATTCTCGAACTCGAAGACTACGACCCGAACTTCATGGCGCCGGATCTCTTGAACTTGCTGGAACAGCGCAAGAAAGCCCTCGAAGACACGAGAAAGGCCGCCTTGAGTCGCGCTGACCAGCTCGATAAGCGGATCACGGAAATGCAAAACCTCGTCAAGGCGGCGGTTCCATCGGCAAGCGCCCGCATCCTCGAAGCAGAGAGCAAGGTCCGTGAAGCACGGCAGAAAATCGAAGCCGCCAAGATTGCGGTGGCCACCGCCGAACTCAATCTAGACCGGCACCAACAACTGGCGAAACAAGGCCTTGTCTCGCAACGCGAACTGGAACTCACCATTCAATCAGCGGTCGCCAGCAAAGCCAACCTGCGAGGAGCACAGGCCAACCTCAGCGCAGCCGAACAGAGCATGAAGGCGCTGAGTTTCGGGCGGGAACAAGTGAGTGCGGAAGTACTTCAACGCCTCCTCGACGCCGAAGCGGCGCGCGATGCGTCGATCGGAGAAGCGGCTCGCGCTGCCGATCAAGTCGCGGACATGTCGCTGCGACTGTCCAATGCGACCCAACGCCGCGTGGCCAGCCGCATTATTTCGCCGATCGATGGCACCGTGGTGAAAATGGCGCAGGCCGGCGCAGGTGAAACAGTGCGGCCGGGCGACAAACTGGTCAAGATTTCTCCAGCCAGCACGGACCAGGCCATTGAGATGGTGGCCGACGGCATTGATGCTCCGTTGCTCAATGTCGGCCGGAAGGTGAAAATCCTGTTCTACGGTATCCCCGCCATCCCGTTACCGGCGTGGCCGGAATTGATGGCCGGCACCTACAACGGGGTGATCAAGGTCATCGACCAAGTGGACGACGGAAAAGGCAATTTCCGTTTCTGGGTCGTCCCCGACCAGGAAGAGCGCCCCTGGCCACCGCAAGAACATGTCCGCCAGGGCACCAAAGCCATGGGGTGGGTCATCCTCAATCGTGTCCCGCTCTGGTATGAGCTGTGGCGCCGCTTCAACCTGTTTCCGCCCGACTACCAGGAACGACCCCCGAGTTTGATCGATACGCTCTTACCGAAAGCCGGGCGAGGGGCCAAGTAACCAGGCCCCGCTTCCTCGGCCTTCCTGTCGGAGCGCGCATACTCTTCGACGCTTATTTTCTCCCGTTTGGATTCAGAAAGGAGTGCGACTCATGAAGAACGCGATCCGGATAGTTGCCATCGCAGCCTGTGCGCTCTGCTGGCTGCCGGGACACAGTTGGGCGGCAGAAGACGCAGCCACCTCACGCGTGCTCCCGCCGATTCCTCTCTCGTTGAACGAAGTCCTCGCCTGGATCGATCGGTCCCATCCGTTGCTGAAGGGCGCCGGCACCGAAAAAACCTCGGCACGAGGAAAAATGCTCAAAGCCCTGGGTGCCTTCGAGCCGACCCTGGTCAATGATACCGAGATCGAGCGATTTATCGACAAAGGGACGACTAAAACGCAAAGCGTCGGCTTCAACGATACGTTGGTCGAAGCCCGTCACCCGTGGGGATTTCGTGGTAGCGCAGGGTTTCGCCAGGCCATCGGCGACGCGAGGATCCCTGACCTCTCCTTCGGCAACGGCAACCAGCAGGTGATTCTCGGCGGCTTCATACCCCTCCTCAAAGGGCTCATGGTCAATCCTGAAAATGCCGAACTCCAGCGATCGCAGTTGGCCGATCCGCGCGCCGACGTAAAGATCTCCCAAACCAGGCAAGACCTCTTCCTGGCTGCCGCCTCTCAATTTTGGGATTGGGTCTCTGCGGCAAAATTCGTGGGCGTCCAACGCCGAGCCCTCGCCGTGGCGGAAGAGCGCCTGAAGCAGGTGGAGGGCAGAGCCAAAGCCGGAGCCGTGGCTCCGCTCGACGTGGTTGAAGCCGGCCAGGAGGTCCAGCGACGCCGCGAGGTTTCCATCGGAGCGCAACGAGCCGTGGAGCAGGAGCAGTATAAGATGTCGATGTTCCTCTGGGAAAACCAGACGCCGACGGCACCGCAAGTGGAACGAGCGCCTGATTTCCCGCCTCCGGCAGCCGTGCCGACGGCTGAGATCGTTCAAGCCGACAAGTTGCAAGCGAAAACCGACCGGCCCGAGATTCGCGAGGTCGATATCGAAGCCAAGGTCAACAACATCGACTTGGAATTGGCCAAGAACAACCTGCTGCCCAGCCTCGACGTCGAAGCGGCACCGGCGCGGGCTCCAGAGAAGTTCGTCCTCGGACTCGGCTACCGATTTGGGGTCGAGCTACGCATGCCGATCCTTCAACGCAGAAGTCGAGGCGAAGTATTGGAAGCACAGGCACAGGCCGATCGTCTGGTGATGGTTCAGAAGTATCGGGAACAACAGGTGGTCGTCGATGTCGACAATGCGCTCTCGGCGATCGAGCGGGCGAAGGAGCGGGTAACCGCAGCGACCGAATCCCTCCGCATGGCCAAAACGCTTGAGGAAGGCGAACGGTTCCGGTTCAGTCTGGGCGCCACGAGCGTCCTCTTTGTAAACCTGCGCGAACGAAATTCTGTCGATTCAGAAATGCAGTTGGTGCGGGCGAAGGCGGATTATCAAAAGGCGTTGGCCCTGTATCAGTGGGCCACCGGGACCTGGGCGCGAAGCTATCCGTCCGCCACGCCGGTCAACTACCGGATCGGCGCGAGCTTCTCCAAATAGTGGTATTTCACGGTCTGCTCTGATAGGTTTTAACACGCGCGATGGGCAGACACAGACAGGTCCGATCAACAATCTGAGACTGCCTTCGCAGAGGTGCGGCAAGAGGCTCGGTCAGGGTTTGCAGGGGTAGCACGATGGCCCAAGACCATTCCGGCAACCAAGGGAATCTGTTCCAAACGGTCGTCGGCCATCTCGGCCTTTTATTCCGTCTGGAACGGCGCGTCCTCGGCCTCATCTTCTCCTACTCGATCGCCATCGGGCTCTTCGCGCTGATCGTTCCCCTCACCGTTCAAGAACTCGTCAATACGTTCGCGTTCGCTCTCCAGCCCATCACCATCGTCACCTTATCGGCGGTCATGGTGACGGCCTTGCTGTTCGTCGGAGCGTTTCGGGCGTTGCAATATTACGCCGTCGAGGTATTGGAGCGCCGCATCTTCGCCCGCGTCGCCATTGCGATGGCGCAGCAGCTCCCACACTTGCGTTATCAGGGATTCAAGCCTCGCTACGCGAATTTCTTCGTCGAAACCATTCTCATGCAACGAGCGGTCTCCGTCCTGCTGGTGGATCTGATTAACGTCGTCGTCGGCGGGGCGGTCGGCATGACCATCCTGGTGTTCTATCACCCCTATTTCCTGCTGTATAACGCGATCCTGCTGGTCGGATTCAACGTGGTCTTTTTCCTCATGAGTCATGGCGGCCTGAAGGCCGACATCAACCTTTCTCACGCCAAATACGATACGTTGCACTGGTTTCAGGAAATTGCCTACAACCTGCTCCATTTCAAGTCAACCGACAGCCAGACACTCCTGGTCAAAAAAACAGATCAGCTCGTGGATGCCTATATCGGCGTGCGCCGGACCAGATTCGGAGTGTTGATCCGCCAGTATGTGGGATCCCTCGGATGGCAGGCCATCGCGCATGGCGGTCTCATTGCCACCGCCGGGTGGCTGTTAGGCATCGGCCAGTTGACGCTCGGGCAATTTGTCGCCGCCGAGGTGGTAGTGAGCGGCATGCTCTTGAGTTTCGATGGGGTCGTCAAACGGATGGGGCATATCTATTATTTCCTCACGGCGTTGACGGAACTGAACTTCTTATTCTCGCTTCCGAAAGACCAGGATACCGCCACCCTCTCCATTCCGCTCCCGGATCCGACTATCCATGGTATACGCGTCACCTGCAAAGATCTCACGTTTGCACCCGCCGATGGCCCGCCCGTGTTCGAACGGTTCAACCTGGAAGTCACCCCCGGCGAAAAAATCGGCATTTATGCGGACACGACGACGGCCAAGACCGTGCTGGCTCGGGTACTGGGCGGGTTGGAATCTCCCACCTCCGGCGTGATCCGCTACAACGGCGTCGACCTCCGGCACCTCGATCTGGATTCCGTCAACCGATTCAGAGGATTCATTCTGGATTCACAAATGTCGCTGTTCGAAGGCACACTCGAGGAGAACATCGTGCTGGGGCGGGACTACATTCCCTATAGCGACGTGCGCTGGGCGCTGCGCTTCACCGAACTCGAAGAGGAGGTCGATGCCCTGCCCCAAGGTCTGAAAACCCATGTCCGAGCTGCAGGAAAAATATTCGCCCCCACTCACATCGTGCGCATCCTGATCGCACGGGCGATTCTGGGCCGGCCACAACTCCTGATTTTCGAGAGCATCCTTCACCACAACATGCACCCCGCTATTCGCGAGACCATTCTCAGGCGCCTATGCAGTAAGGAAGAACCTTGGTCGGTCATCTTTGTCTCGAACGATCCCAACCTCACCCCCCATGTCGACCGCCGCATTATGCTGAACTAGCTGGATGTCCCATCCATTCACCCGTCTGCGCCCACCCTGTTCCATGTCCCAGCCCTTGGCCCCCCGCATCAGATCACCCATCACGCCGAACCACACATGCTGTCGTGAAGGCCGAGTCTCGACAGGAATTCTCATGAGGCCGACGTAGGCGTACGGCAGTCCATCGAGGAGGATGAACGAGAAAAACCCCGCCGTGCGAGAGCGGATGACGCCGCGGTATTCCGAAATCATCCGGGTCAACCTTGACAGGAATTAGGCAATCCCCCACACTGCCTCCCACAGCCGACCGCGACGAGCTACTGCGTGAATCAGAACGCTACTGACGCAACCCTTTCGACTCCCTCCGCATGGACCATCCTTGCTCGCCTGAATCTGTTGGTCGGGCTCGAGCGCCGCATCCTCACCATCATCGTCTCCTATGCGGTCGTGATCGGCCTGTTTGCGTTGATCATCCCCCTCACTGTTCAGGAACTGGTCAATACCTTCGCATTCGCCATTCAACCGATCATGATCGTCACGCTGGTCGGGATGATGCTCGGCGCGTTGCTGTTGATGGGCGCATTCCTGGTCCTGCAGGCGCGTGCGGTGGAAATCCTGGTCCAGCGCCTCTATGCACGCCTAGCCGTCGCTTTTACCGAAGCCCTGCCGCGCTTCCGAGAGAGCGTATTTCTTCCTCAACAGACCAACACCTTCATCGAAGCGGAGCTACTGCCGCGCGCCTTGGTGGCCACGCTCACGGACGTGATCAACGTGACGGTGTCGGGACTGATCGGTCTGACGATCCTCATCATGTACCATCCCTACTTCCTCGGATATAACACCCTCCTGATTACGGGATTTGCCTTTCTCCTGACGTTTTTCGGCCGCGGGGGGATCCGCATCACCCAACAGGTGTCTCATCTGCATTACCAGACCTTTCACTGGCTGCAGGACATCGGCATCAACCGGCTGCACTTCAAATCCACGGACAGCCTCCCGCTCTTGCTCAAGAAGACAGACGCGCTCGTTCAGGCCTATATCATGGCACGCAAGCTCCGTTCAGATATCTTGATCGGCGCGCAATATAAGAGCGCGGTCATTTTTCAGGCCCTGGCGCACAGCGGCATGATCGGCCTCGGTGGCTGGTTGCTGTCGGTCGGCGATATCACACTCGGGCAGTTCGTTGCGGCGGAGGTGATTGTCGGAACCCTGCTGCTCAACCTCGACATCGTGGCCCGGCGCATGTATGCCGCCATCTACGTCGTAACCTCACTTCATGAACTATCCACACTTTTCGAAATGCCGAAGGAGGATGTGTCCGGCCCAGTGGCCGCCTGGCTTCCCGATCCCTGTCTGCAGGGGGTGCGCCTGACATGCAAGGATCTCGCATTTGCCGCGCCGGACGGACCGCTCCTCTTCGGCGGATTCAACCTGGACGTTCTGCCCGGCGAGAAGGTCTGCGTCCTCTCGGGGACCAGCACAAGCAAGACCTCGCTCGCCCTCGTATTGGCCGGACTGTACCACCCGACCGGCGGGGTGATCCGTTACAACGACGTCGATCTGCGTGATGTGTCGCTGAATTACGTGAACCGCTGCCGAGGATTGATGCTGGACTCCCACCCCACCCTGTTCGATGGAACCCTGGAAGAAAATATCACCCTCCAGCGCCCGTCGATTCAATTCGAGGCCCTGAGCTGGGCGTTGCGGTTCGTGGACCTTGAAGAAGAAATCGATGCCATGCCCCAAGGCTTGGAAACCCTTGCGCATGGGAACGGCGCCAACTTAACCCGAAGCCTGGTACTTCGTATTCTCCTCGCCCGAATGATCGTCACCCGGCCGGAATTGCTGATCTTCAACGGCAGTCTTCACAATATTGAACCGGCGCTCCGATTGACCTTGCTGCGCCGGCTTTGCTCCAAGGAGGAACCCTGGTCGGTCGTGTTCGTCTCCAATGATCCGGAAGTCGGCCAACTGGTCGATCGACGCGTGGTACTGGACTGACGACCTATTGCACGGCAAACGCAACTCGGCTTCTTTCTCCCCGTGCGATCTGCTAAACTCAGCGTTACGCTACGCCTCCGGCCTGACGAAAGGCACGCTTGTGTCACTGGCATCACGCCTCAAACTGTCCTTTCCCAGTACCAATCAACTGATCATCAGCGTCCTGATCGCGGGGTTAGGGTGGGTCAGCGGTCAGGCCTTGAGCCGCATCGATCAAGACCTCCGCATCATGTACACGGAATACACCCTTGGCGCGACGGACCTCGCCCATATTTCAGCGAACGTCATGCGGTACCGCAATACGATCATCCGGTCGTTGGAGGCTGAGAATCAGGCCACCTTCGAACGGATTACCGATTCCCTGCCGGCGCAGCGAGCGCGTATCCAACATGCCGTGGATCGTTATGCCGCGGCAGGTCTGCGAGTGTCACGCAGCGGCCGAAGCGAAGAAAAAGATATTCAGGCGGTTCGCGAAAGCCTTGACCAGTACTTCCACGTGGCCAGCAAGACAATCGATTTGCTGACCCAGGAATGGAGGGCCGGTTCCCCAGCTAAAGCAACGGAACTCCGGCGTAAGGCTGAGATTCATGCGGCCGACAACGGGGGACCGAAAATCATGCAGGTGAGTCTCGCGCTGGACCGTCTACTGGAGACGGTTGCGGAAGTCGCCAAAGACATGCGCGACGAGGGGACGAAGACCATCCTGTCCACCAGTTATTGGATCGTCGGCGGGAGCTTCTTCATCGCTCTTCTGAACTTATTTCTCAGCTGTGCACCCCGGGCAAGGAAGCTACTCTCCTCCAGACCGGAAGAGACCAGTCGGCCCGATTCGTCCCTGCACCTGCCGAGTGAGGGATCGAAACCCGCGTTCCGCACCGACTGACCATCGCATTGTCGCCCCCTTACGTCGCCCCCTCGATCGGACGGCCGAGAGCCTGGAAGAGCTGACCACGCTCTTCCGAATTCAGATCCATCCACTGACCGGCATGTAAACCTTCAATGGTGATATGCATGATCCGCACTCGATGCAATGACACAACCCGATAGCCGAGCGCCTGACACATACGCCGGATCTGGCGGTTGCGCCCCTCCGTCAGAATGATACGAAAGCGACGAGGGGCGAGGCGTTCCATCGTGCAAGGCCTGGTGCGCACCCCGACAATCATCACCCCCTCGGCCATCCGCGAAAGAAACGCCTCGTCGAATTCCCGATCCACTTCCACGCGATATTCCCGCTCATGACCATGCTCGACCCGCAAGATCTCATTGACGATATCGCCGTCATTCGTCAGCAGAATGAGGCCGGAGGAATCTTTATCGAGCCGCCCAATGGGAAAAATTCTGGCTGTGTGAGCGATTTCGGAAATAATGTTCCGCCGCACATGGCGTTCGGTGGTCGTCGTCACCCCGACAGGTTTGTGATACTTGATATACACCGCGCGATTGCCCCGCTGCAGGACGAGGCCGTCGCGCGCCACGAGATCCTGCGGCGAGACCTGATCGCCGAGCTTGGCCACCGCACCGTTGATGGTCACACGCCCTTCGGCAATCAGGCGATCAGCTTCTCGCCGCGAACACAGGCCTTGCTCGGTAAAAAATTTATTGATGCGCATAGGAAGGGAATCAGGCGTCGGGCGTCAATGGTCGATCATCAACTGCACGGCGCAGGTCCTTCGAGTGAGGAAGGACGGATTACGGCGACGGTGAGCAGCTCGCAGATCTGCCGCGACCGGAGGCTTCAGTGCACACGCCGTCCGGCATGAACCCGCCCCAGCATGCGGTAAATCAAACGAGCGATGCTGAACTGTGGAGCGACGAACCCTTCAATGGGCGCGATCTCGCTGATATCCATGCCCACGATACCCGGCCCGTTTGCCAGCGCGGTCACGAGCGCGAGGGTGTCGTACCAACCCAACCCGCCCGGTTCAGGCGTTCCCAACGCCGGCACGAGCGACGCATCGAGCCCATCGCAATCGAAGGTAAGGTACACCGGTCCGGTACAGGCGGCCAGGATGTCTGGAATCCAACGAGCCGCCCTTCCCTCATACGGACCGGAGGGATCGAGAATCGAGGCGGCAAAAAATGTATGGATTCGCGAGGTCTTCTGGATAAGGTCGATTTCTTCCGGGCTGATCGATCGGACGCCGACTTGTACCAGCGGCAGACCATCCTGCACCACGCGGGCCATCACACTCGCATGGCTGTAGGGATTGCCCTGGTAGGCCTGGCGGAGATCGCCATGGGCATCGATCTGCACCACACACATAGCCGGGTAGTTCCGTGCATGCGCACGAATCGCCCCTAACGCGCCGGTATGTTCGCCGGTCAAGGTCACCAGAAACTTTCCCTGTCCGACATGCGGCTGCACAAAATCCTGGATGGCCTGCACGGCCGGTCCGTCGACCCGCCCGTCCAGGTTCAACGTTGCAGCCGTGGCCACACCGCCCCACTCGCGATAGGGCTCGTACCGCAGCGTCTCATCATATAACTCGACCTGTTGGGACGCTTCAATGATGGCGGAGGGACCTCGATCGGAGCCGAGGATATAGCTCGACGTGTGTTCATAGGGAGCCGGCAGGACGTAGACTCCGGCCTGCTCAGGATGACACCAGGGCTCGTCGATTCCGAGAAAATTGTCGGCTTGTCCAAGCCACCCGGACGGGAGCGTCATAGCTTCCGCCGTTAGGCCTGGTTCCGGAGACTTTTGGGAATGTTTTCGATGGGGATAAACACCGCCAAGGCGATCACGCAGGTCCATCGATTGGGCCGGCCGACCGCGGATTGGGTGATATTCAGCGTCCGCACGATCTTTCCACCCATCTTGAACACCTGCTCGCGCTCTTTCCAGGCCACGTCCGGATCGAACTCAATGCCTTGGGTGGTGGCCAGCATCTGCGCCGCGAGATCTTCGGTGTATTCGCCGGACTCCTCGTCCGTTTCGCCGTAGGCATGGTGTTCGGAAAGATAGCCGTAGGTGTCCCGATCGGTCGGAATCGCTAAACCGATCGACGCAGAAATCAGCCGGTTGCGTTCGTTGGTCTCGGACCTGGCCATCACGCAAAATGTGATTTCACCGGGATTCAGGAGTTTTTCGCCGCGCTTGCGCGGGAGAATTTTGCAATTGGGTGGGAGAATGGACGAGACGCTGACGAGGTTGCAGTATGCCACGCCGGCGCTGCGCAAGGCCTGCTCGAACGCAGCCAGCTTTTCCTTGTGCACCCCGACGCCCCTCGTCAAAAACATGTGTGTTGGTACCATGTAGGTCTCCCTCTTCATCCCTCGTCGAAAGCACTCCGCCTGAGCGTTCGAAGATTTGTCACAAACCCTGTGACGCGCATTTGATCATGCGGCGACACGCGCGGAAGTTGTATCAAGTTTGCGGGGCATCCGCAATATGGCGATCTGGTTTTTTTGTCTCGCACTCGAGTTCCATCAAGGTCGGCGCAGGTTCATGACCAACAACTTGGGCTCAGTCATGTCCTCGATCGCATAGCGAAGACCTTCCCGTCCGATCCCCGAATCCTTCACGCCACCATAGGGCATGTGGTCTGCCCGGAATGTGGGAATCTCGTTCGCCAAGACCGCGCCGACCTCCAACTGCTCGAATGCCTGGAAAATTCGTCCGATGTTGTTGGTGAAGATTCCCGCCTGCAAACCGTAGTCTGACTCATTCACGGCGTTCATCACCGCCTCGAACTCACAATACGGGGTGATCGTCACGAGCGGACCGAAGACTTCCTGACAGGACACCTGCATGCTGGCATTCACGTGGGACAAGACCGTCGGGCGCACGACCGATCCTACCCGCGTTCCGCCCGACAGCAGGTGGGCGCCCTGCGCCACGGCTTCCCTGATCCAGCCTTCGACTCGCTGCGCCGCGCCCGGGTCAATCAACGGACCCACGACCGTGCGTTCGTCGCATGGATCTCCGGTCTCCAACCGCTGCACGCACGCCACGAGCTGCTCGGTGAACGCCGCGGCGACCGACTCGTGCACGAAGATCCGTTGCACCGAAATACACGTCTGGCCGGCATAGCTGAATCCGCCGGTCACGCAACGCTGCGCCACGTAATCCAGATCGGCATCGGGCTCGATCACGACGGCGGCGTTCCCACCCAATTCGAGCACCACCTTCTTCTTGCCGCACTTGGCTTTCAACATCCATCCCACGGGCGCGCTGCCGGTAAAGCTCAATAACTTGAACCGGGCATCGACGACCAGCTGCTCCGCCACCCGGTTATCGCAGGGCAGCACGTTGAGCCCGCCCGGCGGGACGCCAGCCTCCAGGAGCAGATCACCGAGCAGGAGCGCCGTCAGGGGAGTCTGCGGGGCCGGTTTGATCAGAATGGAGTTGCCCGAGGCCAAGGCGGGAGCCACCTTATGGACGACGAGATTGAGCGGGAAGTTGAAGGGGGTAATGCCGAGAATGGGCCCGATGGGAAACCGCCGCGTCACCCCCCAGTACGATTCCATCCCGGGCGACCAATCCAGCGGCACCACCTCTCCACCGATTCGTTTGGCTTCCTCTCCGGCGATCGAGAGGGTCTGAATGGCACGACCGACTTCTCGGCGTGAGTCGGTCAGAGGCTTGCCGGCCTCAGCCATCATGGTGCGCGCAAACTCCTCCTGTCTTGCCTGAAGCGCCTGAGCCGCTTTCTGAAGCATGGTCGATCGCGCGTAGCCCGACAAGCGGCGCATCGCCGCCGCGCCATCGACGGAAGACTGCACCGCCGCCTCCGCCTCAGCCGGACCGGCCTGACAGACATGGGCAATCGTCTCACCTGTATAGGGATTTCGTACGGGAGCAGCCGTGGTGGCGTGACACCACCGGCCGCCGATCAGAAATGGACGTCCATCTTCCAACGGACCAACTCCAGGAGAGGAAGACTCGCTTACTGTACTGATTCCATCGGAGGGGCCGCGGGAGCCGCGGCACTGAGCGCCTCTTCAGCAGCCTGAGCCGCCACTGCCTTGGCGATCAAGTCTTCGGTTCCCCAATCTTGAACCGCCGCCAAGGTAAACGCCTCATAGGTCGAAACTCCATGACACGTCGGACAGGCCGGCATGGGAACCTTCCGGCAGAACGCCTCGCTCAAACAGGACATGCACACCCACACATCCGGCTCTCCATCCTTGGCAGGCACAGACCAAAAGGCTTGTTTCGACGCCATAGTGCAATTTCCTCTTTCCTGGCTAAACGATGATTCTCGTCACCATGCGGGCTTGCTTCCGCATGGAAGGCATTATTTCTGCTTCGCCGCAGTCGGCGCGAGCAACTTTTCAATCTCTTCCTCGAAGGCTTCAAACGGGAAGGCGCCGGGAATCGCAATGGCAGGATTCTTGGTGGTCGGCTCCTGCGTCGTGCGCATCAGAAGGAAACCGGGCGTGCCGTGGAATCCCCAGGAGTTCGCTTCATCCCGGTCTCGAAAGATGGCCTGCACATGCGGGGCATCCCGTAAACATTGCCGGAACTGTGATTGGTCGAGGCCGATGGCTTTGGCATGCTGCGTATAGCTATCCGCGTCCAACCGCCCGTCCGCGGCAAACAAGCGGTCATGCATCGGCCAATACGTGCCCTGGTCTCCGGCACAACGGGCCGCGAGGGCGGCCGTCACCCCAGGGCCCTGATCCGCGCGGGGATAGTCCTTGTAGAGAAACCGCACCTTGCCCGTCTCCACATAACGG
This sequence comes from Nitrospira sp., assembly GCA_031315995.1. GTDB lineage: Bacteria > Nitrospirota > Nitrospiria > Nitrospirales > Nitrospiraceae > Nitrospira_A. The sequence goes on from JALDRG010000002.1 coordinate 179,334, forward strand.
GCCTGAATCTTTGGCCAGGTTTCTTTGAAAAACTTGAGGCAGTACCCGCAGGTGAAATCCGAATACTCAATGAGCGTCACGGGCGCATCCGCCTTGCCCCGCATACGATGATCGACCGCAGGAGCACTCGCAGCCACGGCCGCACCGGCGATCACCAGCAGCAGGAGGCACAGCATCCCATATCGCAACAGCCACGCCGTCACGGGGGTCATGCCGAAACGCTCTTGGCGCGGTTGCGCTCTAACAGTCCTACCATGAGCAAGGGCCACACCAGCGTCGCGTCGCTGAGCACTTCGGCGAAGCGCCCACCCTCGGCCGGCGGCACGAATTTGCCCCATGAGATACCTTCTTGATACGTACACCCGCTCAAACCACCCCAGTAATCCGGTTCGGGGCAGATCCGGACGCCATAGTGAAAGCGTGGCGGCTTGACGTTCAGGCCCAAACGGCTATTGCTTATTTCGATGTAGGGCGCCACCTGCTGCGCCCAATTGCGCGGCACCCCGCCGCCGATGGTGAAAATGCCGAGGCGTTGGGACCCTAGGATTTCTTCCGCATAGTGATTGAGATCGAGATAGGGGTTGAAGACGGGACAGGTTTCGTGAAGCGCGCGCAACACGGCAAGGTCTCCACCCTCCTTGATTCGGCTGCGAGCCTGATCGATATGCTTGCCCATGGCCCAGGTGCCGACATCCAGCCCCATCTCGGAATCGGTAAACGCTGGAATGTACACCGGCACATTTTTCAAGTAGGCGCTTTTCAGAATGCCAGGACCTTCAAATTCCTCGCTCAGCGTCTTCCCCAGCTCCCGGGTCAGGAGGTGTGAGGACAGCGGCTGATCGGAATTGATCCGCTTCAGCGTCAACGAGACCACATGCTCAACGTAGTTGAGGTTCGACTCCATTTCAAGGGTGTCATAGACGCGGTTGTATCCCTTCTGGAATAACTCCTCATCGCTATGAGAAGCGTCGTGACGATAGTGAAGCTTGCCGACCGATTCGCTCAAGCCGTGCGCCACCAGTGCGCCGGTCGAGACGATGGCGTGCACCATGCCGCGGTCGATCATCGTGCTGATGATTTTGCCCATCTTGGCAATGGTCATGGCGCCCGAGAGCGTCAGCACGACCTTACAGTCGGCATCATCGATCATGGCGGCGAGCGTGTCATACGCCTCCCCCAGACGCCGACCGCCGAACGCGGTCTTCCGCATCGCCTCTAACAATTCCGAAAAGGAACGAATCTTCTCGGGATCGAGAGGCTCGAGCGCCTCCAGACCATCCGTGGCACCGTCGTGAAACACCCGTCCCGCCATGATGAGAGCCTCCCGAAAAAATCAACCTTCCGATCGAGCAGCTCATTTTATACACAACCGACCGTCGCGGGGTCAATTGAAGCACCGATCGGCCGTGTCGACGCGACCCGCCGTTCATCACACGTGACGCATGCTGAGCGCTCTTCTCGGCGACCTCGGATAGTAGAGTAAGTCTGCTGGAAGGACCGGGACAGGAAGGAGGCTGCAGATGGAACGAACAGTCAGCTACGAACGCCGCTGACCAGCGTCAGCACCATGGCCGTGAGATACATGAGACTGATACCGGCAAACATGCCCGCCGCCACCTGTACCCGACGCGTCGCCGTGTACGATACCACCGTCAGCGAGAGCACCACATAGAGCAGCGAGCCTGCGGCCAGGGCGTAACAGCCGATTGCGACGTAGGAAGACACTCCCTGCCCGCTGAGGAACGTCCCGACACAGGTCGGCACCCCGGCGATCAGACCCAGCAGAAAGACGTCGCACCAGGAGATCGGCGTTTTCCCGGCCGCCCCTACAATGCCGAACCCCTCGGTGCCATTGTGCAAACCAAAGCCGGCTACCAGCAATGCGCTGAGCGTATACTGGCCACCGGCGTAACTGGCACCGATCGCGAGCCCCTCGCCGAGATTGTGTAACCCCATCCCCACCGCAATCATATAAGGCAGTGACAGGACGCGGCTTCCTGAGCGCCCGCCGAAAACCTGGCTGGACTCCAACGCGACCAAACCGACAAAGCTCACTCCGAGGCTGCCCAGAAAGACCACCCATGAGACCAGATCACGAGCGCCGGTCAGCTCGGTCGCCTCATGCATGAGATCAAAAAAGAGATACACGATCACCCCGGTCGCGACGCCGATCAGCCCGCCCTCCCAAGTCCTCGGCAACACTTTCCCAAGGAACAAGGCCGCCAGAATCCCAAGGTAGACAGGCATGACACCGGCAATCGCGCCCAGTCCGATCAAATCCAACATGCCACACTTTTATCAGACCGACCGGCGGAGAAGAAAGTTCTTTGTCACGGACGTCGCGCCCGCGATAAGAGAACGCCCTCCGGAGATCGACGCGGCGAGACCGGCGCAGGGGCATCAGAGACGACTCTCTGCGCCTTGGAGAGAATAGAGCGGCTGAACCGGCTGTCGACGGGCAATCGTCGACGTCACAATTCGGTCGTAGACCGCCGTGTAGGCCATTGCCGTCTCAACGAGCGCATCCAATGTCTCCTCGAATCGCCCATCCTGCTGCGGGGGAAGGCGCCAAGGGATGACAGCCTGCCAGTTGAGTTCGGGACATTGCCGGACCTGCTCGGAGGACGTCGCCACCAGGGCCAGTTCCTTGAACTCCCGATAGAGCCTGAGGACTTCCGGCGCATCCAAGGAGCCATATACCGTCGCCACAATGGGGAACGGGCTTCGGCGCATCAACGGAAACGCCGTGAATCCCGCATGTACGTGGATCAGATCGAACGGGGAGGCCGTGGACAGCGCCTTTTCCACCGCGAGCAACGACAATGCTTCCGAAAGGTGACGTTTGGGAGCAGCATAATGCCGAAGCGCCAGCGGAGCGACCGACACCAACGCCCCCGATACCCTACTGTCTCCGCTCGCGAACACCGTGACATCATGACCGAATCGGATCAAGCCCTTCGTCAGGAATGCGACGCCGCGGGCTTCCTGACCTTCACTCTCGATCGACACTTCTTCTACACACGGACTGACATGAGCAATGCGCATACGCTTCTCCCTTTTCTTGTTCCTCGATCACCCGGATCGTTCCCTCGCTCAGGGCAAGGTCCTCTCCCCGCGGAACTCAATCAAAGCGTGCTCACAGAGAACCAGCTCGGCCGGTTTAATCGAGCGCGGCCGGATCGACACCGTGACGGCTGTGGTTGAGGCTGCCCGTGCACCATCTGACGGTTCCTGACGGTTCGACACAACCGTACGGACAGGCAAAGCAGAAGACCCGCACCTCACATCATGAGGGGAGATGGTACGACGGCAACATGAAAATTCGCTGAAGACTGTATGAAAATTTGATGAGCGTGAGGCGAGACATAGAGAGTCAGCGGCACTCGAGTGGGCGTCAGCAGCCCGACGGCTCAGACAAGGGTTCTGTGCGCGAGACCTGACCTTGTTCCGCAGCCTACGAATGATGGAGAAGAATGTCTAGAGGAACACTGCGCGGGATCAGACCGCTCGTGACTTGCGACCTGTCGACTGACAACTTTCGCACCGCGTCTGAAACCACCACGCGGCGTCAGGACTGAGGCCTTGCGCTTGCAGCACGGCCGATTCATCCTGCCAAGGCTCCTGAGCCGCCCCATGCGGACCGGCAACCTTCACCCGATCACACACCCGACAGCGGAATAATACCGGGCGACCGAAGAATCGCTCTGATCCCTCTCCTGCCTTCTCCTGGCCGCCCGTGCGCATACACCCTCCCGCCGTGATTGCCGAGCCTGCCCACCCCTTATAAGACAGTTCGGCACCCTGCGGAACTCGTAAGGCCTGACAGTATCGGACGGAAGATTACGAGGGGTAGACGCGTGAGGGCACCAGCGGGAAAACCTTTGGGGATTACATAGGAGAGGTCAAGAGGGAGCCAAAATCCCGTGTGTTAGTGCATATTTGATCAGCTCGGCCGTGGTACGCAGGTTCAGCTGCTCCATGATCTGCGCCTTGTGAAACTCCACGGTTCTGGTCGAAATCTTGAGGCGGATTGCGATGTCCTTCACCGTTCGCCCTTCCGCCAGCAACTGCAACACCTCGCGCTGACGAAAGGTCAGCGATTTCTTCTGGTGCGGCTGACCCGGTGCGGCCGTGAGCAGCACCTCCAGCAAATCTTTCGCGATCAACGGCGTGATGTAGGTATGCCCGGCCCACACAGCTCGAATCGCTTGCTCCAGTTCGTCGACCGCCGATCGCTTCAGGACATACCCCGACGCTCCGGCTTCGAAAGCGGATCGGACATAATCTGCATCGGCATGCATGGTGACAAAAATCACCTTGATCGACGGGTGGGCTTTCTTGAGCTGCGTAGCCGCATCGATACCGTTCAGTAAGGGCATCGACACGTCGAGGATCACGATATCGGGCTGTACTCGCTGCGCCGCCTCCAGGAGCGCCCGCCCGTCCTCAACCATCCCCACCAGGTCGCATTGATCGTCGAGGATGCGGCGGAAGCCTTCGAGCACTAAGGAATGATCGTCGGCCAACAACACCCGTGGCTTAGACATGCGCGCGTCCTCCCAGCGGCACATCGACCTCGATATACGTCCCGTGCCCCGGCGCCGTCGTGACCTCCAATGTGCCTTGCACCAACCGCACCCGCTCTTTCATGCTGAGCAACCCCAACCGTCCACGCATCAGTGACGCCTGCATCGAATCGAACCCGACCCCATTGTCCCGAACCGAGAGAGTAACGCTCCCTTCATCGCAAATCAATTCCACTTCAACCTCAGAGGCCTGGGCGTGACGGGCTATGTTGTTGAGACTCTCCTGCGCAATCCGATAGATGCAGGTGGCCAGATCGGACGGAACCGGATTCACCGGATCATGATGGACATACACCGCGTGAACCCCGGTGCTGGCCGAAAAGTCATCCACCAACCGGCGAACGGCTTTGATGAGCCCAAGATCGTCCAGAATCGACGGATGAAATCGATAGGCCATCTGCCGGACATCGTCCGACACCGCAGTCAAACGACCCGTGATCGAACGCACCATGCTGATGATGGAGGCTACATCTCCCGTTTCGCCCTTTTCGATCCGTCGCAGGTCCATCGCCAGCATGGCCAATCGTTGGTTCACGTCATCATGCAAATCACGCGCGATGCGGCGGCGTTCCTCTTCTTGAGCCGTCAGCAGTTGACCAGCCAGCGCCCGGAGTTCTTCGCGACTGCCCCGTAACTCCTCCTGACTCACCTTCAAGGACGTCTCGCTCTCTCTGAGCGACCGTTCCGTCTCCATTCGTTCGTCGATCTCCTCGACCAGCGCCTGGTTCACCAATGCTAGTTCACGCGTACGCTCATCGACCCGAACCTCGAGCTCGTTGTGAGCATTACGGAGCGCCTCTTCGATTCTCCGACGCTGCATCGAATACACGACAGGAAACCAGATCGCCGTCAGACTAAAGAACCGATTGCTGAGTCCCATCCAGAGCGGAACATTTTGCAGCGTGACCCCCAGAAAGACATCGGAGAGGGCCAAGATCGAACACGTCCCCGCCACCAGCAGGGGAACCTTGCGATCCGGTAACGCTAAGGACAGCACCACGAGGCCTCCATACAGCACCCCGTTGCCGATGCCGAGTGGAAGATAGAGATCAAGGGTGTACAAACCGATTCCGAGGACGATGATGGTCAGAAGCAACAGTCTGTGGGAGGGCTGGGGCATGGAGGAGCGATTATCCTCCCTTCTCCCCAGAGGCTTCAAGCCGGTTCCTTGACAGTGCAGTCTCTCGCCAGTCGATCATCCCTCCGATCCCAACCAGACCACTCTCACAGTCCGGGCCGGCCGGACACGCACTCCCTCGCCGACAAGACGAGACCTCGCGCTCGCACCGAGACAGAGTCCGCGCCGCGAGCACGTTTGCACCTGATAATCAATGGACAAACATCCACCTGTCCGGCATAATGCCGCAACGGTTCTTCACAGTTGTTCCTATCGACTTCCACGTATTCATTCCATGATTCACACACCGTTGCACTCGCCAGTGACCTTCCTCTGAGGCCACCTATTCTGTGACCACCGCCCACGCCAGTATGACCTTCGCCATCGCACTGGTTGCCGGAGTGTTGGCCCAGAGTTTGGCCAAACACCTGCGGATTCCCGGGATCATCTTGCTGCTGGCAATCGGCGGCGTGCTGGGGCCGGAGGGGTTCGACTGGGTGCATCCCGACTCCATCGGCGGGGGGTTGTTCGATCTGGTTGATTTGGCCGTGGCCGTCATCCTCTTCGAAGGCGGCCTGAATCTGGAAGCCTCTCGACTACGTCGCCAGGAAACTCCCATCCGTCGGTTGATCACCTGGGGAGCCCTGATCACATTAGGGGGCGCGATTGGTTCCGCCATGCTGTTTCTGCATTGGCCCCTGAGCTTGGCCGCCCTGTTCGGTAGCCTGGTCGTAGTCACGGGACCCACGGTCGTCGCACCGCTCATCCGTGATTTGCGGTTACGCCCCGGCCTTAAAACCGTGATCGAGGCCGAAGGGGTCCTGATCGATCCGATCGGGGCGATTCTCGCCATTCTCGTTTTACACATCGTGCTCGCTCCCGGCGCCGAGACGTTTGCGAGCGAACTGTACTTTCTCAGCATGCGCTTGGGTTTTGGCATCCTAGCGGGGCTGTCCGGCGGGCTGATCATCGGCTGGCTCCTGCGTGTGCGGGGGCTCGTTCCGCAAGGACATGAGAATATCTTTACCCTGGCGCTGGTCTATTTCTTATTTCAGGCCGCCGATCACATCATCTCCCACAGCGGCATCCTAGCCGTGACCGTGGCGGGTATCCTGGTTGGGAATATGGGAACTCAGGTGGATCGGGACCTCCGCGAGTTCAAGGATCAGCTCACGGTCATGTTCGTGGGGTTGTTGTTCATTCTTCTGTCCGCCGATATCCGTTGGGGCGACATGATCCAAATCGGATGGCCGGCGGTGTGGATCAACGGCGCCCTCATCCTCGTCGTCCGACCGCTCAGCGTGTTGCTGTCCACCTATCGGTCAGGGTTGGCCCTTCGAGAGCAACTCTTCCTGGCCTGGGTGGCGCCTCGCGGCATTGTGGCCGCCGCCATGGCCACGCTGACCGCCGATGCCATGCTCCGGCAGCATATCAGCGGTGGAGAAGAGCTTCGTGCCATGGTCTTCCTCACCATCGCCGTCACGGTGGTACACGCCGGGACTACGGCCAGACTGGCGGCCTGGCTGCTCAATCTCCAACTCCCCGGTCGGAATGCCGTGGCCATTCTCGGCGCACATGGACTGGGTTTGGCCCTGGCGCATGAACTACACACAGAAGGCATTCCCACCGTGTTTCTAGACGCCGATCCGAAGCGTTGTCGAGAGGCGCAGGAGGCCGGCTTCACTGTGGTCTTCGGCGATGCCCTGCAGGAGCGCACCCTTCAACGGGCGCATTTTGAAGTCGTCGACAAGGTGATCGGGCTCACCGCAAACGAACATCTCAACTGTCGGTTTGTGGCCCAAGCGCGGATGCTCTTTAAGGTGCCGACCGCCTATGTGGCGGTCGAGGCGCTGAACGGCACGGGCGAATCCGGCCCGTTGCGGCAAATCGACGCCGAGGTGCTTTTCGAAGGTCCTCACGATACGGAACGGTGGGACGTCCGCTGGCGACATGGCGACGTAGAAGTCATCCGGTGCCTATACGACCCGCCCGAGGAAAAGACGCCGTCGTCCGACAAGCCCGCTGAGCCCCCTGCAACCCCTCATTCCCTGGGTGAACATGGCGTGATCCTCACGATCCATGATGGAAAGCGCATATTTCCCATGTGGCTGGGCTATCAACCAAAGGCGGGAGAGCACGCGGCAGTCGCTGTCTTCAAGCCACAGCGCGATGAAGCAATAACGCAGTTGGGAGCGGCCGGGTGGGTCATTGCTCCCCCTTCCGAGCCGGAAGACAGTCCCGCTCCAGCCAGTCTGCAGAATCCTTCCCTCGCCTAACACCGTGCGGATCATCGGCTCAGGTGCGTAGCCACACGAAACAGAGTTGACGTCACTCAGCCGACGAACACCAGGCCGCTGATTCGTTCATCCCTGCCGTTTGATTCCGGACATCCATGCAACAGGGAGTCGGACGGGAGACATCGATTGACCGCCAAGCCCAACAAGAAAGGCTGGCGGTGGGATGCCGCTCTGTCTAGCTTACCGGCTTAGCGATGACTGACTTGATATCCCTGGACAGCTGCGACCTGCGGGGTGAGAACGTTGATTGGTGGTCCCAACGGGATTTGAACCCGTGTCTGAGCCTTGAGAGGGCTCCGTCCTAGGCCAAGCTAGACGATGGGACCAGAAAGGCAGTCGATGCGGCAACTGAAAGAGCAGGACTGTACCACAGCGAGTTTTGGCTTTTCAAACAGCAAGTCAACGAGGGCAGGACTGACGGCTGCGTGAAACCGGATACATCTGGACGGGCCGCGCCTGCTTGCGGAGGCAATTGAAATAGCCTACAGTACGACGATGGTCGTCCATTTCGCTGGCCCCCGATTCCTTCTCATCTCAGGTCTGCTTCCGGCGTTCCTCTCCCTAGCCGGCTGCGGGGCGAGCTTTCTGGAAGGAACCATCGCGCCGCCCTATTCCAGCGCCTGGACCAAGTGCGGGGCCACCACCAAAGTGCGCGTGAAACCACCGCAATCCACCGTCACCGTCGCGTATACCGAGCCCACATCCGGCACCGACGGCAAACCCTTGACTAACCTTGCCTACACGACCATTTACTACAACGCCGGCGATGGCCCGGTCATCGGGAAGGTCGTCCCCGCTTCACAAAAAACCGGCGGAGGGGCGGTCTCCCAAGTCATTACGATTCCTCTGCGTGATCAATCGGAACAGGACGTCACCATCTGCGTGACGGCCACCGATTCCGATGAGCGTGAAGGCCCTGCCTCCCCATAACCACAGGGCCATAATCACGGCCAAAACGGACTTGACAGCGCCTCGCTAAGGGCCTACCTTGCTCCCGACTTGATCAGGAAAGCACGTATCATCGAATGCATCGCTCAACGGGTCCGTGAGCCACCCTTGCAGGCTGACGAACAACTCGTCGTTTGCTCGATACGCTACGATCAGGCCATGGGCGCTGTTGGTGTCAGAATAGCCCACAGGATGCTCAAAAGGGCCGTCCACCAAGGCCGCATCGAGCGAAGCGGCAAATCGTACTCGTGCGGTACGGTGACCGGCTGAGTGATGCGAGAACGCCGCCGGCGGCCTGTTCCGCATCCTGCTAGATCTTTACGCATGGAACTACGCAAACCTGACCCATCGCCCCCATCCCACGAGGCTGAATCGGAGCGGCATAGGCCTCGCCTGGAAATCCGACTGGGCTCCAACATTTTTCGCAACACCAACGGGGTCATCCGCATTCAAGGCAAAGAACAACTCGTGCTGGAACTCACGTCGGAGCAGGACCGCATCCTGCTTACCATTGATCTTTATGACGGCAGCGGCAACCATGTCGCACACCTGCGCCGCAATCGTTGGGCCTTTAACGACGGCAACCGGTTTTCGCTCAACACGAGCGATTCCCCCCCGACCCTCTTCCCCAATCTGCCATGGCTGAAATTGACGGACCAGGAGACCGGCGAGACGGTCCTGGAAGCCGCGGTCGCGCCCGGAGAAAAAATCCATGTGGCCACGGGGAAATTCTATTCGCACCGCGGGCAACTCATTGAAATTACCTCGCACTTTTGCCGCATCGGGTCTACCCACACGCTGTTCGGCGATGTATTCGAGGCCCGCGGCGGAACCGCGGTGCTCGGCTGACACGGGCCGAGGCACATGACTGACGTTCCACATCCCAGCGTTCAGGCCTTCTTGGTGTGCGACTGCGTCATCGAAGACAGCCTGACCAAGAAAAAATCCCTGATCGGCATTTTTACCCACCTCCAGACGGTGACGTTCCCGTTTCAGCATCAGCAACTCGGTCTGTACTTCTGCATGACCGACGCCGAGGGGACCTATCACTTCGACATCGACCTGGTATACGTCAATACGGACCAGTTGGTCTGCCGGGCCTCCCTTCCCAATATCGTCGTCGGGGACCGCCTGCAGATTGCTGACGTCGGCATCAATATCCCCGCCCTCCTGTTCCCCGCCCCGGGTCGCTATGAGTTCCGCTTGCGTATGAACGGCAGCGTGCTCGCACAGAAAGATTTCAATGTGATCCAGCTGCCGGCACCGCCCGACGTTGAGCCGCAGCCACATTCCTCTTAACGCAACACATTCGGCCACAGAAAAGGTTCGTCCGCAGCTCATCAGTCGGAGCGGCAAACCCGCAACAGGTATAGGTGTCAGGTTCCGGGAGCAATGTGCTGATCAGGGATGGATCCGAGCGGCGTAACGAGCCCAACGCTTCATCAACAGGCTGGGCTAAAAGGCCGTGGCAGTGGCAAGGCAGGCGTCGACATACTCTTCTTCGCCTTTGCGACAGGCTTGTGTCCGTTTCTCCTTATCGTCGAAGAGGGGCACCACCATCTCCCCCACAGTGGCATAACAGTCCTTCTTGAATGGCCCGTCCAGGCTCCGACAGAGTGCGAGACCCGGGTCCGGGTTGGCATCGGTGAGAATAAAGTCCTTCACGGCGCCGATGAAACATTGCCGTATCTGATCGGCCTGCCCCAGCCGGCAGAGCTCATTGACCCGCAGCGCATCACGTAAGGTGTAGCCGCTGATGTCACGGCCTAAACTTCGATAACAGGTCGTCTGGTGCTCCCCCTCCACTCGAGCGCATTGCGTGAAGGCTTGCGCAAAATCGTAATTCAGGAAGGTCAGCACTGCCGAGGTCTGCATCAGATAACAGGCTCTTAGGTATTTCTCATTCAGTACGGAGCAGGGGTACAAGAGGTCTTGGGGATTGAGAAAACTCGTGGCCGCATGGTGATGATGTTCGCCGCCCGATTGGGCCGGTTGAGTCCGTTGCGCCTGCTGAAACGTGACGATATTTTCCATGAACACGCCGCCATAGCAGGACTCTCGATCCCAGCTCCCCGGCAACGCATCGCAAAACGCCAGGCTTTTGAGCAGATCGTAGCGAAATTGAATCGTCAGGCCATGGCCCAACCCATGGAGGCAGTTGTACCGCTGAAACGAATAGGCTGAGACCGTCTCGCTGATAGGACAGAGGGGCAGGATATGCTGTGGTTCGACGCTGGCGAGACTGCTGAGGAATGCCTGCAAGACACCATGGTAGCAGCCCGACCAAAACACGTCCCGGCAGTGTGACAGCGCGAGCGGCGCCGTGCCATACCGCGCGAACGAACGCTGACCGACGTGATGGACGAGCGGATGAGCCTCGCGCAACGCCTCAGGGTCTTGAGCCGTAATCTGCTCCAGCGCCGTGAGCGCCTGTTCCGTACCCTCTGTCTGGAGCACCGTTTCCAAGTGCCGCTGATAACACTGCATCTTGACGTCGAGCGGTTGGGTCCGACAAGCCTCTAGAGAGTCAGACTCACCCGCCTGAATTCCGCCCACCCACATGATGCCGAGTAGCATCGCAAGTCCCCATGCGCTCCATCGACCATTCAACATCGCATCTCCCTTACCGGACGCCCAGAACACATCCACCTGTCGCCGACGCTTGATTCTAAAATAGTCCTTTCGATCGATCCAGGGAAAAGCCATTCGCCACGACGCGGCGCGGCCCGGAATATCCGGTCCCTCTTCTCCCGCCCCGCCGTTCTGTGATAGAACCATGCGCGTTTCATCATCTGCATTTCAACGGAATCGCGACAACCATGTCCACCACGCCAGAACCGCCGACACGTTCGGACTTCATCCGCGTAATCGTCGCGGCCGACCGCGCCGCCGGGAAACATGCCGGTCGAGTTGTCACCCGCTTTCCGCCGGAACCGAACGGCTATCTCCATATCGGCCATGCTAAGTCAATTTGCCTGAACTTCGGCATCGCCAATGAGAATCCAGGCGGAATCTGCCATCTTCGAATGGATGATACCAATCCGACGACGGAAGACCCTGAATACGTGCAGGCCATTCAGGAAGATGTCCGCTGGCTCGGGTTCGACTGGCAGAACAAGATGTTTTTCGCATCCGATTACTTTGAGCGACTCTACGAATACGCCAGGGGGCTGATTCAGCAGGGGCTCGCATACGTCGACAGCCTCACAGCCGATGAGATGCGTGCCTACCGCGGAACCCTGACCGAGCCGGGCCAAGCCAGTCCCTTCCGCGCTCGGAGCGTCGCCGAGAACCTGGATCTCTTTCGTCGGATGCGAGCCGGTGAATTCCCCGACGGGGCTCATGTGCTGCGAGCCAAGATCGACATGGCCTCGCCGAACATCAATCTCCGCGATCCCGTGCTCTACAGAATCAGACACGTCGCCCACTACCGCACGGGCACGACCTGGTGCATCTATCCGGCCTACGATTATGCGCATCCCCTCTCCGATGCGATGGAAGGCATCACGCATTCGATTTGCACCCTCGAATTTGAAGATCACCGGCCGCTGTATGACTGGGTCGTCGAACACTGCGGGACTCCGCAGCGACCGCAGCAAATCGAATTCGCCCGGCTAAATGTCACCTTCACGGTGATGAGCAAGCGAAAATTGCTCGATTTGGTTGAACGCAAGCTGGTGAACGGCTGGGATGATCCTCGCCTCCCCACCCTGAAGGGCCTCCGTCGCCGTGGGTTCACGCCCGAGGCATTGCGCGCGTTTTGTGAGGCCATCGGCGTCGCGAAACGGGATGCCGTGGTCGAGATGCAACTCCTTGAACACTTCGTCCGGGAAGACCTGAACAAACGCGCGCCCCGTGTGATGGCGGTGCTCCGCCCTTTGCGTCTGGTCATCGAGAACTACCCGGAGGGGCAGGTCGAACAGCTCGACGCCGTCAACAACCCGGAAGACCCCTCAGCCGGAACGCGTCAGGTTCCCTTCTCGCGCACCCTCTATATCGATCATGAAGACTTTAGAGAAGATCCACCGAAACAGTTCTTTCGCCTCGCGCCGGGCCGCGAGGTGCGGCTGCGTTATGCCTACATCATCACATGTGTCGGTGTCGTGAAGGACCCGGGTACGGGCGAAGTGACGGAACTGCGCTGCACCTATGACCCCGAGACCAAGAGCGGAGGAGCTCAGGCGCAGCGCAAGGTGAAAGCGACGATCCATTGGGTATCGGCCTCACACGCCATCGATGCCGAAATACGGCTCTATGAAAATCTGATGCTCACAGATCCTGGGAAAATTCCACCCGATCAGGACTGGACCCAGCACTTAAATCCCCGTTCTCTGGAGCGCCTGCCGACCTGCAAGGTGGAACCCAGTTTGGCCTCAGTCTCTCCAGGCACCCGGCTACAATTCGAACGGGTCGGGTATTTCTGCGCCGACCCCGATTCCTCCCCCAATCGGCTCGTCTTTAATCGAACCGTCACGCTCAAAGATGCTTACGCGAAGATCGAGAAAACTCGGACCCCGCGCTGACCGGCTTCGCCCTGGCTTCATCAGACCTGACACTGTCCCACACAAAGTACTGGTGCTCCAGCCTTCGGCACCCTTGAACATGTCTGGGTGCATCGACGAGAATCACCACTCGCGCGGCAAACAAGCGATCGTCCATAAAGGAGGCCGAAGATGGCAACGCAATTAAGCTGGGAGAAGCGAGAGACCGAGAATGCTTCATTTCGCGAGCGCCTTTCCCTGCTCGAGGCCGCGATCCCACACGCGGCGATTGGGGCGCAACCACTCCTCGCACGCATCCAACGCTCCGCCCTTCGCCTGCACGATCAACTTCAACATATCGACGCCACGCCCCCATTGCCACGCTCCGCCGTGAGCCAGGTCCGTTGTTTTGATTGCGGAACAACCAGCATGGAATCATTTCATACCTCGACCCAGGGCGGTTATCACCTCTGTCCAACCTGTTTTCAGCACCGCCTCCATACCGGCCGCGCCAAGACCGCTCACTGACCGTCACGTTCGCTCCTGCTCGACCGGTCCCGCCACACACGATCCGGGCGACCTTACAGGTCCACGATCCTGCCGAAGACGCTGGCTCACCGCCGCTCTTACACCGTATACTACGGTCTTTCATTTTGTACGCGAGGTACCCAGGGTATGGCCCCGAACGTTCTGTTGAGTTGTGAATCGATCAGCAAAAGCTATGGGGTCAGAGCTCTGTTCACGGATCTCTCCCTGGCACTCTCCGACGGCGATCACGTGGGATTGATCGGACCGAATGGGTCCGGCAAATCGACGTTGCTCAAAATTCTTATGGGACTCGAACCCCCGGATGAAGGCACGCGCACCCTGCGGCGCCACACACGCATCGGCTATGTTCCGCAGGAACCTGTCTTTCCCCCGCACCACAGCATTGAACAAGTGCTGCAGGACACGCTGGCAGAAGACGGGCTCGATCCTCACGAACAGGGTGGCCGAATCGCCAGGGCCGTCAGCATCGGCGCCTTCCCCGATCCCGAACACGCGGTCTCCACGCTCTCGGGAGGCTGGCGTAAGCGATTGGCCATTACACAGGCCTTACTGCTCGAACCGGATGTACTGCTCATGGACGAGCCGACAAACCATTTGGACTTGGACGGCATCATCTGGCTGGAACAACTGCTGAAGAATCGCGCCAAAGCCTTTCTCGTCATCAGTCACGATCGCCGCTTTCTCGAATCAGTCACATCCCGCATGGTGGAACTCAATCGCTGTTACCCAGAAGGACGATTTGAAGCCCGCGGCTGCTATAGCGATTTCCTCGAGCAACGCGATGCCGCCCTCCAAGCGCAAGCCGACTATCAGGCCTCATTGGCAAATCGCGTCCGCCGGGAGGTGGAGTGGTTACGCCGTGGACCTAAAGCCCGCACGACCAAAGCCAAGGGTCGGATTCAGTCGGCAGGCAAGCTCATCGACGAATTGAGCCAGGCCGAAACCCGCGCGGCACAGTCGACCATCGGTATCGACTTTTCCGCCTCGGGCCGAAAATCAAAACAGCTCGTGGTCGCGGAGCAGGTCACCAAGAGTTTCAACGTGACGCCCGTGGTGACGAACCTTGACCTGCTCCTCGGGCCAGGCCAACGGCTGGGCCTCTTAGGTCCAAACGGCAGCGGCAAAACCACGCTGCTGCGGTTACTCGCCGGTACGCTGGAGCCCGATTCCGGAACCATCACGCGAGCGGAGGCGCTGCGCGTCGTCTCCTTTGAGCAACATCGTGAGTCCCTGGATCAATCCATCAGCTTGCGACGCGCGCTGGCCCCGTCAGGCGATGCGGTCGTCTATCAAGATCGTTCGATCCATTTGGCGTCATGGGCTAAACGCTTTCTCTTTCGACCAGAACAGCTGGATCTCCCGGTGTCGAAACTTTCCGGCGGTGAGCAGGCACGGCTCCTCATCGCCCGACTGATGCTTGAACCAGCAGACCTGCTCATTCTCGATGAGCCGACCAATGACTTGGATATCCCGACCCTCGAAGTGTTGGAGGATAGTTTGCTGGAATTTCCCGGCGCGCTCGTGCTCGTGACCCATGATCGGTGGTTGCTGGACCGCGTCTCGACCATACTCCTGGCGTTGGATGGCACCGGTCGGGTCGATTGGTTTGCCGACTATGCCCAGTGGGAAAATGCGCAGGTCCGGGCCGGTGGATCCGACGCGGAATCGAATGGTGACGAGCGCGCTTCGGCCAATCAGGAGAATAATTCATCGGCCAATCCGGCTCGCAGAGGCAAAAAGCTGAGCTATCGCGAGCAGAAGGAATGGAGCACGATTGAGGAGAGCATTCTCAAAGCCGAGGAGCAGGTCACGGCCTGCCAAGCCGCGATGAATGATCCTGCCGTCATGTCGGATGCCGCCGGGCTACAGGCACGGAGCCACGCATTGGTCGCGGCTCAGGCTGAGGTGGAGCGGCTGTATGGCCGCTGGGCCGAACTGGATGAGAAACGCGCGCAGACCGTGCAGAGTTCGTGAACATAGGCGAACAACCACAAGCCATCACGTCCTGACTGAGGCTGGACCTTCCGTAGCAGCATCCAAGAGGAAAATTTGGCTGGGGGACTAGGAATCGAACCTAGGTAGCCGGCTCCAAAGGCCGGCGTCCTACCGCTAGACGATCCCCCAGCGCGGTACGGTACCGAGACGTCGAGCTGAAGAGTCACGGTGTGGACAAGATTTTGGCTGGGGGACTAGGAATCGAACCTAGGTAGTCAGATCCAGAGACTGACGTCCTACCGCTAGACGATCCCCCAACCGGTCCACACAGTAATATAAGCTTCTCTACTGCGTCAAGATCGACACTGATTCTCGGCTGGCCGGGGCTCAGGATCTTGAAGCCCGTTCGATGCCCCGTCGAAGTCGCAGCAGAGTGCGGTCACGGCCTAGCACCTCCATCACTTCGAACAGGCCAGGGCTGGCTGTCCGACCAGTCAACGCCACTCGCACCGGCTGGGCCAGTTGCCCCATCTTGATCCCCTCCTCCGCGACCAGCTTCTTAAACGCCTCCTCCCACTCGTGCTTGGAGAACGTGGGAAGGGCTTCAAACCGTTCGACCAGTTTGGTCAACACCGCCGCATGAGTTGACGTGAGGAACTTCTTTGCCGCCTCTTCATCAAATACCACCACTTCGCCGAAATAGGGCGTCACCCAGTGGACCATCTCGACCAAGGTCTTGGTTCGCTCTTTCACCAAAACCACGAGTTGGGCGATCCATTCGATCGAACAGGCACGGACCTCATCCTTGAGCCCGGCCTGTTCAAGAAGCGGCACGAGCGCCTGAGCAATCTCAGTCGGCGGGCTGGTTTTGAGGTATTCGGCATTGAGCCACAACAGCTTTTCAGGATTAAACACGGCGGCGGATGTCTGGACATTCTTCCAGGAGAACTTTTCAATCAGTTCCTCTCGCGAGAACCGTTCCTGGTCGCCATGCGACCAGCCCAAGCGGACCAGATAATTCACCATCGCATCGGGCAAGTAGCCCATCTCTTTATACGCCATGATCGAGGTAGCACCATGGCGCTTCGACAACCGCGCCTTGTCCGAGCCGAGAATCATCGGCAAATGCCCGAAGCGCGGGAGCGGAAACCCCAACGCCTGAAAAATCGGAATCTGCCGTGGGGTATTCGTGAGATGGTCGTCGCCCCGCACAACATGGGTGATCCCCATTGAGGCATCGTCGACCACCACGGAGAAATTGTAGGTGGGATATCCGTTGGATCGAAGAATGATCAGATCGTCCAAAATCTGGTTATCAAAGACCACGCGTCCCTTGATCAAGTCATCAACAACCGTCTGGCCGTCCTGCGGAGCCTTGAAACGAAGGGCCGCTTCGCCAGGTGGTTTTGTCAGGCCGAGATTCCGGCACCGACCGTCATACTTGGGGGACCCGCCTTTGGTTTCTGCATCTTTCCGACGCGTCTCCAGCTCCTCCGGGGTGCAGACACACCAGTAGGCATGGCCTTGCTCGAACAATCGCACCGCGTGGTCACGATAGAGATCCATCCGCTCGGTCTGCCGGAAGGGCCCTTCGTCCCAATCGAGTTTGACCCAGCGCATGCCGTCCACAATGGCTTGAATGGAGTCGTCGGTGGAACGGCTCTGGTCGGTATCTTCGATGCGAAGGACAAACACCCCGTTCTGCTGCCGCGCAAACAGCCAGTTGAACAAGGCCGTCCGCACCCCGCCGATGTGGAGGAAACCGGTCGGACTGGGTGCGAATCGAACCCTGACCTGACTCATCGCATCACCGTCACTCGTGTGGAACACGTCAAAGGGCGCTATCTATAACACGGCATTGAAATGATGTACAGAAGTGGCCTGTTCCATTCTGAACCCGTTTTTGTTAAGAACAGACCATGGCCGAACCGACACAGATAGCCAACATCGTCTCGCTCACGACCCTGACTCCGCACACGACGGAACTTGTGCTCCGTCCGATCGAGCACCCGCTGTCGTTCAAGCCCGGGCAGTGGATCTCTCTGCAATTGCCGGTTGGAGACCATCCGCCGTTGAACCGTGCTTACTCTCTGGCGGAGCCGCAGTCTTCCACCGGCCATCTCACGCTGGTCTTCGACCACGTTCCAGGCGGCAAGGGTTCCAGCTATCTCTCCTCGCTCAAGCCGGGCGATCGCCTTTCCCTGTCAGGCCCCTATGGCCACTTTGTGCTCCCCGAGCCAGAGTCTCAGCACTTGCTGTTGATCGGGCGCTATTCAGGGCTCGTTCCGCTCCGTTGCATGCTTCGCTCGCTTGCGTTGCAAGACTCGCTGCCTTCGACCACACTGATCGCACAGGCTCCCCACGCAGCCGAACAACTCTACCATGACGAATTCATGGCCCTGGCAGCACGCCACTCAACTTTTCGTTATCTGCCATTTATCTGCGTCACCCCCCAAAGCCATGGCGAGACGGTCGATGTGATCAAACAATTAGCCGGAAACGGTCGGCAAGTGACCCCCATGATTGCCGGGATCAAGTCATTCGCGCGCCCGTTGCGGGCTCTTTTTCTGGAATTGGGCTTCGACCGGCGGGAGGTGAAGCTCGAAACGTATGACTGATCGTAATAAATGGACGAAAGGGTAAATCTGGTGATCGCACGACCGAAGGTCATTCCTTGCCACAGAGGTCATTCGGCCCCCAGGTCATCCCATCACTCCGGTCTTCCTCAGTGCCCTTCTTTCGCAAGATTCTTGTTGATGGCGGGAATCTCTACCACCACTTCCATCGAGCCATTCGGCACACACTGACAGCCGAGTCGTGACTGCAAGGTCGTGACGGGGGCTTCATCCAACTGATCAAACTCATCATCTGTCCCCTCATTGCACGTTTCCAGCCCCTTCTTCACCATGACATGACATGTGGAGCATGCACAGACCCCACCACATACATGCTCCAGATCAATCCCGTTCCCCATTGCGATGTCGAGAATGCTCCCGGGCAATCCCGTAGGACCGTACGGAATCTTGTTCGGCTGCACTTCAACCTTTTTTTCCGTCTTGTCGGGAAAAATGAAGGTTACGGTATAGGGTTTTGCCGGTAGTTCAACGGCTGCCTTCTCAATATAGGGATTTGTCCCACCCATGTTGCTTAGCCCCTTTTCTTCTCTATATGGTACAAATTATTCTTTCGCCTCTGACCGACGTACCTTGAATCTCAGACACTGAGATTCTCACTCTTCGCGCCGACACTCCCTTGACAGGTCCAAAGATCGCATGATACCTTTTGTACGACTGAATTGATCGGAGATCATTATAGTCTCCGACTTTAACGATCGGCAATAGGGCCATGCTGAAATTATCGAAAAAAGCAGATTACGGGTTGATGGCACTCCAGCATATTGCGGCCAACCAATACGCCGACGTCGCCCGAGCCCGCGTCGTGAATACAAAAGAGATCGCAGAGGAGTACCACATTCCTGTTGAATTGCTGGCCAAAGTTTTACAAACCTTGGCCAAAAGTGGAATTATCGATAGCCATAACGGACCCAAAGGCGGCTATCTCCTCGGCAGGAACCCTCGCGAGATCACCATTGCCCAGGTCCTGGAAAGCTTGGAAGGTCCACTCGGCATCATGGACTGTTCACACGAGAAAGAAGGCGATGCCTGCATGCAGCGTGAGCACTGTAACATCAGAACCCCGTTGTTGAAAATTCAGAGCAGCATTTATCAGCTGCTGAACAATATGACTTTGCAAGATATGATGGGGGGAACCCCACTCATCACCATTCAATCCGTGGCCACGGAACAACAAGGAGTCGAGCGATGAAGTTCCCGATTTACCTGGATAACCATTCGACCACCCCGATGGATCCTCGGGTATTGGAATCAATGTTGCCCTATTTCACGGAAAAATTCGGGAACTCTGCCAGCCGGAATCATGCTTTCGGATGGGAAGCCGAAGAGGGCGTCGAAAACGCTCGGAAACAGATTGCCAAACTCATCCATGCGGATGCCAAGGAGATCGTGTTCACCAGCGGCGCAACGGAGTCGAACAACCTGGCGCTCAAAGGCGTCGTCGAAATGTACCACGAAAAGGGCGACCACATTATTACGTCGTCCACCGAGCATCGTGCAGTGCTGGACACGGCCAAAGCCCTGGAAGCCAAACGGGGAGTCAAAGTCACATATCTCCCGGTCGATAAATTCGGCATGGTCAATCCGGAGGATGTGCGGAACGCCATCACCGATAAGACCATCTTGATCTCAATCATGTTCGCCAATAACGAAATCGGCACCGTCAATCCGATCAAAGAGATCGGAAAGATCGCGAAGGAAAAAAGCATTCTCTTTCACTGCGATGCCACTCAAGGCGTGGGAAAAGTCCCGATTGATGTCCAGGACATGGGTATTGACTTGATGTCTTTCAGCGCCCACAAGATCTATGGCCCCAAGGGTGTCGGCGCCCTGTACGTCAGGAAAAAGAATCCTCGGGTTCGCATCGCGGCTCAAATGGATGGGGGCGGGCATGAGCGCGGCATGCGCTCCGGCACCCTCCCGGTTCCATTGATCGTGGGATTCGGGAAAGCCTGTGAGCTAGGCGAACAGGAAATGGCGGCTGACGGTGCGCGGTTGTCCGTGATGCGGGATCGCCTCCATACCACGATTACCAACGCGCTTGAAGAGGTCTATTTGAACGGCCATCCGACGCAGCGCCTTCCTCACAACCTGAACATTTCGTTCGCCTATGTCGAAGGCGAATCGCTGCTGATGGGCTGCAAAGAAATCGCGCTCTCCTCGGGATCCGCCTGCACCTCAGCAACTCTTGAGCCGTCATACGTCCTGCGCGCGTTGGGGGTGGGGGCGGAACTCGCGCATTCCTCCATTCGATTCGGCCTAGGACGCTTCACACTCGACGAAGAGGTTGACTATGCCGGAAAGCGAATTATCGAGGTGGTAACCAAACTCCGAGAGATGTCCCCGTTGTATGAAATGGCAAAAGAGGGCATTGATCTAAAATCCGTGCAATGGGCTGCGCATTAACCTGAAACATCACGACTGTGAGCGATACATTCGGAGGACACCATGGCCTATAGCGAAAAAGTTGTCGACCACTTCAATAACCCCCGCAACATGGGAAGTTTCAAGAAAGAAGAGGACGGGGTAGGCACCGGCATCGTTGGCGCACCGGAATGCGGCGATGTCATGAAACTCCAGATCAAGGTTGAAAACGAGACGATCGTGGACGCCAAGTTCAAGACCTTCGGGTGCGGCTCCGCCATCGCCAGCTCCAGCTTGGCCACTGAGTGGCTCAAGGGCAAAACGGTCGAGGAAGCCGGCCGGATTAAGAATACCGATATCGTGCAGGAACTGAATCTGCCTCCCGTCAAGATTCACTGTTCGGTATTGGCCGAGGATGCTATCAAAGCGGCCCTCGCCGACTATCAAAAGAAAGCCGACCCGAAGTAACGACAAGAAGGAGCACACGCTATGGACGCCACCACGAATACGGATGCTCAAGCCCCGGTCATCACCCTGAGCGACGCTGCCTTACAAGAAGTGAAGCGTCTCATCAATGTCCAAGGCATCGAAGACGGCGGTCTCCGCCTTGGCGTCAAGGGGGGCGGCTGCTCCGGTCTGAGCTATACCATCAACTTCGATGAAAAGATCGGCCAATACGATCAGGTGTACGAATTCGACGGCGTGAAGGTCATTGTGGACGCCAAGAGCGCCATCTACCTGCAAGGCACGCAGCTCGATTTTCAGAAGGACCTGATGGGCGGAAACTTCAAATTCGTGAACCCAAACGCCAACAAGACATGCGGCTGCGGAGAGTCTTTTTCAGCCTAAACGAGCAAGAGCACATGAATCGACGTACCACAGGCACCGAGGACCGACGCGAGCTGCAGATGGCTCGCAGTATGTGTTGGCACTGCCAATCCGAAATGGCCGGAGAATACTTTTGCGACCGTTGCGTGAAAGTCCAGCCGGTTTCGAAGGATCTGGACTATTTCACCTGCTTTGGACTTCCGAGACGCCTCGCTATCGATCCACAGACGCTCGAAACCAAGTTCTACGAGTTGAGCCGCGCGTTCCATCCGGATTTCTATCAGAATAAAAGTGATGCGGAGCAGACTATCAGCCTCGACAACTCGGCCATGCTGAACACCGCCTATCGCACCCTACGGGATCCGATTCAGCGAGCCGAGTATCTCTTGGACCTCGAAGCCGGCTCGGTGAAAGAAATCCGGACGACTCCGCCGGCCGACCTGTTCGAAGAGATTCTCGAGTTGCAGGACACGCTCGATGAGTTTCGTGCCAGCGATCGCGCCTCTCACAATGCCTCCACGCTCCGCACGAAACTCCAGGCTGATCGAGCCACGCTCGAACAGCGGCAACAGGATATGGAAGCCCAGCTCCAACAGCTGTTCGGCCGGTGGGATGCGTTGCAAGATCGCGGCGAGGCCACCGAACAGACCCGAGCCGAGCGAGCCAGCATTCTCAAGAGTATGCGGGACCTTCTATCCAATCGTACCTACGTAAAAAACATCGTCAACGATCTCGTCGAAACGATCGCCTAATCACTATGGCACGCATTGTCGGCATTGACCTCGGCACCACCAATTCCCTTGTCGCCTATATGGATCAGGGGACGCCGCGCATCATCTCCGCGCGTGGCGAACGCGCGATGGTTCCCTCCGTCGTCGCGCTGACCGACAACGGCCTCATCGTCGGCGATCCGGCCAAGGAATATCTGACAAGAGATCCCGAGCGCACGGTCTACTCCGTGAAACGCTTCATGGGAAAGAGCCTGGCCGACGTCCACGACGAACTGGCCTACTTTCCCTATACGCTCGCGGAAAAGGGCGGGGTCATCCGGATCAAGCTTGGGGAGAAGTCCTACTCCCCACCGCAGATCTCTGCCATGATTTTGAAAGAGCTCAAGATCCGCGCGGAAGCCTTTCTTGGAGAAAGTATCACCAAAGCCGTCATTACCGTACCCGCCTATTTCAACGATAGTCAGCGGCAGGCGACCAAGGATGCCGGCATGATTGCCGGGCTTGAAGTCTTGCGCATCATCAATGAACCAACCGCCGCCTCGCTGGCCTATGGACTACAAGAAAAGACACAGGGCACGATCGCGGTCTACGACTTGGGCGGTGGAACGTTCGATATCTCGATCTTAAAATTAAAAAACGGGATCTTTGAAGTGCTCGCCACGAATGGCGATACACATCTCGGCGGTGACGACTTTGACCAGTTGATTGCCGACCTTTTTCTTGGCGAGATCCGCACGCAATACGGGCTCGATCTCGGCGCCCATCCCGATCATATGCAGGCGGTCCGCCTGGAAGCCGAACGCGCGAAGATACGTCTGTCGGAAGAACTCAAGACAGCCGTAACTCTCGACCTGCCTGACGGGAAAGGCCGATTCACGCGGGAACTCACTCGCGATCAGCTCGAGCAACTCTGTACGGCATTGGTCGAACGCACTCTAGGACCCTGTCGCCTGGCATTGAAAGATTCAGAACTGACGCCGGATGACATCGACGAGGTCGTGCTCGTTGGTGGGGCGACCCGCATGCCGCTGGTTCGCCAGCGCGTTCACGCTCTCTTCGGCAAACAGCCGCACTGTGAACTGAATCCGGACGAAGTGGTGGCGCTCGGCGCCGCCGTACAGGCCGATATTCTGAGCGGTGGTACGACCGATATGTTGCTGCTGGACGTAACCCCCCTGTCATTGGGCATCGAAACCATGGGTGGCGTGATGAGCAGTCTGATCAGGCGCAACACCACTATCCCTGCCAGCGCAAAGGAAATGTTCACCACTTATGTGGATGGCCAAACCGGGGTGGACATTCATATTCTGCAGGGCGAACGAGAACTGGCGGAGGACAACCGCAGCCTTGCCCGTTTCCGCCTTAAGGTGCCGCCATTGCCGGCCGGGGTTCCACGCATCGAAGTGACCTTCTTGATCGATGCCAACGGCATTCTCAATGTCATGGCCAAAGACATGCGGACCGGTGAGACCCAGTCGATCGAGGTCAAACCTTCCTACGGATTGTCGGATCAAGAAGTCGAACGGATGATCGAAGATTCGTTTAAATTCGCTGCGGATGATGTCAGTGCGCGAAAACTGATCGACGCCCGACTCGATGCGGGGGCACTGATCACCACAACCGAAAAATCGTTATCAGATGGCGGGCATCTCATCGCCGCGGGTGAAGTCGAGGCCATCCGAACGGCGCTCTCGGCACTGATCGCCGCCAAGGATGGGAACGACTCCCGTGCCATTCGTGCGCGCATGGCAGACCTTGAGCACGCGGCCAAAGGCCTCACCGTGGCCATGCTGGACGATTCCCTCAAACAAGGGCTCCAAGGCAAAAAGGTCTCTGACATTACATAATCTCTGTCAACGAGGACATGCAATGGATTTGAAGTGGAACGATACTGAAGAAATCGCGATCCGTTTGGTCGAAGCCCACCCGGCCACCGATCCCCTCACGGTCCGATTCACGGACATGCATGCCTGGGTTGTCGCCCTCCCAGAATTCAAGGATGACCCCAAGAAGTCGAACGAAAAAACGCTCGAATCCATCCAGATGGCCTGGCACGAAGAGTATCAGGACTCCCAATCCTGATTCACCCCCGCATATCCCTTCTCCTCAAGAGCTGATACGCACTCTAACCCTGGAAGACCGCGGGCTGTACGAATGCAGAGCACTTCGATGCAACCGGCAGAAGCATCTCTCTATTTTTTCGTTATGGCTCAACAGGAACAGGTGGGGTGTTATCCGAAGGTTGGTCCAGCTTGTAAAACTCGGTGGGATCGATTTTAGAGCCGGCGCTCTTCGTCGGCTCTGTGCCTTTGGTAAAGAGTTCCACAGTCCCATGCTGCTCATCTTGGTCGGTGAGCAGGGCAGTCGTGGGATCAACTTTCACAAACATCACCCCGTCAGGAATTTCAAACGGCACCACCGGCAACTGCTTGAGCGCGTCTTTCATGAAGGTGGTCCAAATGGGTAAGGCCGCATGCGCACCGGATTCAGTTTCGCCCAAGGGACGCCGGTCATCGAAGCCCACCCAAGCTCCGGTCGCAAGATTGGGCGTGGCGCCGATGAACCAGGCATCGGTAAAGTCGTTGGTGGTCCCGGTTTTCCCTGCCACCGGCCGGTCAATGACCGCCTTCGCCGCTATGCCTGTTCCGCG
Organism: Nitrospira sp.; assembly: GCA_031315995.1. Classification (GTDB taxonomy): domain Bacteria; phylum Nitrospirota; class Nitrospiria; order Nitrospirales; family Nitrospiraceae; genus Nitrospira_A. Next base: position 204,453 of record JALDRG010000002.1, read on the forward strand.
TTGGATGACATCTTCCATCATGTTTGTAATCAGGTACGCCGTTTCACGGGAAACCACCTGCCGCGGTTGAATGGCCGCCTGTTCCAGCGTGCGACCTCCGCTGTCCTGCACACTCGCCACGGCATAGGGTTCGACCCGCAGACCCTGATTGGCAAAGACCCCGTAGACCGATACCAGTTCCATGAGCCCCACGCCGGACGAGCCCAACGCCAGTGAAAGATCAGCCGTCAGCGGACTCACGATACCGACCGTCCGTGAAAAATCGATCACGTTCCGAATACCCACTTTATCCAGAAGCCGCACCGTCGCGAGATTGTGAGAATGAATCAGCGCTTCTCGCAAACTCACAATTCCGTGGAACCGCCTGCCGTAGTTTTCAGGCTTCCAGGTCTTGTCTTCCTCTTCCTGTTCGTACACGACCGGCGCATCCAACACAACCGTGGCCGGACTCATGCCTTGATTCATCGCCGCGGCATAAATAATCGGCTTAAACGACGATCCCGGTTGGCGACGGGCGAGCACCGCACGATTATATTCACTCCGCACAAAATCATACCCGCCGACCATGGCGCGAATCGCGCCGGTTTTGGGGTCAAGGGCAACCAGGGCGCCTTCAACCAGCGGGGTCTGCTCCAATCGCAAGTGCACGATCTCTTTCTCAAGCTTCTTGACTCCCACCTCGATCACATCACCTAACGCCAGCAGCTGTTTGATATTTTTGACCGGAATGGCGTCCTTCGTGGGATCTTTTCCCTTGAGATACTTCGATGCCCAGGCCATATCGTCGAAGGCTAGGCGCCCCGTGCTACCGCCGATTTGGACCAGCACGTGATCCTTTCCGATCTTCCGCACCACCCCTTCCATCATATCCCCCTCGGAAAGCTTTACCGAGGGATCAGGAGACGGCACCTCCAGGGTCGCAAGATCGATGGTACGAAGCGGACCGCGCCACCCCTGACGCTTATCGATCTCGCGCAAGCCATTGAACATGGCGGATTCTGCGGCTTTCTGCATATCGGTATTGAGCGTGGTGAACACTTCGAGTCCGCCCTTGTACACCATCGATTCACCGAATTTTGCCACCAGCAGTTGCCGAATATACTCCACGAAATAAGGTCCCAGATGTTCACTGCCAGGACGACGGAAATTCAGTTTTTCAGCTGCGGCCTGCTCGCGATCAACACTGCTGATGAACCCCGCCTCTGTCATCCGGCTCAACACATGTTCCTGCCGCTTCTTGGCCCGGTCGTAGGCTTTGAACGGCGAATAGTGACTCGGCGACTTAGGAAGGCCGGCGAGAAACGCCGATTCAGCTAGGGTCAGCGTCGAAAGCTCTTTCCCGAAATAGGTCTGGCTGGCCGCCGCCACGCCGTAGGCGCCCTGGCCGAAATAGATCTGGTTCAAATACATCTCCAGAATCTGTTCTTTCGTCAGCACCAACTCCATCTTGTAGGCGAGGATGAGTTCTCGGAGCTTTCGATCGAAGGTCCGTTCAGCCGAAAGGAACAGCGAGCGCGCCAATTGCTGCGTGATTGTGCTGGCACCTTCAACTTTCCGGCCACCGTGGCGAATATTGGTCCAAGCGGCCCGGAGAATCCCCACGATGTCCAAGCCCGGGTGCTCAAAAAATCTCGCATCTTCAGTCGCAACCACCGCTTGTGTCAGGCTCTTAGGCATGTCCTGCAGGGGTCTGAGAAATCGCCGTTCGATAAAAAACTGGCCGATCACTTGCCGGTCATCAGAATAGACACGCGTCACCAGACTCGGCTGATAGTTCTGCAGGGGATCCAGCGACGGCAGGTCTTGGGAGAAATACCAGAGAATACCGGCCGCACCGCCGCCACCGAGTATAATGGCCAGCAGCAGGCCGATCAGGGCAATTTCCCACCATCGCCAACGACGACGAGGCTTCTCCGGCTTATCGAGTAAGTGATCGAGTTCGGGCATGCAGTAGGATAGTTGCGAGGCAAGGAGTCAACCCGCGACAACCCCACCATACAATGCGCACCTGACAAACTCAAGCAAGGTTCGAATCATCGTCGGACTGGGCCTAGAGAGAAAATGTAAACTGGGCTTGTGGGAATGCGTTACAATCAGGTATACTTCACAGGTTAAGACGCCTTCATAGGAAGGCGTCTTTTTTTTGGCACTCTCACGGCATTGGAGATTATGAACACCTCAGCGCCCTCATCCACCACCGCGGGTCTGCACGCGCCGCAAGGTCGTCGGACCGACATTCGCAACATCGCCATCATTGCACACGTCGACCACGGAAAGACGACTCTCGTCGATGCCGTGCTGCGGCAGACCCACGTCCATCGCAAGATCGACGACATGGGCGAACGCATCATGGACTCCATGGATCAGGAGCGCGAGCGTGGCATTACGATCCGAGCCAAGAATGCCAGCGTCACCTATAAGGGTGTGAAGATCAACATCGTCGATACCCCTGGCCACGCCGACTTCGGCGGCGAAGTCGAACGGACGCTCCGCATGGTGGATGGCGTACTGATCCTTGTCGATGCAAAAGAAGGCCCGATGCCGCAGACCACGTTTGTCTTGCGGAAAGCGCTGGCGCTGGGACATAAAGCCATCGTCGTCATCAATAAGATCGACCGCCCCGATGCCGTCATCGATGATGTCGTCAACCGTACCTTCGATCTCTTCGTGCACTTGGGCGCAACCGACGAACAGCTGGATTTTCCCATTGTCTACACCTCGGCGATCAAGGGCGTTGCCACATTGGACCTGAAGCAACCGGGGACGGAGATTGCACCGCTCCTGGAAACCATTCTCGACAAGATCCCCGCGCCGGCCATCAACCGCGACGCCCCGTTCCAGCTCCTCGTCCTGGCCCTCGCCCAGGATTCTTACAAAGGGAAGATGGGGATCGGAAAGATTCAATCCGGCTCGATTGCCCGACGTCAGAATGTGGTGACCCTTACCAAGGACGGCGGACAGGTCCCGGGAAAAATTTCCGATCTGGCCGTGTTTTCAGGCCTTGAGCGCACCGATGCCGAAACGGCTGAAGCCGGTGAAATCGTGGCCCTCTCCGGGCTGGAAGAAGTGAACATCGGGGACACCATTGCCGACCCGGCCAATCCCGTCGCGCTCCCGCGTGTGACGATCGATGAACCGACCGTGCAGATGACCTTTTCGGTGAACAACAGCCCGTTCGCCGGCCGCGAAGGGAAATATCTCACGTCACGCCATCTTCGCGAACGGCTGTTCAAGGAGTTGGAAACCAACGTTTCGTTGCGGGTGCAGGAAACCGACAGCGCCGACCGATTCCTCGTGGCCGGCCGCGGCGAACTCCATCTCGGCGTGCTCATCGAACAGATGCGCCGTGAAGGGTATGAGCTGCAGATTTCACAGCCCGAGGTGATTCTTCACCGAGAGGGCGATACGGTCACGGAACCATTCGAAGAACTGACGATCCAGGTCCCCTCTGAATATCAGGGTCAGGTCATTGAAGAAATCGGCAAACGACGAGGCGAACTTCGCCATATGAAGCTTGTGCATTCCGAAGGCACCGCCAGCGAAATGCACATTGAGTACCACATCCCGACACGCGGCATTATCGGCCTCAAGAACATCTTGCTGGCGAAGACACGTGGCACCATTATCTTGCACCACGTGTTTTCCGGTTATGCCCCAGCAGACGAAAAGGCGCTCCTCGTGGCGCCCCATGGGTCATTGGTTGCCTTCGAGGCAGGGACCAGCACCGCCTATGCTCTCTTCATGACTCAGGAGCGCGGCGAGTTGTTTATCGGGGCTTCGGTCGAAGTCTACCAAGGGATGGTCGTCGGCCAAAATAGCCGAGACGAAGACCTCGACGTGAATGTGTGCAAGCAGAAACAACTGAGCAACATGCGCGCCGCCGGCACGGACGAGGCGTTGGTGCTGACGCCGCCACGTGAAATGTCGTTGGAGTTCGCCATGGAGTATATCGGCCAGGACGAGTTGGTCGAAGTGACGCCGAAACATCTGCGTCTCCGAAAACGACTTCTAAGCCCGGACGATCGTCGGAAAGCCAAAAAGAGCTCCAAATAACCACGGCAGGCGCGCCTCGCTGTGCGGCCGGCATGAAGATTCGGAAAAAATCCCCGAAGCCTGCGCCCACGAAGCCTCCGCTCTACTTGGTCGGCTATCGCGGAGGGCCACCGTCCATCGACGAGCTGAAGATCTGGTATGACCTTCAATACGGTGGACCACTCACCTATCTCGATCGTGAGACCGGAGGCCGAGTCAACGCCAACCATGGCCCCTGGCGCACGCAAGTCCTGACCAGCCTTTCAGCAGCCGATATCACGCAGTGGCGTCCCATGCTGTCCTGGGATCACCCACAGCTCGGAGCCGTCTCACCCACCACCAGCGCCCCAAGCACCATCACCGATACGGTGCTGGTTGCCGCTCGGCTAGCCCGCGGACTGACATTGCTCACTCAAGGGACAGCGTTCGATGTGCTGTGCCACGAGTATTTGAATCCTTCGGATTGGAATGACCGACCATTGAATATTTTTTTACCTTGCAACCACGTCACCGTCCAGCACAGCGAGGGCAACGATGACGCATCCGAATGGTTCCATACGCTGGGCCTAAACAAGTTCGGCTTGGACGAATTGGAAGTCCTTCAGCCACGTGGACTTCCGGACACCGACACCATCGCCCTGCTGAAGTCAGCCGCCGACAGTGTATTGCGAGTCGGCCAGAATCAAAAAGTCGGAACCTGTTTAGACTTGCCTACCCTCGCCCAAACCATTCGGTTCATCAAACATCGCACGGCAGCGCCGACTGGTCGCATGATGGCGTTCCGACAAATCACCACCGATCCGCTCTAGATCGCCGCCGTACAAATTCCACAAATCATCATCCAATCAATATATTACGACCTCGCCTGGCCTTTCCTAGGCCTTCTGGCCCCGTTGACAAGGTTTTTCCAGGCGTGGTACCACGAAAGGGTTTTGCGCAGTGCTGTAGGTCTAACCTAGGAGGATTTCAATGAGTGATGTGGCTGCAGAAATTAAAGTCGGCGATACCGCGCCGGATTTCACATTAAAAGATCAGGACCAGAAGGACGTGAAATTGAGCGACTACAAGGGCAAGAAGAACGTCGTGCTGGCGTTCTACCCGCTCGACTGGAGCCCGGTCTGTCAAGGTGAGAACAAGTGCTTGACCGATGACTTCCCGAAGTTCCAAGGCGCCAATTCGGAGCTGTTCGGCATCAGCTGCGACAGCTTTTTCTCCCACAAGGCCTGGGCGGATTCCCTGGACCTCAAGCACCGCCTCCTCTCCGACTTCAACCGCGAAGTCGTTAAGAAGTACGGGCTGTATTTCGAACCGCTGAATTGCGGCAAGCGCGCAACGGTCATCGTCGACAAGAATGGCAAAGTCGCCTATGTCAAAGTTCAGGAAATCAAGGTGGCGCGGGAGGATAAGGACATTCTCGCCGCCCTCGCGAAGCTGAGCTAAGCTCCATGACAGGGACCGAGGGGACAGGGGTGACCAGGCCCCCCCTCGGTCATCCCTCATAACAGAGGAGAGACAATGAGCGGCACCGTCCAAGACGTTCGAGACGAGAACTATAAAGAATTTACCGACAGTGCAGGAGCAGTGGTGTCCTACGGCTTAGCCACCTGCGAGCCTTGCAAACAGTATGATCCGATCCTCGAAGAAACCGCCGCGAAGTTTCCCACCATCAAGATCGGCAAAGCCAAAATGCACGTGCCGGGGCGATGCCGTGAAATCAAGAAAGCGCATACGTTTGAGACGTATCCCACCACGCACTTCTTCGCGCAGGGCAAACTGCTGCTGACTCGTGAAGGGGTGGTCGAACCAGCTGAGTTAGCCGCACTGATCTCCGACCATCTGCTGAAATAACCCCCTCCTGGGCTCCCGATAATCCTCATCCAATCCACCGACAAGTCTCACCTCATATCCATCACTAAGACACCCTGAACGCTGCGCAACGACCCTCCATCCCACATTTTCGCTCGCAAACGGGATACAATGTGTGAGTGTGAAGCAACACCAGTCTTTGATCTATCTCACAACTGATCACCATCGTACAATGCGAACACTGCGAGCTTTCTCATGTGCCGTCACGCTGCTATACTGTCTGCCGTTCATAGGTCATACCGAGGCGAAAGATATCTCGCCTCCCTCTGTCCATTCAGTCACCGCGAACCGATCCACCTTCCGCCAAGCCGAGTCTCACGCTACGCTCATCGGCACTCACCGTGAGACGCCGATGGTGCTTATCCCTGCCGGCGAGTTCGCCATGGGTAGCGACCGCGGACAAGATGATGAGCAACCGATCCACCGCGTTTTGGTCAAGGCCTTTCATCTTGATGCGTATGAAGTCACTGTGTCCGGCTATGCCGAGTTTCTCACTTCCCAAAAGGTGGACGTACCGTTCAAGTGGAACGAGGCCACGACAGGATCTCACGGCAACAAACCGGTGTTGGGTGTCAATTGGTACGATGCACGCGATTACTGCCGCTGGGTGGGAAAACGACTGCCGACAGAAGCAGAATGGGAACTGGCTGCACGCGGGACCGAGGGACGGATCTACCCGTGGGGGAGTGTTCATCCGACCAAAAGCCATGCCAATGCGGGCCAGGCCAAGTGGCGAGGATATGACACCCTCAGCAATATTGGGCGCTACGAACTAGGGAAAACTCCGAACGGTGTGTACGACCTGGCTGGAAATCTCTGGGAATGGGTTGCCGACTGGTATGATCCCACCTACTACCAGTATAGCTCGCGTGACAATCCACCTGGGCCTTCCGCTGGACCGCTCAGAGCTCTACGCGGCGGAGCCTGGAACAGTGATTCCCAGGCTATTCGCTCGTCAAATCGTGCCGGATACTCGCCTGATGCCAGACGGAACGACGTCGGATTTCGCTGCGCGAGAGACGGATAATCGCCTGACGGGCGTTAGAACAGGCGGGAGCTGAAGGTCGGCTCTTCACGGATCCGCAGGGCTTGGTGGATCTCGCCCTGAGGATCCGCAGACCGTAGGCGAATCTTAAACACTACCCGCCGACTCTTGTCTCGATCGAGGACACGTCCCTCATCCATGACCAAGTCCTGCCGACCGCGTCCGCTGGCAGACGTCTTTTCGTGAAAACAACGATAGGCCCAGGGCGCTGAGTCCTGAATGACTTCCAGCCCCTTGACCATCACATTCAACGAGCGCTCCTGGCTCAATTTCAAGTTGTAGATGTCCGACCCGCGATCGTCGGTATGCCCTTCGATCACCAGCGAGTCGATTCGATCCCGCATGGCGCCACACAACAACGCGGCATAGGTCGGCATGGCATCCGCCAAGAATCGATCCGCCACCGACGAGAGCCTTCCCTTGCCGAACTCAAAATTCAGTAGGGCGTCCGGCACGACGATCCGCACGACATTGGAATCCGCGGGGTCGGCATCCAGCGCGAGGTCGAACCGTTGGAAATGATCGCGCAACAGACCCTTGATATCATCGGCCGTTGTCCTGGCCATCTTATGATCCGGCATCGGTGTGGGGACAGGCACCTTCGTCTGTGGCTCCGTTTCTGATACCTTGGTGACATAGGCACTGAACAGCAGAATAAAAATCACGGCGAGTGATGTCATCAGATCCGTCACTCCGATGGTGAGGACCGATGCGTGTTCCTGGGAATCCTGCGAGGGGTGTGCGCGCATCTCAGGCTGCACCCTTCATCGAGGTGCCTTGGCGCCAATTCGCAAACCACCGCAGCCCGAGCATGCTGTCATCAGGCACGGTTTCCTGGGTGGACTCAGACGGCAGCGAGTCATCGAACAGGGTTGATTCAAACTCACTCTCCCTTGGCTCCCATTTGTGATCGCGTTTGAGCTCTTCCACCGATCGGGCGAGCGTTTGAATCGCCTGGTTCAATTCCTGAATCGGAGCCGCTATTGTCTGCTGCATGACTCGCGATAAATCATCCGCCAAGCGGTCCGGGGCGACGGACCGGCTGCCAGGCTCTCGTCGGCTCAGCACCTCCACAGCTTCCCTCAGTGCAGTCACGGTGGGACTGAGTCGATCGCTGAGAGTCCCCACGAGACGATCGCCGAGATCCCCAGGCACCGCACCAATGCCGGCTGAAGCCGGCGCTTGTGACGGCCCGGCACCCGGCGTGAAATTCTCCAACATCTGTTCCATGGTTTTACGCGGGAATAACTCATCGACCATCGTGACAAACTGTTGCTGAGTCGTGCCCAGCCGATGCAGGGCGGACTTCTCCAGGAGCACAAAGAGGTTGGCACAGAGCAGCCCGACAATCGACGTGAGAAACTTCCCCGCCAATCCGTTAATCAGCCCTTGAATACCCACAATATGTGACCCATCCGCATGGAGCTTGCTCAGGCCGATGAGGATGGCCAAAAAGGTGAGCAGCAGGCCTCCGCCCGTGATCAAAGAAGGGAACTGATGATAAAAAGCCAGATTCAACCGGCCATTCAACAGATCACGCGGGAAGAATTCCGCCGCCGTGCGCGTCGCAAACACTTTCGGCTCGATAAACCAGGCGGTGCGTTCCACGATGAAGGTCTTGCGAAAATGCAACCACGCCTGTTCGAGACGCGGCTCTCGACGCATAGCTTTGTCGAGCGTGTGGAGATCATCTAAATCCACTCGGGCCGATTGAGCACCGGACGGATGCGCAGCTTTCTTCATCTCACTCAAGCTGGGAACCGTGAGCCACTCTGATTGCAAGCTCTTCCGACCGGCAACGAGGTTCGTCAAGGTCGGCCATACGCGAGTGTAGCAACCCTGCACACTGGAAATTGCCGTGCTCAGCCGCCCCGCATGCCACAGAAACAAAACGATCAACCCGCCGGAACCGAGCCAGCTCAACATGGGACTGTGGAGCTCTCCAATGAGCGTCACGTCTTGGCTGAAGAATTCCCAAATAGACATCATCGCGTCAGCACCTCCGGCTCGAAACGAGAAATCCATCCGACTAGACCCGGCTCACTACAACTTTCAGGCCAGATTGCTTATTCGATAGAGGCTACGATATTTCAATGGGTTGTACCGAGCGGTCTCAGAAGAATCCAGACCGCTCGGCAAGAACTGCCGACGAAGAGGAAGCTTTCTGCAGCCCACTTACGAGCGCCTCACCGCACTTCATCTATTGATGGCCCCAACCCCAGTTGCGCCCGCAACAAATCGTGACGGGTAATCGAGCGGACTACCTTGCCATCCTGCACCACCGGTAAGATCTGAAACCCCATCTCAAACATACGCGCGACGCAGCTCAACGTGGTGTCTTCCTTCACGCCCACAAACGCCGAATTCATGATGTCTTGCGCTCTCGCCTTTGAGAGATCCAACCCCTTGTCGATCGCCCGAATCACATCCCCTTCATTGATGAAGCCAAGAAACTCATAGGCTTCGCCCACCACGGGTGCACCCCCCACATGGTTCGTGACCATTTCAATCGCCACATCCATCGCACTGTCCTCCGGCCTGAATTGCCGAATGGTCGTCCCCACGATATCCCCTACCACGCGATAGCCCTCAGCCGGGTTGCCCGCCACATTGGTAATAACCTTCATGATAGCCTCCTTGTTGTCCATCCAAATGATGATCACTCTTTGGAATCTATAGCGGTTCATGCATGGGTTCGACACTGGGGAGACCCCTATACTCCCAATTCTGACGCCAGAAACTTGTAGATTAGGGCGCCGCTCCTGTTAAATGCATCGGTACAGACTCTCGCCGCCTCATCGCATAGAGGGAAGCCCCATGACCATCCCATGGACCACGGCATGGCATCTGGCCAAGAAGCTGCTACCAGTGGTTATTGACAAGGCTCCGGATCTGATCAAGACCTTCGAACGGTTTCGCACGGTTCCTCACACGCCACGTCCCACTCCTGTCGATCCTGAACTTGCGGCGCTTCAGGACCAAATCAACGCGCAGCTGCGGACCATTGCCACCCAGGGTGACACCATCAGACAGCTTCAAGCCACATTGGTTACAACCAGACGCACCCTGGCGATCGCGTGGACAATACTCGCAACGATGGTCCTCCTCTCCGTCGCGATGATCGCGCACCTTTACTTCCGGCCCTGAAACCCTAGCCGGCAAAGACGGCACCTGTGCTGATACCAATTAGTTTTTTGTGCTCGCCAGATGCCGCCTGATCGCGGCAACTCAATAAGAATTGTTTCGGCTAGGAGGAGCTACGGGAGCGCAAGACTGTGCAGGGGATGCGTGGGAGAACTAGAGGTGCCTGGACAGGTTCAGCCGGCGTACTCGTAGGAGAGATCGCGGGTTTGGACGAGTTTGACGAGCTGGAGGGTTCCCGCGGGGATTGCCGATGCGAGACGGTCCCATACGGCCTTGGCCAAAGATTCACCAGTCACGGATGGGGTGGCCAACACGATGCGCAGATCTCGCCCGTCGAACGCCGACAGCACGCGCTCCTTCAGCAGGCGATCCAACGCAACGATATCCGTGACCATGCCGGTCTCACGATCGATCGGTCCATGCACCGATACGAACAGATCCCAGGTATGTCCACGATGCCCATCATGCACAGCGGTAAACGAACATCGTCTTGTCACCGACGCGACCTCCAGCCCGGCCTCTGCCGTGAGATCGGCGCAGAGATCTTCATCCTCGTACAAAGACAGTCGTTGGAGGGTGCCGATATCCGGCTGCGCTTGCAGTTTGTCCCACAGGACCCGCGCAATGTTTTCGGAGGTTGGAATTTGGTGCTCGAAGTAGGGCAGGTCCAGATTGAGATGCTTGTGATCAAACTCCTCCAGTACCTGCAACAACACCCGCTTCAAATCAAAGAGGTTCACGACCATGCCGGTTCGCTGATCCACCTCTCCCGCCACGGTCACTTCCAACATATAGTTGTGTCCATGCCCGGGATCGTTATTACAGGCACCGAACATGGCGCGGTTCTTGGCGGCATCCCACTCCGGCTTGTGGTACCGGTGGGAGGCGCAGAACTCAATACGTTTATTGAGGAGGACAGACGCCATAGGAAGCAATTCTCACAAGACAGTGTTCAAAAGAGAATTCATGCAGTTGCGCATCGATCATTTCAAGAGAAACATTACTCGACCATGCCCAAATCCTCAAGCCATTCCTGTCGCGTCACCCAAGGGACCTCTGCGTCGGCTTCATACCCGGCATGGCGAATCACAAGCGCGACCCGGGCAGCCGGATCTGCCATGGCCTTCACCATGGCAGACGTCGGACGAAAGCGAACAAAATGTACGGCGCTGATCTTCGTCTCATGGCTGTGCCCCCCCTCAAACTCACCGTACACAACCTCTCCGCCGACCCGGAGGCCGACCTTCTGGCCGTGATCCAACCCCATGAACAGATCGAGCCAATGCTTCATCGTGTCGGGATCGGTGAGTTCGATCAAGAGGGTCGCGCTCAATTCACCAGGGCCCGGGAGTAAAGCATTGTAGACATCCAATTCCTCCTGAACCTTCTGTGGGTCGAAGATCCGCTCGACGCGAATCATTTCCTGAACTTGGAAACGCAAGGTTTCCCGATTTTCAAAGACCAACATAATCTTTTCGCCAAGACCAATCCGTCTTCGTCGTTTGAGCTCGATGATGGTCTGACGATAGGCATCGCGCTGCCGCTCGTACTCGTCGTGAGGAATCAGCTCGTGTTGTGTAAGCGCTTTCATCGTTCAATTCCAGGCGAAACGGCATCCTCGCTGAGTATCATGCTATCCGCTACGAGGCGCGCGGATCCCTTGGCAATCCATACGCGTCGCGCACAATCTGAATGGGATGCTGTGCGGATTTTCCTCTCACGTGCGCTGCGGCCCCGGCCTGATCAAGCTGAAGCCCTGCCAGCGGACAGTCGGACGCCACCAGATCAGCCGACGCCTGCTCAACCACACGTACGGCTTTTTGTGCAATCTTCATGGAAAGGGGGAAGAACTCGACCTTGGCCGACCAGGATCCGTCATGCCCAGAGCACTTTTCTATCACCTCAACCTGCGCCCCGGCACATTCCATGAGTTCCTTCGATTTGAAACCGATATTCTGATCGCGCAGATGACACGGTACCTGATAGGCCACGCGACCAGGCTTCTGTGTGAAATCCATGGCCAAACCGCCCTCACGTTTGATCTGCATGAGATATTCGGAAATATCGTACGTATGCTCGGCCACTCGTTTCGCATCTTCCCCGGCGACCAGATTCACATACTCCCGCTTCACCATGAGACTGCAGCTGGGGGTGGGAATGACCACATCGTACCCCTGCTCTACCCATGACTTCAGTGATGCGATCGTGCGCTCTGCCGCCGTCACCATCGCCGCGGTATCGCCGATATCAAACGACGGCATGCCGCAGCAAGACTGGTCCGGCAAGGCCACCTGCACCCCATTTTTCTCGAGCACCTGCACGGCCGCTTTGCCCACATCGGTAGCTTGATAGTTGACCAAACAACCGGCAAACAAGGCGGCTTTCTTCCCGACAGTCACCTTGCTGGACGAAGACCGCTTCGCCCACCAACGTACAAAGGTTTCACGCTGATAGTGCAACACCTGCCGGTCACGATGAACACCGAGCAGGGTTTGCATGAGGCCTCGCAGCCACCCCTGACCAAGTCCCCAATTGACCACCGGCGCGAATGCGCTGTTCATCCGCCCCAACAGGTCGGTCCTCGTCAGCAGCCAATCCCGCCAGCGTGTCCCGCGGTCTGCGGCCAGCCGCTTTTTCCAGACCGCCATCAAGAGGGGAAAGTCGATTCCATATTGATGCGGCGGGGTATACGGACAATGGTTAAAACAGAGTTTGCAATAGTAGCATTCGTCGACGACCCGATGATGATCGGTCGGAGTCAATTTCGTGACGTCGCTCTGATACTCATCAATCCGATCCAGCAGCGTGTTGAAGGATGGACAGAGATTAAAACAACGGCGGCAGCCGTCACACACATCGTAAATCCGCAACGTCTCCTTTTCGAGCGCTGCCGGATCGATGGATTGAAGCAGGCGAAGTTCTTTCACGGGAGGGACGTCCTTGCAACGAGCATCGCGGGACAAAAGACAGGGTGGGCGGACATGCCTCCGACCCACCCGGTCACTACTACGGCATCGACACCATGACCGAAGCCGATTACTGCTTCAAGCTATCGAGGCCCTTCGTAAACCGATTGGCATGAGACCGCTCTGCTTTAGCCAAGGTCTCGAACCATTCCGCTAATTCCGAGAACCCTTCGTCGCGCGCCGTCTTGGCCATCCCGGGATACATCTGCGTGTATTCGTACGTTTCCCCTTCGATCGCGGACTTCAAATTCGCTTCCGTATTTCCAATCGGGACACCAGTGGCGGGATCACCGACTTCCTTGAGAAAATCCAAGTGGCCAAACGCATGACCGGTTTCTGCTTCAGACGTGTCTCGGAACAACCCGCCCACATCCGGATATCCTTCAATATCGGCGCGGCGCGCGAAGTAGAGGTAGCGCCGGTTCGCTTGTGACTCTCCGGCGAACGCGTGCTTGAGATTCTCGTGACTCTTCGTACCCTTCAAACTGTTTCCCATACACTCCTCCTTGGGTAAATTGACGTCTGCGTGGTCCTATCCGCAATGCTCCAGAACGTCAGGCCTTGCCTGCTGACAATCCGCACAATATCCATAAAACTCTATCCGATACCCGAGCACGTGAAATCCCTCCGCCTGGCGGCTTGAGATAGCCAATCGATTCAGCTCCTCGTCCATCACATCCACTATCCGGCCGCATACCCGACAGATCAGATGATGGTGCACCGTCACGTTTCCATCGAACCGCGCCACCTCATGACCCACGTTGACTTCCTGCACCAAACCGGCCTGCCGCAATGCTCCCAGCGTGCAGTACACGGTATTACGTGACATCATCGGATGCTGCCGCTTGACCGTTCGGTACAGCTCATCGGCGGTCGGGTGACTCGCGTCATTTACCAATGCCGCGTAGATGGCCACCCGCTGGCGCGTCAGTCGCACCGCATGCCGACGAAAACGCGCCTCAATCTCCCAGGGACTCAGTTTCATGGCAAAGATGACTAGACAGGAATGATTCCTACATAGCATGGAGAGCTGTCATACAGCAAGGCTGACGAGGCTGCAGGGAGTGGCTCGAGCTTGATCACACGCCTCGCCTTGACATGTCGAACATAACCAAAAGCGAGCGACATGACACGCACGCGAACGATGATGTCCTGATCCGGTCGTGGAAGGGCTGAACGAGGATCGAATCGGCCGATACGAACGCTGACAACTAGCGGCTGTTATCGCGCGGAATCTCCGCCATCATGTCCGCCAGACACTTGTACGCTTGATCTTTCGCTGACAACAGCGGCGTCTTCGTCGGCCAGGTAATGGCGAGGTCCGGATCGTTCCACACAATCCCCCGCTCATCTTGCGGCGAATATACCTCCGTACACTTGTAAAGAAATCCTGCTTCCTCGCTCAGCACACAAAATCCATGGGCAAATCCGGGAGGGATGTACAACTGCCGCATGTTGCTATCGGATAACTCTACTCCATACCATCGCCCGAACGTCGGTGACCCTTGCCGAATATCAACCGCTACATCGTAGACGGCACCCTTGACGACCGTGACCAATTTCCCTTGAGGGCGAGCGAGCTGATAATGAAGCCCGCGCAACGTGCTGCGAACGGACCAAGAAAAGTTATCCTGCACAAAGGGTCTGTCGATCCCAGCGGCGTCATAGCGCGATTCACGGAAGATCTCGACGAACTTTCCGCGCGCATCCCCAAACACATCGGGATCAATCTGAAAGAGGCCCTTGAGGGGCGTAGGCATAATCTGCATGATACCTCCTGCATCACATCGCGACATCGCGTCGGGTCGAACGTGCGTCATCATACCTGGTTCCGTTCCACGGGAAAAGCAGTCCATGGACGCCGCCCACCGCCCACGCACCTTGCGGTACTGAGGCCTCTTCGCCCACACTTGGGTTGACTCGCGCATTGAGAGCAGAGAATGAACGGCGACGGGGGGTCAATTACGATCAGCGGGCCCAGAGGTCGGCGGCGGGTCAGGATACAGCTTCTGCAAACGATCGATCAACGGCTCTGCAGCGGGACTGCTGGGACGGGTCGGATCGCTGGGCGCATGATCCCAGGTCAACGTGGAAATCCCCGCCTCGGCAAAGAGCTGACGAATGGTGGAAACCAGGGCGTCCAGCGTCAACTCCGTGCCGGATCGCACGTCCAACACACGTTCTTGAGGTGTGGTCGGTGGCGGATCGGTGCTCACGAGCGCCCAGCAGGCGTCGAACACCCTGCGTCGGAGGTCTTCAGGAACATTGAGTGTGTCTAGGCCGGACGTGCACAAGGCCGACACCACTAGGACAAACTGCAGATCAGGCATTCCGGGTCGCTGGATATTAAGGGATTGCATAATGATAATATTAGTCGCGGCGACGGGGGGAGTCAATTTTCGTCGCTCGCCCACATGGCACAATGGAAACCGCTACAGATTGACTGAGAGGACACGAGTCGCATGATTACGATTACGCTGATGGGACAACTTCAGACCACGGACGGAGAACGGGACCTCGCCTGCGAACTCCCCACCCCTGTGACCGTACGGCAGGTCATTCAGCGGCAAGGCCGCGGGCTCCGTCACATGCTCCAACTCTTGCGGGAAAAAAAGGTCTTGGTCACAATCAACAAACGCATCGCCAGTGAGGACTCTCTGGTGCAAGACGGAGATGCGGTGCGCTTTGTGGGGCATGACGGCACAGGGGGAAGTGGACTCGCACCGTCTTTTTAGCATCCCGTCTCGCTCACTGTCCTAACGACACCTCCTGTTGTGGCCCAAAATGCGAAGGCCGGTGCTCTCCATGACGGAGCACCGGCCTTTCAATCCATAGAGGAACGAGGCGGTTTACTTCTTTCCGAGGATCGAATCTTTGGCCATCTTCGCGACGCGAAACTTCACCACACGCTTGGCGGGAATCTTAATCGGCTCACCCGTCTGCGGGTTCCGGCCCATGCGCGCCTTTCGATTGGCCAGTACCAGCTTCCCGATGCCAGGCACCACGAAGGCATTCTTCGCCTCGCGATAGGCGAGAGCGGCAAAATCGTCCAAGAATTGGACGGCCGTCTTTTTCGTAATCCCCGCCTTTCCAGCAAGATGGTCAGCAATCTGCGATTTCGTCATCGACTTGGCCATGCGTTCCTCCCTTTGAACAACGAATGAAAGTGAACTGACTTGTGTGGTCTGCGATCCATAAACTCGTACGTACAGAGGTGGAGCCGGAAATCTGCGCGTGTCCTGCAGAATCAGTCCGAAAACAGGGCGAGAGTGTATCCAAAGGCCTAGGGGCTGTCAAGAGCTGCAAAATGGAAATCCTCGCATCCCAACCGGCGATCAGCGCGATTCATGCCCTTGCGCGTTACCCAGGCTGCAGAGTAGAGTAGGCTCACGCGACACGGCAGATTGAACTACCGAGGAACAAGAGGCGGCTTCATGGGCAAACAATTACCTATTCTTCCCTCCGCGACGCAGCCGGCCGAGGGCGCTGCGGCTGAAGCGGTCATCTATTCCCGTGTCTTTTGTAAAAATGAGAATGCTCCACCGCTACGACTACTGGTAGATTTTTTAAAATCACGCGGACAACTGCCGATTCTTCCACCCGACATGGACGACGCCCTGCTGGATGAATGGGCCTGGGTTCAAATTGTGCTGGGTTATGCACAAGAGCGCAAGCCGATCCATGTATTTTGCGTTCGCGATCGCGGAAGCTTTCAAGACTTGTTTGAGCAGGAGCGGCAACAATTCCTGGAAAATCTTTCCTCCTTCGACGATATTGAAGCCAGCCTGGCGCAGGAGCACGTGACTCGCGCACGATTCATCCTCACTACCCGCATGCTCGAAGCCGACGTGACGGAAGACGGGTACGACTTCAACGGATGGATCCTGGAATTTTTCCAAGAACACTGTAACGGCATCGTGCAGATTGATCGGCAAGGATTCTTCTCTCCCAAGGGAGAGCTGATCGTCGATCTCTCCACACAAGAGGAATAAGCGCCATGAGGACCACCGCGTCCTCCGTTCATCCTCTCCCCTTGTTTGAACAAGCCGAGGACTGGTTTCGACGCGCCCGAGCCTCCCTATTAAGCGCAATCCCTTGCAAACGTGGCTGCTGCGTGTGCTGTACCGGAATTTTTCCTATCACCTACCTCGATGCCCTCGAATTACGGCGTGGCCTTGAAGAGCTACCATCCGCAGTTAAGAACGCCATCGTCACACGCGCTCGTGGCCAGGTCGCCGCGATGGAAGAGGTCTACCCAACTCTCAAGTCGAAACCTGCGCTGGATGACTGGGCAGACCATATCATCGATGAAATCGTTGAACGGTTCGCTCACCTTCCCTGTCCTGCCTTGGCCTCAGACGGAACCTGCGACATTTATGCCTACAGACCTATCACATGCCGAACGATGGGTATTCCCATCGAATCCAACGGTGTGGTCCATGGTGCCTGCGCCGTTCAAACCACCGTACCCATTATCCGCCTGTCACCCACCCTCCGAGCGGACGCCGACCATATAGTCGAACACGAGGCGCTTTCCTTGTCGATCCTGCGCCGAGTCCAACCGCTCACCGGCGAGGAGTGTCTCCTACCTTACGGATTCGTGCCAAATCGTGATCTAACTCCCTAGACAGCAACAGAAACGCTGTGCTAATGTGGCCAATCTGATCGACGGGAGCGCCTGTAGCTCAGCTGGATAGAGCATCAGCCTCCGGAGCTGAGGGCCACAGGTTCAAATCCTGTCAGGCGCACCAATCGCTCCGTTAGGCACGTTTGATTGATACATAGTGTACCGGTGGGGCCGTTAGCTCAGTTGGTAGAGCAGCTGACTCTTAATCAGCGGGCCGTAGGTTCGACCCCTACACGGCCCACCAAAAATACGCACTTACAAACCCCAATTCCATTTCCAGCCTCCAGTGTAGACAGAAAAAGGACGGTTTTTCGTCGCCCCTCCCTTAGCTCCATCCATTGAGATCCCGGCCTGAAAGAGTTCCTGCAAACCCACTAACACTGGAAGAACAGCCAATATTTCTTTCAAAGATAAAAACGCTTTGAAAGTCGCAACCGATCCAGACTTCTTGCACCATGAATCCAAAGGACTTCCGAGCCCAAGCGCGGGAAAAGTCATCCGGACACTCACCGGTTATACGGCGTTCATTCCAGCCAACTTCAGCGATCCCAGTGTTGCCTATATTTCTGCCTGCTGAGTAAGAACGAACACATTCCTTCCAACCAACCGGAGCCATCTCTCTCTAGCCACCCAATCTTCCAATTCCCCTTCTCTGTCAGCAGAGAGCACAACACCTCCAATTAAATACCAATAAATTATCTGGAGATCAGGAAAATGAGCATTCCCTAAATCACCTTCCCCGCCGTACAATGATATTGAGAATTGATATCATAAATGCATTTGCCCTACTTCGATCTTCAGCGCGACCAGGAACTGAACTACGCGTTTATGTCCTTCGCTCGAAGGTATTGCAGGCTGATCATGCCCCTCAGTCTGCCGAGGTAGCGCGAATGGACCCGTTGGATGGAATGGGGGGGGTCCGCTTCACCCCGCTCCATCCAACGGCTTCCCGTAGAACAATCTACTCTGGAGGGTTGACTGATGAACTGTTCCGGATGCGGAGGGCATTTTGCAATCGAGCCATCTCTCGATTTCTACCATCAAAATGACCGATGGAGATGCACCAATCGCGGACCGCATGGCTCACTTCGCCCATATTCATTGCGTGAGGCCGAGACACAATCTAGATGCACAGCTCCCAGTTCATCCGTTGAAACCCTACGAATCACGCGTCGCTCCTAATCGAGTGCACAGAGACGTCCCGATGATCGATATTGGCCGAAAGATTTCCCTGCCTCGGACTTCCGTTTTCACGCAGGGACCCCTCACACTTTCTGACTTCTCCCACTACAACCATCACTGGTTAGCCTTGTGCGGCTTGTCAGCCCTCGAATCGCCCGAGGCCACCATCCTCGATCGCCACAAAGACCATTTTTGGCGTGACGGCGCACTGCTGCTTGCGATGTGCCCCGACGTTCCCACTTTCCATGCCCCGTGGATTCGTCAGACGCCTACCCTCCGCACTCCCGTATTGGCTGATCCCTTGTCTCGTCTGCATCGGCTATTTACCCTATTCGAACAATCAGCCCAGTTCCGATGTTGCAGTGTGCTGATCGATCCATCCGGCGTATTGAGAGCTCGCTTGACCCATCATCTCAGTGATCATGGGATGATTCTATTGAAAGATGCCTCGATCGTGAATCAACGGCTGACTCAGCAAACGTCCGTCTCATCCCGCAAAGGAGCATTCACCCCATGCATTCGCTAAAACAGCGCAGCGGCCAAGTCGCACTCAACATGTGTAGCTGCGGCAGCCTTCACTTCAGATACGGCTCAATCACCTTACATTTCGAACTCGATGATTTCACTTCGTTTGCGAATGCCGTGGCACATCTACACGCGCGGTATAAGGAGACACATCAGTCACAACCGTCCAATTCAACCCCGTCGCTACACAATGACACCTGCCACTAAACCGGGAGACTGTCGTGAAGATCTATGATTGTCCTCGCTGTGGTCACCACAGCCTTGCCCCCACGGGAGGCTTCTTATCCTGCGGGCAGTGCGACTACGCCATCACCGCCCATGCCCTGGCCGTCGAACAACGCCCCCGAAAGGATTCATCGCATAGATCAGAACCTTGATCGATTCAACTTGGAACGTCATGGCATCAAACGATCCCACCAGAACAGAATTCTTACACAGAATGGGAAGCGACCTACCGGCCGCCGTCAGTCTAGTCGCGTCGCTGCTCATGGTTCTGGGTGCGATCGTAAGTTCCATCCTTGGCTGGATGTGATTCACGTTCAACCATGCGCTGGCATAACCAACAATTCCGCAGGCTCACACCAGATTCGCTCAACAACCACTTGCCAAACCGTTTTTACCTTCATGCTTAAGCTGCAAAACGTTATCCAAATAGATGCTGTCGTTATCGAATCAGATACAACATGATCCTGTTCCTTGAGAGAACCCGACTCGACCAATTGATCGTACTTCCACTCATCACAAGGAAAACAATGTGTTGAGTCCCACGGCGACATCCCACGAAAGTGGTACGCGAGTTGCTTCACTTAGGAGTGTGGTGACAACGACACTTCGACGAGAATGTGGACGATAACAAAAGGAGGGCAGGACCATGCTCTGGGCCATCGTCATCGCGGGAACCTACATCGCAGGGATATATATAATTCGCCTGGTGTGGTGGCAGGAATAATGTCTCCTCACGGATTGTATTTGAGGAATATCGAGAACAAGAGATCTATCGACTGCTCCAATGGATTTTTGTGGCTCGCTTGCAGTCGCCCATCGGGAACGATTGTTGCGAATGATAGCGCGGGGCCGGACACCTGGCAACCTCACGTCATTCGTACTACTGTTCACGCCGTCGGCCGGGCACTCCCGAATCGAGGATTTATCAAATGACTTCTTCATTGGGTGATCGGCAATCATTGGACTCCATCGCCAAAGCTCCTGATTCCTGTCCAGTCTGTACCGGAACCATACGTCGCTCTGAACGTCATGGATGGCGAGACTTCATCAAGTATCTCACCGGTCGATACCCTTGGCGATGCCGAGCCTGCTGCCATCGCTTCTACACAACCAGCCGCCAATATATTGTCCACCCACACCTATCATAAGCTCTCCGACTTCCCCGCTCAGCTCGACCAAATGAAGCTCAGGCCCCTCCAAGGCGGGATATTGTTTCGCCCCTTCTCAAGATTACACTTTCGCCTATGCACCCGCACCACTCAGCCTCAACCAAACCGTTTAACCTCTCTCCCCATTCCCAAACCACCCTCATATTTCAGCGGTCGCAAGACCGCCTCGGCATTGTCTGTCCAGTCATGTTCTCCAGCGCTCCCTTTATCGGAGAGGGCATCGTGCACAACTTATCTCCAAGCGGATGTTTGGTGGAGTGCGACCGCGCAGTGTTGCAGGGCAGCTATATCGCAGTGCGCGTATTGCTACCCGACGAGATGCGATCATTGATCGTCGATCTCGCCGCCGTCCGCTGGGTCCGCAGTCAATGTTTCGGCATTGAGTTCCTACGGCTCCCGGACTCTGAACACACCCGCCTGACGCAATTCTTACGACGTCATCACGGCTGATGAATCCCGCCGCATCGGTGAGCACATCGACAATCGCAATTTCGGCCATCACGACATGGTCACGGCGAGCGAGGCGTATCGGACGTGGGAACGTGCAAGGAAGGCGACGGCCAGGAAATCGTCCCGACCGCCTGGGTCTGAGTCAGCGGCCAAAGGACCGTACATAGAGCAAGACGTGCCACGCCTCTTCTTCTGTGAGGACGAGCGGAACAAAGGAAGCCATATCGGTTCCCGGACTCCCATTCTTCAAAATCCAGAATAATTCTCCATCGGTTCTCGCAGCCTGCCAAATCTTGTCCGTAAAATTTCTCGGCAGCTTACCTCGCAAGCCCTCGATGTCGCCGAGCCCCTTTCCCTCTCTGCCATGACACGTGGCGCAGAACGCTTTCCCATGGAAAAGGGACTTTCCCTTCTCCACGTTTTCTTCAGTCGAGGGGAAGGGATTGGTCCAAGTCCTGGCCTCTTCGATTTTGTCGACCGGTACGCGCGGTCTCAAGACCGCCTCATCGGCACCGAACGCCGACATGCATCCCAAGCCAATCATGGCAGCGATCCCCAATGTCGCCTTACCACGAAGCTCCTTGCAGTGCGCCATAGCAGTTCCTTCGTCTCAGGTTGAGTGGAGTGCGACCGAAGAAAGGGCAGGGACCAGCCCCGACGATAGAACCGGACCGGTCCCCGCAATGAAGTTACCTTTCGGAATGTCCCGGGAATTTGTGGCCAAGGGACTGCGGGAAGGATACCGTCCCGTCAGGAAATTCCTGGCCAGCCGGCCACAGATGGTAGATGACACCATCGGTGCCTGCCGCCACTTCCGCAACTTTCGCGGCTTGATCGGGAGGCAGATCGAGCACTTGGACGCGACCGGTTGCAATCTCGACCTTATGATCGTGAAAGTGACGATGCCATTGAATCGGAGGCAGTTTCCGCGTCAGATCCTTCGACACGAAATACTCGATAGCCACGAGTTTGGCTTTGGGATCTGGGGAGTCGAAGAGGAGACATTGAAGGATTTGATCTGAAATACCTTTGCAATAATGATGATATGGTCCGCCCGGCTCCCCGTTCGCCATGAGATGGGGCGCCTGCACGTGAATATCAAACCCATCGACCGGAGACTTGGGCTCTCCGCCGACCGCCTTCTGGGGAGCGACTCCCGCACATCCGATCGTAGCCGCTGCAAGAACGGCAAGTAGTCCTTTTCTCATCACAGGTGGCCTCCCGTCTAGTTTAGTTGGTTGATAGAACCGGCCTCAGCAACCGGCTGTTCATAGAGCACCACTGATTTAGAGTCCCAGCCGAGAAAAACGATTCAACAAACTTCCTTTCGCGATCATTTTTAACGATCACGAGTCTCCTCCCGCGTCGCGGAGCTATGCAGCCTCCTATTTCGGCAATTGCGGCATGGTGAACTTCATGGTTTCCCCCGTCAATGCTTTCAGGAACGCCACGAGATCGGTTTTCTCCTCAGCCGTCAGATTCAACGGCTTGACGAGTGGACTAAGATTGGTATTACTTCCACCCCCCTGATCCAAAAACTCAACAACTTCTTCCAGCGTTTTAAAGGCACCATCATGCATATAGGGCGAGGTTTCCGTAATACTCCGAAGAGTCGGCGTTTTGAAGGCTCCCTTGTCCTTCTCCGACCTAGTCACGGCATACCGGCCGAGATCGACCTTCAACGGTCCCACTTGAGGCACGCCGAGGTTGTGGAACTGATTGTCTGTGAAATTCGGGCCGTTATGACAGAGAATGCAACGGGCTTTCCCTTTAAACAGAGCCATACCACGAATCGCTCCTTCGTCCATGGCTTTGCCGTTCCCCAACATATATTTATCAAAAGCAGAATTGGTGGACAGCACGGTGCGTTCGTATGCGGCAATGGCTTCGGCAATGCCCTGCAGGTTGACATCCGTTCCGAAGACGGCTCGAAACTGTTGCTGATATCCCTTGATCTTTGCTAGCTTGGGTACTACGTTTTCGTGCGTCTCAGCCATCTCGACGGGATTGTGAATTGGCCCGATCGCCTGCTCCTCGAGAGAATGCGCACGACCGTCCCAAAATTGGAAGTGATTGAAGGCCGTATTGAAGACCGTCGGCGACTGACGACCGCCGATTCCCCCTCCTACGCCGATGGAGGTCTGGCGGGAATCCGCGAATCCAGTGCCGGGATTGTGACAAAAGGCGCAGGAAACAGCATTGTCCTTGGATAGGCGACCGTCAAAATAGAGCTGTTTCCCAAGTTCGACCTTCGTGGCGTAATTGATATTGGTGGCAGGCGCCGGAATCGCGGTGGGCAGCGGCCCGATATCAGGCACCGTCACGCCATCGATGATCACGGTTCCGTGAGGTGCATGGCTGGACGGAGAGGCCTGGACGGGAGCGCTTCCTGCGAGGTAGGCACAGACGACCAGTAATGCAATGCTTAAGCGTGGCGGCAAGATAGATTGCACCATGAAGATAACCTCCTGTTGAGACCCCGCTACGACACTCAATGAAGCGATTCGATCGACACGGGCATTGTACCCAGATTGAGGCACGTGGTCGAGGCGGTCTTTGTTGGCGAGAATACACAAGCAGTACTTGGTCGAGACGGAACAGCGGGCGCCGAATGCCGCGACCTCACATACCTCGCATCGTCGAACGCATGAGACTGTCGGCTTGCGGCGGCAGGAATCCCTGATACCCCTGATGACGCTCGGCCAGCTCAAGCACTGAAAATGGCTGCCCGTCGATCATCTCAGGGGCCGTAAAGATCTGTCGCAACGTGCCTCCTTGGACACCGACGATCTCTCCGGCAAAGACCACCCCCTTCGCCTTCATTTTGAGAATGGCCTGCTCAATATCTTCCACCCGCACGGCCACATGATGAAACACTCGATCACCGAATTTCTCAACCCAGCGGGGAATGATGCTGGTCTTGCCTCGGTCGTCCGGATACGCCTGATCAACAAACAGCGCTGGGTATCCAACCTTCCGGAATACCTTGGCATACCAATCGTCGTAATGAATCGTTTCATCGTACCCATACCCCAGAGCAATGAACTCCTCGGCACGCTGATCGATATTCATCGTCCTGATGGTGAGGTGGTCAATGACCGGCACAAACCCCACTCCGATTTCATCCAACGCACGACGAAGCATTCCCGCCGCACGATTGTGCGCCAAAAAGTCGGCTGTCATGCGACGAATCACGGCATCGAGGTCAATTTCTTTCCCCATCCTTCCCTCCTTCCGCTCGTCCGAACGTCATCCCCTGAGCGAGCGGCAACTCAGTACCCCAATTGATCGTGTTGGTCTGCCGGCGCATGTACGCCTTCCAGGCATCGGAGCCGGCTTCTCGTCCACCACCCGTGGTTTTTTCTCCACCGAATGCCCCGCCGATTTCTGCGCCGGACGTCCCGATGTTCACATTGGCAATGCCGCAGTCGCTGCCCATCGCGGACAAGAAGGTCTCACTGTGTCGAAGATGCGTGGTAAACAGCGAAGACGACAAGCCTTGCGGAACGGCGTTCTGCATCCGGATGGCCTCATCCAACCTGTGATAGGTCATGAGATAGAGGATCGGCGCAAACGTCTCCCGCTGGACAATGTCCCAGTGGTTTTGAGCTCGCACAATCGTCGGCTCGACAAAATGCCCGGGGCGAGACAAGACGCGTCCTCCGCACAGCACTTCACCGCCGTTTGCTTTTACTTCTTCGAGCGCCGAGAGATAACGCGTCACCGCCGCCGCGTCGATCAACGGCCCCATCAGTACATCCGGCTGGAGCGGATCACCGATCGCCACCTGCGCATAGGCGGAGAGGAGTCGAGGAACCAACTTCTTATATTGGGACTCATGCACGATCAGACGCCTGGTGCTGGTGCAGCGCTGTCCCGAGGTGCCGACGGCGCCGAATACCACCGCTCGTGTCGCCAGTTCGAGATCGGCCGTTTCGTCCACGATGACAGCATTGTTCCCGCTCAACTCCAACAGACTCCGACCCAAGCGATGCCCAACCACTTCCGCCACATGCCTTCCGACCGGCACCGAACCGGTAAACGAGATCAGTGGGAGGCGTTCGTCACGAACCATCTGCTCGGCCAATTCGACGCGATCTGTTGTGAACAGTGCGAACACGCCAGGATATCCGGCCTGTTCCAACACACGGTTACAAAGACGCTGAACCGCCAACGCACAGAGCGGAGCTTTCGGCGATGGCTTCCACAACACCGTATTGCCGGCCACCGCCGCAATGAAGGCGTTCCAAGCCCAGACGGCCACGGGGAAGTTAAACGCCGTGATGACACCCACCAAGCCCAAGGGATGCCATTGCTCATACATCCGATGCTTGGCACGTTCTGAATGCATGGTCTGTCCATACAGCATGCGCGACAATCCGACGGCGAAGTCCGCCATATCGATCATCTCCTGCACTTCACCATCGCCCTCGGCCTTAATCTTACCCACTTCCAAGGACACCAGCGTGCCTAAGGCATCCTTGTGCTCCCTCAACGCCTGCCCGATCAGACGAATCACCTCGCCACGCTTAGGCGCAGGCACCATCCGCCATGCGGTCTGGACCTCCTGTGAACCGGTTACGAGGGCTGCATAGTCCTCCGGAGAACAACCATGCACTTGCGCCAGCCGCGCCCCCGTCGATGGATTAGATGACTCGATGACGCCGGCGTTTGTGGTGCGAGTCCACATGGTGGAGGAAAGGCATCCTCCCGGTTGTTCCGGCGCCAGCCCCAAGGTCTTAAACAGTTCCTGTGTCGTCATGATGCCGCTAGGCCCGGAAACAGTCTCCGAACCGATTATTGAGGACATTCTGGAGGTGAAAGTGTTCCTGCGTGATAAAGCCGCGATAGGCTGATGGTTTGGCGAGCACGAGATCAACGACGCTACACAGCGACGACGCCGTGGTGACTTGGATAGCGGACCAGAGACGTCCGAGAAGGGTTTGCGGATACACCTTCTTCACGTAGGTCTCCTCGAACAACTCTCCCTGTCGAGTACCGGTGACGGCGGCATAAATCAGCACCACATCCTGGTAGGTCTGCGGAATCGCCCCCTCGAGAATACGTTTGAGCGTCGCTCGATCCTCGTTCAGCTTGAGATCTTTCATGAGGAAGTGGATTTTCTCGCAATGGCCGGGATATCGCAGGGTCTTATAATTCATCGTGCGCACCCGCCCGCGGTAGGTATCGGCCAACGTGCCCAGCCCGCCGGAGGTGTTGAAGGCCTCGTAGAGAAGACCGTCGAGCTCGATCGTCTCATAGCCTTCCAGTGGTTGTAATGGAACTTCTTCTCCATTCTCGATTCCGACGCAGACATTTCCATACTCATTGATCAACCCGTCGGTGGACCAGGTAAGGGAATACTTCAACGCATTGCTGGGGTGAACAGGCAGCGCACCGACGCGCATCTTCACATTGTCGATGGATTCGAAATGGCCGATCAGGTCGTTTGTCACGATACTGATATAACCGGGAGCCAACCCGCACTGGGGGATAAACGCCTGATCAGCGCCCTCGCTGATCGCCTTGACGTGACCGGTCACGGACACGTCTTCGGTCAGATCGAAATAGTGTAATTGATGGGCTCGTGCGATCTCCGCGACGGCCGGATTACAAAAATACGGCAGACTGGAGATCACGGCATCAAACCGATGAGAAGTCACATAGGCCACAACCGATTCAGGCCGGCGCACATCCAATGCGCAGGGTGTGACCGTCGAAAGCGACAACTCATCAATCAGTCGCTTCGGCACATCCAGGGTGAGATCGGCCAGGTGAACGTGGTACAGCCCCCTCGCGGAAAGCAATCCTGCGACGAGAGACCCAATTTTCCCGGCTCCAAGCACCAATACCTGAGGCATCCCCTCACCTCACGGCTCATTATACCTTTTATCTTCTCTCAAGCGACAAGCACGGATTTTTCTGAATACGAGAGGGAGGCAGGTAGAGAATATAGATAGAGAAGGGGGAGGAGTACGGTTCGCCCCTAATGCGGGCTACGACGATGCGAGGCCAGAACGCGAGGGGGTAATCAGACCCGACGATGTTGAGCCGGGATTGTCCATCGCCTCGAACAAGAGACAACACTTAAGGCGACCGCAGACACCAAGCAATTTGGGGTCATCGACGGGAAAGCCCAGCACCCGGGCTTGCTTGACGGTAACCGGCTTGACCTCAGTGAGAAAGGCGGCGCAGCACAGTACGAGACCACACGTGTCAATTCCGCCCAATCGACTTGCTTCGTCACGCACTCCGACCTGACGCATTTCAATGCGTCCGCCGAATCGGCGGGCTAATAAGCGAACCAGTTCGCGGAAGTCGATTCGATCCTCAGCCGTATAAACGAAGGTCATCTGCCGGCGATGGAATGAGCAGAACACTTCCACGAGCTTCATTCTGAGGCCGAGGGCCGCCGCCTGCTCCCGGCAAACCTTCATCCCTTCCGATGCCAACCGTTCATACCGATCGATCGTAGCACCATCTTCCGCCGTCGCCTTCCTGGCGATCGGCTGTATCACGCGCATAGGCGGAACGAACGGCATGACCTGAGGAACCCCATAGACAACCCCGTAACTCAACTCTCCAGCCACATCGAGCAGCACACGATCCCCGCTGGCCAGGGCCACTTCCCCGGCGTCGAATTTCTTCACCTCTCCCCGGTCACGGATCTTTACGCTCACGATCCTGAGGGCTGAGGGGTAGGGCTTCGCGAGCTCTTGCGCAAGGATTTTTTCGACCATGGAGGCATGATACACCATCCAATCTTTCAATTGAAACGCCAACCACATTCCAGTCGCGGTTGAAATCTATTCAACCACCACGGACACTCACTCGGCAGCTGGACTGAGGATGCATCGTAACCTGCTGATAAAGATGAATATTCAGACAGGAAGACAAAAGAGAAAATATGTTAGGCTATCCGGGGACAGGAATTCTTGACAGGGGTCACCCATTGTTACGACCGTGAGGGGAATGGTGCGAATACCAAATAAAGTGATCCTTCCATTCGGCTATCACATCATGATCCGGCAGGTCACCGACTCAGAAATGGACCGGCAGGATGCCAATGCGGATGGGATTTGGGACAACGAAGCCAAAGTGATCTATATCCGCAAACGACTTCCCGTCACGCGACGGAGATACATTCTGGCCCACGAATTGGGGCATGCATGGCTGGACTGGCAGCATCGCTATCTGGATGATGGAAAGGCTCGTAGCTGATCTTTGATCAGGGTGGGTACGCGAACGTCGTTCCCGATCGGATTCGACTCATTCCTCTACATGCCTACCTGTCGGCTTGGGCCCGTTCGAGCCGAAGAATTTCATTCCATTCTTCGTCCCGCACCGGCTGAACCGATAGGCGCGATCCTTTGCGAAGCAATTCCATGCCCTTCAGACCAACCTGCTCTCGCAGCAGATCCAGCGACATCGCAGCCATGAATTTGCGAACGAATCGAATATCGACCATCACCCAACGTGGTTGATCAGGGTCGCTGTCCGGATCGTAGTGTGTATCCAGCCGATCGAACTGCGTGCTATCTGGATAGGCGGATTTCACCACTTCGGCAATCCCGACCACTGAAGGAGGATGGGCATTGCTGTGATAAAACAAGACCTGATCGCCCACCCTCATTGCCCGCATGAAATTCCTCGCCTGGTAGTTTCGCACACCATCCCACGAGGTGGTTTTCTTTGGCGATCGAGCAAGGTCGTCGATTGAGAATGCCTCGGGCTCCGATTTCATCAGCCAATACTGCCGTCCGCCTGCCATCGAATCCTCCTGAACATTTGGTGTCCCTGTGCCCGCAGTGTATGCTGAGCACTCCGTCTCGCCTGTCAACCGGGAGCGTTTATGGATCTTACGCCTACATGGTTCGGTGTGTATAAGGTCGTGAAATACTTGCTGTACCCCCTGTCCTGGATTGCCATCACTGGTCTGTTGACCTTGCTGACCGCATGGCTTCCGATGACTCCCAGACGAACCACCTGGGTCAGGCGCTTCGCGTTCTGCACGCTGCTACTCCTGTTGCTGACCGCCACACCGCTCTTTTCCTCCATGTACATCGCATGGCTGGAAGGATGGCATCCACCGTTCCACGTCCCCCCCACCTCGAATGTCGATGCCATCGTCGTGCTGGCAGGAGGTGTGCTTGCGAAAGGATCGCTCAGGCCGACCGAGGATGTCTCGGATTCCTCACGCCAACGCACGACCTGTGGCGTAGACTTGTGGCTACAGGGTCTCGCGCCCAAGCTGCTGCTCACCGGAGGAGACGCCACTGTGCTTCGTACCGGTCCGCTGGTATCCCGCGAAATGAAACGGTGGGCGCTACGACTCGGTGTCGCGGAATCGGCCATCCTCGTCGAGGAGAAGTCCAGGACTACCTACGAAAATGCGGTGCAGAGTAAGGCAGTTCTTGGCGGAGGGCATATTCTGCTGGTAACCGCCGCCTATCATCTTCCTCGAGCGGTGGGTCTGTTCGAAAAACAAGGCTTTGTCGTGACACCCGCCCCGTGCGGCTATGAGTCGAAACACACACCACAACAAGCTTGGGAACAACGGACCCTCTTCGATTTCCTTCCCACAGCCAAGGCCTTGCTCATCACCAGCCAGGCCGTCGAGGAAGTCGCCGGAATCATGGTCTATTGGCTTGCCGGAAAATTATGAGGGCTAGTCGACAATTCTGGCTAACGACCCGATTCCACGCGATAGACACCTCCCCCATGATCCACCACATAGAGTTCGCCTTCTTGATCTTCTCCGAACGAAGAAATCCGGAGACCTGACCGGAGCAACACCTCTGCTCCTTCAGCGAGATCCGAATAGGCGCCGCCTTCTACCCGTGCGCCCATTATCTCTCCGGTACAGTAGTCTCCGTAAACATACACGCCCTTGAGCGCCGCCTGGCTCTGCCCGCGGTACACGTATCCACCAGTGATCGAACATCGACCGGCCTCATGTCCATACTCAAGGACCGGAGGCTGGAGCCCGGACCGGTCGCAGTCCGTTTTGGGAAGAAAGCAGTGTCGGCCTTCCATGAGACGCCACCCATAGTTACCTCCCCGTACCACCGCATCCACCTCTTCCCAGTCATGCTGCCCGACATCACCAACCCACAAGACGCCGGTCTTGCGGTCGAACGAAAACCGCCAGGGATTGCGGAAACCAATCGCATAGATCTCTGGCCGTCCTCCGCCAGACACATATGGATTGTCGACAGGAATGGCGTAGGGCTCTCCACCATCCACGTCAAGACGGAGAATCTTTCCCAATAGATCGTCCGGGTTCTGAGCGCGGTGATCAGGATCCCCGCGCCCGCCTCCGTCCCCTCTCCCGATATAGAGTGCGCCGTCTGGCCCAAAAGCAATCATGCCTCCATTGTGATTGGCAAAGGGTTGGGATAGGGCCATGAGCACGCGCTCCTGTCGATCCACCTGATCAGTCTTGGAATCTCGCCGGTACTCCGCGACCACCGTTGCACCGTCAGGCTGTCGGGTATAACTCACGAACAACCGTCCGTTTCGTGCAAAGTCCGGATGAAACGCCAGCCCGAGCAATCCACGCTCTCCCCCGGCCAGCACTCGGTCGCTGAGATCCAGAAACGGGGAACGCTGCACCCGCTCGAGCACTAGGACACGGATGCGACCGCCTTGCTCCACAACGAACAGCCGCCCGCTGCCGTCTCCCGCATGGGTCAAATAGAGCGGCTGTACCAACCCCGCCGTCACGATCGGCCTCAACGCCAGTCCGGGCCGAGAGCCACCCTGGTCTGTGAGGGGTTGGGCCTGCCCTTCAACCGACGCCATTCCCGCTATCAGAACCACCATCAACAGGACGACAAGAGCCAGTTGAGATCCAGCCATTCGCATGGGTCACTCTCCAGAAGGCTCACGCTCAAGATAGTCGATCACAGACGCGTATGTCAGCTCGCGGACACGAGCCTTAGAAGGGCCAGGCAGACCCATACTGATTTCAAGCCACACACGATCGGAGATCTCGCTCCGTGCCTCGTTGCAGCGCCGCCACATGTCATGTAAGAACTCGACGGGCAATCCGACCTGCACCCCTTCCGACTCGATGCGGTCATCCAAAATCGCCAGCAAATCGGCAATGGCATGGTCAGGCTGATAGGGCGGCGCGGAGAAGCCGAACGTCTGCTGCGCTTGCGACTCTTGACGGGCCTGCTCAACCAGGTCCCGCATGTATTCTTTCAGCAAGCCGATGATATGGCCGGACAAACGCATCGGCAAAAGAGTAGCCGCAATCGTCCCGCGGAGCAAGGGCCGAATCGCGATCTCTGGGTTGACCGCCGATTCGGTGGTTCACTATGATAGCGACGTTAGACGGCCCTTGTGGCTGCAGTGGGCATTCCACCCGGAAGAGTGCAAACGAACCCCGTGAGTAACCAGACGCTCGTCGAACATTTCGAAATTTCCCTTCACACTCCGAGTGGCGAGGTAACCACTGCGGTCGGCGTGCCGACAAGCTTCGTACCGATCACGGCGATACTGCCGCTCATGCGAAGCCTTGGGGAAGAGGTTCAAGCCCTGGAGCAACGCCGGTTGGTTGAGGCCGGGCGAACAGTCTCCTGCCAAAAAGGTTGCGCAGCCTGTTGCCGCATGCTGGTGCCGATTTCGGTACCGGAAGCCTTTGCGCTGGCACAAGCGATCGACCGATTGGAGCAGAGCGAACGCAGCCGGCGGCTGGCAAAACTCGACCTGGCTCAGCAACAGCTCGCCAGGGCCGGGTTACTCACGAAACTCTCCTCGCTTGCCGAGTCTCCAGACCCGGTCAACGATGAGGCCGTCGAACCGTTGAACCGGGCGTACTACGCGCTTCGCATGCCCTGCCCGTTCCTGGACGACGAAGTCTGCAGTATTTACGCCGATCGACCCGCGGCATGTCGCGAACTCGCCGTCACCTCCCCGGCCACAGAGTGTCAGGACATGACCAGACACACGGTTCAGCCGATTCCCGTCGCTGTTCGCATCAGTACGGCCCTGAGTCTCCTTTGGGCGGATCTGACAGCCACGACACCTCGCCTGATCCCACTCCCGTTGGCGGTCGACTGGGCCAAGCGGCATCAGGCCGAACAGACGCAGAGATGGGCCGGGACGGATCTCTTCGAGAAGGCGCTCGACAAAATCGGGCGGTATCTCGGTCAGGATACGGCCCGCCGCAGCAGCGATTCAGCGGGAGAGTGACGCCTGATGTCTGAATTCGTTCCGTCCCAGCGATGCCACTCTCATGATGCGAAGAGGAGATTTCATGCAGAACCCCGTGATTGTGTGTCTGGACCTCGAAGGCGTGCTCGTCCCTGAAATCTGGGTCAACTTTGCCATCAAAACCGACATCGAAGAACTGAAGATCACTACCCGCGAAATGCCGGACTACGACGCCCTGATGACGCGACGTTTGCGCATCCTTGATGAGCATGGATTGACCCTGGCGGATATCCAATCCGTGATCGACTCCATGGGCCCGATGGACGGCGCGGCTGAGTTCATAACCTGGCTGCGAGAGCGAGTGCAGGTCATCATCTTGTCGGACACGTTCTACGAATTTGCCCTTCCGTTGATGCGGCAACTGAGCTATCCGACGATTTTCTGCAATCAGCTGGAGATCGGACCAACCGGCAAGATCGTGAGCTACAAACTGCGGCAACCGAACCAGAAAAAGCACGCGGTCGCGGCGCTCAAAAATCTGAACTTTCGGGTCATGGCTGCCGGAGACGCCTACAACGACACCGCCATGCTGGGAGAAGCGCACGCCGGATTCTTCTTTCGCCCCCCCGACCATCTCCCGAAGGAATTTCCTCAGTTCCCGGTGACGCAGACCTATGCTGAGTTGCAAGAGCAGTTTCGTCAGGCAGGTGGCTTGCGGAGGTAATCCCTGACTAATTACTGACCATTCCTCCTCGCTTCCGGGGAAAGGCCCGGAGAGCAGACCCGGTCATAGAACGGCAACAGTCTAACCACAGTCCTCGTTCACCACCCCGAGCACTCGACGGCCGTACCGCTCCACCTTCACCTCTCCAATCCCGGGAATCTCCATCAAGGCGGCCAACGTCACCGGTCTGTGCCCGGCAATCGTGCGGAGGGTCTTGTCGTGAAAAATCACAAACGGCGCGACCCCTTCTTCCTCAGCCAGCTCCTTCCGTAGTCGGCGAAGCCGTTCAAAAAGCTGCGGGTCGACTGTGGCCGTATACAGAGACGCCATCGCGTTGCCTCGCTCGCTGGGTTGCGGCTTCAGCGCCGACACCTGGAGAGGCTCGGCCTGCTCGTGCAACCTCAGCGGGGCGATCCCCCGCAAGACCTCTCGCCCCTGCCCCGTCACGTCGAGCGTGGGGTACTCCAGACCTTCCACCTGCAGATATCCGGCATCGATCAAGGCTTTCACCAGACGAGTCATGGCCGTCTTCGACCACGCGTGGTACTCTCCATAACCCGGGCACCCTTCGGCGCCAGAGGCGAGCACCGACTTCGATCGACTCCCGCGGAGCATATCCACGATCCGACTCACCCCAAATCGCCCCAGACACCAGGAGACTGCCGCCAAGACCGCCTGTGCGCAGGTGTCCTCGTCGCCGGTGCCCTTCGCACTGAGTCGGGGTACCGTCACGCAACGATCACAGAGCCCGCAGGGCCCCAAGGCGCGTTCGGCCTCGTCGCTGAAGTAGTCAAGAATGGCGAGCTGTCGGCAGGTCGGCACCGACACATATTCCAGCAAATCCTGAAGCAACGTCTTCATACGATCGGCGCGGGCGGAATGGCCGGACTCTTTCGAAGCTTGCTGAATGAAATACTCCTGCGTGGCCACATCCCGTTCATGGAAGAGCAGCAGGCAGGCGGCGGGCCGCCCGTCACGGCCCGCTCGTCCGACTTCTTGATAGTATGCCTCCAAGCTCCCCGGAATATCGAAATGCACGACCAACCGAACGTTCGACTTATCGATCCCCATGCCGAACGCATTGGTGGCCGCCAACATCCGAACCGTTCCCACTCGAAACTCCTCATGAACCGCACGCCGCTCTTCATCCGACAAGCCGGCGTGATAGTACCCGACGGACGCATGTGACTGCCCCAGGTGTGCCGCCACCTCTTCAACCGCGCGACGCGTAGCGCAATAGACCAGAATGGTGCCCGTGTCGTACTCACGCACCGCGCGATCCAACATGGCAAGTTTTTCCTGGCGGGACCGGCAGGGACGGACGGAGAGCGCCAGATTAGGCCGGCGAAAGCCGGTCACCAATCGAAGCGGGTCCTGGAGCGACAGCCGCTCACAGAGATCCGTTTGCACCCGCGCAGTTGCGGTGGCCGTCAAGGCCAGGCACGGTGGATTCTCGAGTTCTCGTC
This sequence comes from Nitrospira sp., assembly GCA_031315995.1. Classification (GTDB taxonomy): domain Bacteria; phylum Nitrospirota; class Nitrospiria; order Nitrospirales; family Nitrospiraceae; genus Nitrospira_A. The sequence continues at coordinate 239,037 of JALDRG010000002.1, forward strand.
GCAAGCGGCCGATGTTCAGATAGTCCGGCCTGAAATCGTGGCCCCACTGGGAAATGCAGTGCGCCTCGTCGACGACGAGTACGGAGACCCACAGCGACCGCAAGAGCCTGAGAAACCGCTCATGCTGCATCCGCTCAGGAGCCAGGTAGAGCAACTGCAGTCGGCGCAGCTTGAGATCCAATACCACACGATCCCGTTCCTGCTCGGAGAGCCCAGAGTGGAACGCCGCAGCCGCAATCCCCTTCGCCTTCACACTATTCACTTGATCTTGCATCAGCGCGATCAGCGGAGAAATGACCAGGGTCAATCCAGGCAAGACGGTCGCCGGAAGCTGATAACAGAGAGATTTCCCTTGGCCGGTCGGCATGACCGCCATCGCATCGCGACGGGACAGCACGGCATCGATCACCTCGCGCTGACCGGGGCGGAAATCGGAGAACCCAAACTGTCGGTGAAGCTGTGTGGTCAGATCGTCCACGGTGAGGGCACGCACAAACAGATGATGATGATGAGATCGCGAGTGAGCCGAGTATAAGACGAGCGACTGAGTTCGGGCAAGCGGGCCGTCTGAGTACCCACTCGAATGACCATCGCGTCGATGCCCGTGCAGTGAAGTGCAGCGCTTGGAAAAAGAAACCCCGCCGGGGATCACCCAGCGGGGTTTCAACGTTCAAGACAGGCAGGGGATCTCCCGCGCCCCTCTCGCCAGCTTCGACTGCTGCCTACGGTGCGGTATAGCTGCCGTACTTCGGCGCCTTATCGCAGCCGGGGCCCTGATCCTGATTGGCCACACAGAGGTGACGCAGAGCGCCCTGCGCGGACAACCGAGCTTCCTTGTGCATCCGCGCCTTGCCGTAATCCACGGCCAATCGCAGCTGCCGCATGGTATCGGAGCCGACTCCGCCTGACTGTGCCTTGCTGAGCCCATCCTGTAACTTCGCCGTCGCGCTATCGATCACGGTCACATCTGACCCCCATCGCTTCTGCAAGTCGACAGTCGTCCGCTTGCCGAGCCCCGGCGCATCGGTCAACTCGACGATGGCATCGTTCACTGCCTGAATCGCATCCGCGACCTGAGCCTGCGCGATGACCGGCTGGCTACCGATCGCCAACGCTGCGACGCCCAGCGTTACGAACATGAGTTTCTTCATTGCGTGTCTCCTTTTGTCTTGCTTTCGCTGTCAGCCTCCAGCGTTCAGCAGCTGATGGCTAACGGCTATGAGCTGATGGCTTCTCCCTAGAAGTTCATCCACAGTGACATGTAGGCCCAATGCTGGTTCTGGGTCTGATTCAGGGTGCTGGTCAGATAGCCACCACTGAAAATCGTGCCATAGGCCGCTTGGAGCGCCACTTTTCCATCGGCGAACATTCGGGTGTAGGCAACGTCGATTTCGTCACCGATGTGCGTCTTGGTGTTGTTCGCGTTCGAGAAGACGTAGCAACCCTGAGCACCGCGATACCAACAATCCTTGGAATTGGCGAGGTTCAGGTTCGTGTACCACAACTCAATATGGTCACGTGCGGAAGGACGTGCCTGCAGGTTGACTGATGGTGACAGCATGTTCTTCCACGCTTGTACGTCCATGTACCCCATGTGGATGTGGTTCGTCGGGAAGAAGTTTTCAAAGGTATTGGCTGTCTTACAATTCGTCCCGTTGGTGCAGGTATTGTTCCGGCTGTCGCCGGAGGCGTAGTCCAGATTGAAGGCCAACCGAGTTTTCCAGGCCGTGTCATAGAACGTATAGCCGATCCAGTTTCTGGTCGCCCAGGCATTGATGTGCAAGCACTTCTGTTCGCCTTGGCAAGCTCCGACTTGGCCCATTTGACCGAACTGCCAGGCAACCTCGTTCGAAAAATCGAACCCGCCCTTGCGCACTTCGATCCTGTTTCCGATCATATGCCGAGTCTGATTCGAGTGCTTGGCCGTGCCGAGTCCCTGCCCCGCGTTGTCGGCTGAACCGTAACGATTCGAATACAAGACATAGAACGGCTCAATGATCATTCCAGGGACCATCTTGATCTGGTTGTAGAAAATGAACATGTCGGCATCGCGGTTGGCATCCTGGCCACCGGTTCCCGCGATATTCGGCGCACCACTCCCGACGGGAGCGGCCTGGCCCAGATCGCTTTCTGAGTTCCGGAACCAGCCAAAGTAGCTGTCCCACTTCTTGGTCTGGTACGCCAACATCACACCGTCATGCGAATACCCGGTGTTGGCCCAATCGAAGTGGCCGAACAGAGAGTGATTGCCGAAAATCACGTACTGACGACCGACCTTCAAGCTCAGGCCCTGAACATCAGCCAGGTTTCTGATCAACATGTAGGCCGCACGGACGCCCAGGCGGCCTCCGTTTCCACCGCCGGCATTCGCTGCAATCGAACCATTGTGGTTCAACGGATCGCCGCCGTTCCCGGCGTTGACCGCACTGCCGTTCCCGCCCCACACCGCGCTGTCGATGATTTCTACATAGAAGTTCACGTCGGGGGACAGGTCGTACCCGATGCCCAAACGCATCCATTGCTGCACGAACATGTCGTTGCCCTTGTTGCCAGAACCCGGCGCGATTCCTCTGGCGTTCGCGCCTCCGAAGGAGTTACAAGTTCCGCCGGCGCCCTGGGCACCGCCGAAGCAGGCATTGTTCCGCATTTCCGGCCGCACGCGGAGATCCGCACGCATCCAGAGGTTCTTGATGTCGAAATTCCGACCGATGACCGGATCGTACAATTCGTACGCTTCTTTTTGCGGCATGTTACGAGGAATGGCGGGAAGATTCGTGATGCGCTCGCCCGGGGGAAGTTCGAATCCGGCAAAAGCCGGAACTGTCAGACACTGCAGAGCCGTCACTGCCACAGCGCCGAAGATGGCAGCCAACCGGCCCCATCTGGTCCGTCCATGGATGCGTTTCATAGCGTTCCTCCTGTGAATTGGATGGCAACCCTTTGTGTACCCACTCACTCCGGGCGCCGCCTATACATCCAACCGCTATTGCACTACAAAGCCCATTCGGGTGTGTGATGTCGGGATGCTCGAACCTGAATGGTGCCCACCATCCGGCCCCGATCCTCGCTTCAATTCCGAAGCAAGCTCCTCACACCGTAAGGTCTTGTATTGTTGCTGTGGTCACCTCCCTTCACAGCCGTAGAGCGATTCCGAAATGGTATTAGGCCTGCTTGGGCAAACCTGATTCCTCAGCTGCCCGCTCTACGCCCGATGTTGCGTGGTTAATCTCTTCTTCCGCTTCCTTCATCGACGACTCGAAATCCTGTTCCACCATCTTCATTTCTTGCTGGATCATGTTGAGTTCAGGCTCGACCGTCTTCTTCAGGTCATCGGCCGTTTCCTTGAAGCCTTTGACGGCCTTGCCGACCTGACGACCGATCTCGGGCAACTGCTTGGGCCCGAACAGCAGGAAGGCAATCACCAGAATGATAAGAATTTCTCCAGCGCCAAGACCAAACATGGTGTTCCATACTGAGGCGGTTCTCCTGAAGACCGGGCGGCGCCACCCCGAGATCGCATCGCCGTCCCTCAGTCTCTTCCCTCAGTCTCGCAAGTTACCCCTGCGTCGTCCGTGGCGGTGGAGCCGCGCCAGCCTGCTGCTGCGATGGCGGCGGTGTGGCCTGTTGCTCTGGTTGCGGGATCTGTGCCGATGGCTGCGGCTGGGGAGGTTCTGCCTCGGTGGCCGTCACATCAATGGCGTCCGCTTCATGCACCGACTTCTTGAACCCCTTGATAGCCTTACCTAATCCCTCACCGAGCTGAGGAATTTTCCCCGCGCCGAAGATGATCAACACGATGATAAGAATCAGCAGCAGCTCCATCCAGCCGAATGAACCAAACATGGTACTGTATGCTCCTTGTTACAGCTGTGCGATTATTCGCACTACGTATGTTCACGAAACGGCCAACGATAGACCGTATCGTGAAACCACTCGTCTGAGATGATCGTACCTGCGAGCGCCCATCCGTTTTGAATTCCTCTTGTGAATTCTCGCGATGCGCGGAGGAGAGACTGAATTTGTATCTTAAATCGCGGGAAAGGCTATAGAAATGCGATTAATTAGTCAAGTTCTTTCTCCTGCAAACAACGTCTCCAAGCCACTTCCGACTCGATCGACCAGTGGACTTACGGCCGAAACGTGAAGTGATAGTACTCCACCGGACTCGGAGGCGCTCCGAGCGCCATCAGTACGGCCTCGCGCTCGTATCCCAGATTCTCCAACTCCGTTTGCGCCTGGCTCAACTCTTCTTCCGTCACATATGCGATGGTATCGGGAATCCCGTTGGGTTTCAGCGAGCGCAAAATCCCCTGCGTCGCCTCACGCTCTTCCGCCGGCATCTCACTGCGCAACGGGAACTCGATCGTCCGTTGATAGGGGCTGTCGTAGGAATCATTCAACGTGCGAATGGTCTGTACCGTCAGTCGATCTAATTCCCACGGCTGAACCTTTGACCCGACCATCGGATGGCAGGCCAACACATCCATCAGCGTCATCACATTCGTTCCCATCCGACTCCCGACGAACTCTCGCTGCGTTTCAATCGTCACCGCGGTGATCCCCAGATGCTTGGCTACGGCCTGAATCAGGGCCAGGTTGACCATAAAGCTGTACTGGCCGCCGAATAGCCCGTAGCAAGGCTTATCGGGATCATTGAGCACGCGCATGTCCGCCGTCCCGGCATCGAAGCTGCTGAAACCCACGGCATCCGGGGCCAACACCCGCTTCGCTTCATTGATCGATGCGCAGGCGCCGAGATTCACCGGCACCAACACTTCGTCGTCGATCGCCTTCATGAACTCGGTGATCGTCTTGCGATAGGGGACGTCTTTCCATTCCACCTTATGGTATTCGCGCTCCCAAATGAGGTCGTCCAGAAAAGGCGGGAACTGCTTGAGTCGCTCGATATCCTTGGCTTCAAAGGCGCGGACAAAACCGGACCAATCGGTAATGGCTGCCGCCTTGCGCTCATTCAGGTTCGGCCGGAGATGCTCCTCTTCGTACTCGGCGCCTTTCTTGACCATGAGTTTCGTCGCTAATTCGTTCCACAATTCATTGCACAGAATGCGATCGACGGTGCCGTCGGCGACAGTCGTCAAGCTCTGGACATCGGCGCACAGCGATTCCACTTTCGCCAGGTGGGGGGCCAGATCAGGATGGGCGCGCGCCTGTTCCAACGCACGGGCCTGGGAATCGACCAACATATACCGCACCCGCGGATAGACCCGTCCATCCTTGTCGAGCACCTGCAGATGGCTCAAAAAGCAGGCTGCCAGATTGCCGTTGCCGGGCCCCCACTCCATGACCGTCAACTGCGAGGAAGCGGCTGGTTCGATAGACGGCGTCGCCGCCGGTCCATTTGACGTCGCACGTTTTGCGGCGACTTTCTGGTCGCGTTTCACGACCTGCTCGAAATAGTCGGCGGCCAACGCATGCGCCAATCGATAGTCGGCGGAGGTAAAGGTCTGGTAGAAGCTGCGTTGCTGATCGCCCCGCAATTGATAAAACAGGGTATTAATATGGGCCTGCCAATAATCGACCGGCTTATATTCCCCGAGCGGTTGTGGCAATGCGTCGGGATCGTCGACCTGTGTCATGAGGTGTTGTTCCATTCTGTCCCCCTATAGAAAGCGGAAAGTCTAACAGGAAGCAAATTTCACTCGCAACCTACCTCGCAGGATTCATCGGTCCCGCCCTGCCGTCCGAACCTCTCATCCACCAAGACGTTGCATGTGACCGAGCCCCTGCGGCGCGGCCTTTTCTTGACAGGCCTGCCGGGCGGAGTGTACCAAGACAAGATGAGACCGCTGCGCTGGTGTTTCTGTCCCCTCTTCCTACTCACAGGCTCGCTCCTCTGGGCCGAGGATCTCCCGCTCACCCGCAATGTGCCGATTCCGGATTTCCAGAACCCCCACGAGAGCCCCAAGCCCTACGACTTCGACGCTCCCCCTGGAGGGATGTTTCGCAGTATCGTGCTCGCCGAAGGGTTTGATGAAGAGTTGGGATTCCAACGAACGCATGAAATTGTTCCCGTCAAACCAACCGAGCAATTCCCCGCCGGGATGTCACCGATCTTCATTGTCTTCGAGTTTCACCAACATTACCAATCATTCCAGGTGTTCGGACGCTGCTACCCCGAAGAGGTGGCCGGACTGGACGGGCAAACCGTGGTCGCGGAAGACGCGATGTATATCGCCCTGGAAGATCAAACCGGCTACCTGAAGCTGTTCCCCGTGGAGGGCCCCTGGAAACCCGGCCGGTACAAAGTGGAAATCCACGCCGGCGAACAGGTCAACGACACGAGCCTGATGGGTACCATGCGCTTCACCGTCGTCACCTCGTCGGAGTCACAGGTCTCGTCCGATCCTCGCTGATCAATCCTACCCCGAACAGGTCGATTCCCTGCAACGTTCTCAGTCTTCCGTTGATCATGAGGCCCACGATGAATAACGGCAGGCTCGTCTGATGATTCGGGATTCTGGCGTCGCTCGCGCCTCTCTTTCACCGTGAGTGGCATCGCCGATGGCTCGATCATCATCGGCTCGTGCTCGTTCTCTCCTGCACCGTCGTGATTCTCATACATACGTGACTCGGGAAATGCCGCGCAGGGAGAGTCAGAACCGTTTGACCACTCCTCCATATGTTTTGTAGAATGTGCGCCGTGCACACCGACAAACTGCGGCGTGAAGGAACTGTTCCCGCTCCATGACTGTCGTGACCCGCCCATGGGCCTCCGTAATCATCCCCATCAAGGATGAGCGCGACAATCTGGTTCCACTGACTGAGCAACTCGTGAAGGTCCTGGACAGCCGGGAAGAATCACGATCGGCCTCGTTCGAGTTGATTTTTATCGACGACGGCAGTTCGGACGGCAGTTCGGAAGTGCTCGATCGTCTCGCCGCTCAATACCGCACGGTGAAAGTCTTTCACTTTGATCGCAACTACGGGCAGTCGGCGGCCTTCGATGCCGGATTCAAGCAGTCGGCAGGGGAACTGGTGATGACCATCGACGGCGACCTGCAAAACGATCCGGAGGATATCGCCACGCTGCTTCCGCACATCCGGACGTTCGACCTCGTCTGCGGCTGGCGCAAAGATCGTCACGACAATCTGACCCGCAAGATTTCCTCTCGTATTGCCAACAGAGTCCGCAGCGCCGTGACCGGCGACCGGGTGCATGACACCGGCTGCTCGCTGAAATTGTTTCGCCGCTCGGTGGTGGAAAAAATGCAACTCTTCGAGGGCATGCACCGATTTTTCCCCGCCCTTGCCTTGATGCATGGATTCACCGTCACCGAGGTGCCGGTGCGCCATTACCCACGCACCCGCGGCACCTCAAAATACGGTGTGGGCAACCGCCTCTTCAAAGGTCTGTACGATTTGGTGGCCGTGCGGTGGATGCAGCACCGATGCCTGCGCTACCAGTATCGGGCCGCCGCGACGACCTCATCTCCTTCGACCTCGTCCGCCGCACCATTATGACACTCGACACCCTGTGGTTGATTATCGGATTCCTGGGGCAGGGCGTCTTCTTCATGCGCTGGGTCGTCCAGTGGATCGCCTCAGAGCGCCACGCGGAAAGCCGCGTGCCGACGGCCTTCTGGTATATGAGTCTGATCGGCGGACTGATTACGCTCGCGTATGCGATCTATCGGAAAGACCCGGTCTTCATCGCCGGGCAGAGCATCGGCAGTATCGTCTATCTCCGCAATCTCATGCTGATTCACCGCCCCAACTCGGTCGACCCCGGCCCAGCCTCCTCGGCGACGAAATCGTAATGGAACCTCACCTGAACGGACAGTTCCCGTCTTCGCAGACGCCGGCGCACGCCGACCAATCGATCCAACCGCTGGCACTCGTCCTCTTATTGGCATTGGCCGCCGTACTTTTCTTTGTCGGACTCGGCTCCCTCGGTCTGACCGATCGTGACGAAGGACGGAACGCCGAAGCCGGCCGCGAAATGTACGAAACGGGCAATTACATCAGCCCCACCTTCAATTACGAGCCGCGTTTCGCCAAGCCGGTGTTTGTCTATTGGCTGATGAGCCTCTCCTATCACCTCTTCGGGGTCAGCGAATTCGCCGCGCGATTCCCGTCGGCGATCTTCGGGATCGGCTTGATTCTGCTCCAATACCTCTTTCTGACACGCAGCCGGGGGCCGGTGATGGGCCTCTTCGGCGCGGCCATGCTGTTACTGAATTTGGAAATCATCGGCCTCAGCCGCATGGCGCTGACCGACAGCGTCCTGATATTCTTCACCACTTTGTCGCTCTATGGATTCTGGCTGGGCTTGTATGGGGATGGCCGTGAACGTCACTCCCTGTGGTTCTTCTACCTCGGCATGGCGCTCGCGACCCTGACGAAAGGTCCGATCGGCTTTCTCATTCCCATGCTGGCCGTGGGACTCTACCTTTGGCTGACCCGCTCCTGGTCACTCTTTTGGCGCAGGGGATTTCCCATTCCAGGATTGTTGCTGTTCCTGCTCCTGGCGGCACCGTGGTACCTCATGATGCTGAGTATTCACGGGCAGCGATATACCACTTCTGCGCAGGGCGACACGATCGGCCGATTCTTCGGCACCATGGAAGGGCACGGCGGCACGCTGCTCTTTTACCTGCCCGTGTTCTTGCTCGGGTTTTTCCCTTGGAGCGGCCTATTGCCATTCGCCTGGTACCAGGCCTACCGCAGCTGGCGGGACTCGAAGCAGACCGGCACCCTCCCCCCTTCCCCGTCCTCGGTTCTGGATTCCCGCCTGTCGCCCCATGCGCTCGATTGGTTCGCCGCCGCCTGGGTCCTGGGAGGGTTGGTATTTTTCAGCCTGTCTTCAACGCGCTTGCCGCACTATATCGGGCCCTTGTTTCCCGCTGCGGCGATATTGACGGCTTCCTACTGGAATCGCTGCGTGGCCGACCAGACCACCCCTGGGCTGCGGGCCGCGATCCATACCATGACCGCCGTGGGCTACGTTCTGGCGCTGGCCTTTGCCTCATTGCCGCCGCTCTATGCCAAGTTCGCCGGGAAACTGGTCGATGAATTTCCCCTTGCGGGACAAGTGACCCTGGGACCGGGCCCCTATACCGTCGCCTCGATCTTCCTGGTGGGCATGGGGCTCGTCGCCTACTTCGGATTCAGCGAGACGAGGCGACCGGCTGTCTTCTGGGTGGCCGGAGGATCGCTGGCTCTCGTCGTACTCGCGACGACCCAATTGACCTTTCCATTGGTCAATCACTTTGTGATCGAACCGCCGCAGCAATTGGCGGAAGTCGCAGGCGTCAATCTCGGCCCCAACGACCGACTGATCCTTTACGGACAGCCGCGGCCCTCGTTGGTCTTCTATGCCAAGCGGAAAGCCATCGTGGTCCCGAAGAATGAAGAGGCGAACATCAAGCCCTATCTGACGCAACCCGGACGCACGATGATCCTCTTACCGGAGGCGCTGAGAAACCGGCTGCCGCTGGAAACGATGGACTACCCGGTCTTACTGGCACGCTACGGCTATATCCTGCTGGCAAACCAATCGCTGATCCACGTGCCTGAACCGGCAGAGCCACCTCCGGTTCGTATTCCAGGACACTGACAAGATGTTGCCCAGGCGGGCAAGAATGAGGACCATTCGCCTCTACGCCACTGCGGATTCGCGCACGTCCACACAGGTGACGCTCATTCGGCTTCGCGGCGAGGACTTCGTTGCGGCCGTACTGGCCGGCCTTTTTGAATATCCGCCCTCCTTCATTGCAACGGCACGAACCCTTTGAGTGCCTGGATCCCAAGCCCCGCAGCAATGACTCCTGCCGCAAGGAGGCTGTCCTGTGCCCAGGAAGGCGGAGCGGCCGAGCGAGGAGTCGTGGAGGCGGCGTGCCAACGCGCAAAACACAACAAGCCGGCCAACCCGATGACCACTGGTGCGCCGGTCACCACACCCAATCCCAACCCTAGCAGGCTTTCTGAGGCAGCGATTCTGGTGGCCTCGTCGTCAGACGCCGGCTTGCGGTGTCCCGCTATCCGCAGCGCCAAACCTCCGGCCATCAGCATCATTCCGGATGCAAACAAGATGTGGTCCGTCAGGGGATCGACAATGCGATGCGTGAGCACCCAGAAGATGCCCGTCAACGACAGGACGATCGGCGCGATACGGACGAAGGCGTGGGCGCCGGACCGACCCCACCAGCGGAGCGGTCCATTGAAGATCGATCCCACCACAAACCCCACCACCATCCCGGCCACCACATCGCCGGGGAAATGCGATCCTCGCCAAATTCGGCTCGCCCCGACCCACGCGGCCAAGACATAGGGCACCCATCGAAACCGAGGAAGCCCCCGCGCCAACACGGTCGCCACAGCCACCGTTGCTGAGGTATGGCCGGACGGAAACGAATCCAGCCCAGAATCCAACGACGGCCACCATTGCCACTCTCCCGAATGTGTGAGCCGGGGCCTCGGTCGACCGATGATGTGTTTGAGCGCATTCACGAGAATCGCCACCACCCCGTGCGCCAGCAGACTGTCCAGCGCTATGCGGATGACTGCGCGGCGCTTCATCACGTACCCTGCGCCCAACAGGAGCAGGCTGATCGTCACCAGGGTGCCGCCATTGCCGAGCTTTTCACCCAGATCTCCAAGCGGTTGGAGCGCCGACAGATTATGCGACCGGAGAAACCACAAGATGGGGATATCGATCTGAAAGAGCGAGGCAAACGACCCAAGCAAGGCGACGAGGGAGAGGACGACCGACGGGATCGGTGGACAGACTGGTGGTGGCTCCGGCTGCGCCGCTGGCGGCGCAGCCGGCCCGTCACCTGGTTCGATCATGGAACCCAGTCGGCGAGAAACACATTAAACTCTCCGGGCTCTTTCGCCTGCCGATCCGACACCCAGACAAGGGTCTTCCCGTCCGGCGAGAACATGGGAAAACTATTGAACTGCCCATCGAACGTCAATCGCTCCAGACCGGACCCGTCTTCGTTGATGAGATAGAGATGAAACTCCGGTCGGCCTGATGGGTTTCGTGTCTCCACATTGGACGCGAAGATCAGACGATGGCCGTCGGGATGAAAATACGGAGAAAAATTCGACGCGCCGTTTTTCGTCACTTGCTGCTTATTCGACCCGTCGGCGTTCATGATGAAGAGTTCAAGCCGGCCGGGTTCCACGAGCTTTTGATCCAGCAGCGCCTTGTACTGTTCCAGCTCTTCTTGATTGCTCGGATGCTGCGCGCGATACACGATGCGCTTACTGTCTGGGGAGAAGAACGCCCCCCCCTCGTAGCCGATGTCCTGGGTCAACCGCCTGGCGTGGGTGCCATCCAGATTCATCGCATAAATATCCAAATCACCGTCTCGCAAGGAGGTCCAGACGATCGTCTTGCCGTCGGGAGACACCGTCGCTTCGGCATCGTAACCTGGCGAAGTCGTCAATCGCTGCGGGTCCTGTCCGTCGATCCGGACAGAAAACAGATCATAGTCGTCCAACGCCCAACGGTACGCGCCATCACGCTTCGGTTTTGGCGGGCAGCTGGGACTTCGGAGATGGGTGGACGAATACAATACTCGGCGGTCGCCGGGAAAGAAATATCCACAGGTCGTCGTGCCGACCCCCGTGCTGACCATGCGAATAGTCTCGCTCCCAAGATCCATGACGTACATTTGGTAACAGCCGAGCGGCTGGTCGGCCGGTTTCATCGCGGCGGCAAACGTATCCTTCATCCAATTATTCGTGGATTGAAAAATGAGTTTGTTGCCGCTGAACGAAAAATAGGCCTCGGCATTCTGTCGTCCGAATGTGAGTTGCCGAATATTCGTCAGATGCCGCTCGGCCGACGGCGTCGGTTTTACCGAGGTTGGGGGCAACTTCGGCGCAGCCGCTCCCGCCGGAACGGTTGAAGCGACATACAACGTGAGTGTCAGCATCCCCAACATGAACGTCTTAACGTGTTTCACTTCGCACCTCTGCACTCATCGTATCCTCCCACTCTCCCCGTGTCACCACGGCCCCATCGTGAAACACCACATAACTCTGCCACCCGTAAAAAAACAAGAGCCGGGACACGCGTGCCAGCGCCTGCGGCGTCACCCCGTAGAGCAAGGTCACCACGCTGCCCGGGTGGTCGTCACGCCGACAGGACAGCAAGAGCGCCTTGGCGGCTCCTTCAAATGTCTTGCCATCCACCGTAAACCCGCCCTCGATGAAACGCAGACGATCGCCGCAATACCGCAACGCTTCTGTCGCCGCCGGATGCTCGCGCGGATCACCCAACAGCAAGAGCGATCCCGCCGGTAGAGCCCTGCTGAAATCCCCCGGCTGGAGCAAAATCGTGCGTTGAGCGGCCGGCTTGGCCGCCTCTTGAGCGACAATACGTTGAACAATGTCGCCGAACGTGTCCGGCTGCCCGGAAGAAACAGCCGTGGGCAGCACGACCGTGCGCCGTGCATCCGTCACATAGAGATTCAACATGGGAGCCATCTCGCTCCGCGCCACGCGACGAAACAGATGATAGCCTGGATCCAACCGGACGGCCGACGGCCGTTCTGGAAGAGACACGACCACATCATGGTGCCTGTCGATCACCTGAATGCGGACGCGCTGAGTGCGCCCCTCGCTCAAAACAAACTCCAACTCGACCGGAACCCGATAGGGGGTGTCTCCCTGGGCAATATGTATCGTCGCCTCGACTGCGCTCCCCGGCCCGGAGGAGCCGGGGGGATTCTGCACGCGGAGGCCGGACAAGACGAGTTCCGGCGCACCGGCGCGCTCCACCCACTGGGCAAAAAACCATCGGAGATCCCGGCCCGCCTCTTCCTGAAAGGTTCGCTCCAGGTCACTCCAATCGGCAACCGCACCGAGGTACTCCGCCGGTATGCGCTTCAATGCCCGCCAAAAAACCGTATCCCCCACTTCCTGTCTGAGCGCATGAAAGACCATCGCGGATTTCTGATACCCGATGGCATTGTCTTTTTCGTCGCGTTTCTGGGCAAATTTCCTGAGCGGATACCCCTCGCCCGGACGCACGTAGACGGAATACCCCAACAACATCAACCGTCGTTGTTCGCGGGCCTGAACCTCGTCGCCGATGAGTTCGTGATAATAATAATTGGACAGATAGGTCGTCAGCCCTTCGACCCAATTGCCCTGACTCACCCGGTTGAACACCCCGTTGCCGATCCAGGAATGCACGATTTCGTGACCCAACGCGTATGGCTGCGAGTAACGGCGCTTGATCACCCCGCCCCCCAGCAACGTAAAGGACGGCATACCCAGTCCACTCGAGAAGAAATTTTCGACGACGGCAAATTGTGAAAACGGGTAGGCGCCAAGCAGCGGGATATAGGCGTCGAGATATCTGGCCGATGCATCGAGATACTCGTCGGCCAGCGCGGCGTTATCCGGAAACAGATACGTGGCCAATCGAATCGCCTGCCCGGATTGCGCCGTCCACGCGCGGGTCTTGATCACAAAGCGGTTGGCCACCAGCGTCAGCGCTTCACTCTTCATCGATACGACCCACCGCGAGGGATCAGATTGAACCGTCCCCTGAGTCACGGCAGCCCACCCGTCAGGCAGCATGACGGTCACGTCATAGGTGGCCAACGACTCTTCGAGGTCTGGGTACCACTGGCTTTCGCTGCTGAGATACACCCCTTCCGGACCGATGTGGCCAGCCGTCTCACTCGGAGTCACAAACCGCAAGTTGCGGGGATCTCGCGGAGGATCATCGATCGTACCCTGATAGATAAATTTCAGCCGTATCGATCCATCCGCCTGGGTCGCGGGTGGGTGCGTCAGAATTATGCGCTGCAGATCCGGCCGGCCAGGTGCCTCACCCCTCCCGAATACCACAGCTGGGGCGGAGTCACAGGGCTCCTGACAGTGAGTGAGATCCTCGACCCGTTCCACGCGAAGAGTCGGCGCGAGGGAAAACGCCAGTTCTCGCCCGGGGTACCCCCCGGCCACGGTCAGTCGATCCGTCGCGATCAATTGATGGGAGTCAGGCCGCACCTCAAGCGTAAGCCGATGGTGCTCAATTGTCGGAGAGTGGGGTGCGAGCTCAGCGATTGCAGGCGCAGAGAGGAGACAACCTGCGAACAGACTAAAACGGATGAGGCGATGCAAACAATTCACCCTTCACCGGCACCCCGAGGTGGACGATGAAGATTAACACTCCCGGCAGACCATCACAAGCTGGATAGCCATCAAGGCCCGCTCCAAATCAATGGGCTTGTCCAACACCTCTTGCGGGCCTAACGCCCAGGCCTCCGCCAGCAAAGGATCGTTCTGATGTCCGCTCAAAATGATTGTCCTGCCGGCATAGTCTCGCGCGGCCAGCGCTCGCAACACGTCCACACCATTCATCTCCGGCATGACAAGATCCAGAATGAGCAGGTCGGGCGCCGATTCTTCGATCAGCCGCAACGCGTCCCGGCCATCTTTCGCTGCACGAACGCGATACCCACGCAGGCTGAGAAACCGTACCAGAAGATCGCGGGCCATCACGTCGTCATCGACCACAAGGATCTGCTCATCCGGAGGCTGCTCCGCCTCATCGCCGACGCAGGACTGCGCGGATGCGGCCTGTCGCCTGGCCTGCTGCGCCACTCGGTGCACCGCACCGATCAGCACATCCAACGACAACCCCTTCCGCAGAAAATCCGTCACGCGCAACTCACGCGCTCGATTCTCCAACTCCTCGGTGGCGCCGCCACCCACAATAATGACGCCTGCGCGAGGGTCCTGCGTCCGGATTTCCTTGAGGACCGCCAGGCCGTCCATTTCCGGCATCCGCAAATCGAGCAGCGTCACGAGCGGACGCAGCTGCCGAAATAACGCGACGCCCTCACGCCCGCTGGTCGCAATACTGACCTCATACCCGTGACGCGCCAGGGCCATCTGCAGCAAGTCGCAGTGCAACCGATCATCATCGATCACTAATAACGTGCTCATAGTCTTGTCCCGCCCCTGCGTAATTGCCAATGGCGATAGGCATACAAGAAGAGCATGCCCGCCAGAAAGAGCCTAGCATGGGCTCGGCAGGATGAGAAGAAATTGAGTGAAACTGCCTGACGTGACCGCCGGACCGCCGTCCGTCACGAGAGACTAGAACAACGCGTCGACGAACGCCTTGGCGTCAAAGTCCTGGAGGTCGTCGACGGATTCTCCGACTCCGATCAACCGGACCGGAATCTTGAAGGTGTCGGCAATGGCCACCACGATACCGCCACGGGCCGTTCCATCCAGCTTGGTCAGGGCGATTCCGGTTATCCCCACCGCCTCGTGGAATTGTCTCGCTTGGGAAATGGCATTCTGGCCGACCGTCGCGTCCAACACTAACAGCACCTCATGGGGCGCCCCGGGGCACTCTTGGGCGACGACGCGTTTGATCTTCCGCAATTCGTCCATGAGATTGGTTTTCGTATGCAACCGACCGGCGGTATCGATCAGTACGACGTCTGACCCACGCGCTTTCGCGGCAGTCATCCCATCATAGGCGACGGCAGCCGGATCAGCACCCGGTCGATGGCGAATCACATCGACTTCAATACGGTCCGCCCATACCTGCAATTGGTCGATCGCCGCCGCCCGGAAGGTGTCGCCGGCCACCAGCAAAGGGGTTTTCCCCTGTTGACGAAACCGTTGTGTCAGCTTTGCCACCGTCGTGGTCTTGCCGACACCGTTGACTCCTACGGCGAGAATCACAAACGGGCGTGGCCCCTGCCCGACCAGTTGCTCCATGGAAGCAGATTGTGTCGGGAGAAGAATGTCCAGCACGGCTTGCCGCAGGAGCTCCCGCACTTTCTCAGGGGAAGAGAAATTGCCGCCCCGCATCTGCGCCCGTAACTGCCCCATGACACGTTCAACGACCGGCATCCCCAGGTCGGCGCTGATCAGCGCCACCTCCAGATCATCCAGCAGCGCCGGGTCGGCCGCCCGCCCGAGCAGTCGGTCCAGTTGCCCCGTGACCGCATCACGCGTTTTTGAGAGCCCCTCGCTCAGTTTCTGAAGCCAACCCACCGCACACCTCATCCTCTCTCTGCCTGGCCCGCACTCGTTATGAACGATCCGGTCTAGGGATCACCAGACGCTGCGCTCAACATCATTTATCCTACCCGATCCGATTCGCGTGACACCAATAGCCGCGGAACCGGACCAACATCGCGAAGCACAGCCCTTTCACGCCGGCCCATTCGTCGCGCCTCCGCTTCGCCACGTTCATGATCATATCCACACAAATGCAGAATCCCATGAATCAGGAGCACCACTAGTTCATGATCAATGCCCTGTTGATGGCGACGAGCCTGACGAACGGCTTGCGGCAGCGAAATCACGACGTCCCCGAGCAGAGTGGAGGGCGGCCCAGGCCCCTCCCTGGTCGCAAAGGCCAGCACATCCGTCGTCTTGTCATGATGACGAAACGTGTGATTGAGACGTCGCATTCGGGTATCGCCGACAATTTCAAGGCTGAGCAGCGCCTCGGCTTCGCCCACTGAATGCAAGACATGCGTGGCGAGTCTGTTAAGGATATCGAGGCGGAGTTGCCACCTCGTCAGCCGCATGCCGATGACAACCGGCATTAATGCGACTGACCCCAGGAATCTGTAGCAGGAGATGTGGGGCGCGCAGACTTAGGACCCGAATGATGGTTCTTCGCCTGAGACTCGCCTTTTCGCGGCGAGGCAGGATTCGCAGGGTTCACTGAATGGCGATCGTAGGCTTTGATGATTTCCTGAACGAGGCGGTGCCGCACGACATCGCGCTCATCGAAGTAGACAAACTCGATGCCGGCAATGTCCTGCAGGATGTCGCGTACCTCGATGAGGCCCGACACTCGATCGGAAGGCAAGTCGATCTGCGTGATATCCCCCGTCACGACGGCCTTCGAATGAAAACCTAAGCGCGTGAGGAACATTTTCATTTGTTCCGCAGTCGCATTCTGCGCTTCATCCAAGATCACAAATGAATCATTCAGTGTGCGGCCCCGCATAAAGGCGAGCGGTGCAATCTCGATATCCCCGCGCTCAATCAGACGATTGGCCCGCTCCATATCCATCATATCGAACAAGGCGTCATACAGCGGCCGGAGGTACGGATTGACCTTGGCATACATGTCCCCGGGTAAATATCCCAGCTTCTCTCCGGCTTCCACGGCCGGCCGCGCGAGGATGATGCGGCTGACATCCTTTTTCATGAGCGCACTGACCGCCATGGCCATCGCCAAATACGTCTTGCCCGTACCCGCCGGGCCAATACCGATTACAATGTCGTGTTTTTCGATCGCGTCGAGGTAATATTTCTGAGTCGGTGTTTTGGGAACAATGAATCGCTTCTTCGTAACGATGGGAGAGGCGCTAAACAGCAGATCTTTGAGAGAGGCGTCGTGGTTATGACGGAGTGCGGTCAGCGCGTGGGTGACATCGTCCGACCTGAGATCGTAGCCTTCATTCGTCAACGAGGCGAGTTCATTGAGCACCCGTTCGGCCTGCTTCACGGTGTCAGGAGTCCCCTCCACCGTGACTTCTTCACCCCGCGCCGAGCATCGCACTCCGAACTCTTCCTCAATCAGTTTGAGGTGTCGATCGTGGTGCCCAAAAAGGGCTGCGGTATTCGTGCCTTCCCGTAGTTTGATCTTGCGCACGCCGGTGTCGAAAACTCCTTCCGCCAGGACGATAGGGAGATTCTAACAAACCGGGAAAGGCAGGAACAAGATCGAAGGAGTCATGCGAGAAAATAAGGAGGCCCCTGGCAACCGGTTAGCCTTGAGGCGGGGAAGACGCTGGTGATTGTGCCGTGGAGGGAATCGACAACTCGAACTCTTGCCACGCCGTACCGCCCTGCCCGTCTTCCGCCATAATCTTCACGCGATGAGTCCCCGCGACACCTGGCGTCACTTTCCAGGTCACGTGCCCCGTCGTCTTGTCGATCATCATCCCTGGCGGTGCCGTCTCTAGCCCATAACTCACGCTATCGCCATCGACATCCTGAGCCTGGACGACGTACTCATAGCGCTCCCTATTCGTCAGCGCCGCCGGACTCGATACGATCTGCGGCGGTGAATTGCCCAAGACAATCGGCACCGACCGAGCCGGCGCGGCCGCCTCATCCTGATCCCGCGCGATCACTTCAACCGCTACAATATCTTTTCGCCCGAACCCGGCCGTGTCCAGGAAGCCTTCCTCGCCCTCCTTCACCTGCTTGTCGTTACGCCACCAGCGATACAGATATCGGATGTCATCATGATCGGGATCCAGAGCCTCGACTTTGGCAAGGACCCGACTCCCCGTTCCAGCCGAATCTGTCTCGATCGCCACATGCGAGACGAGCGGAGGCGTATTTACAACCGTGACCGGCTCAGTACGATACGGAGCACTCTCTAGTTGGCCATCAAACGCCACCACTTCAAGCGCAACCATATCGCCACGTTTCACATGATCCGCCTGAAGCTCCGGCCCCGTCGCACCCAGTAACGGCGCTCCGTTGACGAGCCACTGAAATCGTTTGGTAGGCTCGGTACCGTCGGGGTCGTCGGCGGCAACATGAGCAGTGATCGGCCCGGCCAATAGGAGAGGATTGGGAACAAGGGTCACGAGGCGAACTGTCGGGGGGTGGTTATTGTTCGTGCCGACTCCGGACACCGCCCCATCCTGGGAAGAAGCTGAACAACCCCAGCAGGCAAGCACCACAACGGCTGCACAGCCAAGAGAAGTCGCCTGGGGGAAGGCAAGAGAACGGAGTTCCCCCACCCTCCCGTGTATTGCGTGCCCTAAGGCTGTCGTCACATGTTGGTCCATGAAAAGTACCGGCTCCGTGGATCGATCGCAACATTGGCACCGATATTCGAACTCGGAAGACCTCCGGGCGATCCTCCACCGAACCCGCAAGTCGCACAGTCGCCGAAGTTTCCTTGGCTCATGTTGATGAGGAGGCCGAACGGACTACCGCCGTCGCGTCCTGAGCCCATGTGCACGACGATACCGAACGCCAATCCTTCTCCCAATGAGCCGAACTTATTGACTGTTTGGTTCGCACCGGACGCAGCGGTTCCGATGATCGGCTCTTGATACGCACTCCCTGTCTTATAGAAGAGTGCCCAGAGTCGGCTTGTTCCGGAAGAAACGCAGATGTCATTCGTCGGGATAAAGGTGGGAAAAAATACCACCCCTCCGAATACCGTCGGACTACTCACCGCCCGTTCACCGATGCCGTATGGAACCGGCTGCGACGGTGGGTTGGCCGGTTCGACTAACTTAGTTACCCATCCGTCCTTGCTCTGCACCAGTCCGATCAACCCGGTAAAGGTCGTCGCGCCAGTGACCCCGGACACCTGATTGGTGCCGCTTGCCTGCCCGCAATCGCCGATCCCGACCACACAGACCGTGGCATTCGAGACATCCACGAGATCATTGACCATGCAGTTAAGCGGACCGGCCGATTGATTGCACCCGGCATTGAGCACCGAGTCTTTTAACCCAACGAAGTACTGGGTCGACACATCCGTCTTATCGGACTTGCTGTAATATCGCCCGCTGCCCGCAAAAACCCACACATTGGCGGCATCGTCAACCGTAACGGATGGGGCAGTCGCAACCGGACCCATCTCCGCCCCGGACACAAACGTATCCAACATCTCGGTGGGCACGCGGCCACCTCCTGACGCAATGCCCCACTGAGCAGGATTGGTGACCGTGCCGAACTTTGCCGTGACTCCCCCGGCTCCCATGGTCAAACGATACATCTTCCCACGCCAGGGCAGAGCACCATCATTGATCACGCGCCCGAAATAGACCACGTCATGACGATAATCGAGGTCTCGATCGAATGCCGTCATATCCCCAAGATAGGAATTCCAGGACCCCACCGTATACGTTGTCACTAGGCTATTGCTGCTACCTGGTCCTGTGGCGAGATCGATAACAAAGATCTTTGCGGCTTGCGCCACGCTGGCGTCATACCCAGTCGGGCCAGACCCGACCACCATATGCCACTTCGCATTCGTATTACTCGCCTTCGCGTCGGCGGCTGGATTCACGCGGACCACGGCCGGCACACTGGTCGTGAGCCCCAAATTCGGACTGCTGAATGACCAGAGCAGTTTTGGGGCATCCGGATTGGTGATATCCATCGCAAAATACGAACTATAGAAGGTGTAATCCGTTCCGCTGACATTGACCGTCATCGGGGGCGCACCGGTCCCGGCCACACAGGCGCCGCAACTCCCACCCATTCTGAATCCGCCGATCAAGATCGTGCCCCATCCGTTGGGATGATCGGTATCCGCAGTGAAGATCCGCACATCCGCCACTTTGAGCGGCAGGTCGACATAGTAGGCATGTTGGTAGTCGGCACGGCTTAAAAACTCAAGCTGCGGAAGGAGTTCATAGGGCACAAACCCCCACAACTCATCCCCCAATGGGGCTCCGCTGGAATTGTCCGACGGAGCCGTGGTGAACCAGCCGTGTTCAGTCGTATTCGCGGGAGCGGAGGCACTCACATCGTCGCCGGGGTGGTAATAGCCGGCGTTGAACGCATGCAGCATCCCGTCGTTTCCCCCGACATACGCCACCTGTCTGCGGTTGTACCACTTCTGGAGAAACGCCGAATAACTCTGATCTCCGTAGATTGCGTCATGGCGATCCCTGGGCCCTGCCACAACGGTCGGGGTCGAGTGAATCACATCCCCCAGTTTCCAGACTTTTAACGTTCCGCTCCCGGCCGGAACCTGGAGACGGCGATCCCTAGTTCCAGCTTGTTCCAGACAAGTGGCCGGATCACAACCGCGCACAAAATTAATGATCTTGGTTCCCTCGGCACTCGACGTCGCGCGAAGATATGGTCGAAGGGTCGTCTCGTTCGTCGTTGAAAATGCCATCTGCTCACCGGAATCAACCACCCCGTCATGATCCGAGTCGACCCAGGTGAGGATGGTACGAGTTGAGGAATCCTTCAAAGCCAGCCGTTTACCGGCTTCCCAGATTGGAAGGATGTCGCTCAACAATTGCCCGCAGGGATTGCAGTCGGCCACCGTCACTTGGTTGTCGCCATTTTGGTCGTTCGGCAACCCGTCTCCGTCGCTATCGACATATTTATCGACTTTTACGGAATTCGATACCGAATCAAAGCGCGTCTTGATGATCTTGTCGACCTTGTAGTCGAGACGACCATCTTGATTTGTATCCTCACGGGTATTGCCGAAGGTATCGATGAACAGGGCCTGCGTATAGCCCGTCCATTTCACGTCACTGAGCGTGGAGGGTTCGATCGTGCTGGGATAGAAATAGGATTGGTACAACGCGCCTTCGCCGGTCGAGGCCGTCGCCAGCACGGAGACGGACGAACCCGAAGCGCTCCGCCTGAGAATACTCGCGATCGTTGCCAGGAGCTTATCCTGCAGGTCATCCACATTGGAGGATTCAAAATAAGCATCCGGAATGCCGTCTGGCGTTGCCGCCCCAGTGAGATTGTTCTCCTTGTCCCACTCGCTGGTTTGCGGAATACCGTCTCCGTTCGAATCCTCGAATCCGCCCAACCGAGCGGTTTGAGCCAGAATCCCTCGGCCATTTATGTTTCCAAAGGCGAAGAATGAGTACACCGTCAGGCTCTGAGTGCCGGCGATGCAGTGCCCGGTCACCCCTAACCCTGCGATCGTACCATCACTCGTACCACTACAAGGGCGCAGATCGCTCGTATGAGCCCAATAGGCCACATCATCCAAATAGTGGCTGCCGCTGTCGGCATAGTCGGTCTTGTGCTCGGCGAGCAAATCGCTGAACGGCGTCGCCGCATTCGTATTGCACGTTCCATTAATCGGGCGCGGAGGCGCTGCGCTATCACTCCCATTGCAATGCTGCCCATGGTGAGTATGCGCGTAGTCCTGGAGTCCCGTCGGAATATTCTGGTCTTGGGTCGGTTCGCCGTCTGTAAACACAATCACAAACGTTCGGCAACAGGCCACGACCTGAGAACTCGCGGACCAGGGCGGCGTATGGTTTTGTCCAAAAAAATATGGATCGCGGCCGCAGGCATTTGTGATGTATCCTGCCGGACAAGTTTCAGAGCCGACCAATGCCGTTACTTCACTCGTTCCAATGGATCCAGCGCCGTTCGTGGCAAAATTGACGCCATTCGAAATCCCTCCCGAGAACGCAATCGGATAGACATAGCCGGTCGCGAAGGTGGATTGGATCTGCGCGACATAGCGGGCCGTTTCATACAACGCCTCACTGAGAGGAGTCCAGGTCGAGGGATATGACTCCTGGACCGCATCGACCATGGCGGCTGTGTTCGTCGTGAATGTTTCAACTCCAGTTCCTGACCAATCGATAGACTGGCGCGACCCGGCCCCGACCAGCATGCGCGCGCCTTCACTGCTGGACTTAAACTCCACTAACCCGAACCGTGCTTTGCTTCCGATTTGCTGAACAACACCGGTCGGTTCGGTCGAATACCCGACTTTCAATTCGTATTTACGAACACTGAATGAATCGCCGCAGTTGTTATTGAAGGACGTATCGTTATCGACGCAGAAATATGCGCTGTCCACACCAATCGAAATCGTTGCTGGATTACTCCCTCTGTCGGCTGATGGTATTCGTCCCACATAGGTGTTCGCGCCGGTACCGCCGCCATAGTTGACGTCAGCGCGTTCCGTATTCACCCCTTGTGCCTGCGCACGAACGGTTTTCAGAGCCGGCGTCCCGCTGCTTGGGCACGTTCCATCCGTCGCCCTAGCACTGAAACAGTCTCCGCCGATCATCGCGCGCTTTACCGCGTCGAAGCGGCGCAAGGTGGCCCAGTTTAGGAAATTCCCATCCCACTCCGTATCCGGACAGGCGGTAGCCACTGTCGCCTTGCCGGTCCCATTTTCGAACCGAACATCAGTCGTGTCATAGACATAACAGCGCAACGAATCAAAGTACCCGGAGTATCGTGTAGTGTTGGTCCATGTCGTTGTCGTTGAGGTACTGCCATCCGCCAATGTTCCGCACGACGTCGATTCACAGGCTCGATTGCTCATGCTGCCTGAATTGTCCATCACGACAATGATATTAGGTGTGGTCGCATTCGACACGAAGGCCGGTACGGCGGTGTAGTCGGCATTGGAAACGACCGCTGCTGCATCCCCGGGTCTCAGCAGGGCAGCACTCAGGCTTCCGGCCACCAGCATCACAGCAACAAGGGTTCGTCGATTCATGCGTTCTTCCTCCTTATCTCAAGCAGGACAACAGCCGACAATTTCCGGCTACGAGTTGAGACAAGACCTTTCATGCTCTATTGCGGTAACATGACCACCATTTTGTCAATGTGGCCTTCTTTGAGATGAAACTTGACGAGCGAGGTCGGAATGATCCGCTCGAGTTCAAGTAGTTCTCCTTCGTGATTCACCACCACCACCATGGACTTCAACACATAGCTCCGACCGTCGATCCGAATCGTCGATCCCTGCACCTCATCGATCACGCCGGACTGAAACCCGACCGTTGAAAACGGCATGGTGATGTCGGTCTGTGCCAAACTGAGGGATGGCATAGAGGCCAGCACCAGTACCACTACGCCGAGTGCCCCGATGATGAGTGTGCGCTTCATCGCCATACGCTCCCCCTCAGTTGATTTTCTTCACACATGTGTCGCCGTCCAAACACCCATACACCGACGTGACTGTGCTATTGGAACCGGTCGCCGCATTGCTGGCCACACAGGTAATGCGATAGACATGCTCGGTTGCCGGCGTCCCAGTTCCTTGCGCACTTTTCGCATGTGTATAGAGAAGATCGATATCGCCGTTGATGGTGAACCCGGGCAGATTCGTCATGACAAAGTTCGGGTCCGCATTCGCAGAATCAGCAAAATTCACGGCGGGTGTATTTGCCGGAGCCGGCGACGGAAGGTCGTAGGCATATATCTCGGCGTAGAGCGTGCTCGCATTCGCCGCTGGAACCGGACCAGTCGGCGCGACGAACGAGGCCGGGAGCACTCCTGGAGGCGATAGCGTTTGCTGAATGATATTGACGGCGAGGCCTTCGCATGAATCCGCTGCCGCCACCACCGCTTCCGTACTGCGAAAAAATCCCGCCATCCGATTCTCCATGCTGGTCACGGTAATGGAGGCGATGCCGAGTATGGTGAGAATCAACAACATCAACATCACCGTGAGCAACGCGATGCCCCGCTGATTCTTCACCCCGGTAGTTTTTTGCTCGTGCCCCGCATGGGTCGTGCCCGGTCGCAGATTCATCACAGCGTCTCTCATTACAGGTTTCTCGGCTGAATCGTGCGGATCATCACTCGCCGACGTTGTTGCTGATAGACGCTGGCGTCATAGGTTGAATCCGTCGATGGATTATGGTCACCGACGATCACAGGGCCCATGGTGTTGACGGCTTTGCTTCCCTTCTCATCAAGGCCGTCATCCGCGTTCACCGGTCTGACAACCAAGCTGACTTGCGCCATTCTGATTTTATCCGGCGTCCATGGCGTAATCGCCCATGCGCTGTTGGAGACAAAATCTCCCTGCGTGAACGTCGGGAAACCCGAAGATGAGGATGCATCGTGATCATCTACGACCCCGTCAGGAAACAAGGGATTGGGAGCGGCCTGATTACACCCGTCACAGGCGTAGGTGACCTGTAAGTCTTCTACACCGTCGACAAGAGGCACATTGTTGCGTACCAGGCAGGGGGTATTACTTCCGCAGGTGGCCGGCGTATTCGCCACGACTTGATACCGCACACACTGCATCAAATACACAGGCGTCCCGATCGGAAATTGTCCATCAACGAAGTTTCCAGTACCGAACCCAAGTGAAGTCGCGTTGACGACCTGCACCGTTTTTGACAATGCCCCTCCGATGGAAATCGTGGATCCCACGACAAGACCCTGCGCCACCATCTCGGTAATGGCGGCCCCAGACAGGCTAATGGCGTTGTCGTACGTTCGATTGTTCGGCGTTCCCCCGACCGCCGCCGTCAGCGTCCATCCCGCAGTATTCACCGGCAGCACCATCGACACCGCATCTGGTCCGGTATCGGCGCCGGTCGGCGTTTGGTCCTGAGGGAGCAGTCCCACCGGCTTGACGATGGCGCCGATGGTGGCATTGCATGCGCCCACCGATCTCGTGGATGGATCGGTGGCGTTATAGTTGTAGCCGGCCAACTTGATATCTCGACCGATCAAGTCGATGGCCAATCGAACGTTCTGCTGCGTATCCGCCACCTGCGTATTGACGATGTTGGCACGATTCGAGGTGACCACCGTGGTCATCGTCGCCGTCACGATGACCACCGTGATTAAGACAGCTGCCATCAGCTCGACTAGCGTAAAGCCCTGCTGGTTCGATTCGAGTCTAGACATAGTCATGCCCCACGCTGCGCCTATTCCGGCGCGACCATCGTCGTAAATACCGCGGTCTTGGTCCGAACCGTGCTCACATCCGACTGCCGGGTCTGCCAACTCACCGTAACGGTAACCAGGAAACGGTTCATCGTGACCGGATTGGCCGTGGGATCCGGATCGAGACGGGTTGCGGTGACTAGCCCAGCGGCACCCTGCAGACCGGAACCAGCCATGAGCGCTTGCCATTGCACGCAATCACCCAAGGCCATGCGTTGCGTACTCGCGCTCTGTGCGCAGGCCGCAGCAGTGTTGGTATTGTGGTAATCCAAGACACGTTGCCGGTTGTTTTGAATCCGCTCTGCCATATCGGCGGCGAGATTTGTGACGCGCGACAGGTCGTTGGCATCGACATTCTTTCCCAGCGACATCCCTGAGAGACCAGCCAATCCCAGCAGTCCGACCGACAGCACACCCGCCGCCACCATCACTTCCAACAGCGTAAAACCCTGCTGCAGGGTCGCGATTAGCCTTACCGAGCTATGTGGCGCCATCACCTGTTTCATTTGGTCTCTACGGGCACGTCGCGTGAGCACACCAGTTCACCTTGCCTGACGGAGTGACGAGCACGGAATAGATCATGCCCTGTTGAGACACCAGCGTGAGCGGTACATTCGCAGCCGATCCGCTCAACCCCTGCTGAGTAAATTGAACCGTCGGACCACCCGTGAAGGCGACGACGGTCTGCGGCAACACCACAGGCGTTAACGCGCCCCCGAAATCGACATTCACCTTGCCGGACACGAGGGCCAAGGTCACAGTGACGGCAAGGTTCCGATTCATCGCCGCCATACGAGCCAGGTTCAGACTGCCGGCCAATTCCGTTGTGGCTTGCTTCAGCTGGTAGCGCGCTTTCCATTGTAGGTAGTTGGGGATGGCCACCATCGCCAGGATGCCGACAATCGCAACCGCAATCATCACCTCGATCAGGGTGAAACCCTTCCGACAGCGGACAGCGGAGGACCATCGATGATGGTTAGAGACACACATGGCAACAGCCAGATGAGCAAGTGCCATGCCGATGATTTCCTCCTCGAATCGCGGGCTAACAGATTGATATTTCAAGTCCGTTCATCATAAAGAGCGTACAATTCCGAGCGTTCTAGGATCACACCGATGACAATTTTTGTCGGATTTCTGGCGTTTTTTATCCAGAACGACAGGCAAGGATTACGTCATTCGTGAAACGTAACGACGTCTCAACCTGGTCCTTGAGGCTGGCGCGACAGGAACATCAAACCCCGAGGTGAGATGCGGGTCGAACAGGCAGTGGCTGGGGACTCACTCGCGAACATTCCTACGGGCAGGAACTGCGCTTAATGGAGAGAACCACGACGAGGCGAGCAGCGGGACAGCCGAGATACGGATGCGACGCCGTTATTTGATCGCCACTGCCCGCACTTGTTTATAGGTGGTCAAGCCTTGAAGGATTTTTTCGATGCCGTCTTGCACCAATGTCCTCATGCCTTCGTTCTTCGCGAGCGTCAACAGCTCTCCGGTGCGCGCCCTGGCCTGAATCAGCGCTTTCATGGCATCAGACACCACCATCAGCTCATGGATGGGGACTCGTCCACGGTAACCGGTTTGATTACACGCGTCACACCCCTGACCACGATACAGTGTGAATTCAGGATCGTACGCGAGTTGCAGATGCTCCCACTCCATCACCCCAAAGGTCTGCACCAGCTCATCATATTCACGGCGAGTGGGGTGGTAGGCCTCCCGACAGCTGGGACAGATGCGCTTGCACAAACGCATCGCCAACACGCCCACCATGGCATCTGAAAAATTGAACGGGTCACACCCCAGATCGAGCAATCGCACGACGGTCTCCACGGCGCTATTCGTATGGATGGTGCTGAAGACGAGATGGCCGGTCAGCGACGCTTCAATGGCGATATCCGCCGTCTCCTTGTCGCGCATTTCTCCGATCATAATCACGTCCGGATCCGCCCGCAGGAAGGCCCTCATGGTCGTGGCAAAGGTCAGACCGATCTTGGGATGAACTTGCACCTGCCGCAATCCATCCTGCGTGATTTCGATAGGATCTTCTGCTGTCCAGATCTTTCGTTCATCGGTATTGATCGAAGCCAAAATGGCGTGCAAGGTCGTCGTTTTTCCTGAGCCGGTCGGACCGGCGCATAGGACGATGCCATGCGGTTTTTGAGCTAACTCTCCCACAAGCCGGCGAGTTCGGTCACTGAATTCAAGCTCTTCCAGCCGACGAGGCCCGTTGGCGGTCAGCAAGCGAATCACCACATCTTCATTAAAGCCCGACGTGGGAAGGGTGGCGACACGCAGTTCGATCTCTTGCCCGGTGCTCAGCTTAAACCGGATTTTCCCATCCTGCGGCTTCCGCCGCTCGGCAATATCCAAATTGGCCATAATCTTCAGGCGAGAGACGATGGCACGGCGATAGGCCGCCGGAATCTTCATATAGGTAAAGCAGGTCCCGTCGACGCGGAAACGTACTGCGGTTTCCTTTCGGTCGGCATAGGGCTCGATGTGAATATCCGAGGCCCCGCGACGATAGGCGTCTGTAATGATCTGGTTGGCGAGGCGGACGATGGCCGAATCGTTTTCCGTGATTGCAGCAATCGAGGCATTTTGTTGTTCCTCTACCTGGGCTTCACTGACCAACTCTCCAAGGATGTCGGAGATCGCATCGCCTGATTCCCGCCCCTGAACGACACTCAACAATCGTTCGATATCGCAGCGGAGTCCGACGCGATAGGACAGGGCCTGCCCTGGAAACGCTCGCCGCACATCGAAAAGCTTGTCAGGATTGTGCGGGTCGTCGATCAGGATTTCGACTCCGTTGCCATGCCGCCTCAGCGGAACCCAATGATTCATCCGAAGATAATCCAGGCTGAGATCCTTGACCAACTCTCGCTCCATGACCGTGCGCTCGTCATAGGCGAGAAACGGGCAGCGATAGAATTCCGCCAGCGCAGCACCGATCGCCGGTTTGGGAATCCGATACCGCTCCATGAGCACAGTGGCCAAGTCGAGCCGCTTTCGAACGGCTTCGGACGTGGCAAGCACCAGCTCTTCCTGCTGCAGAAAACCCTGCTCGACGAGCTGCTGGTAGGGGTTGACAGCTGAATATCTCGGAGCCTGCACAGACTCGCTAGCCGGTACCGTGGCACGCATGGCACGACTCATGGGGACCTGTTCCTTTCTGAATGCCGTGGATATGGTTCGTCTACTTCGTCTGCGTTGACCTACAGGACGGCAGCATGACCGCGTCAACCGAACAGCTTGAACTTCAAGTTTTGGATTGCCAGCTTCCAGGCGCCACAAACACTAGTGGCATGCCTTGCACGAGACCTTCGCGAAGGTCGTGGTTGTACCACACCTCCAACATTCCCGATCCGTTCGTGCCGTCGACGATCGCCCCTTGTGCCACCACTCCGCCGTAGACCTTGAGATGCCCTGCATACCGAACGTCACCCGCGACATACAGCACTCCCTGAAGATGAATGCCGTGCAACTGAACAGGAACCCTGGTCCCGAGTGATTGCTGGCCTTCCGGCGGCGGACTGAGAGCCGGAACCGGTTTTCCATATGCCCCTGTCTTCCAGAGCACATGGGCATTCACAATGAAAATGCCCTCGGCATACTCTTGATCAAGAACGATCGTCCCTAAATTATCCGGTCGTGGAGACGTTCCGTCGAGCGTATCGACGAAGATCAACCCCCGATGGTCACCGGGGCCCTGCGAGGCAAACACCTCTGCGGCAGGGTGCCCTAGTCCCGGTTGAATCAGGCCGCCGGCATACAGCAATCCTTCTCGGTCCATGCCGTAGTACTGCCCGAACTGCTTGGCCATGCGCTTCAATGTGTCGTAGTCCCATTGGTCCGCCTTAATGCCGGGAACCGGATCTTGGTGAGGGTGGAGACTCAGTGGAATCCCCGACCACGCCTCTGCCGGAAGCTGTGCGAAATATGCGGCGCCACCGAGCCGGATGTTGAGCCATCGATCCTCACGATGCGTCATTTCGACATAGGCCTGCCCTGTGATTGGCGCCAGCCCGCTTTTGACCGGAACCTCCTCAAGCCGCGGGAAATATGCCGCGCCGCGCACCACGAGGTCGCCCCAATGGGCGAACACGGAGTTGGATCGGGATTGCGCAGACTCGCTTCCGAGCATGCCGCTCTGAATCGGCGCATGCAGCGCGGGAACGGCATAGGCCCCGAATTCAACGGATAACGTCTTCGTCACACGCGAGGCGTGGCCGGCTCCCGCCGTCACTTCCACCGTGCAGAGCAATCCCGGCCGCGTCGCGCCGTAGACGCGTAACTTGAGAATCCTGGCGAGCCCTTTGAGCGATTTGAACCATCCTGTCTGAGGATCGTTCAGCAGTCGGTCGTGCTGAGGATTGGCTGCATCAAACACAACGTCGGGAGAGGTGCCGGTGCCGACAAACTGTGCGCGGCCTTGTGCGTCGAAATAGGACGGATCGCCCTGCGCGTTCACCTGTCGTTTCGCCAGCCACGTCGGCTCGACGCCCTGGGAGAACAGCGAGGGATCGTGAAACCATCCCATCACCACATCAACCGCTGCTTCTGCCGCATGATGCGCGAGCCGCTCCTCCTGTAACGCACTTGCACCAACGATCTCCTGTCCTGCCAGCTGCATCGACGTCATCCCCAACAGGGTCAGCAGAAATACCACCATCAGGACGGCTAGCAATGCCACCCCTCGTTCATCCTGCCGTATCGGGATTCGTGATCGCCCCCTGCTTGTGTTCATCGTATCGTTCCTTTCCCCATTACATCCGTATCGCAACGTCCCGCCTGAGCATCGATCCTTGGCGTCCGACCTGTATCGTCACACGCACCCGCACCACCTCACGCGCATCCGTCGTCATCGTCCCGTTATTATTTAGATATTGCAGCTCAAATCGGCCCACATCGCTCACCAGGGTGCTCGCCCCACCATCCACGTCACGCATCAACCGCATCGTCCCATCGTCTTGGCGCTTCACGTAGTAGCGCACTCGATTCAGCAGGAACACGGCGCTGCGCATCGGCAACTGTACGGCCATCGGAGTGGCCAGCGTCAGGGTTTGCTTCCGACCGTCGGCCGCCAACTGATTCCAGGCACAATGCATCGCCGTGCAGACCAGCAGATGCTTCCCCTTTGGCCACCCGGCCCCCTCTTCGACCGGAAGGTCCTGCCGACCGACTTCCGTCGCCTGAGTCAACGTGGTCGAGACGCCACTCAAGTTGGCAAAGAACTCGATCTCATCGGCCTCGGCTTTCAGGAACGGCGAATCTCCACCCAACAGCCCGGCTCCAGCCAAACGCAGTTCACTGCACAACACATCCAGCCCGATGCGCAGATCCTGATTCGCTATCATCGTTGCGTGCTGCGTGGTCAACCGAACGCCGACTCTTGAAAAGAGATGCATCGAAGCAGATATCGCCACGCCGCTGATCGCCATCGCGATGAGCAGTTCAATGAGACTCACCCCGGAAGAGCCGAAACACCATCCAACGCTCACTCGCTTGGACAGCCCGGGAACGTCGACCAGTTCTCCTCTCACGACAGCACCGGCAGGCCGACATATCGAGGATTGGCCCGAATCGTGCGCACCCGAATCTCTTTCTCTTGCCCTCCCATGGTTCGGAAGATCGCACGCGCCTCGATGGTCGCCAGACTCGCCTCGGCCGGCTGGTGGCCTCGATTCAGTTCCACGGTCCAGACCAAACGAATATGGGATTGCGTGACACTGGCGGTGAAGATGCCGTCACCGTTCGTCTGGTCATCCTGCATGCCATCGTCGCGCATCACAGACTCGACTATTCCGTCTTGATCCAGGTCGTCCATCAGCAATCGTTCCCACGACACACTCCGCTTGGCTTCCAATCGTGATTCAACCAGCGCCAATGCGGTGGTCGTCAACGCTCCACGTTGAAGACCACGCTCAGCCCACTCGCACATTCCGATCGTGCCGATCACTCCGATCGACAGCACCACCAACGCCACCATGCTCTCAACGAGGGTAAACCCCGCAGCACTCGCCCACGGAGATCGTCGCGTTACGAAGCTCACGCCGGATTGTGTCATGACAACGACACCCGTCCAGTGATACTCACCGTCACCTGGTGTGATGCGCGCCGACCATCGATCAGCACCATGGTCGTCGCCGTGGCCGACCGGCCGCTGGGTTGAAACATGATCTCTGGTTTCGTGGTCATCGATTGAATCACCATGCCTTTGCGCGCAAAATCATACTGTCGCAGCAGGCTCGTTTCGCAGTCGAGGCATTCGGTACGTAATGCGGACTGCTCCGCATTCACCACCACTCGAATACGCTCATGCCGCGCCATTGCCAGTTGTCGCGCCATACGTAACTCAGATGCGATCTCCATGATCACGGTACGCTGTTGCTGTTTGGCGACGAGGGCCGCCCAACCAGGCAAGCTCACCCCCGTCACAATCGCGATTATGGCGACCACCGTACACAGCTCCACAAGACTTCCTCCACGTTCGTTCATACCGGCTCCTTTCGTCGAGTGCGTAGAGCATTTCCAAGTTCTATGCCGCTTCCGCGTCTCGATATCTGTCTCGACACGCTTGCCTGGTTCCTTGCCAAGACACGGCGAGAACTGCTGGAGATGTCGACGAAATATGCCGAAAACCAGAACTAGTCGTGGGACGCGGAGCAGGGGAATGGCGCGTGGACAGTTATGAACTGTTCCGAATCAGATACAGTGGATCATCTATTCAGATACAGGCTTGCAAATCTTTGATCCCTGTAAAGTGGCTCTGGCTAACGCTTGAAAGGCGGTTACTGTGGCAGGTCCATCAGCGCCCAATACCACTCAAGGAGGGGTTGGTGAAACAGCAAGGCGAGGATCGATCCCACAGCCAGGAAGGGTCCGAAGGGAATATACTGCTCACGCCGCATGACCCCTGCGGCGATGAGCCCGACACCGACAATGGAGCCCAGAAAGGATCCGACCATAATGGCCAACAAGACCGGCTGCCAGCCGAGAAAAGCGCCGACCATGGCCATGAGCTTGATATCTCCCCCCCCCATGCCTTCCTTCCCGAACACATAGGGACTGATCCAGGCCAAGAACCACAGAATCCCTCCCGCCAACATGACGCCGAGCAGGGAATCGACAAGACCGATCGGGAGAATGAAGGCGGCGCTCAGCAGACCGATCGCAATTCCCGGCAGCGTGACCGCATCCGGAATCATGGTATGGGAGAGGTCCGTCCCTGTCACCACGATGAGCGCAGACACCAGCACCGCATAGGCACAGGCCGCCGCGGTGAAACCAAACATCCAAAAGACCAACACATATCCGATCGCATTGGCCGCCTCCACCAATGGATACCGGATGGAGATCGGCGCACGACAAGCTCGGCATCGCCCCCGCAAGACCACATAACTCACGATCGGAATGTTGTCGTAGAACGCGATGGCCTGGCGGCATGAAGGGCAGTGAGAGGCCGGCCACGCGACCGACTCTTCCCGCGGCAAGCGGTGGATGCAGACGTTCAAAAAACTGCCGATCACCGCGCCGAACAACAGCACAATGAGGTATGGCATCATGGACATGCTTGAAACCATGGGGACGACCCCGACATGAATACTCGCACTAGGAATACGTATCCAGACCTAGGTCTATAAGGGCAAAAACGAGAAAGCCGCTCCTGGCGCTTTCCATTTACAAATACCAAGAGCACTGCGTATAATCCGGGAGCAATTTTGGCGCGGGAGGTCGCAAACCTCAATCTATGAATTGCCTTTACCCGAAGTGGAGCTAGATGTACATGTCGCCAGTCGCCAAGACCACCAAAAGTCGAACCAAAGCAGCCGCACCGGATTCGGTCCTTCCTCCTCGCAAACGACGTCCGGAAGCCCTCACCACCCGCGAACAGGAAATCCTTGAGTTGATCTGGACCGGATTTAAGAACAAGGAAATTGCCCACCGGTTAAAGATCAGCGTCAAGACGGTCGAGGCGCATCGGGCCAACATGATGAAGAAAATCCGTGTCTCCAATACCGCCCAACTGCTGAAGGCCGCCATTCAAGGGAAAATGCTAAAGCTCCGGTAAGCCCTCGCCTCAGCTTCACAACTTCTTCCCCGCACTGCCACGACGCTGCCGCACCGCCTCATACAGCACGATAGCCGCAGACGCCGAGACGTTAAGCGAACCGACTTTCCCCAGCATAGGAATATGGGCGGCATCATCGCAGGCGTCACGAACCCCTGGACGAACCCCCTTCCCTTCCCCACCGAAGACCAGTGCCACAGGCCCCCGAAAATCCAGCTCCGTATAGACCTTGGTGGCCTCGGCATCCAACGCATACACCCAAATGCCTGCGCTTTGAAGGCGTTCGATCAAGCGCGAGAGATTCGGAACTCGTCCGACGGACATGTGATCAACAGCCCCGGCAGACGCCTTGGCCACTGTACTCGTCAATCCTACTGCGCGACGTTCAGGAATAAAGACGCCTTGCACCCCCGAGGCTTCCGCCGTCCGCAGAATCGCTCCGAGGTTGTGGGGATCTTCGACACCATCGAGCAGGACCAACATCGGAGTCTGGCCCTCTGCCTGCGCCGAGGCAAGGATATCATCCGGCTCCGCATAGGCTTTAGCCGCGACCACACCCACTACGCCTTGATGATGTCCGGCAGGCACGAGCCGATCGAACGCGGCCCGTGGTTCGACATGCACCGGCACGCGCTGCTCCTTCGCCAGACGCACGATTTCCCCAAACTGCCGATCGGTTGCCAACACCAGGAGACGCTGGAGGGGACGAACACCGGCGCGAAGCGCCTCGCGCACGGCGTGGAGGCCGTAGATCACCTCCGGAAAGTTATCGTTTCCATCGGCTTGTGCCATCTGGCCTATCCTCGATCGTAATGCCATGGGAAGCCAGCTCTGCTCGAAGCTGGTCGGCGCGCTGGTAATTCTTCGATTGTTTCGCGGCGAGGCGCGCGGCCAACATGCCGGCGATGTCCTCATCGGACAAGGTCGTCGCAGCTTCCACATTCATAGCACCTGATGTCACCACCGGTCGGCTCTTGAATTGCCAGCCGTCAAGTTGCAAGAGGTTGAGCACCGCACCCAAGGCGCGAAACTCCTGTCGTACCACCCGCCGCATCTTACCCGACAGTCCGGCTTCAATGGCCTTATTGGCCTCC
This sequence comes from Nitrospira sp., assembly GCA_031315995.1. GTDB lineage: Bacteria > Nitrospirota > Nitrospiria > Nitrospirales > Nitrospiraceae > Nitrospira_A. Next base: position 273,582 of record JALDRG010000002.1, read on the forward strand.
CCACGGAGCTTCTGCAAGGCGGCCACTGCGTTGGGCGTGTTCAGATCATCGTCCATGGCGGCGACAAATGCCTCTCGCGTTCGCGCCGTGGCGTCGCGCATCTGCTGATCGGCTGCGCCATGAACCGGAGCTGATTCATTCAGCCGCTCAAAGAGATCGTAGAATCCGTTGAGTGCGTTTTTCGCTTCATTCAAGCTTTGATTCGAAAAATCCAATGGACTTCGATAGTGCGTGGAAAGGAGGAAATATCGCAGCATTTCGCCGGTCACCGAGTCCGGCCATTCCGATTTCTGAAAGATGTCGCGAATGGTAAAAAAATTCCCCAACGACTTGGACATCTTCTCTTGGTTGATCTGGACGAACCCGTTGTGCACCCAATACCGCGCGAACTCCTTACCGGTTGCGCCACAGGATTGCGCAATCTCATTTTCATGGTGCGGAAAAATCAGATCCATCCCGCCGCCATGGATATCAAAGGTTTCGCCAAGATGTCGCATGGCCATGGCTGAACATTCGATATGCCAACCGGGACGGCCCGATCCCCAGGGACTCTCCCAGGAAGGCTCGCCGGGCTTGCTGCCCTTCCACAGAGCAAAATCCATCGGATGACGCTTCCGCTCGTCGACGTCCACCCGCGCCCCCGCTTGGAGGTCATCCACTTTCCGCTTGGAGAGCCGGCCATAGACCGGATACCGATCCACCTGAAAATAGACATCGCCCTCGACACGATAGGCCATCCCCTTGGTCAGTAACCTGCCGACGAGTGCCACAATGTCGGCGATATGCTCCGTCGCCCTGGGTTCGAGTGTCGCCCGACGTACACCGAGCTTTTCCATATCCTCGTAATAGGCGCTGATGTATGTCGTGGTAATGTGCTCGCAGCTCACGCCCTGTTCATTCGCCCGCTTGATGATCTTATCGTCGACATCCGTGAAGTTTTTCGCAAACTCGACGACACAACCCGAATATTCCAGATACCGGCGCAGCACATCGAAGACGAGCGCACTGCGGGCATGCCCGATATGGCAATAGTCGTAGACCGTCACCCCACACACATACATGCGGACGTGTCCGGGCACCAAGGGTTCGAACCGATCTTTGCTTCCGGTCAGCGTATTGTAGACACGCAGCATGACACGCCCTTACTCCATCGATGGACGACGTTTCGGCCAATGTGACCAGAGAAAATACCCGAGGCCCACGGCAAGACACAACCCGATCACCAGATCTGCATGGTGGAAATACTCGCGCAATTGATTCCAGTGCTCTCCCATCTTGAGCCCCACATAGGCCAATGCATAACACCACGGCACCGCACCGATAAATGAAAAGAGCACAAACTTTGTCACATTCATGCGGGCGATGCCGGCGGGGAGGGAAATGAAGGTACGAACCACGGGCAGCAGACGGCTGATGAGCACCGCCGCGTCACCATGCTTCGCGAACCACCGATCAGCCAACTCCATATCATGCTGCGAGACCAGGAAATACCGGCCATAGCGTTCGACAAACGGCCGTCCTCCCCACACCCCCACGTAGTATGCCGCCAATGACCCCAGCACGTTGCCGATCGCGCCTGCGAGGGTCACCCCTAACATCGAGAATTGGCCGGTGGAGACCAGGTAGCCTGAAAACGGCATGATGATTTCACTGGGCAAGGGGATACAGGCGCTTTCGATCGCCATCGTAATCACAATGCCGGTGTAGCCGAACGTGGAAATTGTGGCGATGACGAACCGGCCGAGCACTTCGATCAACCACTCGATCAGTCCGGTCATGCCTGTGATCTCCTGCGTGAACGCGGATTCGCCGGCGACCGGCGCGCCGATGGATGCGAAAGCGGCCCCTCCCACGCTTTAAACTGTTCAAGCACGTCATGATGCGTCGTATCAAGATGGATCGGGGTCACGGACACCATGTGCTGCTCCAGCGCCTCGTGGTCGGCGTCTTTTCGGCGACTCCACGAGTGACGCGTGCCGGCGATCCAGTAATACTTGCGTCCCCTTGGATCGATTTTTTCAACGATGGGATTATTGAACCGACGCCGACTCAAACAGGTGACCTTCACGCCCTTGATCGATCGTAGCGGAACATTCGGGATATTCACGTTCAGAATCGTTTCGGGTGGCAATCCGTGCACCAGCACTTCGGCCGCCACTCGTGCCGCATACCGCGCCCCGACCTCGAACCGAAAAGTCTCCTCACCCTCCTGAGACACGGCTACCGAAGGAATACCCAAGATCGTTCCTTCCAACGCACCCGACACGGTACCCGAGTACATCACATCATCGCCAAGATTGACCCCCCGATTGATCCCCGACACGATCAACGACGGCCGCCCGGGCAACACCTTCACCAGCGCCAAATTGACACAGTCCACAGGAGTCCCATTCACCATGAACACACGGGGCGCCATTTTGGTAATACGCAGCGGCTTGTGCAACGTGACTGCATGCCCGACTGCCGTCCGCTCTCGGTCTGGTGCGACGATCCACACCTCTCCCAAGGCACTCAATGCTGCCGCCACCGCATGAATACCGGGGGACGTAATTCCATCGTCGTTGGTTACGAGAATCCGTACACGCGCCACAACCGCTCCTTATGCTTCGAACACGTCGAGAATGGAGAGCATCGAAATCGTTGGATCAAGGATGGCGACGAAAAGGAGGGAAGACAGACGCACACACTCGCATGATGGTCCGCAACGATCGACGGCCCTCAGAACGGCGACATGGTGGACCACATCGTGCCGATGGTCGGGGCGGCGGGATTTGAACCCACGACCCCTCGCACCCCAAGCGAGTGCGCTACCGGGCTGCGCTACGCCCCGACACACACGACATCGATGCCCCCACACAATCGGACGCAGCCGCCCGCATTAACAGGAACCGTTCAAGACGAATGGGAATCGATCATTCTGATGATCGCCTGAAGATCACCCCTGACACGTTGTGCCAGTTCCTTCCGCGATCCAAGCTTCTTCACGGTTGCTCGCCCTCGGCGAGCCCAGTAGCGCTTGACGCCGGCCAGCGTATGTCCCTCGTCATAGAGCATCCGCTTGATCTCCAACACTGTATCCACATCTCGCTGCACGTACAGCCGCTGATTGCCACGGCTCTTCTTTGGCCTCAGGAAGCTGAATTCCGACTCCCAAAACCGCAAGACATACGCCGGCAATTTGGAAATCTTGCTGACTTCGCCGATTTTATAAAAAACTTTACTTCCCAGTCTGGGCTCATTCCCCATGACCGGTCCTCATGCTGCGTGTGCTCGTGGCAAGATAGTGACTAGGAATTGACGTACTTTTTAAACACCTGACTGGGCCGAAACGTCACCACTCGACGGGGAGTGATCCCGATTTCTTCACCAGTTCGTGGATTACGTCCCTTACGCGCCCCTTTGCTTCGAACTACGAAATTCCCGAATCCTGCAATTTTGACCGCGTCACCTTTTTGCAGCACTCCCTTCAGCAGATTGAGCACGAGTTCGACGATATCGGCTGCATCGTTCTTGGATACTCCGACCTGCTTGAAGATTTCGTTCGCGATATCCGCCTTTCTCATGCCTTTCCCCCCGCCATCCACTAGAGTCGTTCCTTAGGAAGTGCTTCTTGGTGTCGAGCGTCCAAGACAAAGAATTTTCCCATAAGTTACGTGAGGTTACCTGCCCTGTCAAGGATTATGTGTGTCCGATAGAGGTGAAAAGAGCCTAGCGATCCGCCAGCAGCAATTTATACTCAATGCTATCCGCCAGCGCCTGCCAACTAGCCTCCATGATGTTTTCCGACACACCGACCGTTCCCCACTTGTCCTTGTGATCTCCGGACTCGATAAGGACGCGCACCTTCGATTCCGTTCCCTTATCAGCGGAGAGCACACGCACTTTATAGTCGAGGAGTTTCACTTCGCGAAGTTGCGGATAGAACTTTTCCAACGCCTTGCGGAGCGCATGGTCGAGCGCATTGACCGGTCCGGCCCCCACGGCCGCCGTGTGTTCGATCACGTCGCCGACGTTGACCATCACCGTCGCTTCAGACAACAGCAAGCCCTGCTCCTGTTTCTTCTCGACGATGACTCGGAACCCGAGGAGCTGAAAGGACGGGCGATGACTCCCCATTGCTTTGCGCATCAATAGCTCAAACGATCCTTCCGCGCCTTCGAATTGATACCCTTGGCTTTCGCGCTCCTTGAGCGTCTCGACCAATTCCTGCACCTTCGCGTGATTCTTGCTCAGCGAAATGCCGTACGCTTCAACTTTTTCCAAGAGCCCGCTGCGTCCGGCATAGTCCGATACCAAGATCCGACGACGGTTTCCCACCGCTACCGGATCGATGTGTTCATACGTCGCCGCGTTCTTGAGCACGGCATGAATATGGACGCCTCCCTTGTGCGCGAAAGCCGCATCCCCGACATAGGGCTGCCGCTTGTTAGGCATCAGGTTGGCAATCTCCGTCACGAACCCGGACACATCTTTCAGGCGCGTCAGCTTGCTCCCAACGGCAGTTCGCTGCATTTTCAGCTGTAGATTGGGAATGATGGAACAGAGATTGGCATTGCCACACCGCTCGCCGATCCCGTTGATCGTGCCCTGCACTTGCAGAATCCCGGACTCCACGGCCACCAACGAGTTGGCCACCGCCATTTCGCTGTCGTTGTGTGCATGGATCCCCAACGGGACGGGACATTCCTGCTTGACGACGCGGCAAATTTCGCGGATTTCCCAGGGCATCGTTCCGCCGTTGGTGTCGCAGAGAATCACCCGCTCGGCTCCGCCGGCAATCGCTCTACGGATCGTCTGCAATGCATACTCGGGATTGGCCTTATAGCCGTCGAAGAAATGCTCGGCATCGTAAAACACCCGACGATCCTTGGACCGAAGGTAATGAATCGAGTCTTCGATCAACTCCAAGTTTTTCGCGAGCGTAATACCCAGCGCGTCCGTTACCTGAAACGACCAACTTTTGCCGAACAGCGTAATGGTCGGCGTCTCAGATGCCAGCAACGATTGAAGATTCTTGTCTTTCCGAACGGAATTACTGGCCTTTCGTGTCGAGCCGAACGCCACAACGGTCGCATGCTTGAAGGGGATGGTCTTGACCATCCGAAAGAACTCGATATCTTTTGGGTTCGCGCCCGGCCACCCACCCTCAATGAAATGCACCCCGAGTTCATCGAGCTGTTGGGCAACGCGGAGCTTATCCTCTACGGAGAAACTCACATCCTCTGCCTGTGCTCCATCCCGCAAGGTCGTATCGTAAATTTCGAGTGCGGCGGCCTGCGCAGGCGGGAGAGTCGGCACCGAAACACCCTCCGATGGGCGAGATCGACGCGATGTTGTATTTCGACGTTTCATAGGCGTGAGAGTAGCAGGGTCATCACTGACCTGTCGAGGAGACGACCGGACCGGCAGTCGCCTCACTTCGGCACACTAGCCAAGCGCCGGCGCCGAGACCCGATCCAGGCCGAACGCTGTGTGAAGCGTGCGCATGGCCAATTCCAGATACTTTTCCTCGATGACACAGGAGATTTTGATCTCGGATGTACTGATCATCATGATATTCACGCCCTCGCGCGAGAGCACATCGAACATCCCGGCCGCCACCCCGGAATGCGACCGCATGCCGACCCCAATGAGCGACACCTTCGCGATAGACTCCGTCACCGCCACCGACCGGGCGCCGATCTCCTCGGACAGGCGCTGAACCAGATCGACGGCGCTGCGCAAGTCCGCCTTGGGGACCGTGAAGGAAATATCGGTCATGGATGCCTGACTGACATTTTGGATGATCATATCCACCACGATATTGGCTTTGGCCACGGCACCGAACACGCGCGCGGCGATACCTGGGCGATCCGGCACACCGACAATCGTAATTTTGGCCTGATTGCGGTCTCCCGTCACACCCGACACCATGACCCCTTCCATATCGGCATCTTCACGTGTCACGAGCGTTCCCCTTCCTTCCTTGAAGCTGGAATTGACTTCCACCGGCACGGAATACTTCGCCGCAAACTCGACCGAACGACTCTGCAGCACCTTGGCGCCGAGGCTCGCCATTTCCAGCATTTCTTCGTAGGAGATCTTCTCCAGGCGACGCGCCGCCGGCACGATGTTCGGATCGGCGGTATACACACCATCTACATCCGTATAAATGATGCAGCGATCGGCCTTGAGCGCCGCAGCCAACGCAACGGCTGTGAGATCCGATCCTCCCCGACCCAAGGTTGTGACATCCGAGCTGGCGTTGATACCCTGGAAGCCCGCCACGACGGGAATCACGCCTGCCGACAAGGCGTCCTTGATACGTTCGGCCGTGACGCGGGAAATCCTGGCTTTGGTGTGGGCACTGTCGGTGTGAATGCCGACCTGTCGGCCGGTGAAGGATCGGGCGTTCACCCCTCGCCCCCGCAATTCCATGGCCAGCAACGCAATGGTGACCCGCTCCCCCGTTGAGAGCAGCATGTCCAATTCACGTTCATCCGGCGCGCCGGTCACGTCCTGCGCCAGCTTGAGCAGTCGATCCGTTTCCCCGCTCATCGCCGACAACACCACAACCACCTGGTGTCCGTCTTTGGACACGCGTTCGACCCGTTCAGCGACGCGATGGATCCTCTCGACCGTACCGACGGATGTTCCACCGTATTTTTGAACGATCAACGCCACAACACTACACTCCGCGCGGGAACAAGCGCATCATCACTTTGGTCGCATCACGCGGCGCGGTCCCGGCAATGTTCGCATCATGCTCATGAAACCGCGTCGTGACTCCGGCCGACGGCGGCGTCGCGCCATCGCAAAGCGCGTACAGGATCGGCGGATCCTCAGAACCGTGGCCCTTCGTCAGTCCAGGGTCACACACCACAAGCAGTCGATACGCCGGATGCGTCGTCAATGCCGCGAGAATCGGCCCGACAACCTGGGCATCGAACCGCTCAATCGCCCGAACCTTGTCTTGCACATCGGTCGCGTGAAGCACGTCGTCGGAAAGCCCGGCATGGAGGTAGACAAAGTCTTTCTTCCCCAACTCCTGCACCGCCGTCTCCACACAACCTGAGAACTCATTCGATTCGTTCTCGCCGTCGACCGGAAGCTCGACCGCTTCCAATCCGGCGCACACCCCAACCCCGCGATGCACATCGCTGGAAGACACCACCGTACCGGCAATCTGGTAACGCTCCGTCAAGGGCGGCCACAATGGAGCGCGACCCTGGCCCCACAACCACAAGCAATTGGCCGGCTTCAATCCCTCCTGCTCACGCTCCTCATTCACCGGATGATCGCGCAAGATGAAGAACGCCGCGTCCATGAGCTTGCGTAACACATCGGCGCCGTCACCACTCGGGAGGGCTTCGGCTATCGACCGGCCGACCAACGTCTGGGGATCGAGACAGGTCGCGCGCGATTTTCCCCCAACCCACACCATGAGATGCCGATGCCCGGAACCGGGATAGAACTGGATCGACTCCGAGCCAAGCTGCTCGTTCACGGCTTCGAGCAACTCGCGAGCTTGCTCCGTATCGATGAGACCGGCGGTCGCATCCTCCATAAGGACGTGCAGCCCCAGCTTCTTGATGTCCGCCGCCCGATCATTATTGCCGGACGCGGCTTCCCCACGCACCGTCACCATGGTGCAACGAAACACCACGTCCTGCTCACCCACCGTGACACCTAAACCGGCGGCCTCCAGCGGGCCGGGACCCGGATAATACTTCTTGGGATCATATCCCAGCACGGCCACACTGGTGACATCGCTCCCAGCGGTTCCCGCGTCCGAGGGAAGACTCAAGAGTCCCACTTCGCTTCGCTGGGCAATCTGGTCGAGATGCGGAGTGGCGGCCGCCTGAAGCGGTGTTTTCCCGCCGAGTTCCGGACATGAGACATCGGCCATCCCGTCGGCATGCAGGATCAAATATTTCATGCAATGTTCCTGAGGTAATCAGACATGAAGGAGGCGGGCCACATCGTCGCGGGTGGCTTTCACTGTTTGAGGCTGACGTGAAATGCTGATGGCCGTATCGGCATCCTTCAAACCATGCCCGGTCAACGTACATACGACCGTGGCACCTTCTTTTAAAAGCCCGGCTTGACTCAACTTAATGACACCGGCAACCGAGGTGGCGGATGCGGGTTCGCAAAAGACCCCTTCCTCCCTGGCCACCAACGCATACGCATGAAGAATTTCATCATCGGTGACCATATCAATGGCACCTGACGACTCTTTCACCGCGATAAGGGCGGCCTGCCAACTGGCCGGATTGCCGATTCTGATCGCGGTGGCCACAGTCTGCGGCTCTTCGACCACATGCCCCAGCACGATCGGCGCCGCGCCGGCGGCCTGGAATCCCATCATGCGAGGCATCCGCGTCGTTTGATTTGCAGCCCGATACTCCCGATAGCCATTCCAATAAGCCGTGATATTACCCGCATTCCCTACAGGAAGTACATGGAGAGTCGGCGCGTCGCCGAGATCGTCACAAATTTCCATTGCCGCCGTCTTCTGTCCTTCGATCCGGAAGGGGTTCAGGGAGTTGACCAACTCAACCGGGTACGTCGCCGACAGCTCCTTGACGATGGTCAACGCCTGGTCGAAATTCCCCTCGACTTGAATGACGGTGGCCTGATGCATCATGGCCTGAGACAACTTGCCGAGCGCGATCTTTCCGGCAGGAATGAGCACATACACGGCAATTCCAGCCCGGGCTCCGTACGCAGCGGCCGAAGCCGAGGTGTTTCCGGTGGAGGCGCAAATGACCGCACGCGTGCCGCCCTCGACGGCCTTGGAGATCGCCATCGTCATGCCGCGATCTTTGAAGGACCCCGTCGGATTCATCCCCTCATACTTGAGGTAGAGATCCACCCCCGGCGCGATTTTCTTCCCGAGTCGCGCGGCACGTATCAGAGGAGTATTGCCCTCGCCCAGCGTGATCACAGACGTCTGTGCCGTCACGGGCAGGAACTTCCGATATTCTTCGATGATCCCACGCCAACGAGTCATAAGAACCTATTCGACCATCCTCTCAGCCAACCGGAACAACACCGTCATTCATCTCGCCCTTCGACCCTGATCAGCGTCGCGGGCTCGGAGATGTAGGACAGTGGGTTGATTTCACGAAGCGCATTCTGGACATCCCGCTCTCTGGCCATATGCGTCATGATCACCACCGGGACCGTTTGTCCTTCCTTGCGCCCTTGTTGCAACACCGAGGAAATGCTGATCCCATACCGGCCCAATACTCCGGCAATCTGCGACAAGACACCGGGTCGGTCCAACACCATGAAACGAATGTAATAGAGCGAGGTAATTTCTTCCATCGGCCGCATGCGCAATGGCCGTCGCTGCTCCGGCTGATACGCGGCGGGCGGAACCCGACCCGCTGCATTCTTGAGCACATTACGCCCAATGGCCATGACATCGCTTACCACCGCACTCCCGGTCGGCATTGATCCGGCGCCGCGGCCGTAGAGCACCACGTCCTCAACCGCGTCGCCCACCAATTGAATGGCATTATAGACACCGTCTACCTTGGCGATTTGAGAGGCCGACGGCACCATCGTCGGATGCACGCGCGCCTCGATCTCGCCATCGGAATATTTTGCGATCGCCAGCAGCTTGATGGTAAACCCGAACTCCTTGGCATAAGCAATATCAAGGGGCGTGAGCCCGGTGATGCCTTCGGTGTAGATCTCTTTGAAATTGACCGGTGTGCCGTACGCCAAACTGACCATGATCGTCAACTTATGCGCCGAATCGGTTCCCGCCACATCGAAGGTGGGATCGGCCTCGGCATAGCCGGCTCGTTTCGCCTCCTCCAACACGAGGTCGAACCGCTGCCCCTCACTGGTCATGCGGCTGAGAATGTAATTCGAGGTGCCATTGATTATCCCATAGATGGATTGGATATTGTTCGCGGCCAATCCTTCCATCAATGCGCGGACAACCGGAATCCCACCCCCGACGCTTGCCTCGAACCCGAGATCGACGCCGTGCCGGGAAGCCGCGGCAAAAATCTCCTCGCCATGCACCGCAAGCAAGGCTTTGTTGGCCGTCACCACGTGCTTGCCTCGTTGCACGGCGTCCAAAATCACACGTTTGGCGAGATCATACCCACCCATCAACTCGATCACGATATCCACGCGTGGATCCGTGACGACCTGCTGAATGTCCGTGGTCAGCATTCCCGGCGGAATCGCAATGCCCCGGTCACGCGCGATGTCCAAGTCCGCAATACGAACCAGCTTGATGGGCACCCCTACCCGCCGACGAATCAGCTCAGCGTTTTCGATCAAGACCCGCGCGACGCCGGTGCCGACCGTTCCAAACCCGATTAAACCGACGCCGATCTCACTTTTCATGATGCCTGATCATCCAAATTCAACACTTTCCGGATCCCGCGCAGAGCCTGGCGCGTGCGATGTTCGTTTTCTACCAGCGCAAACCGCACGAACTCATCTCCGCCTTCTCCGAACCCGATACCCGGCGACACCGCGACTTTGGCCTCCCGCAAAAGCAACTTTGAAAATTCCAGCGATCCCATATGCCGGAAGGGGTCTGGGATACGAGCCCAGACGAACATAGTCGCTCGAGGTAACGCCACCGGCCATCCGATACGATTGAGCCCGTTCACAAGGACATTCCGTCGGTTTTGGTACCGCTGCACGACGTCCTTGACACAGTCTTGCGGCCCATTCAACGCGACCGTACTGGCGATCTGAATCGGTTGAAAAATACCATAGTCCAGATAACTTTTGAGCTTTGCGAGCGCGCCGATCACGTCGCGGTTTCCCACACAGAATCCGACTCGCCAGCCAGGCATATTGTAGGCCTTGGACAACGTATAAAATTCTACGCCCACATCTTTCGCTTCCGGCACTTGCAGAAAGCTCGGCGCCTTATAGCCGTCGAACGCAATATCGGCATAGGCCAGATCGTGAATCACGATCACATCATGTTCCTTGGCAAACGCGACGATCTTCTTGAAAAACTCAAGGTCAACCACCGCCGTGGTCGGATTGTGCGGAAAATTGATCACTAGAATGCGCGGCCGCGGTAACGTTTGGCGATAGACGCGCAACAGATCGTCAAAGAAATCGCTGTCTTGCCGTAGTTCGATCCCGCGCACCTCGCCGCCCGCAATAATGAAACTATACATGTGGATGGGATAGGTCGGCGTCGGCGTGAGCACCACATCGCCGGGCCCAATCGTGGCCAACGCCAGGTGCGCAATACCCTCCTTGGAGCCGATCGTCACAATCGCTTCGGTTTCGGGATCCAGATCCACATCATAGTTCCGCTTGTACCAACCGGTGATGGCGTGACGCAATTTCGTGATCCCACGTGACGCGGAGTACCGATGGTTCTTGGCCTTCTTCGACGCCTCGATCAACTTGTCGACGATATGAGGGGGCGTGGGCTGATCCGGGTTGCCCATGCCGAAATCGATGATGTCCTCGCCCCGCTGACGCGCCTCCAGCTTGAGGGTTTGTACTTGCGCAAATACGTACGGGGGAAGTCGTTTTATACGGTAAAAGCCGTCGCCGATCGCCATGGATGTATCAGACTCCTACAGGCGGGTCCTCTGCCGAATAAGTTCAGTCGCCATGCCTCTGAAAGGGGCGTATTTTAATGGAGGTCATAAAACGAGTCAATTTCACTACAATTGTCACGAGTTGGGGACCGGCGTCCTGCTTTGCCCATGCTAAAACCATCAAGGCGACTCTGATATGTCTCCTTGCTCCCCGCTACCCTATTCTGCTAATAATGCCTTAGGAACGACAGAATTGTCTATGAATTTCGACTAGTTCCGAAATCTTTCTCCTGCGTCATCGATGGAAATTGCGGAGGCGTAATGGCTCGACTGGGCGTGAATATCGATCATGTGGCGACACTTCGGCAGGCGCGCGGAGGGACCGATCCCGATCCCTTGACGGCCGCGATTCTCGTCGAGATGGCCGGTGCCGACGGTCTGGTCGTACACCTACGGGAAGACCGCCGGCATATTCAAGATCGTGATCTCACCATGTTGCGGGAAATCGTTCGAACCAAGCTGGACCTGGAGATGGCCGCCGACGACGCGATGGCCAAGATCGCCCTGAGCGTGAAGCCGGACTTGGTCACACTCGTCCCTGAACGCCGGCAAGAGCTGACCACCGAAGGCGGCCTGGACGTGGCCAATCACCGCGATCGCATTCAGAAAATTATCGATCTGCTCCGGGATGGCGGAATCCCGACGAGCCTCTTCGTCGAACCGAGCCTCGATCAAATCAAGGCCGCTCACAAAATTGGTGCGGCGTATGTCGAGCTACACACCGGCCGGTACTCCAACGCCAAGCGGTCCAAGGAAGAAGACGAGGAATTCGAGGCCATCACCCAGGCGGCCAAGTTGGCCTATAAGCTCGGGCTCGGGGTCAATGCCGGCCATGGCTTGACCTATAAGAACGTGAAACGACTCGCGAAGCTGCCTGAGATCGTGGAGTTTAACATCGGCCACAGCATCATTGCCCGATCCGTGATGGTGGGGTTGGTCCAAGCTGTCCGCGAAATGAAGGAACTGGTGGCCTAACCCGGGGACGCTGACGGCAGAGGCTCCTCACCTCGTCGTCAGGAATCGGTCGGGCATCCACATCGCACCATGATACCGATCGTGACCGCCGAGCAAATGCGCGCCCTGGATCATCGGACGATCACGGAGGCGCAGGTACCTTCCTTGACACTCATGGAACGAGCCGGAACGGGGGTTGTCACACAACTTGAGGCACGGTTCGGGCCGCTCGCCGGAAAATCAATCGTCATCCTTTGCGGCAAGGGCAATAACGGCGGAGACGGGTTCGTCATCGGCCGGCTGTTACGGCGCAAAAAGTCCCGGGTCCACGTTCTGCTATTAGCCTCACCCAGCGATCTCAGTCGCGATGCGAAGACCATGTATCAACGCTTGGTACGGTCGGCGGGACCATCAGTGGTCACACGCCCCGCCGATGCCGAGGCGATACGACAGCGGTTGGCCGCCGGAGACGTTATCGTTGATGCGATGCTCGGCACAGGACTCTCCGCCCCCGTCACTGGGATCTTCCGTGATGCGATTGAAGCAATCACAGCGGCTGGCCGGCCGACTGTCGCCGTGGACCTCCCTTCAGGCCTGCATGCCGACAGCGGAATGGTGCTGGGCGCCGCCATACGTGCAGACCTCACCGTGACCTTCGGATTGCCTAAGGCGGGACTCTACAGCGGATCCGGCATCGATTGTGCCGGCACGGTTCGGCTCGTTGATATTGGGATTCCTGCGTCCTTTGTCCAAGCTATCGGCAGTCGGCTGATGCTCCTGACCGAGACCGCCGCTCGCGCGACACTTCCTCCACGGCGCCTTGCTTCACACAAAGGCACCTACGGCCATGTCGGCATTATCGCCGGATCGGTCGGTAAAACAGGCGCCGCAGCTATGGCGGCCCTCGCGGCCCTTCGGGTCGGAACCGGCCTAGTCACCGCCGCGGTCCCCTCAAGCGTCAATGACATACTGGAAGCAAAACTCCTGGAGGTAATGACCCTACCGCTGCCGGAAACCAAAGCTCGCACCTTCGCGCGTTCCGGTTTGGATCGCCTGCTCGCCTTCGCCGATGCCCGGGATGCCGTCGCAATCGGCCCAGGTCTGACGACCCATCCAGAGACCGTTGACCTGGTGCAACAATTCGTCAAGCGCGTCGACAAGCCCTGCGTGCTCGACGCCGATGCGTTGAATGCGTTGGCGGGAAAATCTTCTTTGCTGACGGAATGCAAACGACCGCCGATCATCACGCCTCACCCCGGGGAGATGGCCAGACTGGAGACCGAGGCCACTACACAATCGGTGAATGACGATCGTCTCGGAACGGCGACACGGTTTGCACGAGAACGCGGTGTCTTCGTCATCCTCAAAGGGGCGCGGACGGTGATTGCCCGACCGGATGGGATGGCAGCCATCTGTCCAACCGGCAACCCTGGAATGGCCACCGCCGGGACCGGTGATATCTTGACCGGCATGATCGGCGGGCTCCTCGCTCAAGGCTTGACTCCCTGGGACGCCGCCTGTGCCGCAACCTACTTTCATGGGCTAGCCGGCGATTTGGCCGCCCGGCATCTCGGCCAAGCCGGAATGATTGCCAGGGATCTCATTCGATATATCCCCCATGCCCTCTCGCCGACCACGCATGCCTAAACCGTTGCCTTCGTCCGCCTCACCTCCCCGAAAGAGGAGCGAGGGACCTTCCCCTGTCGGGAAACCGTGGAGCATTGTGCTTCACTCTCCTCGAGAGACGCACCGCCTGGGGCGCTGGCTCGGAAGATTTCTCCAGGGGGGTGAAGTCATCGCTCTGATGGGCGAACTGGGCACGGGCAAAACTTCGCTGGTCAGAGGCATCGCCGACGGATTGCTCGCCGAACCGGCATCCGTGAGCAGCCCGACGTTTACGCTGATCCACGAATACCGTGGACGCCTTTCGCTGGTCCACGCTGATTTGTACCGCCTGACCGCCGCCGAACTCGAAGACACCGGTCTTGGAGACTACGTAGATGGCCGCACGGTCATCGCAATCGAATGGGCCGACCGATGGGACGAAGGCCTTCCGTCGGACCGGCTCGACATCCACTTGTCGCACCACCCCTCGGCAGTCCGTCGCGCGCTTCTCACCGCCAGAGGATCCTCCGCTCGTCGCCTGCTGGCGGCGCTTCGCTCCCGCCTGTCCACCTATCGTCCCACTAGAGAGCCTCGGCAAACCCGTGTACAATTGACCCGGCCAAGGAGGGCCTCGCATTGATCCGATTGATATTGGTGGGAACGCTGCTGCTGCTTGCGCTGTCGTTTGTCTTGCAGAATCAGGAGCAAGAAGTCACCCTGCGGTATTTCTTTGGCCTTCGATCCGCCTCAATCCTGATTTATAAGCCGATTTTGGCCGCCTTTGGTGTCGGCCTGCTGGTGTCGGGCATTCTGCTGTTCCCGGCTTGGGTGCAAGGTCGTATAGAGCTGAGAAGAAAAACCAAAGCGCTTCAGGAGGCTGAGGTGGATCTGGAGCGCCTCCGACAAGCCCTCGATAAGGCGGCCCGCCGCGTGGGAATGTCTCCGGACGCTCCCTCTCAGGGAGAGGCCTCCGATGGGTGATGCCGACGGTACCCCATTGATGCGGCAGTATCGCGAGATCAAGCAAGCGTATCGCGATGCCATTTTGTTTTTTCGCGTCGGCGATTTTTATGAAATGTTTCAGGACGACGCCGTGGAAGCGTCGCAGCTCCTCTCGATTGCGCTGACCTCCCGAGATAAATCCAGCGAAACCCCGATCCCTCTCTGTGGCGTCCCCTACCATGCGGCGACCAACTATATTGCGAAACTGCTCCGAGCAGGCCGCACCGTCGCCCTATGCGAGCAGGTGGAAGACCCCAAGCTGGCCAAAGGCCTCGTGCGTCGCGAAGTCGTCCGGCTCTATACTCCCGGGACGCTCATCGATAGCGAATTTCTTGCCTCCTCGGAATCCAACGTGCTGGCTGCAGTGGCCGTCCGCCTCCGCTCAGCCGGACCCGGGGGCAAGGAATGTTCTTACGGGCTTGCCATGCTGGACGTCTCAACAGGAGAATTTTGGCTCAGTGAATTTCATGGCGCGCAGGCTGAGACCGCCCTGCTGGACGAACTGGCACGGCTTGAACCGAAGGAATTACTGTTTCCCGAAGGCCTCTCGCCGGACGCAACCTGCTGGATGGCTGACCTGAACGGCCTTCGTCGCTGCGCACAACCGTCCGCCTGGTTCGATTTGGAGGACGGTCGCACCACGCTACAGGAACAGTTCCATGTCCACTCTCTGGAAGCCTTCGGATGCCACACACTCACGCTGGGTATTCAAGCCGCAGGGGCTGTGCTCCGCTATGTCAAAAATACCCAACCGTCCGCCTCGCTCGACCACATCCGACACATTCGAGTCCGACATCTCCATGATGCCATGCACCTGGACAGTGTCACGATCCGCAATCTCGAACTCGTCAAACCTGCTGGTCGAACGGATGAGTCCTCCGGCCCGTCGAGTTGCACGCTGCTGAGCGTGTTGGATCGCACCGTCACCGCCATGGGAAGCCGATTGCTTCGCGAATGGCTGTTACGTCCGCTGGTGACCTGCCCGGAGATTGACGCCCGTCTTGCAGCGGTCGACGAGCTCAAGCATCAGCTCGATGCACGAGTACGCCTCCGAACAGCGCTACGTAGCGTTCAGGATATCTCACGCCTCTGCAGCCGCATGTCCCTCGGCGTGGCCAATCCACGGGACGTCCTGGCCCTGAAGATCTCACTTTCCTCGCTCCCTGCCATCGAAACCGCATTGGCCGGACTCCACGCCCCGCTCCTCAGCGATCTTGTAGCCTCCTGGGACAATGCCCAAGACCTGTATGAATGTATTGAACAAGCCATCGCCCACGAGGCCTCGGTCTCAATTCGCGATGGTGGCATCCTGAAGGACGGATATCACGCGGAAGTCGATGAACTCCGCAAGGCAAGCCGCGAGGGAAAAAGCTGGATTGCCGGATTGGAAACGAAGGAACGTGCGAGGACCGGGGTCGAATCGCTCAAGATTCGATATAACCAGGTCTTCGGCTATTACATTGAACTTACGAAGGCCAATCTTGGCAAGGTGCCGCCTGACTATATCCGAAAACAAACGCTCGTCAATGCCGAACGCTTCATGACTGCCGAGCTGAAGGAATTGGAGGAGCGTGTCAGCGGGGCAGATATCAAACTTACCGCCTTGGAGCAGGCGCTGTTCGAACAACTCAGAACACGTTTAGCCGAAGAGACGGCACGCCTCCAAGACATCAGTCGTCGCCTGGCCATCTTGGATGTGCTGTCAGGCCTGGCGGAGACCGCCGCACTTAATCGGTATGTGCGGCCGACCCTCGATGAGGGTGGGACACTCGATATTGTGCAAGGGCGCCATCCGGTCGTGGAACGCCTGGATCTTTCCGGGGGATTTATCCCGAACGACACGCATCTTGATCTTGTGACCAGCCGTCTGCACATCCTGACCGGCCCGAACATGGCCGGAAAAAGCACCTATCTCCGACAAGTCGCACTCATCACATTGATGGCGCAGATGGGGAGCTTTGTCCCCGCCACGGAAGCCAGAATCGGGTTGGTCGATCGCATTTTTACCAGGGTCGGCGCATCAGACAATCTGGCCGGCGGCCAGAGCACGTTTATGGTCGAGATGACGGAATCGGCGCATATTCTCAATTGCGCAACCTCCCGCAGCTTGATCCTTCTCGACGAAATCGGCCGCGGCACGAGCACCTACGACGGCCTGAGCATTGCCTGGTCGATTGCAGAATACATCCAAGATCCTCAGCGGCTTGGCGCACGCACGCTGTTTGCTACTCATTATCACGAGATGACCCAGCTGGAACGCCTCCGGGAAGGGATTGCGAACTATTGTGTTGCCGTACAGGAACGAGACGGCAAAGTGCTATTTTTACGAAAGATTGTTCCCGGGGGAGCCGATCGCAGCTATGGTATACACGTCGCACAGCTGGCCGGTCTTCCTGACCAGGTCATAGAACGAGCCAAGGCCGTTCTCGTCCAACTTGAATCGTCGACCTCGTCCGCTCGTCCCGTTCATGATCATCAACAGTCGCTGCAATTCGACGCGAGCCTACCGGCGCCGCACCCCATGTTGGAGGAAGTTCGCCAAATGGATCTTTTTCCATGACCCCCTTGGATGCACTCAATCGACTTGCTGCATTGCAGCAACGACTGTTGAAGGAATAGCTGTCCCTTTTCTATTCAGACTCCTGCCGAAACCACACAATACCCAAAAGAAGAAGGCGGCACCCCCGTAGGGAGTGCCGCCTTCTCGCATTATGTCAACGGTCTTCTATAAATTAGTGTTTACCACCGCCTCTATTGTACTGAGCCGTCCAAGGAATCAGGTTGGCGAGCGGCTTGCCATTGGGCAACAGCACATCATACTGCATCAACACTTTGTCCCCATCAGGAGACTTAGGGGATGTGTTGAGCATCGTCATCGCCGCTGCACAGGTAGAATCCTGCACGGGCTTTCCTTCGCAATCCTTCAAACGAAGAGAGGAGATGCTTCTCGTCTTGCCCATTTCGCCGGCATTGTCGGGCAACTTCTTGACTGATGAAATGACTCGGTGGTTCTGCTCAGTCTCCTGGGCAACAAATTCCACCAATGTGGTCGGGGAACCAGGCGGAACTTCTTTCGCCGCTGCCGGTCCGGAGTGCGGACGCGCCATAGACTTCAGCTGCTCCCACACATTCTTGTCAGCAGGATAAAACTTGAGGTTCTTGCCAGGGTGGATTCTCTGCCAAAATAAACCGCTCTCTGCGTTGCCGCCAAACACGGCGATGTTGAGCCAGACCGCTTCATCATACGGATCCAGAATAATCACACGCCCCTGTAGCGTGGTGGGCTTACTCAGGTCTCCCCACTCAAATCGCTCCTGGAACGCCTCGATGGCCAGCGCGGTGGAGGTCAATCCTACCACCAAAGCCACGGCAGCCATGAAGGTCCACCCTTGCTTTTGAAGCTTCATCATCACATCCTCCTTAAAGAAGACAAAAAGAGTCTCAAGAATGTCGCCTCGCGTATAAATTTTACTTCAGGAGCTTGAACCCGGTAATAGTCCGACCATCAAGCGTCACTTCCATCGCCACGAGTTCCTGCGATGCCTTGATGATCTGATCCATCAAGTTCTTATCCTTGACAGACAAGCGAACGGTCGTGGCGGCCTGATACCAACCAGCATAGGGATTGTTCTTGTCGGTGCCACCGGTAAAGCCCCAGCCGCAGCATACAAACAATGGATCTGGAGGCTTGACGTCCATTTGCGTCGAAGAGCGTCCCCCACCCTCGCCGGAAGCTGGTTCGGCCGTATTCCAGTACTGGATGCCGAACAGAAGCTCACTATCAGGATTGTCTGCCCATTGCGACCACACCCGCCCCTTTAGGGTATTGGTGGTCTCACCCTTGAAAAACTTTCCACTGCCCGTGGTGACTTCGCTCGGTCCGCCCCCGGCTGGAGCGTCGGCCGCCATAGAAACACCGGCGGTCAATAAGCCGACGACGGAGGAGACTGCAAGTGCGGCTAGAATTCCGACCCTATTCATAACCCTACCCTCCTTGGAAAAATGATGACCAGAGAACCGTTGAATCACAGTATCCAAATAAAGAGTTCAGAAAAACGAAAATCCAGAGAACGCGCTAGCAGGAGGAAGTGCGACAGACACCCCCTTTCACTCTGCTTACCTTCCCCTGTAATGCAGTCGAAATAAATTCAAACGTATAGGATGAAAACGCCGCCATGGTACTTAAATCCACGAAACGTGTCAAGAAAATGTTTTGCCCAAATTCGGACACAAGTCTCATCGATAAATCACAAGTGTATCAACTTGTTAGATCTGTCAGCAGCCTGACATCGCTACCACATTTTATTCGATGAACCATTACCACGTCCTTACTGATCGCGAATGCCTGTGACCATTTATGAAGCAAATGCCTGCAGGCTCTTGGTTGGGATCGGACCGAGGGCAGTAATCGAAAGACAGCGCTGATCTAACAAAGATTGCGCCACGCGATACACCTGATCGGTCGTGACGCGATCAATTTCCCCGATCATCTGCTCCAGCGACGCATGGCTGCCTTGCGTCAGTTCATCCTTCGCCAATTTGCTCATGCGACTGTGCGAACTCTCAAGGCTAAGCATCAGGCTGCCCTTCATTTGGTTCTTGACTCGGGCCAGGTCCTTCGCATCGATCCCATGCGTACGTAGCTTCTTCAGTTCCCGACAGACGACCTCTACCACACGCTCAACCTCTTTCGGACGCGTGCCCGCGTATACAGTGGTCATGCCTCCATCGGAATAAGTGGAGAGGAAGGAATAGATCGAATACACAAGGCCGCGCTTTTCCCGTACCTCCTGAAACAGGCGAGAACTCACGCTTCCACCCAATACCCCGTTCAACGCATGCGCCGCATATCGATCCTTGTGCCCGGCACTCAGACCCTGCAGGCCCAAGCAAAGATGGACCTGCTCCAGTGCTTTGCGCTTCACCAACACGCCGCCACGGACCTCGGGCGGACGGCGACTCGGCCGAGTCGCCATGCCCTTATGAGAGTCGGAAAAATAGCGCGCCAGCAGCTGCTCCAGGCGTTTCCACGTAAAATTTCCTGCGACGGCGACGACAGTGCGCTCTGGATCATAGTGAGAGCCCACGTATGACACCAAATCATTTCTTCCCAGGGCCTGGATTCTCGGAGCCTGACCCAGGATGGGCCTGCCCAACGGATGGTTTCCGAGCGTGTGCTTCATATGGAGCTCTTGGACCAAATCTTCCGGATCATCCTGAACCATCCGAATCTCTTCGAGCACCACCTGCTTTTCTTTTTCAACCTCTTTAGACTCAAACCGTGAGCGATAGAATAGATCCGAGAGAAGTTCCAATGCTGCTTCCAACTGCTGGTCCAGCACCTTCACATAAAAGGTCGTCGTTTCTCGGGTGGTGAACGCATTCATCTCACCTCCCAGCGCATCAATCTCACGGGAAATCTGCGTTGCCGTTCGGCTGCGCGTCCCCTTGAAGAACATATGCTCCAGAAAGTGAGACAGTCCCTCCTCCCCAGGCTGTTCATCCCGAGACCCGACGTTGACCCAAATCCCGATCGTGACGGACTTCAACGTCGGAAGCAGTTCGGCCACAATGCGCAACCGGTTATCAAGAACGATCTTGCGATACACGATCAATTATCCAGCAGGCGTTGGTTCGGTAGCAGGAGAACCCGCCGGCGCCGGCATGGCTTCCTTCCGGCTTAGGCGAATTTTGCCTTGCTTATCGATTTCCAGGACCTTCACCATGACCTGGTCGCCTTCGGAAACCTCGTCGGTAACCGCCTTGACGCGATGGTGGGCCAGCTGTGAGATGTGCACCAACCCATCTGTGCCAGGAAGCACCTCGACAAACGCGCCGAAATCCATGATCTTCCGGACCGTCCCAAGGTAAATCTTCCCGACCTCAACCTCCTCGGTCAGACGCTTGATCATATCGATGGCCTTCTGCGCCGACGCTTCGTCCGAGGACGCAATCGTCACATCCCCCGTGTCTTCGACGTTAATCTTCACGCCGGTCTCCGCAATGATACTGCGGATCATCTTGCCACCCGGACCGATGACGTCGCGAATCTTGTCCTGCTTGATCTTCAACGGGAAAATGCGCGGGGCAAAGGCCGACAGCTTGGTTCGCGGAACCGTCAATGCCTGAGCCATGCATCCCAGGATGTGCAACCTGCCCGCTTTCGCTTGAGCCAGCGCTTCACGCATCAGATCGGAGGTGATCCCGCCGATCTTGATATCCATCTGCAGCGCGGTAACTCCGTTCTTCGTCCCCGTCACTTTGAAATCCATGTCGCCCAGGTGGTCCTCCAACCCGAGAATATCGGACAGGACCAACACCTGGTCACCTTCTTTGATCAACCCCATGGCGATACCTGCCACCGGCTCCTTGATTGGAACGCCTGCATCCAACAACGCCAAGGTACCGCCGCACACCGTCGCCATTGAAGAGGATCCATTCGATTCGAGGATCTCCGAAACAATCCGCACCGTATAGGGAAATTTATCCTTGCCTGGGAGAATTGATTTAAGCGCTCGCTCCGCGAGGGCCCCATGTCCGACCTCGCGGCGACCCGGCGACCGGAGCGGCCGAGCCTCCCCAACGCTGAAGGGCGGGAAATTGTAATGCAACATGAAGGTGCGCATATACTCACCCTCCAAGGCATCGATACGCTGTTCATCGTCGGTCGTACCCAGCGTCACTACCGCCAGACTCTGCGTTTCTCCGCGGGTAAACACCGCGGATCCGTGCGCGCGTGGCAGCACACCCACTTCGCAAGTGATCGGACGAATGTCTGCCGGTCCCCGCCCATCGGCACGCACTCGCTTTTCGAGGATCATGTTGCGAACCTCGGTGTACTCCAGACCATGAAAAATGATCTTTACGTGTCGGTCCCGATTGGGCTCGTCTGACTTGAGTTTGGCGACCGTATCGGCCAACACCTGATCCAAGCGTTCCTGCCGCGCACTCTTATTGGGAATCAGGATGGCTTCGCGAATCGGACCGGCCACCAACGCACGCACCTGCTCGGTCAACGCAGCATCGATCGGCTCCTGCACCACGGTCCGCTTCTGCTTGCCGACTAACATGCGCAATTCTTCGATCTTCGCGACGATTTTCTTGATCTCGCTGTGTGCCAACTCAATCGCTTCCAACATGGTGGCTTCCGGCAATTCATTGGCCCCGGCTTCGACCATCATCACCGCGTCGGCCGTCCCCGCCACCACGAGATGGAGATCGCTCGTTTCCAACGCTTCCAGATCGGGGTTCACCACGAGCTGCCCGTTCACTCGACCGATTTTAACGCCGGCGATCGGTCCATTGAACGGAATCGACGACACCGCCAACGCTGCGGATGCAGCGATGATGCCGATGACATCCGACACGCCCGACTTGTCGGCAGACAACACCGAGGCAATGACTTGGGTCTCGAAGTAATAGCCTTCAGGGAACAGCGGACGAAGCGGTCGATCAATCAGCCGGCTGGTGAGCACTTCTCGCTCCGAAGGACGGCCTTCCCGCTTAAAATAACCGCCCGGAATTTTTCCCGCCGCGTAGGTCTTTTCCTGATAATCCACGGTCAGCGGCAGAAAATCTATTCCCGGTTTGACGTTTTGTGACGCCACCGCCGTCGCAAGCACCACGGTATCGCCGTAGGTGGCCCAAATAGCGCCGTCCGCCTGTTTCGCGATACGACCGGTCTCCAGCGTCAAGCGGCGACCTGCCAACTCGATATCTACAACATGTTTCATCTATGGTCTCCTCCGTTAAATCCCACAGATGCCCACAGAAACAAGTTCAATCGGCATGCCGAACATCCTGCGACACCCCTTGACTCTCCGTTGCACGTCGACTGCACGTCGACCATATCTTTGAACTTGTTTCAGTGTTCACCTGCGGGGACAATAGTTCGACCGCCACACGCGATGGTGGCGGCCGACTCGCTCACACGACTATTTACGAATACCCAACCGTTCCAGGATGGCGCGATACCGCCCTTCTTCTATATGCCGGAGATAGTCCAGCAGTCGTCGACGGCGGCCGACCAACGTC
Organism: Nitrospira sp.; assembly: GCA_031315995.1. Classification (GTDB taxonomy): domain Bacteria; phylum Nitrospirota; class Nitrospiria; order Nitrospirales; family Nitrospiraceae; genus Nitrospira_A. The sequence continues at coordinate 296,762 of JALDRG010000002.1, forward strand.
AAGAGGCCGCGTCGGGAATGGTGGTCCTTCTTGTGCAACTTAAAATGTTCAGTCAAGTACGTAATCCGGTTCGTCAGGATGGCGATTTGTACTTCCGGCGATCCGGTGTCCTTGTCATGCTGTTGAAAACTCTTCACCAATTCCGTCTTCACTTCTTTTACCAGTGCCATGCGTCTCTACTCCTCTATTGAGTTCGCGATACTACCACCCGGTGATGCTTCTGTGATCAACACTTTCGACACAGCGATCGGCCGCTCACTCACGCCCTGCGCCAGGATATCCATGTCGGCCGGCATGGTACCGATGGCCAATAGACGCCCCGCACCATCCTTGATACGGATAGCTCGATTCGCCCCTTCAGGAACAACCGACGGCAGACCGTCCCAGGCCAGAACATCTGAACCGGAAACCGGCATACCATGCAAAACCCGCCGGGCTGTTTCCGCTCCCACAGTGCAGTAAGGAAGTCCGACCAGTGCCTCGTCTAAAGTCAACATCGCTGCCGCGAGCGTCCCCTGCTCAAGCCGTGATTCGACTTCATCAACCGTCAACGCCTGCTCCACGGTCAACGGACCCACGCGTTCGCGGATCAGGGTTGCCATGTGACCGCCGACCCCTAGCTTGTCCCCGATATCCGTACAGAGCGTTCTAATATACGTGCCCTTGGAGCAGACCACGCGGAGCGTCACATCAGGAATCTGAATGTCCACAATCTCGAGACGAAACACGGTCACTTCACGTGCGTTCCGGGACACTTCGCGGCCGGCGCGCGCGGCTTTATATAACGGGACACCCCCGACCTTGACCGCTGAGTACATGGGCGGAACTTGTTGAATGCGCCCCTCAAACCCTGCCACGACCTCACGGATGCGGGCTTCGGTCAACGATTCAATCGGCGAGCGCCGTAGCACCGTTCCCGTAGCATCTTGCGTGTCGGTCGTTTCACCGAGACGCAATCCTGCGAGATAGGTCTTGTCCCATTCCAGCAAATATTCAGCGATACGCGTCCCGCGTCCCACAAGCAACGGCAAGACGCCGGTCGCGGCAGGATCTAACGTCCCGGCATGGCCTAATTTTATTCCGCGCAATGTCCTGCGAATGCGCGCCACCACATCGTGCGACGTCCACCCGACTTCCTTGCGGACATTCAGCACTCCGTCCTGAAGCACAGTCGCGACATGTGATTCCATAGAGGCGATCATGGTCGTGCGTTACGCATCGGTGCGGGGGGTCTCAGCCAATATGTCTTCGCGGGACTGCTCGCGGTGCAATCCTTCCAATAACTTCAGGACTCGATCAGCCCTGGGACCACTGATATCTTTCACGAATATCAGCTCCGGCAAGTACCGCAATGCCAGTCGTCGTCCCAACTCAGCCCGGACGAAGCCGCTGGCCTTCGCCAACCCATCGAATACATGCCGCTCATCCTGATTCTGCTCCATGGTCGTCACATAGACGCGCGCGATACGGAGATCTTTGGTCAACTCCACATCGGTCACGGTGACCGAGCGCACACGCGGATCTTTAATCTTCCGCATCAGAATGTCGGCCACTTCCATGCGAATCTGATCCGCCACGCGATCGGCTCGGTTATACGTCGACTTGTTCATGACGCCACCTTACAGCAACTCGATTCGCGAGCGCAGCAGTTGAATCGCGGGCACAGCCTGGATCAAATTCACCGCCTGATCCAGCACTTGATTCACATGCGCGGACTCATTCGCTACGCATGCCAAGCCCAGAATCGCTTTTTGCCACAACTCCTGGTCCCCGACTTCAGCAACCGATAGATTAAACTTGTCTCGCAACCGGACCTTGAGGCTTTGCAGGACCCGCCGCTTGTCTTTTAACGAATGTCCGTCGGGAATGAACAACTCAACCGTACAGAGCCCGACGATCATGCCCGATGACTTTGCGGAGACGCCCCACGATTCGCAGGCTCAAGCTTGGCGGCAATCTTGTCGACAACATACGCCTCGATAATATCTCCGGCCTTGAGATCATTGAAATTTTCGACCGTGATACCACACTCATACCCCTGCTGCACTTCACGCACATCATCCTTGAAGCGCCGCAGCGAGCCCAGTTTGCCCTCATAGGCCACCACACTGTCCCGAATCACGCGCACGCCCACACTGGCTCGCGAGATGACGCCATCCACCACATAACAACCGGCCACCAGGCCCGCCTTAGGAATCGTAAACATTTGCCGAACCTCAGCTCGACCAAGGACACGCTCCTTGAGCGTTGGTTCGAGCAGCCCCTCCATCGCGGCGCGAATATCGTTAAGTGCGTCGTAAATGATGCTGTATAGACGAACGTCGACGCCTTCTCGCTCGGCCAATGCCGCTGCTTTCGGCTCCGGACGGATGTTAAACCCGATCACAATTGCCTTGGACGCGGCCGCCAGAAGGATGTCCGTTTCGGTAATCCCGCCTACACCGCTGTGCATGACCCGCAATTTGACGGCGCCGGCGGGCATCTTTTCCACCGCCGCAGCCAAAGCTTCAGCCGACCCCTGCACATCGGCCTTAATGACGATGGGCAACTCTTTGACATTGCCTTCTTGAATCTTGGCAAACAGATCATCCAGGCTGACCTTCGCCGGCCCGGCCAAATCAGCCGCCCGTTGCTTCATGGCCCGCTCCTGGGCTATCTCGCGCGCCACTCGTTCATCTTTCACAATGGTAAACAAATCGCCGGCGGACGGCACTCCTGGCAAACCGATCACTTCGACAGGAATCGACGGTCCAGCCTCAGTCGTTTTGCTCCCGGTGTCGGTGATGAGCGCGCGAACGCGACCGCTGAAATTACCGACCACAAACGCATCCCCGACATGGAGCGTCCCGCTTTGCACCAACACCGTCGCGATCGGTCCACGCCCGCGGTCGAGCTTCGCCTCGATCACCAGCCCCTTCGCCATACGTGACGGGTCCGCCTTCAACTCCAGCACTTCCGCTTGCAGGAGAATCATTTCCAACAGCTGATCCAGTCCCGTACGCTGCTTAGCGGACACTTCAACCATGATCGTATCGCCGCCCCAGGGCTCGGGAACCAGTCCGTGCTCGGTCAGCGCATTCTTCACGCGATCGATATTTGCTCCCGGCTTGTCGACTTTATTGATGGCCACGATCAGTGGCACTCCGGCAGCCTTGGCGTGGTGGATGGCTTCAACGGTCTGCGGCATGACGCCGTCATCGGCGGCTACGACCAGAATCACGATGTCTGTCGCCTTCGCACCCCGCGCGCGCATGGCCGTAAATGCTTCGTGACCAGGGGTATCGAGAAAAGTCACGTGCTTGCCTCGGACCCCAACGATATAGGCGCCGATGTGCTGCGTAATCCCTCCGGCCTCGCCCTCCGCCACCTTTGTTTCGCGAATCGCATCAAGCAAAGACGTTTTCCCGTGATCGACGTGCCCCATGATCGTGACGACCGGGGGCCGCAACACCGCATGCTCTTCACCCGTCGATTGCGCGGCCTCTTCAAGCAGCGCCTCACCAATCTTTTCCGTCGACACTTCCACTCTGGTGCCAAATTCTTCGGCGATCAATGAGGCTGCTTCGAGATTGATCGACTGGTTGAAGGTCACCATTTGCCCCATCTCCATCAGCTTCCGGACCACGTCCGCAGGCCGCTGACCGATGAGTTCCGCGAATTCCTTGACGCTCACTCCTGCGCTCAGTTTCACGCTTTTCTTTCTCGGCTTAGTGACTTCCGTTGGCGAGGCATGGTGAATATGCTTGGATCGATCTTCGCGCCGCTGCACCGGGATAGCCCGCAAATCTCCCCATCGAGTGGCGTCGTTCTTAAATTTTGCTTCATCTTCTTCACGGGTCCGCGGCGCCTTCTTGGCCTTTTTCAGTTTTTCTCGCGCGGCCGCTTCGCTTTCCAATGCCTCCGTGGCCAGGGTTTTCTTTTTTGCCGCCGCAAGCGCATCGAGAGGGAGCGCCGTGACCGAGGGCGCCTGGGCCGACTCGACCGGCGACTCCTCCGAAGCCGTTACGACGGAGGGCTGGGGCACCGAATCTTCCGGCAAGAGAGGCTCAACCGGGGCTATCTCTACCGCTTCCACACCGGAAGCAGCTCCCGGCACCGCGGCTGCCACATCAACTCCCGCAGGGACGGCAGCGGCGAAGGCCGCTTCGGCGGCAGCCAGAGACGCCATCGAATCTTCAGCGCCCTCTTCCTTTTTCTTCTTAATGAGGATACGTTTTTTGTCTGGCTTGGCAGGCTCTTCATGCGCCACCGCATGTCCCCGCTCGTGAGACACACCCGGCTCTTTCGGAGAACGAATCGATTTTTTCGGCTCATGCCCGCCGGACGCAGCCTCACCACCCCGAGCCTTTGAGCTCAGCTTTTCCAACACCACGCGAACCGAATCGTCATCCAAGGCGCTGCTATGGGACGCCACTGGAATCCCGAGCCGTTTCAGTTCAGGAATCAGCTCCCGATTTTCCATCCCCAACTGCTTCGCTAATTCGTACACGCGCATACAGTACCGCTAGCTCCACCCGCATAAATAATTGCCATTCAGCCCGTGCCTGTCGGGCCGCCTCATTCCGCCTGTTGCGCCGCAGCCCGCGCTTCATCCTGCTGACGTTGAGCCTCGGTCTCTTCTGCCAGAGCCGCCTTGATATCACGATCCCGCTCTGCTTTTTCTTTCTCATATTCGGTCGCGCTGATGATATCGATCTTCCAGCCGGTCAAACGCGCGGCGAGCCGCACATTTTGTCCGTTTTTGCCGATCGCCAGGGACAACTGCGAATCCGCCACCACCACTAAGGCCGACTTCTTTTCTTCGTCGATCCCCACCTTCTCGATGGTAGCCGGATTCAACGCCTCAGCGATAAAGACACGTGGATCCTGGGTCCATGTAATGATGTCGATCTTTTCTCCGCGTAACTCACGAACCACCGCTTGCACGCGCGATCCCTTGATCCCGACGCAGGCCCCCACAGGGTCCACAGCCTTGTCCCGCGACGAAACCGCAATTTTCGTGCGATCACCAGGCTCCCGTACGATCGACTTGATCTCCACGATCTTTTCCCCGACCTCCGGAACCTCCAATTCAAACATTTTCGCCACAAACTGGGGGTGGCTGCGCGAAAGAATGACTTGCACGTCCTTGGGTGTGCGACGCACCTCCAACAGCAAGGCCTTTACGCGGTCTCCACGCCGATAGGTTTCACGCGGTATCTGCTCCTGGATGGGAAGAATCGCCTCGGTTTTGCCGAGATCAACCAAAAAATTTCTTCGTTCCATGCCGAGAATAATGCCGTTCACGAGATCGCCCTGGCGAGTCGAGTACTCCTTCTGAACGGCTTCCCACTCCGCTTCGCGCACCTTCTGAAAAATAACCTGCTTGGCCGTTTGAGCCGCAATGCGACCCAACTCGTCCATCTCAATCAGGGAGCCGATCTCATCGCCGACCTCCGCGCCCTCGTCATATTCGCGCGCTTCCTTCAGAGAAATTTCAGCCTTGGGATTGGCTACCGTATCGACAATAATTTTCTTCGAGACCACCGAAATTTCGCCGGTCTTGCCGTCAATTTCAACCTGGATGTTTTCGGCTTGGCCGAATCGTTTCTTCGCCGCGGTTTGAAGGGCTGACTCGATCGCGCCAATGACCCTCGCCTTATCAATCCCTTTTTGGCGGCCGATTTCATCGATGACGGCGATCAACTCTCGGTTCATAGCTCACACCTCATGGTTAACACACCACCGTGGCACCTTCTGCTACTAAGAGAACTCAACCTTCCGACGCGCCAGGGCGATTTGATCCAACTCAACTCGAATCGTCTCGATGACTTTCTTCTGCTGAACCGCAAGCGTTACCGCACGGTCTTCAACATCCACCACGATCCCCACAAGCCGCCACTGCCCCTGAATCGGCTCGCGCAATTTAAGCGTCACCGGTTTTCCAATCAGCCGTCGGTAATCTTGCACTCCCCGCAAGGGACGATCCAGTCCAGGCGATGAGATTTCCAACGTATAGGCATGCGGAAACGGATCAATCACGTCAAGCGCCGGACTCAAAGAACGATGCGCCTGCTCGCAGTCTGTCAGGGTGATTCCTCCGGGTTTGTCGATGAAGACACGGATCACCGCCCGTGGCCCCTCACCGACACAGACCGCCTCAACCAACTCAAGTCCATGGGACTGTAAAATAGGCGCCGCGACTTCTTGCACACGGAGGTTCAACGCCTCAGCGCGTTTCACCGAAGGCTTTGCTGCCGACACCGCTCCCGCATCACTCATAGTAAAAAGTTGCTCAAACAAAAAAGTGGGCCTGGGCCCACTTACAGCGCGAGAACCTTACCATGCCCTAGCAGTGAAAGCAAGGGGCCGCTAGCCGGTCAGCCCTTCAAAACTGCGAGACAAGAGCCGAGAAACAGGACCCGGCGATCCGGATTCTATCGTATGTCCGTCGACACGCACGACAGGCAATACCTCCACAGTCGTTCCCGTCAGAAACACTTCCGAGGCCGCAAGCAGTTCGTCCCTGGTAACAAATGCCTCGGTGACCGGCACACCCTCTTTGCGAGCTATCTCTAGCACAATCGCGCGCGTGACCCCAGAGAGAATTCTGTGCCCCTCCGGAGCGGTGTGAAGGACACCGTTTCGTACGATAAAGACATTGCTGACAGACCCTTCCGTGACTGCTCCCTCTCGGACCAAAATCGCTTCGAATACTCCTGCTTCCTTGGCCCGCTGCCGCGCCAGCACATTGGCCAAGAGATTGACGCTCTTGATGTCGCAGCGTCCCCAGCGAATGTCGTCCATCAAGATGGACTCAACTCCGGAATGGCGCACCGATGCATCGAGCGGATGAAACTCGCGGAAAGTCATCACGGTAGTCGGCGTGAGCGATGCGGGAAAGGGATGATCGCGAGGAGCTTGCCCGCGGGTGATCTGTAGATAGATCTTGGTCTCGGGATAGCGACTCAGCCGAAGGCCTTCCTGAATCAACGAGATCCACTGAGCGCTCGTATGGCCGACCGACAGTTGCAGCGCCAGAGCACTCCGCTCGAGCCGAGCCAGATGCGGCTCAACGGCGAAGACTTGGCCGTGATAGGTACGAAGGACCTCGTAGACACCGTCACCGAACTGAAACCCACGGTCCTCAATGCTGACGACAGCATCAGCCAATGGACCGAAACGGCCGTTCACGCAGGCAATGTCAGGCATAACCCATTACTTTCTCGACGCCCCGCGCCTCAGGACACAGTCACATAAAAAATCTGCCGATCCTCAGCCGTGAATTTCCACCCCATCCGCTTCTCAAACACCAGCCGGTGGATCCCTATGGCCAGCGGCATAAAGTCAAACGTACGCTGACCCGCGTCGATCGCATTATTACTGGCGGTGCGAAGAAAATCGTCCTCGACGAGAGCCATGACGGTGGCATCATAGGTCGGAACCCATAGCTCCCCGCGCGTGCGATCTTCCCATAGACGAATGTGAACCGATACCCCTACCCGAGCCTTGAGCGCCTTGGCACCCGGCTCCTGCTCAGCACCTGTGGGAACCGCCTTGCTTAATGGACTCATAGTGCTTTTCTTGCAACTCCTCAGCGATAGCCGGAATGGCTACACCTTACGGCGCCCTCCGATAAACACCTGTCCGTCTTCCACACGCACATCATAGCTGCCGACACAGTACCCCCCTCCGTCGGTGCCTTGTCCATTGCGAACATCAAACGCCAGATCATGCCAGGGGCAGGAGACAACATGTCCCTTCACACGCCCCTTATTCAAAGGTCCGCCCTCATGAGGGCAGGAATTGTAAATGGCGTGAAACTGGCCCTGAATATTGAACACAGCAATGGCTCGTTCATTCACCTTTACGACCTTCACCTGCCCCGGAGGAATATCTTCAACTTTGGCCACGCACTCGAACCCTTCCATAGACGACTCCGATTCTCTTACATACGTAGCGTAAACTTGAGCTCCATCCCCGTCGCGATACCTGCCCGCCGGACGTAGCCGGCCTCTGTCTCAATCAAATAGCGAACGGGTTCTGGCGGAGGCCCGTAATGCGGACAAGGATCCTGCGCGCAAGGCGGCACCTGCTCGAGGAGCTGCACCACATGGTGGCTCTCATCGATCCATAGCATATCGACGGCGATGGGAAACTGCCTGGTCTGTACGCGATGCAACCCCGTCGACTCAAAGATATAAAGCATCCCCGTATCGGCTGGCAATCCTTCGCGAAACGCCAGGCCGAAGAGCAGTTTCTCAGGGGTGCTGGCCACTTCCGTTTCCATGGTTTTTCCATTTGGAAATTCCACGATGATGACCTCGGACTCAGTCGGTCCCCCGATAAACAGGCCCACGCTGACCAGCAAAATTACCAAGAGCACAAACGTCACAATTTTCTTGCGACGCTGCTCCGATTCAACCGCACTCGCGCGCCCTACCATAACCAACTACTATCGAACATGGCTGCATCCTCATGTGCTCACACACGCGCAGAGCCGCATGTACATTGGGCCCAAAGCCCCATGTCTTTCCTGTCGCTAGGCCTTCTTCCCGAGCCTCACTCTGTTGACTTGCCGAAGAATGGCGGAATAGAATGCGGACCTGTTTCGCCGCGAACTATGGTCGCGGCGGCACGAAATTGTCAACATCTTATCCGTCCTATAAGGAACTGAGAAGGAGGCACAGGCCATGGCTCTTCTGATCACCGATGAGTGTATTTCCTGCGGGGCATGCCTGCCAGAATGTCCCAACGAAGCGATCTTCGAAACGCGAAGCGACGCCGAAGGTAAGGGCAACCATGTTGGCGACGGGCAGGGAGAGGGCGACAATATTTATGTCATCACCCATGATCGTTGCACGGAGTGCGTCGGACACTTTGACGAACCTCAATGCGCAGCGGTCTGCCCGGTAGACAATTGCTGCATTGCCGATCCGGCCTATCCCGAAACAACTGATGTGTTGTTGGAAAAGGCCAAAACGCTGAATCCCGACAAAGAAATTGATGCAGCCAAAGTCTGGAGCGGCGTTCGCAACTAGGTAACCTACGCCATTACCATATACGTGGCACCACGAAGGCTCCTCCGGGAGCCTTCGCCGTTTCTATACGTGCGCAAAGAGGCAGCTCTCTGGCATTCCTTGATCGATCGCTGTAGACTTTACAATAGGCGGCCTGCGCAGGCCATCCGATCCCACAAGGCCTCACTGCATCCCGCCCATTCGCCATCCTCTTAGCGGGAGGTGTCCATGACACAAGTGACTCGCCTGATTTTATCCGTCGCCCTTGCTATTGCCTTTCTCCCCGCCCAAACCATGGCAGACACTGGAGATATCGGAACAATCATCGAAAGTTTCGTCACCAAACAATTCCCTGATGCGACCAACCACTTCTGGGTCGTGAATGAGACTCAGTGGGACGGCGATGAGATGGTTGTCGATGTCGCCGCGATCATCACAGATCGCCGGCAGATCGCACCCACCGCAAGCCGCTTCTTACTGCTGATCGTAGCCGGAAACCTCAAAGCGTCACAGAGCATTCCCTTGGATGCGGCGACGGAATGCAAACAAGAACAGGAGGTCTGAGTTTAGTGCGTCATTCAAAATACCCACCCCCCTGAACGCGACAACGCCCTGCCTGCAGTACTGCAGGCAGGGCGTTGTACTTTTCAATATATGACGAATTGACTACTTAAGCATCAAAATCTTGCCACCGACATGGGCCGGGTGCAAATGGCAACGATAGTTCAACGTATTGCCCTGCGTGGCGTAGAACATGTCGCTGGTCGGAACGCCGATGTACTTCGTTTCGCCTGGCTTCAATACCACTTCGGCCTTCATCACAAACGGTGACCCAGCGTTGGTCGCGTCGGTCATCTGGAATCCGTGTTCGGCAGAAGAGCTGTTCGTGACTTTGAGTACGACGGGGCGACCCGGCCGAACTTTGAAATCGATGACGGTGACTGGCGGATACCAGGCCTTCAAACTGCCGATTTCCACCGCATACAGCTCCCCATCCACGAGCAACTCCTTGAACGGCTGGCCAACAACGGAACCGGTGTCTAAATCACCGATTTCAACACCGCCAGCCTGCAGCGCATATGCGCCAGACGCCCCAGCCACCAGCATGACCAGGCCAAAAAATACTGCTACCATCGTCTTACCCATGACCTACCTCCTTAAAGAGATTAAGAAGAGATGCGATTAGGTTGGTGAATTATGACCACCGCGCTCTGAACCCTCTACTAGAAGCTCCGCCCAGGAGTCTAGCCTGCCCTACTCGAAAATGTCCTAAATAATAGGCTGATGAGGGACACCTTATAGCATAGGGATTAAAAAGGAAGCAAGAAAGTTCTTGGCTTTCAAGCCGACCTAATTTTCCATAGAATCATAGCGTGCCGAGACACAGTTATCGTCACTCTGTACCTCATTTCACACACTTATAGCAATGGATTCCCATCGAGTGGTATTTCGAGAACCTGCGACCCGACCAACAGATCGTAGGGCGTATAGTCATCCGTCAGGGTCAAACCTGGAGGCCAGGGTTTGTCGTGATGGGTTGCCAGCAGCGCAGTGGCCTCCGGTGGGAGCCGACGGGTTTCCACCTGATATTGGATACGTGTCACCACGTCATCAAAGGACATCCGATCGATGGGAGCCCCGCCGAAAAAGATGAGATTCTCCGCACTTGTGAGATGCGCCCGCCCGGGCCCTTTCACGCCGAAAGACTGGAGGGTTGGAAACGACGTCTTCAGCGTCTGCACGATCGCACTCGCTCGCTGAAGATCCCCGCCACCTCCCGAGGAAGCAAGATTGACCGATACCACGCCATTGGGATTCAACTTGCGTCTCAGTTCGGCGAAAAATTCGACCGTGGTCAGATGAAAGGGAACGAGGTGGCGGGCAAATGCATCGACCCAGATCACGTCATACGTCGCAGTCGTATCCCGCAAAAATACTCGGGCATCTTTGACGAATACATGATGATTGGCGGGAGGATGGTACTCGAAGTACTGCTCCGCCATCTGCACGACGACAGGATCGAATTCAACCACATCCAATTCCAACTGCGGCCAGACCAAAGCCAGCCACTTGGCCAACGACCCGCCACCATGCCCCAGAATGAGTCCCCGTTTGGGCTCTGGAGTCAGCGCGACCGCAGCAACCATGAGCTGACTATAGGGCAGAAAGAGCGTGGTCGGATCAGACCGCCACATGACGGCATGCCAAGTTCGATCCAGCACCAGGTATCGGAACAGATCGTCGTCGCGGACGCGCACTTGTTGGTACGGACTATCTTCCTGGTGCACGACTCCGGCAACAACCGGAGACTGACCAAACACATACCAGACGACGATGAGCAGACCAGTCAGGAAAAGACCCGCCAGTTTTGTGACCCGTGCGCTGCCTCGCTGCAGCCACAAGAGGCCGAGCAGGACTTGGATCACTCCCAAGGACGCCACAAGCGTCTGGGTTCCTAACCACGAAAGAAGGAAAAAGGCGGTGCCCCAGGTCCCGGCCAAACTTCCCACCGTGGATAGGGCGATCATGCTGCCGGCGTGTCGGCCCAGATATCCCATGTCGACCACGGCCAATCGAAGCAGCGCCGGCATCACGCCGCTCAATCCGAATGCAGGAGGGGCCAACAACACACAGGCCGCAAGGCTAGGACCCCAGCGTGGATCCTCAATGGCTTTCGCCACCTTAAGAATCGTGATTTGTCCCATCCAGGACATCAACAGTGTCCAGGCCCCTGAGCCGAGCAGAAGCCATGCCAGAACTGCCGCCACACGATACCGATCCGAGGCCCAACCGCCAAACGCATAGCCTGAACTCATGGCGGCCAGGATGATGCCGATCAACGCTCCCCAGACATAGAGCGAGTTGCCGAATATCGGCGCCAATAAGCGGCTTCCCAGAATTTCCAGCGCCATAACAATCGCACCGGTCACCAGCGCCGTCACAAGCAGAAAGAGATGCGGAGTGGAATGATGAGCAGAACCCGGTCCGGTCATTGAGGACGGACCATTAAAGACAGGGTGGGACAGCGGCAGTCCTCAGCGTGGCACGATGTCATGTTACAACGCTCCCCAATTCTTGAAGTATCGAAGCAGATCGCGCACGGAAATCATCCCCACCACGCGGCCCTCTTCGGTAATGACCAGATGCCGGATGCCCTGCTCGGCCATGACATCGCTCGCCTCATGCGCGGATTTGGCGATATCGATCGTCATCAGCGGCGTACTCATCACCGAGCGAGCCATGACCTGCTCAGCGGCTACCCCACCGGCCATGGCCTTACGGACGAGATCGGCCTCACTGACAATGCCCACATAGTCGCCATGTTCTGCGACGAGCATCGCCCCGACGCGAGCATCCCGCAGTTGCCGTGCCACGGCCAACAATGTGTCATCGGGGTGCACGGTCCTGGTGATGGGACGCATCATCATCGCTAAAGGTCGCTGGATAGGCCCACCTGCACCTGTCATTCGCCAGTCTCTCCTTCAAAGCGTGCCGAATTCTACTGGAAGTGCGCCGCAATCTGCAATTCACCCAGCTCGGGTTCGAGACCAAAACCTGCGATTTGATTGCTCACGCCTGCACGCATTGCTATACTGACGACGCTGCGCACACACTCATACGAACATCTCTCAGCTTTTCTTCAGGAGGAGACGCATCCATGCATATCAGCGTGATTGGAACAGGCTATGTCGGCCTCGTGACCGGTGCCTGCTTCGCAGAATTCGGCGTGAACGTCACATGTATGGACACTGATGAGCGCCGCATCGCCAGGCTTGAGAAGGGTGAAGTCCCGTTCTTCGAACCCGGCATCACCGAACTCGTCGCCAAAGGCATTAAAGAGGACCGGCTGCATTTCACGACCGACGTGGCGAAAGCCGTCGACAAAGCGCTGGTGATCTTCATCGCCGTCGGAACTCCTCCCAAATCAGACGGGTCGGCCGACCTGTCTTATGTCGAGGAAGTCGGTCGCGGAATCGCGAAAAACATGACCGGCTACAAGGTCATTGTCACCAAGTCGACGGTTCCCGTCGGCACCGGTGAAAAATTACGCGAGGTCATCAAGGCCAATCAAACCGGCCGCTTCCGATTCGACATCGTGTCCAATCCGGAATTCCTGCGCGAAGGGTCCGCCATTGAAGACTTCATGCGGCCCAACCGCGTCGTGATCGGTGCGGATAGTGAGCAGGCCGTCGCGATCATGAAAGACCTGTATCGGCCGCTGTACCTCCTGGAAACGCCGATTGTCGTGACCGACATTCCGACCGCTGAAATGATCAAATACGCCTCCAACGCGTTTCTCGCCGTCAAAATTTCCTTCATCAACGAAATCGCCACGGTGTGCGAAAAGGTGGGCGCCGACGTGCAGTTGGTCTCCAAGGGTATGGGCCTCGACACTCGCATCGGAAACAAATTTCTGCATGCCGGGCCAGGATTCGGAGGCTCGTGTTTCCCGAAAGACTTGGCCGCCCTCGTCCAGACAGGTGAGCGCGTAGGATACCCGTTTCAGATTGCAGGGGCCGCAGCCAAGGTGAACTATGAACAACACCTGCGGATGGTCGAGAAGGTCAAAGAAGCCTGCGGAGGTGTGAAGGGGAAAACGCTTGGCGTCTTGGGCCTTTCCTTCAAACCCAACACCAATGATATGCGGGAAGCCCCCTCGCTGACGATCTTGGGCGAATTGATGAAGGAAGGGGCGACGATTCGCGCTTACGACCCAGCCTCCATGGAAGAATCGACGAAACTCTTGCCGGGCATGGTGCCCTGCCAGGATACTTATGACGTCGCGGAAGGCGCCGACGGACTGATCATCATGACCGAGTGGAACCAGTTTCGAAATCTCGATTTCGAACGGCTCAAGAAATCCATGCGGCAGCCACTGCTCCTGGATCTCCGCAATACCTATGAATCAGATCGTGTGGTCGGCTTCGGTTTCCGTCACGTCTCAGTCGGTCGCCCCACCAGAGATCCCGCCTCTTAACCGGAAGGCCGGACGGCGACACTAGCTGAGCAGCTTCGCCGGTTCGGCCTGGACCCCTTCTTTGGACTTGGGCTTATAGCCCATTCGATCGAGCACCTTCATAATCTTCGTCTTCAGTCGATCATCGGCTTCAGCCAAGGCCGTGGCAAGGGGCTCGACGGCGGGCTTTCCGATCTTCCGGATGATCTCCGTCGCCGACTGGCGAACATCGTCTTCCTCTGCCGCCAACAACGGCACGAGAGACGAGACGGCTGACCCACCGATCTTGATCAACGAATCATACGCTCGTTGCCGCACATCGCCGACCTCGTCGGTGAGCGCTCCCACCAGCGGCATGACCGCTCGCGGATCTTTCAACTCGCCCAAGACTTCCGCTGCATATTTCCGATTGAGCCAGTGCGAATCCTTGAGATCGATCAACATCGCATCGGCCTTCGCTGCATTCGGATCCTTCGCACGAATCCGGAAGCTCTTGGCGATGCGTTTGCCGCCTTCTTCCACAACGCGGATCGTCGCCCCATCACCGGGCTTGATCTTGAGGAAGTCTTCGAGAGCCTCGTCGCCGACATCCAGCACGACGGTTTTTCCGTCGTATGCGAGCAACTCGACCTCCAGCTGCTTGGCTTCGGGATTGACGGCCACGACCCGCTCCGTCACCAAGTTGAACCCGTCCTTCTTGGTGCCGCCCTTCGGTCCGATTTGAATCAATTTTGCCGGTGCTTCTTCTGCCATAGTAAAGTTCCTTTATCGGGTTATGACGAGGTCGCCTGTTTCCATCCCAAGCTCGCAAGGACACCTTCGACTGTTTCCTGCACCATCGTATTTTCGTCTTCCAAGAGGGGAAGCAGCGGCTCGATTGCCTGCTTCGCGCCCAACCGTGCCAATGATTCCGCAGCATTTCGACGCACGAGCCAGTCCTCATCTTGAAGGGACTGGATCAACGCATCGGCACTACGCGGATCGCCGATTTTTCCCAGCGCTTCCGCGGCATGGCGCCGCACCATCCAATTGGAACCCAACAGGCCGCCGATCAGGGCATCAACGGCCCGCGTATCGCCGATCTTTTTGAGGACCCGCGCGACATCTTCCCGCACGGTGCCGTCACCGAGCGCGTCGATCAATCCCGGCGTTGCCCGTGAGTCGCCGATCCGCTCCAATGCCCACACCGCCGCCGTTCTGACAGCCCCATCCTTATCCTTCAAAGCCACCATGAGCGGATCCACCGCGCGAGGATCGCGGAAGCGTCCCAGCGCATTCGCCGCCTGCTCGCGAACGGCCCATTCATCGTCACCCAATGCCTCCAGCATCTGATCGAACGCAACGGGTCCGATGCGCACCACGGCCGTCGCGGCCGCTTCACGAATCACGACATCCTCATCCGCCATCAGGCCGATCAGTTGTGGAACGGCGTCGATCCCCATCTGTCCGAGACTCGCCATCGCATGGTCCCGCAACGCCTCGTTGTCGTCGCGGAGCGCGGATATTAATTGTGCAATTCGCTCGGCATCACTCATGATCGTCCGATTCCTCCTGTCCGACCGGTTGTGCGCCTTCAAGCGCCGCAAGTTTGTCCGCAATGAGACCGGCGCTGTACGACACGATGCCGTCCCGGTCGGTCCGCAATCGGTTGAACAACTCGTTATATGGACGCAACACCTCGACGTCTTTGATTTTGGCCAGCGCCTCGATAGCCATCACGCGTAACGGTCTGATGGGGATCGCCTCGATGTACAATTGCGCCGGCCTGGGGTCTCCGATAAGGCCCAGCGACTTCACGGCATACTCTTTGACTCCGGTGTCCTTGTCCACCTGAAGCCGCTTCATCAACGGCTCGACTGCGCGGACATCCCCGATCTTGCCCAGCAAATCCGCCGCCGCTTCACGCACCACCCAATCGTCATCTTCCAGATACTCGATCAAGATTTCGACCGCAGGCCGCCCAATTCCCAATAAATCCATAACCGTGGACATGCGGGCTTCTTCACGCTCGCTCGCCCCCTCCACGTCACGCAGCGCGTTAAACGTCGCATCGATTCGATCCCTGATCGCCCCCAGTTTCTTCAGTGTCCGCACGGCGCTGTCACGAACGGCCGGAGACGCCATCGCATCAATCAATCCGTCTGCCGAACGGGGATCAAGCAAGTGTTCGAGGATCATTGCCGCGGTTGTCTGCGCTTCGACCTCGGGATGGGCCAGCATCTCGCACAACGGGGTGATCGCGTTGGGGATCAACCCCAGGAGTTGCCGCACCCGGCTCCGAACATCCTCGTCGGGAGACTCGTGAAGATTGCGCACCAAGCCCGCCGCTGTCTTGTCATCCAGGTTGCCGGCCATCTGTTCCAGCGCAGCAAACGCGGCTTGCCGAACCGTCTCTTCGGAGTCCCGAAGCAGGGCGACCAAAGAAAGGCCTGCGGCCGGATCCTTGATCCGCGACAACATCGCCGCCGCCTCAACACGAAGGGGAACATCACCCGTCCCCAGGGCTTGCGTCAACGCCTGCACCGCCCGAGGTCCACCGGCTAAGCAGGCAGCCGTCGCCCGCATGCGCCGCCACTCTTCCTCGTGGGTCAGTTCAGAAACGAGTGTGTCGATGCTTTCTTTAGGCATTCAACAATTTCGATACGTGCTTGCGGTTCATCTGGGCGATTGCGCGAGGCGAAACCGCCTCCGACACATCCCCCATCACGAACGGCCAACCTGTCAGACCCGACCCGGACGCCACCCGACGGCCGTCAGCGTCTCTCGAAGGTGATACCGAACATTTTCATCCTGTTCCTTTGCCAGCATCGGCAACAGGGACGGGATCACCACTGGTCCAAACTTGGTCAGGGCCGCAGCCGCTTCCGACCGGGTGATCGTGTTCTGTAGCGCCACGATCAGCGACGGAATGGCCACCCCATCGGCAATCATTCCCAGCGCACGAGCCGCCATCCCCATGATCGCCATCTCGTCGGTCCACCCATCGGCGCAAGGAGTGACCGAATCGCTCGGCTCGCCCAGCGGCGCCCCCTCCACAATCCGCCGCAGAAGCGGTACGGCGCGACGATCGCCGATGTGCCCGAGGGCCTCGACGGCCAAGAGCCGCAAGCTAGGCTCCTTCATCACCGTCACCAGGTAATCCACTGCGCGCGCATCCCGGAGCGCACCCAGAGCCCGCACGACATCTTCGCGGATCGCCGAGTCCCGCTCATTGAACAAGGCCCGCAGCAGCGGATCGACGGAGGCCGGAGACTTCAGCTTACCTAACGCCTCCACCGCATGGAGACGAACCAACCAGTCATCATGTTCCAGCGCGTGGATCAATCCTTCCACAGCCGCGGTGCCGATAGCGGCCAACGCGCCGGAGACTTCTTCGCGAACGGCCTTGACCTTGTCCTGCAACAGCGGCATCAGCGCAGCGACGGCTTCCGGGTCTCCGATTCGTCCCAGGCCCTTCGCGGCGTGCATGCGCACGATCCAATCGCGACTACCCAGCGCATCAATAAGCGGACGAAATACCCGAGCATCGGCGATCGAGGCCAAAATAGCCGAGGCCGATTCCTGCACCTGCAACGCCGGATCACCTAAACAGCCGGCCAAAGCCGGCACCGACACAGGACCGAGGGCAGAGAGCGCCCCGATGGCCGCTTCACGGACGGCCCGATCAGCATCCCGGAGGGCACTCGTCAAGGGCAGCACAGCCCGAGCGTCTTTGAGCGTTCCAAGCAGGGTCGCAGCTTCCTCCCGAATCGCCCAATCTTCATCCGACAGGGCTGCGATCTGTTCACTGACAGTGTCGGCCATGGTACCTCGGCCTCTGGTGAGGCCATCGACCTTAACACAGGATTTTTTTAGGGGTCAACGCGGGGTCGGCGGAGCGACCTGGCATCGAACCTTCCCCGCCCAGCTGGTCGAAACAGAGGAGAAGAAACGGTTGGATCGCCGTGGACGCTCCTCGCTCGAAACGGATCCCACGGGAAGGACTCGCGGGTTACCGCACCGATCCTTTCGCGAAATCACCGCTCGGACCGAATCGACCGATATCGCCCAGCGGACGATCGACACGAAGATTATCGGCTTGACTGGAGTCTACCGACGTCTCTTCATCCGGAGGCGTCCAACCAAGGTGTTCCAACGTTTCCACCACCAGCAACCGCAGGGAATCTTTGGCCGTCAATCGGACTGATGCATAGGATAGGACGCGTTCTCCTTCGGCTTCAACTTCCGATGCCTTAGGGTCGTAGAGAAATGAAATCAACGGTTCGATCGCCGAGTCACCGATCAGCACCAGCGCCGCCGCGACTTTTTCCCGCAAGACCCCATCCTTCAACAGCATAATGAGATCGGGAATGACGCGCGGATCGCGGAAATGTCCGAGCGCGGTGGCCGCCGCTTCCTTAATAAATGCGTCTTCGCTGACGATGCACCCAGGGGTCGGAGTCCCTTCCTGACGAACGCCTTTTCCCTTGAGAGCAGCCAACACTGCAGGAAGGGCGCGGGGATCACCGATCATGCCGAGAGAAGCGATCGCATGACGCTTCACCGCACCATCCTTCATGGCCTCCAGCAACCCGTCAATGGCACGGGAGTCGCCGATCATGCCCAATGCAATCGTGGCATCTTCACGCACGGCTCGATCCGGATCCTTCAATGCCCCGATCAAGGCATCCACCACGCGTGGCTCCCGCACCCAGCTCCGGCCGATTTGATAGTCCGTCGTCATGCCTCCCAATGCGCGAGCGGCATGGCAGCGCACGACGAAATCTTTGTCGTGCATGCTCTCGAGCAGCAAATCGACGGACGGCTGCCCGATTGACACCAGAGCAATGCCGGCAGTTTCACGGACGATTTTAGAGGAATCCCGGAACATCTTGATCAACGCGGGAATAGCTTTCGGGTCGCCGATTTTTCCCAACGCCTCCGCTGCGGCACTCTTCACGGCACCATCGCGGTCTCGGCAGGCAAAGATCAACCCATCGACTGCGCGCGGATCACGGAGATCGCCGCACGCTTTGGCCGCGTGCTCCCGAACCCGCCACCGCTCATCCTTCATTGCCGCAAGCAGCCGATCCATCTGTCCAGCGCCCAGAGACACGACGGCCGCCACCGCTTCGTTGCGAACTTCCATAATGGGATCGTTGAATAACACGATCAGCGCTTCAATCGCCTTCGCGCCCCCGATTTTAGCGACACCCCACCCGGCACGAGTTCGCACCGACCAATATTCGTCGCCGCAAGCTCTGATCAATGCATCCAGCGTGGTCGGGTCTGCTAACTCGACGAGGGCTTTCGCGGCCTCTTCCCGCGTGGCATCGTCCGCATCTTCAAGGGAATCAAGCAGATCATCGAGAACCTGTGCCATCACCCACCTCACTATTCCCGTAATAGGCATCACGTTGACCGCCATGAGGATAGGTGCGTTTGCACCGTACCACCAAGGTCTGAGTCCCGCGGCCCTCCACACATTGATCGAGTGACTTGGAGTATTCCAGCTTCCCGTCCAAACTCACCGTGAAGGGAAAGTCGAAGGTAAAACTGATGAACTTATATTGTCCCGGCTTGAGCTTCAACTCCCGCGTTTCGGTCGTCCGGTAGGCATCCGAGGTCTCTGGATCCAAAATCCAGAGTTGCGGCGTGATACCTGGTACCTGCCACCACGATTGCGGCACCAATGGGGTCGGATCGATCGTGATCGTATGTTCCTTGCCGTAAGCAGGGGGAGGACCGGCCGCCAAGAGCCGTTCCGATTGGCCAACGACCGCCGCGCATATCAGCGTCATGATCCAACTGAACACCTGACGTCCGGGGAAAGCTCTGTGCGACGATGAACGCATAGGTATCCTCTTATTGCAGGAGCGGGCTGACTGGAGCCGCGATGAACGCGGTCTTAAAGATTTCCTCGACCGGGTGGCTCTCCCATTCCGTGTAGGTGTCAAGTCCGAGCGCGCGCAACACCGTTGCGCCGGTGTCGATAATCGACACCGGTTGATGGATCATGTAACCAGGCTTGATGCCGACCCCTGAGGCGATCCAAGGCACCACGGGAAGGTGGCTTGCCGACTCACCGGATACCTCACCGGATGAAAATTGCATTTCGCCGAACGCACTGAGCGAGGTGGCAAACACCGTGGTCCGCTTGATCAGCCCATGTTCCCGGTACAAATCGAGCACCGTTCCCATGGCCTTATCCACAGCCTTCAATGCATCCTTATAGGGAGCGGAATTCCAACCCTGGGCTTCACCCACTCGCCCGGGAGCAGGCAGATGGACGACCAGAAAATGAGGCAATGCCGGAATCGCATGGCCATAACCCGATCCACTCGTAGCCTTTTTGAAGTAGTCCCGCACATAGCTGACGAGACGGTCGGGATTGCACTCGGCCCGGAGCGGACCGCACATTTGATAATCCGTATAGGGTTCCGGCTTCGCGAGCTGGTAGAGAGACTCGTCCATATAAAATATCGCGCTGTCCCTGCCACCGCTCAGGTCCAAATAATCAAACACCGTCGGCGCACGAGGGTACCCGCGACTGAATTCGAAGACGTTCCAGTTGATTCCGTGCTTGGCGACCGGCATTCCCGTCACCAGCGAAGCCATGGTCGGCAACCGGCGCGCAGGTGCGACGGCTGTGGCAGACCAGGTGACCGCCCCATTCTTCACGAGGGTGGACAAGACCGGCATCGCGCCGCTCTTTAACGATTCCTGTCCAAACCCTTCGAGCACGAACAGAATGACGTATTCCGCCATGCCTTCCGGCACAGGAGAGGAAACTTCCCCTCCTCCGCGGGCCGCAAGGGCAACAGATTGGGACGGGGACACCACGAAAATTAAACTCAGACTCACGACCAGGCAAAAGGCCGCGGTGACTGTAACAATGCTGCGGATAGGACTCATAACCTGCCTCACCATACGATCTATTTAGACGCGAAGAGAAAGTACCTTAGCATGCTGTTTTCCGCGAAGGCAAGGCGCGAACCCTGCTCGTCATGGCGTCTGAGGGGGATCAATGTTATCCTGAGCGAGTCGGCCAAAGTCTACCAGCAACCACGCTCAGACAAGCTTGTCCACGGTGTGAGGCGATGTCCCAAACTCCTCTTCACAAAGGCCTTCGCCGAATAACCGGCACGTCCCTGCGCAGACCATCCGTTCATCCCTGCTTCGGCCTGCTCACGGTCAGTCTGCTCCTTCTCCTCGTTTACCCCTTTCCAGTCCAGGCCGAGGTTCGAGTCGTGACCGGGACGGGCGAACATCGAATGAACGATCGAGAAACGAAAGCGGATGCGATCAGGCTCGCCACGGAGCAGGCGAAGAAACAGGCGTTGGAACAGGTCGCCTCCTACCTGGAAAGCGTCACGGTGGTGCGGGATCTGGACGTCACCCAAGATGAAATCCGCAGTTACACCGCTGGGATGGTCCTGGTCCTTGATCAGCAAGTGAAGACGATGCTGGATGGAAATGTCGTCGTAATCCGCGTCGATCTCGCGGCACAAGTGGACACCGACGAGGTTGCCCGGGCCATCGCCGCCTTGCGGCAAAACGAGGATGCGCGCGAGCAGTTGCTTGCGCTCAGACAGGATGTCGAGTCTCTGCAACAGGACCTCGATGCAGCGAACGAAGCTCTCGCCGCAGCCACATCGCCTGAACAGGTCCAACAGCTACATCATGAGCGGAAGGAATTGCTCAACCGCGCAGAGTCTGACGCGATGGTGGCGCAAGCCTGGACCGACTGGGTATTGGTCGCTCCATTCGCGCAGCCCTATCCATCGGCCGGCCTGGCCCAGGTCCAAGCACTGCTTGTTCTGGCAGCGAGATTGAATCCCAACAATCCTCACCTGGCCATTGCCCGACAGACCGTGGGCGCCAACGCACCACCGGCGCCGCCCCGGTCTCCGCGACCACCTGTGCCGCATACCGTTCCATATTTGCCCGGCTACTCCGCCCCCCCGCAACAACCGGCTCAACCGGGGGCGACCCCACCGGCTGATTCCCGGCAGCGTTCAAGTGCCTATCACATGCAGCCACTGCCGCCCAATTCATCGGGCCAGCCGCCGCAGCCTGGCAGCGCCTCGACAATGATCCAAGTGCCTATGCATCCGGGGACGCCTCTCCCGCCATCAGGGCGCGCTACGATGCCTCTCTACCGGCAAGTCCCCGCACCGAACAGCCGGGGCACCCAGGCGACGCTGCATACCTATCAAGCAGGAGTCGAGCGGGTCTCGCCCTCCACGCCAGAACCGTCCTCCGTCACGCCGGCTGAAACCTCGCCCGTCATCATGCACCAGGCTCCGCAGTCACCATTGCCCGTCCCACCTCCACGTTCGCAACGCATCCCCGATCAGTGGACCGATCAGGGAGGAAAGTAGCCATGTCGCAGACATCGGGACCTGTTCGCTCGGGATGGTGGCTTCTTCTGGGTGCCCTACTGGTCGCATCGCCAACGCCGGCTGCGGACTTGACCACACCGGCTGTGCGCGATCACGCCGACCAGGCCTTCCAACACCTCCAAACACGAGAGAAGACGGCATCGTCCGCGAGCGCATCGCAAGCGAGGCCCGCTCAAGCGGCGTCCAGCGCGGAGCAGTTTCTGACCGGCCAGGGACAGGGCGATCTGAACAAAGGCACACTCGTCTGTCAGCGGGTCTCCGAACTGGCAGCCCGAGCCGATATTGCCAAACAAATCCGGGTGCTGGTGAAGGAACATGCCACCGACCGCCTGCGAGAACGCACCGGCCGTGAGGTTGAACAGGACATTGAGGTCGTGCGGGAAGAAATCGTTCAGGAATACCTGCAGGGCGTCCAGATCATCGAACACCGCACCGACGAAGAAGCCAAAACCTGTTCAGCGACCGCCGTCATGCCGAAATCCCGCCTGCCCGCACCCATGCCCATGGATCCGACCGCTTCCAATCCAGCCGCGCATCGCTGAACCGTCCTTCCAGGCCGAATCCTCTGTCCCTCCATTGAACTTCGCGCTCCGTTTCGGGTAAGACAATCTTCCCATGCCCATTGAAAACAACTTCCAGCACGACGAACTCTCCCGCAAGAACCCCGGCGACCGGCTGACCTACGCCGACTGGACGACGCCGCCCGACATGGACTCACCCGCTTGGCAAGACGCGATGGGGCTGCTCGGACAGCAGCTGTCAGGGGCCGGCGTGCGGCTGATCATGTTTCTGCATGGAGCTATCCCTGGCACCGATGTCTTCGGCTTAGGACGACTCGACGATGTAGGCGGGCTCAAGCGAGGCTATTCACGTGGCATCTCCGGCCTGGATTCTCTCCTATCGTTCATGCGGGAAGGCACGAACGGTATCACCCCGCTTCCGGGCGGCATGAAGCCGCCGCTGGCCAACGATGACGCTACGAAGACCCTGCTCGACAGTCAGATCGGCGACGCGGGGAATTTTACAACCACCACAGTCGAACAATGCCGGAAAGCCCTGAATCAGAAACTCGCCAAACCCATCACCTGCATCCGGGAACTCTGGTCCAGCGAGCACAATCACCTCGGCCGCGCCCTGGCCGCGTGTCGGTTGTTGGACCGGTTGCGGGCCCTCGTCACCGAGCACCATCTGGGAGCCGGCGACCGCATCCTGGTCCAGGCGCATGGCCAGGCCGGACTCGTGCTTGCGCTGGCCTCCAATCTCCTCTGTCCTTCGCCCATCACAGGACGGAAGACGCTCTTCGAACTCCTGCTGGCCGCACAGCCGCAGGGACCGGACGCGGAGACGATTCGCCGCATCGAGCCGTTGCTGACCACCGCGACCTTGCTCAATGGCGTGACGCTGGATATCGTCACCTTCGGCACGCCGGTGCGGTACGGTTGGGACCCGTCCGGAATCGGCAAAGTGCTGCACATCGTGAACCACCGCAATCTGCGGACCGACGGAAAAACCTGGCTCTCGAAAATGGATATGCCGCAGATCACCGTCGAGATGCCAATCGCCTGGGGCGGCGACTACGTGCAGCAACTCGCCGCCGCCGGCAGCGATGCCGTTCCCACGAACGACTCCGCCAAAGCCATCAACAAAGCGATTTGGGAATTGGTGGAACCCTACGATGGCTTCGAACGCTGGGTCGAGTGTGCGCGACGCGCGGGACGCTTCCCCAGTGAGGGACAGTGCCTACTCGTCGATTACAAGGACTGCACGAGCTCGACCAATGTCCGCGATCACTACTATGGCCACGCCGCCTATACCCGCACGAACGCGATGCTCTTCAACTTTAATCAGATCGTCGCTCGGCTGTATTCCTGACGTGGAATTCTGGCCTTGCCAGACAGTGTGACCTCACATCAATTTGGTGCACCCTTTCCACGAGAGAGGACACCGGCAGAGCGCGCCTTCCTACCTGCTCCTCACCAAGGCGTCAAGTAGACTCTCCCTCAGAGTCCGTTTTTGCTCGGAACCCTAACCATGTCACCATCGCTCTCCCTTCCGGACAACATACGTATTGCAGACAATTTTCGCCGCACGGTCGAACTGACGGAGTTGGGACTGGCCTTGCGTCAGGCCGTGATCGAGCAGCGGAATGTACCGGGCGCGGGTGAGGGAATCGCACAGGTCATGCACGAAATTCGACTGGCCAAAGAGCAGGCATGGCAGCAAAGCCAATCCTAGTAAGTTCTTGACTCCATCTTTGGCGACATTGCTGCTCAATCTCCTTCTCCTGCTCAAGATAATCCGTGAGCTGTTTTGCGATCTCAATCATCGAGTATTGCTACGGGTTTGATCCCGATTAGCCCTCCTACTGGCGCACCCAATTTCGCAGAATACCTTTCTCATCAAAGGTGAGCACGAACTTCACACAACTCATCCCACCTGTGACCTGTCCATCACTCCCTGATACTGCTCCATAGCAATCATCGTAGGACCAAACCTGGCCACCTGACTTAAGCGTGTAGGTGTTATTGGGAGCGCCAAAATGTTGCGCAATTTCATCCTGAGATGCTCTGCCGGAAACCTCATTAAGATACTGAGACTGCCTAGACAGCCGAGTCGTACAGCCAGAAAGAATAACGACTACTAAAATTGCTACAAAGGCCGACATTTTCATAGAACTACCCCTTGCTGTTCAGCTGGCACCGCATCTTAGACCGAGGGAATCGGCCCGCACAATGATGTTGGTTGAGGGCTTTTGAAATGTAATAGCTGAGAGATTCTGCACGCTGGGGGTACTCAGCCTCCAGCATGATTTTTCTCGTGCGGGTATCCTGCGGCCAATTAGAGTCGGCTGTTAATCTGGAGCAGCACTTTTCACCATTCTGCTAATAGGGCATCTCGTCGTCGTCGAACCCAAAATGATGGCCGATCTCATGCACGACTGTGTCGCGCACTTCTTGTACGACTTCTTTTTTGGTGCGGCAGAGTCGGAGGATCGGCCCGCGATAGATGGAGATTTTGGCCGGCAGTTGCCCGCCAGCTTGAAAGAAAGATTCTTTGTCGAGAGAGAGGCCTTGGTAGAGACCGAGCAGATCCTCGTCTTCCTCCATCTCCAGGTCGGCAAGCACTTCAGGAGAGGGTTCTTCTTCCACCACGACGGCAACGTTGGTGATGAGTTTGGCGTACTCGTCAGGCAGCCCGTCCAAGGCCCGCTGCACCAGTTCCTGGAACTCGGGCTCAGTGACTGACAGCGATGCGCGTCTCCGTCCCATACTGATGCGCTCTGGAACTCCCCGCTCGACTCCCGCTTTACGGGTGGGCCGCTCGCCAGTTCCGACCGACTCCCAGATCGACTTTCAGCGGCACCGACAGACCAAGCTTGGTACCGGTGGCCTCCATAACTTGCTTGACCAGCTGTTTGGCCCGCTCAAGGTCAGCCTCCGGCGTTTCAAAAATCAATTCGTCATGCACCTGCAAAATCATTTTGGTAGTCGGCAGTTCATCCTGCAATCGCTGATGAACGTCGATCATCGCCACTTTGATGAGATCTGCGGCCGATCCTTGGATCGGACTATTCACCGCCATGCGCTCGCCGGCGCCGCGCTGCGATGGGTCTCCGCTCTGCAATTCCGGGATCGGGCGCCGGCGGCCGAGGATGGTCGTCGTATAGCCTTTGGTCTTGCCGTCGTCGATATTCCGATCCATCAACGCCCGCACGGCCGCAAACTTCTCAAAGAACGTCTCGATGTATTTCTTGGCATCGGCTTGGGACACGCCGATGTTCGAGGCGAGACCAAAGGGGCTGATGCCATACACGATCCCGAACACCACGCTTTTCGCCGCGCGACGCATCTCTCTCGTGACCTCTCCGGCAGGCAGGTTAAAAATCTCCATGGCCGTGGCCATGTGAATATCTTCACCCTTTTCAAACACCTGCAGCAGCCGTGGGTCCTGAGACAAATGCGCCAGAATACGGGGCTCGACCTGACTGTAGTCGGCGCAGAGCAGTTGATGACCCGGCGGCGCGATGAACGCTTCTCGGATACGCAAGCCGTAGTCACCCTTCACCGGAATGTTCTGCAGATTCGGATCGGTCGAAGACAGTCGTCCGGTCGCCGCCACCGTCTGATTGAGCGAGGTGTGGAGCCGCTTGGTCTCAGGATTCACCATCTGAGGCAAGGCATCGACATAGGTCGATTTAAGCTTCGTCAGGGTCCGGTAGTTCAGAATCTGCGCCGGCAACTCATGCTGGCTGGCTAGTTGTGTGAGTGTATCTTCATCCGTGGAATAGCCGGTCTTGGTTTTGCGCAGCGGCTTCAGGCCGAGGGTTTCGAAGAGCACCGTAGCGAGCTGCTTGGGCGAGCCGATATTGAATTCACCGCCGGCCAGACGGTAAATGCTGCCGACCATCTGCTCCAGCTCACGCTCCAGCTCTTTGCTCAGAGTCTGCATGCCCTCGACATCGAGCAGAAAACCATTCCGTTCGATTTCGGCCAACACCAGCACCAACGGCATCTCCACATCTTGAAAGAGTGACAGGCTTCCCTGCGCTTTCAACCGCTCACGAAGCATCGGCGCCACTTTCGCCGTGACGGCGGCCGCCTCACCGGTTCGACGAATCAGCGCCTCATCGACATCGAACAGGGATTGAGTTTCCCGGCCAGGCTCGTCGCGCTCCCCTGCGCCCATCTGATAACTCAGCAGGTCCATGGCGATCGCTTCCAAGGTATGGGCCCGGCGATTCGGGTTCAACAGATAGTCAGCCACCATCGTATCGAAATAGGGCCCCGGCATCTCGACACCCTGACGGTGGAGCGTCAGCAACAGCAGCTTGAGATCCTGAACGGCTTTCAGCTTGCTTCCATCGCGCAGACACTCAACGAGTGGGCGGGGCCAGTCACGCGCCTCGCCCTGCACGAAGGCCGCGTGTCCATCGGACCGACCCAACGCGCAGCCGCGAATATCGGCACGCACCCCCGGCTCACCGGTCAGGACGCAGGCGAAACCCAACATTGCATCTACCGGTTGCTTCTTCAGAAACGCATCTGCCGCTGCAGCATCGTGAATCTGTTCGACATCAGCTCCCAATCGGTTTTGCTCGGGCGTCTCTCCCTGGAAGGCCTTGGCCAGCGTCACGAACTCCAGTTCGCGCAACAGGCTCACCAGCGTCTCAATCTGCGGCGCCTTGGCCTGAAAGTGAGCCGGGACAAATTCCAGCGGGCAGTCCAACTGAATCGTCGCGAGCTGCTTGCTCATCCGGGCCTGCTCGCCTTGCTCCAACAACAAGTTCTTGGTTTTTGCCGGCGTGACTTCTTCGATTCGATTCAGCAGCTCCTCGATCGTGCCGAACTGCGTGATCAGTTTCACCGCGGTTTTTTCGCCGATCCCTTTGACGCCAGGAATATTATCGCTGGCATCACCCATGAGCCCCATAATTTCGACCACACGTGCCGGCTCTACTCCAAACCGCCCCTGCGAATCTGCTTCACCGAACCACTTATCCTTGACCGGATCATAAATACGTGTCTTCGGGGTAAGCAGTTGGAACATATCTTTGTCGCTGGTGGCGATCACGACGTCGAGGCCTTCGGCTTCGCCTTTTTTCGCCAGGGTGCCGATCAAATCGTCGGCCTCGTACCCCGCTTGTCTGATGACCGGTAGAGACAGGGCCTCCACCACGCGATGAATGTAGGGAATCTGTGCGCTCATTCCCTGCGGCATGGGGGGCCGTTGCGCCTTATAGTCTTTGAACGCCTCATGGCGATGCGTCGGGCCCTTCTCATCGAAGACTACGGCCACATAGTCCGGCCGATGGTCCCGCAGGACCTTCAACAGCATGGTTGTGAACCCATAGACGGCGTTGGTCTGCAGGCCTTTGGAATTGGAGAGGGGCGGCAGGGCGAAAAATGCCCGGTAGATATATGCGCTGCCGTCGATTAAATAGAGTGTGGGCATAGCTGAGACAACGTAACCGGTGGAGCAACGCAGCGGCCGAACTGAACGAAGTCGCTCTCAGTCGGGAGCAATGATAAGCGGTGGTTTGTCGAACCGCGCCCGCATGCCGTTGATGGTGCTGAGGACGGTGGATTGTCCCACGATCTTCGCCTCGACCCGCCGCTTGCCGGGAAATTCGATCAACGAGAGGCCGATCAACATCGTCAGCAGTCCCTGCCCCGGCAGGAACAGCATGAGAAGGCCCGCGAAGAGAAAAATCGCCCCCACGACGTTCTTTGCGACATGCCCGAACAGGCGAAGCACTGGGTGGTGATTCTCCATCCACGGGCGCGGAATACGAATATCGAAATAGTCCGCCGGCAATCGCATCAGAATGATGGGAATGGCGATCAGGGTCCCCACAAACATGACGACCGAAGATACGGCGAACCAGATCAGCACATTCGCCGGAACGTAGGATTCGATCTGCGACAGGAATTCACTTATCACCGGCGCATCCTAGCATGAGGCTTTGCGCGGCGGAAAGGGCATCAGGACAAAGCCGGTTTACGTTCCTCGCGCCTCCAGCTATAATTCCGCCCATGCTGCCCAAGCGACTCAGCTGCGCAAGGTTGAAGAGCATCCACCGACCAACCTTCCGGATGGCGGTTCTCGCATTGGTTCTCTTCCTTGGCACCCTCGGCTCGGGTGATCATAGGGCACAAGCCGCCGATGGCGCCTCCTCTATCGGAGAGTCGGACCTTCAGATCGACATCACCAAAATCGGACTCGGCAAGGAAGTCGTCATTACCAAAGGCGCAAAGGAATGGTTCATGCGGGTGGAGGTCACCCCTGAAAACTCCGTGGTGGTTCGACAAGAAAAAGACGGGGAGCGATACCTGCTCGACGAGAGCGAGATGCACGATCGCGCCATGACACCCGCTGAAGTGGATGCGGCCATCACCGAATTTGTGAATAGCGTCAAAACTCGACAGAAGGTCCAATAGCCGCCATGGCCGACAAACCCAAGTTCGTCATCTTCGCCCATAACGCCACTTACGATAAACTCCACCAGGTCGCCACCCTTGGCCTCACCGCCGCCGCCATGGGCAAGGAGGTCATCGTGGTGCTGTTGTTTTGGACGATCAAGAAACTGGCCGAGGGCAGGATCGACCAGATCGACTTTCCGCCTGAATATGCTGCGTCGGCAGAGGAAGTCGCACGGCTCTTGAAGGAGAAGCGGGTCCCGACAATTTCTGAGATGTTTCACGAAGCCCGTCTCGTCGGTCAGTTTCGCCTCATCGCCTGCAGCGCCGGACTCGAATATATGGGCGTGGAAGCGGGCGCAGTCGAACGCAATGTCGACGAAGTCCTCGGCCTCCCCTCCATCCTCTCGCTGACGGCGCAGGCGGAAACCAAACTATTTATTTAGCCGATCGTGACGGACCCGACGACGCAGGGGGAGCAAAGCGGATCTGCCTTCCCCTTCGCCGTCACGCCTACTTCAAATTCGACAAAAATGCCCGGAACTCTTCATTCTGCAACAGGCCGGCGCCTAGGTGAGTCATCGCAATCTGTCCGTGCTCATCCAGTACCACATAGGTCGGTGTCACCCGCACCTTGAACGCCTGGGCCACCCACCGGTCTTCGTCATAGGCCGTCGGAAACACGAACACGTCAGGCCGTTGCTTAATGAACGCCTCGACATTTGACCGGAGGTCGGCAAAGCCAATCGAGAGCACTTGCAGCCGCTCCGGCTTGTCCCGCCGATAGAAACTCGCAAGTTCCGGCAACTCCTTCCGGCACACGTTACACCAAGGAGCCCAAAACACCAGCAGCGCCGGCCGGTTGCGCAGCGTGGTCTTGCTGACCGCATCCCCGGCCGACGTCACCAGTTCGAACTCCGGCGCAGACGGTAAACCCGGGGCGCCATGACTGACGTCCAAGGCACTGCCCCATACCATGAACAGCCACAGGACAAGCAGGAGCCGGCGCATGCCGATCGTCCACATCGCAATAGACATCTCTAAGGTTTAATGTACAGATACCCTTGCTGTTGAAGATCCGCAATGCGTTTGACCGCCACCGGATGAAGGGTTCCCACAAAGCCCTTCACAAGATTGTCGAGCGTCTTGTTATAGAGTTTCATCGACACCTGACACATTTCCGCCTTCACGCCCTTGTCGATGATCTGCTCGAACCGCTTGGTCATCTCAGGGTCCATCTTGTCTTTCTCAAACAGTTCCAGCGCCGGACCATGCACGACCAACTCCACATCAATCTTGTCCGGTCCCCCTTCCGCCTCAATGTGTTTATTGATCAGAGCCAACGCATACTTGGCGACCTCCGGATCCTTCCCATCCACGTGGTACAACACTTTGACTTTCCCGCCGGCCGGCATCTCCGCTGCCAGCACCGGTGTCGAAATTACGAAGAACGCCACGGTCGCCAGCAGGGCCAACGAACCGATTGCTGCTCTATCGAACCTGGATCGCATAGACATACATGCCTCCTTCGATCACGGGCAAGCCGACGAACGTTTGCTATCGGTCATGCTACGTGATGTATGAAGAAATTTCCAGGACGCCCGGCGCAAGGCAAGCCAAACAAAAAACTGGCCTTATAGTCGGAGTAGTCAGGGTACGCGGCGCGGGGCTCTGCCGAGCCGTCTTCGGGATTGCCGAAACAGGAAGCTGCGTCGAGGAAGAAGCTTAGCGCGAGTGTGTGACGCCGACGCGGTCACAGTGCTGCGCAATCTTGCACCGGCTACAGAACGGCGAGACGGGCTGGCAAAGATTCTGCCCGTATGGCACGAGCAGATCATTCAGGGTAATCCAATATTTGCGGGGAAGTCTGTCGCGGAGTGCTTGCTCCGTCTCATCGGGGCTTTCGGTCTTCACGTATCCCCACCGGTTGCTGATCCGGTGGACATGAATATCGACACAGATCCCCGGCTTTTGATACCCGACCGTCACCACCAGATTCGCCGTCTTCCTGCCCACTCCCGGCAACGTCAGCAGCTCCTCGATTTGGTCCGGTACTCGACCTCGGTACCGTTCAAGGAGCAGAGTGCAAATCTGCCCGATCTGTTTTGCCTTGGTCCGATAAAACCCTACAGGGTAGATCGCTTGCTCAAGCGCCGACGGGGTCATCCGTTGCATTGCCGTCGGCGTCGACGCCACGGCGAAGAGCCGCGCAC
This sequence comes from Nitrospira sp., assembly GCA_031315995.1. Classification (GTDB taxonomy): domain Bacteria; phylum Nitrospirota; class Nitrospiria; order Nitrospirales; family Nitrospiraceae; genus Nitrospira_A. The sequence continues at coordinate 328,232 of JALDRG010000002.1, forward strand.
TGGCTTCAGCGGTTGTCTTGTCTTTGGTGCGCAGACTTAGTAGGCAGGAGATTAACACGAGGAAGGGATCACGGCCGGACTGTCTGGCGACGGTGCCGACAACGGGCTCCGGCCAGCGGGCGATTTCCCGCTTGACCGTTTTGAGGACGGCATGGATCTCTTGCGCCTGCATGGATCTGCCGGAATGGGGGACTCGAGAGGGAGTGGCCGAACCGGTCGGCGGAGGAGGGAAACGCCTAACGTCTATTCCGGCCGTCTCTTCGCAAGCCACTTCTGCCGGCGGCGCTGAGCCTCTCGCTCTTTCGCCTTTTTGCGAACACTCGGCTTTTCGTAGTACCGGCGGCGCTTCAGTTCGCGGAACAATCCTTCGCCCGCCAGTTTCTTCTTGGCGACCTTCAGGGCTTTTTCGACGTTGTTATTGAAAACCTTAATTTCCATCGTCAGCTACCTTCGACTCTCTTTCAGCGAAGTTTCAGGATATTCAACATGTTTTGGGGCCACGAATCGAAGGGCGGAGTGTAGCATAGCGATTTCGCATCCACAAGCATTTGTTCCGCGGCGGAGAACCGCTCTCGGATTGAGGCAATAAGTAGCTGATTTGGTTGAATTTTCATGTTCTCATCGACCATCCCAAGACACCCATCGATCACCGCATCGGCGAGACGCAGGCCCATGGTCAGATCAGGATGAAGTTCCGGTTTCGCTTGCGCCGAAAGACCACGCAGCAGCGGAATGAGTTCACAAGACAGTTTCACAATTTCCAGTGGCGTTTCTATTGCCCCTAATAAATTCGATGAAAGTTGGAGCGGACGGTCTGGATGGTTGAGCGGAAGTTTTTTCGCCTGGAGCACTCGCGCATAGGCATCTCGATCCGCTTGCGCCAATTCGTGGAGGCGCGTACGAATCTCGGACAACCGAGTTTCAACCGCTCGCGCGCGAGTCAGCTTGGCCACCATGATCCCTAACCCGGCCGCAAACGCCGCCGAAAGAGCCCCCACGCTGCCCCCGGTCAGCCCCTGAGAATCCGTGATCTTCACTTCCGGCGCTGCGGCCTTCGCCGCCGGCTGGAAATGGTCATTCCCGTGCTTCGACGCCGCCAACCGTCCAATCGCCTCTCGCGACTCGGAACTGTCTAATCGCGCTTCGAGCACCTGTCGTCCGTCAAATTGGGTCAGGCATAACGCCTGTTGAGCCGTCTCCATGAGCGCCTGTTCGGGAACCAACCCTACGATTTCCGTTCCAGCCACTTCCACACCATGAACCGCGGCCTCCCGCTGCACCGCGGCCAACACGACATGGAGCGGCGTCTCCTCATGGTTCGTCAAATTCATCGACACCTGCACGAGGCTGTGACTTTTCAGTTCGACGCCGATCGCCTTGACGAACGGAAGCCCTCCGCTCGACTGACGCACGGCCCTGGCGATGGCCTTCGCTATCGAAAGATCCTGGCTCTTCAAATTCACGTTGAAGGCGATCAACGGCCACCGCGCCCCGACGACCGTGGCTCCGGCCGTCTGGTGCAGGTGCTTCGGACCGAAATCCGGCACCCAGGCAGGATCACTTCCCATGCGGTCCGCCAGCCCCTTCAGACCACCCTTGCGAATCCACTCCAGCTGTTTCCGCTCAGGCCTCGACGCCGCCTGTTCATAGAGAAACACCGGGATCTTCAATTCATTTCCGATACGCTGGCCAACCATGCGAGCCAGTTGCACACAATCCTGCATACTGACGCCACGAATAGGCACGAACGGAATCACATCCGTCGCACCAACGCGCGGATGTTCGCCATGATGGCTTCGTAGGTCGATCAATTGGGAGGCCACCCGCGCCATCTGAAAGGCGACCTCGGCCACCGCATAGGGTCGACCGGCGAAGGTCAAGACTGCCCGATGATGGTCGGGGTCCATCGTCTCATCCAGCAAGGCGACGCCGGGCACGGATCGGACCACCCTGACTAACGCCTGGACGACATCAGCGTTCCGGCCCTCGCTGAAATTCGGCACACATTTCACAACTTGGCTCACGGAGTTCCCTCTGACACCCTAACCGACAGGACCCTGGTCCTCCGACAGATTAAGGCAAGAAAAAAGCCGGGGGCTGGTGATTATGCCCTCCGGCTTTGCATACCATGACAGTCTCGCAGCTGCGCGCCTGTCGCTGAGTGCTACTTGGTTTTCTTGACGAAAGCCTTGTAGATCCGCTTGGAGGAACGCTGCTCCTCTTCCATCCCCACCATTTCATGGCCGGTCGTCTCACACCAGGCCGGCATATCCTTCTTAATGCCTTCGTCGTCCGAGACGACTTCCAGCACTTGACCCATCGTGAGTTCCTTGATCTTCTTCGAGGTCAAAATAATCGGCATCGGGCAGAAATACCCCAATGTATCGAGTTTCACATCAGCCTGCATCATGCCGTCCCCTCAGCCCCTCGCTTATATAAACAGATTGACGTTTCCCTGCTTGGCTTCGGCCAAGTAGGTGGTCACACCGGCGAATTGGTCGATTCCGTCGATCAACGTGTCTTTGGTGATGCCCATCAGCCCCATGGTCGTCGTGCACGCGATGAAGTGAACTCCGAGATCCAACGCCATTTGCATCAATTCCGGCACACCCGGCATACGATTCTGTTTCATCACGACCTGCATCATCTTCGTGCCCAGACCCCCGAAATGAAAGCGAGACAGGGGCAACGCATCGGCTCCGCCCTTATTGAGGAATCCGAACATACGGCGCAACCAATCCGTAGCCGAACTGCTGACCCCTTTTTTGCGGATCGTATTTAGTCCCCAGAACGTGAAGAAGACCGTCACTCGCATCCCCATGGCAGCCGCTCCAGTGGCGATAATGAAAGCGGCCATGGCCTTATCGAGGTCTCCGCTGAGAAGGACGATCGTGACGCGATCAGCTTTCGACTCACGGAGTTCCGCCAGCGCGGCAGTGGGCTCGATTTGTGCGGTTGTCATCGGGTACCTCGCCTCTCGGAATACAGATATGACACGATACGCCATCAAAAATGACTATAGTCTCCGCTTCTTTTTCTTGTCAAGAAATGGGATCCCACGACAGAACGTTCCCCGTGCAGACGGCTCCGGACCACGGGCGGCAGCCTTCGCCCCGCGCCGTCGCTTTGCTTGACCTGCTGCAGGCCCACCGTTATAGTCCCTTTGTGCGTACAGTGCCTCCTCACGCCCCCGAACCAGGTTGCCGCAACACCCATGAACACAGACCTCATCACCGAACTCAAACCGACTAAAAGCGCCCCGTTGTTTGGATTCTGGTACCCGGCCACCACGAGCAACTCGCTGGGGTTCGGCCAAATGCAATCTCAAGTGATGCTGGGGCAACCGATTCTCGTGTGCCGTGACCGCCAGGGACAGGTCGCCGCCATGCGCGACATTTGTCCGCATCGCGGGATGCCGCTGTCATTCGGACATTTTGATGGAGACCGCGTCGAATGCGCTTATCATGGATGGCAATTCGACATGGGCGGCCGCTGCCGGCATATCCCGGCCTTGGTTGAGGGCTCTGCGCTCCAACCCGACAAGATCGGCATCACCTCATACCCCTGCCAGGATCAGGACGGGTACGTCTGGGTGTTTCTCGCGGATCCCCACCATCCGAATCAACCTGTTCCGGAACTCCCGCGCCTTCCCTTGCCGTCGGAATCTTATCGTATGATCCAGATCTCGACATTGTTGGACTGCACCATCGACGACGGCATCGTCGGTCTCATGGATCCGGCCCATGGTCCCTTCGTTCACCAGAGCTCCTGGTGGCGGACCAAAGCCAGCATGCACGACAAAGCGAAGACCTTTGAGCCGATCCCGAATGGGTTTCGCATGGTTCCCCATGCGCCCTCGAAGAACAGCGGACCCTATAAGTTGCTGAACAAGCTATACGGAGGCCCCCTGACGACCACCATCGATTTTGTCCTGCCCAATCAACGGTTCGAGTTGGTGCAATGCGGGTCGATGTTCATTTCCTCGCGTGCCACCGTGACACCAATCGGCGAGCAACAATGTCGAATCGATTTTGCCGCCGCCTGGAACATCCTTCCCTGGCTGCCCTTCGCCAAACCCCTGTTCCGTTATTTTGCCAATATCTTCATGAGTCAGGATAAGCAGGCCATGGAGCGACAAGCCGTGGGACTAAAATACAAACCGGCGCTGATGCTGATTGATGACGCCGACACCCCTGCCAAGTGGTACTACAAACTCAAGGCCGCCCATCTTGCCGCCGCCCAAACCGGACGCCCCTTGGACCATCCGCTCAAAGACCGCGTGACGCTTCGGTGGAGAAGTTAGCCGACTGCGTTACCTGACCTGCTGACTTGTGCCATGATTCGGCTCGTTCAGCAGCGCCATGGCTCGACGAATTTGGTCCCTGGAGCCGAGCAGCGTGACCACGTCGCCCGCCTGCAGACGCACGGTTTCGGATGGATTGGACTGAGTAACCTGGCTGCGAGTCCAGGCGATCACCGACGCGCCGGTCCGGGGCCGGATGGAGAGCTCTGCCAGCGACTTGCCGACTGCCGGAGCCTCGTCGTCGATTCGACAGGTCTCCACTTCGACATCGGTCAAGGTTCCCCCGCGGAGATGATGGGCTAATTCCGGCATCTCACTACGACGCAGCAGCGCATAGCCCTCCCGCCTGATTTGCTCGGCCTTTCGCGCCACAAACTCCTGCGGCAAACTGTAGGTACGCAGCACCAGCGCGAAGATTTCGATCGATGTCTCGAATTCCTCCGGCACCACGTCGTCCGCCCCCAACTGATGCAGCTCTTCCAACTCACGCAAGTATCGCGTCCGCACCACGATGTGCAGCTTCGAGTTCAACCCCTTCGCCACCTTCACCGTACGTCGGGCTGTGAACGGGTCGGACAACGCCACGACCAGCACTTTGGCGTTTTCAATCTTCATGTGTCGTAGGACGTTGGCGTTCGAACCATCGCCGTAATAAATCGGCACGCCATGACGCGACTCACGGCGGACCGTTTCGCCGTCCAGATCAAGGGCGACGTGTGGAATCTCGGTTTCGCTCAACACGCGAGCCAAGTTTCGCCCATTGAGCCCGTACCCCACAATGATCACATGGTCCTTGATCCGGATCTGGGATCCCTCCAGCTGCTCCACATGGGCGGCGGTTCGAGACGGCATCCAGCCCCGGACCCGTTGCATCGCTTCGACTCGCCGACCCAAATGAGGCGACCACTGCATCAAGAACGGCGTCACCACCATCGTCAATACCGACACGGCAAGAAATAACTGGTACTGGGCCGCGGTGAACAAACCGGCATCCTGCCCCTGCTGCGCCAGGATAAAACTGAATTCGCCGACCTGCGCGAGCGCGACCCCAACCAGAACCGCCGACCTCGGGGGAGCCGATGCGGCAAGCATCGCGCCACCCCCCGCCACCAGTTTTCCCACTAGCACCGCGACCAGAAGCCCCAACACCATAAACGGGTGATCCAGCACGACCCGCAAATCCATCAGGACCCCGATCGACACAAAAAACAGACTATTAAAACTGTCACGAAACGGCAGCACCTCCGCGAGGGCCTGATGACTGTATTCCGACTCAGAAATAACCAGCCCGGCGATAAACGCGCCGAGCGCCAATGACAGGCCGCCCAGCGAGGTCAACCAGGCGATGCCGAGGCACAGCACGATGATCGACAGCAGGAACAGCTCCCGACTCCGACTCCGCACGATGTGCCGCAACAAGCGCGGCACGAGATACCAGGCTGCCGCAACGATCAACCCCACGACCACCGCCGCTTTCACTAGCGTCATGAAGACGGTCCCCATCGCGCTCCCGCTGGGAGTGGCCAACACCGGGGTGATGAGCATCATCGGCACGACGGCGAGGTCCTGGAAAATGAGAATCGCGACGGTGGCGCGCCCGTGAAACGAATCACTCTCCCCTTGTTCAGAAAGGGCTTTCAGCACGATAGCCGTGCTGCTCAATGAGAGGAGAAAGCCCCAGAAGATCCCTTGTTGATAGGAGAGGCCCAGGGCCAGGGCGCCGAGCAATGCCAGAATCAAAACGCCTCCGGTTTGAACCGGAGCTGCGACCATGAGAATGCGGCGGGCCGCCGCAAAATGCGCGGACGAAAACTCCATCCCGATGGTGAACAACAGCAGGACGATTCCGATTTCAGCCAACACCTGCACCTGCGACACATCGGGAATCAGATGTAGCCCATGTGGACCGATCAGGGCTCCAGCGACCAAGAACCCGGCGATCGACGGCAGCCGGAACTGGTGAAACACGAAGACCACCGCAGTGGAGACTGCGTAGATCACCAACAGATCGCCGAGAACTGCGTAGTCACTCATCGTGTCATGGGGACCGGATTGTGGTCGTGAATAGGCGTCGATGCGCTGTCGTGACGCAGCATACCGTAGGGAACTCAACCGAACAAGAAGTTCCGCTTGTCGGCACGACGATTCCTGCCGGCATGGTCCATTGAGAATCTACGTTCACTCTCAGGCTGTCCAGGACACGCGTGTGCCTGATGATGAAGAGTCCCGCGCCGGAGTCCGGGCAGGCTTGAAGGAGGGAGTCGCGTCCTCGCTGTTCCGACGGCCTCCTCGGCGACCCGACTGGCCGATACGCACTTGCTCCGCCAGGTTCTGGACAGAGTCAACTCGGACGATCTCGCCCGTCGGCTCGCTTCACCAATGTTCTAAAGAGGAGGAAGAGTCGCTACCGCGAGACTCACACAGCGGCGGGATCTAGAAAGGAATGCGAATGCCCATTTGAAATTCGTTCGGCATCATGCCCTGGCCCAACGAAGTGCCCAAGAGGTTTTGTTGCGAAAACCCGGACGCAGGACCAAGGGCCCGATCTCGATCCGTTACATACCCTCCACCGAATCCGGCGCCGACATAGGGGATCAGCGTCTGCTCACTGACTTGTAGACGACCGCTCAGTGTCGGCGTCTGCCGAAAAATGTCGCCTTCCCGATCGCCGACGGCCGGAACTTGAGACAACGTGGTCGCCGACTCGCTCCGCGTCTCACTCCGGGCCGGGGGCTCGATCAGCGGCGCTTCCGCCCGCGCCAGACCCGAACCGGCACCCATCAGCCATCCTGCGGCGAGTAACGAACGAATCACTCGATTACGTGTCATGTCTTCCTCAGACCTGTGCCGCACGTCGCGTGCATATGCTCTCTACTGTACTCCATACGTCACGCCGCAACAAGTAGCCAATCCGTCACTTCTGAACCTCCTCTCTCAACCATTCGGACGGTAAACATTTTGCTGAATCTTGATTCTTCCGAACCGTCTTATTACTCTGCCGAAAGCACAGTCTCTGCTGCGCGTCGTGCCGGGGAACGGCACGACCGCACGCGCGACATTGATCCATCTGGATTTCCATGATCTGCCTGACCGGCAACATACGCCATCGGTCCTATCGCAGTGTCGATAGGCGGTATTCGAAACACACCGAAGTGCAGTCGGCACTGCGATACTGCGACATCGCCGCTCAACACAACGTGAAGGCGACGATCTTCATCACCGGAAAAGCCTGCCTCGAGGAACGGGATTCTGTGGCGGACTTAGGCCGGCTCGCCAACTCCGAGATCGGCGGACACACCTACTGCGCCTTTCAATCGATCCGGCATTGGCTCTCAAAACACCTCGGCGGGTCTGTGCTGGGATCGGCGGCCATGCAACGTCATGATATTGCGCGGACCATCGCGGCCATTCAGGACGTCACGGGGAAGCGGATCACGGCCTGGCGCAACCATGACTCCCTCTACAATGTCCGCACCTATCCGCTGCTCGGAGCCTGCGGCATCAGGGTGGTATCGGATCGACTCACGGAACATTCGACGGCAGTCGAACGTGTGAGTCAGGAACTGCTGTCACTCCCGATCAATACCCTGCCCGATCATGAGTATCTCCTGCACGGCCGCTACACGACCGGGCGCATCGGCTTCGCACAGCTCCAAGGACGACGGACGATCCAGGAATGGCGGGAAACCGTGGAGCATCAAGTTCAGACGATCGAACAGCTGGGCGGAATCGCCACCATCGTCGCTCATCCCCTCTGCATGGATATCGCAGACGGCATGCACGCGTTCGAACAACTGTGTCGGTTTCTATCGCGATACGACACCCGATGGGTGTCGGAGGTGACGGAACGGCCTGACTAGCCAGTTCCCATGAGCCTCAGGACACATGCGGCCGGAGCAGAGGCTCCGGTCCTGATCAGACCTTGTAGTACTCTCGATACCATTCGACGAAGCGCGCGATGCCGGTCTCGATCGACGTGGCGGGTTTGAAGCCCGTGTCACGCATCAGATCCGCGACATCGGCATAGGTGGCCGGCACGTCGCCGGCCTGGAGAGGCAGGAAGTTCTTCTCGGCCTTCTTGCCGAGCGTCTGCTCGAGCACCTCGATGAATCGCAACAGTTCGACCGGCTGGTGATTGCCGATATTGTAAAGACGATAGGGCGCGGAGCTGCTGCCGGGATCAGGATTGTCACTCGCCCAGGCCGGATCCGCCTGCGCCGGCCGATCGAGCGTGCGGAGCACCCCTTCCGCGATATCATCGACGTAGGTAAAGTCCCGCTGCATCTGTCCGTGATTGAAGACGTCGATCGGCTTCCCTTCCAGAATCGCCTTCGTAAAGAGAAACAACGCCATATCCGGACGTCCCCACGGTCCGTACACCGTAAAGAATCGCAGCCCCGTAATCGGAAATCGATACAGATGCGCGTAACAATGCGCCATGAGCTCGTTGGCTTTCTTGGTGGCGGCATAGAGCGACACGGGATGATCGACGTTGTCATGCACCGAGAACGGCATCTTCGTGTGTCCGCCGTAAACTGAACTCGTAGAGGCGTAGACCAGGTGCTCCGCCTGGTGATGCCGACACCCTTCAAGGATGTTCAGAAACCCATCAATGTTACTCGCGGTATAGGCATGCGGATTGACCAAGGAATACCGGACACCGGCCTGCGCGGCCAGATGCACCACACGTCGAATGGGATGCTCTTTGAAAAGGCCGGCGATGTCCGCACGATCGGACAGATCCAGCTTGACGAACTGGAATTGCGGGTGGAGCCGCAGGCGCGCGAGCCGCGCTTCCTTGAGGCGAACGTCATAGTAGTCGTTTAGATTGTCCAGACCGAGCACGGAATCGCCGCGATCCAGCAACCGTCTGACCACATGAGACCCGATAAATCCGGCGGCGCCGGTGACGAGCACTACTCCCTTCGCAGACTCCATATCGCGCGTTCCCTTTCCCGACAAGCTATTCAAACCTCGCCCGCATCGTTCTCGCAAGACTCTGCCGCCTCACCGTCTCGGCGGCGTTCACAAACGTAACGCGCTTTATTCAGCGCGTCGTGAACCTCAAAAGCGCACCGTACCGTACGAGTACGATTCGCCTCTTCGCTTGCGGTGGCCTTGCCTGACGATCCTGTTGAACAGCCTTCTAACTGATTATCTTCCGCTGCGCTTCATGAACGCCGGATCTCCATGATCGAGCCGATAGAGCGACAGGGGCGCTAAGACTTCGGCTGCGGATGAGACCTGAACCGACCCGTCGCCGCTGCTGCGGAACCGATCCAGCGCATGGGCGCGATGATACCCGCACCCTCGCCTTCCGAGAAGCTCTTTCAGCTTTTCCGGCGGCTCCCAGTTCGCCGTGAGCAGCGCCGTGCGCGCCGGATTGCGCTGACTGAACATGAACGACAAATGATCGGGATACCAGTCGGCGCCCCCGGTGGCGTACGAGACAAACAGCCGCGCCTGGGCTGACGCACACAGCTCGTCCAGATAACTGTTCGTCAGGTAGCCGTTCTCCCCCACATCAAGCCAGAGGCCGGGGTCAGACAAGGGCGCATGGGCCGCATAACTACGGATTTCTTGCAGCTGCTGTTGCGACGCCAACACCAATGAAAGTGGGCCATATTTCTGGACGAGGTGCTGAATCACACCATCCTTGATGGCCGACCGGCCGCTGTTGGTCGGGCCGCTGTCGGCATGCACCAGAACGTTCTGCCCCCGATCGGTCACAAGGTAACAGTTTCTCGGCATCTCCAAATCGCAGGGATCCTCGCCGAAAAACGGGACCGATACCACGGCGCCGCCCTCGAAATTCCATGTCTCGCCGTGCGCCAGTTCGATGATGTGCGTGAACCCCAGTTCCCTCAGCAGCGGCAGGTAATCGTAGAAAAACTTTTTGCGGTTCCGCCGGCTGGGTATGACGATCGGCACATCCTTGGGCACATGCAGCAGGGTCCGGGGATCCACGTGGTCGTCGTGGTCATGGGTCAAAAAGATCGCCGCCGGTTTCGGCAGCATCGAGACCCAGAGACTCGGCACATTCGACTCCGCAAACCAGGGCAACAGCCACGGATCGAATAACAAGAAGTTGTCGCGCTGCCGATACATTAATGCGGCATGACCGAGATGAATCGTGTCTCGATCACTGGTATTCGACAGCCACTGCTCCCGAATCGAGGTCTTCCCCGTCGGCGTGAGGCATTCATATTGGACAAACAGGTCCATCAACTTGGTCAACAGGCGCTCGCCGTCTCGACCGGCCGTCGCTACGATGGTCTGAATCGCCCCGGCCTGATGCGTGCCATCCAACATCCCCAGCAGTTTTCCCACGACCGGTCCCATCGGACGATCGAACGGGACAGGAATCGCCTGGCGTTTTACGGCATTGAAAATACGCAAGCCGGTATTGACCACCGTGGCGGATTTGGTCGCATCGAATGGGTGCGACCACTGAAACTGCCCATCCGGCTGTCGCCGCGCCGTGATGTGCTGACTCAGTTGCTGCCGGGAATTGACCAGCTCGGCATAGGCATCCTCCAACCGCACCTTAGTCTGCGGATCGCCGAGCGTCGCGCGGCGGGAGAACACATCGCTGATAGCCGTTTCCACACAGGCGAGAAACAGGCTATGGGCTTCGTGCAGACTCGCCACGACTTCCGGAGCGACCCCGCCGATGAACGGGAAAGGCCCGGGCGGCTGATTGCTCTCGAGCTGCACCCAGACCCAGGGAGCCAATCCCACATACTGATCGCGCGGCACTGTGTCCCAAATACTCATGCTTTTGTCAGGCGGAAGGCATGAACTCCATCCGGCTCAATGTCGGTTCATACAACGCCTGGATGACGTTCCCATCAGGATCGGTAAAGTAGAAGGAATAGCTGCCGTCGCGGTGGTGCTTGGGTGGCTTGGCGATGGTGGCCCCATACTGGGCTGCGTCTTGCCGGACATCCTGGAACATTTCATCCACGTGCGCCGGACTTTGCAGGATAACACCGATGTGATCGAGCAGCTGCCCGCGCGGGGGCTGATACTGGGCGAGCTCCGCAGGCGCGATTTGGTGTAAGGCCAGATTGTCGGACCCCGAGCTGAAATAGACATTGTCCGAATCCGGCTCCCACACGACCTTCATGTCGAGAAAACGCTCGTAGAAGGCGCGCGCCCGGGCCAGATCGGTCACGCGCAGGGCCACATGTCGCAAGCCTCGATGGGTCGGCACGTCGAGATCTCCTTCACCGTATAGTAGGTGGGGGCCCGTCGCCTCGTCAATCCTCATTCTCCCTCATCGTCCCCAACATTCACATTCAACACTCACATTCGCGCAACAAGCCGTGTCTCTCTCCTCGGCCGCTGTGGTACGATCTCCCATCGACTGTCTCGAACTAAAGGAGTGTGGAGCTATGGTGGCACGATCCGTCCTTGCAATAGTGGTAGCGCTCATCGGATTGAGCGGTGTGAGTTCGCATGCATCAGCGGCACAGGATGCCCTTCCCAAAGAGATCATCGGTAAGGACGGCGCCCCGTTGGTCCTGATTCCCGCGGGCTCGTACCCCATGGGCGTGCCGCTCGGAGATCGGGACGGCGGACGCGATGAATACCCCCGCCACGTCATCGAGGTAGCTGACTTCTACATGGACAAATATGAAGTGACCAATGGACGCTACCTGGAATTCGTGAAAACCACGAATCATCGCATCCCACAGAACCCCAAAAACCCGACTCGCAACCTCTGGGAAGGAATCGGAATTCCCGCATCCCTGGCCGACCGTCCGGTGATCAATGTCGATTGGGCCGATGCCGATGCCTATTGCAGATGGGCCGGCAGACGGTTGCCGCGAGAAGCCGAATGGGAGAAGGCCGCCAAGGGCAACAACGATTGGCGCTTTCCTTGGGGAAATGTGGAACCGACCGACAAACATCTCAACTTCAACCAGAAGTGGATCGGCGAAAAGACACTGATGCCGGTGGGCAGCTACGAGAGCGGAAAGAGCCCCTACGGCGTCTATGACATGGCGGGAAATGTGTGGGAATGGGTCAACGATTGGTACGACGCAAAATACTACGAGAACAGCCCCGAGAAGAATCCGCCGGGACCGGAAAGCGGCACGAAGCGAGTCATTCGTGGGGCCGGCTGGCAGAATGAGACTCCCACGGTCCGCATCTTCACTCGCGTGGACAGCGATCCCACCATTCGAAACGAATCAACGGGGTTTCGCTGCGCAAGGGACGCCAAATAATCCCTTTACCGGGACGATGAGTAGTCGAAGAGCTGAATCTCATGGGCAATGCAGGATTCAATGGGTTGACCGTCGCCGCATTTGAATCGCGCATGGCGGCGGAAATGATGCGGCTGATCGAGCGCCACGGCGGCAAACCGCTGGTGGCGCCGGCCCTGCGAGAAATTCCCCTCGAAGACAATTCTGCCGCACTGCGGTTCGGCGAACAGCTCCTGACAGACGGGCTCGATGTGCTGGTCTTGCTGACCGGGGCCGGCACCGCGACCCTCTTTGAAATCCTGCACAGCCGCCATTCCAAAGCCCTGCTCGCGAGCGCACTGAAAGACACCGTACTCGTCGCGCGTGGCCCCAAGCCAGTCGCCGCGCTCAAAGCTCTTGGCTACCAACCAACCCTGACGGTACCCGAACCCAATACCTGGGTCGATGTCGTCTCGACGTTGGACGCGTACCGACCTATCAACGGATTGCGGGTGGCGGTGCAAGAGTATGGGCTGCCAAACCGTGACCTGCTGGACGCGTTGATGCAGCGCGGAGCCCATGTCTTCCCGGTGCCTGTCTACCGATGGGCACTCCCGGTAGACACCGCCCCACTAAAACAGGTCTTGGGTGAGATTCTTGCCGGAAAGGTTCAGGTGCTGCTCATCACCAACGCCGCCCAGATCGATCACGTGATGCAGATCTTGAAAGAAGAAAAAACAACGGTGCCGTTCAAAGTCATCTGTAACAAACTCGTGATCGCGTCGATCGGCCCCACGGCCAGCGAACGGATCCGCAGCCACGGCTTACCGGTGGACTTCGAGCCTTCCCATGGGAAAATGGGCATTCTGGTGAAGGAAACGAGCGAGCAAGCCGACCGACTCTTGGAACCGAAGCGGCTGACCTGAACTCCTCACCTGCTTTACCACTGCCGCCAGAACACTTCGCCGGGGTGCATCCGCCTTTACTGTGATTCGGCCGGCTTCCCGCCCGCCCCTTCGTTGACATCCCGCGCGCATCGGAAGCCCATCCAGTTCATTTTGGTATTAGGATCCGTTCCGTTGCGCTGTGCCGCGCGCACCGTGGGGGTACTGTCGATCCAGCCACCGCCGCGAAAGCTGCGTTGGGTGCCGGTCTCCGGACCTTTGGGGTTCCTGTCCGGTCCGGTGGTGTAGTACTTCGGCTCATACCAATCCGCCACCCATTCAGCGACATTCCCTGCCATCTGCAACACGCCATACGGACTGGCGGCATTGTCGTACTTGTCGACGGAGATGATCGGCGGATAGAGCAACAGCCGCTCCGGACGGTCGCGCACGGGACCCGAGAGGCCGGTCCGCCCGAAGTTGGCGCGCGAGAGTCCAGCCATCTGGTTCCCCCAGGGATAAATTCGCCCATTCTCACCACGCGCAGCCTTTTCCCACTCTGCCTCGGTCGGCAATCGTTTCCCCGCCCATTTACAATAGGCATCCGCGTCGAACCACGAGACATGCATGACCGGGTGATTCACCATCGTCTCCTGAAAGTTCCCGCCGTCATACTGCCAATCGATCAAAGGAGCTCGATTCGAGGCCAACACAAACTTCAAAAACTGCACGGTGGTGACTTCGTGTTTATCGATCTCGTACGCGTCGAGATAGACCTTCCGCTGAGGGAATTCACCCACGTAAGCATTCTTGTCGATCTTGCGATCACTTCCCATGAGAAATTCGCCCGCCGGGACACGAATCATGTCGTCATGCGCCGGCAACTTGATGCGTTCGGCTGCCAGCTTCTTCCCGTCCGGCGTCCATTCCCTGGTCACATCCGACACGTCGAGCGCAGAGAGCGGACCGCTCATACCCAAGATCCCCGCCACCACCAACATCCATGCAGACATGGCTACACTTCGCACAATCACTATCCTCCTTGTGTCGTTTCACACATTACATCGGTGGCCCATTCGACTCCGTCGCGGCAGGCGGCCGATCAAAGTCCTCCAGCGGCTGAAAGTTTACCGGCAACTGAAAAAGATAATCGGTGACCGATCGAAGCTTGACATGCTGATATTCGACGATCCAGCTCCCGTCTTTCTTGGCCAGTTTCATCGGAAACCGGATATCAGTTGCAAACCACTGGTAATAGACTTCTGTCCGCTCGCCGTCCTTCACCGTCACTTCGTACAGCGTCGTCGGATGGCCTTCGCGCGTTTCCGTTCCAATCTCTTCGCGTGAAACTTCGCCCTCCAGCCGCTCCGACACTTTCAGGTCCTGTTCGGCATTATAGGGCACGGTCTTGAAATGCTTCATCCGCGACAAGAGGAGCCACACTACTTTCTTATCTTTGCGCACGATGCTGATGTTGACGGGGCCCATCGAATGATGTTCGATGCGCCACATGTTATCCCGATAGAAGATATTGGACTTGTGGGTTCGACCATTGATCTTCGTGACCTGATCGGCCGTAAACTCCAGGGCCTCGACCTCCACGGCAACGAGACTCCAGAGCACCGCTATCAATACGACCGCCTTATACGTCCACATTTTATTCATCCTACTGACTATCCATCCTACCGAGGCCTGACCGGATTTTTCCAGCCCACATAATCCCCAAGAGCGCTCCCTCTCCTCTCGGCCTCACAATCACTCCGTCGAGCACGGCACCAGGCGCCGTGCCATCAGTTCGCACACTGAGTCCGGGGCAGGACCAGTTCGAATACGAGGCCAATGTCCGGGGGCATGGCCACTATGCCTCAACCAGCTGCTGTGTCGGCAGAAACCGGCGTCACAGGATGGGGCGGCCTGTATCCCTCTTCAGCATTCAGAGATACCGGCTGCATGGGTCGCTGCTGGAACCGCCTGTCCCGGCAGGTGACCGGGCAGGCTCGCGTCCCCAGAGAGAAGGATGTTCGACTTACGATTTCGCCTTAATGCACTCGATGTCCAACTTGATAAAAACGTCGTCTCCGACCACGAGCCCTCCGCTATCGAGGGCTTTGTTCCACACCATGCCGAAGTCTTTCCGGTTCACTTTACCTTCGGCGGAAAAACCCGCGCGGGTGTTGCCCCAGGGATCTTTGGTCACACCGTTGAAATTGCCCGTCAGTATGATCTCTTTCGTCACGCCATGCAGCGTTAGATCTCCGACGGCGGTGTAGCCGTCACCGGTCTTCTTGTAGCTTTTCATCTTATACGTGATGGTCGGGTACTTCTCGACATCGAAAAAATCAGGATTCCGCAGATGCGCGTCGCGCTTTTCGTGGTTGGTGGTCACCGAGGCCGTCTTGATCGTCGTTTCAATAGCCTTGACCGTTCCGGCATCGGGGTCCATTTCGATGAATCCGGTGTAGTCTTTGAAATGCCCGGTGGTTTTTGAAATCACCATGTGGGCGACCTTGAATTCCACGATCGAATGATCCAAATCCACATCGTATCGCGCCATCTCGGCATGTCCAAGCGTTGCGCCGAGCAGCACACTGGCACCCATACACCACATCGCCATCGCACGACCGACCCAATTCGTCATAATTACTCCTTTGTAGAACCGCTTGCCGCTGCGCCTTCTTTCGAGGATGGAGGTGAGGGCGACGCGGACGGCTTAGACGACTTCTTATCCACCGTCATTTGCACGTCGCGGGCCGCGACTTTCGCCCCCGTTCGCATTCGCACATGCACATCCACGATATCACCGCCCACGTCCGGCGGAATCGGAGGGAACGGGTGCGCGTGAATAATGGTTTGCAGCCCGGCGTCATTGACGTCCCGCGCGCCTGAGCCTTTCTCCAATTGAATCAGCTGCGCCACACCACTCGCATACATTTTGAAATGCACTCGCACGGTCTCGCTGCTGGGGGCACGCCGAATGGAGCGTATCTGACGACTCCAGTTCCGGCTGATCAAATCACTCACTTGCTTCCAGTAGGCTTTGGATTCTCCCGGTGGAGGCAAGGGCAACAAATCTTCCTCGGCAATGGTCGCGTTGACGGCCAATACCTGCTCCGTCGCCTTCTGCACCGCCTCCGCATCGGCCTCCGGGCTCTCGACAGGCGGCCCCGGAAGCACCTCTGTCTCGATTTCATCAGCCGGCTTTTCTCCGAGCGTCACATACAGGTCGCGCTTGAGAAACTCTTCGAGCCCCGTGATTTTTGCCCGTGCGAACGTGACCCGGATCCGCACGGCCTTTGGGTGCACGGTCGTCCGGCTTTTCAAGGTCGAATTTGGCTCCAGAATCGCCGTTCCTTGATACACTGCCGAATCAGCGTCTTCGCTCAACGACACCGTCTGACTCTGAAATTTAGAGGACTCGATGATCGCCATGACGGATTCTGCCCCTCGGGGCATTCCACCCAGTGTGACGCCGAGCACGATGTCCTTGCCTGCTTGCACCGATCCGTCGGGCTCAGAGCTGATCAACTCGAATTGCGCCCACCGTTTCACGGGCGCCGACGATGTAGCGGGGGAGCGACCGGCTACGGCCAGGTCACCGACCAACGAAAGGCCGAGCACGAGCCCGAGTCCTGCGAAGGCGGGACCCAGCACCTTGTCGAGCATGTATCGCATGCTGGCATCCTACCCAGGAGCTCTACCCAGTTCAACCCGTTTTTTGCCGCGCCCATCGGATCGACCAGGCCACGCAGGTCGATCAAGGCGGCGGACATAGGTGCGACCGACGGACAAGTTCTCGCTTCAACTAGGCATTTCGCACCGTCTTGTTATAATGAGCCCATGCGCGCACTTGTGAAGACCGCCGCTCAACCCGGACTCACCTACACCAATCGTCCCGATCCTACGCCCGGCCCGTCAGACGCGATCATCCAGGTCAAGGCCACATCGCTCTGTGGAACCGATGCCCATATTTACAATTGGGATGCCTGGGCTCACAGTCGCATCCATCCTCCCAGAACGATCGGACACGAACTGTGCGGCGAGGTGGTCGCCGTCGGCGCAGATGTCACCCTCGTGCGCCTCGGAGACTATGTGGCGGCCGAATCCCACCTGACCTGTGGCGCCTGCTTTCAATGTCGCACCGGCCAAGCGCACGTGTGCAAAAACTATCGCATTCTCGGCGTCGATCTGGACGGATCGTTTGCGGACTATGTCGTGCTTCCTGAAACCGTCCTCTGGAAAACCTCCCCCGACATTCCGCCGGAGCTGGCTTCTCTGCAAGAACCCCTGGGCAATGCCGTCGATGCGGCATTGACGGAAGACCTGACGGGCCACACCGTCCTGATTACCGGCTGCGGCCCGACCGGCCTGTTCGCAGCCGCCGTCGCCCGCACCGCGGGAGCGGCCACGATCATTGCCACCGATGTGAGCGACTACCGCCTCGCCCTGGCCAAACAGGTGGGGGTCGATCACGTGCTGAACGCCGACACCGGTGGATCGGAGGCCATCGGCGCAGCTATCCTCGACATCACAGGAGGAGAAGGCGTCGATGCATCGTTGGAAATGTCCGGACACCCCACGGCCTTGCGTCATGCCTTTCGATCCGTAAAGAACGGCGGCCGCGTCAGCCTGTTCGGCATTCCAACCGGTCCCGTCACCTGCGACCTTGCCAACGAGGTCATCTTCAAAGGCATTCGCGTCCACGGGATCACCGGCCGTCGCCTATTCAGCACCTGGTATCGGTTGGCCGGTCTCTTCAAAGCCGGTCTCAATATCCGCCCGGTCCTCACCCATACCTTTCCGCTCAAAGACTTCGCCCAAGGATTTGAATTGATCCGATCCGGCCAATGCGGCAAAGTAGTCCTGTTTCCGTGAAGGATACCGAGACCGGTGTGGGAGCCACCTCAATAACGACCATACTTGGCGACGCCTCACACCTGACGGTTCACGGTTGACGTCCTACGTTTCACGTCTCACACACTGCATGGCATACACCTCTCTCAAAAAGGCCGTCGAGCAACAGTTGGCGGAGATCCGCACAGCCGGTCTTTATAAGACCGAGCGGCAGATTCTGAGCCCACAGCACACCAAAATTCGTGTGGCGCAGGGGGACGTCATCAATCTGTGCGCCAACAACTACCTCGGGCTGGCGAACCATCCCGATGTGAAGCAGGCGGCCGCCGACGGACTCCGGGAATTCGGCTACGGGATGGCCTCTGTCCGATTCATCTGCGGGACGCATCAACTGCACAAAACACTCGAACAGGCGATCAGCCGGTTCTTCGGCACCGCCGACACCATTCTCTATAGCTCCTGCTTCGATGCCAACGGCGGGCTTTTCGAAACCCTGCTCGACGAACGTGACACCATCATCAGTGATGCCTTGAACCACGCGAGCCTGATCGACGGCATTCGTCTCTGCAAAGCGGCCCGCTTGCGTTATGCCCATGCCGACATGGCGGAGCTGGAAACGCGGCTGGTTGAATCGGCATCGAGCCGCGCGCGAATGATCGTGACCGACGGGGTGTTTTCAATGGACGGCGATCTGGCGAAGCTGGATCGCATCGTGGAGTTGGCCGATCGGTACGATGCTGCCGTGGTCGTCGACGACAGTCATGCGACCGGCGTCTTGGGGATCGGTGGGCGCGGCACCCCCGACCATTTCGGCATCGCCGAGCGGGTGGACCTTATCACCAGTACCCTCGGCAAGGCGTTGGGCGGCGCAACCGGCGGGTTTACCACCGGCAGGAAAGAACTGATCGAATTACTTCGGCAACGGTCGCGACCCTATCTTTTTTCGAACAGCCTCCCGCCGGTCATTGCCGCAGCCGCATTGGCAACCATCACGCTGGTAGAACGAGGCGACAGTTTGCGCCACACCTTGCTGGAGCACGCGCGCTGGCTCCGAGGGCAGCTGACCGCACTCGGCTTCACGCTCGTTCCCGGCACCCATCCCATCATTCCGGTCATGCTCGGGGACGCCACGATCGCGACCCAGATGGCCGATCGCCTGCTGCAAGAAGGCATCTACGTAGTGGGATTCAGCTATCCGGTGGTGCCGAAAGGGCAGGCTCGCATTCGCCTGCAGTTGTCTGCGGCTCACACCCGCGCGCAACTCGGGCGGGCGGTGGCCGCGTTTGAAAAAGTGGGCCGTGAACTCAAGGTGATTGGGTAACCGGTTATTCCCTGATCGCGTTCCGCCGCTTCTGAATGTAGGCGTTTTTCACGGCCGTGTAGAGATCCAGCGTGGCTTCTTCGACTCCCTGAAATTTCTCCAGGTTCAACGACCGATCATTCAGGATTTCCTCGACCCGGCCGCCGATCTGCGCGAGGGACGACGTCGTCCGATTATGATGGGCGATCAACGATGGAACGCCATCCACTTCGATAACCGGAAAGGCCAGCCAGTTTATCGGGTTCAACGCGATGTCCCCGAGGTATCCGACGAAATCCCTCAGCGTGAACGGTGCCAGGAACGGCACGATCAAATAAGGCCCCGGCCCTACGCCGTAATACCCGAGGGTCTGTCCGGTATCTTCTTCCGGAGTCGTGATGTCCATGTACTTCGCCACATCGACGAACCCGGCCAGTCCGAACGTGCTGTTCAGCAGAAACCGGCCGACCTCGGTCCCGGCGCCGGACAACTTTCCCTGGGCCAGATTATTGATGAATCGCGGAGGAAAACGAAGGTTGTAGAAAAAATTGCTGACGCCGATCTGAACCGCGTTGGGCACGACCGCGTTATACCCCTGCGCGACCGGCTTGAGTACCCATCGATCCAATTGCCGGTTGAACTCGAACACTTTCGTATTGACCGGTTCCCAGGGATCGTACTCTACTCCTCCCTCGGGCTCGTCGCTCTTCGCAAAGGGATCGTAGAACGGATCTTCCGCCGATTCGATGACCGGTTCCATGGACGCCGGCGGGGCGTTCTTGTTCGCCCCCAGGACCACCGGAGATGACACCGATGAAATGGATTCGACCGATAGGGCCTTCGCACCGTCGACTCGATGATCCGCTCGCGCCGCAGGATCAACCCCGGCATCCGTATTCAGCGTGGGTCGAGACGGCCCACCGGCACATCCCGCCCCCATCAGCACCACAACCCCACATACAACCTGAACGAACCTTCTCGCGCTCACACCTATCCGATGCACTATGCCTCCTCGCCGCAGGGCCACCCCTATTCGACTCAACCGCCGCATCTTCACCAGGCGGCGAGCGGACGCACTCTACCAGAATATACGGACAGCTGCCAGGTGGGGACGCTTCGCGCCGACCACATGATCGAACACGCATGCTCCTCGTCCGTCACGCATCTTACCAAGCGAGCCGATCCTGACCAGAAAAAACGCAGATGGCGCGAATCGCCTCTCCAACCTTCAACGAGCGAGCGCAGTGGAGACGAAGGCGGACACTTTCGTGAAATACGCCCGCCCGCCGACCGACGGCACATCATTGTGATCGGCCCCGCGCACGACATAGAACTCCTTCGGCGCTTTCGCGGTGGCAAAAGCCTGTTGGCCTAAGGCGATCGGGATAATGTCGTCACGATCTCCGTGCACAAACAACTTGGGTAACGAGAGATGAGGGAGCCGATCTTCCAATCGAAACGCCGCGGCCAGCAACCAGTGCACCGGCAACCCCATGTAATGGAGGCGGGCCACTGCCTCGATCGAAGGAAAACAGGACTCCAGCAACAGACCCGTGGCAGGTCGCTGCGTCGCCAGTTCTCCAGCCACCGCCCCGCCCAACGAGCGGCCGAATATCATCAGACGGTCCGGCCTGATACGACGAACACGCGTGAGGTAGTCATACGCCCCGATCGCATCCTGATAGAGCCCGTTTTCCGAGGGACGTCCCTGACTCTTTCCGTATCCTCGATAGTCGAAGAGAAAGATCGAAAGACCCAGCCGATACAAGGCGCGAAGATTCTCCAGCCGGTGGGTCATATTGCCGGCATTGCCGTGGCACCACAGCAGAACCGCAGAGGGAGCGGACTGCTCCGCATACCACCCGAACAGCTTCGTCCCGTCGGCTGCCTGAAACCAGACATCTTCCAATGGCACCCCGCCGACCGTGGACCAATCGCCGTCCTCCCACGGGTGGGGATGATAAACGAAGAATTGATCGAGCAAACTCATCGCAGATTAGCAGGCCATGAAAAAACTCGATTGCGGCTCAAGACGCTGCGATCAGCTCATGCGCCGGACTTTTTCCGCATCACATTAGAACCGCAGCCCAACCCCGACCAGACCATAGTGCGCCCGAAAATCCACCGCCAGACCTTCCCAATGGTAGTTGGCTGAAAAATACCGGTACTCTCCGAAGACATAGACCTTCGGACCGACCATGATTTGAGCTCCCGCCAGGTACTGGTGACCGAATGCGCGCGCGGATTCAAAATCCTTGTCGTCTCGCCCGCGAATATTCGGACTGAGCAACGTGCCCTGAGACCAGCCGGCGCCGATGCCCACATACGGGGCCACCGTCTCGCCGGGATACCGCAGCACCAGGTTAACCATCGTATTCAGGACCAGCAGATTTGAATGGCCGATCCCGTTGTTGCGGCCGTTCGCGTTCGTCAAAAACGACAGCGCGCCGCCATGTACGGATGAATCGAGTTCAAGCCCAAGCATGTTCTTCGTGATACGCGGAAACAGCCCAACCTTGATGCCCGCGCCGGCCCCCGGTTTGATCGAGGCGTCGACCGTCGCCCCCTGGATGTAGATGGGCTGGTCCCGCGGCCAGCTTCCCAGCGCATAAAAGCTGAGGTCAATATCCCCGAATTCTGCGCTTTCGGCTAAGAGCGGGGCCCACAACGAGCCGAAGAGAAGACAGACGACGATGGGAAGCCACATACACGTCGTACCGTACCATGCGGGAGGCAGGGGAACGAAGAAAGAAAAAGGGTCTTCGGGATGAATCCCGAAGACCCTTTTTTAGAAGAATAGAAACGAGGCTCAGCTGCCCTTCACGACCGTGCACCATTCGCCGATAATACCGAGAATGTTTTTGGCCGTATGATCGACGGAAGCCACCGTGGTGATCCCGCCCGCCGCTTTCGCGGCCGCGACGCTGGCATCACCCGTTGCTACCCAGCCCAGGATGGACGTGCCGCAGGCTTTGCCCTCTTTCGTGGCAGTGGCATGGTCTGTCGCCGTATCACCATACTTCACTTCGGTGTAGATACCACCCAGCATCGGAGACGCGACGATCTGACAGCCGGTGAGGCTGAGATATGCGGCGCCGATCAAAGTCAAGGAACACAACGCAGTCAACTTCTTCATAAGTCCTCCCTCTCGAGGTTATGGTTAAGGACCCTCCAACTATGCCCATCGCATTGGGGGGTTCTACTGTGGGCGGAGTATAGGTAACCTCTCCGGGCTTGTCAATCGCAAAGCCGATGCGCGCCACGGCCTGCGAACCAGACCGTACAAACCCTAGGGCCATATGGCCCCTCGACGAGAGCACCGTTGATGAGCCGCCTCGACAGGTGAGGCCAAGAACCAGGGCGACGATGTGCGCCCGAAATGTTAGGGACGTGGTCGGGCCCGACACTCCGGAGGAACTTTCGCTTTTCCAGTCGTAGTCGGACTCGAAGTATTTGTACTCACCGAACAGATACACTTTCTTATTCACGTGCGCCCGCATACCGGCGAGAAACTGCTAGGCAAAGGTCACATCGCCGGCTTTCAGTCAATGCGCGAAGATGGGCCAGCGGCACACCGGCACCGACCTCAACAAAAGGCCGGAAACCCTCACCGGGGAACAGTAAACTCTCAATAGTCCTCCGCCATTTTATGCCGTCTCCACTATCGACGGACCGATGCTTCCCAGATCACACCACCCCAATCAACCACCCCCACGCCCACTGCAAGAGATGCCCGATGCAGTAGCGGTGACCCTCAAGCCCGTCGAAGGTATCGCCGTTTCTCCGGCGCCTTCTCTCACCAGCCTGACTCGGTCGCCGCCCCTCCCCTAATGTCCGACCTGGCCGTGCAGGCGCGCTAAAAGAACGCCTGCACGGTGAATAGCACATCGTTGTCATCGTCGCGGTGGCTATACTCCAAGCGAAGCGCCCAATTCCGAGCGAGCGTATACCGCTGCCCCACCGACCAACGAACATCGTCGGAGCGATCTCCCAACGCATACCGCAAGTAACTGGTTGAGGCCAACAGCCGCCACCGCTCGGCCAGGTCGGCATAGAGCCCTACCGACGCCCCCCCGCCGACACGATGCCGCTCCTCATAGGCCCGGCTGTAGTTCCCCTCTACTTCGGCAAACGCAAACCAGACCTCACGGCGAAACAGATGCGTTTCGGCTGCAGCACCGATTCCGCCGTTGAACAGCCCATTGCTGCACAGTCGGCATCCACGATGCGTGATCGTCTGCATCCCCAGATTCAGCTTCCATGATGGAGCGTAAAACAGATTGTCGATCGGTGACAGCGACAACACGTTTACCAAGGTCGCCCGTTCGATCCGCGCCTGATCGGCCCGGTTGTAGCGCCGCAGGCTGATTGAGCCCAGCTCAATCTGCGCATTCGGCGTGTATCCGGACTCGGGATCGAGCAGATCATGATAGCCGGCCCGCACACTGAGCTCTTCAAAGGTGTCGTCATTGCGCCAGCCGCCGCCCACAGTCACGCGGGATGTCTTGTGGCCCAGCTCAGGCTGCTTGGCGAAAGGGAGAATCGTGAGATCTTCCGAGGGAATCCGTAACAGACTCCGTGCGGTCAAAATTTGCCGGTTCCGCTCTCTCGAAACGACAGCCAGGTCCTCGTCACGTTCGCCGGTATAACGCACATAGTCGGAGGCCACATCCAGCACGAACGCTTGCCGGGGCAACGGCAACGCTCGAACCTCTTCCAACTGACTGGCCGATGCATCGCGCACCAAGCGCTTCACCAGCCCCTGTTCGGATTCCGACAGCAACTCGCGCTTGCGGCGAATGAGTGTCACGCGGGAGGGACGAAATGCGATATCGCTGACCAAACCAGGCTGAGCCGCGAGCAGTCGAACAGTGTCAGCCGGAACGGTCCAGAACAGAAACTGATCGGTCAGATGCAGCGATGGGTCCGCATATTCCAGAAGCGACAACAAGTGGTACGAGCAATTCTCCTTGAAGAAAAAATAATCAAACGAGGCGTTGCCGAGTTCCCAGGCATGCATGAGGAGCCGGCGGATCTGCCGCTCGTCAAAATTCAGCCGGTATTCCCAGATGTCGCGATTTTCAATGTCCCGGTATTCCTGCACCTTGAGGTAATAGGGAATGGTCGAAAAATAGCCTCGATAGCCGCCGAAAATGCCGCGCACCGGATAGGCGAGGCCTTCCTCGGGCGGTACATCAGCCGCGTAATTGATGGTATAGGCCAGAATGCGGGTCTGCGGCGTCTGCCCTTCCTGATCGACCCGTAGCAAGGTATGGCCGAACATCGAGGCCGGATTGTTCATGAAGGCCGACGGGAAGACGAGCGTGATGGATCGGGCGTGAAACTCTTCGATCCACCGCTCGAACCGCTCGCAGCGCATGGGAGAAAGCTGACTCGGATCAATATTCAGACGTTCCTTCAGCCAGGCGTACCGCGCGACAAACGCGCATTGAGCCGGTTGTTGGGAGCGGCCGACCAGGTCTGATGAAAACAATTGTCTCAGCGTCGCATCGAGTTCTGCCTGGGGATCGGTTTTGCCGTCCGACGCGAGAAAGAATCCGAGGTCATCCTGCTCACTCGTATAGCCGCCGAACAAATTGGCGCGATAGTGCAGCAGGAGATGCCATTCACGCGCATCAGCCAATTGTTCCCGGCGAGCCTGTTGAAGGAGTTGCGGCAAATACGACGTGGATGCGTCTTCTGCCGCGACAGAGGTCGCCAGGAAAAGACCGACCAGTAGAAACGATAGGATGTGCACGATCGGAAACGGAGCAGAGCACAGGGCCCCGGTCATTGACCGGAGCCCTGACATACTTAGCGGTTGACGACTTGGGCGAGGACGGGGCGATTGGAAACCGCGTCATTCAACGTCTTTACCAAGGCTACCGAGGAGGTTTCACCCGCCTGAACCATCGCCGTATAACGCTCTTGAGTTAAGGCGAAAAACGCCGGGTGCTGCTCGTCCGGAATCCCCATGAGCACGGCCAGGGAAGCCAAATGTTCACCCTTTCCCTGCGCCATCTCTTGGGTCAAATTCTCAAAGTTCAACAGCGCAAACATCGTGGTCTTCTGATCCGCCATGACCTGCCCATCGTTCGTGCAGCCTGACGTTCCTGAGCTGATGCCGAACGTACCGCTCCCGAACGTGCCGTTGGTCGTGGCCATCATAACCTGCGGCGCAATGTTCTTCTGATTCTTATAATCCGCCCACGCCAACTTCCCTAGTCCACAACCTGGTCCGGTATCAGGATTGGCGGCCATGGCCAGCCCGGCCTGTGACACAACCGCGACCACACCCAACGCGACGATAACTTGTCTCAGCATAAGTCCTCCTCCTTTACACAAGTGAATGACTCCGCCCGATCGACTACCCATTGATATAAGACCCTTCCGCATTATAGCCAACGCCCTCCGTCATGTAGAGAAAAAAATCGCGCGTTCGTCTGTGCCCGTCATTCAGCCCGATCGGCCAACATGATGTGCTGCGGCTCGACCGTGTCATTGCTGAACAGCAATATGCCGATGGCGCGCGGCAGGTGAAACCGTTTCGGTCCGGCAGAACCGGGATTGAACAGCAACACTCCATCCTTCCACTCGACCTTCGGCTGGTGGGTATGCCCGTACACACAGATGAATGGGCACGTGCGCGCTAGAAAGCCGGCGCCGGCGCGCGTGAGCCGACCCCCTTCATATAGCCGGTGATACAGGGCAATCCGACGACCGGCCAATTCGAGCACCTGCTCCACAGGAAACCCGCACGCCTCAAATCCGTCCACGTTTCCGGATACGGCTGTGACCGGAGCAATCCGGGCGAGCTGCTCGATGACGCCAGCCTTGCCGATATCCCCCGCATGCAGGATATGGTCGACCCCGGCAAAGTGACGGAGCAACGCCCCGTCGAACAGTCCATGCGTGTCCGAAATCACGCCGATACGCATCCGTTGCTCCGCGACTATTGCTTTGGTTCGGACGCGCCCAACGAGTCCTGGACGCCTTTCCACTCGAAGGTGAATGGCTCGGATGTCTGTTTGGGCAATGCAGCCAGTTCCTCTTTTAAACGCTTGGCACGCGCCGCGCTCATGGGGTGGCTGGAGAAGAGTTCCACACGTTCTTTGTCTTTTTCCGAGAGCCGTTCAAAAAACCGGATCATGCCGTCCGGGGCAATTCGTGCGTCGTACAAGAGCCGAATGCCGGTGACATCCGCCTCCGTCTCCTGTTCTCGGCCGAACTTCAACGTGGCCAACTCCAAACCCAGCTGCCTGGCCAGCCCGATGAGGCCCTGCTGATCGCCTGACAGAATGCTCACCACCGCGGCTAACCCCAGCATTTTCACCATGCGTTCCATCCCATGCCGCTGCAACACATGGTTCAATTCATGACTCAACACTCCCGCGACTTCTTCGCCGCTCTCCGCCTTCTTCATCAATCCAGTGAACACCACGACATAGCCTCCAGGCAACGCGAAGGCATTCACGACAGGGCTCTGCACCACCGACACCCGGAACGTGTATGGGTTATTGGGAATCTGAGCCGCCATGCGCTGGGTCATTTCTTGAACTGCACTGACGGCCGGACCTTCCTTGAGCACCGTTTCTTTGGACAAGAAGTCCTGATAGACCGTTTCGCCCAGCGTCTGTTCCCACTGGGCGGGAATCCTGGCGACCGCCCATTCGACGATCAGATCGGAGCCGAACCACACCATCAGCCCTAATCCGACCACCACTCCCACAGCGCTGCCCCACAAGGCACGATGGCTGTGGCGCGCACGACGGACCTGCTCAGCAGCCCGCTCAAGATGCGCCAGCAACGTAGACGGAGCTGCACGACGGAAGGCAACGATCAGGACGGGTTCTTTTAAATAGACCGTCCGGGCCGAGGTGCCCGCTCCCCACGACACCACCAACTGATCATGATCCAACCCCCCGGCCGTAACCGACATGCCGACAAAAGCCACGAATTCTTCGCTGAGAGGGGAACCCTCGACCGGCTCCAGTCGCAGGCCTTCCGCCGACAACGTGACATGGCAAGGCGCGCCGGCCGCCGGTAAGCCATCACCGAAGCAAAGAGCGTTGGGGGCTTGGTTCATCGGATGCGATCTTGCGGCTGATCAAAATGGTTGTGAACGAGGCCGCAGGTGAACGCAAACCGGAGGCGTACCCTCGGGGGTACGTTGAGGATTTGTCGTGAGCCGAGAACGAAGTGCACGAACATTTTCACCAGCCGCTACTCGGAGACGGGGATGAATTGTCTGATCCAATTCCCAAAGCTGCCGGGATTGCGACTTTGGATGTAAACGACGCCGGGGCCGCGAAAACGGCACACCAGTCCTTCACCCGACGTCAGGCTGGCGATCCAGCCGGAGGAGGCCTTTTCGATATTGTATGTGGTGGTGGAAGTCCAAGCGACCAGATGGCTGTTGTCGACGATATACTCTTCATTCGGCTTCAGCTCGATTTTATGAATCGCGCCGAAACTGTTGAGGATCAGCTGACCGGTCCCGCCGATTTTCAGAATAAAAAACCCTTCTCCACCCAGCAACCCGCGCGTGAAACTTTGCATCTTACTTTCGATCTTCACGCCCTCCGCGCCGGCCAGAAACCCATCCTTTTGCACCATGTATTCATTTATACCGTCGAGATCCAACAGCACGATCTCGCCTGGTACCGTCGGGGCCAAGAGCACTTCTCCCGCTCCGCGGCTGGCCCGCAGCGTTTGAAAGAAAAACTTTTCACCGCTCAGCATCTTCCGCGACAACGCCCCGAGGAAGCCGCCCTCCATCTTGCTCTCGATGTCGATCGTCGGCGACGCCGCCACCATGGCACCGGATTCGGCCTTCACCGTCTCGGCTTCGTTCAAATACACACGCACCATCGGAAATGCACCGGGATACAGAATCTCACACTTCATTATGTGGCTGCCTCCTTAACACAACAGGATCTAACTGCGTATCCACCCATACAACCGATGGCTCGGCTCCGGACCTTCCTCCAGGTAACTCATCTGAATGCGTCCCAGATAGTCGGATGGCACGACGTTGCGCGTCGCGCCCACATCGACGCCGAAAAGCTTCGCCGCGTTCAACCCGAAAATCTTCTCCTTCACTTCGCGCGTCAACGGCTGGTACCGATCGCGCTCGATGAGTTCGGCGGGGATGGTGAACCGACGGAAGGCCTCGATCTGCCATTGCGGCGTGCCGGACCAAATCGAATCGGTCCCCCACAACACATGATCGACCCCAAACGCCTGGATGATCTGCCCCAGCAAATGCGCGCAGACCGCCGGGTGTGCCGTCACGAGCTGCCCGAACGTCGAGCCCAACTCCATATGGATGTTCTGAATGGACGGCTCAGCCTGTTTCATCCGGCAGAACTCCGTCGTCCAAGGGATGGCGCCGGTCTTGGCGAAGGTCTCGTCGATCGACGCCGACGTCAGCAGGCCGGAGTGGTAAACCAAAAACTGCAGATCGGGGAAATCCTTGGCCGCCTTGATGAGATCGCGCGGATGGTTGTACTCCGGGACCGGACCAAGCGGAAGACCCTTGTGGACACAGATGCGCGGGATTTTCAGCTTTCGCGCTTGTTCCAGCATGGGGTAGGCAATCTTCTCGTCATCCATCCACCAACCCTGTTGGAAGCCGACCGGACAGGAGCCCGTGTAACACTTCCAGGCATCCACCTTGAGGGTTTCAGCCTGCATGGCCATAAACTCCAGATCCTTCAGCCCCAGTTGCGGCGTCGCCAACCCGTGGGCCAGCATCCGTTGCGAACCGGCCAGGCGGTTGACCTCATCTCGAATATGCGCCATTTCCCTTGGCGGCACCACGGCCTGCTGGGGATAGGGCCCCGGTGGAGTGCTGATGAGTCCGATCGAGGTCTCGCTGTCTAGAAACACTTCCTTGATGAAGTTCTGCCAGGACAGGTCGTCGATCGTGCCCCCATCGGCGGACAACTTCGGATTGAACCCCGCGTCTCGGATACGCCGTCGCAACGCCAACAAGCCCTGCTTGGTGACCGCCCCTTTGCGTGTCGCCTCAGCACCGGTCGGATCGTAGTGCGACCCGACATAATGTGTTTGCACGTCGAAAATGAAATAGGGGTTGCCGGTTCGTTCCGCAAAGGCAGCCGGTTCGACCGCTTCGACGTCCAGCACGTCGAAGAATCTGCCGAATACGCTGTTCATGGCCAGGAACGCCACCGCCATCCCGCCGGACCGGCGCAGGAAATCGCGCCGCGTGGCGCCCAAGCCGGCACCTGCCCGATCGGCCGCCTCATTGATCAGGTGTTCGACCAGCGCCTGGGCTGCTGTTTGCGGATGCGGAGAGAACTCTTCGTTCGACACGACTTGGGTGGGGATAGGTGACGCGGACAAGACGCCTTGTTTCAGACCCTTGCCGCTCTCCATGCTCTGTGATCGCCCCATAGACATACCAGCTCCCGATAGCTGGCCCGATTCTGTGGAATGTCCCCGGCCCTGTCAAGTTGCGTCGGACTTCCCGTGCGTGGACGGTGCTCCGCTCCGGCACCCTCTCAAGATCGGTGAAGTTTCCTCCGATAGAGACCACAGGGACGCTCTCACGTTCGGATGGGCCGCTCATCACCACATGGATTGCCGTTATGACTGACCTCCCGGTTGAATACGTTGAGTGCAGGCGAGCGCGCCCATGAAACGAGTGGTGATCGAAGAACTCACGCCCGGCATGGTCCTCGCCAAAGCAGTCGCCAACAGTGCGGGGCTGGTGGTGCTTCCCGTCGGCGCCGCGTTGGATGACGCGACCCTTTCCCGATTGCAGCGCCTCGGCCTGACGTCCGTCTATGTCGAGGGAGACGCAGGTGACACGAGCGGCAAGACCCTCGACGAACTGGAGGCCGAACTCGACCACCGCTTTCGATTGGTGGCCCACGATCCGATTCAATGCCACCTTCGTGAGGCGATTCGTCTCCACCTACGGAGCCGGCAGGGAATCGCCGACGATCCGAATCCGGCGCCATCAACATGAATCCTTCAGGAAACGTGGATCTGCGGCAGCGAATCGAGCAAGTCGGTGAGTTACCAACCCTTCCGCATGTCGTCCAGAAGCTCGCCTCCATGATCGGCCGCCCCAATGTGTCGGCGGAAGAGATCGGCACGCTGATCGAAAAAGACCAAGTCCTGTCCGCCAAGGTCTTGCGGCTGGCCAACTCGCCCTATTACGGCTTTCCCTCGCGTATCGCGTCGGTCGCCCACGCCGTGGTGGTGCTGGGCTTGAACGTCGTAAAAGGCCTCACACTCTGCGCAACCGCCTTCGACATGATGCGCAACGCCGGCATGAACGACCTCTGGCGTCATTCGCTGGGCGTCGCGATCACCGCGCACATTTTGGGGACGAACGCGGCGATGAAAAATCCCGAGGAAGTGTTTGTCGCCGGGCTCCTGCACGATCTGGGCAAGGTGGTGCTGTATGTCAAATGGCCCGATGTCGGCCGGCAGATTACGTCCGCCAGCAAGGGGACGTCCCGGCCCCTCATGGACACGGAGCGAGAGTTGTTCGAGGTGACCCATGCCGATGTCGGGGGCTGGCTCGCGAGCGCCTGGCATCTGCCGACCAGTCTGCGCGAGCCCATTCTCCATCACCACACCCCCATGGCAGCCCAGGACGCGAAGCTCCAAACGTCCATCGTGCATGTCGCTGATGTGCTGGTGAAGGGCCTGGCCTGCGGCAACCCCGGGGACAACCTGGTCCCGCCGCTTTCCCGGCAGGCCTGGGATCTAGTGGGCCTGGACGCGCAGAGTCTCGCCCAGTGCCTTGCCCAAGCCACGGAAGAATTCCAGACCATCGACGACTACTTATGAGCGGGCCTTCCTCCAACCGACGCATTCTGTTGCTGCACAGCGACCCGATCGAAATCGAGCGGTTGACGGCCGGGCTCACACGCTCCGGATTCACGGTGGTGGCGGCGGATCCCGGACGCTTGGTCATGCACGAACTAGTGCATGATCCACCCTGTCTCGTCCTGGCTGCCGAAGGCGTCAACGGCCGCTCGGCAGATACACTGGCCCGAGACATGCGCACCGACCCCTTTTTAGGACGACTGCCGCTGATTATCCTGGTGCGGGATATCCGGGTCAACGATTTGGATTGGGCGACGCTCGGCGTGGACGACTATATTGCGGTACCCTACCGCTCCGACGAAGTGCCGCAACGGGTGCGCCTCTGCCTCAGCCGACTTGAACGCTCCCTGGATGCCAATCCCCTCACCAGGCTTCCCGGCAACAGCACCATTCTTCACGAAACGACGGCGCGTATTGAAAGTCTGGCCCCCTTCGCCCTGGCCTACCTTGATATCGATAATTTCAAATCCTTCAATGACCGGTACGGCTATGCTCGAGGCGATGAAGTGCTCGTGGTCACGTGCAGAATCCTCACGACCGTGGTCAGCGAACTGACCGGAACCGATGGGTTCGTGGGGCATGTGGGCGGAGACGATTTTGTGTTTATGAGCGACCCTTCCAGCATCGATGCGATCTGCCAGACCCTCATCAAGCGATTCGATCTGGTCATCCCGGATTTCTACGACCCAGCGGATCGGCAGGCCGGGTATATCGACTCCATCGATCGTCGCGGCAACCATGAACGATTTCCCATCATGAGCCTGTCCATTGCCGTGGTCACCAATGAACAGTGCACCATCTCCCACCCAGGCGACGTCAGCAAGATCGCTTCGGAATTAAAGAAGGTCGCCAAGAGCCGACCCGGCAGCGTCTATGTGAAAGACCACCGGAGGACGGAGGCTCCCGACTCAGGAATCGAAATG
The DNA here is from genome assembly GCA_031315995.1 of Nitrospira sp. Taxonomy (GTDB): domain Bacteria; phylum Nitrospirota; class Nitrospiria; order Nitrospirales; family Nitrospiraceae; genus Nitrospira_A. The sequence goes on from JALDRG010000002.1 coordinate 360,553, forward strand.
GGGACCGGCTAGGCGAGGAGATGGAATAGGCTTCCCCTGGAGAGCATCCGATCGGATCATTTCGATCATTACCGCGACAATGACCCGCCGGGTGTCTGTCCGCCGCCGTTCCCGCCATGTTGACGACGCAACTCTCGCCGGTACGCGCGGCGTTCCTCCGGGGACATACTCTTGAATTTTTCCCGCAGCTCTTGACGCTGTTCGGGCGGGAGGGACTTGAACCACTGCCTGGCATTACGCACCGATTCGCGCTGTTCAGGCGGGAGTTGACGGAATTGCTGAAATCGCTCGCGCAGCTGTTGTTGCTGCTCAGGCGGAAGCGTTCGCCATTGCTTGAACCGCTGTTTCGCCTCCTGACGCTCTTCAGGCGTCATCGTCCCCCACTGCTGCGCCCCGTTACGCAGCCGCTGCTGTTTGCGCGGTGGCAGCTGGTCCCAGGTCTCACCGTACCGCTGCAACAGCTGCTGCTCGCCGGGACTCAGCTGGCTCCAAGACACCCCGGCCGGATCGCTCTTTGCCCAGGCGGACGCCACCCCGCATCCCATTACTATTACTATCACGCATACAAGCAGCACTCTCATGGGCCGGTCTGCTTCCATATCAGATCACGTGGTGTACCCTGATTGTCATTCGGCTGACTATCCCTCGACGGCGTATGAGCACCCGCATCAGGTCGAGATGTATCCGTAATTGACTTCTGGTGTGAGTCCGGCGGCAGATCCTCAGCCATAGTGAACGGATCCACCCAGTGGCCAGCTTCAGTCCGCCAAGACCCCAGGAAGTCGAGAAACTCGACATCGACCTCTTCCGGTCGCGGCGTCGGCTCCGAATTAGCCTGTGCGAGCGCGGAAACCAGACAGAGGCCGAACACCAGCCATCGCCTAGCCGGTCGTGGCGGTGCCATCGGCCAGCCAGTCGTAGAATTCAAGGTCTTCCGATAGTTCGATATTTTCCGGCGATCGCATCAATTCGAGATCTTCGAGCAGAAGATGGGAGTGATTGACCCCGTTGGTTGGCCACATCCACATGGTGACCGCCAGCACGGCCATGGAGGCCAGCGCCACACCTCCGGCCCATCGAATCCAGGGTTGCCGCCGCCGCGATGCCGCGTCCAATACATTCAGCCTGGCGCGTTGCAGCGACAGCACCGTCTTCTGATCGAGATCCTGCACACTGTCATCGAGCAGACGTTTCCACCCCGCCGCCAGCCGATCCAGTTGCTCGTCCGATTGTTCCTTCATGGCCAATGCTCCCCCAGCCGCTTTCGCAGCACGTGCAGGGCCCGGAACAAATGCGTTTTGACGCTCCCCTCCGAACAGCCCATGGTTCGAGCTGTTTGCGCCACATCCAGTTCTTCCCAGATACGTAAGAGAACAGCCTGCTGCTGCCGCAACGGCAGGGCACGCAACGCGACATCGAGCGCCACACAGGCACGCTTGCGTTGGAACTCCTCATCCGGCGCCACGGCGGTCGCATCGGCGATTCGCTCCAGCGGGTCCTCCCCCTCCTCTTCATCCTGGGAGCCGTGAAAAAATTGCCGCAGGCGATTCCGCACCCTCTCCCGGCGGTACCAGTCTCGAATTCGGCTCTGCAGAATACAGTGAAACAGCGGTCCCCATTCACCTTCGTCCCTCTCGCCATACTTTTGCGCAAGCTTCAACATGGCATCCTGCACCAGATCCAGCGCCTCATCCTCATTCCCCGTGGCAATATGTGCCATGCGGAATGCGCGCCGCTCAATCCCGGCCAGGAACCGATCCAATGCCTGGGTTCGATCCAGTGATCCCACCCTCTCACCCAGACAACTGCCTGGCTGCCCATCTATGGCGATCTGGTAGTGCCAGCCGCTCATCCCTGTCTACCTGACTTGCATCCGGTGACCGACGACAGGACAACCCGGAGGAAGCGCTGAAAAACGGGATCGCCTGCCTACGGCAGAGTCCGCATTGAGCACTCTTGAGGGCGACTGCGCGTTCAGCCCGAAGTCAATCGAAATCCTTGTGATTGTCGACTCGAACCACCCTGAAATCAAGTGACCGCCCGCCAGGCCCTCGGCACTCCTGCACACCCTCTCACTATCCAACTCCACCTGTGGGCAGATACTCACAGGCTCTCTCCTACGAGGAAACTGTGAACCATTCCCTTCGAAGGGGAAAACGCACCAGATCCTGTTCGGTTGACTGAGTTATAGTGCACGGTCAGGGGCTCAAATAGCGCAACCTGAGACTCTCGGGACGGAGCGTTTGATTCAGCAGGGGTTCAATCGTCGATGAGAGAAGGCTGAGAGGGGGGCTTATTTGAGTTTATCCACGTCGTCAGGTCGTTTGCCCTCCATCCATGCGGACGAAGGGATCGGCGCCACGAGGTCGAACCGATCCTGCGCTTCATTGTCCTTCAGGTCCTGCCCGACACTATAGAGGACGCCCTTCTTCATATTCACCAGCATCGGAAAAGCTGTGAAGGGGTCGTAGACATCCTGCCCGGCCTTGGCAATCCTGGTGAGCAGGTCTTGTTCTCGCGGAGTCCGGCGCAACCAGGCCTGCAGGGACGCCAGCCGCAAGCGTGCATCCGTTTCCAACACTCGACCCGCGTACGTTTCCCATGTCGGAAGGGGAGCAACCCCGACCAGGCTCTCAATAGGATTCACAAATATGTCCGCCAGGCCATACGGCGGAGCGTGCACAAACTGAGACTGCTTGGGCAAGTCTGCATACCGACCTTCCCCGGCGGCTTTTCCGGCAGCTTCATAATATTGCGCATAGGCATTGAACCGGCGCTGCTTCGGCAACGGCAGCGCCGCTGCGAGCGAGCCATACAATGGGCGATCACCATCGCCTTCACCCATCGTCTCCTCCAACGTCTTGGTGGCCAACACGAACTGGCTCTGCATCGGCCAACGGACCGATTGTTCAGCCTGTTCAAGCGGCCGCGCGAGTTTGGCCAAGCGGCTCACGAGGCGCTCGTCAAGCTCGGGTCGCAATAAAAGTCCGCCCACCACCCTGACATCGTCATTCATCGCGGTACTGGCCAGCATTTTCACTGAGAGCGTCTTGGCCTGTCCCAACACCGTCCGCCACGCTGTGAGATCGGATTCAAGCCGCGCGACTCCCGCGTCGACATCCTGCGCGAACCCCTCCGCGACATACAGTCGATGGGCTGAAAGAATCAGGCCGCAGTTGGGAGTGATGGATTGCCCGTACCCCCAGTCTTCAAAAGGCTTGGCTAGCCACTGCCGGTATCGGCCCATACTGACCTCGGCCTGCGACACCCATGCCTTCACCCCAGTCGCCTCCACGCGCATCTGCGCCGCCGGATCGGCAGTCTTCATCCACTTACCCACCGTTTCAACCGATGCACTCTGTTCCCCACCGGACGCCTGTCCGTCTCCGGTCAGGCAGGTGTGGGCAAACGCACGATCGATACCCTCGGGCCGTCGGTCCATCCCGGCCTGCAGTGGATCTTGGGTCGCCGGAGCACCGAATCCAAGGAGGAGGAAGTATCCGTTCTTGCTGGAATCCTCCAAGGTATGCTGTGGAACCGACGTCACGTTGCGATAGGCCGCACTGGGTTGCTCCTCAAGGACCAGCCAGACCAATACCACTGCACAGACAGCCCCGGCGCTCAGGACCAGCGTGAGCCCGACCAGTGCGAGAAGCATGACGAGCATCGAACGCGTTGTCGAAACCCCGGCACCGAGGAGTGAAGCGATCGCCTCCCCGACTCGACGCCACGCAGGAGCCACGGCAGGCCTGTTCGGTTGAGGACGATCGACAGGCGCTTCCACTGACGGAGGCGCAGAACGCTCCGGTTGATCGAGAGGACGGTCCGTCACGACGACCGCGGCCTCCTGTCGCTCAACGGGCCACGAGGGGAGAGGCGCCGGCGGCTCATCGGGAACGGTCACCGAGGAACTGGCCTCGCCTGCTTCAGCAGGAACGATATCCGCCGGCTTTCTGAGCCAGCGTGTCAGCATGTTTCCGGTTGAGACGCTCGGGGTAGGCTTTGACGACGAGTCATCCCACAGAATTCGCAGCCCCCCACTCGCGTCGGAAGCAGGAGCGGTCGAGGTCCCTGAAGTTATTGACGGTTCCTCAGGAAGAGCGAGGGAGTCAGCTGATACGTCCACAAAATCTCTTGCTCGGACCGCCTCCTGATCCTGCGCCGACTCAACCGTGGGTAATACCGGTTCTTCCACTGTCGCACTGTTCGAAGGAGGAGCCGGCTGCGGAGAGGCGACCGCCGAAACGAACGATGCCTCCAGCGGGGGAACAATGGATTCACCCATCGGAACATCGCCAGCGTCATACGCCTCGCCCGTTGACGCCGAGGAGAGCTCGGGATCAGCCAGGGCCGTCTCAGGCTCCGGTGCAGGTGCGGCATCGAGAGCAGCCGGCGACACTAGTGCAACCGTCTGATCGTCGATGAGCGAATGCACGACCACCGGAGCAAGTCCCTGCGCTCCCGCCTCTGGTACTGACTGCGTCTTGACTTGCTGCGGGGGGATAGCCTTTGCAGGCTGGTCTATCAGAGTAGATGGATCCGAGGGCACGACCGTTACGGACTCGCTGACAGGGACCTGACTCTTCACTAGGTCGCCCTCTTCCAACGCCGGCGACGGCACATCGTTGTCGTCGGCGATCGCGAAATCCGTACCTGGTTCGATCGAAGCAGACGGCCCAACCGAAGCTGTGGCTGCGATCGATTCACTATCGGCCAGACGCAACGGAGGCTCTCCAGGATGATCGGTCCTGATTCCGGCCGGTTGTTCGGGCTCATGCGCGGCGGCCGGGGTCGACTCCTCGACTACGTTGTACGCGTCCATGGGAATATGAATGGGATGTCGGCGCGCGTGGATGGAAGCATCTGGAGAGAGAATGCGAAATTCCGAGGTGGCAGTGGCGTTCATCTCTATAGGACGATCGGCCACCGTGTCAGCTGCACGAGATTCTGCAGCAGCCGCTGCCTCAGGCGCCTCGGGCACAACGGACATGACCACTGTGGAATCCTGCGCATCCACGACAACCGCGGCAGGGACGGGACCGAAATCAGGCTCAGGTTCTTGGCGCGGAATCATGACGTCGTCAACTTCGATTTGCTCCCAAGGCATGGGAGCCGACAGGGATGGTGCCGTACCGGCGAGATCAGGCAGAGCGTCCGACACCGTCGCCTCGAACAGCGGTGCTTCGGTCTCCGCAGAGTCTGGAGCGGCCATGCGGGTTTCGGCCAACTTCCCAGGATCAAGGGCTTGCCCCTCGCTTGAAAGCGTCTGAGGAGACACCGTGGATGATTGCATGGCCGACACCGCCGCGAGAATTTCCTCCCACGTGAGTCCCGACGAGGTGGTTTCGGAAGGGCGTGCTTCAGGGGGTGGCTCCGTCATCGACCCTGTATCGAGCACTTGCTTCGCTGCCGGAGACTCGCTCGCCTTGCCGACCTCGACCGCTCCAACCTCCAATACTGTCTCGGCGGCTGGCGTCATGGGGTTCGTGGCCTCTTCGACCTGGTCCCAGGGCATCGGGGCATGGATTGCCGGCGGGTCGACGATGGGATGATTACTAGCCTGCGGGGGGACCAGGAGCATGGGGGCTATCGGCTCCGACGCTGGTGGCGGAAGCTCGATCTCTCCGGAGGAAGGCATCGTTTCTACGTCCTCGTGGATCGACACCGGCTCCTCTGCCGGAGGGAGAATCACCGTGGCGGCATCTTCTATTTGATCCCACGGCATGGGCGCCGGGCTCATCGGTGCGTCGGCAATCGGCCGGCTACCGGTTAGTGCCGACACCTCACTCGTGAGAGAAAGCACTTCGACGGTCGTCGCAGAAGGTATTTCTGAGTCTGCGAGCGGGGCAGGAGCCGAATCGATGGCAGGCGGTTCACTCTGACTGGTGACCTGAACCGACTCAATCGTCGGAGTCATCGCGGACAATGAAGGTTCGGCTCGAAATTGAACGTTCAACTCCGGGGACGAGTCTGCCGGCCGTGTGGCTACTGTTGGCGTCCCTGTATCATCCTGCCGCACGCCTGAGTCCATGGTCTCGGGCGACGGCACCGGTACCGAAACCTGCGCGTCTTGTTCGAGGGAAACCTCGCTCGAGGCCGCCTCCACCTGTTCCCATGGCATTGCCACCGCAGGATCCGTAGCGGAAGGCGAGACTGTCAATGCCGAGGCCGGAGGCATCTCGCTCTTGGTCTCGACTACGGCAGGATGAGGAGTCGTCTGCAAGACCTGCCCGGTTACGGTATCGAACATGGCTGCAAAGCGGAAGGCAACCGGACTCCCGGGGGCAATGGAGCGAATCCGCGCGAAGAGGTCACTGGCTCTGTTCGGATTATCGGTGTCCGGATCTTCCAGCAAGACCTCGACAGCCTTACCGTACTCAGCCACCGCCGCCATGACATCGCCCTTCTCTTCATACACCCGCCCCAGCATTTCCAAGAAAGGAACACAGCGTGGTCCCGCCGTCAGGTATTCTCGCAAGAGCGACTCCGCCAGCCAGTAATCCTGCCGCTCCATCGCTTCCCGAGCCAGCGATTCAAACGCCGTCCTGGCACTCATGAGACTGCCGAGCCGCAAATGGAGGGTGGCGAATAGGCGCCGAGCTTCGGTATTGAGCGGATCGAGGGCGAGCAGATCTTTTAACGCGGAAGACGCCCGACCATACTTGCCGGCGTTCATTTGTGTAATCGCATCTTCGAGAAGCGCCGACTTCTTATTGAAGCCGATAGTCCCCTTCTTCTTCGTGGGGGATTTTTTATCTGATTTGAGGGAAGATTTCTTGTCGGATCGCACGGTATAAACCTATAAAATTACAGACTTTTCTCTCCCCCATGCCACGCAATCACGACCGAGACGGCAGGGGCGAGAGAACGAGCTATCCACAGCTTGAGAGCAACAACGTTCAAGGAGAAGCAAGGGAAGCGCCTTGGCCAATACATGGTCCTCTTCTGAACGATCATGCACGGATGACAGGAGAGGCGTGCCATGGACCCGTATGTCATCGCTCGGGAATCTGACAACGCCATGTGTCTATCCTTTTCGGCATTATTCGGTAGGATCTTGATTGAGGGATTCTGCTGTGCCGCTTACGACACAGGCCTGTGGGGCCTGGCTATTTGCAGGCCTCGCACCTCCTACCGCTCATCCATGGAGTCCCGAATGGTTCTCTGCGCGGAGGCGCAAGTTAGTTCACAGAAACCGAGGCAATCCGACAGCCTAGGAAACGGTAGGGAAAACGCAGTCTCAGTGGGGTTATGAGAGAGGGGACCCGGGACGGCTATCCAGAATGGTGTTTTATCCGCAACAGGGAGTTCCGTATACTGTGTGCTCAAGGAGTTGCTCATTGACGACAGGCCGCATCCTCATCCTCACAGACCTCGACGGTAGTCTGCTCGACGCTACCACCTATTCCTATGAAGCGGCAGCAGACGCCCTCTCGGTCATTCGGCGCCTAGGCGCGACGTTAATCTTGGTCTCGAGCAAGACCCGTTCTGAGATGGAGCCGATTCGCCTTCGCCTGGACAATCACCATCCGTTTATCGTCGAAAACGGCGGCGCGCTGTTCATCCCGAAAGGCTACTTTCCCTTTCCCTTGGAGCAGGCAACCGCCTCCGGAGGCTATGAGGTGGTCGAGATCGGGATCCCCTATGCCAAGCTCAGGACCGCGCTGACAGACATCGGACGGGAGCTGGGTTGCCGCTTGCAGGGATTCGGGGATCTCTCCCTCGACGCCGTCTCTGCACTCACGGGACTGTCGTCGGCCGACACCAAATTGGCCACTCAACGGGAGTATGACGAACCCTTTGTCATGGAGGGGAACGGATGTGAATGGAACCGTCTGGTAGAGGCGGCGGCCGCTTACGGTCTGCGCTGCACGCGAGGGGGCCGATTTTATCACTTGATGGGAGGAAACGATAAGGGAATTGCGAGCCGCCGACTTATCGCATGGTATAGACGGCGTGCGCAGCAGGAAGGGCATACCCTGATCACCGTTGGTATCGGAGATAGTCTGAACGATCTTCCCATGCTGGAATCCGTAGACCACCCCATCCTCGTCCAGAAGCCGGATGGCTCCTACGACCCGGCTGTGCAGCTTCCCCACCTCACCCGTGCCGAAGGGGTGGGGCCCGTCGGATGGAACCGCAGCCTCATTGATCTCTTACCGACCCTCTGACGGCCGGCTGGTTGACATTCTCGGACCACTCGACGCCAACATTGCAACGGCCGACGCATCATTGCTCCTTCGAGAGAATAGCCGGACGCCGCCGACACTGAAGCCCCGCCACTATTCCGCCGACAAACCCCAGTCCGACGGCAAATGCCACGAGCCCCACGAGCGAACGATTGAACACAAATGGGCTCTGGCGCCGTTGCGGATAGCGAGGCACGGCCGCTTCGCCACCCAGCCAGCGACGCGCTTTGGCCTCGCCATCGACATCCGGGATGTTGTGCTTCATGACATGTCCTTTATCACTCCTCGTCGATGCATCGCGAGTTCCTTGGTTACAAATGACGCAAGTCATCAGGCTTCCCGTCTCGCATCCGGACCGAAAGCCCCCGTTCGAGATAATCTTTGGCCAAGTCTTTTGCGCCCAACCCGAACGCGAGCGCTCCGGCCAATACAATCCCTCCCAGTGTAATACCAAATCCCACCACGACAATGTTTTGTGCGATACCGAGCTGTTCGAGCGCCATGGCCACCGCCAATAGCTGAATACCCCAACGTGAACAGGTGGCCACGAGTCGTGCCGGCGGCAGGCCAGCATTGACTGCGGCGATGAGGACGGCCTGTGAGACAAAGTTGGATAACAGCCAACCCGCGACGAGAATCAGACCCGCCGTCACGAGATGCGGCACATAGGCCAGAAACGATTTCGCAAAATCGTTGATTGGCTGGAGATTGAGCGCGCCCAGCGCCGCGACGGTGGCAAAAATCATGACCAGCCAATACGCCGCTTGCCCCACCAGCCGTGACGGATCGGTCTTCACTCCGCCGCGCAACAGTGCGCCCGTAACTCCCAATCGATCGAATAGTCGATCCAGCCCCACCACTCGCAGCAACCGCTCCAGCGCCTGACTCGCGGTCCAGGCAACCACCAATCCCGAGAAGAAAATGATCGACATCGCCAACAGGCTCGGCAACACCGCGAGCACCTGCCGCGCCATCAACTCCAAGGGGTCGAGGAGCCCCTTCTCAAAAAACTCCTTCATACTTCCCTCCTCCGGCCTAAACTGCAGTCCGCCTTCAGATGGATCGAGCCACGAACCTCAGCTGGTATGTGGCTCATTCCAGCGTGCCACCAGGTAGGACTTGTCCTTTTCAAACGCCTGGCACAACGCTTCGATGCGGCCCTCGGCTTCGTTCGATGTGAGTCCCTGTGTATCCAACACAAACGAGGCGGTTCGCCCCAGATACAAGGGAGTGAAGGCCTTCAACACGTGATCGCGCGGCAGCACGCGATTGCGATACGCCACGGTCGCGTCATACACGACCCGGGCCCACAGATTGTCGGCGATTCGAAAGTCCTGCAGCGAGCAAGTCCCCAGCGGTCGCAGACTCTGTCTGGTTCCGGGAGCGAGGATCTGATCCCAAATCGTACCCAAATCACTCAGCCCCTGACGAAACGTGCTGATCATGCGATCGACGTTGACGTTGACCGGTTCGACTCCGACCTCATATTGAAACCCAAACAACGGCACGGGGTTCGAGCCGTCCGTCTTGCCCCATACGGCATGGTGTTCTTCCATCAGAGCAAAGACCGCGCCAAGCACCTGAACCAGCATCGCCGACAGGTCGGCCGCCGGATCTTTGGGATTGTGAATCTTCGCGCCGAGAAAACTTTGGCAGACCCGCGCCCCGCTGGCAATCGCTTCCGTCGTCATCCAGATGTCGATGCCGAACTTGGCCACTTCCGATTCCCACACATGCTTATCCAGGTAGTGCTGGGCCAGTTGACCGGAAAACCCAAAATCCCCGCCGATGGGTTGCCTGATTCGATGGCCATAAAGCGTCCGCGTGAGCGGGTAGACGATGCTGTTGGTGATGGTCCCGTCATATTTGTGACGCAAGTAATACGGCGCGACATAGTCGAACCCCCGCTCATAAACCGGACTGACCAACAGCTCAATCCATTCCGGAGTAATACTGCGCAGATCCGAATCCACGACGGCACAGGCCTTGGCTTTCAAGCGACGCGCGATCTCAAAAATAGTGCGAAATGCGCTCCCTTTTCCGGGAATGCCATGGTAAGGCGTGATGATCTTATGAAGGGAGCTCTGTTGATCGCCGATGAACAGTGTTTTGAGATCAACGACGGTCTGCGCGACCACCTCTTGCGTGCCGTCCGTCGAACCGCCATCCGAATTCACCAAGACGGCGCGGGCTTCGGGAAAGTACTTTGCTAAGCCGGCGCTCACCGCCTTCACCACATGACCGATGGTTTCGACATTGTTGAAGCTGGGAATGCCGACCAGAATATCCGTATGGGCAAACTGGTCGACCTGCGCTTCTGTTTCAGGCGTCAGTGGGGTGGTGTGGATTGTGTCAGGAAGATCAGGGCCGGACGTCATACGTCAAGTCTCGCACGCCCCCGCCCTGGGACACCACTGAACGACATGACCGAACTGGACGGGCGAAAGGTTGGTGTGTGGCAATGTTTCCGATAAGAGACACCATCTTGCCTGATGATGTCAAGCAATCCTCCGTCGACACCACCACACGAACACCCTCGACATCCCATGGGCGCGCCAGACCTGGGCCCAGGCGATAGACGGTCCCTCTCTTCCCATAAGGAAGGCGCCGACAGGGCCGAGTGAGCGCAAGACCTCGACGACCTCAGTCATGCATCGAGTAGAGGGTGCGAACTGGAAGGGGAGAGCGAGGAAGCACGTGGCCCAGCGCGGGCGAATGAAGCGGTTATCCGGCGTCAGAAATAACGATCTGTTCTATACGGTCCGTACTGAACGGAGGAATTGTGTCATGGGCGCTGACAAAGTCGTTCAAACGGAGTTGGTCGTCGGCATCCATGAGAATGGGATCGACCCCTAGTCGCGACTCGCTGGCCCAGCGAATAGTCGCCAGCCTCACCGAGAGAGGTTTGGGCTGTCCTGGAATATGCAGATGCAGTTGGAGCAGATCCCCGGCTTGCAAACCTTTGAGTCCGGTTCGTGACCATCCCGGGATCGAGAGATCCAGCATCCGACCATTCCAAACTAGAAGTCCATCTTCGGAACGTGACCCGGTACACTCGACGATAAAGCGCGGACGATTCTGTTGTTCCATCCATTCCTCCAAGCCAACACCTCGGCAGGATATGAAAAACAACGGATAGCCCGATAGTCCCCGAAAGTGGGGGCACCTCGATGATCTGGTCACATCTGTCCGGTTCACAGCAGGCACAGCATGAGCGTCCGACTAGGCGGGACAGAGGAAAGGACAAAGGACAGGGAGAATCCGAATCAGGCTAGATCCGATGGTCGAACGACGACCAACGAAGCATCAGCGACTCACGCGACGCGGGAAGAGCCCGATGCCTTGAGCACCGACTCGACAAACTTGTGAATCCGTGCTTCAGCAGTGGCGCTCAACCTGACGGTTTCAAGCCCGAACACACGGTCTTGCACCCACTGAACCGTGACCCCATCGACATCGATCGCCTTCGGCTGATCGGGCAAAAAGACACGTAGCGTGAGTTTCATGCCCACCGCGACCGGCTTGTCCCCATCGATCCGCCAGCCCTTGACGGAGATGTCGCAGACCTTACCGGTTCCGACTAGACCTTCTCCCAGGTAATAGAGGAAACAGCTGACCGGTACGCGAGACTGCGAACGAGATGTATGCGACTTGGCCATGAGTCCTGGCTAGGAAGATGGGTATGACACGACATCGACCTCAACTACGACCCAGTCTACTCAACTCTCAGGGGATGGCCAAGATTATTCTTTTTCTCGTCATAGAGGCGGCGGGGCTTTGCAAGAGTATAGGTCGAGAAGCAGAGAAGGCAGCGGTCAGACCAAGGCCGTCACGAACTGTTCGAGCCGAGCACGCTCGTCGGCTTTGATCGCATTCACCTCGATCCCGAATTCCTGCCCTCGAGACCAACGAACGACCGCGCGGTCGATAAACACGGTGGGGTGCAGACCGGGAAGAAAGACACAGAGAGTGACGACGGCTCCAGGCTCAACCGGATGCGTCCCATCAACACGCCATCCATTGAGGGAGAGGTTCCACGCGATACCGGTCCCCTGGAACGCATTGCCGGAGTAATACACGGAACATTGGACGGGAAAGCGACGGAACGACCGCACATGAAATTTGGTGCCGACAGCAACAGACGGACGAGGCGTGGCCAATGGAGCGACCTGTTTATTGCCACCGGTCATCATGTGCCTGCCCCAGTAATTCGCCTCTGCGAGCATTGGGGTGAGTGACGGGTTTCGAACCCGCGACCTCCGGATCCACAATCCGGCGCTCTAACCAACTGAGCTACACCCACCATACCCGGTTAACGAGGAACGCGCATCTTAACAAACCCCAAAGAACAGTCGCAACCGTCTAGAGACTTCGAGCTGGCTCCTCTTTCGCCAGTCAGAGCGGTATGGGCGGAGCGCGACGTGTTCCGCTCCCTGCCCACATCGATACCCTGCACCAATCTCCGACAGTCAACTCCCCCGGCGGTCGAACGCAGCTTGCATTTCCGCCAAGATGGCTGCCGTGGCAGCTGGAGGGTCCTGGGCATCGCGTATGGGACGACCAATGACCAGGTAATCTGCACCAGCGGCAATTGTTTGGGTCGGCGTCGTCACCCGCGCATGATCATCGGTCCCTTGTCCCGCCGGCCTAACCCCTGGAGTGACAATGACCAGATTCGATCCCACCTTGGCACGAATAGCCTGCGGCTCCTCCCCGGAGGCCACCACACCGTCGCAGCCCACTTCTGCAGCCAACATGGCTCGGGCAGTCACCAAGTCCTGGACCGTCCGTTGAATGCCCATATCCCGCAAATCTTCCCCGTCGAAATTGGTGAGCACCGTCACGGCCAGCAGCTTGAGATTCGACTGCCCGCGGCCCTGCACCGCCGCGGTCAACGCCTTTCGATTCGCATGGACGGTCAAGAAGGTCGCTCCCATGGCTGCGACCCGAGCCGTCGCACGTCGGACGGTTTCTTCAATATCGAGGAACTTGAGATCCAGAAACACGCGCTTACCACGGTCCGTCAACTTCCGCACGATGTCAGGTCCCGCCACCGTGTAGAGCTCCAGGCCGACCTTCACAAATCGCACCTGCTCTCCCATACGATCGACCAAGGCGTCCGCTTCCGTCTCGGAAGGGACATCCAGGGCAACAATCAACCGATCTCGTGCATCAATCCGAGTTACCATACATACGCCGTTGCTCCCGGGTTCCCAGGAGACCTGGCTAACTCCTTTCAGTGTCCTTGACCTCTCTCATGATCCTGTGCTACAAGCTCAGGCTTTGAACGTAGGAGAATCCGTATGCCTGTTGTCCACAAATCAACGATTCGCCGAGCCCGTCAATCTGAGAAGCGCCGCTTGCGCAACCGCGCCACCATCAGCGCGGTTCGGAGCATCCTTCGCAAAGTGCAGGATGCGATCACCGCTAAGAAGCCGGACGAAGCTAAAGCCACTCTGAGAGAGGCCACTGCAGCACTGAGCAAGGCAGTGACCAAGGGTGTCTTGAAGCCCAATACGGCCTCGCGCCGGGTGTCTCGACTGTCTGTGCGCGTAAATGCGATCACCGCTTCCGCGTAATTGTTCTGACATTCGACACCGGTCTCGAGCCTGACGGGCGAGGGACCGGTGGTGCTGCCTGCCCGCCCTGCTCCACATGTAAACCTTGCTTCGATGGCTGGCCGCAAAGCCGAAACAGCAGGTCCTCCATCACGCGCACCGGAGCACTTCCACTCCCGCCTTTGAGCTTCGAGTCGGTCTCCAAAAACCAACTAAATGCCTGCGTCAACTGCGTGTCGGAAAAGTGGGCCAGAAACCCACGTACCCGAGATGGATCCATCCGTAGCGTCCTGGCTGCCTCCCCCTCTCGACCGCCGGACTTGAGTTGCTCTTTCATTTTCCACAACCGGCGGTATTGCCACACCAACGCACCGAGAATACGGAGCGGGGCCTCTCCAATTTCGAGGTTTCTAGCCAGGATTCGTAGCGCCCGGCCATGATCGTGCGCCCCGATGGCGTTGACAAGATCAAACACCGACGCACCGGACTCCGTACCACGGAGGGCCTCGACGTCCGCCGATTGTATGGTGCGCTCGGACGGCACGTAGGCCGCCAGCTTTTCAAGTTCTCTCCTCACCGCATAGAGTGATTCACTCCCCACTTCCTTGAGTAGCTGGGTCGCGTCCTCGTGGATGCGGATACTCAACGCCGCCGCTTCCTGACGAATCCATACCGAGAGCTGGGCGTCGCGCAATGGGGCGCAATTGACCATCACCGCCCGTTTCGTCAGGGCTTGCGTCCATTTCAGCCGACCATCCAACTTGGCCCCTACCACGATCAACGTCGTCGTGTCATTTGGAGCCGCGAAATAGGAGAGGAGCTTTTCGCCTTCCCGCGCCGGCACCTTTTCGACGGATTTATAGACGACCACGCGGCGTTCGGCGAATACCGGGATCTCAGCCGCGCAGGCCAAGACATCCTCAACGGACGAATCGTCGCCGTGAAAGATATCGTAATTGAATCCGCTATCCGGTGCCGATCCCAAGACTGCGGTCCGCAGGGCGGCAACAGATTGGTCACGGAGGTAGTCCTCTTCGCCGACCACCGCATACAGCGGCATCACTCCGGTCCGCGCGAGCGACTGTGGCAATTCCATGCTCATGACCGACGCACTCATCCGTAGAGACTCCCCGTACAGTTATCGCGTCGCAGCGGGCTGTGCGTTGCCGGGCGATGCCGCCTCCGTCTTAACCGGACGCTTCAACGCCTTGTCTAGCTCGCCGGTATCCAGGAAGAGCAAAAACCGCGACGCCAAATCCTCCGCAATGAAACGACCGGCCTGTTCCACCGCCCGATTCTGCAGGACCTGGTTGAACTGAAGGTCTTGCGTGATAAAAAATTCCGAGATCCCTTTGGAAACTTGGGACCATATTGGCTTCTTGGTCTTCGCATCCTCGATCCTCACGCTCACGAGCATTTCCACCCGGCTTTCAAAGGTGGTGGTCTGGTCGAAACTTAAGGTCGGCAACGAAATCTGCATAATCTGTCCGGACATGTAGAGATCGGCCCCGGCGGAGGGACCGACGATTTCCGCCCCTCCTCCGGACGAGAACTCTCGCCGCAGATAATTGGTCAGTTTGACCTCAAAGTTCGGCTCGTAGGTGCTGTTTGCGATGGGAAGAATCGCCAGACGTGGCGCTTCGGGCCGCTTTGTCGAGACCTCCGGGGCACCTCCGACCGTCGGACCGGCGCCCTGCACCCGAAACTGATAGCCACAGGCGGTGAAGTTCAGCGCCAGAATGCACAAGCCAAAAGGTAACAGGTAAGGGTGCACGGCATCACACCACGAAGTTGATCAACTTCTTGTCTACGTAAATGACCTTCTTCGGCTCTTTTCCCTGCAGCCATTCCGCCACTGCCGTCTTGGCCAGAGGTTCGAGCTGCTCGCGTGACATCTCCACCTCGACTTCCAGCTTTCCTCGGAGCTTTCCGTTGACCTGGATCGGGATCGTCAACCGGTCGCTGATCACCAAGGTCGGATCGAACTGCGGCCAGGGTTGCTGGCCGGCGCTGGGTCGTTGCCCAAGACGCTCCCACAGTTCCTCGCTCAGGTGCGGCGCAAACGGCTGGAGCAACAACACAAACGGTTCCAACAATCGTCGTGGACGCGACTCCGACTTGGTCATCTCATTCGTAAACACCATCATCTGCGAGATCGCCGTGTTGAATCGCAGCCCTTCGATGTCGTCCGTGACCTTCTTAATCGTGTAGTGCAACAGGCGCTGTTGCTCGGGCGTCGGCTCTGCATTCGTGACCGCCGGACTCAATGCGCCGTCCTCCCCGATCATCAGCCGCCAGACTCGATCGAGAAAACGCGTGATGCCTTCCACGCCGCGGGTGCTCCATGGCTTCATCGACTCCAACGGGCCCATGAACATTTCATAGAGCCGTACCGCATCGGCCCCGAACTGATCGATCATCTCGTCAGGATTTACGACATTGCCGCGCGACTTCGACATTTTTTGATTGTCTTCGCCCAACACGATCCCTTGATGGACCAACTTCTTGAACGGCTCCGGCGTGCTGACGACCCCTGCGTCGAACAAGACCTTGTGCCAGAAGCGGCTGTAGAGCAGATGCAGCACCGCATGTTCGCTGCCGCCGATGTAGAGATCCACCGGCATCCAGTACTGTTCTTTCGCCGGATCGACCAGCCGCATGGTGTTTTTGGGATCGATGAACCGCAGGTAATACCAGCAGGATCCGGCCCATTGCGGCATGGTATTCGTTTCGCGTCGCGCTGGTTTGCCGGTCACAGAATCGGTGGTCTCCAGCCAATCGCCGAGATTAGCCAACGGACTTTCGCCGCCGCCGGAGGGCTTGAAGTTCTTGGTCTCCGGCAGGACGAGCGGCAACTGCTCTTCCGGCAAGGCGCGGGGATCACCATCGACCCACACGATTGGAAACGGCTCGCCCCAGTAGCGCTGCCGCGCAAAGAGCCAGTCACGGAGCTTGTAATTGATCGTTCTCTTTCCTTTGCCCTTGGTTTCGAGCCAAGCCGTGATTTTGGGGATCGCGTCGCTGGGCAGCAGACCATCGAGCGACAACGACTGATCATGAGTGGCGGAATTGACCACACGACCCCGTTCGGTCTCGGTGAAGGCCTTCTGGTCGATCTGTCCACCCTGGATCACTTCGCGAATCGGCAAGTGGTAGTGCTGAGCAAAGGCCCAATCGCGATCGTCGTGAGCCGGCACCGCCATGATCGCCCCGGTGCCGTAACTCATGAGGACGTAGTCGGCGATCCAGATCGGCAGGCGCTCCTGGTTCACGGGATTGATGGCATACCCGCCGGTGAAGACGCCGGTCTTCACCTTGTCCAGCTCCTGGCGCTGCAGATCGCTCTTGCGGGCGGCGGCATCGCGATATTCCAGGACCTGTGCCCGCTGGGCCTGGGTCGTCAGCACATCAACGAGCGGATGTTCGGGCGCGACGACCATGTAGGTGGCGCCGAAGAGTGTGTCGGGACGGGTTGTGAACACGCGCAGGTTACCGGGCACATCGGCCAGAGCAAAGTCGACTTCCGCTCCGATTGATCGGCCGATCCAGTTTTTTTGCATCTCCAGCGTGCTGGTCGGCCATTCGACCAGGGTCAGATCATCCAGCAACCGCTCCGCATAGGCCGTGATCTTCAACACCCATTGCCGCATCGGCTTGCGAATGACATCAAATCCCCCGACTTCGCTCTTGCCGTCGACAATTTCTTCATTCGCCAGCACCGTGGCCAACGCCGGACACCAATTCACGGGCACCTCGGCCACATAGGCCAAGCCTCGCTCGAAGAGCTTGAGGAAAATCCACTGCGTCCAGCGATAGTAATCCTGATCGGTCGTGCTGAGTTCTCGTTCCCAGTCGTAGGACAAACCGACACGCTTCATCTGGCGCTTAAAGGTCGCGATGTTCTGAGCCGTCGTGATGGCGGGGTGCACCCCGGTTTTCACGGCGTACTGTTCGGCGGGCAACCCGAACGCATCCCACCCCATCGGGTGCAACACATTGAACCCACGCATCCGCTTATAGCGCGACACAATGTCTGTGGCGGTATAGCCTTCCAAATGTCCGACATGCAGACCCGACCCGGATGGATAGGGAAACATGTCGAGACAATAAAACTTGGGCTTTGAATGATCATCGGTCGTCCGAAATGTACGATGCGTCTCCCAATAGGTCTGCCACTTCGATTCGAGGGCCTGATGATCGTATGTCTTGCTCATTGTGTGACCGTCATCTGCGAAGCAATGCTTGGTGCTCGATTACAGAACGGACGACTCTAGCACACGCCGCACGGAGCGACAAGGACGAGGCGGGCATAGAGGCATCGATTCACCTTCGTGATTTCTTCCCTTGATCACCGGTGCGACTCCTGTTCAAATGCCCGGAAGGAACGACATCCCTTCGAGCGATTCCGATCAGCACCGAAGCGACGCACGCCGACAACCATGTACGCCACCTATATCTTTCCGCGACTCATGGATTGGGTGCTCCGGGGGGAACGGTTCCAAACCGAACGCCGACACCTGCTTGCACCGGCACAGGGAGTGGTCCTGGAAATCGGCTTCGGGACCGGACTGAACCTGCCCCACTATCCTCGAACCGTGACTGCGCTGCACAGCGTCGACCCCGCGCCGCTCTTACCGGACCGAGTGGCCCGGCGCGTGGCACAGGCGGCCTTCCCCGTCCACATTCGGCACGTGAGCGCAGAGCGATTGCCCTATGACGACGCCGCGTTCGACTGCGCCGTGAGCACCTTCACCCTCTGCACGATTCCGGATCCGGCCAGCGCGCTGCGCGACATTCGCCGCGTGCTGAAGCCGAATGGCCGGTTTCTTTTTCTTGAGCATGGCCGCAGCGACGATCCCGTCATCGCCCGATGGCAGGATCGACTCAACCCTTTGCAAAACTTCGTAGCCTGCGGCTGCAATCTCAACCGCCGCATCGATCAATTGGTACTGGACGCCAGCCTACGGCTGAACCAGCTCGATCGCTATTCCCTGCCCGGTGTCCCAAGAATCGGCGGAGAAATGTATCGCGGCACGGCCTATCGCCATGAGCCTCCCGGTGAACACGCCAGGCCAGAAACCGCCCTCGATCCCGACCATCCTCGTTTCCCATAGCCTCTGGGCGGCGGTATGCGTCAGGCGGGACACCACACGAAAATTGTATCCCTGTCGGCAATTTTGTAGACTGCGCCCTATGATGCCCATGCGTCGCAGCCGTCCATCCACCAGAGGGGAGTGACTCGAATGTCCTCCTCGCAATCGTTCCCTGGCGATCAGCCTCCTGTCAGTTCCACAAGATCCAACCCCGCAGATTCCGCCCGCGACACCAGCATCTCCCTGCAGCGGGTGACTCTCCTCTACGAAGCGATGCCCGCGGCGCTGGTCGCCGGGCTCGGATGCGCCCTCGCCTTGGTCTTCGTGAATTGGAATCTCGTCCCGCACGACCGCCTGCTCGCCTGGCTCGCCTATCATGTCATACTCTCGGCCGGCCGATATGGGCTCGCTCGATCGTTCACAGCCACACGGTCCGCCCCCGCCGACATCCGGCATTGGGACCGCCTATTTCTGGTAGGCACGACGCTCGCCGGGCTCGGGTGGGGAGCCTCCGCCCTGCTGCTGTTTCCCGAATCCTCACCGGCTCACCAAGTCTTTCTGGCCTTCGTGCTCGGAGGTGTTACGGCCGGCGCCGCGTCCACCTTAGCCGCTCGCTTCGATGCCTTTCTATCCTTCGCCCTTCCGATGCTCGTGCCGCTCATCCTGCGCTTCTTCACCCTCGACCATGACCAAGCCTTGCCCATGGCGATCTGCACGATGCTGTTTTCTCTGCTCTTGGTCTACACAGCCCACCGAACCTCCAATACCGTCCTGGAGACCCTCCGCCTGAAATACCACAACGCCCAACTGGTCGATCAGCTCGCCGGTCAACTGCAGGAGGGGGAGCAAATGGAACTGCTCCTCACAGTGAAGACCGAACACCACCGATTCATCATGGAATATGCACAGGACATCATCTACCGGACCGACCGAAGCGGCCGGTTCACCTTCATCAATCCGGCGGTCATCCGGATCCTGGGTTATCACGAAACGGACATGCTCGGACATCGTGCGCTGGATTTCGTTCATCCCGATTACCGCCGCACCACGGAACATTTTTACATTCGACAATTTCTCCGGAAGATCGCCAGTACCTACTATGAATTCCCGCTGATCACCAGAACCCAACAGACCCTCTGGGTCGGACAAAATGTGCAATTGCTGCAACGCGATCAGGAGGTCATCGGCTTCCAGGCGGTGCTACGGGACATTTCCACCAGAAAACAGGCCGAAGAGGCGCTCCGCGTCAGTCAGGACCGCTACCGCACGCTCTTCGAGAACAGCCCTGAGATGCTGTTGACCGTGGACGCACACGGCACGTTGCTCGCGATCAACACCACCACCGCAACGGAATTGGGGTATCCTGCCGAGGAACTAATCGGCCGACCCGTGAGCATGCTCGTGCACCCCGATGATCACGCGCACATGCATGCCCTGCTGGACGAATGTCTCTGTCAGCCGGGCGTGGTCTTCCGCTGGGAGGTCAGAAAGGTCCGGCAGGACGGCAGTCTCCTTTGGACTAGAGAAGCCGCCAAAGCGGTCCGTCATCCGGACGCACAACTCGATATCCTGATCGTCTGCCAGAATGTGACCGAGGAAAAAGCCATCGAGGTTGCGTTGACCCAGACTCGCCAACTCCTGGAATCCATCGTCGAGCATATTCCTCACATGGTGTTCCTCAAAGACGCCGAGGAATTGCGTTTCGTTCAATTCAACAAAGCGGGCGAGCAGCTCCTCGGCCTGCCGCGGGACGCGCTCCTGGGCAAGAACGACTTCGATTTCTTCCCTCGCGAGCAGGCGGAGTTTTTTACCGCCAGCGATCGCGATGTCTTGAGCGGCGGCACCCTGGTAGACATTCCGGCCGAAGCCATCCAGACGAAGGACCGAGGGTTGAGGTGGCTCCACACCAAGAAGCTTCCCCTGTCCGATCACACCGGCCTGCCGCGCTATCTGCTGGGTATCTCAGAAGACATCACGGACCGCAAACAGCGCCATGAGATCGAACAGCTGCGTCTAAAGAAATTGGAGGTGCAACAAAGCGTGCTGCACGAATTGGCGGAAGACCCCGCCATCCACAGCGGACACCCGCAGCAAGCCTTTCCGGTCATGACCGAACATGCGGCGCAAACGTTCGCCGTCGAACGAGCCGGTATCTGGCTCTTCGACGAAACTCAATCCATATTGGTGCTGCAGGACCTGTTCCAGGCCACCCCCAAACGTCATACACAAGGAACGGTGCTGTCGACCAGCCAATGCCCGGCCTACCTGCACGCACTGGAAACCGAACCCTACTCACTGACAGCGCATGAGGTGCAGACCGATCCGCGCACCCGTGAATTGACCTCGTCTTATCTGGCGCCGCTCGGCATCGTGGCGATGTTGGACGCTCCGATTCGTCGGCATGGCCGCGTGGTCGGCGTCCTCTGCCTCGAACATGTCGGTCCGGCCAGAGTCTGGACCACAGAGGAACAAACCTTTGCCGCATCCCTGGCGGCCATGGCGACCCTGACCCTGGAGGCATCCGACCGCCGTCAGGCTCAAGAGGCGCTGGAACAACACATTCGTGAGCGCACCAGCGAGTTACGCCGCACGACCGTTCACCTTCAGACCATCATCGAAGAATCACCTCTGGCCATGATCGAACTCGACCAGGCGGGCCTCGTCACCACCTGGAATGCCGCCGCCGCGACCCTCTTCGGCTGGACCAAAGACGAGGTGTTGGGAAAGAAACTTCCCTACGTGCCTCCCGGACAAGAACAGGTATCCGACGATTTGTGGGCGGCGGTGATGAGCGGCGCCGCGCCACGTAACATGGAACTGCGCCGCCAGAAAAAGGACGGGACCGTGGTCGATGTCAATATGTGGGGCAGCCTATTGCAGGGCCCGGGTGGCCACGCGATCGGTTCTATCGGCTTCTTCATCGATATCACGAAACACAAACAACTCGAGGATCAACTCCGACAGGCCCACAAGATGGAAGGCATCGGCCGTTTGGCCGGAGGCGTGGCCCACGATTTCAACAACCTGCTCACCGTCATCAACGGGTGCGCCACACTCCTGTTGGAACAGGTGCGTGCCGAAGATCCGTTACATCGGTCGCTGACGGAGATCCTCACCGCCGGCCAGCGAGCGGCGGGCTTGACGAAGCAACTCCTGGCCTTCAGCCGGCGACAAGTGCTGACCTTCCAGGTGTTCGACCTCAATGAGGCGCTCTCATCGATCAGTTCGATGATCGAGCGGTTGATCGGCGAGGACATCAATCTGGTCCGGACCCTCGATTCCAGACCCTGCACCATTCGTGCTGACCGGGGACAGATTGATCAGGTCGTACTGAATCTGGCGGTGAACGCCAAGGATGCCATGCCTGCAGGCGGCTCGTTGACGATGGCGACGCACACCCTGCATATCACACCCGACAGTCCCGTGCCCCATCCAGCCTTACTTCCGGGAGCCTATGCGCATTTATCGATCCGTGACTCCGGGCAGGGCATGGACCAGACAACCCTGTCACATATTTTCGAACCCTTCTTCACCACCAAGGAAGAGGGCAAAGGGACTGGCCTCGGGCTGGCCACGGTCTATGGGATCGTCAAACAGAGCCAGGGGTTCATCTTTGCCGACAGCATCCCGGGCGAAGGGTCGACCTTCGATGTCTACTTTCCATTGGTGGAAGCGCCGCCACGCCCTGCCGCGCCACCGCCCTCGTCCCGGCCGCATTGTGGCCGAGAGACCATCCTGCTGGTCGAGGATCAACAGGCCGTCCGGTTGCTGCTCACGCAGGCCCTGTCCGATTATGGCTATACGTTGTTGGAGGCCTCCAGCGGACAGGAGGCGCTCCGCCTGGTCGCCGCCGCCCGCACCCCCATTCATATTCTACTCACCGACGTGGTGATGCCTCAGATGACGGGTCCGGCCTTGGCCGAGCACCTTCGTCGGCAATGGCCCGACCTTCGAGTCCTATTCATGTCCGGGTATGCGGAGGGGAGCGTGTTGCCGACGTTTCTCGCTGAACCGGGCACCGGCTTCATCCAGAAGCCGTTTCTGCCCACCGAGTTGGCCCAGAAACTCCGCGAGTTGCTCGACCCCGCCAAGTAAGCGCTGATGATCGAGCCGAGAGGCCGGACGCGCAGGCCGAACGGTCACGCCGGCAAAATTGCGTGGAAGTGTTCGATGGAGGTAAACCGCGCGGAAGGCACCGCTGACGCCTGAGAGCTCGACCGGGAACGGTGAAAAATCCGGCCGATCCCGAACTGTTCGGCCGCGGCCAGACATTGTTCATCGTCGTCGATGTACAACGCCCGCGAGGGGTCGAATCCGACCAGTTGCCGGCAGGTCGGCCAATACTCCGATCGCATCTTGAGCCAGCCCACCTCGAAAGCATCTACGATACGATCGACATGCCGATCCAACCCTGTCTTGGCGGTTTTCACATCCACCCCCGCCCGATGCGCGTTCGTCAGTATCGTCACCCGCTTCCCCAATCGACGCAAGGATGAGAGAAACTCCTCGGCATCGGGAAGAAACCCAATCATGTGGTCGAGTTCACGATGCATTGCCACCACATCGAGACCGACCCGCTCAGTCCAGTAATGCAAATCTGTCCAGGCCAATTCTCCCTCCACGGAGCGGTACATGGCCATCAATTGATCCCGGGCCTCCTCGAACGTCAGCGCGTGCTTCACCGCATACCGTCTCGGCAGTTCTTCCTCGAAAAAAAAGTTGTCGAAGTGGCGGTCCAGCAACGTGCCGTCCATGTCGAGCAACACATCGTCGACCTGACTCCAATCGACGGCCTGGGGGACGGCTCCTGAGCGGTGTGGCAGCATTCCGGCAGTATACCGGAGACCGGCGCGACAAGACGAGTCATTGTGTTCCGTGAAATCTCTATGCTACCGTCGCGCACCATGTCACGCACCAAACAAACGCGCGGTCCTGTGGCCCCGCTCTTCACCCTTGAGGGCGGCCGATTGCCCATCATCGCCCTCATCGGACGGCCCAATGTCGGGAAATCGACGCTGTTCAATCGCATTCTCGGCACGCGGGCGGCCATCGTCGACGACGTGCCGGGCGTGACGAGGGATCGCAACTACGCCGACTCGACCTATCGCAATCGCCGCTTTCGCCTGGTGGATACGGGAGGGCTGGACCCCACAGCCAGCGAAGGCATGCTGTCCCTGATCCGACAACAATCCCAACTCGCCATCGCCGAGGCGGATATTCTCGTCCTAGTTCTGGATGCCCGCTCAGGCCTGACGCCGGCCGATGAAGAAGTCGTACAAACCCTGCGCGGCTCCGATAAACCCGTCTACTACGTGATCAACAAAATCGATACCCCGAAGGCCGATCCGCTGGTCGCCGATTTCTACCAACTCGGGCAGGAGCAGCTGTATCCCTTGTCGGCCGAACATGGCATCGGCGTCGCCGAGTTGCTGGATGATCTCTTTTCGCACATGGCCGAGCCCCTCGACGAAGAAGCAACGAGTGACACGCCCCGCATCGCCATCGTCGGACGTCCGAATGTCGGCAAGTCCACCCTGGTCAACTCGGTACTCGGCGAAGCGCGCGTCGTCGTCAGCGATGTGCCGGGCACGACGCGTGATCCCGTCGACTCGGTCGCGACCTTCAAGGACCGGCAATATGTGCTGACCGATACGGCCGGCATCCGCCGCCGTGGTCGTGTGGAGCGGGGCATCGAGGGCTACAGCGTCGCCCGATCCCTGCGCGCCATCGGCCGATCGGACATCGCTGTGTTGCTGCTGGATGCGGAAGAAGGCGTCACCGAGCAGGACACCAAAATTGCGGGCCTCGTCCTCAAACAAGGACGCGCCTGCATTCTCATCGTCAACAAGTGGGACCTCAAGACCGACGACGTGCACGCGCGCGAGGCCTACAAACAAGATCTTGAACGTCGCTTCCCGTTCCTCGCCTGGGCACCGGTGCTGTTCATTTCGGCGCTCGAGCAGGATTTTCTGCGCGGCTTGTTCGCCTTGATCGACCAGGTCTATTTCTCATTCTGTAAACGGGTCCCCACCGGCCCCCTGAATCAATTCTTTCAGGGTCTGCTGGAAGAACACCCGTTGCCGGTCAGAAAAGGAAAACCGGCCAAAGCAAGCAAGTCGGCATTCATGACGCAAGTTGCGACACGCCCTCCCGCATTTGCGCTGTTTGTGGGACATCCCGACAATATGACTCCGGCCTACCTTCGGTTTCTCGAAAACCAGATCCGGAAAGAATATCATTTCTCGGGCACGCCCATTCGACTGATGACCAGAAAGAAATGAGGCAGCCTTGCCGGGACGAGACGCGTTCGGCGCAATCGGATAGATCGTCCCTCGTCCGCTTCGTTTCACGGCCCACGATTTCTCGAACATGTGGTAGATTTCCCGGCCCATTTCAGCTTCACGCTGCGACTCAGATCTGGCCTTTCTATTAGGCAGATGACGGTCAGCTACAAACCGTCACCTAGACTGGCGATGGCCAGCCGCACCGATCCGAAGCCGAGCGGGGCACGTCAACAGGCTCCTCCTGCGTCTCGAACGGCTTTGAACTTGACTCGTGCGGATCAGCATGTTATTCGCACAGGAGACGTTGTGCGCCACACGCGATTCGGCAGAAACCAGCCACTCCCGAGTAGACAGGCGGTTTCTCCTCCACTCAATCGACGTCACACGATACCGATCACGGCGGTTCGATAAACAATATGGCTCACTCCGAGAATTCCTATCAGCGATTCCTATTCCTGTCGGTGCCATGGAGCGCCATGCTGTTCTTGGCGTCACCCAGCTGGGGTGACGCCCCCGAGACACTCATCGAACCACCTCCACTTATCGAACCATCCCCACTCGCTGATCCCAGCGAGACGATCGTTCCGGAGAGCCCGGAACCGGCCGCGGACGCGGCCCCAGCCGTCGTCTCCCCTTCAGCGCGGATTTCCGGTTCGATCTGGAGGTCGAAACCCGGGATCGTGTTCCTCCAAACCGCGATCGGACCGCTCTCCCTCAGCTCAAAAACCACGCTTCGCGACATCCGGAGTTCACAAAAGATCACGCTCTGGGTCCATGGCACGACCAGTGTCATCGACATCCGCGAGAGGAGCAATGACAAACTGGTTCATCGATATGTCACCAGCATGCCCAATTTTACGTCTCCCGAGAAAACCGCGGTGACACTCTGGACCCCGGAAGGCGAGCAATCCTTCACACTCGGCGCATTTGCCGCCAAAATCGCCGGGCGCCAGGATGATCAACCCTTTACCATCGAGGTCGATGGGGCCGGTACCGTCCGAGGCCTGCACGAGGTGCAATTCGATCTCCAGGTCAATCAGATTCCCCGCACTCCCTCGCCGCTGCACCTGCTGTTGAATGGCACGGTGTCGAAGCTGAAGTCGAATTACGTGTTCCTGAAAACCCCCCTGGGGATTGTGACCGTGAGTGGAAAAACCGGCGTGCGGAATGCTAAGGTCGGGCAGGAGATGTCGGTGTGGGTTCAGGATCGTCACGTGGCCATCGACCTGTATCAAGCCGGCCTCTCGACTCCCTCGCGCCGATTCCTCTCCGGCCCTCTCACCTATGATTCCGACACGCACGACACACTCACCATGCAGAGCCCTGAAGGAACGCAGTCCATCCCTCTCGCGCGGCGGCCGGCCTCCCTCGCGACACTGAAGGCGGGGCTGCCGGTCACCGTCGAACTCGACCAGCAGGGCGAACTCGTCGATATCCGCCGTGTGAATTGACGCCGAGCCCTCGGTACCACGCCCATGGATGCTCTTCTTGACAGTGCCCTACGCGCACCGTAGACTCCCTCCCGCGTATGGCAGCACGAAAGAAAAGTCGGACGGTTCCCCACGACGACTCCGACGTTGCCCTCTCCACCTCCGCTCCATTCGACCAACTGTATCGAGACCACGTCGACGTGATGTACCGGTTTGCCTATCGTTTGTGCGGTGAAGCCGAGGCGGCCAAAGACCTGGTTCAAGAAACCTTTCTCAATGCCTATCGCGCATACGATCGCTTTCGCGGAGATGCGCAAATCTCGACCTGGCTCTATGCGATCGCGTCTCACGCCTGCCAGCGTATGCGGCGAAAACGCAAAGGCGAGCCGGAACGCGAGTTATCCCTGAACGAATTCGTCCCGACGTCGGAAGGCGAGTTTGCCCTCCAGATACCGATGGAGGGCCTCAGCCCTCAAGAAGCGCTTGAAAATAAAGAGTTACGCCAGATTCTCGATCGCGCCATCGCGAAGTTGCCGCGCAAATATCGTATGGTCCTGGTGCTCCGCGATATGGAAGGCCTGAGCGCCAAAGAAGTGGGCGGCATTTTGGGGCTCAATGAACGTGCCATCAAATCCAGGCTGCATCGAGCCCGCCTGTTTGTCAGAAAAGAGCTCAGCGGCAACGGGCTCGCGAGAGAATTTCACCAGGACGTTGCCACCGGGCGCCGATAGTTTGGTATAGTCTAAGAAGAAGCATCGCTATGGCTGACCGCGTACGCACATATCCAGGAACCCGCAAACCCACCCCTCACCAGGGTCACGGGAAACGTAACTGCGTCAAGGTGCTCGAACGTCTTTCGGCCTACCTGGACGACGAATTGTCCGGCGTCGTATGCGAGGAAATTCGCGCCCATCTCGGCGACTGTCCGAATTGTGAAGTGTTCCTCGATTCCTTGCGCCAAACTGTGCAACTCTGCCGTCACCGCCCCTCCCCGCCTCTCTCTAAAGACGATCGTGCGAACCTTCGCCGCCAGATTTTGAAGGCGGCGGCAACGGCGTGAGCGGTCGTGATTTGTCCGATGATCACGCCGACCGGAAGGCAACCGGCGGATGGAGCGAGGCGCGAGGCACCGAGTGGTGAGGCGATGCCAGGGCCCAAACGGTGCCGCCTTCCGATCACCGACATCCTGCTTCTCGCCCTCCTGCTGAGCTGCGGTGGGACCGGACTGTTGCTCGCCCAGTCGTCCGACGGACTTGACCACGGGCAAGGCCTCTATCACAAACATTGCCTGGAGTGTCATGGCGCAACCGGGAAAGGCGACGGAGTCAGAGCCCCGTTTCTTTCTCCTCGACCGGGCAATCTCGTCTCCGCAGCGACCTCTGCCAAAACGGACAAGGAATTGCTGCGCACGATCGCGCAAGGCAAACCTCGTACGGACATGCCGGCGTGGCAGGACGTGCTGCCCGTCGAGGACCAGCAGGCCGTTCTGCAATACATTCGTTCGCTGATTCGGTTTACCCGGCCGCTGACGCCCCCTCCACCAAACCAGTAAACCCACATGGCTGCCGCTCCCTCTTTCGCCTGAAAAGAGTCACGTGGTAGAGTGATATTCTTTCATTGCCACCGGAGGTCGTTCGTATGAATCGCGGGAACCTGTACCATCGACGACAGACCATTGCCATCCTGACCCTCGCGGTCTCTCTAGGCCTCTGGGCCGGAACGGCCGAGTCGGCTACCGGCGGGAAGGGACATCGCTCGCCCGCCGCCAAGAGCACACCGGCGATACAAACCGCCGTGCGCTATGCCGAAGCCATTGCGCACGGCGATCGCGTCACAGCCGGACAACTGGATTTTGCCTGCCAGTACCGTTTCCTCACCGCGTCCCCGACGAAAGTGAAACAATTCGCGCCGCCCAATGATCCCTCCTATGAATCGTGCTGGCACACCCTGACCGAGGCGCATGCGCCGATGCTGAAACGGTCGGACATCGCTATGGATATCATTTGGCCGAGCGTGGGCCCGTTGGTCTTCTTCGGAGATGATCTTCCACGAGCTCCCGCCTCTGCCTTTGTGGCAGACGTGCTGGGAACCTCACCTCCCGGCAGCGGCCTTCATGTCACGGCCATCAACAGCCGCACCATTCCGTCCGGGTCGTTCCGGCTGTCGCATGCCGGAAAGGTTCTTGGCGTTCCGACCACGCTGGTCCAGCTGTCCGTGCTGTATCAAGATCCCCTGACGTCGCCGGTCACCTACGCACCCGGCAACGTCAAATGGACCAGCACGATCAAACGTCCGCGGCGGGCGTTGAAATCCGTCACTACCCAATGGGTCGTCTTTACGGGTCTCAAGAAACATGGATTCCCTGGAGATACGGCGGTGTTCAATCTACCGGTCGCCTCACAACCCGAGGCCCCGGGCATGATGGCCGACAAGATTCCGTTCGCCACCGAGACCAGCCGCGCATTGCCTGAATCCATGGTTTGGTGGGGACCTGACGATCAACCCGGCACCTTGACGGCCGCCGCGGCACGCGCCGCCAGTTTCCCCGATCTGCGCGACCGGGTGGCATTGCTCAACCGAGTGCTGCTCATCGATCCGAAGCAGCCCGAAGCCCTGATGGTATTAACCCGCCACCTCTACAGCGTGTTGCTGCATGAAGCGCGGACCAACCATCAGATTCCCGTGAAGGACCCCGCCCTGGGAATCGTGGTGGATGAGTTTTATTGGAACATCTATGCGCAAGGCGCCCGCTTGGACCTCTCGAACGGGATGGAAATGGGCGGCCTCTCGCAGCCCACCCCGGCGGATTTTCTTTATCGCCTGATACCGGCACTCCAGACGCTGGTCAGCATCAAGCCGGAACAACTCGACAATCGGTTTCGCCTGGGAATCGCGTACCGGTGGAACAACGATCAGCTACCGATGGTCGAGACATTCGAAGATCTGGTCAAGGACATTCCCGAGCAACGGAAAACGCCCAAATCCGAAGCCCTGCTTCAGTTGGCCTGGTCTCGCATCAATAAAGTGTCCTGGAATCGGATCCTGCATGATACCGAGACACCACGGGCGTATGCCGATGCCGAAGCCGCGTTGGCACAAGCCGAACTTCCGCTCGACAAGTTTCTGGCCGAATATGCGATGGCCTACGCCATGATCTTTCTGCCGAACTACGGCGACAAATCCAAAATGCTTCAACACCTGACCGAAGCTAAACGCTGGTTCGACGAAGTGCCCGGCAAGTCGGATGACGTGTGGCGCTACTTTCTCCACACAGAATCGCTGAAGGCCGTGCTCGACGCCGATCCGATGTTCCAACCGATCCTGGCGACCGTCTCTTCCCCTCACGCCTGACGGCAAATGCCGGCGGGCGATGGAGACTTTTGACTCTCCCGCCCCGCCGGCTCCTCACCGGCTCGCCTCACGCGCATGCCCGCCTCGACCGCCTTGTCAACCTGCGGGCACTGTGTTAACCATGTCCCATCGTCCAGTCTCCATTTCCACGGAGGAGTCTATGCCCGTCACAGTCAGAGCGGTTGGTATGGGTCCGCGTGCACTCGTCGCGTTTCTCATCGTCTCCCATCTCACCGTCACCGGCTGCTCGATTTTCGGCGGGAGCACCCAGCCGCTGTCGATTAATTCGGACCCCCCTGGCGCGAACGTGCTGATCAACGGAACCGTCGTCGGCACCACCCCTCTCCAACAGCAGGTCTCTCGACGCGGAGACCTGACGGTGGACGTGCAGAAATCTGGGTATCAATCGCAGCGCCGCTCGACATCCAGAAAGCTGAGTAGCCTGGGATTCGTCGATGTCATCGGCGGCGCGTTCCTCCTGCTGCCGTTGCTCGGCTTGATTGCTCCAGGCGCCTGGGAGCAGGATCCCTCCACATTCGGCCTGACACTGGAACCTGAATCGAATCCCCCTGTCCCGACACCATAAGGGAACGACCGTCACAACACTGATTCACTCAACCGTCAAGGAACAGACCCTCATGATCGACGTACAAGGTTATGCCGCGCTCAACGCCACATCCCCGCTCGCGCCGTTCAGCTTTTCACGCCGTGCCGTGGGCAGGCAGGATGTGCTGATCACTATCCAGTACTGCGGGATCTGCCATTCGGATGTGCACCAGGCACGGGATGAATGGGGCGGGTCACTCTTTCCTATGGTGCCCGGACATGAAATCGTCGGGACGGTCGAAAAGGTCGGCGCGGCGGTCAAAAACTTCAAGGTCGGACAGATGGTCGGGGTCGGCTGCTTTGTCGATTCCTGCCGGACATGCGCCTCGTGCAAGAAAGGCCTGGAACAGTATTGCGACGGCCATCTCGCCTTCACTTACAACGGCAAGGAGCGGGACGGCGTCACACCCACCTACGGCGGATATTCCACCAAGGTCGTCGTCGATCAACGCTATGTCCTGCGGATTCCTAAACGGTTGCGCCCCGAGGAAGCGGCGCCGCTCTTGTGCGCCGGCATCACCACCTACTCTCCGTTGCGGCATTGGAGGGTCGGCAAGAAACATCGACTCGCCGTGGTCGGCCTGGGCGGCCTTGGACACATGGCGGTGAAAATCGGCAAGGCCCTCGGCGCCCACGTGACTGTCCTGAGCCACTCCGACAAGAAACAAGCCGATGCGAAGCGGCTGGGCGCACAGGCCTATTACTCTACCGCGAAGCCTGACACCATGACTCAACTGAGCCAGCGATTCGACTTCATTATGGACACCGTCTCGGCGCCCCATGACTTGAATGCTTATCTGGAATTGCTGAAGACGGATGGCACAATGATCCTCGTCGGAGCTCCCGACAAACCCGCACAACTCGGAGCGTTTCCCCTGATCATGCGCCGGCGCCGCTTGGTTGGATCACTGATCGGCGGCATCAAGGAAACCCAGGAGATGCTCGACTTCTGCGGCAAACACAAGCTCGGGGCCGACGTCGAAGTCATTCCTATCCAACAGGTCAACGCTGCCTACGACCGCCTCGTCCGCGGCGACGTGCGTTATCGCTTCGTGATCGATATGACATCGCTGAAATAAATCTCCTATCGCCCGGTACGAAGACTCCTCCTCCTGACATAGGCTGAACTGATCGGCCTCCTCCTGCGTGCAGCGTCTTACCCGCCCAGCCCTATCTCTTCCCCATGTTCGCCAGCTCCTCCAAATAATGGACGAAGGCTTTCATGCCCCCGGCGGCCTGGCCCCAGTCGAAGTACTCATTGGGCGCGTGATAGCCATGCTCGGGCAGGCTGAGCCCCATGAAAAGAATCGGAACTTTCCAGGCCTTCTGCATCGTGACCACGGCGCCGATCGAGCCGCCCTCGCGGATAAAGGCCGGCTCTTTGCCAAATCCCGCCTTCACCGCACGCTTCACCGCCTCAACATAGGGTCCGTCGAAGACGCCGCGGAACGGATGCAGCATCCCCTCGCGTTCGACCTTCACATCGGGATTCAGTTTTGCGACGTACTTGTTCAACAGCGCGAAGGCTGTCTCCGGGGTTTGGTTCGGCACGAGCCTCATACTGACCTTCAGCTCCCCATGGCCGGGCACCACCGTCTTCACACCCGGCCCGTGATAACCGCCGGTCAGGCCATGGACTTCGAACGTCGGCGCCGCCCAAATCCGTCGCATGACCTCCGCCGGATCCTGCGTGCGAAGCGTCTTGAATCCATAGGCCTGTTTGAAACGATTCACCTTGAAGCCCGACTTGAGAAAACTCTTGATCTCTGCCTTGGAGGGCTCGATGACATCGTCGTAGAACCCCGGAATCTTCACCCTCCCGGTCTTCGCATCCACACAGCCATGGACGATGTCCATCAACTCGGCCAGCGGGTTACGCGCCGCGCCGCCGGTCACACCGGAATGAGCATCCTTGGATCCGGTGCGCAGAACCAAGCGCGCGCCGAGCAACCCGCGCAACCCATAAGGCATCGCAGGCTGTGTCTTCGACAACCAGATTGTATCTGAAATCACCACCGAGTCCGGACGAGGAATGGCCGCGCGATGCTTGAGCGCGGCCGCAAAACTGGGACTGCCGTTTTCTTCTTCCAGCTCCCACAGAAACCGCACATTGATCGGCACGCCCTGCTCGATCGCATACCGCGCGCCAAACAACGCCGCCAAGGCAGGGCCCTTGTCGTCCGTCGCCCCCCGCCCCCGGTAGAGACCATGATCGTTCTGAAACGCGAAAGGCGCCTGCCTCCATTCAGGCTCCTGCGCAGGCTGCACATCCATATGATTGTAGATCGTGACGGTCGGATACTTCGGATCACTCGTCCATCCACCTGACACGACCGGGTACCCCGGGGTCTCGACGATGTGCGTCTCCGCCCCGGCGGCCCGCAGATATTGCGCCGCCAATTCCGCCATCCGGCGCACATCCGCCGCATGCCGAGGATCCATGCTGATAGAGGGAATTTCCACCGCTTGGCCAAGCATGTCTTCGTAGCGCGGGCGAACCTCGTTGATGTAGCTATCTAACTGTCGCTGCAAGTCGCTCATCGGCGTGCCTCCCTGTGCTCGCCGGCGATTATATCGACTCGCAGTGCGAAAGCCTACGAGGGCGAGGATCGACCCAAAGAATGGTAGAATGCACCCGATGAGCGACGATGCCTCCCACGCGGCGCGATACCTTTGGATAGGGCTGCTCTCCTGCATGACACTGCTCGTGCTTGCCGAGACCGGCATGGTCTCCGCTCAAGAAGCCGTCACCGTGCAAGAGATCCTGGCCGATCCCGCGCTGTTCCACTTGCGGCAAATCACACTGCGCGGCACCGTACGCAACGTCCAGGCCCTTGATCCCTACGAAATCCCGGCCGGTTCTACCTGCTACGGGGGCTACCTCTTCATTCTGGAAGATGACACGGCCACGCTGCCCGTCGCCGTCCCGGGGCTCTGCGGGGTGCCGATGGTGAAGGACCCCGATGTAGAAGACGGGGCGCGCGTAACGGTAGACGCCACGGTTCAAGCTCCCAGCCACGGAGGATACGCTTTGAGCTTCAAAGGCGGAAAAATCGCGATGGATCAAGAGGGCGTCGTGCAGGCAATTGCCAACCGGATTACTCCGCTGGTGGAATAACTGATGGCATCTCCTCCCTCTGAACATTCCCCGACTCTCGCCATTCCCTCCGATACGCGCGTGGGCTGGATCGGCACCGGCGTGATGGGAGCACCCATGTGCCGGCATCTCCAAACCGCGAACTATCGGCTCACCCTCTACACCCGAAATCGCAGCAAGGCTTCCACGATGCTCGCCAAGGGGGCCACCTGGGCGGAGTCTCCCCGTGGAGTAGCCGAGCAGGCAGACGTGGTTGTCACCATGGTGGGATTCCCCCAAGATGTGCGCGAGGTGTACTTCGGCGAGCAGGGTGTGCTGGCCGGGACACGTCCGGGCATGGTGCTGGTCGATATGACCACCACCGAGCCGTCGCTGGCGCAGGACATCGCCGTGGCGGCTCACTTACGCGGGGCATTTGCCGTCGACGCGCCGGTCTCCGGCGGCGATGTCGGCGCGCGGAACGCCACCCTCTCGATTATGATCGGAGGCGCGACCAGAGCCGTCCAATCGGTCATGCCGCTGCTTGAATGTCTCGGCAAGAACATCGTGCACCAGGGCGATCCCGGCACGGGGCAACATGCCAAACTCTGCAACCAAATCGTCATCGCGGGCACGATGATCGGCGTCTGCGAGAGTCTGCTGTATGGCGCTCAGGCGGGACTCGACCTCGATCGGATGTTGCAGTCCATTCGCGGCGGCGCCGCAGCCTGTTGGACGCTCGATAATCTGGCGCCCCGGATGCTGGCCCGCAATTTCGATCCGGGATTCTTCGTCGAACACTTCATCAAAGATATGGGCATTGCGCTGGAAGAAGCCCGGC
This sequence comes from Nitrospira sp., assembly GCA_031315995.1. GTDB lineage: Bacteria > Nitrospirota > Nitrospiria > Nitrospirales > Nitrospiraceae > Nitrospira_A. The sequence goes on from JALDRG010000002.1 coordinate 394,981, forward strand.
GACGGCAGCTCACCTTGCCCGGACTGACCCTCGCACATCAGCTCTATGAAAAGGTCCAGTCACTCGGCCATGGCCGATCCGGCACACATGCCCTGATGCTGGCACTCGAAGATCTGTCGCACATCGATTCGGCTCCATCGCCGGCTTCAACGTAACCACAGGAGCTGTATGAAAACAGTCCCTCTGCGCATCCTCTTGGCTCTCCTGCTGATAGTGACCATCTCCGCCTGCACCGGCAGTCGCGGACTCAACCGTCAGATTCTGCAGGAGTCGTTTCACGACCATCCCGACGTGGTCACCGACCGCGATATTGCGGACACCCTGGCCTTACAAGCCCGCTTGCCGACGCCGTATCGTCTGGCAGTCTTTTTCAAACACAAGGATTTTCCGAGCCGGCCGGCGCTGCAACGGGTCGACTGGGGCAGCGCGGACGCCGACCGTGTGCAACGGGCGCTCGCACCGGTGCGAGAAGAGGGCATCCTCGCACAGAGTTTCCTGCTGGCCAATTCCACGGTGCAAGGCACCACCTTTGGTGACATTCGTCTGGCCGCCGCCCGATACAACGCCGACGCGATCCTCGTCATCGACGGAGCGGCCGCCTGCGAGCGGTACAACAATGGTCATGCCTGGTGGTATGCCACCGGAATCGGGGCCTACTTCGCCCACGGCACCGAAAGTCATGCGCTGTTCATGATGGAAGGCACGTTGTGGGATGTTCGGACAGGTTATCTGTATGGCACCCAAACGGCGGAAGGGGAAACGACACTCATCGGCCCGGCGCCCTCGCTTGAAGACAAGGCCGCGATTGCCGAAGCCAAGGACGTGGCCATGGAACGATTCGGCAAAGAACTCGCAGGGATGCTGCGGCTCGTACGGGAAAAACAACGCGTTTCAAACTGACCGCCTACACGGCGTTCACAATGGCGCTCGGACGGGTCCGCAGTGAGCGAGAGGCTGAGACGTACTCTCGGTCGTACGTCGAGCGCATGAGCGAAACGAGAACGACGCCCGAAGTCATTTTCAGCGCCCGCTGTCGAAGGTCCAGAGAACGCCCAGCAATACCAGATGCTGGTTCGGAGTCAGACTGATCACACCAGGCTGGAGTGCTCCTCGACTGAAAAATCCGCCCCCGGCCCCCGTCGATTCATCCCATCTGTGTTCAAGCCGCAGGATCGTGTCCGTCCGCTTGCAGGAAATCCGATATTCAACCGTCGAGGTAACTGCCTTGACGAATTGTTCCGAGCCGGTCCAGCGACCATTCCGATCCCAATAGAACTCCGGCCGAACCGCCAAAGTCCAGGGTCCCGTCACATGCCACCGCGCCACCACGTTCCCGCCCGTGACGAACGCTCGTGGATGTCCTGGACGATCGGCCATGTTCTCAGTCCCGATATCGTACGACGCTGCAACAGTGAGGCGGTCCCCTTTCCATTCCGCGATGTGATTGGCGTAGAACCGCCAAAACTGCAGGCCGGTGTTGGTCTGGTCCGGCCCTCCATACAATGTTTGCGTCAACGTGAGCCTCGGGGTGGCTTGGTAGGACCATCGAGTGCCGTAGGAAGGTTGATTGTTGGTATAAGCCAGATGGGCGTAGCGGTTGATCACAAACGCTGCCACCTCAAGATTCGTACTGATCTGATACGCTGCTTTGATCCCGAACATCATGTAGGGCGTATTGTCTGCCAACCACGATCGCGTATAGTTGGCATTATTCGGGCCGTTTGCGTAGAGAGACTCGTAACCGATCAAGCTCTCGAAAAGTCCTGCCGTAAGTGTGAGTTTTTCTCCCGGGACCAAATATGAGATGTTCGCGCTATGAATGTGCCGCAGTGTATCGGCTCCGCTCACCTCCCGTTCGCCCTGTAAAAACGCGAACCGTTCTGAATCGTATCCCCCCTGAATCCCAAGCTCCATGCCCCAACGCGAAGATTTGACGGCGTCTTTTTTAACGTAGACATAGGCCATATTCGGCGCGAATTCGTTATGGCGGGCCGCGGTCGCACGATTGCGCCACAGATGGTTTTCCGGAAAATTGAAATTGAGGATATAGCCGACATCGAGATAGGCACCGTAATGCCAGAGCCTGGCCTCATTGCCCGTCTGCGTCGTGGAATCCGGCACGGAGATGACTTCAGCAGCGGAGGCCGGTGCGATCAACGCCCAAAAGAGTATCACCCACCCGATGCGGATCGTCCAACAACGCAGGACCTTCTGCAGAGCCATGGCGGCATGTTCACACGGAGATCCAGGACGCGTCATCTCAGGCTCACCGGTCGACACTCTGTCATGCTCCAGCTAATCCCTCGCCGAGCATCCTCCGGAAAAACTCGTTTTGCGCGCCATAGGCCGCGATGAGTTGACGGGCATGACGGTCTCAGAACGGGCCGTCCGGCACCGCCGCAACAAAGTCCGGAACGTGGCCCATCGTGAGTATGGATGTAGGGCGGACGGATTGCATGCGTAGCAACCATCGGTGCCACGGGACGATGTTCGCCCTCGTGCCGAATCCTATACAAGGCCGTGAAGAAGACGATCGATTGGAACCCCTTAGGAAGGTGCTGGTCGGAATGGCGAAGAGCATCGGCGAAGCATGAGCCGGTTGCCTGGAACAAGATCAACTGTGGACAGGCGCGAGATCGCAACGCGTTACTGGCGCACATCTCCCAACACACACCAGAGTCGGCGAGTGCCTGATTTTTGATCCGTGACTGGTTGGCCGGAGAAGAAACTCAATTGCCAGGCAACGATGTCGTCGGTGGGATGGGCTGTCGCCGTCCAATAGATGCCGGACTTGATATTGCGAAACGGATGACCAGGCGGGAGTGAGGGATCTTGCTGATCGGGATCGACCAGCGTCTTGATTTCATCGATACTGGGTGCGCGCCACCCCTTCTGTCCACCGACGGATTTCGTCGCGCAGCGTGCAACCGAGCGATCCCACACGTCGAACATGTAATCCGGTTCCTTCTCCCATACCAGACCGCTCACCGAATCTTTCACCGCCTCGCCGTCCAGGACCAACACGAACCGCGGCGCCCCCTCCTCGGCCTGGGCCCGGCCAGGCGTGAAGCCGGTCCACAGTAAGATCAGGCAAGCAGCGCTTCGGCAGAGCGACGACCAGATCGGCATAGTCCGGCAGTGTGCCCGATGTGTCGGGGCTTTTCAAGGATGGACTCGGGGAAGACCGTGACTACCAATCCAGACGCCGATATTGTCGATGGAGAAGCATCGCGCCCCAAACCAGCGCGAGCACCATCAACCCCGTCCCGATCCCGTAAGACAACTTCGCCAGACCGTGGTCATACTCCAACCAACCAAGCATGGTGAGCAGATTGTTCCAATCATGCGCATCGACTTCCTTACCGGTGAATCCGCCGAGCAGCAGAAGGTCCATCGCGCGGGCGTCGTTGATGTAGGGCGCCACATCCATGAAGTTTTCAGCCGTCCACCACAGCGCGACCGATCCCCCGAAAGGATCGCGGGTGTTGATGAGAAAGGTGCCGAGGCACACCAGCGGCATGAGGATCTGTCCGAGACTGCCGCCGAGGATGGTCATGAATCGCCCGAATGGAATGAACAGCAGATGGCCCGCTTCATGGAACGGCAGGTTCACCAAGTGTAAAAACGATTCGCCCGAGTAATTCGTGTCGAGGGGCGAGGTGATGAATCGCCAGCCCCACAGGGCCAGCAAGAGAAACACCAGCACCCGCCAGGCGAAGTGGAACGGATTGACCGACTCCTCCGTGGTGAGCAGCCAGTTCTCAGCGAACCTCCGCCCCGCTGATGGCTGGACCGGGTGGCGCGGCCGGAGGACCGGGACAGGCCGTGGCGCCATGGCGATCTTGGCAAAAATAATACCGCAGCGCGCGCACTCTACTCGATCGTCGCCCTGTTCCCATCCGCACTTTGGACAATGCATCGGTCAGCGCAAAATAAACGGCTCCCAGGAAAAGGTCAGGGCGAAGATGGCCAAGGCGATCCATCCGACCAGCACGCGAGTGCCGCCCAATTCACGATCAGGATTCAGGACCGGTGGATGGGCCAGCCCCATTATCCCGACAAGTCCCACCCATAAGAACCAGCCCTTCCATCCCAGCCATCCGAACAAGAGAAGAATCGGCACGAAGGCCACCGCCACGCTGCGTTGCCGCTCACCCCACAGCGCATAAGCGACATGGCCGCCATCGAGCTGACCGATCGGCAGAAGATTGAGCGAGGTGATGAACAGTCCGAACCAGGCGGCAAACCCGATCGGATGGAGCACCACGTCTGCTGTGGGAGAGAGCGGACCGATCACTACCCACGATGCGAACTGCAGGAGGAGCGGCTCTCCCAGATGGATGCCATAGCCGGTTTGGATCGGCACCACCGTCGAGAGCCGGAGCCCAATCACCAAGGCAATCACCGCCACCACAAACCCGGCGATCGGCCCGGCGACTCCGATATCAAACAGGGCTCGGCGGTCGGTCAAGGGCGCTCGCATACGGATGATCGCCCCGAACGTGCCGACAAAATGCGGCAGCCCCGGCACAAAGAGCGGAAGCGACGTCGGCACGCCATGGAGACGAGACAAGAGGTAATGACCGAATTCATGCGTCACCAGAATGCCCAGGAGGGTGGCAGCAAACGGTATACCTCGCCACAACGAGCCGGGATCATCGATGAGAAAGTTCCAGGGGCCGACCAAAGGATTGGTGTTGGTTTGGTAGGCCCCAGCCCAGAGGACGGTAAACACGGTGAGCAGAAACAAGAGACCCGGAAGCACCAGCGCAGAGAACTGCGTGCGCTCCGCCTCACCCCATTCGTCTTCGTCGCTCTCGTCGGACGGGAGCGGCGCCAGCTCATTGGAAGACCGGTGCTGATCCGACTCATCACGGTGCATACAGGCCCCCAGCGTTATGCGGAGAACGGATTGTGGAGGAGTTCTTCACGCACCGTCGTGGCCGGTCCATGCCCTGGAAACAGGAACGTGTCGGCGGAGAGTGTCAACACCAGCCGCCGGACCGAATCCAGATGGGTCTCATAGAGTCCGGCCGGATTGGAGCGGCCGATAGAACCGGCAAACAACGTATCACCCACAAAGCAGATCGGATGACCGGCCCGTTCAAGACGGTAACAGACTCCGCCCGGCGTATGGCCCGGTGTGGGCATGAATCGCACGGCGAGACCGCCGACCTGTAGCGTCTCGTCCCGCTGCGGCACATGCAACAGCTCTGGCGCCGGACGCCAACTGAGGAGGTCCAGGTCGTCAGCACCCAGATAGACCGGCACGGGATTCGTCTTGAGGATCGCTTCAATTCCCTCGGCATGGTCGGAGTGGCCGTGGGTCAAGCAAATCGCCCGCAAGCGAAGCTTCCGCTTGGCTAAGAGGTCCAGCACTCCATCCGAGTTGTAGCCGGTATCGACGACAATGGCTTCTCCGCGATCGTGGACGACATAGCCTTTGACCTCGTACCCGCCGATCGAGCCCAACACGGTTTCGACATGTGGAATAGACGCAGGCAGCGCCTGAGGAACCCAGCCCTCAGCGACTTGTGCGAGGGGCTCCTCCCTCAGTCCCAACGCCTGGGCTACGGACAGGACCTGCTCGCGACTACGCGGAGATTGCCCCCGCTCCAGTGCAGTCACGTCGACTTCAGGCACACCGCTCTCGCGCGCCACGTCGGCGACCGACCGTTGCTGCCCGGTACGGGCCTTCTTCAGAATATCGCTGAGTTCGTCTTCGAGAGGCATAGGAATAGACGACCCAAGAACCAACGAGAACGTTTATCTAGAGCTCCGAGCCTTCTTACTATCGTCCCTGCGTTGTGTGGCGATGGGGGCTTCACTACGCGTATCGAACGAGCACTTTATTCATCTGCTTTGAGCCGCCCCGACCTGTCGGCTCTCCCCTCCTCAACTCTCCGGCACCAGCGCAATTTCCTTCACCTCGCCGAAACCGGCCAGCACTTTCGACAGGGCATCCCCTGACCCGACCGCCAGAATCCGTAACCGCTCCGGGTTAAAATGGGCCTTCGCCGCCCGCTGAATATCGTCCTTGGTCAGCTTCACCACTTTCTCGCGGATCTGTTGCAGCCAATCTTTCGGCAACCCGTCGTATTCGAGATCCATCAACCGCCCGACGATGCTCGATGCGCTGGTGAACGAGAAGACAAACGAGTTCACATAGGCTTCCTTGGCTTCCTCCAGCTCAGTGTCGGTCACCGGCTCATTGCGCATGCGTTCCATGTTGGCCACAAAGCGATTCACGACCTCTTGAGTGGACGACAACTTGGTCTCCGCTCGCATCAGCCACACCCCTTCGTCATAGACGCTGGCCCGGAGGCCGCTCCCGACGGAATAGGCCAGGCCGCGTTTCGTGCGCACATCGTTGAAAAGTCGGCTGCGGAACGAACTGCCGCCCAGAATATCATTGGCAATCGCCACGGCCACGTAATCAGGGTCGGTTTCCTTGATGGTCAGATGCCCCACCCGCAGGTGTGTTTGCGAGGTGGCCTTGTCCACAAATCGCACCATACCGGTCTTGAAATCGGCCTCCGCCACAGCGGGAATCGTGACGGCCGGCACCGTGCCCTTAGCCCAATCACCGAAGGCATCGCGCAGCATGGCCAGCATATCGGCCTTCTCGAAATCGCCGGTCACCCCGAGGATGATGCCGTTGGGATGAACCGTCTGTTGATGAAACGCGACCAGATCTTCACGAGTCATGGCGTCGATCGATCGAACCGACGTCTCTCGGGCGCTCGGATGGGTCGAGCCATAGAGCAGCTTGGCGAATTCCCGGCCGACGATGGATCCGGGGCTGTCCTGTCGGCGACGAATGCTCTCCTTCGCCTGCAACTTTGCCAGTTCGACTCGGCTCTGTTCGAACGCCGGACGACGCAACAGGTCGGCGTAGATTTGTAGCCCGCGTTTCAGGTCTTTTTTCAACACATCGAGCGAGGCGGAGCCGGACTCTTTGCCGAATCCGATCGAGACGGTCGCCGCCAACTGTTCAAGCTCTTCATCGACCTCATCGGGCGACATCGACGCCGAACCACCCGTACGCATCACCGCGCCGGTCATCCCCGCGAGTCCGACTTTCTCCGCCGGATCCAGCCAACTGCCGGTTCTGAGCGTAGCGTTGATCGTCACCAACGGCAACTCATGATCTTCGAGCAGATAGACCACCATACCGTTGCCCAGCACCACACGGTCCGCTTCAGGGGGGTTAAATTCCACCGTGGGGAACCGCATCGTGCGTGGATCAGTTGGCGCCAGGTCCGCCGCCACTCCCACCGCCGCCTGCAACAGGCACAAAAACCCCAACAGGAGGAGCGACTGTCGCTCCACCCTTCTTCTCCTGACCCTCCCTCTCTCCATATCATGCATCATGCGCATCATCGCGTCACCTCACTCGCGGCGGCCACCTTCTTGTCCGGCGCCTTCTTGACCAGCACACCGACCGTCCGATTCGGTTTCACCAAATACCGCGCCGCCACTCGCTGCACATCAGCCGGGGTGACGGCCGCGATCCGGTCGCGCGCGTTCAGCACATACCGCCAACTACCGGCCACGGTGTGATAAAACGCCAACTGCGAAGCGAGGCCGCTGTTGGAGCGCAATGATCGGACCAAGTCCGCGTCGAGTCCGTTGAGGACCCGCTCGAACTCCTTGGACGAAATCGGTTCGGTCTTCAGCCGATCGAGCTCCTCGTAAATCGCGGCCTCCACTTCCGCCACGCTATGGGGCGCCAGCGGGGTGGCGGCAATCACGAAGAGGTTCGGGGCGCGAACGCCCGGATAGTTCGTATCCGACAACACCGACGCCGCCAGCCGTTTCTCGCGCACGAGCGCGCCGTACAAACGCGAGGTCACACCTTCGGTCAACACTTCGTCGATCACATCGAACACAAAATCGTCCGGATGCCCGATGGTCGGCTTGTGGTACCCGATGGCCAACGCGGGCTCGGCATCCCATTCGACTTCGACTCGCCGCTCCCCGCGCTGCGGAGGCTCCTCCGTCACTAGAGGCGGAATAGGAGGGGCGGCCGGGATCTTGCCGAAGGTCTGCTCAATCAACGCAATGACCTCTTTCGGATTGATATCCCCGACAATCGCCACCGTCGCATTGTTCGGCCCGTAATAGGTCTTGAAGAACGCTTCGGTCGCCGCCGGCGTGAGGGACAGAATATCCGAACCCCAGCCGATGGTCGGCACACCATATTGATGCGCTTGAAACGCAGTCGACGTGAACGTTTCATAGAGCAGTCCGTTCGGGCTGTCATCGGTTCGGAGCCGCCGCTCCTCCATCACCACGCCCCGCTCCTTATAAAACTCGCGCAGGACGGGATGCGCCATCCGATCCGACTCCAGCGCCGCCCAGAGCGGCAACCGATTGGCCGGCAGACTAATGACATAGCGAGTGATGTCTTTGCCGGTCGAGGCGTTGAGACCGACACCCCCGTGGCGCTGATAGAGCAACGCCATCTCGTTGCCCACCACGTACTCACTCGCCTTCTCCTGCAGCTCTTTGAAACGTCGCTGCAGCTGTTGCACTTCCGGAGACGCCACCACCGGCTTGCCTTCCAGCTGTGCGCGGGCAGCCTCTTCGCGTTCGCGCCGATCCAGTTCGGTCCCGACCATGGCTAAGTCCGTGAGGACCGCTTGCTCCCGCTCATAATCTCTCGTGCCGACCGTCCGCGTGCCTTTGAACGCCATATGCTCGTACAGGTGTGCCAGGCCGGTCTGCCCGACCTGCTCATTTACGCCCCCCACCCCGAACGTCATGTTGACGCTCACAATCGGAGCTTGATGCCGTTCTACCATCAATACCGTCATCCCGTTCGCGAGCTTGTGCTCGATAACCCGGTCGGCCAGACTCGGGGACCCGGCGAGGCCCGGCGCAGCCGCCGCCAACAGCCCGGCAACGAGTAGTACACCCATCGTTCGCGCCCGTTTGATGCTGATCATATGAAAAGCTCCATCAGTTCCTCCGGTCGTTCAATAAACCAATCGGGCTGGCAGGCGGCCATCTTCTGACGGTTGCCCATGCCATACCCCACCGCACAGACCCGGATGCCCGCGTTATGACCGCCGTTGATGTCGTTGGTGCTGTCGCCGACCAGCACCGTGCGGTCCTTCTCGACACCGAGCCGTTCCATCACATGGACCAACATGCCGGGCTCGGGCTTGAGGCCGAACCCGTTGTCGCCGCCGACGACATAGACAAAGTGTTGCTCTCCGAGACCTTTCAAAATCACATTGGTATATTCGATCGCCTTGTTGGTCGCCACAGCCTTGGGCTTGTCCGAGAAATGGGCGAGGACCCGGTCGATCCCAGGATAAAACGAGGTGCGATCCAGGCAATGCTCCAGATAGTGCCCGCGAAAGATCCGGAGCGCTTCATCGTACAGGTCTGTGTTCCCCTCGCCGACCGCCAGCCGCAAGAGCTTCTTGACGCCGTCGCCGACGAATCCGAAGATTTCCTCCTGTGAACGCTCCGGCACACCCAGATCGCGCAACGTCAAATTGACGCTGTCGGCGATGTCCCATTTCGATTCGATCAACGTGCCGTCGAGGTCGAAGATGAGTAAATCGATCTCAGCCTGCTTCGTCATTCTTTCGCCTTTCGCAACTCGGCCTGTAAGGCCGCCAACGACGCTTGCCGCGTCCCGTCCTGTTCTTCCAGCATGGCCTGTCGGACAAAATTCAACATCCGCTTCCGTCCGACATGGGGCGGGAGGACCGGCTCCATGATTTTCCACCGACCATTCAGAACCTTGAGGCGGACACGCGCCTGCTCCGTAGCAGGTTCCGGCACAAACCCCGCGGTCTCCAGATACATCACGCCCAACACCTGGAACTCCACCGGAACGAGCACCTCCAACCTATTCACAATTTCCCACCGGCGAAAATCATCCGGAACCGTAAAGCCGTTGATGACGATGACCTTGCCCCAAGCCGGTTCTTCCTTCCAATCGACGAGACCCGCCACCGATTCGAAGGAACTGGCATCGAGCCGCACACCCTTGTTGTCGAGGGCGAAATATTTCTCCACCACTTTCGCCGGAGAATGTGAGACCGAGTTGCTCTGGGCAAGGCCGGGAGTGGCCGAGGCCACCAACACGAAGACCGCCGTCACGAGATGCAGGAGAACGCGGCGCCGTTCAGTTCCCATGTCGCTATCCCACCTCGTGCAATTTCATCAGATTCGTCCCGCCCGGCTGACCGATTCTGGTCCCGGACAAAATAACGATGCGTTGTCCACTGCGAGCCAACCCCTCCGCCTTCAAGCGGCGCTCGGCTTCATTGACCCGCTCATCGGTCGTCGGGATCTGCACCATCGTGAGGGGCAGTACTCCCCAGTACAAGGCCATTTGCCGGCGGACGGGCTCGAACGGGGTAAACCCGATGATCGGCGCAGCCGGACGCTGTTTCGATACCAAGCGCGCCGTCATGCCACGCTCGCTGAAGGCCACAATCGCGCCCGCCCCGATCGCCGACGCAGCCGAGGAAGCCGACAACGAGATGGCTTCCGGGATCGAACCCTGCCCCGGCTCACCCTGCGAGCGACGGATGAAACCCGGCCCCGTCTCGACCTCGGCCGCCCGTATGATGCGATCCATCACCTGCACCACTTCAACCGGATACTGCCCCACTGCCGTTTCGGCGGACAACATCACCGCATCGGTCCCATCGAACACGGCATTGGCCACATCTGAGGCTTCCGCCCTGGTCGGCCGCATATGTTGCGTCATCGACTCCAGCATCTGCGTGGCCGTGATGACCAGACGCCGATGGCGATTGGCGGTCGCGATAATCCGTTTCTGCCACACCGGCACGGCCTCCGGCCCCAATTCGACCCCCAAATCCCCACGCGCCACCATGACCCCATCCGCATGAGCGAGGATGGGCTCCAACTCCGTCACCGCCTCTTGCCGCTCAATCTTGGCAATGACCGGGACATCCCCGCCGCACTCGGCAATTAATTGCTTGGCGGCGATGACATCCTCCGCTCCACGAACAAACGACAGGGCGATATAATCCACGCCCTGCGCCACACCGAAGCGCACATCTTCCCGATCTTTCTCCGTCAAGGTCGGAGCGCTCACGACCGTGCCGGGCAGATTCATGCCCTTGTGAGACGTCACGCGTCCGCCGGCCGACACCGTACACTCTACCGCACCATCGACGATTCGATCCGCCGTCAATTCAACCAGTCCATCATCGATCAGTATTTTGGCCCCGGGCCGAATGTCCCTGGTCAGCGCCTGATAGGTGACGGGAATATCCTGCACCCCGTCCGTGGCGATCACCGTTCTGGCACCAATCTGCCCGCCGGATCGCAAGGACATAGTCCGTAACCGAACTCGCTGACCGGCAATGAGCTCCAGCGCGCCCTCGATTTCGCCGACGCGAATGCGCGGCCCCTGCAGGTCTTGGATAATTGCGACCGCCATCCCGTGACGGGCGGCCGTGTCGCGGATAGCCTTGATCGCCCGCCCATGCGATTCATGCGTACCATGAGAAAAATTTAAACGAGCCGCATTCATGCCGCTTTGAATGAGTCGCTCAAGAACGACGGCACCATCGCTCGCCGGACCGATGGTGCATACGATTTTCGCTTTTCGCATGGCGCTGTTCTTCTGTCTTGACAAGATAGGCCCGGCACACCATCTTGTACGTGAAAGGTGAGACTGGATGCGTCCGTCGTTCGGTCGGCAATGGATCATTCTAACAAACCCAACACTATGCCGCAAAAGAACATCCACATCCCTCTCAGAGACCACGGACGCCGATCTCATTAGAATATACTTACGAACCGGCACGCGAGGACACGCATGAGCGCATCGGACAGTCAGACAACCGATCAGTTGGACTTTGTCACGATCAATGGCCTGTTGGCCTATGGGGAAGCGCTCACGCAGCGTCTATCGAGCGGCCAGTTCGTGCTGCCCCCGCCACCCCCGCCGTCTACCGACCGGCGGCAGCGGGCGGAGGAAGCGACCGGCAGGATCAGATCGTTCATCCAGGTGACACAGGCCGGTCTGCCCGACGCCGAAGCCTATCGCGCGGCACGTCAAGAGTTGATTGCCGACGCCTGCCACAACGATCCGCTGGTGTTCTTTGCCGCTTGGAATTGGCTCCTGGCTCGCGGGGAACTCGCGCCGTTGTATCGCGCGCCGATCGGCGCAACCCCAAAACCCACCCATCGCCGTCCGGTTGCCATCGTGCCGCGCGCCCATCTGACCCCGCAGTTGGCCGAAGGCCGCATAGTCTTGGATTTGGGTGATGACCGGTTCTGGCTGCTCCCTCGTGACCTCGGCGACCGCACGCTGTTTCTCACGATGCGTCATGGCGTCTCGGAAGTCGAGAGTAAGACCCATCGGGTCGGGCGACGGCTGGCCAACGTCCTGGATATCGAGCGCGGTGTGCCCAGAGCGGAAGCCGTCGGAGCGGCGTTGGCACGTATGGTGGGCGTGGTCGGACAGCAATTGGGTTATCTGCAGTTGCGCAATTATTTGGATCCGCGCACCTTCCTCCACCTCATCAGCCACAGCCCGAACACGGAACAACTCTGCCGGCGAATCACGAAGGCGTTGATCCCTGATCGAGCGGATGCCGTGCACCCTCACGTCGAGCCGACATTGGAATCGCAGGATTTCGGTTGGGCCACCGGTATGGAAAAGCAGGCGGAGGTCGAGGCAGCGGCCCAGGCCTTCGGCGTCGATGCAAAGACCGCCAAACGTCTCATCAAACATCCCTTCTATAGCTACCCGGGCGGGCATTCGTTCTTCGACCTCTATATCGATGTCATCGACGGCCTGCACCGGCTCGGCCGATCCCATCCCGGAGAGGTCTTGTGCCTCTACACCCACAGTTCGACCCTGCGCGCGCTGCGCATCTATCTGGACCCGCGTCCGTTCCGCGAAGCGTTTTCAGAATTCGGCGAATACAAAGAAGGACAGGACAATGTCGTCCTTCTCACGTTGGAGAACGGCAAACTCTCCGGGTATTCCACCGCCGTCGGCTTGATTGAAAGCGAACGGGTCGCCCGCGAAGCCTGGGTGACCGTCGAGCGCGAACGGAGTCAGCGTGTGACGCTCAAACCGCAGCGGATCAAGCGCCTCCTCGCGCTGGTATCGGGCGGAGATTTCGCAGGCGGCGGGGCGGCGTTGAAAGAACTTCGCGTGACCGGGAACCGCTTCGGCCTGGATGTCTTCTTCGTCCGGCACGGCTTCCTCGGGCTGGCCAACAACTGGATCGATACCGTCACCGAGGAAGACACGCGCGGCATGAGCAGCCATGCCAGCAGCCCTATCGGCAGCAGTCGTTTCGAAGATTTCAAAGACGAGCAGGTGCAACGCGCCGCCATGCGCTCGCTGGCGCCCTATCTCGAAGATTCGGCGCTCGTGGTGTTGGGCGGTGACGGCAGCCTGCGAGGCGCCCGGGCGATTCATGAAACCTACGGAGTGCAGGTCGTCGGCATTCCCGGCACGATCGACAACAACATCGCCGGCACGACCTCATTGGGCTTTCATTCGGCAATCGCCCTGGCGAATCAATCCATTGAATCCCTCAAGGCAACCAGCGCCGCCATGGGCAGCATCTTTTTTGTGGAGGTCATGGGCGCCGGATCGGGTCACCTGGCCCTCGCCAGCGCCTATCAGGCCCGAGCGGAGGGCATACTCGTGAATGAGCACCCCGATCCCGATGCGTACATCGAAGAGATTGTGCTGGGCACCTTAAAACGCACGTTGGGGGTGCCCAACAAGAGCCACATCTTTGTCGTGGCGGAGCGCACACCTCACCGGCATCACCGGGAAGGCGGTGTCCACGGGCTGGTCGAATATGTCGCGAACACCATCGCAGCCTGGCCGCAACGTCGGGAGACGGCCGGATACTATTCCTTGGCTTCTGCCACGAAGGCGACGATCTTGGGGCATACACTCCGAGGCGCCCCCCCGACGCCGGAGGATAAAATGATCGCGCAACACCTCGCCTATGAAACCGTCCGCCGGCTGGTCGAACAACCGGACACCATCGTCGGCTGCATGGTGGCGTATCACGATTCGAACCGGCTCGAAACGATTCCTCTTCACGCCGTCTCACCCAAACCGTTCGACTGGGAATTGTTTACCCGCATGCACGGAACGGAAATGACTCACGACAGCATCTAGCGAGGCCTCGCTCCAACCCCTCGCGCGGGACGGCGTTGACCCCTCCCATGTGACATGTTAGGGTCATCCCTGTTGATGCCACCGGTTGTGAATCGTTATGTTCATTCGACGCATCACGCACCTTCTCCTCTGGCTCTGCGCGACGATCGCCCTGTCGGTGGGCCCCTCCTTTGCAATGGAACCGGGCCGGACGGCCCTCGATGCGCCGACGCCGATCCTCACGGCTCCCCCTGAGCAAGCGCCGCACACACAGAACGGTTCCGTACGCGCCGGCCCCGAGACCAATCCGCGGGACGTCCAGGCAGCCATTCCCCTCTCCGCGCGGGACACCCTGAGCGCCATTGAGACAAGGCATGGTGACCCGCCGCCTGGATACGTAGGGGGACGCACCTTTCAGAATCGTGAGCGCGTGCTGCCGAGCGGTCGCTATCGCGAATATGATGTGCATCCAAAAGTGCCGGGGAAGAATCGAGGGGCCGAACGGATCGTCATCGAACAACGCACCGGCAAGGCCTATTACACCGCCGATCACTACCGTACATTTATTCCGATGAATTGAGGATACATGTCTCTCATCGCCCTCCAATCGATCAAGAAACCATGGGCACATCTCCTGGTGCACGCCGAAGGAGAGGCACTCGATACCATACTCTCGGTCCCAGCCCACTTCATGACCAAAACCATATCCGGCAAGAAATGTAAAACGAAGGCGGGCCTGCTGGGTGAGTTCAGCCGGGTTTTTTCGTTTCCGGAATATTTCGGCCACAACTGGGATGCCCTCGAAGAATGTTTGGCCGACCTGGACTGGCTGCCGGCCAAAGGCTACCTCGTGGTGGTCACGGATGCCGACCAAGTGCTGACGAAACCCGATGAAGAGGATGACTTTGAAACCTTCGTCGAAATTCTGAGCGAAGCCGGAGAAGCCTGGAGCCTGAAAGAATCCGACGAGGCAACGGGAAACGGCCTGCCCTTTCACGCCGTACTGGCCGTCTCGGATCGCCACAAGCGCACCCGCCACAATTGGTTCGCGCCGCCCTTGGCCATGGAGCGCAAGGCGGCGAAATCCACGCCGGTCAGGAAATCGAAAAAATCCTCGCCATAGGTGATGCGCGGTTTCGATACACACAAGGAGGTTACGATGGGTCTTCTCGATCAACTCGGACAGACAGCGGCCGGCATGATGGGGGGCAGCAGCGAACAGAATCCGCTCATGCAAGCCGTGGTGCGCCTGCTGGGGCAGAATAGTTCCATCGGTGGACTCAGCGGACTCATTCAGGCCTTTCAGAAACACGGCCTGGGGGACATCGTCAACTCCTGGGTCGGCACAGGGAAGAACTTGCCGATTTCCGCTGAGCAGGTCCAACAGGGCCTGGGTGGCGACCTCCTCAAACAATTGGCGTCCCAGGCCGGAATGAGCCCGGAAGCGGCCGGCGGTCAACTGGCCAATCTGCTTCCCGGATTGATCGATAAGCTGACGCCGGACGGCAAGATGCCGGATATGAAATTAATTGAACAGGGAGTGAATCTCTTGCGAGGGAAACTCGGGTAGGATCCGATTCCCGGCACCCGTTCTCGGGTGCCGGGCTACCGCTCGATATCGGTGACGAGTAGAGAGCAGAATCGCTCGATCATTCGTTGCGCCCACCGCGTGAGTCCCCAGGAGAAGTCATTCACGCGTGAAATTAGCCAGACTCTCGATGTGACAACTTGTCCCACACTCGCACTCAGCGAGGTGAAATGATCACCACAGAGTCCGTGCGTTTCACTGGGATCGTCCAGCGGCAATTTCTCGCGCAGATACGCCGGCCTCCCGTCTCGCACACACCAGGCACAGAGCACTTTCACAGGAATACTCCTTCTTGGTAGTCCAACTATCGACCTTAGGGGCGCAAGAGTCACACCAGCAGTCATAAACAAACAAAATATGACAGATTTTCAATGTGATGCATCGTTTCAACCAAACGAACTTATTCCTTCATGCCGTCAATAGCGTGTCATTCCGGCAATGATTGACGTTTTTTGTCTCGCTTAGCTGGAGAGCCTCAAAGCCGCTGAGAGCGGGTGGGGATGACCGGGGACGCGTCGCTCATTCATAACAAGCACGGCGGGGAGCGACCTTCGGCGGATGACGCCGGACTCATGGCGTGACAGCGATGTTTCGTCATAACTAGGAACTAGCGGATCCGGGCCGACCCCCATTTGCTGGAGGTGGACGGTACAGATCCCATGGGTCTCGCGTAGATCAGCGAGCGGAGCCTTCTCTCGCACTAACCCCGGCTGGCCCTCGCTCTGGCACCAGGAACAGATCACTTTCATATGATTCTCCTACGCAGCGGTATCCACCCCTCCCATCAGCAAAACCTGCGCCATTGAGACTGGGACAGCTAACTCATTGTTTATTTGTGCTAACATTGCCTAAACGCAGTGCGAGTTCATCGATGATGTATCTATTCAGATAACCGGCTGTATCGAATCGTCGAGGGGCAGAATACCGGCCCCGCTTCAGGGAAAGGCGTCTACACTCCTCTACAATTGACCGTTTTTAATTTCCCGTGGTAGGTTGGCGCCCCAACTCACGGCTCGATGAAAGAGACCCATGAAAACACAACGATCGGAACAACTCTTCGCAGACGCGCAACGCATCATTCCCGGGGGGGTGAACAGCCCGGTTCGAGCCTTTCGCTCGGTGGGCGGACAGCCTCGTTTCATCGCACGCGCTAAAGGCTCGCGCCTCTACGACGTCGACGGGAATAGCTACATCGATTACGTCTTGTCTTGGGGGCCCATGATTCTCGGTCACGCGCCCACCACGGTGACCAAGGCGATTCAACAGGCCGCCGCGAATGGAACGAGTTACGGCGCGCCGACGGAGTTGGAAATTCACCTAGCCACCATGATCCGCGAGGCCTTGCCGTCCATGGAACTGGTGCGGCTGGTGAGTTCAGGGACTGAAGCGGTCATGAGCGCCATTCGAGTCGCCCGCGCCTATACCAAACGCGATGGGGTCCTCAAATTCGAAGGCTGCTACCACGGGCACAGCGACTACTTGCTGGCGAAGGCAGGGTCAGGCCTCACGACACTCGGGATTCCGGACTGTCCCGGCGTGCCGGAAGATTTCACGAAACACACCTTGACCGCGCCCTATAATGACCTGGCTACCGTCGAGAAGCTGATCAAGAAACACTACCGTCAGCTCGCCTGTGTCATCGTCGAGCCGATCGCCGGCAACATGGGTGTAATCCCGCCCTCGCCGGAATTCCTGCAGGCCCTACGGACACTCACCGATGCGCACGGCATGCTGCTGATTTTCGACGAAGTCATCTCCGGATTCCGTGTGCAATACGGCGGCGCGCAAACGCTGTACGGTATCAAGCCCGATCTTACGATCTTAGGGAAAATTATCGGCGGGGGACTTCCGGTGGGTGCCTACGGCGGCGCGAAGGACATTATGAAGATGATTGCGCCATCCGGACCGGTCTATCAAGCAGGCACCTTGTCAGGCAATCCGCTGGCTGTCACAGCCGGCATCGAAACGCTGAAGCGCCTCAAGAAGCCCGGTACCTATGAACAACTCGAACAGCGATCCATCGCCCTAGCCGAGGGACTGGGCCACGCCGCGCGAAAAGCCGGGGTCTCACTCACCCAAACTCGCGTCAGCTCAATGATGTGTGCGTTCTTTACTCAGGGGCCGGTTGTGGACTGGGCATCGGCCAAGAAGTCTGACATGAAGGCCTACGCGAAATTCTTTCACCAAATGCTGGACGCTGGGATCTATCTGGCCCCGTCACAGTTCGAAGCCGCATTCATGTCGGTCGCCCATACGCCCAAGGAAATCGACCGCACCATCAGTGCCGCCCAGGCCGCATTCAAGAACCTCTAGGATCATCGCTCGTGACATGCCTGGCGTGAGATGCATTTCGTATCGGTTTCGATACGAAATGCATCCATTCGGATACAGACCCTCTACCTGTGGACGCCGGGGACCCTGTCCAGCATCCTGACCTATTCGTCGTCGTCCTCGTCCTCCGCATCCAACACTTCTTGGCGCTTCTGCTCTTCCATCGCGTTGTGCAGGAGCATGCGGACAAACATCGAATAGAGGGAGCCTTTCTCCAACGTCCCGCCGGGAGGAATTGCGATCTTGCCTTCCTTGATCATGCGATCCATCCAGGCCTTCTGATCGGGAGCAATCAAGATCGGCACCTCGACCAGCCCCACTTTTCCAAACATATCCATGAGCGGCTCTCCTGTAGTAGTTCGTAAGTCCTTAAAGATAAGAGCAAATGGCATATCGCCTGATAGCAAGAAGAGAAGAGTATCGGGAATTCTGCGATACGCTATCGGCTATCGGCCAAAAGCTCCCCATCCGAGGGGCATTTGATCACGCGGTTTTTCGGCTTGTCAACCGCGCCTCCTCAGCAACGTCCCGATGGCATGGAGCATGCTTCGTCTAGCGCCAGAACAATGGAGGACCCTTCACATGCTGCACACGATTGTACCCGACTCACGCACCTTGAGCCGGTTGCTTCTCCTGTTCCTCGTGACGTCACCCGCCTCTCCAGTCCTCAGCGCGGTGGAAGAAAGTCGTTCTACGTTACATACCTACACCCCGGAAACCCCCAGAGATCCGAGTCCGTTTCACTGTCATGACTGTTGGGGCCTGAAGCCGGAAGAACGCCCGGCGCTGCCTCAACATCAGGCGCAACGGTATCGGCGCGGGCACCATGAACGCGGGCCGCGGCCGCACAAGAACCCGTTCACGAAGAAATCGCGCTTTCACAACAAAGGCCTTCGGTCACTCTCACGTCACGCACTGCCGGTAGGAAGTTTCGAGCGAACCGTGGAACCCTGGCAAGTCCGTACCGTCGATGGCGATACGATCCGCTATGGCACCGATCGCATCCGTATTCGCGGCTACAACGCCCCGGAGTTGTCGGAAGCAGGCGGCCGAGAAGCTGCGTTGCGATTGGAGCAACTGATGCAGGAAGGCACGATCACCATCGTCCCCCACGGCCACGATGTGTACGGCCGCACGCTCGCCGATGTCTTCGTGAATGGTCAGAACGTGGCGGAGGTGATGACGGGGGAGGGATTGGGGCGGAGGGGGTAGGAACTGCGTGCAGCGTCCTACGTGAAGCACGGAGGATAGAGGCGGAAGGTGAATCGCAACGTCTCCATTGCTTGACCTCGAGGGAAGGTCAATGTACATTTAGTACGCTTAGTACAATTCGTACATCTAAACGTGATGGAGGGTGCCATGGCGCATCTGCCGGCCAGTAAAGCGAGAGAAGGATTCGCGGATACGATCAATCGCGCAGCCTATGGAAAAGAACGCGTCGTGGTGCGTCGACGCGGAAAAGAAGTCGCTGCGGTGGTGCCGATTGAAGACCTGCGACTCCTCGAGGAATTGGAAGATCGGGTCGATCTCGTCGATGCCCGCGCCGCGCTGGCTGAGACCAAGAAAAAAGGCGTAAAGTCGCTGGATACGATACTCAAGGATCTCGGCCTGTAGCAGAGTATGACCTACTCGGTCCTCCTCGCTCATCCAGCGGAACGACAGCTTCGCTCCTTCCCTTCTGTCATTCAAAAACGCCTCGTTAAACGTATGAAGGCCTTGCAGAACGATCCGCGGCCGACTGGCGTCAAGAAACTCGCCGGCAAGGATGATTTGTATCGCATCCGCGAAGGCGACTACCGAATCGTCTACACGATTCAAGACAGAGAACTGGTCATCCTTATTCTCAAAATCGGGGATCGAAAAGAAGTCTACCGATAGCCATCGAGAAAATAGGCTTGGTACCAGACATCCGTGCATACCTCGCTGAATCGCGTGGACGCGGCTTTCGGGCCACGCATTTGAACTTCGTCATTCCCATCAACCTGCCGGCCATTTACCTTCGTGGCTTGACACCAGATTCAAACGTAGGGATTGGTCTTCATGAACGGACAGAAGATGGCGAAGTGGATAGGGAGCGCGTGAAGCGCATCCGTTACTCGTCAATGGTCAAGGGTTACTATGACGGCCCAAGGTAGTCGCACATCAACCTCTCTGCCTCGTGATGCATAGCTGTCAGGCAACTGTGATCGCTAGGCCAATGAGCCCCCATAGATGTCAGCCTTTGTTTGGGCCCCATCTCCCTCAGAATCGCTAGTACATCAGAACCATTCACGAACTCCTCGTCCATAAGAAAGTAGCACCACAACAATCGATACCACGTGCTCCACAGAGGCGGGCGAGGAGAGTCGAGGTCCGACCGATGGGTTAGGTAGGAGGCTTAACTGCTCCAAGTCAGATATAGACCGGATGGACGGACCTCTGTATGACCGCCCGTAGTCGTGTCAGCTGTCTTGACAACTTCTTGGATCTTAATGAAACTCCTCAGCGCTCAAGACGATGGGCCGAGGCAGCGGTGCCGCTCAAAGGGGTCAGCAACTGTCTTGCGTGTCAAGCGTGTTGAACGACGATCCCTCGCCACGGTGTCCCACTTTTCCGCATCGCATTGAGGATCGTGAGTAACTTACGCATCCAGGCGGTCAGCGCCCCCTTCTTCGCTTTACCCTTGGCGCACAGCCGCTGATAGAAGGCCCGAATCACGGGATTGAAGCGGGCAGCCACCACCGCGGCCATATACACCACCGCCCGCACCTGAGCCCGTCCACCCCACACCGTCCGTTTGTCCCGCCACGTGCCGCTGTCTCGGTTCAGCGGGGCGACTCCGACCAACGCGGCAATTTGCTTGCGGGTTAAGGTGCCCAACTCGGGCAGATCGGCCAAGACCGTTCGAGTGACCACGGGGCCGATGCCCGGCGCACTCTGCAACAGGTCTTCTTGCTCCCGCCAGATGGGGCTCTGCTGGATGGCCTGATCCAACTCCTCCTCAACCCGCGCCACTTCGGCCGTCAACCAAGTGAGGTGAGCCTGAATCCGTCTGCGGACGGACCGAACGGCCCGGCTCAGACGATTCTTTTCTGCGGTCACCATCTCGACGAGTTGGCGCCGTCGAGCCATCAGTGCCGCCAAGGCCTGCACGGCGGAATCAGGGACCTGGCGCAAGGCGGGCTTGACCGCCTCGGCAAAGCGTGCCAGCACCTGGGCATCAATCCCATCCGTCTTGGCCAAGCGGCCAGTCGCCTTCGCAAACTCCCGTACCTGCCGTGGGTTGATGACCACGACGGGCAGTGCCGCTGTGACCAACGCCCGGACCAGCGGCCGTTCCAGGCCCCTGGTGGCCTCCAGTACAATGAAGCTCGGCTGCAGCGGTCGCAGGCTGGCGACAAGGTGCGCAATGCCCGCGGTGGTATTCGGCAGCCGGGGGCCCTCCAACTCGGGTGTGGGAGAGCTGGACACGTCCAATTGCGCTTTCGAGACATCAATGCCCACATACATCGGACGACTCATCAGATTCTCCTCCAAGAGATTCTCCGCCAAGCGGGCCCAGTCTTGCGTCATGCGGGTTTCAACACCCACGCAACTGTTCGGACTCTGCGGATAGGGAATGTGAGGACCCTTGCTGACCCACGGTCTTCTCAGACCTCGACCCCATCGGTCTCTCACACCCAGTTGATCATCGACCGTACCCTGCCAATGTTCACTCCCAAGATACAAGACCCCTTAAATTCTCGCGAATCCCTGCCGATGTCTTGGTGAACGGGCAGAACGTGGCGGAGGTGATGACTGGGGAGAGATTGGGGCGGAGGGGGTAGCGAGCGCGTGACGTGTATCTCGTGAAGCGCCAAGGATACGGTCATTCGTCGATGGTCAACCAGGGGAAGGATTTCGCACGCCGAGCCGCACACCAAGTTAAACAGTTCAATAACTGCTTCACGACACCTTTCGGCAGGGTAGTCATCGGTTAGTTGACATCGCCTCTTTTCACCACTCGACAGTCGGTCGGTGTCAGAAACAGGCTGAGCCGGCCATCATTGAGTAATTATAAGACTAGCCTCTCTTCTGCTCCAACCGGATCCCTTTTTGGAATCAGGCCCTTTGGGTCGACTGGGGCTTCTCCTAGTATCACCCTCCGCGATAGACGCGCACAGTGAAGATTCTGGAATCGTGATGTGTGAAGCCGACCATGGCGTTTCCTGTGATGCGGAGACTATAAGGCCAACCTTAGCGGAGGCGGCCGATGGCCTTGCTCTCGGGCTACGTTCTTCGATTCACTCGAGCCATATCAATTAGGCAAAACCCTTTCAATCTCTTTGGAGGTGCAGGATGAAATTACGTCGCATACCAATGTTTGCAGCCTTGGCCCTTCTCGCCTTACCGATCATGCCCGCGGCCCAGGCAGACCAAGGCCATCAATCCCAGAGCGGCCAATCTCTCACGTCAATGAAGTTTCCTCCCACAAAGACCTGTACGACCAATGAACCCTGTCGGACTGTCACCGGTGAGATTGTGCGGATCGAAGAATCCTATTGGATTAAACAACCGGACGGATCGGAAATCCACGTGACGGTCACACCGACCACCAACATTCAGGGGCTGCCCAAGGTCGGTGATAACATTGCGGCACAAATGACCTCACGAGGCGACGCAGAGGCCGTGGTCAAGCTCAAAAGCCTGCCAGATCCAGCTTTTAACGCTCCGGAAAAGACCCATCAGGATTTAAGATAGACCGGCCGAAAACAGTGGGGATGGGCCATGTAACGTGCCTGTCCCCACTCCTCCGTTCACTGCAGGGAAAGTCGACCCTTCTGGTTTTCTCCGAGAAGCACCCTGGGCCCAGCTGAACACAGATTGGAAATCGCGAGTCTTCGATAGAGCCGACCTCACCACAGCGTGAGTAAAAATTCGCGGGTGACCTGTCTTTGAATCGACCACCAGCGACCGGCTCCGCTGGCCGATCGAATAGCACACAGTACGGAGGTGAAGGTCCTGTCCCAGATGGCATCTGGGGAGTCATAGTTCAACTGGTTCGTGTAGTCATGTATATTCCTTAGGCGATCAAGATCCCATTCGTCCGGGCTGAGGCTCGACTATGAACTGCCTTGGGTCACCGCATACCTAACGGGCTCAAAACGAATGGGCACGCAATCCCGAACTATCCATGACGCATGAACGCAGGTTGTGCAGATCTTCGAATTTCAACGCCTCTGCTCCAGCCTGGGGCCGAGTGCGCTGCTCCGTGAGGCCAGTTGCACAGGCATATCTCCGAATATTGGGCCGCACGACACTTGCTTCCCCACCCAACCACCTCCACAATCCCTTCCATGCGCAGTGCGCAAGCGACAGGCCGTTCACAATCTTCTTGGTAGCGAACATTCGCAGCGCCCGTCCAACCAGGTGCTCCTTGACTACTAGCTCTTATGGAACTGCCCGTCGCCATCATGGACCGATCTACCAGAGACCCAATCCGTCGTTTGTCACGTGGGGACAGTCCTCCCGTACCACCAGAGGAGCGCAACAATGGGCGATCGATTAAAGTTTCTACTGAACCGCATCAAGGAGCGGCTGTGGATCAGGCCGCTCTTCATGTGCGTACTCTCCGTAGCCGGCGTCTTCCTCGCGATGATGATGGACCGGGCCGATATCGGCCACCTCGTGCTGGACATTACTACACAGTCACTCGAAACCCTGCTGAAAATCATCTCCGCCAGCATGCTCGTTATCGCCACGTTCGCCGTGGCATCCATGGTTTCCGCCTATGCGTCGGCCAGCACCACCGCCACGCCACGTTCATTTGCGCTCATCATTGCCGACGATGTCTCCCAGAACGCGCTCTCGACCTTTATCGGAGCCTTCATCTTCAGTATCGTCGCGCTGATCGCCTTACAAAATGGCTATTACGATAAATCGGGTCGGTTCGCGCTCTTCACCCTGACGTTGATCACGTTCGCCATTGTGATCGTAACCTTCGTGGCCTGGGTGGACCGTATCGCACGACTTGGCCGCCTCGGCGCCACAATCGAGAAGGTGGAGGTGGCCGCGGCCGCATCGATGCGACGCCGGCGATCAGCGCCGACCCTTCGCGGCATGCCTGCTTCAGCGCATCAGGACGGTGGCCAAGCCATTTATGCGGAGTCGATCGGCTATGTCCAGCAGATCGATGTGACCGCATTGCAGCGAAAAGCGGAGAAATCTCAATTGCGTATTTCCGTCGCAGTGTTACCCGGCACCTTTCTGGCCCCGAACCGAGCACTTGCCTATGTGGCGGCAGATTCAGGAGATCTCTCCGAGATCGATCACGGCCAGATTGCAGACGCCTTCCTGATCGGGCATGGAAGGGTTTTCGATGAAGATCCTCGATTCGGTCTGGTGGTGCTGTCCGAGATCGCCAGCCGAGCCCTGTCCCCCGCCGTCAATGATCCTGGTACCGCCATCGACATCATTGGAAGGTTCGTCAGGCTCTTCGCGCTCTGGAACGAGCCGGCCGGCAAAGGCGAGGAGCGACCGGTTGACTGTGATCGTGTGTCGATTCCGGAACTCTCGGTGCGGGATATGTTCGACGATGCCTTCACATCAATTGCGCGCGACGGAGCCGGTACCATCGAAGTCGTGACGCGGCTGCTGAAAGCCTTTGAATCGCTCGCGTCGATCGGAGATGCCACGATGCGGGAGGCGGCAACACATCATGCTCGCCTGGCCTTGGCCAGGGCGGAGAAGGCGCTCACGCTGCCTGATGATGTAGTGGTGGTTCGAAAGCTGGCCGCCTTCGCCAAGACAGGCTAGTCGATGAGTCATAGGATTGGAATTACCGCGCTATTGCTCAACTCCAATGAACCATCTGGATCGCCGCGGACTCCGTTGATTGGCCCAGATGTGCTTCGGGCCGAAGCTTGATGGATTGCTTGCTCCAATAGGCACTGTGCCGCGGTCTTGGACAAACTATTCACGAACATATGGGAGCGTCGAATTCCAAAACGCGAAATGAATGGAATCCATGGCACGGTGTTCTACGAACTCAACGCGAAGAAGGTCTATTACCCCATACGAAGAGATGAAGAGGCCATGAAGCAAAATCCCAATGGCTCGCGGCTGCAGTAACATCACTGGCTCCGTCGTGCGGCCCTCCGCGCTGCTCGTGCAGACGCTTCTCCATCCATCAATATCGAGTCGCTCGACATACATACACCTTCGCGCTGACCCCGCAGGCAACCAGAATTGCGCAAAACGCAGCGAAGGCTGGTTGTTACGGGCGTCCCATTCCTCCCCTGATAGGCTCCTGCTGTGCCCGCTGGAAATTCAATTCGCCAATCGGTGGCTACACCAACGAGCTCACTTTTCTCGCAGCTAACCGCTACGCAAGAATCCGCCGTATCCCTTTCGATACGACGCGGTATCGCTTCTGATACTGACCTGAAGCCTCTGCACACCGGTCTCCACTTTGCGCTCTGAAAACCAGCTCCCACAGCAGCGTCACTTTCTCCCCATCCAGGCATCGGTTTTGCTCACCACATGGAGTGAGAACTTGGAATTCACACCATGGCACCGATGATCCTCAAAACATGGCTCGCAGTTGGCTTCCCCGCTGAACTGGTGCTGGGTGGCGGGCATGCCCTGTCTGACGTGAGTGGTCGCGCTGCCGCCGCAAACCAGCTGACCCTCGGGAAAGAGGACGCACCCAAGCCGCTGAACCTGCGCTGGTTTGGCTATGGCAAACCAGCCGCAAAGGAATACTGGGATTGGCTCACATGCGTGGGACGCCAAGCCGAGGAGAAGTTTTTCATCCTGGATTTACTTTTTCCCCTTGTGTATGGAGGAGCGCTTGCGGCCAGCCTGTGGTGGGTCTGGGCAACATTGGGGCGTCCATTCCACGGAGCATGGATTGCAGTGCCACTTGCGATGATCCTGACGGCCGAGTGGACGGAAAACCTTATTCAATTGGTGCAGCTCCGTCACTACCTCTCCTCACATGAGAGTCGCATTCAGAACGTATGGATACAGGTATCCAGCGGCGCAACGGTCATCAAACTGTGGTTCACGAGCGGACTCTATCTGAGCCTGGCCGGACTCGTCGTCAGAATGATTCTTATGTACTCAGATCAGCGCCTCCATACTGTTATTCCTAGGAGGATTCTATGGCGACCATTGAACAGTTTACCGCTCATCTCGCGGTGCAAGCAGCTGTCCGCAATGCCAAAGCAGCCTGTGCAGGGAAAGAGATTTCTGACATCGTCGATGCGAATGGCCTGCAATATGTGGATCTCGTCATGGAGGGCGGCGGCGTGCTTGGCATCGCCCTTACCGGCTACACCTACGTGTTGGAACAGGCCGGTATCCGATTCCTGGGTGTCGGCGGGACCTCCGCAGGATCGATCAACGCATTGATGATCGCCGCCTTAGGTCCCCCGGAGGAAGCGAAGAGCGAGAAGCTCCTACGCGTGCTAGCCGAGATGCCGATGGCGACGTTCATCGACGGCGATCAGGATGCCCGCGACTTTTCTCGCGCCGCCCTAGGAAAGGTCGGCATGGCGAAACTCCTCTGGAAAGCCCTGCAAGTCGTGGACAACCTCACCGATGACTTGGGATTGAACCCGGGCGAGAAGTTTTTTGAGTGGCTGACGGATCAACTGAGACGGGCCGGCGTCAGGACGAACGCCGACCTCCTAAACCGGCTCCGAACCGTCCCGCATGGTCTGCGGCTCCGTGAGAGCCGTACGGATGCAGAAATTAAAGGCGACGATGCCTTCGGTAGACTCATCATGGTCGCGGCCGACATTACGACCGAAACTAAAGTCGAATTCCCCCGCATGGCCGAGCTCTATTGGGCCGACCCGGATAGAGTGAATCCCGCCAGTTTCGCCCGCGCCTCGATGTCCATTCCCTTCTTCTTTCATCCGTTCCGAGTCAGCGGCTGCCCGCAGGACAGAGCCAAGTGGAAAGATCTCGCCGACTACGACGGTCAGCCTCCCGACAACGTCATGTTCATGGACGGCGGCATCATGTCGAACTTTCCCATCAACCTCTTTCACCAACCCTACCGCGTGCCGACCTCACCGACCTTCGGTGCGAAGATGGGCATCGATCGCCAGAAACCCGCCACCGTCACCAAACCGTCGCAATTGCTCGGCGCGGTCTTCGACGCGGCTCGACACACCCTCGACTTCGATTTCATCTCACGGAATCCAGATTACAAACACTTGGTAGCTATGATCGACACCGACGATCACAACTGGCTCGATTTCTCGATGACGGACCCGGCCAAGATCGATCTCTTCGCACGGGGCGCACAGGCAGCCGCCGAATTCCTGTGCCAGTTTAATTGGGAGAAGTACAAGAACATCCGCAAGGGCATCGCCGAGGCGTTTCTGGCGAGTTATAATCACAACGGCGCACCGGCGACAGTGCTCGGGAACTGGCAGAATGCCGAAGCCATGTCCTCCAGCTAGCCTGGAACCGGGAAACAAGAAGACCTGGCCGGGCTGGATGAATAGTATTGCTCATCCACCATGCAACCATGACCATCCTGCAAGGGAGAGCCGACGGGTGCGACTGCCCGCTGCCGTCCACCGCTGTTCGATCCTGATGTTGGTTTCTTGGCTCACATCACCTTTGCCGGATGAGCAGGCCGACTCGACCGCTGGACTTATGAACTCCCGGGACGCACGTCGCCCGCAGCCGAGCACCAGCCCTCGATATATTCTCGCTCACCACAGGCTACCCACTTCATCGTGACTTGACATGCACCCTCCAGATGAGGACTCCAGTGAAGAGGGTCACTCCAGTGGCGCGCAAAGAGGGACGGGAATAGCTACCGTGCTCCTCACCATGAGACCGTGACGGTGCCAGGAACGTTATGGGCGTCGAGACTCAAGGTCTCGACGCCCTAGTCACTAGTACAAGCCTGTGCTTTGATGAGCTGCCAAACCCTGTCGCTCGCGACCGCGCCATCACCTCGTCATCCCCTGGAACTGCCCGTCGGGCGTATAACAGATGCAGGGAACTCCGACATAGCCGGGTTGCATTAGCCGGCATGACACGACCGGAGTGGCACAGATTGCGGACTGTCCCTGGACCACGCGGTGCGGTGACACGTGATCTGAATTCAGCCCGGGGGTCGGCGACGGTTGACTCCCAACCTGGCGTTTTGCGAGTTCGATTTCCAGAGATTTCGACATGGTCTTGAGCGCTTCTTCTGAGATCTTATAACTGATGCAGAGTGTATTGATCTCGTCGATCCCAAACCCCTTTTCTTTCATCGCCATCATTTCCTGACTGCTGCAGCTGTGGTGCGCGACGCAAGAAGTGAAGAGAGCCAGGATGCCGACGAAGCCAAGAATTGTCAGTATCTGTTTCATGGCTAATCCTCCTCTTCCAAAGTCCTTTCATCCTTCAGTTCCGCCGTACCTTGCCTGCAACCGGCAGATGCATCACGATCACCCTCACAGTTGAAGGCCTGTCTCATTCCCATTCCCATTCCGATTCCCAGGTGATACGACCCAATGTCATATACGTACTGAGCAAACACCGGACCAGAGCATCGTTTGGAAGTATTCCGTTCAACCTATTGAAGCATCTAACAATGCCTCGACCGCAGCCAGGCTGCCGTATCCAATTCGATATACCAGCGAATCTCGGGTTCGACCTCGACCACCGCGACAGATCTCACCAAACCACTGGGCATGAGGATTCAACTCGGACAGGATGTCGGCGGGATTCGGCTGCGCAGATCGCCGCAATCGGGACAGTAATCAGATCATCGTCGAACCAATGGCAAGGGTCAGAGCGGAAGCGAGCAGGGATCATACCGGTGGTACGAAACGCATTTGTTCGGGATACGGTGCCTGCGGCGCCTGGACGCATGGGATATCGTCCCCATGCCCCTTTGCCCTTCCCAACTAACGTCCCACGAACTTCAAGCCCAGAACGAATATACAAGGCTACATCTGGATATCTTTGATCAGGGCACCGGCGATTACAAAGGTTCGTCCGACACGATCATCGAGCGCGCTCGTTATGATCCATACACGGCCCTCTTCTACCTGGCCTGGATCGAAACGGGCTTGACGGCGCGACCTTAAGAAGGCCTCCCAAAGACGACGCCCTGGCTGTTCACGCCTATCCAGCGCCCACTGTTTGGACCTGCAAACCTTACGCGTTACCCGGCGAGATGTATCTGTTTCGATAACTGTGTGGCGTGCCCGAATACACTGATTCTGTGCCAGATTGCGTCGCGCACCATCCGTCCATTCGTATTTACCCAACACCCGTGCAGATATCAGCTTTTGCCGTTCGCGGCACAGGCCTTGCTGTTTCCAATGCATACAACTTGAATAAGAAACCACCATGGCTCATCCCGCCACCTTTCAATTCAATCTGCCGCAACGAGGGCGCCCGTCCGATGTGATGTTCAACGAGGTATGGTATCCCGGCATTCAAGCCTATTGGGAGAACAGCACGTCGAGCCGTATCTTCGACGCGATTTTGGGCATCAAGGCCCTGGTCATTCATGCGACGGCGGGCTCGAGCTCGGCTGGGGCCATCTCCGTGATGCGGGACGGCAAGGCGTCTTTTCACTGGCTGCTGCCGGATGAAGATGAGCCGCAGCATGGGCAGTTGGTGTGGGCTTGCGCGCCGGAAGCTAGAGCTGCCTGGCATGTCAGGAATGCCTGCTCTCACCCGAACGTCAACGGCGGCGCCGACAAGGTCAATCACTGGTCGCTCGGGATCGAGGTGGTCAATAGTCAGTCGGACCGCGACGCCTTTTCCGACTGGCAGATCCGAGCGACCGCGCAGATCGTGCGTTATTGCTGGGCCAAATATCCCAACCTGAAACATGTGGTGTCCCACGCGAAGCTCGACCCGACGAGACGGAGCGATCCTGGCACAGTCTTTCCTTGGGCGCGCCTCAAGCGGTTAGTGCTCGCGCCGGATGCCGAAGATGGAGTTCCGGTCGTCGCAGCAGAAGCGCCACCGGCCTCGGCGATCAAGGGAACCAACCAACAGGGTTGTTGTCAGAGCTGATCCAAAAAATTCTCAGGGAGTGGGTCTTTTGCGTCGATGGCTGCCTGCTGAACACATTCCTGTCGGTCAGTCTTTTTTCTCAGACTTTTTCCTACCGCCCATATCCCCACATCCATGCTGGGTTGATCTGGCGCATTTCATGCCGTAAGAATCATGCATTCATATCCGGAGGACTCCATGCATTATCGCTCTTTCCCTCTCCCCTTCTATCTCACGAGTTGGCTAGGGACCGTCTTGCTGTTTTTCGGACCTCAGCTCGCCTCCGCCGACCAAATGAAAGCCGTCGTTCCTGTCCCTCAGAACGAGTCGTGGTGGACTGAACGACATGAGCGCGTCGTCGCCCGCGTCCGCGAAGGCTCGGTTGATCTCCTGTTCATCGGCGACTCCATTACGCAGGGGTGGGAGGAGGATGGGCGCCGGGTGTGGAACAGCTATTATGAGCCGCGACGGGCGGTGAACCTGGGATTCAACAGCGATCGCACGGAAACCGTCTTGTGGCGGCTTCAGCATGGGGAACTCGACGGCATTGCCCCCAAACTGGCGATCTTGATGATCGGCACCAACAACACGTCGATGCGGGAAGATCCCCCGGAAAACACCGCCGCGGGGGTCCACTCAATCCTGACCACCTTGCGCACTCGCCTCCCGCAGACAAAAATCTTGTTGCTGGCCGTGTTTCCACGAGGCGCGTCGGCCGACGACCCGCTTCGCCGCGTGAACAGCGCCGTCAACGATCGGCTTCGTGTCTTCGCCGACCAACGCCAGGTGCATTTCCTCGACCTCAGCCGGCATTTCCTCGACGAGGCAGGAAGAATCTCCGAGGATGTCATGCCAGACGCCCTGCACCCCAGCGAACGGGGCTACCGCCTATGGGCCGAGGGCATGGAAGACCTAGTCAGCACACTGATGGGCGAATGAGAACCAGCCGATGTAAATCCAGTGACTAGGCCAGAGGTCACCTCGATGTCTTCGATCATTTCACCGGCGAGTACAACGAATCGTCCCCACCATCACTACACAACCCTGCCGTACCTCACCGGGACTAACATAGCCTGACGGCGCTCTAACGGGACCGGCGAACCATGTCTCGCTCTGGCTCCCAGAGCGAGAGTGCGCTTCTCGCATCGCGGGCCGGCATATCCCCTCGACCTTCCTCTGCAAAACTTTACCCTTTGCTTGGCAAGTCGGACCTCTTCCTCAATACTAAGTCACATCAGCGGTCTTTACCGGTCATGTGCGATCTTTTTCTCGTTCCCCGCCACCCGGCGTCGGGAGATTGTCCGAGGTTCAAGGCGAATCAGCTACGATTGGAGTCCGTGCATGAAGCACCGTCTAAGCGCGCCGCTGATCGGATTGGCCCTGACCCTGGTCGGATTGCTGGCCCTTGAAGGGTTATCGCGAGCGCTGCTCACAGCACAAGCCGACCTGGCATCGGTGCAGCCTGATTGGTATCAGTACACTCCGGACTTGGGATGGGAACGCCGCCCGCACTTCAAGGGGTTGGTCGCGGGAGAGGTTCAACGGTACGAGCCCGCTCGATACCTGCGCGAATTCGACGCGCAGGGCTTCTTCGCGGTCGATACGACCCAGATCCACGATACGACCCATAAACGTATCCTCGCGATCGGCGACTCCAACACCTTCGGCTGGGGTGTACCGACTCGCAATGCCTTTCCGGAAGTTCTGGATGATCTTCGCCCGGACGCCGACGTCATTAACCTGGGCGTAAGCGGGTACACGTCCTTTCAAGGGTATACGGCGCTACGCAAACATTTCGACGAAGTACGCCCGGATGTCGTGATTGCCTCATTCAGTTTCAACGATCGGAGGGTCGTGCCGTCGGAAGCGGCCACCGACAGTCACGACAAATTTGAGCGGGAAGCGTTGCTGCATCGACTGGACTTCAGAGAAAAGATTTATCTGTACCGGGGGCTGCAACGCGTACTGATCAAGCTCCACCTCATGAAAAGCGCCGGAGACGGCAACCTGACCGTCGACGCGAGGACGGCACCGACCCGAGTCTCACCTGAACAATACCGGGCGAACCTGGAGCGCATCGCACGGTTCTGTCAGGAGCGGCAGGTGCCGTTGGTCTTCATAGCCTTTCAAGACAATCCAGCCCACTCTGAACATCTGCGGGCGGGCATCGCCCATCTGAAGGCCGGACGGCATGAACAGGCCGAAGCGGAGCTGCGGATCGCAATGAACATGGACAACTGGTTCTCGGATCTCGCCAGGAAATATCTTGCCGTGGTCTTGGAACAACGAGGAGCGACGGAGGAGGCGACACACACTGCGAGACTGACCCTGCCGGCCTGGAAACTGACCCACGGGGGAAGACCGCTCCGTCTCGATAGCGAATACAACGACATCGTCAGAGCCGTCGCTCGCCAGTATGACGCCGTCGTCGTCGAGGCCGGTCAGATTCTCGCGCAAGACGCCAGTCTGTATCTCGACCTCGCTCATCCGGATGAACGTGGTCATCGCATCGTTGCGACGCTGGTGAACGGTGTGCTCGACCGTCTGCTGCACCCTCCACAGGTGGCGGCCCATCCCTGAGCCGGCGAAAAGATCGACGACCATGTCCGCGTCCCTCCAGTCCGATCTCCCTTCGCGCGCCCTCACCCTGTCCGGGCCTTGGAGACAGCGCATTCTGGCGCGGAAGCCGCCGGCAGATGAATATTTTCGCTTGAAGACAGCGTCGCGCAACATGCACACTGATCAGGCGCCCAAGGGACATTCATCGAATCACGCACCGGTGGAATGGACGGTTTCAGATGTTCTTCTCGAAATGGTTGCCTCGTCTCTGTGTCCTCGCTTCTCTCCTATTTCCTTCCTTGTCTGCCTCCGCACAGCAGCCTCGTCCAGCCGATGAGATTACGCATCTCGCCGAGGATGTGTACCTGTACCGGCATCAGTCACATCAAGCCATCTTCATCGTGACGTCGAACGGGGTGATCGTCACCGATCCGATCAGTTCAGATGCGGCGACATGGCTTAAGGCCAAGATTGCCACAGTCACCGATCAACCGGTGCGATATGTGATCTATAGCCACCACCATAACGACCACATCACCGGAGGCAGCGTCTTCGCCGATACGGCGCGCTTTGTGAGTCACGCTGCCGCGCGGCCCAAAATCCTGCAGGCCGCAGATCCCACCACCCCGGTTCCCGATCTCACCTTCACCGACCGGATGACGATCGATCTTGGAGACAAACATGTCGAGTTGATTTATACCGGCAGAAACCACTCAGACAACAGTCTGGTACTGTGGATCCCGCAGAACAGTCTGCTCTTCGCCGTCGATTTCATTCCCGTCGAGACGGTAGCGTACCGAGCGCTGCCGGATAGCTACCCAGACGAATGGATCGAATCACTGAAGCAGGTCGAACGGTTAGACTTCGATATCCTCGTGCCGGGCCATGGAAAAGTCGGCACGAAAGAACATGTGCGGCTGTTTCGCGAATACCTCGAAGCGTTGCGAGCTGCCGTACGCGAACAGATTCAAAACGGCTCGAGCCTGGAAGAGGCCAAGACGCGCATCCGCCTGCCTCAGTATGAACAATGGTACGGTTACGCAGACTGGTTTACCGAGAACGTGGACGGCATGTATCGATACCTCTCGCAGCAGCAGCGGCAATAGTTCCGCACCCTGCTTAGGCATGAAGCCTCACTCACACCCATTTCTCCGCCCACTGGTCACGATCCCTTCTTTGTCCGCAAAAAAAATAAGCTGGCAATCCACGCCGCCATAGAGCGGCAGCGTGTTGTACTCATCGGCCTGGCCCGGCAGGCGGTCGATGGTCATATCCCACACCATTTCGACCGTACCGTCCTCCGCTTCCTTCGGATGCAGATTCGGCGGGCCAAGTTCCAAATAGAGATCTTCCTTGTGCTTCCCGATCCACCGTGTGACGACATCGTCCCACGTTTGATAGATCCCCGTCACGCCAGGATCGGACCCGGTCTTGCAGGCGGGTATCGCAAAGAGCACCACGATGAGTGCGAGGGCGGAGAGAGATGCCGTCATAGAACGACCCTCCAGACTAAGCCGGACCGCGGAAGGGAACAGACCGAGACCGGCCATGCCAGCGCTACGGTTTTTTCTTTTTCTTGTCGGAGGGATTATCGGAGAAGAGCAACCACGCCAGCACGACGAAACCGATCGCCACGCCAGTCACTGCCAACCATGTGCCGAGTTTGTCCATTAACTCCTCGTCTGTGGAGGTCCTTGTAACGCCGCCAGGATAAATTTGTCGAGCCGCTTCACTTTCAAGCGGTCATCCACGGTCACGAGCTTGGCCGACCCTTCGACCACGAGACGCCCGCTCGTCTGTTCCCGCATGACATGGGCGACGGTGAAAGAGGCTTGGCTCACGACCGGCAACGTTGTCTCAATGATCAGGGTCTCACCATAACGACTCGGCGATCGATAGTCGAGCTCCGCATGCACGACCATGAACTGCGTCCCGCTGTCGCGCAACTCGGCGACCGACAGGCCCCGTTCTTCGAGATACTGGGTTCTCGCGCGCTCGAAGTATTTGAGATAGTTTGCATAATACACCACGCCGCCGCAGTCGGTATCTTCGTAGTAGATTCTCACTTCCATAGGAGCGGATGGCGTGTGGCGTGAACAAGAGCTTATGGCGAATAGCTAATGGCTTATAGCAGGAGCCGCTTTCTTTACTCCAGCGCGTTCCGGAAGGCGTTGATGCTCTTTGCCAACTTCTGGCCTTCATCATACAAGGCCTTGTGTTCATGGTCGGCGATATTGCCTGCTCCGCGGCGAGACAGGACGCAGCCACGACTTCGACCGTCGAACCTAGGCAATTTCCAAATGATAGTCAAAAGCCTTTTTCGAGCTCTTGGCCGAACCTTCAGCAATGTTGAGGCAGATAGAATTCACGGCTCTGTTCATCTGCGATCTCAATCCATAGTCCTCGTGGCGAGGGAACCTCGCCGTCGCTAGATATACTTTCGAAGCGTAGTTTTTTGCCTTCTTCCAAATATTGAGCGTTTCAAACCTGAATGACACTTCTTGCTTTACACCTCTCGATCGCAGTCAGCAACGCTTCAGCGCAGTTATCCTTTGCCTCAACGGTCCCAATCTCCCTCTCAGCCATAGGCTATACGCCATAAGCCATCAGCTCTTTAGAGCTTCAAAGTCGGAAACTTCGGCAGCGAGGACTCGCTCACGCCGTTGAGTTTCATCACCACGTCGGACAGCTGCTGCACCCGCTCGGACTTGATCGCCTCAAACCCGTGGCCCAACACGGCATGATCGGCGGCATCGAAGAGCGGTTTCATCTTGGGCCAATCGCGAAGGAAGGCCTGCCCCATCTGATCGCCGAAGCCGGCTAATGCCCGGAATTGACTCTGCAACGGCAGCTTATACTTCCCATCCACGTCATCCAGGTAACAGGTGCGGCAGGTGTCGCGCAGCGCTTCGGGGAGTTGCTCCGGCTGCACGTCCCAGGTCTTGATCTTGTGCTGCTTGAACAATTGCCGCTGGGCACAAGCCTCCATCGCGCGCACGAGCGTCACCATGGCCCGCTCATAATCATGGTCTACATGGGCGCGACGATGGGCATGCGCCAACAAATCCAGCACGACACCGTCTTTCACCTCAGCGGGATCCAGCACCAGCTTTTCCAAAAATCCGGTATTGGCTTTGATGAACGGCAGGAGCGCTTTCAACCCTGGCGGCCCACCCCAGACTGACGCCATGTCGAGCGCTTTCAGCGAGGTCTTGAGTTTCTCCCAGGCCTGGCGATAGTGAAACTGCTCCCATAACCCATAGCCCGTCGCCAGTTCGCCCAAGGCACGGTGGAGAGGCTTCTGCCCCCCGCTGACACGAGCCTCCAATGTGTGAAACAGAGTGGCGGCAGCCTTGAACGATCCATGGTTAAACGCATCACTGGCCTCACGGCGCACGACGACCGCCGACTCGTCCCAGGGATTGCCTTGGAGCCACTGCTTGGTACGCTCGCCGATGGCGATCGTCTCACCCTCTTCGCGCCCCGTCGCATCAACCAGGCTGATTACCCGAGAGGTCCATGGTTGACTCACCATCGCCAACGCCGCCGCCATGGCGGGGGTGGCTCCGGTCAAATCCACCACCACGTCACCCACCTGCACCGACCAATTTCGAAAAAGATCATGAATCGTTCGTGACAAGGCCTGATGGCAGGCCATGACGTCGGACGGATCGGGCGTGATCACCCAATCCCAGCGCTTCGGCATCTGCTGCACGAGCGGCTGCACCGCCTCCTCGACCTGCGCTTTCGCCGCTTCCGGCACAAAAAAGCAGAGCAATTCCGGTTGCAGCCGGTTGATGACATAGGCGGCGAGCGTCGGCGCGTCGGTGAACGCCAGGATGAGTGCTTTGACCGGGGTATCCGCAGGCATAACGGCGGACTATACCACTGCACTCCGGCCGCTTCAACGAACCACGGTTTGCGCACGATCCTTGACGGTCCTGAAAAAGACGCATAGACTTCCGCGTGAATTCCAATGCGACCCGACGGGGCGTGGCGGCTGAGGAGAGACGATGACCTGGTGGCTCTGGGCATTTCTGGGATTGATCCTGCTGGGCGTCGAGATCACCACGCCCGGCGGCTTCTACATCCTCTTCTTCGGCCTCTCAGCCCTGGTGGTGGCCGCCCTCGCAGGCTTCGAACTGGTTGGCTCCGAGTGGATCCAGTGGTTGCTGTTCTCGGTCATGTCCGTGGCCTCGCTCTTCATCTTCCGTGGTCCGCTGCTGAGCATGATCAAGTCGCACGAGACCGTCGGCCCACCCATCGATACGATGGTCGGCGAGATCGCCATCCCGATGGAAAATTTGGCGCCGGGCAGCACGGGCAAGGCCGAGTGTCGCGGGACGGCATGGACCGCCCACAACCCCGGCCCGACCGGTCTCCTCAAGGGACAACGCAGTCTCGTCGAGCGGGTCGAGGGCCTCGCCCTCTGGCTCAAATCAGAATAGCGTGAGGGAGTATTTCTTATGGAGGAGACAGGTATGTCCGGCGGCTTGATGGTCATGATCTTCCTCGCGTTCCTGGTGGTGCTGGTCATTGCCAAGACCGCCCGCATCGTGCCCCAGCAAAGCGCCTACGTGGTCGAACGGCTAGGCCGCTACTCGCGGACCCTCGGCGCGGGGTTCCACATCCTGATTCCCTTCATCGACGCCATCCAATACAAACATTCCCTCAAGGAAACCGCCATCGACATCCCGGAACAGGTCTGTATCACGCGGGACAACGTGCAGGTCGGAGTGGACGGCATTCTGTACCTCAAGGTGCTCGACGCCCAGCGCGCCTCCTACGGCATCAGCGACCACCGCTTCGCCATTTCCCAGCTCGCCCAGACCGCCCTGCGCAGTGAGATCGGCAAGATCGATCTCGACAAGAGTTTCGAAGAACGCACCAACATCAATGCCCAGGTCGTCAACGAACTCGACAAGGCCTCGGAGCCTTGGGGCGTCAAGGTGCTCCGATATGAGATCAAGAACATCACGCCGCCCAAGGACGTGCTCAATGCGATGGAAAAGCAGATGCGCGCGGAACGGGAAAAACGCGCGGTGATCTTGAATTCCGAAGGCGAACGGGATGCCGCCATCAACGAGGCGGAAGGCAAGAAGCAGCAGGTGATCAAGGCCTCGGAAGCCAGGAAGCAACAGCAGATCAACGAAGCGGAAGGCGCGGCGGCCGCCATCACGGCGATTGCCACCGCTACCGCCGAAGGCCTGCGCAGGGTCGCTGAATCCACTCAGATTCCCGGCGGCTATGAGGCGATCCAGCTGCGCGTCGCCGAACAGTACATCGGCCAGTTCGGTGAGCTGGCCAAGACCAGCAACACCCTCGTGCTGCCGGCCAATGTCGCCGACGTGGGCTCCATGCTGGCGCTGGCCATGAACATGATCACGAAACGGTCTTCGCCCACGCCGCCGGGAAAGTAAGAGCCGTCTGCTGTCGTTTGACAGTGCGTCGGGGCTTCCCTACAATTCCGGACGATGAAAGAACTTGCCATCAAGGCCTTCGACGACAGCGCCGAGATCAAGCGGCGCTTCGCGCGGGAGCATGCCGACAGGATCGTGCAGGTCGCGCAACTCCTGGGCCGCGCCTTTCGCGCCGGACACAAAGTCTTGCTCTTCGGCAACGGCGGGAGCGCCACCGATGCCGCGCACATCGCCGCCGAGTTTGTCGGCCGGTACAAGCGTGAACGCGCCCCGTTGCCGGCCATTGCCCTCGCCACCGACATCGCGGCCATTACCTGCATCGCCAACGACTATGGGTTTGAGGAGCTCTTCGCCCGCCAGATGCGCGCGCACGGGCAGCAGGGCGACGTCGCAATCGCGATCAGCACCAGCGGCAACTCCCCCAATGTTTTGAAAGGTGTCGAGGCAGCCACATCCATGGGCCTCACCACGATCGCCTGGACCGGCGGATCGGGCGGCAAGCTGGCCGGCATGGTCGAGTATGCCTTCGTCGTGCCCTCCACGCTGACTGCCCGTATTCAGGAAAGTCACATCACATTGGGCCATGTGCTCTGCGAGCTCATTGAGGATCACGTTCTTGCCAACCAGGCGTAAGCGTCCCACTGCAGCATCCGCGCCCCCAGCGATCATTCCGCCGATCGATGCCTCGCGCCTGAAGACCTATCCGCTCCAACGGCGTCATAGCAAGGTCCAGGTCTCGAACTTTGCCAAGATCTGGACACGTGGTGGATCGTTCGCACGTTTTCTGAACTCGCTCCCCGATATCCTGGCCGTCAAAACGTTGCGAGAGGTGGCGCAGGCTATTGCCAAGGCTCATCGCAACGACCGACCGGTGATCGTCGGCATGGGCGCCCATGTCGTGAAAGTGGGGCTGGGCCCGCTCCTCGTAGATCTCATGCAACGGGGCATCGTCACCGCGCTCGCCATGAACGGCGCCGTCATCATCCATGACTTCGAACTGGCGTTCATGGGACACACCTCCGAAGAGGTGGACGCGGAGATCGACTCCGGTCGATTCGGCATGGCAGAGGAAACCGGCCGCATGCTGAATGAGGCGATCACCCTTGGCATGAAGGAAGGCCAGGGCCTCGGGGAATCGCTCGGCTGTTACATCCATCGACGCAAGCAGCAGTTTCCTCATCGCGCCACAAGCCTGCTGGCCACCGGCTTCCGGCTGGGTCTCCCCGTCACCGTGCACGTGGCCGTTGGAACCGACATCATCCATATGCATCCCTCCGCCGACGGCGCCGCGATCGGGGCAGGCTCGCTGCTCGATTTTCGTCGGCTGGCAGCGGTGGTCTCCGGGATGGAAGGCGGGGTGTATCTCAATCTGGGGTCCGCCGTGATTTTGCCCGAAGTGTTTTTGAAAGCCGTCTCGCTCGGGCGGAACCTCGGGCATCCGTTGACGAACATTACGACGGTGAACATGGATTTCCTCACGCACTATCGTCCCATGACGAACGTTGTGCGCCGCCCCACCCAGAAGGGCGGCAAGGGATACGCATTGACCGGCCATCACGAGATCATGGTTCCGCTGCTGGCCGCCGCGGTCATTGAAGAATTGTCCGGCCGCTGAATCGGACCGCTTGAGTCGTCCACGAACCATCGCTTTCAGGATCACCTGTGAGTACCATGGCGCCCTCTCCTGAACCATTGCTCACCATCTGGGCCGATCTCAACGACCGCTACTTTCGCGGCGGCTTACCACTGATTCCCATCGAATGGAGCCGCCGGCTGACTTCCTCAGCCGGGATGTTTGTGTGCCGGATCGGACCAAGACAGCTGCTCGCGCGCAG
Organism: Nitrospira sp.; assembly: GCA_031315995.1. Taxonomy (GTDB): domain Bacteria; phylum Nitrospirota; class Nitrospiria; order Nitrospirales; family Nitrospiraceae; genus Nitrospira_A. The sequence goes on from JALDRG010000002.1 coordinate 434,842, forward strand.
CACCGAGGATCCGACCCGACGACGATGCATCAGGCTGTCGTCGGTCCTCCTTCAAAAGAACAACCCCGAGGAGAGCCACGACACCGTCATGACCCTGGCGCACGAAATGATTCACCAATGGCAATACGATATTCTGAAGCGTCGCCCGAACCATGGGGCCGACTTTCGTCGCATGATGGCCGAGATGAATCGGGACGGCCTGGGTATCACGATCTATCACTCGCTGGGCAGCGCAGTGGCCGCGTTGGCCCAGTATGCCTGGCGTTGCCAGCACTGTGGCCGCATGTACCAACGACAACGCCGGACCATTCAACCGCGACGCCATCGCTGTGGATCCTGCCGGGGGCCGCTCCGCGAGCTACCTGCCGTGGTACCCGCCTCCACTGCAGACCCGGCCCACAAATTTTTCGCAGATCCTCAGCTCGGCTTTCCCTTCACCACCGTGTAGGACCATCGATGTCCGGACGATGGCCCCGACAAATTCTCTTCGGCGACATCGACGCCATGTTTGCCTCTGCCGCCGTCCTCGCTGATCCATCGCTGAGAGGGAAACCGGTTGCCGTCGGCGGGCCTCCGCCACGCGGCATTGTGGCCGCAGCCAGTTATGAGGTCCGTCGATTCGGGGTGCGATCGGCGATGCCGACCATACAGGCCATGCGGCTCTGCCCTCAGCTCGTTCTCGTACCGCCAGACCGTCCCTTGTACCAGCGTCTGCACCGCCAGCTTCAGGACATCACCGACCGGTTTTTCCCGGAAACCGAGTGGACAAGTATCGATGAGTTTTATACGGATACGACCAGACTACAGACCCGCTATCCGGATCCGCGCGAGCTAGGGCAGGCGCTCAAAACCGACATTACCCGCGTCACGGGCCTGACCTGCACCATTGCCCTGGCGTCCGGCAAGACCGTCGCCAAGATCGCCGCCGATGCGCATAAACCCGACGGACTGGCCGTGATTGAACCGGACTCGGAAGCGGCATTCCTCGCCCCGCTGCCGATTCGCTCCTTGCCGGGCATGGGTCCCAAATCCACCGAAGCAATCGAGCGTCTGGGCGTTCACAGGGTCGGCGATCTGCTCGAACCTCGCTTCGAACAATCCTTGATCCGACTGCTCGGCTCTCGGCTGGCCGCGCTTCGAGCGCTCGCTCGCGGTCACGATTCCGATCCCGTGGTGGCCGACCGCGAGGCCAAGAGCGTGAGCCATGAGACCACGTTCGACGAAGACACCAACGATCCGGCCTTACTGGAGCCCATCATCCATGGGTTCCTCGAATCGTTGACGCACGATCTTCGCCTGGAGGGGCTGGCTGCCGGTTCATTCACGCTGAAGTTGAAAGATTCGCACTTTCACATCACCACGCGGCAGCGGAAGTTCTCGTCGCCTGCGAACTATGATCCGGATCTGTGGCCGGACATCCGCGCTGCCCTTCACGAATTGCTGCAGCCGCGATCGCGTTATCGTCTTGTCGGTTTGGGACTGTCGGACCTCGTTCCGGCCTCCGAACCTCTGTTCGATCGGCGACAGCGCGATGCCGTTGCGATTCTCGACCGATTGATCGAGCGGCACGGCACCGGCGTGGTTCGTCTTGGAGGGCTTCCGCACAAAGGGGACGGCCACAAGAAACGCGGACGTCGCGCAGAAGACTCATAGCCGGGGCAGCCGGTCCGTCGCGGATTCGTGGTGGCGAACTTTTTCCACATCCTGTTAAGATGAATGTTTTCAACCGCCGCATCCACGATGCACACCAAAGTCACCACGCGAAACGAACTTGCCTCACTGCTGGAGGAGCGCCGTCTGCAGGGACAGCGCATCGTCTTTACGAACGGCTGCTTCGACCTAATGCACATCGGCCATACCCGTTACCTGCAAGCGGCTCGCGATCTGGGAGACCTGCTTGTAGTCGGCGTGAATTCCGACGAGTCTGTGCGCGCCTTGCACAAGGGCGCCGATCGCCCCATCGTGCCGGATGCCCAACGCGCTGAGGTCCTCGCCGCGCTGGCCTGCGTGGACCATGTCGTGATCTTCCCCGAACCGGATCCGGGATCGCTCATCGCGGCGCTCCAGCCGGATATTCTCGTGAAGGGCGGAGACTGGCCGCTCGACCAGATTGTGGGACGGGACACGGTCGAGGCTCGCGGCGGGCGCGTTCAAACCATTCCGCTCGTCCCCGGCGTCTCCACCACGACGCTGGTGCAACGTATTCGTTCCACGTCAGCCTAAGGATATTGTGCCTCCCCTGATCCCTCCACATCTGACCCAATGGCTCGCGCCTGCGCGAGAAGCTCTTCGCACCGGCTCGGGCAAACCCTGCCTCATGGGGTTGCATGGTTCGACTGCCGGCTTCGGCCTGGCGCTCCTCACCCAGAGCATGCCGGGTCAGCCCTTGGCCGACCGCTCCTGGCTGGTGGTAGCCAAAACCGATGACGAGGCGGAACGCCTCTATCGTGACACCCTGTTTTTCAGAACCCTCTGCGGACAGTCCGGCAACGATCTGGCGCTGTTCCCGAAATGGGAAACGCTCCCCTATGAATCGACGGTGCCCCACATCGACCTGGTTGCCCGCCGGATGCAGACCTTGCATCGTCTCTGTACGACGGCGCGCTCCGTCCTCTTCACCTCCATTCCGGCATTGACGCAGCGGGTCCTTCCGGCCCTGGTCTTCACCGACGCGATTCTGCAATTTCAACCGAACGGATCCCTGGAGCGGGACGTACTCGTCTCCAGCCTGTTGCGCTTGGGCTATCGGAAAGGGTCGGTCGTGGAGATTCCCGGCGAGTTCAGCATTCGCGGCGGGATCGTCGATATTTATTCGACGGCCTATCCCGACCCGTTGCGGGTGGAATTTCTCGGCGACACGATCGAATCGGTCCGCTTCTTCGATCCCGCCACGCAAAAATCGACCGACAAGATCAAGCAGGCGTGGGTGCTCCCGGCCCGTGAATTGATTCGTCCCGAAGACGCGCCCGATGCCCTCGCTCCCCTGGCCGCCGACGCCGAATGGCACGCCCCGGCCGTGTACGGAAGCATGGACAGCCTTTTGGACTATTTCCCTCAACCGCCGGTGCTGGTCCTGGATCAACCCCACACCCTCATTGCCCACACTACGGAATGCTGGCAGGCTATCGAAGAGGGGTTCCTTCGCCACGAAGATCGCACGGATCCGAATCCCTACCCGACGCCGGACCAGCTGTACCTCACCTGGGAACAGATTCTTGCCGCGACCCACGGCTACGCGACACTCGCGCTTGAACCGGTGACCGCACCGGACGCGAGCTGGGACCCGGTGCTGACCTGTCCGGCTCAAACACCGGCCAGCGTGGGGCTCGGCCAACGCGGCACGGCGTTCAGCCATACGCTGGAGGTTCTGGATCGCTTGCGCGAAGGCGGGCCCGTCGTCCTGGTCGCGCGCAGCCAGGGCCAAGTCGGCCGCCTGCTGGCGCTGTTCGGCGAACACGATCGTCCGGCTGTGGAATGGACGCCTTCGGCGCTGTCGGCCGGCGGCGCGCAAAAGGCCCCGTTTTCCGTCTTGAACGGGGAGGTCTCCGCTGGTTTTCTCGCCCCCGATCTGCGGCTGGTGGTTCTGACCGAAGAAGAATTGTTTGCGAAGGGCGCGCGACACAAGCCGCAACCCAAGAGCAAGGCGGCGACCTTCCTCTCTTCGCTGGAAGATCTGAACATCGGCGACTATGTCGTCCACATGCAATACGGCATCGCCAAGTATCAGGGGCTGCGTCGGCTCTCGGTACAGGACTTCGATAGCGACTTTCTGGTGCTGGAATTCGCCGGAACGGACAAGCTCTACGTGCCGCTCGACCGATTGAGTCAGGTCCAGCGTTACGCGGGAGCCGATGCCCATGTGCCCCGTCTGGACCGCCTAGGCGGCACCAGTTGGGCCAAGACGACCGCACGGGTCAAAAAAGACATCGAAGAAATGGCCCACGAGCTCGTCGACCTCTATGCCAACCGGGAGTTGGTCCATCGGACATCCTACGGCAAAGACAGCCTGCTCTATCACGAGTTTGAGGCGGCCTTCGAATATGAAGAGACGCCCGATCAACGCAAGGCGATCGAAGACATTGCGAACGACATGGCCTCGACCAAGCCGATGGACCGCCTGGTGTGCGGCGACGTGGGTTACGGCAAGACGGAAGTGGCCATGCGCGCCGCGTTCAAGGCCGTCGAGGAAAACAGGCAGGTGGCGGTGCTGGTGCCGACGACGTTGCTCGCCCACCAGCATTACGACAATTTTGCCGAACGATTTGCGCCGTTCCCGACGCGCGTGGCACTGCTGTCACGGTTTCAATCCCCGAAGGACACCAAAGCCATCATCAAGGATACGGCGGCGGGCCTAGTCGATGTCCTCATCGGCACCCACAGGCTGCTCCAAAAAGACGTGCAGTTTCGCAATCTTGGTCTCGTCATCATCGATGAGGAACAATGGTTCGGCGTCAAACATAAAGAGCGCTTAAAACAACTGCGCACGCAGGTCGATGTGTTGACCCTGACCGCCACGCCGATCCCACGCACGTTGCAAATGACCATGGCGAGCGTGCGCGACCTCTCCATCATCGATACCCCTCCGTCGGGACGGCTGGCGATCCGCACCCAAGTCCTCCGGTTCAGCGAGAAGGCGATTCGCGAGGCGATTCTTCGCGAACTCGGCCGCGGCGGACAAACCTATTTTGTTCACAATCGGGTAGAAACCATGGAGCGGATGGGCGCTTGGCTCCAGGAACTGGTGCCGGAAGCCCGCATCGTCATGGCGCACGGCCAGATGGATTCAAAACCGCTGGAAGCCGTGATGCTGAAATTCTTTCATCAGGAAGCGGATATTTTGATCGCCTCCGCCATTATCCAATCGGGTCTGGACGTGCCGACCGCCAACACCATCATCGTGAACCGCGCAGACGCCTTCGGGCTGGCCCAGCTCTATCAGTTACGTGGCCGAGTCGGACGAGGCGGCGAACAGGCCTATGCCTACTTCATGGTCCCGGACGAAGGCGCCCTCTCGGACGACGCGCAGAAGCGGCTGACGGCCATCCAGCAATTTACCGAACTGGGATCGGGCTTCCGCATCGCGGCGGCCGACCTGGAAATTCGGGGAGCAGGCAATCTACTCGGCAAACAGCAATCAGGCCACATCGCCGCGGTCGGGCTTGATCTCTATTTGCAAATGGTGGAGCAGGCCGTGCAACGCCTGAAGGGGCAGGTCGTGGAGGAAGAACCGGACCCCACGCTACGTCTCAGCGTCTCAGCCTTCATTCCCGAAGACTACGTGGCCGACAGCCACCAACGGCTATCGCTCTACAAACGGCTGTCTTCGTGCGGGCAACTCGGCGACCTCGCCCTCATGCACGGAGAAATCGAAGACCGGTACGGACATCCCCCTGATCCGGTCGAACGGCTGTTCGAACTGATGCAAATCCGGCTCCTGGCCAAACAGCTCCGGTTGAGCTCCGTCGTGGAACAGCCACACGCGGTCGTCATTACCTTCGACCCCAAGGCCACAGTCTCCGAAGCCGCCGTCCAAGCCCTGATGGATCGATACAAGAAGCGGCTGCGGTTTTTGTCGCCATTGTCTTTTGAACTCCAGATACCGCATGAAGACTGGAGTTTGGTCTTTCCAGAACTCAACGCAACCTTGCAAACCCTCCACGTCTGTGGTACCAACAACCAAGGCCCACGTACGGCCTCGACCTGACCTTCGTAGAGGATGCTCCGCCCCGACCGCATGACGGCACCGCGCACAGGACACATCTCCCCCTGGCAGGCACGATTGACCAGCGCCGCGCTGGGTTTCTGCGCCCTCGTCTCGTTGGCCGCCTGCACCGAACCTCCGCAGGAAGAGCCGGTGATCGCCATGATCAACGGCCGCGCCATTACTCAATCCGAGTTCGACATCAGCTGGGAAGACCTCTCAGAGGCCACGCGCGCGAGATATGAAAAGGAAGGCGGGAAACGTCGCTTCCTCGACGAATTGATCATGCGCGAGCTGCTGATGCAGGAGGCGCGCAAACAAGGCTTGGATCAGTCCGATGAAATTCGGGAAAAAACCTTGCGGTATCGCGAGCAGCTGATTTTGGATGAGTTACTCAAAGACCGAATCAAGACCAAGGTCGAAGTCACCAAGGAAGAATTGGACGCTTACTTCGGGAAACATGCCAATCAGCTCCTGGCCAACCCCAAAGTGCAGGTATCGATCATGCTGCTGCCGAACATCTATGCGGCTAAGGATCTGAAGCGACAGGTCGAAGGCGGCGGCAACTTCGCGCGATTCGCTCTCCGGTATTCAATCGACGAACGCAGCCGCGCCAAAGGCGGCGACCTGGGTCCCTATAAGAAAGGGCTGCTGGAACCGGAACTGGATGCGTTGATTCCCTCTCTGCACCCCGGAATCCTCAGTGATCCGATCAAGACCGACAAGGGCTACTACCTCATGAAGGTCAGTCCCCTGGAACCGGAAATTCTTCAGGCAGACCAGGCCACCCGCGAGCGACTCCGGCAGGAACTATTAGCGGAAAAGCGCCGGAAACGTCTGGATGATGTGTTTGCTGAACTCCGCACCGGCGCGACCATCCGTCTGGCCGACGCAGCTCGCTATGTGACGGATGAACCAGGGCGCCCCTAACCTCCTCATCCGACTCTTGCGTGCCCTCCGGCTTCACCTTTCCATGCTTTTGATTGCGAGAGCGCTCCCTTTCTGACATCTCGATTGTGTACAATCCCAGCAACCCCATGAAAGACCGATTTCTTGATGTCTCAACGTGCCGTCACGCCATTCGGCGCGGTGGTACCCCTTGGCGGACGACGTTCGTCACGCCACTGACCGGCTCGCTGCTGCTCGTCCTGTGCTTGGTGGTCGGTGCGGCCGGTTCCGTGAACGCCGCCAAGTTGGAAGATCGCATTATCGCGGTCGTCAATTCAGATCTGATCATGCTGTCCGAAGTGAAACGCGACCTGCTTCCGGACCAAGAACGGCTTCGTAAGCTGTACGCCGGGGAGGACCTCGAACGCCGCCTCAAGACCGCCGAAGCGATGGCGGTGACGAAGATGATCGAACGCAGACTGCAACTCCAGGCCGCAAAGAATAAGGGCGTGGAGGTGTCCGATCAGGAAGTCGCGCAGGCACTCGAAGAAATGAAAAAGCAGGGCGAGACGCTCAACAGCGCCGACCCGAACATCGCCAGAAACGTCCGCGAACAGCTGACCTTGATGCGGGTCGTCGACCGCGAAGTCCGCGGCTTGATCATGGTGGCGGAGTCGGATATGAAACGCTACTACGAGGAACACCGGGATCGCTTCGCGTACCCGGAAGAATATCAATTAAGCCAAATCTTGATTAAACCGCGCAGCCCGGACGAACTCTCCATTGCCCAAGGGAGAGCCGAAGCTTTGCTGGCTACGCTGAAGCAAGGCGAGCCGTTTGAGGAACTCGCGTTACGCTTTTCCGATGGTGCCGGTTCTTCGCGAGGAGGCCGTCTCGGATTAGTGCGTCAAGGGGAACTCATTCCCGCGTTGGAGCAGGCGTTGACGTCCCTGGAAGTGGGACAGATCACGGAGATTATTCAGACGACCGAGGGGTTGCATATCGTGCGGGTCGACGATAAAAAGCCGCGTCAGTTTCGACCCTTTGAGCAAGTGAAGGCCGAAATCCAGTCACTAGTGTTTCAACAAAAAACCGAGGATCAGTACCAGACCTGGATGGCCGATCTGAAAAACAAAGCCTACATCGAGATCAAGTTTTAACAGGATACTGAAAAAGTCCGCCAGCAGCGTTCTCGCCTCGTTCAGACCCTCAACGTACCCCGAGGGTACGCTTCGGCCCTTCACTCGCTGTGGCCTTGCTGTTCAGCCTTTTTGAGCATCCCGCGGGAGTGCTCTCCTGCTATATCACGCATGCGTACTATCAAAGTTCTCGTGTGCCACATTCATTTTTCTGTAGTCTGTTAAACTGCGCACGAATCTCCCCCCACAATGCGTCCCGCCCCTCATGGGTTTCGGCCGAGTACAGCACAATGGGCACCTCGGGAGGCAACCCGCAGGCAGTCCGCACGGCGGCGAGACTCGGCGCTCGCTCACTCTGCCGCAATTTATCGGCTTTCGTCAGCGCGATGATCAGCCCGCACCCGAGGGACCGGACCCACTGCACCGTCATCACATCCTGCGGCATCCACACCCGGGCTTCGATCAAGAGAATCACGGCGCCGAGCGACTGTCGCTGTTCGAGATATTGCTCGATCATCGGCCCCCATTGCGCCCGCATACTTTTCGACACCTTCGCGTATCCATAGCCGGGCAGATCGACCAGCGACAGCATGGAGAGCTTTGGATCCGACGTCCGCACTGTGAAGAAGTTGACGGCGCGCGTTTTCCCTGGAGTCTTGCTGACCTTTGCCAGCTTCTTGCGATGAAGCAGAGAATTGATCAACGACGACTTTCCAACATTCGATCGCCCGACGAACGCGATCTCCGGTAACCGGTCGGAAGGAAACTGTTCTGGGGAAACGGAACTTTTGATAAACTCAGCGCTGAGTAATTTCATGGTGGCGAACCGCTAGCGTCGTGCGGGATGGACTCTCACCTCCGGAAGCCGACGCCGGATCGGTGGAACACCTCGTGTACTCATAGATAGAGCGTTGGGAATGAGCAAGTCAACTGGCAGTCTGTTCGGCCGGATGCTGTTGTGGGTGACCGTGCTCGTCGGTGTGCCCGCCGCCGCATTGGCATTGTATTGGCTGGCGACGCTACCCGACGTCGCGCACCTGGCCAAACATCACCCCACGGACACACCCTTGATGGAAGCGCGGCGGGCCAAGGCCAAGGAGCAAGGCCGTAGTCTGCGGCCTCAATTCGTCTGGGTGCCTCTGTCACGCATTGCGCCGGCACTCCAACGCGCCGTCGTGGCGGCGGAGGACGCCTCGTTCTTCGCCCACGAGGGATTTGATTGGGAAGGGATCAAGGATGCCGCCCTGTACAATCTGGAGGTCGGTGAGTTCAAACGCGGGGGCAGCACGATCACCCAACAGCTGGCGAAGAATCTGTATCTGTCTTCGGAACGCTCGCTGTTACGAAAAGCTCGGGAAGCACTCATCACCCGTTCACTGGAACACCATTTGACGAAGGAACGGATTCTTGAGTTATACCTGAATGTCGCTGAATGGGGGCACGGCGTGTTCGGCGCGGAAGCGGCGGCGCGTCATCATTTCGGGAAATCCGCCAAGGAACTCACGATTGAGGAGGCGGCCCTGCTGGCGGCGATTCTTCCGTCTCCGCGTCGCTATGACCCTATCCGCCATACCGCCTACTTGAATCGACGTCAGCACCACATCGTCCGATGGCTGGAACGAGGCAGCGGGCGCAGATCCACCTCGCTCTCGCCCGGTCGCAACACATCGGGCACCCGAGACGCGACCCCTGCCGAGGACTGATCGACAGCCATCCAATGCCTCGCCAGAACGCCAGCTATTCGGAATCCCCGACCGCCGACACGTTTCGTTCACCGAAAATTGCCGACTCGTGCCGATAGTGCTTAAATTCGAGAAGATTCCGGGAGGGGTCTTCCAAGAAGAAGGTGAGATGTTCGAGGCGCGTGCCGGCAAACCGCCGTCGAGGTTGCTGATAAAATATCAGACCCTTCGCCTTCGCACGATCGGCCAAGGCTTGCCACTCCTCCTCCAACGTCAACACCAGTCCGAAATGACGAGGATAGATGCCCTTCTGAGACACGATCGGCTCGGGAGAAAGGTGGGCGATCACCTGGTGCCCGGCAAGTCCGAGAGTGACGGCGGTGGAGGATTCCCGACCGAGCACACAGCCTAACCCGTCGACGTAAAACTGTTTGGCGGCGGCAAGATCGTGGACGGGAAAGGCAAGGTGAAAGAGTGCAGGCATGGTCTGATCCCTCACGTCACTGTATCAGCCTCTCGCGCGGCGACGCAAACCGGTCCTGGGTATGAGGACGGCCATCACGTCCGATGACACCGGCGACCATGTGCGGCGTACTATGTCGAATGGCGAAGCGCCCATCAGGAGACAGCACGAGCACCCCGGCGGCGCCGCGAAGACGCTCCGCGACTTTCCGAAGCACTTGGTTCGCTGACACGGCCGGACTCAATCCGCTCGCCAGGAGATCGCTGATTTCCTTGGCCACCGCCACTCGAATGATGCTCTCCCCCAATCCCGTCATAGAGACTGCTCCGGCCTCATTGTCGGCATAGACCCCGCAGCCGATCAGCGGCGTATCGCCGACCCGACCCGGCAACATGACATCCACTCCGCCGGTCGACGCACCCGCGGCCACCGTTCCTGAGAGATCCAATGCCACCGCGCCCACGGTTTCCTTCCCCAAACTCCGGGCACGGAGACGGCCCGTTTGCATCATCGCCCGATGTAATCGTAACGTCCGCCTCACCCCGGCACGCAACTTCAATTGATTGGCCTGTGACCCTGCCGTACGTTTGACACGGGGCGCGCGCTCCAGTCCGAAATAATCCGCAAAACGGGAGGCTGATTGACCGACAAGCAACACATGGGCTGTTTTTTCCATCACCAGCCTGGCTGCAGTAATGGGATGGATGATACGCTCAATGGAGGCCACGGCCCCTGCCTTCAACTCACACCCTTCCATAATCGAGGCGTCCATACGCCGCACTCCGTCCAGCTGACGATTCGAGCCCCGTCCCGCATTGAAGTGTCCTGAATCTTCCAGCACACGAATGGCTTCTTCCACCACCGACAGCGCGGACGCACCGGCCATCAGCAATCGATGGCCCTCGGCCAAGGCGGCCTCGACGCAGGCCGCTTGAGCGACGGTCATGGCGCGACGTCCCGCGCCACCGTGAATGAGCAGAATCGGTTGAGATCGTTTCAATTCAACAGCAGATCTTTGACGCGACGGCAAGTAGGATCTTGCATGCGATCCAGGTCTGAGCGGACAAACCCAAGCCCAGTGACACACAGCTCGAAATTCTCCGACAACTTCCGGAACAACGGGGAATCCTGCTCGGGGTCGTAGTTGCCGTACTCGGCCACCAACCCATAGGAGCGCTTGCCCGTCTTTACGTAATCCACCAGAAAATCCTTGTGGTAGATGCGCCCCACGCTCTTGAGGCGGCGGAGGTATTCGGGGAACAGGCCGGTCATAAAGAGCGTGAAGTCGCCAATATGCCGATGCACTTCGCGCTCCCGTTCGAACGATTGCGCCTCCAATAACACTTCGGACTCGAAGAGCATCTCGACGACGGAGTCGACGGCGCGGCCCTGTGTATTCTGGATTTTATAGAGTTGGTCGGTGTGAGCGAATTCGACGAGCAGGTTGGAGACATACTCGGTGACGTTCAGATCAGGCCATCCGAGATGTTCGGTGAAGCTTTTTTCCGTCAACGCTCCGAAGAGCTGGCGGAGTGGATGGCTGCGAGAAACGGGACTTCCCATCTCGACCTCCCGGGCGATCCTTGCCCTTTGAAAACAGTATAGCAGACCTCGCTCATACCTCGCGTACTTTCTCCCTGACTCCTTATCGGCATCTGTTCTCAAGACTTAAGCGCCGACTCTCCGCTTCTTCGTCGACTATCCAGAAGAAATGTCACCGGACCGTCATTGAGCAAATCCACCCGCATGTGCGCCCCGAACTCACCGGTTTCCACGGCCAGCCCACAGGCTCGCAGCCGACTCACCACCTGCTCGTACCATACACGCGCCTCATCCGGTGGAGCAGCTAGATCGAACCCTGGCCGCCGGCCCTTACTGGTATCGCCGAGCAGCGTAAACTGCGAGACGACCAAGAGTGCCCCACCGACCTCGGTGAGGGTGCGGTTCATCTTACCTTGATCGTCGCCAAAGATCCGAAGGCTTTGAAGCTTCTCGACAAGATACAGGAGGTCGCGCTCGTCATCACCTTTTGCCACGCCCACCAGCACCAACAGGCCTGCGCCTATGTGGCCGACGACCTGCCCCTCCACGTCCACTGAGGCGCGCGAGACCCGCTGAATCACGGCCTTCACAAGCACCGCCGATCGCCGCTCATTGGGCATTTCGCAATTGAGCCAAGGTGCCTTCCAAACTCAAGAGGCGCCGTTTCCATGGCAACCCGCAAGAAAACCCTCCGAGTGAACCGTTATGCGCAATGATCCGGTGACAAGGGACCACGATGGGCACCGGGTTGGCCCCGAGCGCCATCCCCACCGCCCTGGCGTACTGCTTCCCGCCCACACGCAGGGCCACCCATTGATAGGACCGCACCCGGCCATATGGAATTCGCGTGATCGCCTTCCACACGTTCCGCTGAAACGGCGTACCTGTCGACCAATCTACCGAAAGAGAAAACTCGCGGCGCGTGCCGGCGATATAGGCCAGGAGCTGCGCTCGCGCCTCCTCCGCGATAGATGCGGCTTCGCCATTGTTTTCTGCCGATTGCTGCCGCGCGGGACGATCCGAGGGGGACAAATCAATAGAGGTCACACCCTTTCCGGAGGCCGTAATTTTCACCCAGCCCCAGGACGTCTTGAATGTAGTCGCGTAGGTCATGTCACGCAGCTCCGACTTTCCGTGTCACTCGTCCGAATTTTCGTTTCACCATTCCCAACACCACGTCCAGCTCCTCCGAACCAAACATGATATGCGCCCCGAGATACCCGAGCACGCTCAAGCCGATTCCAGCAAGCAAGGCGGCGGATTTTATCATCCATTCACCGTCCTGAGTCCAGACAGAAGCACTCGCTACCCAGAGGCAAATCAATGCTACCGGAACGCAGGCCCCCAGCACACGGACGGCCGATCGTACGATCGAGCCCCAATCGACACGCCCCAAACGTCGGTGAAGCACCGCGACGAGGATGCTCCCATTGAGCATGGAAGACAGCGCCGTGGCGAGCGCCAACCCTGCCGCATCCAGCAGCGTCATCAACCACAAGGACAACAGGATATTCGCTCCGACGGCAATCCCCGCCGTGACCGCCGGCGTCTTCGTATCCTGTAACGAATAGAACGCAGAGACGATGATGCGCACCCCCGCGAAGGCCCACAAGCCGACGGCGTAACAGAAGAGGGCCGTCGCCGTCGCCGTCGTATCGGCTTTGGTAAACGACCCATGCTCGAACACCAGATGTACGATCGGGTGCCGCAAGAGAATCAACCCCAACATCGCCGGCAGGATGATGAAAAAAATCATCCTGAGCCCGAACCCGATCGTCGTCCTCAATTCATCAAGGGCTCCGCGGGCAGCCTGTGCGGACAGGGTAGGAAGAATGGCCGTGGCGAGCGCCACTCCGAAAATGCCGAGTGGAAACTGAATGAGCCGCATGCCGTAAAACAAATACGTGGGCCCTCCGGCGAAATACGAGGCCAGAATCGTACTGACGGTGATATTGATCTGCGTTACCGATAACCCCAACAACGACGGCACCATCAGCCTCCCGATGCGTTTCACTCCCGGGTGGCCAGGCTGGAACCGCAGACCGAACAACAGACCGCGCCCCCGTAATCCTGGAAGCTGCATCGCGAATTGCGCCACACCGCCGACGACGATGCCGATCGCCACCCCAATGATGGGCTCCGGCAGCAAGGGGGCCAGAAACAGCATGCAGGCGATGGTGAAGATATTGAAAAAGACCGGCGAAAACGCCGGCGCCGCAAAGGCCCGCAGCGAGTTCAAAATCCCCATTGCCAAGGCCGCCAGGCTGATGAAGACCAGATAGGGAAACATCACTTGGGTCAACAGCGTCGTGAGCGCCAGCTTGTCCGGACTCTCATGAAAACCCGGTGCCAGGAGCCAGACAATCCCCGGCGCCGTCACAATCCCGACCAGCGCCACGGCGGTGACGATCGTCAGGAGCGTCGTAAAGGTGGCACTGGCCAGTTCCCAGGCGTCCCGCTTCGTCTTGAGCGTGTGATATTCGGTAAAAACCGGAATGAAGGCCGCCGACATCGACCCTTCGGCGAACAGTTCCCGCAACAGATTGGGGATGCGATAGGCGACAAAAAAGGCGTCGGCCGCCGGAGTGGCGCCAAACAGCCTCGCCAATACCATGTCGCGGACAAACCCCAGTATACGGCTGGAAAAGGTAGCCACGCCGATCAGACCCGCCGCCTTGACGACGGAACGGGTCTCATCAGGAACTGGTCGAGATGGTTCAACGGAAGCGGCGGGATCGGACATCATTGGGATTGTAGCGAAACCGAACAGAGGCGTCCATTGTCCGGAGAGAACCAGCGATCAGGGGTCCTGGATCACGTGATTCGACAGCTCATTCGGATTGTCGCCGTCATGCGGAGGACAGGCCTGAGCAAGCAGCACTCCGCTGGCCTGGATGCCACGGCAGAGGCCGCCTACGACATCGCCCACCTGCAAGCGCTCGACCACTACGGCGACGACATCCTGCCACTGCTCGCCTGAGATCCGCACACACAAGGATTGGTCCGCCAACACATAGACCTGCCGTTCGAGCAGAGACACCATCAGCAACAGCCCGGTTCGCTCGCGTGTGCGCGCCAGACCCTGCTGGGCAAATGCTCGTTCCGCCCGCAACTGCACTTTCTGATGCATACGCTCGCGAGACGTGAAGCAACGCAGCACCGAAGGCTGGGCGCCGATCCATGACCCGAGGGCATAGGCCAGCATCGTCACGCCAAGCAACCAGACGGCATTCGCCGCATGCCACCCCCACGGCAACCAGGCGGCTTCGATCGTCAGCAACGCCGTCAAGGCAAGGACCGCACTCAGAAGTCCCGCGCGATGGCGTGCGTCGCGGTACAGGCCGGATCGGCCGACGATCATGGGCACGATTTCCGCGCTGGTATGCTGCTCGGCCGCCTGCACCGCCGCCTCAATTTGCGCACGCTCCTCGCCCGTCAGCCCCGGATGGTTACCAGTCTCCACTGGCGCCTCCTCCCCCAAAATCGCCTCCACCGCCGGAGAAACCATCGGACCCTCCGAAGGATCCTCCGAAACCGCCGGACCTCCATCCACCCTGTTGGGTGCTAAACCAGGCCCCATCAAACGGGCTGCCATTGTTCCGCCGTCCCGATCCACCGCCGCCTCTCAACCCGCTCAATACACTGACCAGCACCAGGCTCACGGCTCCGGCGATCAAAGCGGGCATCACCCAGGGAGCGGTGAGAAACGCCAGGCCTCCTCCGACAACCGAACCCAGCCCCCGATGGGCACGAGAAAAGAATAGGCCGATTACTATACCGAGAATCACCGCAAAGGTGGCATTGGTAAACCCATCGCTGAACGAAGGAGAGGCCGCCGACCGTTCCGGTGCACTGTAGGTCCCTTCAATGGTCTTTAAGATGGCCTGCACACCGGCAGTGACGCCCGCCGGAACATCGCCGGCTCGAAACCTGGGGACGATCTCATTTCGGATGATTTGGGAGGACCGCGCGTCGGTCAGCACCCCTTCAAGCCCGTAACCGACCTCCAAGCGAATTTTTCGCTCCTTGAGCGCAACGAGAAGTACGGCTCCGTTATCGATACCTTTGCGACCCAGTTTCCAAGTCGTCGCCACGCGGTGGGAAAAATCAAACAGCGAGTCGCCCTCCAACGAGGGGACGATGAGGAGCGCCACCTGATTGGAAGTCTTGGCTTCATGCGCCTGGAGATCGGACGAGAGTTGTTCCGCAACGGCAGAAGGCAGCGCTCCAGCCAGATCCACAACGCGACCACTGAGGGGTGGGACTTCAAGCGCCTCGGCGGGGCTCGCGAGCACTGTGAGCCACAGCCATCCGACGAGAAGCCCCCACCCTGCTCGGCCCATCAGCCACATCGCAATCGTTCCCTGCCATACGAGGCCGACGCTAGAACTGTACCTCCGGCGGCTTGGACACCGCCGCTTCGTCGGCGACGGTGAAATTGGCCTTCTCCTCCATATGCAGGAGGAACTTCGCCGTCAGATTTGTAGGGAAATAGCGAACCATTTTATTGAATTCCGCGACCTTATCGATATATCGCTTGCGCGCGACGGTAATTCGATTCTCGGTACCTTCGAGCTGACTCTGAAGGTCACGAAAGCCTTGATCCGCCTTGAGGTTGGGGTAATTTTCTGCCAAGGCCAGCATCCGCCCCAGGGCACTCGATAGACCCTGCTGCGCCTCCTGAAACTTCTTGAAGGCGGCTTCGTCCTTGAGCAACTCGGGAGTCATTTGTACGCTGGTAGCCTTCGCGCGTGCCTGCACGACGCTTTCGAGTGTGTCCTTCTCATGCGCGGCATATCCCTTCACCGTATTCACAAGATTCGGAATCAAATCGGCCCGCCGCTGATATTGATTGATAACTTCACTCCACGCAGCCTTCGTGTCCTCATCGAGCCCCTGCAAGTCGTTGTAGCCACACCCTGACAGGGTCAATACTGCCGTGAGCATCAGAATCGCGCCCATCGAACGGGTGACTGACAGAATCATGCTTTCCTCCTTCGCGCTGCTCGTAGGCATGGCGCCTCTTCAAGACGTAAGACTTTCGACGACGAAGTCAATCAGCGGCCACATCCGCGAGGTGTAAGATTTCGATTGCCCCGGAACCTTGGTATACTCGGCTCTTCGAGAGTGGTCAGCACACAACTGGAACCGACATGGCACTCGATCGCTCCACCAATACCCCGGGAGGGTTTCAAGTCCGACACCTCTCTTTAGGAGTGTTCCAGGGCAGCTCCATCGGGCTGGCCTTTTGGCATCCATCATCCCACATGCCTGAGTATGGTCTCTGCCGCTTTGCGACCGAAGCGAAGGCGCAGGACTATATCGATTTTCTCTCCTCATCGACGTGCCCTGAGCCGCTGAACCGCGCGGACCTCATCGTGGAACCCTTCGACCACGATGAGCACGACCGGCTCATAACCGACTATCCCCAAGCCTCTGCTTGGGAAACACCACTCTAGCAGAACGGTAACAAGAACGCTGCTTCCGCGCGCGGCGCGTCACACGTCGGCGTGGCGTCACGATCCCTCGATCATCGGGTGCGGCGAGGTACAACTTGAGGCTGGTCGGGTGGCGGGCTGAGGCTTCCGAAAAATGAGCTACGTGGAGGAACCTGCCCCGAAAGACGCGGTTTTGGTATGTACGAACGCCAGAAGCCGTTTGTTTTCTTGCGCCGACCGTAGAAATTTGAAGGCGATGCCACGCGAGCTCACAGAACGCACCATGGCCGCGACTTCAAGGGGGGTCTGGTCGTTATCGAGCGCGATCTGAAGATAGAAGATATCGTCTACACGCACCGACGCCTGACTCTCGATAATGCATCCGCCCATCGAGATGTCCAACACTGTTCCTTCACCCCGCACTTTTCCGCCGGAGAAGGACAAGAACAGGCGAACGGGAATGCGCAAATGCTTGCGCCGATCGAGCATCTGCACCGGATAACTGCGTCCCAATCGAAAGGCAGGGAAACGAAAACTACACGACTGACAATGGAACGAGGCAATACAGGCGAGCGACTGCAACCGCTCTATCAGAGTGGAGCAGCGTGAGCGAAACACATTCTCTTGTCCACATTGCGGACAAGTCAGGGGTTGGGCCATGTTCAATGATCGACGAGTGTTATCGCCGCTCTCTCGGAGACATACACTGCGCCGAACGTCGATCGTGGTGCCGCTTGGAGTACTTATCCAACGGTTGCTTTAGGTTGGAACCATCGGCAGACACGAATCTCGTCGCCCCCTCCCAACCCTGCGTATCCCAACACGTTGAGCCGGCGGCTGCACAGTGCCAGTTCAATCGATAAAGGATGGGGGAAGTTCTGTCAAGAAACTCGACGGTTCCGCCCTGACAGAAAACGAATCCTCTAGGAGAGCCTTCTCCGTCTCTTACCATCGGGACAGGCGTTGCTGATTCCTGCGATCGATACATGCACCGCACCGTTCACAGAATTTCACCCTGGAGGAGACGTTCCTCTCCATCACGTGCCTCATCTCATACCTGATTTTGTACAGAACACGTCTCTTCCGTTCCGAATTTGTCCAAACGTGAAGAGCGAACACCATGATAATGCGGCGAAATCAGGATTAAATGGTTTTAACATCTCACTAACACCCCTTTAATCTCTCATCGCTATTCTCTCACTCACATGGGGCACGGCCTTTCAGCAATGAAGGCGCAATCCTAAGGAGGTGAGAACCATGACATGCGGACGATGCCAAGGACTGATGGTGGATGAATGGCGACCAGATTTTTCGCCGGAGACGTTTGTGTGGCGTTGCATTAATTGCGGATCGATCGTCGATCCATTGATCGAACAAAACCGGCGAACTCGCCTTGCCGAACAATTGTTGCTGGAACCGGTCGAAGCGTTGCAGTGAGGGGGGAACAAAGCGAGTGTAGGCCGGTCCCCGAGCTACGCTAGAGGGCGAAGTCGGCCCAGAGCACGGTGTGATCAGAGGGATCGGTCGCCCGGCGCGGCTCTAAATCGACATCCACGCGATGACACTTCTGAGCCAGAGGCGGCGTCGCAAGAATATGATCGATCCGCCACCCTTTATTGGCGGCCAGGGCATTCGGGGCACGGTAGTCAAAGAATGTAAATTGCTGGCGATCTGGATACAGTTTGCAGAATACATCTTCGAAGCCCCACGCAACCGTCTTCCCATAGGCATTGCGCGCGTCTTCGTGATAGCAAACATGTTTCAGATGTTTCTCCGGACTGTGGACATCAATGGGTCTTGGGGCCACATTCATGTCTCCACACCAGATCGCCGGCTCCTTCGGGGAGAGATGGGTTTCAAAATGCTTTCGCAATCGCTCATACCACCCAAGTTTGTATTGGTACTTGGGCGAGTCGATCTCGAAGCCTTGGGGAACGTAGGTGTTGATAATAGGTATGCCCTGAACTACCACTCGTAACAGACGCACATCCTCCAGCTCACCCCCATCGTCAAACCCGTACCAGACTGCTTCCGGCTTGGTGCGACTGAGAACCGCGACTCCATTGTAGGCTTTCATACCCCGGTAGGAAATTTCGTAACCAGAGGTCGCCAGCGCATTCAGCGGGAATTCGCTATCCTGGACTTTGGTTTCCTGCAGACACAGCACATCAGGCTGATGGTGTTCGAGCCACTGCAGCACGATAGGGAGGCGCTTGCGCAGTGAGTTGACATTGAAGGTTGCGATTCTCATGCGGGGTAGGCGATTCTAGCAGAGGCCATCCGCCGCGACAACTGCGGTACCCCAAACAAAAAAGGCCTGTGATCAGAAATATTCTAATCACAGGCCGTCGTGGTCGGGTATCGACAACCATCGGGTCTCGGCCGACCGGCCGAGACTAGTTCCGCATTGCGTCCTTCAGATCATTCTTCATTCCATCGACTTCGTGCGTCGCATCCTCGGCAACACCCTTCATTTCTTTAGCCTTCGAATGAGCCGCATCTTTCTTCGCCTTCACCTTGGCCTTCATGTGCTCCTTCTTCGCCTTCATGTCGGTCTTGGCTTGCTTTTTCTTCGCTTTCGCCTCGTCTCGTTTCGCCTTCATCTCGCTCTTCACAGACGCTTGCTTAGCATTGACGTCGCTCGTCAAGTCTTCCTTCTGTGCGCTTAGGTCCTTTGACAGACCGCCCATGTCCTGTTTCATTCCCTCTGACAGATTTCCCAGGCCCATATCATCGGCCACGGCAAACGAACTCATTCCCACAAATGCGACGGCGACCATCACGGCCATTGACCTTCTCATCAACATCCCCCCTCTTGGTTGAAATAGGATGCCCGGCTCCCCATTGAGCCAGCCAGCATACAGCACTCATCAATAGCTTGAAGGGACGAGTTTGCCAATTGTTTTACTGATTCTTGCGGAGGCTATGGGTCCTGCCCGCCGGTTGGGTTGCGGAGGCATCGAGCGAGGTGGATTGGTCGCTGAAATGCTGGCACGAAAGCTTACTGTCGCACAGCGTAGAGATACCGCCTAAGAATGGCCTGTTCGACCCGCGAACGGCCACGATCCGGTGCCGGAAACCTGAGCACAAGATGAATACGCCCGGCCTCGGGAAGTTGGATCGTAATGCGCGGCTCGGGAGACGGTGCTTCCAGCAGATTCCGCTGCTCCAGCAATTTCATCTGCCGCCCCATTTGATCCATAAAGGATGCGCACTCTGCCTTTGCGGCACTGAGCAATGCCTGTTCGGCGGCCTGCCAATTCTCTGTGCTCTGGAGCGGGACCGACAACACATAGAGACCGTATTCCTGCGACGGACTTTCTTTGATCAAGGGAGTGCCGAACAGGAGACTGTTAGGAAAGACCACGATTCGACCGGTATAGAGGTGCGATGTCTGACCCGGCCCGATTTCCAACAACTTCGTCGCAAAAACATCATACTCCAGAACGACGCCTCGAAAGGTGCCAAGTTGAATGCGGTCCCCCACACCATAGACGCCCCCTCCGACACGCAAGGCCGCGCCGCTCCAACAAAGAATGAGTTCTTTTGTCGCCAGTACCACCGTAGCCGCCAACGCGACCAGCGAGACGGCAAACGCTTCCAATTCATGAGCCCAAATCACGACGAGACCCACGAACAGACCGAGCACCATGCTGTTCCGAGCCGTAACGATCCAACGTCGCTTCGCGTCGATGGTCAGCGTTTGATTTCTTTTAATCCAACGGACCAGAATCGTTCGCGCGATGAGCAGAATGAGCAGGAGCAGGATGGACTTCAGCAGGTCGAAGAAAACACTCGATCCGATAACCGGCAACAATTCTCGCATGGTGTCGTGCTGTCCGCCTTACTGCGACGCGGTCTCATTCTCGCCGGCGCGCGGAACACATTCCTCCCGTTTCCAATCTTTGAGCCGTTTGTCCTCATCGAACGACAGCGTATAGCGGTAGCAATAAAGCGGTTCACGGTATGGCTCATCGTTGCCGGCTAAACTCTTTCCGAAGGGCGACGGAGAGGGCGGCGCTTTCGTTTTCTTGCCGGCGGCGAGATTGCCGGGATCCCAGGGATGGACTTCCCGATCACCCATCGGCACACGATAAGTCCAGACGGTATCCCCGCCTAGGACGGGCGTCTTGGCCGTACTCGGAGGACCGAATTTTTCCAAAATGTCGTCTTGGGTGAGTGTCTTTAACCCTTTGTCGAGATACCGATCACGCCAGGGTCCGCCGCAGCCCGATACGATCACGAGACAGAGCAGCACCGTGAGGACACTCCATCGCCTCGGGCGCACCTTTACTCCATTCGTCTCACACATCACGCGGCTATCGTTTTGAATCACGCTGTTCACGAACCCACCGGATTGAGCAATACATCGCATAGCCCTGGGCCATCATTCCGGTCACGAGCAGCCCCAACGCGGTTTGCAGCCACACGGTCTCGGGAAATTCCAATCCATAAATGCCAAGCATGAATCCCCCGGCAATGAAGACGATCCCCATTCCGCGCGCAATCAATGCATTGGTTCGCAAATCAGACATCCTTCGCCCTCAGACTCTAGATCATCCCTACGCTACACCGTGGCATCCCATCGGTTCAACTCTCCGGAGTCACGACTTCGCCTTCGCCCGAATCGCACCGGCTCTCCCTTCGAGCACCTCCGCCTCTGCATCCCGTCCCAATTTGCGCAGCGCGCCCGCATAGTCCTCAAGATTCTTCGCCACATCCGGATGGTCGGGCCCCAAGTGCTTCTCCCGCACCGCCAACGCCCTCGCAAACAGCGCCTCGGCCTGCGCTCCCTCACCTTGAGCCAGATACATCGCGGCCAAATTGCTCAACGCCAAGGCCACCTCCAGATGGTCCGGTCCCAGAAGCTGCTCTTTGATCGCAAGCGCGCGCGTCAAGAGCCGCTGGGCATCGGCATATTGTCCGTGCTTGCGATGCAGCACGCCAAGATTATTCAGCATCGCTGCCACATCAAGATGCGTCTCGCCATGCACGTCCTGGTAAATCTTGAGTGCCTCCAGGTACAGGGGTTCGGCCTCGACAAACTTCCCCTGCGCGCTATAGGTTTGGGCCAAATGAGCCAGCGTGACCGCCACCCGCCGATCATGAAGGCCGAACGCTTCGGCCTTGTGAACGGCCGCGGAAAAAATCTGTTCGGCTTGCTGATACTGCCCCCGCCGTAGCGCCTCCTCACCGGCTTGCATCGCCGCGTCCCACGTCTGCTGCCCGCATGCCAGCGTCATGAGCACCAGCAACGCGGGTATACCGACGACAGCCGTGCGCCTCATGATCGGCCCATCTGCTCGACAATGGACTCAGCCGGATACGTAACGATCTCCGCCAGGGTCGGATGGTAGTGCGGGATGCGCAAGAGATCCTGGGCAGTCCCGTGAAAATACATGACGGCGATGAGTTCATGAATCAGCTCCCCCGCATCCGGGCCCACAATCTGAGCGCCCAACAACGCCCCATTGTCCCGGCGACAGAGCAGCTTCACAAATCCATGCGCGGCCCCCAGGCACATGGCCTTCCCATGGTCGGCAAACGGATAGGATGCCGTCAGATAGGGAATCGACTCTTCGCGACATTGCCGCTCACTCATTCCCGCGACCGCAACCTGAGGTTCCGTGAACACCACTTCGGCATCCAGCCGATGATCGATCACCCGCGCAGGCCCAGTGGGATGCATGGCGTTGAACGCCGCGGTTTCCCCTTGCTGAATGGCCAAGTGCACGATGGGAGTCAGGTCGTTCACATCGCCCACAGCAAAGATGTGCGGCTGGGTCGTCCGCATATCCCCACCAACCATCAGCCGGCCATCGATCACCTGCACGCCTGCCGCCTCCAGGTTGAGACCTTTCAGGTTGGGACGACGACCAAGGGCTTGAAAAATAACCTCGGCGGAGCGCGTTTGCATGACACCGCCCTGCACAAAGTGCATCGTTTTCTCGGATGGAGTCGAGGTCACCCGTTGGAACGAGACTCCGGTGATCACATCGATTCCCTCGTCCTGAAAGGCCGCCGCCAGCGCCTGGCCGATGTCTTCATCCATATCCGACAATAAGGTCGCGCCGCGCTGCAACATGGTGACCTTCGTTCCGATTCGAGCAAAGAACTGAGCGAACTCGACGGCGACCAGACCACCGCCCAGCACCAGGAGCGAGGCCGGCGACCGACGAACATCCAGCAACTCGTCGCTGGTCAGATACCCCGCTTCGTCAAGACCGGGTATCCACACATCGGCCGCGCTCGATCCGGTGGCAATGACAAACGCCCCACCGCGAATCCGCACCTCTCCGGCACGAATCACCTGGGGCGAGAGGAACTCGGCGCGTGACTCATACAGAGTGAACCGCGGGTCCCGTAGCGCGGCGATGCGATAGTCCGCAAACTCCTGCACCAATCGGTTCTTGCGATCGACAATGGCCGACAGATCCGCCTGGGCGGTGACCGGGGCAAGCCCGAATTCGCGCGCGCGCCTCATCAACGCCAGGATTTCAGCCGATCGCAGAATGGTCTTGGTCGGCATACACCCCCGCAAAATGCACAGGCCTCCGAGCGGACCGGGATCGACAATCGCCACATCGGCGCCGGCATCGCGAGCCGTTCGCGCGGCGGCGTAACCGGCCGACCCGCCCCCGATGATCACGACATCGTGCCGCCGTTCAGACATGTGAGAGAGTTGTGATGACATTCCCGGTTCGATAGACTATCTCGCAGGTACCGACACGCAAGGATACACTATGATCAAACCCGGTCGCTATCGTCACTACAAAGGGAACGACTACGAGGTGCTGGGAGTGGCTCGGCACTCCGAGACCGAGGATGAGTACGTCGTCTACCGGCAACTCTATGGAGCAGGCGGCCTGTGGATCAGACCGATGGGGATGTTTCTCGAATCGGTGACGGTCGGCGAGGCGATCATCCCCCGCTTTCGGCGGTTAGAGGAAGGTCCACTGTGAGAAGGTCGCGGCCTGTCCCTGGCGACGCCCGGCCCTATCGATGACGCTCCAGACGATCGCGTGTTCGATGAGGAACCGACGTCCTCCGCTCGAAATTCTGACGCCTCGGTAATCGTCCACAAACCCCTGCGTGCGAGCGCGTTCAAGCATCCACTCCCTCTCGGCGCGGTTCATGGCTTCTGCTGTCAGCCGGGAGGGTGTCTGCCGCAGTTCATCCCACGTCGTCTCCCAAAGCGTGAGTGCGAGATGCGAGCCATAATTCAGGATCGGATCCTCCTGCATGCCGTGCGAGACCACGACAAAAGGCGCCATGAACAAGGCGTGGGCCTGCTCCTCCGGCTCCCCCATCCGTTGCAACAAGTCTCGCCCGACCCAGTGGCGATAGCTGTCCAACAACAACTGGGACCACTCGATGACCGACGGCTGGCGCCACACCTGATTCGGATCGTCCATCGTCCCCTCGCTGGAATCAGTCGAGGCGGCGCACCCAACACGCCACTTGCCTGCCCGGTAGTAGCACGCCTGCCCGCTCAATGCCAAGCAGGGTTATGCCGCGCGTTTTCTCAGGTGACGAACAAACAACGCCTGTCCCTCGCTTCCCATCAGAGTCATGACCAGATCACCGCGCCGCAGGGCACCTGCGTCTCCCCTCGCCTCGCGGTCTTGCGTGACCACCGAGCACGACCAGGTTTCGAGAGTCTCTTCCCCACCCCTTGCCTTGAGGAGGACGCGGCCCTTTCTTGCCACTTGATAGGTCATGTCCAACGGCACCGTCTCAAACATCTCGTCCGATCTGCCGAGAATGGGCTGGAGCGAGTGAGCCGATTTGGCGCCCCCCTGATTTGAATATTGAAATACTTGATGCGGGAACAGGTAGGGTGCCTGTGGGTGTCGGAATCGATAGGAAGAGTTGAACGTGACCAGTTGCCAATTTCCGAGCAGATCGTTGCCCGAGCAGGCTCGGGAAAGGCGCCCTTGCGCGCCGGCCCCAGTTCTCGTCAGCGCCTTCGCCACGGAGCGATCCGTCGCCTCGGCAGGACCCCATCCCATCAGACTCGCACAACTCGCTACAAGGAGCGCTCCGATCCATCGTGCCATACGATCCTCCGTGTGAAGGACGATCCATCCGGACCCATGGCTGTAGCCTGACTACAGCCAGCCTAGCAGAGCCTCGGACATCGTCGAACACTTGGTGATATTAAGGGTCTTTTCGTGAATCTGCGGCCGGGGACGGAGCAGGAAGCGCTTTGGGCGCTCGCGGCAACACACGGTACTCGATCAGCCGGCAGGTGCAGAACGAGACCTGCCGCCATTCAGCGGTAATTTTCACAATCGCCGATCCGCAGATGGAGCAGCCCAACGCCCGCGGATCACGCTTGATCGTCCAACGTGGAATCGTGATGCGTTCGGCGTCGATCGGCTCCTGTTCCATGGAAACCTTATCGGTGCCTGGTTTTGAAATCTGAAGAGGCAATTTCTTCCGACCCCCCTTTGCCCTTGATGCGACAGGCCTGCTCGCATATATAATAGGCGCGCATCGATACTGCGCCTGCGGTCGCTTGCAAAGGCGCGGATCTACAAGGAGTATGGCCATGGCTGCACAGACACTATTCGAAAAAATTTGGAATGACCACGTGGTTCAAGCGGAACCAGACGGGACGACGTTGCTCTATATCGACCGCCATTTGGTGCACGAAGTCACCTCGCCGCAAGCCTTCGAAGGGTTGAGCGTAGCGGGCCGAACCCCGCGCAGACCGGGCGCCGCGCTGGCCGTGCCCGATCACAATGTTCCGACGACCGACCGCCGCATTGCGATCGCCGACCCCATCAGCGCCAAACAAATTCAGACGTTGGAAGATAACTGTCGAACGTTCGGCATCACCCTGTTCGGCATGAACGACATTCGGCAAGGCGTGGTGCACGTCATCGGCCCTGAGCAGGGATTCACCCTCCCGGGCATGACGATCGTCTGTGGGGATTCGCATACGTCGACCCATGGAGCTTTCGGCGCGCTCGCGTTTGGGATCGGCACCAGCGAAGTCGAACATGTCCTGGCAACGCAATGCCTGGTACAAAAGCGTCCCAAAACGATGGAAGTCCGGGTGGATGGCCAGCTGTCACCCCGTTGCTCCGCCAAAGATGTCATTCTCGCCATCATCGGCAAAATCGGCACGGCCGGGGGAACGGGCTATGTCATTGAATATACGGGATCCGCTATCCGCGCGCTCAGCATGGAAGGCCGTATGACGCTCTGTAATATGTCGATCGAAGGCGGAGCTCGCGCCGGTATGGTGGCACCAGACGACATCACATTCGCCTATATCAAAGGACGCCCAATGGCTCCGAAGGGTGCCCTCTGGGATCAGGCCGTGACGGCCTGGCGACAACTCGCTTCCGATCCAGGGGCAACATACGACGCCGTCGTGGAGTTGCAGGCGGAGACGATCGCCCCGCAGGTCACCTGGGGCACCAGCCCGGGTATGGTCACCGGGGTGGATGGACATGTGCCGGACCCTCACACCATGAGAGATGAGAAACTTCGACAGGCCACGGAACGTGCTCTGGAGTATATGGCGTTGGTACCCGGGATGCCGATCCGTGACATCAAGATCGACAAGGTGTTCATCGGATCCTGCACCAATTCCCGGATTGAGGACCTTCGCCTCGCCGCCTCGTTCGCCAAGGGCAAGAAAGTTGCTGGTACCGTACATGCCATGGTGGTTCCCGGGTCCGGACTCGTGAAGCAGCAAGCGGAGCAAGAAGGGCTGGATCGAATCTTCAAGGAGTCGGGGTTCGAATGGCGGGAAGCGGGATGTAGCATGTGCCTGGCGATGAATGCCGACGTCCTACAGCCGGGAGAACGTTGCGCGTCAACCAGTAACCGGAACTTTGAAGGCCGTCAGGGAGCCGGCGGCCGGACCCACCTGGTGTCTCCGGCCATGGCGGTCGCAGCCGCCGTCGAAGGCCATTTCGTTGATATTCGGCACTGGTCATAAGGCCAGAAACACTTAACGCTTGGCATCGGCTCGATCGACGCCGCATCGGTCAGACACGAAGCACAAAAGGACACGTTATGGAAGCATTCACCACTCTCTCAGGCTTGGTTGCGCCGTTGGACCGGCTCAATGTCGATACGGACCAAATCATTCCGAAACAGTTCTTAAAGACAATCAAGCGAACCGGTCTACGGGAAGGATTGTTTTACGATTGGCGGCGGCGGAAGGATGGCTCACAGGATCCCGACTTTTTCCTCAACCAGCCCCGCTATCAAGCGGCCACGATACTCCTGGCGCGAGATAATTTCGGCTGCGGATCGTCACGCGAACACGCCCCCTGGGCGCTGCTTGATCAAGGGTTTCGTTGCGTCCTCGCCCCCAGCTTCGCGGACATTTTCTACAACAACTGCTTTCAAAACGGTATTCTCCCGGTGGTCCTGACAGGGCCTGAAATCCAAGCCTTGTTCGAAGGCGTGACGGCCCGCGACGGATACCGGCTGACAGTGGACCTGGCGGCGCAGCGGGTGACGACGCCGGAAGGCGTCGCCTACCACTTCGAGATTGATCCGTTTCGGAAAGATTGTCTGTATCGCGGGTTGGACGCGATCGGCCTGACACTCCAGCATGCCGGCCGGATCACGGAATACGAGCAGCGGCGCCGCACCCAAGCTCCCTGGCTGTTTCAAGATGTGGGCTAACTTCCGGAAAGGGAACTCGCTATGACGTGGTGGGAAACCATTCTGTTTCCTGTGGCATGGCTGTGGAAACCGAAACTCCTCTTCGCGTTGTTCTTTTTCGGCGGCGCCGCCTATCTCCTGGTCATCTTCAACTGGAGCTATTCCGACGGAGACCGCGCCGGTTATCTCCAGAAGTTTTCCCGGAAAGGATGGATCTGCAAAACACGGGAAGGCGAGCTGGCCATGACAACCGTGCCCGGCGTGGCGCCGTTGTTATGGAATTTCAGTGTGTGGGATGAGGCCGTGGGCAAGCAGCTCGACGGGCAGATGGGAAAACGGGTCGTCCTTCACTACAAAGAGTTTCGCTACATCCCCACCACCTGCTTCGGAGAGACCACCTATTTCGTGGATCGCGTCGAAGTCTTGGACTCACCACACGAACCTACCGGACGCTGACACTGCGCCACAAAGCCTTCTTCGCAGTCCGTCGTTCCTGAAACATCGTTCATCTCTCGGGACCGCCCGGCTGCAGTCCACGGCGAGGTACACTTCGCGATGCACGCTTCACGGAGGTCCGAGAGAGCCGGCGACGGACCGTGCCGGCATCTTCAGAGCCACCTCTTTTGTTTAAAAAAGAACAGCATGGCCAGGCCCGTCATCGCCATGACCCCGAGCACGACCGGATATCCCCAGGGTGATTTCAATTCCGGCATGTGTTCGAAATTCATTCCATAGATACTCGCGATAAAGCTGAGCGGCATGAAAATCGTCGTGATGATCGTCAGCACTTTCATGACGCCGTTCAAGCGATAACTCACGCTGGAGAGATACACCTCCATCATGGACGATACCATTTCACGCAAAGTCTCGATCGTATCGCCGATTTGAATGATGTGGTCGTAGACGTCGCGGATAAAGATCTTCGTCGACCCCTGCAAGAACTGCTCGTCCGAGCGAGACAGATTGTTCATCACATCCCGGAGCGGCCAGACTGAGCGACGCAGAAACAGAAGTTGCCGCTTGAGCGTATGAATGTCTCGCAGCGTCTCCGGACCAGGATTCGTGACGCACAGATCCTGCAGCGCTTCAATTTTCTCTCCCAACGTTTCCAAGATGACGAAGTATCGATCCACGATCGAATCCATCAGCGCATACAACAAATAATCAGCACCTGCGTGCCGCAACCGACCTTTCCCGCTCCGCAACCGTTCCTTCACGCCCTGAAAGACATCTCCACCGTGTTCCTGAAAGGACAGCAGAAAGTTCTCCCCGAAGACCAAGCTGACTTGCTCGACATTGATATCTCCCTCGCGTTGCCCCCCAGACAGCATCTTGAGCACGACATACCCATACGTGCCATAGTCGTCGAGCTTCGGACGTTGGTCGGTATTCGCAATATCTTCCAGCAGCAAGGGATGCAGCCCGAACATTTTCCCGAATGTCTCCAGCACCTCCATTTTGTGTACGCCCCCGACGTCGACCCAACGGACGGTCGGCTCCCCCGTCATCGCCACTTCATCCGGCTTCGCCACCATGCGTTCGTGGAACTGCCCTTCGCCGTATTCGTATACCGAAATGGTGACTGTCTCAGATTTTTTTTCGCCGATATGGACCAGCGTGCCGGGAGGCAATCCCGCTTTGCGGGAACGTTTGTGCGTCAACTTCATCGTAACCCAGCTTGTACCCGGAACCGGAAGGAGCGTCAAGAGCCGACGGCGGCGCCATGCCACTCTGTGCTTTGCTCCCGAGCGAAGACCTGGTACGGTGAAGAGGCGAGTGCGTCACCTTTCTCCACGAACCGGGATCGTGCACGATGATGGACCATGAACTCACTGCTTTGTCGGACGCCATAACGCGGGCCGGTCGTGAAGCGCTCCGATGGTCGGCCGTGGGCTATGACACCTATAACAAACCGGATCAGTCGCCGGTCACGTCCGCCGACCTGGCCGTGAATCAGGTCCTCCGTGACCACTTGTCGACGGCATTTCCGGAAGACGGTTGGTTGTCAGAGGAAACCGAGGATAATCAAGATCGACTCACCAGAACGCGTGTCTGGATCGTCGACCCGATCGATGGAACGCGCTCGTTTATCAGGGGTCTGCCGGAATTTTGCCTTTCGGTGGCGCTCGTCGAGCACGGTGTGCCGACCGTGGCGGCGATCTTCAATCCAGCCACCGGCGAGTTCTTTTCGGCCATTCGCGGCCGGGGCATCCGTGTCACCCGCCTCCCGCAGGCTGATCACCCCCCCTTCGCCTCGTCCGACCGACCACTCGCCCTTGTGAACCCGTGGGAATTCCGGGTCGGCCGCTTTCAGGCTCTTGAGCCTCATCTGCATTGCCGTCCCATCGGCTCGATTGCTTACGCCCTCGCCTTAGTGGCGGCAGGACTAGCCGATGCCGTCGTGACCTTGGAGGGAGGCAACGAATGGGATATCGCCGCCGGCGTCCTGTTGATCGAAGAAAGCGGAGGACGTGCCACCACCGCCGCAGGCCATGCCTTCGCATTCAACCGTCCCGATCCCACCGTGCAGGGCACGTTGGGCATTGCTGCGGACCTGGCCCCGGCGGCCCGAGCGCACCTCATTCGGTTCAGTACCGCAGGTGCCGGCCTTCGCTCCCCTCTCGCCTAACCCTTTCAACTGCCGAATCTTCTCTGTACGATGACCTGCATCGCTCATATGGAGGTGTCTGATGAACGTGGCCTTGCTGGGCACAGGATTGTTGGGGCAGGCGGTGGCCGAACGGCTGCATGCCACCGGCCACACCCTGTCTGCCTATAACCGTTCCGCCGAGAAGACCCTCGCGCTGCGGCAACAGGGTATCGCCATCGCCTCGAATGCGGCAGAGGCCATATCCGCCGCGGACGTGGTCCTCCTCCTGCTGTCGGACGCGACGGCCATTCGTGCCGTCCTCTTCGAGCCTTCCACGAGCCGAGCGATCCGCGGACGTACCCTTATTCAGATGGGGACGATCGGCCCTTCGGAAAGTTGTTCGATCCAAGCAGCCGTCGAGGACTTGGGCGGGCGTTACCTGGAAGCGCCGGTCCTCGGCGGCATCGCCGAAGCGAAGGCGGGCACGCTCCTGATCATGGTGGGGGCGACTCCGGAACACTATGCCGAATGGTCGCCTCTGCTCCATGCCCTCGGGTCGGACGTGCGTCTGATCGGCCTCCCCGGAAAGGCGGCGGTCATGAAGCTCGCGCTGAATCAGCTCATCGCCGCAGAAATGGCGGCGTTCTCCCTCAGTCTGGGGTTGGTTCGCCAAAGCGGGGTCGATGTCGAGAATTTTATGGCGGTGCTGCGAAAGAGTGCGCTCTATGCGCCGATGTTCGACAAGAAACTGCCTCGACTGGTGGAGCGGAACTATGAGCGGCCGAACTTTTCCACGCGCCATCTGCTGAAAGACGTGGAGCTGACGGCCGCTGCCGCAGACACGGCACACCTATCTGCTGGCGGGCTCTCGGGGGTCCGCTCTCTGCTGATCGACACCATTGCCCTGGGGCTGGGAGACATGGATTACTCCGCCGTCTATGAAGGGGTCGATCCCGCAGCAGAACGTCGCGGTAACGGCTACTGAGAAGCGGGCTCGGCGGGCAGAAGCCGGTTTCCCACTAACGACTGCACCTTCATCACGTGAAACCGTCCGCCGACCTTCTTCGGAGCGGTGTCCCCTTCGATGCGTGTATACCACCAATGACCATCGCCTTCTGAAAAATCAGACGATAGCGTGATCTCGAATCCCCCTTCCCGATCATTCTCGCGTTGAGCCCAGGCTCCTTCCCAGCGGTGATCGAGTACAACCTTGGTCCGAAACCGTCCGTCTTTAAAATCATAGCTGCCGTCACCGAATCGATCCAGCCTCAATGGGACAACCATTCCGCCTTCCTCGTATTCCCATTCACCCGCAAGGACAGGAATCTCCCCCCGCTGTAACGAAGCGTCTGCCGACACAGGCTCCGGCAGCGAAGCCGCTTGTGGCCGCGGCGAGTGGCTGCAGGCGGGCAACGTCAGCGCGCCGAGGCACATCGACATCAAGAACAATCTCTTGTAGTTCATCGTGTACATCCCATGTGTTTCCGAACGCCCTCACCTTCCAGTGCTTCGCGTAAACACTTTACATACCACGCAGCCCCACTTCACTCAAGCCCCTCACGAATTTGGCTCATTTCAACCACTCACCGACTGTGCCCCTGAATGCCTCAACGGTCGACCACGTCACGACTTAGCTGCCAGCCGCCTGGTTCGCCGGAAAGTGACGCCGTTGCGGGTCAGATCATGTAGCACGCCCTGATCCGCTCGTCATATATCCTGGGCTTCTCCCCCACCAGGACGCCTCAAGGTCGGACTCCCTCAACCGATAAGGAGAAGGCAGGAAAGGCCTGCCCGGCAGCACAGCTTCGGCCTGCGCTCATCGAGAAGAGATCCCGTGCTCGCTGTCACGAACCAATCCGCACCGGAATGATCAGTACAGAGAAACAGTTGATCGCACCATGAGTATCGCGCCATTTCCAGACAACGAACCACAGCGGATCGAAGCCCTCGCACGGTCCGAATCGATCCAGGCGCGATGTCTATTTGCACTCGAGCATGCCATCGACGGGAACGCCATCCTCGACCGAGCCGGGCGCTTCACGTATGTCAATCGGGCGCATGCCGCGATCTATGGATATGACCCAGCCGAACTCATTGGAAAATCGTGGAAAGACTTGTACGCCTCCGACTGGGTGACCAAGATTGAAACCGTCTTCTTCCCCCTTCTCCTGCAGCGGGGCCAGTGGCACGGGGAGACTATCGGCAAGAAAAAGCTCGGCGACGTCATCACGACAGAAGTTTCTCTCACGCTCTTCCCTGTGCAGGATGGGCAGGACGACTGGCTGCTCTGGACCAGCCGCGATCAGACGGCCACGCGCGGTGAGATTCTCGACACACAATCAAGGCTCCAGGCCGTCCTGGATGCCGCTACCGAAGTCGCCATCATCGCGATGAATCTCAACGGCGTCATCACCGTGTTCAATCGCGGTGCGGAATGGATGCTGGCGTACGATGCAGACGAGATGATCGGCACACAGACCCCTCTCATCCTGCACCTCCCGGCCGAAGTGGAGTCCCGTGGCCGGGAACTGTCGTCCCAGTTCGGGCGGCCCATCCAGGGATTCGACATATTGGTGGAAGAGGCTCGGCAAGGCACGCATGAAGAACGGGAATGGACCTATGTCCGAAAAGACGGACAGCAAATTCCGGTCACTCTTTTGGTCACTGCTATGCGCGATGCCTCGGGCTACATCACAGGCTACCTCGGGATCGCCAAGGATCTGACCGAGACCAAAGTGGCCGAAGCCGCCTTGCGCACAAGCGAGGAACGGTATCAGGTCGCCGTCAGAGGATCGAGCGACGGCATCTGGGATTGGAACATCCTGACGAATGAGATGTATTACTCACCACGATGCAAAGAACTCCTCGGATATGAAGATGACGAAATCGATAATGTGTTCGCCGACCTCTCCGCTCGTCTTCACCCAGACGACGAGCGCGGCGTTCGCACAGCGCTGGAGGCCCACCTTACCAACAAGACGCCATTCGACATCGAGTATCGGTTGCGCGCCCAGTCCGGTCACGACCGCTGGTTTCGTGCGCGAGGGCAGGCGATGTGGAACGAACAGGGCCGACCTGTCCGTATGGCGGGATCGCTGACCGATATCACCGAGCGCAAGGCCGCCGAGCAAGCACTGTCAGACGCGGCCGCGGAACTCGCAGGCCGGAATGTGGAACTGCAGCAAGCGCGGGATCATGCCTTGGCCGCAACGAAAGCCAAGAGCGAGTTTCTCGCTTCCATGAGCCACGAAATTCGGACCCCGATGAATGCGATCATCGGGATGGCCGATCTCCTTCAGGAGACGTCGCTCTCGCAGGTCCAGCAGGAATATGTCACTCGATTCAGCCGTGCCGCCGAAAGCTTACTGGAGTTGATCAACGACATCCTGGATTTGTCGAAAATCGAAGCCGGGCATCTTGAATTGGAAGCGATCCCCTTCGACTTGCATGAGCTCGTCGACAGAATCGCTGAGTCGATGGCCGTCCGCGCCTATGCCAAAGGCATCGAATTGATCGCCTTCGTGCACCCCGACGTCCCCGCCACGGTCATCGGCGATTCCACCCGCTTGCGACAGGTGCTCGTCAATCTGGTGGGCAACGCCGTCAAATTTACGGAACGAGGAGAGGTCGTGCTCAGAGTGGAACCCGGTCGCGATCCGTCGTCGCCCGGAGCCCTTCGCTTCTCGATCTCCGATACCGGCATCGGGATTCCGAGCGACAAGATCGGGACCATCTTTGAGAGCTTCACGCAGGTCGATTCATCCACCACGCGCAAGTATGGCGGGACCGGTCTCGGCCTGAGCATATCGAAACGTATCGTAGCGTTGATGGGGGGATGCATCGAGGTCGACAGCCTCCTCGGGCAGGGCAGTACATTTTCATTTGCTCTGCACTTCGCGCCCTCCGCCGTTCAGGAACCGCTGTCGGCAATCCCCTCGATGAATCTCGACGGCCGCCGCATTCTCATTGCAGACGGCAACCGCACCAGTCGGATGATCATTCGGGATCACCTCTCCCGCCTGGGCGCCTTGATTGTCGAATCACCCGATGGCGTGGCTGCCTTGACGGCTCTCGATACCGCGCGACAGCGGGAGGAGCCGATCGACCTGGCGATCTTGGATAGCCACCTCCCCGATCAGCACGGGGTGGACTTGGCCAAAGCCATCCGCCGCCGAGCCGACGGCACCGCGCTTCCCTTAGTCATACACACCGCGGAAGTGCGCCGCGCCGCCACCCGCCGGACCGACGAGTTACACATTGCCGGCTATCTCTACAAACCCATCAGCCGCAAGCGGCTGCTCGCCGCGGTGGGCCTCGCGCTCCAGAACACACCGGCCATGCCCGCAACACCGCCGCCAACAGCGGTTCCCCCCGATCGGTCCACCGAGGCTCCGCTGGCCATCCTGCTCGTCGAAGATCTGGAAGACAATCGCAACTTGATTGCCTTGTTTCTGAAAGCCACGCCCCACCGGTTGGATGTGGCAGAAAACGGCGCCGTCGGAGTGGAAAAATTTCAGACCGGCCCCTACGACCTGGTCTTGATGGATATACAGATGCCGGTGATGGATGGCTACCAGGCCACGAGCATCATCCGGGCATGGGAACAGGAACGAGGACGCAAAGCTACGCCGATCCTCGCCCTGACGGCCAATGCGTTCAAAGAAGACATCGAGAAAAGCCAGGCCGCCGGCTTCACGACACATCTGACGAAACCCATCAAAAAAAAGACGCTGTTGGAGGCCATTCTCACGCATACCGGGCCGCGCCTCGATCGGACGGTCTCACATTCTTGAGCCGCTATGCCGTCATCTCGCCACGAAAGGAGGCAGCCTGATGAGTGAGAACACGCCTGAGTCGTCGGACCTCGAATCCTGGCCGTCTGAGGCGCGTGTCGATGCCTCGTTCGAGCCACTGATTCCGAAGTTCATGGCCAACCGGAAGAAAGAGATCACGACCATGGCGGAGGCCGTCAGCCAGGGCGACTTTGAAACGATCCGAAAAGTGGCACATGGCATGAAAGGCGTCAGCGGAAGCTACGGCTTTCCCGAGATGACGACCGTGGCGGCCCGCCTCGAGCAGGCCGCCAAGACTGCCGATGAGGGGTCCATCAACCGAGACCTCAGGACGCTGGCGTCGTATCTTGATCGTGTCACCATCGTCTACGAGGAATCGTGATCGGCATGCAGTTTCGACCTCGACATATCATGACCGCCGAGCGAAGAGAAAGGACCACATGACCAGCACCAAGGGCTCGCCAGAACTCACGATCCTCATGGTTGAAAATGAAGAAGATACCGCGTGTCTGTTGGAATTTGTGCTACAAAAGAATGGGTATCGTGTGATTCATTCCAACAATGGCAACCACGCCAAAAATCTGATCTCCGCCATGAATCCTCCGGATGCCGTCCTCTTGGACATGACGTTGCCCGACACGACAGGGCTTGATCTCCTTGACTACTTGCGGACACAACACCACTGGCAGACGACACCGGTGGCCCTGCTCACGACCAATGCCGAGAGCCTCGATTCGGGCCGGGCGGCACGCCTCGGCGTCAGGGACTATATTCTCAAACCCGTGAGCCCGACGCGGCTGGCGATGCGAGTGAACCGGCTGTTGGCGGAGTCGCAGCGGAAACAGACTCGTGTGGCATGAGGACATCCCTCTCATGATCTGATGACGAAGGAGCGCTGGTATGGAACCCACCACGAACCGCAAACCCACAGTCCTCATGGTGGAGGACGAAGACGATACAGCGAGTTTGCTCAAGTTTCTTTTGGAACGGGCGAGTTACGAGGTGGTTCACGCCAAAGACGGCCGACAGGCACAGGAATTGGTCGATACCCTGCCTCTTCCGGACATCGTCTTGCTGGACGTGATGCTCCCCTTTCTGAGCGGCCTGCAGGTCCTGGTCTATATCCGAGGCAAAGCGGCATGGGAGAAGGTGCCGATCGTGATGTTGACCGCCGATGGCAGTGAGCACGATATCAAACGCGCGCTGGAGAGCGGAGCGAACGACTACATGCTCAAACCGTTCAACCCCCGCGAGCTGACCAGCCGACTGAAGCGCTTCCTGAGCCCCTCGGCATAAGAGATTTCGGAGAAGATATCCGCGTGCTCGCCCTCAACCATTCCGATCTGACGCTCCGCGTGGGCAGCATCGCTGTGTTGTGTATCTATTCCGCCGTCGTCCTGCTCCTGGCCGGCATTCTCCTCCTTCGGTTCATCCGCCTCGCCAAAGAGCGACGGCGTCGAAACGTCACGGAGATCTGGCGGCCGTTACTCGCCCAATGTGTCGTCGAAGTTCCTGAGACGCTCCCCGCACTCAAGTCTCGCGACCATCTCGTCTTCCTGTATCTTTGGAACCATTGTTATGAGTCCGTCAGGGGGGACGCACGGACGCTGCTGAATGAGTTGGCGCGACGAACGAAGACCGACCAGTTCGCCACAGAACTCCTGCGCAGCGGACGCCTCCGCCGGCAACTCTTGGCCATCGTCACATTGGGCCACCTTCAGGAACGGTCCGTGTGGAACGAGCTCGAGGGCACGTTGCAGGCAGACAACGCCTTCCTGTCATTGGTCGCGGCGAAAGCGCTGCTGAATATCGATGCCCAGGCGGCGGTCCCGCTCCTCATTCCGGTGATCAGCCGCCGGAAGGACTGGTCTCCGCTCAAGGTCGTCGCCATGTTCGAGGCCGTGGGTGCGGACCTCGCGGCGGAAACGATCGCCAAGGCCGCCTGTCAGGCCGCGCCTGAAATCGGCGCCCGCCTGATCCGTCACTTGGCCGCCACTCAAAGCCAGCATGGGCTGCCTCCGCTCCGAGCTCTCCTTCGAGAGAGTTCGCCCTCCGATGACGTCCTCGCCGCCTGTCTGTTTCTGTTCGGGGAGTGCAGTGACCCGAGAGATATGGCGACGGTTCGCGCGCACATCTCCCATCCAACCTGGTACGTCCGGCTTCAAGCCGCATCGGCACTTGGGAAGATGGGGGTCGAGGAAGACGAGGCGCTGCTGATCGGGTTGCTCGACGATGAGCACTGGTGGGTGCGTTATCGGGCAGCCGAGGCGTTGTCGAACCTGCCGTGGATGACCGCCGACAAAATGACCCGGCTGTGCGGCGCGCTTTCGACGATCGAGGCACACGAACACATGCTACCCTTCATGGCCCAATCGAACATCCGAAAAGCCGATTCGCTTCCGACCGTTCCCCCCGAGCGAGATATCCTATAGCCCGACCTGATTATCGCCGCCCGATCTCACAGCAACAGCACCGGCCTATCCCCAAGCCGGTGCGTCGTGATTACGAGTGCATCCCGGGCGATGGATGGGTGGCTGCCGACGATTTGGAGCGCGGCGTGAACCGGACGGTGTGCGCACCCTGCAGTTCCGGGAGCAGCACCATCGATCCCCGTTGCACGATCCCCTTCGATGATGGCGCGGATCCGGCGAGTGTCCATCCTTCAGGTACCTCGATCGTCAACCCGGCCATCGATGTTGGAACGGACATCGTGACAGACATGCTCGTCGAATCGCGCGTCACATCGATCTCCACTTGATTGCGAGCCGCCCACCAGCGGCCGAATTCCCCCACCGAGCCGAACCACGCATACGGCCGCACGCCGTCCACAAACCCCTTCTCGAAGGCGAGCTTGTGATCGAGAATGTTCGGGTGGATAAGCACGACGACCGAACCGCCGTAGCGGCTGATCTTTCGGGCCACCTCAAGGGCCTGGGGGAGCCGGTCACCCATTTTCGGCAGTTCTTCGTCTTCGATCGTGACCGGAAATTCGAAGATCTCGACCTCGCTCTGCGTCAATCGGTCGTAGGTCAGCTGGTAGGGGAGATGGGTCAGCGAGTTGTTCGCCGTGGCCGTCGAACTGTACCGGAACCCCGTCGCCAGGAGCGCTTGCGGAAGACCGAACGGATTGGAGAGTTCGCCGGGCCTGAAGGAGACGATCGTCTGGCCGGAAAAGTGATCGATCAAAAACTTACTGACGCGCAATTCTCCTAGCACGCTCGCATTCAACGCCGTCATACGATCTTTGACGAAGGGAGCGTACGACGGATAGGCCTCCCGCCCTGTGCCCATGGGAAATTGATTGAAGACCTTCGAATGGGCAATCGTGTGGCTGCCCAACTCCATTCCGAGCTCGGCGAGTCGAGCCAAATACCGCACCCCTTCGTCGTTGAAGAAGATGTCGTCGTTATAGTCGCGGATGTATTTGACCTGGATGAAATAGGTCCCGACCAATCCCTGACTCTTCTCATACTCCGCATAGTCGACGGCGTTTTTGATTGACTCGGTGAAATCCACATCGTGCGTGAGCATCACGGAAAGCGACTTCCCGAACGGCACCGTCCCGACGGTCACCGCCCCGTCTTGCGCCGTGCGAAAGATGGATTTGAGCAGGCGCAGCCACACATCAAGCGTGGGGTCGAACTGGTTGTCGTAGGTCCGAACGAGTTCCTCTCCGCGATTGTTGTATCCTTTCAGGAGCAGGAATCCGAGATCCAATCCGATGGCATAGGCCCGGCCAGGCCCATAGAGAGCCTGAGTAATGGCGGCCGTCCCGTCGTCAAAGCGCGCCAGCGGAGCCGTGCTCTCGGTGTAGCCATAGGTCCCCATCACCTCTATCCCCTTCTCTCGAATGCCGATCCGCAGTTGTCGTTCACCCGGATCGGTCATACTCGCCAGCAGGGGATCAGACACCGACAATTGCAGATCATATCGCTCGTGCGAGGCGACCGCGTCACGAAAACCAAAGACCTGATTCAGTCCGCCGCCCAGAACTTGCATTCCGATGAGCGTGCCGCCCGACTTGGGAAAGCTCGCCAACGCCTGGAGTTCATCCGGAGACAACACTTTTCCGGAGATCATCGGATACACCAGTACAACCTGGTGCGTCAGGGCTTCACGAACATCGCGAGTAATCCGAAACGGAATACCGATCGACTTCAGTCCATGCGCCAAGCCCAGCCAGGAGGAGTCCGGATCGGTCAGCAAAATGGCCAACCGACTCTTGGAACCCTGCCCATAGGTCGTCCAGGAGGTTCGCACTTGAGGCGGTACCACCGTCACATGACGTGGTCCAGAGAGTCCGGGAAACCGATAGAAATCCTGTTCGGGGATGTCGGTCGGCTGGGGAGGCCTCTGCCCGAAGAGCAGCCAGCCACCGATCACAAGAGAGACAAAGAATAAGGCAACGCCCGTCAGGCGAACAACTGTGGCCCGTTCCATAGGTTACCAGTGATAGATCAAATTAACACTACCTCCGCGACGGACGTAGAGAAATCCGCGGTCCTCATAGTAGCCCGATGCTTCGGCCGAAAAGCGCTCGTTGATCGGAAAGGTCACGCCACCCTGAATGGTGCGGCTGCCCACTCGGGTAAAGTCCTGGGCCGCCACGATCCGTTCACCTGAGGTGCCGAACGAACCGGAGGCGAAGAACTGCAGGCGATCCGTCGGTCGCCAGGTGAGTTGCGACGCGAGCGTCACAGCCCCGGTGTTCGGGATGAAATAGATCTTCTCGGTCAGCCACAGATTGAACGGCAGAAAAATCGTCAATCCCGGCATCAACAAATCGATATCGTCCTGCTTGTAATTCAGGCGCCGATAGCCGAACGACACTTCGAACGGGGCTAACGATGCATGCAGGCCCCCCAGCCCTTGCGCCACCTCGCCGACCACCGAGTAGTTGGGGGAGAAATTGGGGTTGATCGTCCCTTGTGCCGCCACATAGCCCCAGGCGCGTTGCCAGAGTGGACTATAGAGCTCGGCCGAGAAGGGCGTGTCGTGAAAGCCGAAACGATTGATCGGCTCGACTCGCATCACGAAGGTTTGATTGCCGAAGGGCTTGGCGATCTCAAACAGTAGATTGCGCTCATCGGGTTGATTTTTAGTGTAGGAATAGTGCCCATACCCGATCTTGGCATAGTCGCGGTAGGGGAGGCGTAGCCCGGTCAAGCCTTGTCCCACGGCCGCCCGTGGCGACACCAGCAATTCAGATCGCACGGCGCGAAGTTGTTGCTCAATGGCGGGGTCGTGTGTCTCGGCGAGCAGGGCTTCATACCGCTGCAGGGCTTCCTGCCGGTCCCCCCGCCAATGCGCCACCTCGGCGAGCCCGCGCCGCGCTTCGATCTGCGTGGGATCCGCCTCCAGGACTTGCGCGTAGAGGTGATGGGCCTCATCAAACTCTTTCTGCCAGGACAGGACCTGCGCGAGCGCCACGCGGATCTCCTGATCCTCAGGATGGCGCGTCAACACGTCTCGATAGAGCCTGACCGCCTCGGCGTGGGCGCCTTGCCAAGACAGAATCCTCGCCAGGGCGCCGCGTAGTTCGTCATTCTCGGGAAACTGCTCCAGACCCTCGCGGTAGACAGACGCCGCCTCCACAGGCTGACGCATGAGTTCCAATCGGCGGCCCCGTTCCATCGCCGATCTCCCATCGGTCGGCACCGGATCGAGCGTTGGAACAGACGAAGGATCAGGCAGCACCGCACCGGACGCTCCGGCGCTCGGCGAGGCAACCTCGGACTTCAGGGCCTGAAGGCGCGCCGCGAGCTCCGTATCGCCGGTAGCGGCCACCACCGACTCATAGTATGGAATCGCCTGCTCCCGATGGCCGCTCCACAAGAAAATATCGCCGATTCCGGTCAGGGCCTCGGCGTAATTCGGTTCGTCGCGAAGAATGAGGTCATACTCTTTCCGCGCCTCATCGAACTGTTTTTGCCAAGAGAGCACTCGGGCGAGACCCACACGCGTGTCGTGGTCGAGGGGATGTCGGGTCAATACGTCACGGAATAGGGCTACGGCGTCGTCCCACCGCCCCTGCCAAGAGAGCAGCTTGGCCGTGGTCGCGCGGACCTCGTCATTGTTCGGCCGTACCGCCAGGTATTGCCGATAGGAGGCGATGGCCTCCTCATACTGCTTCTCTTCCTCCAAGGCTTTCGCTCGTTCCAGCACTTGTCGCGGAGAAGGCTCCTCGGCTTTTGCAGGGATCGTCGCAATGGACGCACCGAGCCAGATGATGGTGAGCAGAGCTCCCAGGAGGAGGCCCATAAGGGGCCCGCGCCGACTACTCCGCATGATGAGATCATTCATCCGTGACGACCGTTCTGACCTGTACTCGCGCACCCTACTGAGCGAGACCTCGGAATCCATCGAGATCGTGAATAATCACCCCTGCAAAACTGTGCTGTTGGGTGGTGTCCAGCATTCTCTTGACGGCCATGGACACTTCGGTCTTCGAACGCCCGGCAAACGTGAGACTCTCCGGCTTGACGGTAAATCGATGATGGATGCGGAACCACTCCTGATGCGGTGATGCGGCCTGCGTCTCAGGAATCGGCGTCCATTGAAGGAGACGGCGATCGTAGTTCAACAGGGCGTCGGCCTGGCCAGGCCGCTCATACCGGCGCAACACCACATGCTGCTCCACCGGCAACGCGGTCGTTTCGACCGCCAACCACACCGGCGTTCCAATCACCTCGCCGTACCGAAGGATGTCTTCAGCAATGTCCTGCACCTCGTCGAGGTCGGTGCGATAACTCATCACCGCTACCTCATCGGCCAGGTCCATGACGGCATAGGCCAAGGGTCGGCCGCCGATCGTCGGATTGGTCAACCAAAAGGGCATCACCATCGACAGCCTGGTTCGGCCGCCGATCGCACTCTTCAGCGTCTCGATGGTCTCGACATAGCGACGAAGTTGCGCTTCATCTCCAAGGAACCCCGGCAGGAGATAGGGCTCGATATCGAGCTGGACGCCGGACAACGTGCCGGGCTCCACAAGCTGAAGCAGCCGCTGTATCTTATCGGCCAAAATGTGAGGTTCCTGAATGGCTTCGGGATATCCGTCCAATGCCAGGGCCTCGATCCCGCTGCCCCGCACCGTCGTCAAGAGCTGCGCGTAGGCGCGCCAGAGACCCTCGTCATCGGATTGGGACGGCATCTGGATCAGGACCCTCGAGCAACCCTGTGTCCGGCAGGTCGCCAACATCGTCTCAGGGTTCTCCACTGCTGCACGATAGTTCCATACCCAGAAACCGATTCCGCCGGGGTGCCTATCCCCCGACAGCTCCCGGGCCAGTTCGATTCGGTCGAAGCTGATCTGCGCACGTTCGGTCTCCGCGGAAACCACCAGCGCCGTCACATACCGGAGGTCCAAGCGGCGACCAATCTCCTTCAGAGGCACCGAGATGTCGAACGGACCGGACACCGTCGCCAACGGCACATTGTCTTCCCGCCGATAACCGGCCAGATCGTCCAGCGCCACCGCTACCTGTCCATCTGCTCGCCCACGCAACCGCAACCGCTGGTAGGACATGAGATCCATCGGCAATCCAGCCTGGCGCAGGGTGATGCGTTGTCCACAGCGCCGCTTCCCCTCGGCGGTCCATTGCAGATCGATGCCCTGATCGCTCTTCGTCGCCTGCCCTAGGCAGGGGCCGAACGACCGGGCCTCCCCGAGCGCTGAAGACAGTTCAAGAATGGGCACAAACGGTCGATAAGGAAGAGGGGGAACAGTCTGCGGAGGGCCGCTGAAGGTCACGGTCGGAGTGGTGCGCTCGCCGACATAGGTGAGTTCGATCTCATAGACCGTGGAGGGAATGGGCCCGGACAAGGGAATATCACCGGCCCGTGAGAGAGAAAGCATGGCACTCAGTCCACACAGAGTCAGCAGCCAGGTCACCGTCAGCATACCCGGACGCCGGGATCTGTCGCGCGCGACCCTCGTCGACAGCCCGGGGATTCTATTCGGGCAGACACCATTGCCGGCGGAGACGCGCTGATCGATGTGGTTAGAGACACTCATTTCAATTTCTGAATGGCTGTTCCTGCTCTACCTTCTCGGCCTGACCGCCGGATACTTGATGCTGGACGTCATCGCCATTTTCCACCTGCGGCAATACCTGCAGGAGCGTGTGCTTGAAAGCCTGCCGCACAGCTATACGGGCTTCGAACCGCAAATCAGTATCCTGGTCCCGGCCTATAACGAAGCGACGACGATCGCCAGCTCCATTCGCTCCCTGCTGCAACTCAGCTACTCCGAATACGAAATCGTCGTCGTGAACGACGGCTCGAAGGACGCCACCATCGATGTCCTTCGGAAGGAATTCGAGCTCTTTCCCTTTCCGGAGGCCTACAATACGCAACTGCCGACGGCGGAGATCCGGGCGATCTACCATTCTTCCCTTCACGCCAACCTGCGGGTGATCGACAAGGAAAACGGCGGGAAAGCCGACTCCCTGAACGCCGGGATCAACCTGTCTCTCTATCCCCTATTCTGCTGTATCGATGCGGATTCGATTCTCCAGCCGGATAGTCTGCGGCGGGCGGTCCAGCCGTTTCTGGACGACCATCGCACCGTGGCCAGCGGAGGGACCGTCCGCATTGCCAACGGCTGCCGCGTGGAGAACGGATTTCTGACGAAGATCGGATTGCCCACGAATCTTCTGGCGCTGTTCCAAATCGTCGAATACCTCCGCGCGTTTCTCTTCGGACGCTTGGGCTGGTCGCCGATGAACGCCATGCTGATTATCTCCGGCGCCTTCGGCATCTTCCGCAAAGAAGCCGTGGTCACCGTGGGCGGATATCGATCGGATACGATCGGTGAAGACATGGAGTTGGTCGTCCGCCTGCATCGCCACCTGCGCTTGAGCGAGAAACCGTACCGCATCACGTTCGTGCCCGACTCCGTCTGTTGGACCGAAGCCCCGGAGGATCTGCGCACGCTGAAGAATCAACGCATTCGCTGGCAGCGCGGACTGTGCGAGAGTCTGACGAAGAACCTCGATCTTCTCTGGCACCCCAAGGGCGGCACGATCGGATGGCTGGCATTTCCATTTATG
Source organism: Nitrospira sp. (assembly GCA_031315995.1). Lineage (GTDB taxonomy): Bacteria > Nitrospirota > Nitrospiria > Nitrospirales > Nitrospiraceae > Nitrospira_A. The sequence goes on from JALDRG010000002.1 coordinate 478,766, forward strand.
GCCATCTTCGAATGGATCGGACCGGCGATCGAGGTGTTCGGGTACTGTTTTTTGACGCTCGGATTTATACTGGGATTTGTCTCGGTGCAGGCTTGGCTGATCCTGTTGATCGCCGCCATCGGGCTCGGGGTACTGCTTTCCGTGAGCGCCCTGCTGCTGGAGGAAATGTCATTTCACGTGTATCCCGATCAACGGGACGTGTTCAAACTGCTCCTGGCGGCCATCCTGGAGAATTTCGGCTTCCGCCAACTGAATTCTGTGTGGAAATTGATCGGCCTGTATCGCTGGGTGGTCGGGAAGAAAGCCACGTGGGGAACGATGACGAGAACCGCGTCCTGGCAGACGCGATAACCGTCGCCGGTGAGAATGTCCCGGCGATGTCAGGCGCTCAATCGTTCGATCGATTGACTGGCTCGCTCCAGATCCTCATCGGTTTTCGCCACACAAAAACGGATGTATCGACTCCCCTGAGGCCCGTCAAAAAATGCCTCTCCCGGAACGCCCGCCACCCGGGTCTTCTCCAAGAGATACAACGCGCGTTCGCGACTGGTCTGACCTGGAAGCCGAGACACATCCGCCAGCACGTAATACGCACCCTGCGGCACGGCGGGAGGCAAACCCGCTGTCTCCAGCGCCCGACAAAATCGATCGCGCTTCTGCTGATGCTCCCTGGCCAAGTCGGCATAAAATGAGGCGCCGAGTTTCCGAATTCCCGCCGCGACACCGTACTGCAGCGGAGTGGGCGCGCAGACATACAACACATCACTCATCGCGCCGATCGCCTTCGCCCACGTGGCCTCTGCCACGCTGTAGCCGATGCGCCATCCTGTGATGCTGAAGGTTTTGGAGTAGCCTCCGATGGTAATGGTCCGGTCGGCCATATCGGGAAGAGACGCCATGCTGACGTGCGCTCGCCCGTCAAACACAAAGTATTCGTAGATCTCGTCCGTAATCACCAGCAAGTCGTGCCGACAGGCGATCTCCGCAATCTGTTCCAACTCCTGCCGGGTGAATACTTTTCCGGAGGGGTTTCCCGGGGTATTGACGACGATCGCCTTGGTCCGGGACGTAATCGCTCGCTCGAGTTCCTTGCGATCCCAACTCCATTCCGGGGCTCGCATCGGCACCGAGCGCGGAATCGCCTCGACGGCAAGAATGGCTTGGAGGTGATACGCGTAAAACGGCTCGAAAAGCACGACTTCGTCGCCGGGATTGAGCAGCGCCATACAGGTGGCCTGGAAGGATCCGGTCGCTCCCGCGCTCACGGTGATGTTGGTCTCCGGGTCCGCCGTGATTCGATTATACGCTGCCAACTTGACGGCAATGGCCTGCCGTAATTCCGCAATGCCGTCAAAACGTGAATAGATGTTCTGCCCCTGAGCCATGGCCTCCTGTGCCGCTTGCACCACGACCGGAGGAACGGGGGTATCACAGACTCCCTGAGACATATTGATCCCGTTCGCCTGTGCGCAGGCCAGTGTCATCGCACGGATATCGGACTGGGCCAAACGAGCTGTACGATCACTTTTTTTCATCACCATCCTCGATGTCTGAATCGGGTACGCCGGTTCACCCGCTGGAGGCCGCCCGCCTGTAATGGACGCGAGCCGGAATCCCGTACCCGGTTCCACGAAAAAATGCAACCGGCAAGAGGGTCACAGACTCCACGCGCCAGACGACACCGCGACTCGCACCACCGGGTCATTCATGACCACGGGGAGAGGCTGCAAGGGCATGGCCATCCGGCTCGCCCATCCCCGAACGCGTAGACGCCTGATGGGCCTCCGCACGGAATCGATCGTAGTGACCCAGCACGCGCTCGACATAGAGCTGAGTCGCGGGGAGCGCCGGGGCGCCGATTGCCTGCCTGACGCGCTTCTCGCCGGCATGGTACGCAGCCAGCGCCAACGTGAGATCTCCGCCGAACCGGTCCAGGAGCCGTCGAAGCAGCGCCGCACCGGCGCGAATGTTGTCCCTCGGATCGAACGGATCCAGGACATGGAGCGCCGCAGCAGTCAAGGGCATGAGCTGCATCAGTCCAATCGCGCCTTTCGATGACACGGCTGCCGCATTAAAATTCGATTCGACCTTGATCACCGCCTGCAAGAGAGCCGGGTCAAGCGCATATTGTGCGGCATAGGTGGCAATCAGCGAGGTGATCGATTCGGAAGCGGGAGGAAACGCCACGTCGTTCATGCCGGAATCGAACGCAACCCGGCTCACCGGAGGCATCATGGCCATCAGACACCCGGCAACCACAAAAGGGCAGAACGCGCGGGCCACGCGCTGCCAGCGAACTTTCCATTCCGGCTCGTGCATGATCGTGAATTGACTCGGCCGACGGGCAACGAGCCGGTCCTACCGGCTATCCTCATCAAGGTTCCTGATGAGCACGGCGCGTCCCTGCCGGTCGAACCAGGATTGGATGCGGTCGCCCACATGGGCCGGTCGGTCGATCCTGGTGTTCTCATCGTGGGGAATCCGATGTTCTTGTCCGCGGACGTCTCGGACCAGATATGCTCCGCCTTCCACGACTTGCACCTGACCTACCAACGATGCCGCCGGCTGTTCACCGACGGTCGCCGCGGCCCGGCTTTGCGCGCCCAGCGTTCCGGTCACGATTCCCATCCCGAGATGTTCCTGCGGAGAAGGTCCCTGAAGAGCCGGCTGCGTGCAACCCATTGCCATCAGCGTCAGGGGAACGACGAACAACAGACAAGGGCAAACCGTGAGCGAGGGCATCATGGCTGAAACCTCCAGGTATGAATGATATGGAAGCCGGTGCAAGACAGGCGTGGCGCACCGTCACGTCACTATTCCATGGAGATGCGAAATCCTCAAGAAAATGAAACAAATCGGCAGAGGCGAGGAATCGATGGAAAGGTTCAAGACGCGGTTACCCGGACACAAGCTCCGGCGCTGTGAGGCTGCGTCGGGCTAGCACAGCTATCGCATCGCGTGGGCGAACAGCGAGAATGGGCTTCGTTGCGAACAGCGATGCGCCATCAGCCATAGGCGCTGATCCCTGACGAGAACCGCTTCACGATGATCAAGCTCTCACCGGCGGACGTCGCCACCCTCGGAGCCGATGCAACGACGATGCTCTTTCAGCCAACAACGATCCATCACCACCTGCAGCCCGGCCCGCCTGGCCCGTGCAGCCGCCGCCTCGTCGATTACACCTTCCTGGAGCCAGACAGCCTTGGCCTTGATGCGGATCGCTTCGTCGACGACTGCGCCGGCCTCTTCGGATCGTCGAAAAATATTCACCATATCGATGGGACCGGGCACAGCCGAGAGTTCCGGATAAGCCGGCATCCCCAACACCTCCGTCTCCCGAGGATTCACCGGGACGACTACCTTCCCCTGGCGCTGCATGTAGGCGGCCACACCGTATGAGGGGCGTGCCGGATTCGACGACAACCCCACTACGGCAATGGTCCGGCATTCTTGGATCAGACGCGCGAGCCACTCCTCCGACTCCTGACCGGTCACGAGGCTCCCCAGAGGTCTTCCAAGCGCTGCGATCGCCCGCAACTGAATTTGTAGAATTTATACCGGACCGGATTCTTCTTGTAGAAATCCTGATGATAGTCTTCAGCCGGATAAAACGTCGAGGCCATGGTGAGTTCGGTGACAATCGGCTTGTGAAGCTGTCCCGATTGTTCGATCGCGCGCTTGGACTCCTCGGCCAGACGTTGTTGCTCCTCGGTCTGATAGAAAATCACCGAGCGGTATTGGCTGCCATGATCGCAAAACTGTGCGTTCGGCGTCACCGGATCCACATTGTGCCAGAAGGCATCGAGCAAGGTGGTGTAACTCACCTTGGCCGGATCATATACCACTTCAACCGACTCGGCATGTCCCGTTCCACCGGCCGACACCTGTTCGTAACTGGGATTCTCGACCCGCCCGCCCATGTATCCGCTGGTCACCGACGTGACTCCCGGAACCTTCTCGAACACTTCTTCCATGCACCAAAAACATCCACCGGCAAAGAACGCTTTGGCGGAACCGGACTCGCCCGCGGCCGAACCGACCGAAACCAGGTATCCTGCCAGTATCATCGGCAGGACCAGCGCCGCGCAGATTCGCATGCGTGTGACCATGTTCATTGGATGAGTCCTCCCTACAACTCAGTCGGCTTTCCGACATTTATCTTACCAAAGTACTCGGGTCGCTGCGATTGGGATCTCGGACTCTCTCCTCGGGATCGCCCACCAGCCTTCTCCGACGAGATCCGCTTCACGGAGGTCGCTACGAGCGTCGCAATCAATCGGATGTTTCTATATGATGGCTGAGATGAGAGGACTGGTCGTGCTTGCGGGCCTGTTGGGAACGCTGGCGTTTCCCGGATGCGCCTCCTGGCTGATGAACGGTGAGGCACCGGAAATCCTGGTCACAAACGTCACCCCGCTGGAGTCCAACGCCTTCGAGCAGCGACTTCAGGTGGATCTTCGCATTCGCAACCCCAACGATTTTGACCTTCTTGTCACCGGCATCGACTTCCGGCTCGATCTGAATGGACACCGGTTGGCCCGGGGCCTCGGCAACAAGGAACTGGTCGTGCCGCGGCTGAGTGATTCCGTCACATCGATCAAAACGAGCACCTCGACCTTACAGGTCGTCCGACAGTTGTTGTCATTTTCCGGGGATCAGCCGCTCACCTTCCGCGTCACAGGCGTGCTTCATACCAAGGAAGGCCGCCGCCCCTTTGACAACTCCGGCGTGCTGCTGGAAAAAGGCGCGCTGGCCGGCTCTCCCGCCGCTCAGTAACAGACCTCGAAGTAATGCTCGAACGTACAGGCGGCTCAAAAAGCCTGTCCAGCAAGGCCGCGGCAATGCGAAGAGGCGAGGCGTACCCTTGCGGTACGTTGAGCCTCAGAGCGATGCGAGAACGAAGCTGGCAGGCTTTTTCAGCCGCTTGCTAGACCCCGCCCCAGGAGCGTGCCCCCTGCACAAGATCCGGTTGCTGCTGCTCAAACTGTTTCATCATGAGCCCAATGGCTTCTTCGGGGTTTTCCACGGCGGCGATCAACCGTCCGCCGAGTTTCTTGAAAAATTTCTCCTCGGCCGGGGTGGCTCCGACCAAGATCACCGGCTTCCCTGCCTTCAGCGCCAGCGCAACCTCCGACACGGTGCCGGCCCCTTTCAACCCACAGACCACCACAACATTGCTGGACATCACATTGACGTTGTTTCGAGCGTTGCCCATTTCGGTGATGATCGCCAAATCGACATACTTGGACACGCGTTCACGAGCCGAAGGAAGCACGCCGATCGTCAAACTGCCGGGAACCCGCTTGGCACCCTGACAGGCCGCGTCCATGACCCCGACGTCGCGACCGCCGGTCAGCACCACCCACTCGCGACGCGCGATCAACTCGCCCAGCACCAGGGCGTTGTCGACATCCTTCTTCCTGGCCTTGGCCGGACCCATGACGCCTACAATGTATCGCATGCCCTATCCTTGAGCTCGTCCGCCGCATTGCGGCTGCCACCATCCCGTCACCGCCACGGTCGCATAATACAGCGCCCAGGAGTTCGGATCATCGGCGAGCCGGCAGTACTGCTCGATATCGGACTCCGTCACCATCCCTGTCGCCACATACTTCGCTTGAAGCTGCTCGGCAGACAATTTCATCATCTGCGGGATCAGATCTCCGCCTGCGGATAAATGTCCTTCGTGCGCTACCGTCACCTGGTCCAGATGGTGGCGCTGAAACAGCACCGGCAACTTCGCTCCCAACGCATGATCCATTCCAAGCGAGGTGAACATCCGTTCGATCGCATCCGTGACACGCCCGAATGCCGCCCGGGCCTCGTCCGGTCCGGCCACGGCGCGAGCCGCCTGAAAATCCGGTTCCTCAATGACGACCCAGCCGCCTGGTTTGACGCACCGCAGCATCCGCTCAAACGCCGTCTCATACTCCGCGATATGAATCATGACATACCGCGCATGCACCAGATCGAACGTGGCGGCCGGAAGGTCTATCTCACAGATGTCTCCTTGCAGGATCTCGATGGTCGAACTGCCGCTCCCTCGGAGGAACCGCGTGTTGGTGTCGAGTGCCACAACCTTGCCCGATGGCCCGACCCGCTGTTCCAACCAGCGGACGATAGAGCCGGCCCCCGCCCCAACTTCCAGACAATGCCACCCGGTTGTCAGGCCGGCGGCCAGCATCCGGCGTTGCGTCCCCTGATCGAATATCCGCTCCAACATCTGTAGTCGCATCAATTCGCGAGATTCTTCGGCGGCATGGAACACGTAGTCTGTCTTCAGCATCTCTGGTCCTTTATATGGCACATGAGCGGGCGTCGAGCCGAGACAGCGCGGGGCCCTAAAATCGAGAGCCCGCCAATTTGACGTCGGCCTGTGCCCATGCGGCACGAAACCTGGTTTCCTCCTGGGCGGCGTCCTTGTTCTGAGCCCGCAGGCTTTGTATGAGTCCGTGCAGCGCCCATCCGTTCTCGGGATGGAGGCGCAAGTCTTCCCTGTACACCGACTCAGCCTCGCCCGGGCGTTCGGCCAGCAGCAGCACCGCTCCCAGATTATGGCGCACCGGCTGAAGCCAGAACGGCGGCTCGCTATAGGGCAACGAGGCCTCAAGCTGTACCGCCTCACGTAAGGCCTGGATCCCGGCATCATACTGCCCGCGACGCGCCGCCATTTCCCCCACCAGAACCCGTTCGGCCACCTTCAACAAGGTACGACTGATTTTAGCTTCCGCCGTCTTGGCTTTAGTGAATGGCTTCATGGCTTTTCGGAGATTCGACAACTCTCCCTCCGCGCTCCCGAATCGAGTCGTCGCGGCAAAGGCCAACCCGCGCACATAATGCCAGAGGCCGGTGGTCAACCGCAGACCTCTGGGCGGAGGCGGGTGCCTGATCAGATCGCCCCATTGACCGAAGCGAGCCAGGGTCAACATCAGGGTCGGCGCATACCACTCCAGGGCAGGCTCCTTGGCAATCTCCTCGGCCGAAACCTTGGTCAACAGATCCCGCGCGACTTGCAAAGCTTCCGCGCTCCGGCCTTCCATCATCATGGACGCATTCAGAAAATGGAGATTATGCGCATAGTAGCCCGATGCGTAGTTGCCCTCGATGGGATGGCGGGACAAATACTCCTGGTCCACCATCGCGGCAGCCGCATTACGCTCCGATGCCTCCCGATAGCGCCCCATTCGCATATAGATATGCGCCGGCATATGCACCAGATGTCCGGCACCGGGCATAAGCGACGGTAACCGCTTCGCGCAGTCGAGCCCGCGCTGGGGTTCGGGTGAGGCCTCGATCGCATGAATGTAATAGTGACAGGCTCCGGGGTGATTCGGGTTCTGCTGTATCGCCGTCTCCAGCGTCGCCACGATTTCCTCCGTCCTCGGCTGAGGCCGTCCATCTCCACGCCAGTAGTCCCATGGTCGGAGGAGCATCATAGCCTCGGCCGCTAAGGTCGCAGCATCCACATCCTGAGGATACTCGCGCGCGAGCTGACGCATCGCTGTGGCATACCGTTCGTCCTTCGCCTTCCTGGTTCCGGACTTTTTCGCCGAGTAGCGCGTCGAGAGCGCCTCGACGTAGGCTCGTTCCTTGGCGGTGGCCTGCGCCAACCGAGTGCTGGCCTTGCGGACTGCATCCACGGCGCGCGGCTCCATGCTAGGATCCATGGCCGCGTTAATGTTTGGCCCCAGGCTCAGCGCCACGCCCCAATAGGGCATGGGAGCATCGGGATCGAGGCGAGAGGCTTCGGTGAAGGCCGCGATGGCTTCTTCATGATTGAAGGCATAGACCAACCGGAGCCCTTGATCGAAAAATTTTTGCGCCAGATCCGAGGTGGTAGTGATCTCATGATGCCACGTGCCGAGATTGTCGAACAGCGCGACCTCCGCCCGGGCCGTTCCGCCGAACATAGGCAGAAGAGCCAACCCCGCGACCATCAAGCCGTGAATCGCCGCCCCTGCATATCGTCCTTTCGCCATCGATCACGCTCCTGACCGTTACCTCGAATATGAGACGGGCGAGGCCGTCATCTTCCGGCGACGCACCGCCGCACAGAACAGCACAAATTAGCAGTCCCGGCGAGAAGTTGCTAGTCGGAGAGCCACAACAAGAGAAGATGGGGCGGGAGTGGCCCGGGTCAGTCGGATACGTTGGTCAGCGATTTCGCCATCCAATGCGTCCGAAAAAACCTGACGCCAGGCAAACGGCCACGACTGTTGAAACACTATGTGAAGGAACAACGGAGGCACTGTGTCAGACAGTGTGAGTTCGCCCGACCACCTGCAGGATGCTCAGAATGGCCGTCCAGCGCGGCCGCAGCAAGTGAACGGGAGGCGTACTCGCTGGGTACGGTGAGGCTCTGAAGGGCGCGAGAACAAAGCTGGCGGCAGGTTTCAACATCCTGCTCGATCCGCAGGAATCAGGCGTTGAGGTAGGGAGTCTGGGACGTTTCGGCGGCAGTCTCCCGTCGGTCTCTCGCAGTTTTCTTCTCACGCTCACGATACGGAAGCGATCGTGGCGGAACGAGGGAGAGCTCGGCCGGCTGAGCCAGATCCATGTCCTTGCCCATGTACATCAGGACTTGCTGTTGGGAGGTCACCAGCGCACGCAAATCTTGAAGTTGTGCCGTCAACTCCTCAACCTGCACCTGTTGAACGGACACCTGTTCCCGTAATTGATCGACTTCCGCCTGAGTGGATCGGGTGTGCTGAATCACCCACTCCTTGAGTTCGCGCGCTTGCGCCGTCAATGCCCGCTGCACGAATCCCGCCCGATCGCGGATCCGGAAGATCACCTCGCCGACCGAGCCTTCCCATCGTCGAGTCGGGACCAGCCCGGTTTCAGCCTCGGCCGCCTCCTCGGCATGCCGAGCCACCGGAGCCCCCAGCCACTTGGACAGACGCTGCCCCAATGGCTCCACCGCCCGCTCTTCGGAACGGCCATGCTGACACCAATCTTCAAACCGTTCGGTCAGATCTTCCAGTTTCACAAACACTTTGCCGATGGACGCGCGCAACGGCGAAGGCGCGAACGGATTCACTCCACCCTTTTCAGAATTGTCGGGTGAAAAGGTGAGGAGATGAATCGGTTTTTCGGACAAACGCTGCTGTTTTCGCTTCATAGAGATACCTGGATCTGATCGATTGCGTCCCTTTTATTCATTACTCTTTCCGATAGTCTGAGTCAATGCCCGGCTCAGGTTTTTTGTCCGTTCGCAGACCTTGCGATCCGCGCCCCAACGAGGCGGGTCTCGTCCGGATTTCCCGGTAGGGAGACCCTAGAATCGAGTCGCACTTGAAAAATTAAAGTCGTGGATTCGCATGGCCGGCACCAGAGCCTTGCCGGTTTCCGAGGTCACCGCTTCCGCAGCAGTGGTATAGGCATCCACATGGTTGAACGCCCGCAAGGGGCTCTCGTGGAACCGGAAGTTCCGGACGGCCGACGTGATCTCCCCGTTTTCAATCAGGAAGGTCCCATCTCGCGTCATGCCGGTGAGCGTCAGGTCGGACGGATTCACGGGACGGATGTACCAGAAATTCGTCACCAGAATGCCCCGCTGTGTCGTGCGAATGAGATCGTCCACCCGCGTCCCAATGGGCCGTTCACCCGATAAATACGGCGACTCCAGCGTCGGCACTGGATCGATCTGGTGCTCCTGTGCGGTATACCGATCGTGCAACAATTGGGTCAACACACCCGCCTCGATCCAACCGGATTCGATCACCGGAAGTCCCTCGCTGGTAAATCCATTTCCGAGAAGATCGGCATGCGTCGGCTGGTTCAAGAGGGACAGCCGTCGGTCGAGAATTCGCGTATTGAGCGTTCCGCTGAACGGGCTGGTCCCCTTGTAGAATGATTTCGCGTCCAACATCCAGATCATCCAACTCAACAGTCCGGCGACGGCAGGCGGCTCCAAAATGACCGTATACCGGCCCGGTGGCAACTCCCGCGGTTCGTCCGCCCCTCGCTTGGCTTTGATGATGGCCGCAAGCGTGCGCTCCTGCACATGCAGACGATCGATAGATCGATGCGCCGCCGCCGACCAACCGGTGGCGTCACCGGCCTGCACCGTCAGGCTGAACCGTGCCTCCGTGCGTTCCTCATAGGCCCGCAGACCTGTATCGGCGGCCAGTCCCACCCTCGCCACGCTGGATGACACCGTGCCGGCCGCGTCCAAATTTTCCATCTTGCATTGGCCGATGGCTTCCCGCGCATAGTCGAGCCGACGCGTGGGACCGCCCGCGCTCGTTTCGGGACGGGACGTCGCCAGCGACAGGTAGGTTTGCGGGCCAAGAGGCGGGAGATACTCAGGATCGTCAGGCGAGATACGGGCGATACATTCGGCCTGCTTGAGCGTTTCTCGCACCGCTCCGGCGGTCAAGTCCGTCGTGCTCGCCGTGCCATGTTGTCGCCCGAAGGCCACGGTGATCGACAGCGTTCCACGCCGCTGATTCACATTCTGAATGACTTGATTGTTCGCAAAGCGGGTCGTGCCGCCGTGGACGTCGCGCAACGACATGCACGTGTGGTCACCGGTCGAATGACTCATCACCAGGTCGGCCAGGAATTCGAACTCCTGCCGGCTCGTCAACTTTGGCCACAATGCCGTGATCGAAGAGGTCATTCGTCGGCCTTCACATCTCCGGCAATGACGTCCACGCGTCTGAACCGGGCATGGGAGGCGGCATGGGTCATCCAGCCTGATTGGCCCGGTTGGCCTTTGCCGCAGGTAATGAATCCATACCGTCGGCGATGGCTGCGATCGGCGACCCCGTCGCACCGACCCCAAAACTCCGGGGTGATGCCATGATAGATCACGTCCCGCAACATGTGCGTCCGCCGACCGTTTTCGATCAGCCAAAACGCATCGCCCCCGAACTGAAAATTGTACCGGCGTTGGTCGATGCTGTAGGAGCCGTGCCCTTCGATGTAGATACCCCGTTTCACATCGGCCAGGAGCTCGTCGAGCGTCGACGTGCCCGGCTCGAGACCGATGTTCGCAATACGCACCATGGGCACAGTCCCCCAACTATCAGCCCGGTTCGACCCGCGCGAGTGCTCCTCATTGATTTTCGAAGCGACTTCGCGATTGGTGCAATAGCCGACAAACAGGCCCTCTCGCACGATGTCCCACTTCTGGCAACGCACCCCGTCATCATCATACCCGGTCGCCGCCAGCGTTTCCGGTTCGGTGTTGTCGGCCACCAGGTTCACGTAGGGCGAGCCATAGCGATAGGTCCCGCGTTTCTCCGGCGTCAGAAAACTCGTCCCCGCGTAGTTCGCTTCATAGCCGAGCGCGCGGTCTAATTCGCTCGGATGCCCGCAGGACTCGTGCATGGTCAATGAGAGATGCTCCGGATCGAGCACCAGGTCGTATCGCCCGGCCTCGACCACCGGCGCCCGCACCTTCTCCACCGCCTGTTCGGCGATCCGCATCGCTTCACGGGCAAAGTCGGTGTCACGGATCAATTCATACCCCATACGCAAATGCGGCGTGTTGAAGGAGCGACTGGCAAACCGCCCGCCATGGACGGCCGTCGCCGTGCAATCGCCGTGCATCGCCAGTAAGGTGAACTCCAGATGAGACCCTTCGGTGGAGACGAAGAGTTTTCGGTCGCGTTGGGCCCAGAGACTCGCATGGCTTCTGACGACACCCGGATGGCGCTGGATCACCTCCATCGTCTCCATCAGCAGGGAAGTTTGTTCTTCGAGGGGGACCGCAAAGGGGTCCAGACGACAGGGCGTGACGACGCGATTGTGATGCACCGGCTCAGGCGCCAAATGCACCTTGGTGATGGCGAGAGAGGCCGAACCTTTTGCGATTTCCACGGCGAGATCCGCGACACGAGGAATCTCCTCAATGGAGATAATGGAGCTGGCCGCAAATCCCCAGGCGCCACGATGCAACACTCGAACGCCGAATCCTCGATCAGTCGTCTCGCGAACGTGGGCAATACGCCGGTCTTCCCCATCGATCGTTCGGATCGTCGTATCGAGCAGCCGGATATCCGCATACTCGGCCCCGGCCGCGCGCGCCCGAGACAACGCCAGTTCAGCCAACTCGTCCCACAGCGGTCCACTCATAGCAGCTTCTTTCGTTGCGGAGAAACGCACAGAAAGTCTTCTGCAGTATAGCAAGATCGCAAGGAGCGATTCCTGCCTTTTCATCGACTGGCCGTTCACCTATGATAAGCGCCCTATGGGCTCCATCGAGCAGACACCTCGGCAGCGAATCATCGCGCTGTTGACCGGCACGTTGTTGTCTTCACACCAACTAGCTCAACTGCTCGGCATGCCGGAGCGACACGTGGAAGACCATTTGACGCACATCGTGAAAACCCTCGCTCGCGACCCGACGCGAACATTTCTATTGGAACCGTCCGACTGTCAGGATTGCGCCTATGCATTTCGCGACCGAACCAGACTCACCCGCCCCAGCCGCTGCCCGCGTTGCCGGAGCGAAGCGATTACCTCGCCTCGTTATGGCATACGCGACACAGATGCCGGGGCATGAGGGCTCTTCCGCGCGGCAGCCGTCAAGACCGGTGCTGCAGGAACTCGCATTCCGTTAGGGAGTCTCGCTGCCGTTTGATAGGGTAGGCTCCGGGCGGTACTCGATGTCTCGTGTCTTTCCTTATGACGTGGCCTAACTCATCGTTCGCTCGTCCCCGTCTCGCAGACCTGAAACATGATCTGCTCGCCTCGGTGGTCGTGGTGCTTGTCGCGTTGCCGCTCTGCATGGGCATCGCCGTGGCATCCGGTGTCCCACCAGGCGAAGGCATTGTCACGGGCATCATCGGGGGACTGGTGGTCGGCCTCCTCGCGGGCTGCCCGCTGCAGGTCAGCGGTCCGGCCGCCGGCTTGACGGTCGTGGTCTGGGAACTCGTCCAGATCCATGGACGCGACCACCTCGGTATCATCATTCTCCTGGCCGGCGTCATCCAAATCCTCGCCGCCTGGCTGAAGGTAGGTCACTGGTTCCGGGCCGTCTCCCCGGCCGTGATTCACGGCATGCTGGCCGGTATCGGACTGCTTCTCCTCGCCAGCCAATTCCACATCATGATCGACGAGGTTCCGCAAAGCGCCGGCCTCGCCAACCTCTCGACCATTCCGGCCGCCATCTCGAAAAGTTTGCTTACCAGCAACGACGCGAACACCAGCCATCACGAAGCGGCCTGGATCGGACTGTTGACGATCACGACGATCGTCTTGTGGACGAAGTTCGCGCCGCCCTCCCTCGGATTGATCCCCGCGATGCTGATGGGGGTGACGATGGCGACCGTCGTCGTCGCGCTGTACGATCTGCCGGTCAGTCATGTCTCGGTCCGCGATAACCTCTTGTGGGTCATCACCCTGCCGCAGGCCGACGACCTCGCGCACCTCTTCGACACCTCGACCTGGGCCAAAGCGCTGGGCCTCGCCTTTATCGCCAGCGTGGAGACACTGCTGTCCGCGACCGCCGTAGACCAACTCCATAGCGGCCCGCGTACCCGTTATAACCGTGAACTCTTCGCTCACGGGGTCGGCAACAGTCTCTGCGGTCTCGTCGGGGTGCTGCCCATGACCGGTGTCATCGTCCGGAGCGCGGCCAATGTGCAGGCAGGCGGCAGAACCCGTATGGCCACGGTATTTCACGGCCTGTGGCTTCTGTTGTTCGTGTCGCTGCTGCCGTTCGTGCTCCGGCTCATTCCAACGGCCAGCCTGGGCGCCGTTCTGGTCTATACGGGATACAAACTCATGAACCTGCAGGCCATCAAGGAACTCAGGCCGCATGGACTCAGCGAGATCGCCATCTACCTGGCGACCATGGCGACTATCGTGACGACCAATCTCCTGATCGGCGTGCTCTTGGGGTTGGGCCTAGCCGTGGGCAAACTGCTCTATCGCACCCAATCCCTGCAGACAGCCTATCTGCACGATCCACAGAGCCGCCACCTCACGCTGGACCTCTCGGGAGTCGCGACCTTCCTGAGCCTCCCGCGCCTCGCGGAGGCCCTGGAACGGACGCCGCCGATGGCGGAAGTGTATGTGCGGGTGGATACCCTGTGGCACATCGACCATGCCTGCTTGAAATTGTTGGAGTCTTGGGAGAAACTGCATGCGGGCACCGGAGGACGGGCCGTGATTCCATGGGAACGGCTCCGCAACCTCGCCGATTGTCAGGTCGCCGCCACCGCGCCACGCGACGAACCATCAGAACGGAAGACCACATGACCACGTCGTCCCGGTGGATCATCCTCGCACTGCTCGTGACAGGGTCCGGCTGCGGCCCCGATCAGGCCGCGCAGATGCTCGAGACCGCCCAGTTCGAAGAACGCCAAACCAACAACGCCCACGCCAAGCAACTCTACGAAGAGATCCTCCGGAATTACCCCGACAGCCCGGCAGCCAAGACCGCGCAGGAACGACTGACCAAGCTCACCGACGCGCCGTAAACTCCCGCTATGGACGATGTGGAAACCAAGGGATAAACGCATTCGTCGTCCGTCGATATTCCGCATACTCCTCACCGCGGCTCGTCATGGTCTGGGCTTCAGTCCAGGGAATACCGGTGATCTTCAGCAAGGCCACCCCCATCGCGATCGGACCGATCAGCGTCAGGCCCCAATTGCCCATCGGAATCGCCAGCGCCATCAGCACATAACTCCACCAGTGCAGCCATTCGAAAAAATAATTGGGATGGCGTGAATAGCGCCAGAGGCCGATCCGGCAGACACGATCCGTATTCCACGGCTTGCTTCGAAACGCGGCCAATTGCCGATCGGCAATGGCCTCACCGGTCACCGCGACTCCCCACCAGAGAAATCCGATCAAGTCCCAGAAATGAAAGGGCGGGTGCGGGTTCTGCATTACGACCAACGGAGGCAGCGAGAAGAACGCGATGGCCGCAGCCTGCAGTTGGAAATACCAAAATAGATATGACTGTTCTCGATCGCCCCATCGACGACGGAGCGCGCGGTACCGTCCGTCTTCCGATTTACTCCATACTCGATCGATGAGCACATGCGTGCCAAGGCGCACGGCATAGATGACGACCATCGCCGCCACGAGCACGCGCCGGGCCGGTTCTCCCGAGACCGACGTGGCGTACCATGCCACGACCAGTGCCAGCCCGTAACACCAGCCCACGTCGCCCACGGCCGCATTACGCCACCGGAGCTGGGCGATCCACAGCAGCACCATGAGGACCGCTGACGCGGCCCAGCCTGTCACTAGGAGGGAAAGAGGATCCGTTGTCGTCATACAATGAGCCGTCGAGATTGAACTGTGAGCGTCCTGCATTCATAGGCAGGGTCGCTGGATTGTATTATGACCTCATCCGCCAACGAACCTATGACGGATAGGAATCCCATTCGCACGGCAAACTCTCGGGAACCATCACGGTGCAGGACAGGGAGAGACAGAGGTATGGTGATGATACTGGACTCCGTCAGAACCCTGTTGTCCTGCCGCCCAATCGGTCCACGTGTACCGATTGGGTCGGAGGCAAGGTATCATACAATGCGAACATCTCGTGGAGGGACGTGTCGTGGGTGCTGAAGACTTCGTTCGGGTCGCCTCGTACCTGTCCGTGCTGGTCGTGATGGCCACATGGGAGCTGTTGGCGCCCCGCCGGAAGTTGACCGCTTCGAAGCTCTGCCGATGGGGCGGCAACCTCACGATCGTGATACTGAATACGGTCATCGTCCGGTTGCTTCTGGCGGGAGGCATCGTCGCGGTGGCGGCCATTGCCCAGGAACGGGGCTTGGGCCTGTTGAATTGGCTGGACTGGCCGGGCTGGATCGAGTTCGGGTTGGCGTTGGTGGCGTTCGATCTGATCATCTATTGGCAGCATCAGGCGTTCCATCTGGTCCCGCTCCTGTGGCGCTTTCACATGATGCATCACTCAGATCTGGACCTGGACGTGTCGAGCGGGGTGCGGTTTCATCCGGTGGAGATCGTCATCTCCCTGATGGTGAAGGGAGCGGCCGTGATTGCGCTGGGAGTTTCCCCCCTGGCGGTCGTGGTCTTCGAGATCGTGCTGAACAGTACGTCCCTGTTCAACCACAGCAACGTCAGAATGCCCCTGTCCATCGAACCGTTCCTGCGATGGTTCATCGTCACTCCTGACATGCATCGCATCCACCATTCGGTGGACCCTCGCGAAACCAACAGCAACTATGGATTCAATGTGCCCTGGTGGGATCGGCTGTTCGGAACCTATTGCCCGGAACCGAGGTTGGGACAGACAGGAATGACGATCGGCCTCGAACACCTCAGCCCGCCGGTCTGTTTGAATCTGTTCATGATGCTGCGGTTTCCGTTCGTGACAACGATTGGACGCTATGCCGGTCACACCCAACCGTGAGTCCCGAACGTTGATGCAATTGCCAGGCTCCAGAATCGATGCTGTGGTTCTCGGGAGGTATGCCGTTCAATCGGGCGCTTTACCCGAAAGCCAGGCCATCGGTGCTACAGAATCTCAGGCTGGAGGAGGATATGGATCCGAACATCGCCTTGTCACACCTCATCCACAAACCAACAGACTCTGCCGCCAACTTCGCAAAATGGCTGTTTCGTCTTGCCGGCATCTATGGAATGGTTGTGCTGTTGCCGCTCTACTTCCTAGAATTCGGGGCGGGGCTTGGGCTCGGCGTTCCGGTTCCCTTCCCACACCCGGAGCATTTCTACGGCTTCATCGGCGTGGCGCTGGCTTGGCAGTTCGTCTTCATCGTCATTGCGCAGGATGTTCGCCGCTACCGGCCATTGATGTTATGCGGCATCGTCGAAAAATTCTTGTTTGGCTTTGCGATGGTCATCCTCTATGTCCAGGGTCGAGTTGGTGCGGACGTGGTCAGTGTCGGTGGTGTTGATCTGGCCCTCGGCCTGCTCTTCGTGATTGCCTTCCGCGTTACACGAGGGCTGGACACGTCGCTTGAGGTCAATGGCGATTGAGCGAAGGTCTGAGTTCTAACCAGGCGCAAGTACGATACTCCAACTCCGGCAGGAAAGCGGGTGAGGACGGGGAGATCATCCCCAGGGATCGTCGCCTGCCTGTGGGCGAGTCGTCAGCCATTGACGGAATCCGGGCAAGCGGAAAGACAGCATCGCCTGGATCTTATCGCTGCGCATCGACAGGTCGGGAGGACGAGGCGGGCCATGATAGTCGGCAACCGACCCGGGCTGAATCCATGGGAGGAGTTCCGGATACCGTCCCGCCAACAACACCCCGATTTCCCATCGAGATAATCGTTCGCTGCCGCCCAAGTGATACAGGCCCCCTCGTGCCTGAGCGGCGAATTCCCACAGGGCGCGCGCCAAGGCGCCGGCTGAAATGGGGCAGCGAAACTCGTCGGTAAACAGCGTCATCTTCGTGCCTGATACCGCCGTCCGCACCATGTCTTCGACGAAACTTCTGTCTCGGGTCGGCGAGGTGCCGGCTGTCAGACCGATACGAATCACCGTATGCGCGGGGTTCTGAAAGACCACCCGCTCGGCCTCCGCCTTTGTTCGCCCGTACACATTCAACGGATTGACCGCATCCGTTTCGACATAGTGCCCCTTCGACCCGTCGAATACCTGATCACTGGATAAAAACAGGAACGGAATGTCCTGCGCCAAGTCGGCCAAAGACCGAGTCGCGTCAACATTGATCCGCCTGGCCCGCGCTGGGTCCTGCTCGCAGGCACCGGTTCGACTCAATGCCGCGCAGTGAATGACGAGGCTGGGCTGATACCGCCGCCAGAGTTCTGTGAGCTGGGGAGAATCGGTCAGGTCCGCCTCGGCCCTTGTGGCTCCGCGCACGTTCCACTGCGGTGCCCAACGAGCGGCAGTTCTCATGAGATACCCACCGATCAGGCCGGCGGCTCCTGTAATCAAGACAGTCGGTTTCATTGGTGACTTCGGGCGAGACGCCGGATCTCCGGCACCTCAATCATCCGCGTTCTCTCCGGCGGGTGTTCGATGGACCAGACTATGGTGGCGAGCATGTTACTGATCGTGACCAAACCCAGTCTCATTGCCGCTTCACGCGTGACGGGGATTTGTTCCAATAGGCGGTAGACCGGCTGTAACACCAGCGGCCACCAATGGCCTGGGCCGAGAATATACCAGGGACGGAGGATGGTGGCGATCACTCCCGCTTGCGCGATGGCCGCTTCGCAATCGATGCGCACGGCAATGTAGTCCCGCATGATGGGAGCAGGATGCGCCACACTGACATAGACCATATGTCGCACGCCCGCTTCGCGGGCTGCACGGATCGCCGCCATGGCCGAAGGCCCGTCGATGGCACGGAACTGCGGGCCTTTCCAGGGAGCAGGTTTCGGCACACCCACCAATTGCACGAGGGTATCGGCGCCTCGCACCTGCTCGACGAACGTGCCGCTCTCCAACGGATTACCGACGACGACCCCACACCCCGATGGAACAGACCCGGCGGAGGCCGTGCGGGTCAACGCAGTGACATGGTGCCCGCGCGCGAGCAACCGCGGAATGAGCCGCGCGCCGAGATAGCCGGTTGCGCCGGTCACAAACACACGCCGGGTTTTGATGGGCGTCGTCATGGATGCGTGAGAAGCGCGGGCCGGGCGCTCATAAACTCGGCCCAACCGTCCGCTTGATGCATCTCCTCGCGGCCTTTCGCCACGAGCCGGGTCGCTGCGGTGGCGAGGGCCGCCTGATCTTCCGTCGACAACCCGAGATTGGTCTTGATGTGGGTCACACGATCGCCCAATGGATCGCTGTCCGGCAACTGGCGTAACGCAATGTGCCAGAAGCGGCAGGTCCCGCCGTTTCCGTTCATGCCCACCTGAAAGGTGCCGAACATCGACGCATCCTGCTGTGACACAGGAATCCCGGCCAGCTCCAACACATTGCGCCGATGGCCTCTGAGCAGAGCCGCAGCAGCAGAAAGCGGTGTGCGCTGCTCATTAAGCTGGCGTCCTGTAGCATCGACAGAGACGACCAGACAGCCGCGGGGGAACCGATCCGCCATCGCTTGCTCAGACAGCGCGCCGTTCACCACTTGCATCAGCGTCCGGATACCGAGATTGTCTGCCGCGCCACCGTCATACGCCAGAACCGGAGGAGGGCCGGACCCATTGGTCCCCGCCCCTCCGCGAGTCAGCGCCAACGGCTCCAGCACCCCAGGATAGGCCGCGGACATGTAGACCGCTCGGGCGATACTGAATGGCGCCAGCGGCAACCCCAGCGAAGCGAACTGTTCATCGGAAATGACGAGTGGGTCGCCGGTGAGGGCATCGGTCGCATTCATCAAGAGGATCGGTCGGGAGGGATTAAGATCGGCAAAGGTCGCGCCGCGAAAAAGCCGGTCGTCCAGGACGCGAATGACCTGTTCGGCTGGAACCCGATCGGTCAAGGCATACCGGATCGCGTTCTGGGGTACGGTATACCAGGGGCCCAGGATGGCTCCCTGAAAATCGCGGCCCACCAACTCTACGAAACCGTTTTGAAAGCTGAAATCGCGGTAGCCCTCCAGCGCATAGGACGCCGCGGGCAACGCGCCTCCCGAGACCGCCGAGAGCACATCGACTTGGGGCAATAGTCCTGCCCGATCGAGTTCCCTCATCACCGCTGCACCGAACACGGCCGCGCGGCTCCCTCCGCCGGAAAACGCGAGTCCGACGAATCGGCCATCGGCCAGTTCCTTCGATCCCAGATGCAGGGTGGCTCGGGTATGGGAGGCGCGAGGCTCAGGGGGTGGCAAGGGAGGGGCGAGCGATGTGCAAGAGACAGCGGCCAGAGCGAGCGGGAGCATCCAGTAGCGTCGGAACCATCTCCGTAACATGTTCATGGGAAGACTTACGGATGAGTCGGACAAACGGATGTTTCTCCGGCAAGGATCGTGACAAACTTCAGACCTCTCGCAGGCGGTTCAAGAGGCTGTCCGGTTTAGCCTCAGGAAGCACGGCGTCTGAGGAGGTACATACCCAACTTCGTTTGATCCGTTCGCCGTTACGATATTCCTGACGAACGGATAGACCCCACCACTAATCCCGTTTTCCCACCTATACGTCGCAGGGAGGCGTGCGACCGAGCACGCCGCTGACAGTCCTGTTTCAACAACCTGCTAATTCCTCGTCAACTTACGGTAGCGAATCCGGTGCGGCTGGTCGGCTTCTTTGCCGAGGCGCTTCTTGCGATCGGCTTCGTATTCGCTGTAGTTGCCTTCATACCAGACCACTTTGCTGTCGCCTTCGAAGGCCAGGATGTGGGTGGCGACGCGGTCCAAGAACCAGCGGTCGTGGCTGCTGATGACGGCGCAGCCGGCGAAGCCTTCCAAGCCCTCTTCCAACGCGCGCAACGTGTTCACATCCAGGTCGTTGGTCGGCTCGTCGAGGATGATGAGGTTGGCCCCTTCCTTCAGCATACGCGCCAGGTGCACGCGGTTCCGCTCGCCGCCGGAGAGATCCTTCACCTTTTTCTGCTGATCGGTGCCGGCGAAATTGAAACGCGCGCAGTAGCCGCGTGCATTCACTTCTGCCTTCCCCAGCATGATCGTATCCTGCCCCTCTGAAATGATTTCGTACACCGTTTTATTCGGATCGAGCGTGCGATCCTGATCGACATAGCCGAGCTTGACCGTCTCGCCGATCTTAATGGTGCCCGCATCCGGCTTTTCCTTGCCGATGATCATACGAAACATGGTTGTTTTACCCGCGCCGTTGGGACCGATCACGCCGACGATGCCGCCTTTCGGGAGACTGAACTCGACGTTTTCATACAGCACATTCTCGCCGAAGGCCTTGCTGATCCCCTTGGCCTCGACCACCACATCGCCCAGTCGCGGGCCCGGCGGAATATAAATTTCCAGATCGGCGGCCAGCTGGTCCTGCTTCTGGTTCACCAACTCCTCATAACGATTGAGACGCGCCTTACCCTTGGATTGCCGGGCTTTCGGCGACATTCGAATCCATTCCAACTCGTGCTCGAGGGTTTTCTTGCGCTTGGATTCGGCCTTCTCTTCCTTCTCCAGCCGATCCTGCTTTTGTTCGAGCCAGGAGGTGTAGTTGCCCTGGAAGGGAATGCCGTGGCCGCGATCGAGCTCCAGAATCCAGCCCGCCACATTGTCGAGGAAATAGCGGTCGTGCGTCACGGCGATGACCGTGCCCTTGTACTGTTGCAGGTGCTGCTCCAGCCACTGCACGGATTCCGCATCGAGGTGATTGGTCGGCTCGTCGAGCAGCAGAATGTCCGGCTCCTGGATCATGAGGCGACAGAGGGCCACGCGACGTTTTTCACCACCGGAGAGCTGGCTGATCTTCTGATCGGCGGGCGGGCAACGCAACGCATCCATGGCGATCTCGAGCTCGCTCTCCAGTTCCCAGCCGTTGGCCGCCTCGATCTTTTCCTGCAGCTGCGCCTGCTTGTCGATGAGCTTTTCCATCTCATCGGGGCCGGCGTCGCCCATGCTGTTACTGACCGCTTCGTATTCGTGCAGGAGCGACACCAACTCCTGCTTCCCTTCCTCGACGACTTCTTTCACCGTCTTGTTGGGGTCGAGCCGCGGCTCCTGTTCGAGCATTCCGACGCTATAGCCCTTTGAGCGGGTGATCTCACCGACGTAGTTGGGATCGATCCCGGCAATAATCTTCAACAGCGAGCTCTTCCCGGACCCGTTCAAACCCAGCACACCGATCTTCGCGCCGTAGTAAAATCCCAAATAGATATCGCGCAGCACTTGCTTTTTCGGCGGATAGACCTTGCCTACGCCGACCAGGGAAAAAATCACTTGCTTATCGTTCGTTGCCATAACCATCCTCAGTTGAATTTGGACCGACCGATCACCATAGCAAAGAGCGCACAGCCGGTACAACCGGTACCGGACTCGATGGGTGGCCGTACCAGCGCAACCCTGGTTGAATAAAGAAGCCGCGAGCGCGAGACTGAGGAGGTTGGCAAATGAGTTACCACCTACTGTCGAAGAGGCCGGGCCGCAGAGGACTCGTCGTCGCGATGCTGATGAGCCTGGTCGTCGCTGCCGCCCCTGTCACTCACGCGGCGGACGACCGCGAGCAACGGGACCTGGTGGACCAGTCCCGCATGACTCTCTCCAATTTTCTGGCCGATCCCAACATGAACTGGTTCCGTGATCACATCACGGACGCGAAGGGCCTCTTCATCGTGCCGCAGTTTTTAAAAGCCGCGCTGATCTATGGCGGAGCCGGCGGCAGCGGGGTGTTCGTGGCCAGGGACGAGAAAACGGGAGCATGGAGCGAACCGGCCTTCTTCACCATGGGGGCCGCCAGTTTCGGATTTCAGTTCGGCGCTCAGATGTCGGAAGTCGTGCTGCTCGTCCTCACACAACGCGGGGTCGATTCGCTGCTTCTCGGAAATTTCAAGCTGGGTGCGGACGGATCCGTCGCCGTCGGGCCTGTCGGAGCCGGGGTCTCCGGCGCGACCACGCCGAACCTGAGTGCGGACCTCTTGTCGTTTGTGCGGGCAAAGGGCCTGTTCGCGGGAGTGTCGCTGGAGGGGGCTGCCCTGATTTCAAGGGATGAGTGGAGCAGAGCCTATTACGGCAAGGCCGTGACCCCGACCGACATCGTCATCCGACGCGTAGTCACCAATCCGCATTCGGAACGTTTGCGCGAGGAGCTCGTCCACGCGACCACACAGAAGTAGTGGCGCCCAAACCGCGTTCGGCGAACGATCGGTCGGGCGACTGGCTCGAGTGAGGCCTACAGCGAGTGCACGAGTTCAGCGCCTGCATTCGCTCTGGCGGCCATGTCGGCAAGGCCGGATCTGACCTCCGAGGCCGTGCGAACAGGGCTGGTGAAGGCCACCCGTCCTCCCTGCATGCGGCCGGGAGTCTTGATGCGAAGGTGAAACCCCAGCCGATCCAGCGCGGTCATCGTCACCTGCTGCGCCTCGACCTTGCCGAACACACGAGCAAGCAGCAAGAGCGTCTCGGCCTGATCGGTATTGATGTGACGGATGAGTTCCGACGCCTCCTCGGCAAGCGGGTCTACGGCGGCCACTGCATAGTCTTCAGGAGCGACCCACCCCATCGAACCAAAGCCACCGACAAAATAGATATCCTCGATTGCCATGCGGAAAAACCCAAAGTCGTTGAAGTCCACCCAGTAGGAGGCGTTCGCATGTCGAGCCAAGTACCGTTCGCGGACTGGAGCGCTCTCCTCCTTCGGCACACGCGTCACCGACCCCATCAACGTGACCCTGGCAGCACCCAGGGGGTCGGTTCTACTTTCTGGCGGCGTCACCAGCAAGCTGGCGCGTGGATCACCCAACAGATTCTGGGTGTGCATCGCCATGGTGCTGATGAGAAAGGCCGGCTGCCCCTGATCATCCAACCCGTAGGGCATCACGGATCCGAACGGCCAACCGGGCTGCTTGCGCGACAGAGTGGAGAGACTGCCCGTCTGCTGCAGATAGACTAGGGTCTTCGCCCGCTCGGCATGGGACGGTTCGGGAACCTCGGGACCGTCTGAATCCGGCCCGCTGTTATGTTGTTGCGATGATGACACGATGCCTCTTTTCTGTGCAATAAGCTGTGTGACACCTTACCTGGATATGCTGTGGATTTCCACTGAGGACGGACCAGGGCGGAACCTTCTTCGACGCGCCTCAGATTACCTCAGATGCCTAAATCTTCGGTCAACCGCACTTCCGATTCGTCGAGGATCTCTTCCAGACAGGTGAAGCAGGTGAAGGGAAATTGATTGACGGGAACCGCGCAGACTTCGCCGACCGGCGATTCATCCAGCGCCGGGCCACCGCATTCTTTATGGATCAAGACAAGCATGGGCTCCTTTATGATGATCGAGTCACCAGCCGACGCACGGTGTCCAAATGCTCCGGGCTACTCAGCCGGTGATCGCCGGTTTTCAACACCAACTCGATGGGAAATTCCGGATCCTGCGACAGCAAATGCTGCACGAAGCCCCAGCTCCCTTCCGGCCTGATGACCGTATCCTGCAGGCCGTGTAGAATCGTCGTCTTCACGCGGCGCGGCATGTTATGCCGCCTCTCCCACAGCGCCCGGCTGTCTTCCACCCACTGCCAGGGAATCGGCGCGTCTTTGTGCATCGGGTCATCATCCCACGGCATGGAACCGGTCGCTTGCCACTGCTCACGGCGCTCGGCGGAAATCTGCGTGGCGCGCAGATCCATCATATTGAACGCCGGGGCGATCAGAATCAATTCTTCCACCGCCGGCTGCTCCTGCGCGACCAGCCAGGCCAGCCAGCCACCGAGAGAGTTGCCGACAATCGTCACCGGCGGGCCCTCGGCCACTAGATTGGTGACGGCTTCGGCGTCTTCCAACCATTGCAGCAGTCGGTATTCACCCCACCTGCCATCCGAGTCGCCCCACCCGCGAAAGTCGAAACAGCAGAAACCCCATCCCCGCTCCTGACACCATTGCGCCAAGGCCTTGCTCTTGTTGCCCCACCGTTTGGAGAGGAAGCCGGTGATGAAGAGGATTTGACGATCCTTGCCATTGATGCGATCGCCGCGAAGGGCTGCGCCGTCCGCACCGGTGAATGTGAAGGGAGCCATCACGCGCCTACCGCATGGCCTTCAAAAGGAAACTGCCCAACTTGCGCAACACCGGCTCCGGAATTTCATGGCCGCCCCGGAACGGCAGCCACTCAACCATCATCCCAGCCTGGAGAAATTCATCGCGCAACCGTTCTGCCATGACATAGGGGAGAATCGGGTCCTGGGTGCCGTGGCTCTGAAACAGCGGCAACCCTTTCCGCTTCAGCAGCAAGGGCCCCCACTCCTGTTTGGCCACCAAGGTCCCGGAGAGCTGGATGAGTCCGGCATAGGGCTGCGTGCTATGCAGCAGCGCGTCGCAGGAGAGCATGGCGCCCTGAGAAAATCCCCCGAGAATCGTGCGGGCGGGATCGGCGCCGAATTTCCCGTGGAGATCATCGAGAAATGTCTTCATCCGGCCGCGCGCGTCGGTAAGCCCCCGCGGAATGTCGTTCGAGATGTCCCGAACTGTTCCCGCCGCCCGATCAGCTTGAATGCGGGCCATGTCGATCATCCACCAGGCGCGCGAGTCGCCGAAACCCATCGGGATTGAAATCGGTGCCTCGGGAAACACAAAACGCGTGCCGGTGGGCGCATCGAGATATTCGCTGAGGGGAACCAGATCGTCTCCCGGCGCACCGAAACCATGGAGCAACACCACCAGCGGACCGTTGCCCCCACCCTTGTCGTCAATGCCCCCCGTCAGACGAACCGTGAGGCCGCCGAGTGTGTCCATCCGCATGTGATGAGTTCTCCTGTTGAGGATGTTCCGGATTTGATTGTTCTTGACTAAGGCGTGATTGTATCGTTCCCGGTCGAAGCAGGGAAGACCCCGACTCACAACGAATGCGAGTCGGTTGTCTCGGGAGTAGAGTTTGGGAGCTATTGGCCGAGATACCAATATTGCAGGAAGGAAATCACCGCAAGCAAGGTGGCGCTAAAAACCGGATTGAGGACCAGTGGTGCGAAAGCTCCTTTTCGAAGCTGCTGGATGTCTTCTATTATCAGACGGACCTGCTCTGCGTATGGTTTTCTTTTCTCACCTTTGCCTGTCACAAACATCATGTGTTCACGTAGCCGATCGACTGCTATATCCCGCGCTTGCTTGGCTTCGCGCCGCAGAATAATAGTGCTGCCTGCCGCTAAACCGGCATAGACAAACCAAACAATAATCAGTTCAAGCGGAAAATCCCAGTTATCAAAAAACCGGTTCCGAGACAATATCATGAAGAACAGTGCAATGAAGGGACAGAATACGAGTTTATGTACTGCATGGGTTTGGTTCGCGATAAACCTCACCATGATGAGATTCGGAAGGTGCTGGTGGTCCACCTTGAACCGAGAGTGATATTTGGCAAGCGTCTTTTCCGGCCACTTTATAGGTAGCTTCTTGAGCCGCGCAATGAATCCCCTACAGAGCAACACGGCATCCAATACGAACATGTTTAATAAGACCATTGACAGAACTGCAACAACCGTTGCCCAGTCGGCCATCTGGCAATTGATGGAGCCCCGGCAAGGGGTGGGGAGCGGACCCGGCGAAGCGAGAACGGAGAGAAGGAGCACAATGAGGAATATGTAGATAAGGAGCAGGATGAAGGATCGCCCCAACCTGTTTTTATAAAGGGCAGCCCTTGAGTAGTTATGCCATATGTCATCAACATTCAACATGTCATTGGATTCCCCGGGTACCGACTTCAGCCAAGATATAGATTGAAGAAACCACCATACCTGTTCCCGTGATGATCCTTCGGAGCCATAGGAGGGAAGCCTGAATTCCTCTCTCAATTCCTCCTGGCTGGATCGAAGGCCATAGGAGGCTTTGACCAGACATCCGAAGCACCATGCCATCACAAGAGACCGAATGACGATGCTTGGCCACGTGCTCACCCCGTCGGAGATGCTGAAAGGCTCACCTTGCCATTTATCCCGCAGAATGACCTGTATGAACCAATCAACCACCATCCAGCCGGCAACCACTACGATAGTCGCGACAATCACGCTGAGAACGATTCCGAGCCAGGCACGTCTTCGAGCAAGATTGATCCACATCCAATTCCAAAGTCTGAGGCAATGGCCTCTTCCAGCGCCGTCGCTCCTCGCCCAATTCCACATCTTCCCCGGCATTTGAGTGAACACGGTAAGGCCCAGTAAAATCGCCATCAGGATCCAGAACGCCGTTTCACGGAACCTAAGGCGATGATCTGGGTGCTGAAATTGCCACCAGGGTTTCATCCCAGGCGGCACCAGATCGCGCACGGGATGAATTGCTTGAAACTGCCCTAATTTCGCCAAGACCGCTCCCCGGTCTGCAGACAGGTCGACCGCCCCATGGCGACCGACTTCGAACAACCGGGGACAGAGTAGCGCGGAGAACTCTGTCCCACTCAGATCAACCTCATATCGATCGAACGGCAGCTCAATCTCGGATTCGGTTTCCGGACACGCAATTTTCACGGGTTCCGTTGTCGGCTCAGATTTAACAGGTCTGATGTGGTCCAAGGCTCGAAGTGTCGCAAAAAACCCGGAGGTTTGATAACTGTCCCGAAAGGGTGGAATATCATGCTGGATGTGATTATCGAGGTTAAGGCCAAAAGGTGACGCAACAACGAGGTTGCGCGTCCACTTGAGTTCAGTCTCCTGAAACAGCCTCGCATCCAGATCAGTGGCAAAGAAAATTGCGTTGGGGAATTGTTCTCGAACAGCTTTCAGAATCAGCAACGTGTCGTACACGTCGCTGCCGAGAACTCCGATCGCCTTCACTGGTCGCCCGATGGACCTTCTACCTTCGTCGGCATCCCGCTTCATTTTTGCGACTAACCTGCGCAGATAGTCCAACTGACTTTGCCCATCCGGACGTTCCAGTTCCTCCAGATTTTTCGCCTTTGATGCTTTGCCATTCGAATTCGATCCGCCACCACTTTTCCCATTCTCCGTTTCACTTTTTTTCTTACTGTCTCCGGGTGTCAGGCCGTCAAGTCCGCGGAGATAGGAGTAGCGGTAAATTCTCATATCCAACGCTTCCCAACGTTCTGGATGTTCCATTTGGAAACGAATGGCCCGTGGGATCGATTGACACTCCTCAAACCGATTATGGAGGACAGTTTCACGCCATTTTTTTTCTTTCTCTTCATCCATGTTCTCGATTTCACTCAATTCATCAGTGATATTCACACGCGCAACGAAACAGGCTGCGGCTCTGAACGTAATGGGGAGTGCTCGGCCATAGAACGTGTCCCATTCCCCAATAAGCGCGATCGGATCTTCTCCTATCTTGACCTGCCGTCTTTTGAGTTCTCTCACCAAAGCAAGTAAGGTTTCTCCATCCCTCTCAACAGTATGTTCGAGTACGATCCCAGCTTTGGCAAGTCGTTTCCTCACGGCTTGCGCACATGAAAGGGCTTTGTTGCAGGGACTAGCTGACGGATCCTTATCAAGCTTTTCGAGAAGAAGTTGGAGAGAGGCTGTGGCCCAAGGCGAGTAAAGCCGGATTGAGAATGGTCTTTGATCCCTAACGGGTCTGATATTCGGCCACCATTGCAGTAAAGAGGAAGAATCGTGGCCTATGTTTTCAAGCATCGTCCGGAACATGCTCGAGCTGGGCGGTCCGACAATCTTGAAATCGAGCTTGGTCATACAATCTAAAGAGTGCGATCCTCCACAGGCATCAACCCAAAACTGGTTAGCGAGGAGCCATGAGATTTCGTTCAACCTGTTCAAAGGCTTTTCACCCAGGACGTCATCCGTTGTCCAAACTAGGAGAACACGATCGTAGCGTTGTAGATAGTTCTCGTCCTGATGACATTGTTTGGTTTTTCTCGCCTTATACCACTCAAACGGCACAAGGTTTGCTCCTTGCCCGAACTTGAAGTAACCGATGTGCTCCTCGTCGGCTGAGACAAAACAAGCCACACCGAGAGCGGAGAGTGCTGCATATCGGTCACGCAGTCGCTTCTCATGGTTCTCTGCATAGGGACTTCCCTCCGTGATGACGATCACAACTCCGACATGAGCGCCAGAATTTTCCTTAAAACGGATACCGGCGAGATCGTGGTAGTGGCGTCGAAGCTTAAGACGGTCGGCTTGACGATGAGACTCTGCCGCCTCTATCGGGTCTTGCCACAATCGGGCCTGAATCGGTTCGGACCCTCGACCGATTGTTGCTTCAATCTCAGGACGTGAGCTTTGCAATGGCTCACGCACCAACCACAGCGTAGCCAAGGCCACGGCCAGTCCGACGACTGCGGTGACGGGGATTTTTGACTCTTCCCGATCCCCTGCCATAAGAGCCTCTTGCCATCCTGTGCACCGGCTCAGTTATGGAATAGCCCTCGATAAAATCAGCAAATCTGGTGCCCGCGGTCGAGATCTACCCAACGACGATGTCAACGCGCCTAACAGTCTGAAATTACTGAAAGATTAGTCGAGCCAAGCGAGGTAGCGGATGGTGAGAGTATTCAATCAGAGTATCTTCGCCGATACGCTCTATGTATCTATTCAGATAAGTACAAGGAGCTAGGGCTTTGCGCGATGTGGTGATGCTACGACGAACAGCTGACGCTGAGGTGTTTGCCCCAATTCGGAGGCGCGGCGGCGTAGGAATTCATGCCGGGCTGCTCGGTGTATGGCTGTTGAAGCAGCGTCAGCAGACGGTCGATTTCAGAATAGTCTTTCTGTTGGGCCTTCTCGATGGCCCCTTGGGCGAGGTAATTACGCAGGACGTATTTGGGATTGACCTGATCCATCCGTTTGCGACGCTCCTCGTCGCGACTCTGTTCGCTCTGCAGCCGGTCGCGATACTGACCGGCCCAGGCATCGAACCGATCCGGATTCAGGAAATGCTCGCGCAGCCGTTCGTTCTTTGCGCCGGCGTCGGATGAAAACGTACCGAGTTCGCGCCAGAAGATCGTGTAATCGACACGGCTGCCGACCATGAGTGACTTCAACTCTTGCAACAGGGCCTCGTCCTCTCCACGGTCCTCAACCAAACCCAACTTGGCGCGCATGTGCGCTCGATAGTGTCCATCCACCATTGCTTGATAGCCATCCAGAGCCGATTTCAGCTCTTCCTTGGGCGCGAGCGCCAGCAGAGTTTGCGCCAGGCAGCTGAGATTCCAGAGCCCGATGTACGGCTGCTGGTTGAAGGCGTAGCGTCCGTTATAGTCCGAGTGGTTACAGATGAAGCCGGGATCGTAGTCGTCCATGAAACCATAGGGGCCATAGTCCAACGTAAGGCCCAGGATCGACATGTTGTCCGTATTCAACACGCCATGCGACCAGCCGACGGCTTGCCAGTGCGCGATCAGTTTCGCCGTTCGCTCGACCACCTCCGCGAAAAAGCGGGCATATTTGTCGGCGGTCTGCACAAGGTCGGAGAAATGCATCTCGATGGTGTAATCAGCCAGCCGCTGCAGATGTTCATGTTGTTTGCGGTAATAGAAAATCTCAAACGTGCCGAATCGCACATGCGACGGCGCCATCCGGACGATCGTGGCGGCGGTTTCGACCTGCTCGCGATAGACCTTGTCGTCGCTGCCGACCAGGCACAGCGCACGCGTTGTCGGGATGCCGAGTCCGTGCATGGCTTCGCACCCGAGATATTCACGGACGGCCGAACGGAGCACCGAGCGTCCATCCCCGTCCCGCGAGAACGGCGTCATGCCCGCGCCCTTGAGATGCAGATCCCAGCGTTCGCCTCGTCCGTTCTTCACTTCTCCGAGGAGAATCGCCCGCCCGTCGCCGAGCTGCGGCACATACACGCCGAACTGATGGCCTGAGTAAAGCATGGCCAATGGCTCCATGCCCGGCACCAGGAGGCTGCCGCCGAAGACTCCGGCAAACTCCGGCCGCATCGCTTCCCGAGGATCGAGATCGAGCAGCTCCATCGCCGCCCGGTTCGCACTGATCAGAAACGGCGGTGCGGTGAACGGCGTCGGGTTCACCTTGGCGTAGCACACCTCCGGCAGGCGCGCGTAACTGTTGTCGAACGTGAGCGTTTCGAGGCGATGAAGCGTCATCGATTCAGTGTCCCGTCAGCTATCGGAAGTTGGCTTCGAGATCGGATTCCAACGTGAAGACGAAAATGCGCTCGCCGACCACGGTGTCGATATCGGTAAACAACGCCGTGATTTTTGCACCGATCAGATCCGCCACCTGTTCACAGAGGCGTTCACGGCCCTGCGCGATGAGATTCTGGCGAAGACGTTTCACCATATCGATGCCTTCAGCCGTCTTGGCCAGCTGGCGCTCTGCGGGGGTCAGCACACCCTTGAGCCGCACCACCAGCATATCCCGCACAATGAAGACCCGGACTTCGTCCGGGCCACGCCCCAGAAATTCCTGCTCGAACTTGATAATCGCCGTCCGAACGGCGGCTTCCTTTTCTCCCTTGCTGGCCACAGGCGCTCACGTCCTTTTCGTCGTCCACTGAACAGGGTCCGGCCGATTATACGCACGGGGCGACGATTTCATCCAGTCCAACGGATGCTCCTCTCCGTGGAGGGAATTGTCGAATGGGAGAACCGCCTGCCGTGTCGGTTTGACAGCACGTCTCGTCAGCCTCGCTGCACCGGCTGACATCAATATGGCAGGATCCCGCGAGTCGACGATACCATCCGCTGACGCGACGAACAAGGAATGGGGTGAGAACGATGGTCGGAGTACGGCGTGCTCGACTGGGCCCAGCGGACCAACCGCGTGGTGATGGTGCTTCGACTTTCCACTTGCATTTAGGGGCCCGCGCGGCTACATCTTACGTCGCGTTCCGGTGGTGCCGCCGAGAGGCCGTGAATCGCGCGCGGCCCGGACCCACGTCATTGATGTCATGAGACAGGCAGTAGGGTCTAGCCGGTGTTTCCCCTCAGGGAAAGGCCGGGGACAGTGCAGGCCAGTCGTTGGTTCCTTGTTTCAAGGACCGTCGGCTGGCCTTTTTCTTTTCATGGAGTACATGGGGCCGACATGTCGTTCTTCGCGCTCGTCCCGCTGCTGCCGCTCCTGACGGCATTCATCGTGATGACCGGCGATCGCGCGGAGCAGGACCGGAATGCCAGAGCCGGGCTGTTCCCCATCATGGCGTCCTTTCTCGGGTCCCTCATCATCCTGATATTGGTCACATCCGGAGACCCGATTACGATTCAACTCTATGATCCGGCCGCCATGGCCAATCCCGCCTTCCCGATCGGTTTCTATATCGACCGTCTCAGTGCGGTGATGATGGTCCTTATTACGGGCGTGACTACCCTCATTTATCGCTACTCGATGGGCTACATGTATCAGGATCGCGGGTATCGCCGGTACCTCGGCATGCTCGCCATCACGACTGCGGTGCTGCTCTGCATGGTCTCCAGCGCCAATCTGGTGATGTTGTTTATCTTCTGGCAAATTCTCTCCTGGCTGCTGTTTCTTCTGGCGCACAACCATGCGCATGCCGCCACGTTGTCCGGCGCCGCCAACACCTTCACCCTGTTGCGCGTCAGCGATGCGGCGTTTCTCGCAGGGATCGTCCTGGCCTATTCCCTCTATGGCACCTTCGAGTTTCACACCCTGTTCGCCCGCGCCGCGGAGACGCCCGTCACCCTCTCCCTCTGGCCGGCACTCGGCTGGGAGATGAATGGGAGCACGGCGGTCACGCTGCTCATTTTCATCGGAGCCATGGGCAAGTCGGCGCAATTCCCGATTCACACCTGGCTGCCGCGGTCACTCTATGCGCCGACGCCGGTCCACGCGCTCCTGCATGCCGGCATCATCAACGCCGGTGGTTACCTCTTGAACCGTCTGGCCCCGCTCTACGGCCTGAGCCCGACCACCCTCCATGTCGTCTTCGTCATTGGGATGCTCACCGCCATTCTTGGCGCCACCATGATGTTGACCCAGAACGACATCAAAAAGACGCTTGGCTTTTCGACCATCGGCCAAATGGGCTACATGATTATGGAATGTGGTTTGGGTGCATTTTCCCTCGCCGTCTTCCATCTGATCGCGCATGGCCTGTTCAAGGGCACGGTCTTCCTGAACTGCGGCAACGTGATCCACAAGGCTCGCCAAGAGCCCTCGTTCCCGCAAATCGACCGTGAGGCGGAAGAAAGCGAATTCTCCAACCTGACTTGGTCCACCGGATTCTTGACGACGTTGCTGCTGCCGCTCGTGATTCTGCTCATCACGCATGGTGTCTTGAGAATTCCGCTCATCGACTCACAGGGCACCGTCATTTTCCTCTTCTTCATCTGGGTCACCTCCTCGCAAGCGATTCTCTCGCTGACACGCATTCGCGCGGTGGCCTCGTGGAAGGTCTCCGCCGCCATGCTGGTGACGCTCGTCATCGTGGTCTTCACCTACCTGTTTGCGGTGGAGAGCTTTACACACTTCCTGTATCCGAATCCGGACGTCGTGGCGTTCTATTTCAAGGCCGCGGCGTTGCCGGGCCGGCTCTTCGACAGTCTGGTGGTCGGAACCACGTTGCTGACGATCCTGAGTTGGGTGTATCTCTACGCCCATGCGCATGGACGCACGATCAAAATTCCCGGATGGATCGAAGTGTTCCTCGTCCGCCTATACGTCCTGTTCATGAACCGCCTCTATCTGGATCAGCTCTATCTCAAGTTCGGCCGATTCGTGACATTCGTCGCCCACCACCTGGAAAAACGGCTCTCGTGACCATTCAACGCGGCACCGCGCACCACCGCGTCGCGTCGGCAGGCGGAGGCCGGTCATGATGAAGACCTGGATGACGCCGTGGCTGCTCGTGGCCCTACCCTTCCTCGGCGCGGGGCTCAGCCTGCTCTTGCGAGCGTCGCTCCAGCGGATGAAGACCTCGGCCCTGCTGACCACCATCGCCAGCCTGCTCGCGGTCGTCGGAACACCCTGGGCCCTCGGCGATACCATGGCCGGTGTGCCTTTTCTTTGCCTGGTCCCGCTGACGGCATTTCTTTCGCTCCTCGGGCAACCATTGCACCACGACAACACTCCGGCTTGGACGATGACACTGGTGCTGCTAGGGCTGGGACTGGGCATCCTTTCCGCTCCGGCGCCCGCGCACGACATCATGCTCCTGATACTGCTGGCCCTGCTCTGCAGCCTGCTCTATCGTTTTCAATCCGGCGCCTCGGCGGAGACCTGGCGGGGGCTCTCGTCCTATGGTCTGGGCCTCGTGTCCACCGTACTGGCCCTCATGCTTCCGGCACCGGCAGCGACGGTCGCTTTCTTAATCACCTGCGGCACTCTGCTGCCGCTCCTGCCGATCCACAGCGGATTCGTGGCGACTCTCACGGGATTGCCGGGCAATCTTCCCGCATTCCTCGCCCTGTTGCTGCCCACGGTTGGATTCCATACCCTGCTCCTGTTGCTTCCGAATTTGACCGTCACGATCCTCCACACCGTCGCGATTCTGGCACTGGCGGGGGCCGTCTTTGCTTCGCTTCGGGCACTGATTCAGTCGCGTCCGCTGTCTCGTCTATCATATGCCGCAGTCGCATTTTTCGGCATGCTCTGGTGGTATATCGCCGACACGGGCACCGCCCCCATGCAAGCCACGGTCTATCTCAGCGCCGTGGGGCTCGCAACGAGCGGGCTGCTGCTGGCCTGGTTCGCGATCCGGGCCCGTTATGGCGAGATCGATGCACGCGCAATCGGCGGTCTTGCCTATCCCATGCCCCGCTTCAGCACCTTGCTGGCGCTGCTGGCGCTCGCCGCCCTGGGTATGCCGCCATTCGGCGTCTTTTCCGGTTTCCTGGGCATGCTGCTCATGCCCACGTTTACACCGTCAGGACCGTTTGCCGTGATCATGATCGTCTGGCTCACCGCCTCTTGGTACTACACCGAACTGGTGCAACAATTGGTCTTCGGCAAGCAACGCGCGGCGATGCGGTATGAGGACTTACGGCAGACGGAGTTTGCGTCGCTGGTGCTGCTGCTGGTGTTGCTGCTGGCCCTCGGTATGGCCCCATCGCACGTCTTTGACTCGAATGCGCCGACTCCGACGTCTTCGATCGCCGCACAGGGTGGAACATGGATCCGGTGATCCGCCGCGACGACTCGGTGGACCTTGAAGCGCACCGCATGGAGCTCCGAGGCATGATCCGCCTCGCCAGCGAAGTCATTGCGCAGTATTGGCCCATGCGAACCTTCGTCCACCACAATCCGCTCCACAGCCTGGAGTACCTACCTTTTATCGAAACCGTCAGCCGCGGCCGCCAATTCTTAGGCGGCCACGGGTATCTCGACGGTGACATCTATCGACGGTATCTGAAGTCGGGTAGAATTCTGATCCGCCACATCGACGACGCGCTGGCGTCGTTCGCGCTCGATCAGGAGGTCGATCTCGGACCCTGCCGCATTTCGCATCGCGAAGTGTTACGCGCCTGCCTGACCCACGGCCTGTCTGCCGCGACCGACGAACCGCTCGATCGACTGATGGAACGCGAACCGAACGAGGAGCAGGTCGATGCGCTGGCCGAACGGCTCAGATCGTTCTCCACACCGACCGTACAGGAACGGATGGCCGCCACGGTTCGTGAAGATGAAGCCGCCTTAGGACACCACCTCACGCTCTCAAGCTGGTGCGACCAGACGCTGGGGACCCGGATCGTCGACGAGATCAACGGTGAATTGATCAAATGGTGCGAGGCCTTTCTGGACGAGGGCCATGCCACCTGGGCGATGCCGGGACGCGAGCAGGGCCTCTATGCAGCTTGGAAGCAGGTGGCCGGGAAAGAATGGATGACCTGCGGCATTGCGGACAGCCGCCGGAAAATTGCGGCGCTGCCGGAGCATCCCGAAGACGTGATATTTGACTGTCTCGAAGCGCTGGCAGTCCCCGAGAAATTCAGGCAGGACTACCTGTCGCTCCAGCTTGCGGCCCTCCCCGGTTGGGCCGGCTTCATCAAATGGCGCGCGGAAGAAACCGATTATGCCTGGCAGCAGGCCTACCCCGTCGGGCTGGTGAAGTTTCTGGCCGTCCGTTTGTGGTATGTGCGCGAGCTGGTCCAGAAAGTCTGCCGGGAAGAATTGGGCATCGACGGGAACTACTCCGCGGTGTCGAACTACATGGCCCAGCAGCCCCATGCTTACTTTCTGCGCAAGGAATGGGCTGCAGGTCGACTGCCGGCCGCCCTGGCCGACCGGGTCGCCCACCTCCATGCTAGAACGAGGCATCGACCGCCGGGTGCTCCGCCCCTCTCTCATGAATGGGAGCGACTCACCCATCACGATCAGATCGAATTCGGGCCGCGCCGCGAACGGGCCGCGCAGCGGGTCATGGCGCAGCGCCTGCTCACCCTTGCCCAGGCGCTCGAGATCGTCCCGGCTCTGCTGATGGACGGGCCGCCGACGGCCCTTCGCACTCTGTTGGATTGGATCGAGGGTTTCCCGGAATCCGTGCATGGTCCGGTATGGCTCAAGGCGTTCGAGGCCGGGTATCAGGATCACCTCTTCGGCATGTTGCTGCGCGCGCCGGTCAAACCCCAAGCGGCCGCCCTCGAGCGCCACCCGCCGGTGCGGCCCCATTCACAATCGGTCTTTTGCATCGATGTGCGATCCGAGCCGTTCCGCCGCCACCTGGAATCGACCGGCGCGAACGACACCTATGGTTTTGCCGGGTTTTTCGCCGTCTTCATCCGGTATCGCGCCTGGGGCAAGGACCATGAGACCGAGCAATTTCCCGTCATCATGCGGGCAAAAAACGAAGTGCGCGAGATCCCCCGCAGCTACCTGGATCACTACGTGTCCAAACACCAGTCGCGCGCCAAACTCGTCCACGCCGGACATACGCTCTTGCACGATCTGAAGGAGAATGTCGTCACCCCCTATGTGATGGTGGAGTCGCTGGGCTGGTTTTACGCGCTTCCCATCATGGGAAAGACGGTTCTGCCGGCTCTGTACAAACGTCTGACCAGCTGGGTGCGGCGGTTGTTCGTGCCGCCGATCGCCACGATTCTCACGGTCGACAAGCTGGCGCCGGCTGAAACCGAGGAGATGGTGGTCTCCGAGCAACGCGCCTTGATCTGGAAAGCGCTCCGCGACCGACTCGGGCTTCATGGATCGCGAGTGAATGCCGAATTCGTGGAGGCGTTGCGCCGGCGCGCGCTGGACGAAGAGGCGCCGGTGGAACCGTTCCTGAGCGACGCGGCGAAATCGGCCGACCTGTCGACCGAGCAACTCACCGGCTTCCTCGAAGAGCTTCGGCGACACTACCGAATCAATCGCCGCGCGGCGTCGCGCCAGAAAGAGCGGATCACGCGGACCGGCTTCACTCTCGAAGAACAGGTCATGACGGTGGAAACCGCCTTGCGCATGATGGGCCTGGTGAGGAACTTCGCGCGGCTCGTGCTCTTCTGCGCGCACGGCAGCACCACGGAGAACAACCCTTTCGAATCGGCCCTGGACTGCGGCGCCTGCGGCGGGAACGAGGGTAAACCGAATGCGCGCGTGCTGGCCGCGATGGCCAACCGCGCGCCGGTGCGCGAACGGCTGGCCAAACGCGGCATCGAGATTCCCTCCGATACGCACTTCCTCGCCGGGCAGGTCGATACCACGACGGACGAGGTGCACCTGTTCGACCTTGAAGATGCGCCGCCGACCCATCGCAAAGATGTGGCCCGGCTGCTCGACGATTTATGCGAAGCCGCGCAGCTGACCAGTCAGGAACGCTGCACCCGGTTTCCCGATGTCGGCGTCGTGCTGCCCTTGAACCAAGCATCAGCGCACGTGGCGAACCGCAGCGCGGACTGGAGCCAGGTGCGGCCCGAATGGGGTCTCTCCGGCAACACGACCTTCATCGTCGGCCGCCGGGAGTTGACGAAGGGATTAAACCTGTCCGGGCGCGTCTTCCTCCACTCCTATGATTATCGCGAAGATCCGACAGACCGCTGGCTCGAAGTGCTCTTGACCGCGCCGCAAGTGGTGGCGCAGTGGATCAACATGGAGCACTACTTCTCAGCCGTGGACAATGAGGTCTATGGAAGCGGGAGCAAGATCTATCACAACGTCGTCGGGCGCATCGGGATCATGTCCGGCCCGTGGAGCGATCTCCGCCTCGGCCTGGCTTGGCAAACCGTCATGAACGGCGACTTGCCCTATCATGAACCCATGCGACTCCTCACGCTGGTTGAGGCCTCGCGGCCGCGGATCGAGAAACTCATCGCGCGGCACGAAGTGTTGCAACATTTCTATCACAACGAGTGGGTGCACTTGGCTGCGCTGGACCCTGAGGACGGCATCTGGTACCGCTACATGCCGTCCGGAGTCTGGCGCCGGGTGCGGAATCCCAGTGACGCATAAATCGCCACAGCCAACGTTGCTCGGATAAGATCTTTTTCAAAGGAGTAGAGACATGGCCGCACTCACGTTGCATCCCATGAAAGAAATCCGCGTCATCGTATCGGGTGAGCATCGGCCCTTTGTCACCGAGTTGTTGGATAAGGTGGAAGCGACCGGATATACGATCATCGGCAATATCTCGGGGAAGGGCCATCACGGCGTGCGCGAAGCCCACTTCATGTTCAGCGAGCAGGAAAGCCTGGTCATGATTATGGCGGTGGTGCCGGAGGAAAAGGTGGAACCGGTGTTGGCCGGACTACGACCATTGTTCGACCGGCATTCGGGCGTCATGTTCGTCTCCGATGTCACTGTGAGCCGGCGTGAATACTTCGGGAAGAAGAGCGCCAAGTCCTGACCCTCGGAACGGGAACCCGCGACTGATGAGCCTGCAGACCGGGAACCCGACCTTGTCTTCTCACCGGTGATTGTCTACAATGTGCTCCCGTTGACCTGTAAGCGGAAGGACGGCGCGTGAAGGGATTACGGTTTGAACGGCTCGGGCGAGACCGCCACTACAACATTATTTTTCACATCGGCAGCAGCTATGTACCGGTGAGCGACGAGACTCTCGATGAGCTGAAGGCGCAGACCCTGCTGTCCTCCGAACGTTTCCTCGACCTCCTCCTGGATAAAATCGGTTATACCAGCTACCTCAAAGACCAGATCCGCGCGGAGCTCCAAGCCGCCGGCGATCCCATGACCCAGATGACCGTTCTCCAAGGCGCCATCCGGGAGCTGTAACGCCGACGCCCGCGCTCCTGACGCAGCTTTCGTCACGTCTTCACTATCGGTTTTGTCTCGATTTTCCCTGGGATACGACGGCATCAGGGAACTTGTCCCCGCCTATCGCTTTCCCATCAGACCGTAAATTCCGATGGAGAAACGGCAATCATTGGAAATGCCTTCAGAATCTGACGATCACTCGTAACCAACGGCACTTCCAAGTCCTGAGCAAGAGCCACAAATTCACAGTCATAGGCGGAACAGCTCGACCGAGTGGCTAGTGTCAGCACATGTCGCGAGAGCACGCTGTATTCATGTTCATTCAGCCATCGTTCAGCTTCTTCAGACATGGCGAGCGCATCATTCAACTGAAGGGCACCTGTACGGGTCAGTCCGACCAGGGCATTACGAAACTCCGAGCGCCACAGAAGCGGTACGGTCCACACCGCGTCCCGCCTGAGCACGGCCTCACTCTCTTGTGTCCGCTGACCCTGGACATAGAGATAGATCAACAAATTCGTATCCGCCACAATCATGGTCGACCGGCCGTTTTGAGATCTTGAAGCAGGCGATCGTTGAGTCGAACGCCTTTGGGGATGCGGCGGACTGCCCGCGCCCTGGCCAGTAAGGCATCCGCGTCAATGGGAACGCTGTGGGTCATCTGTTCGAGGTAAGAAATGACCTCGAAATTCAAACTGCGCCGATGCGCGGCTGCTTGTTGCTTGAGGCGTTTGACTAAGGGCTCAGGAATATTTTTGATGGTCAAGGTTGCCACGGCATTCTCCTCTGTGGTGGTTCCGTAATGGCACCATTATGGATACTATCCGAGGCCTCCTAAGGGGTCAAGCGGATCATCTGAGCAGGGAATTCCAAGCCTCTGCGGATCCGACGATGCAGATCACAATTCTCCAAAGTGCCACCCGTGAGCTGTAAGCAGCTGTGTATCCACGTTCTTTAAGCATCACACCCACCGGCGTTGAGGGTTTCTCGATTCTTCGACACCCATCCGTCCTCGGTCCCGCCTCACTTCTTAGATAACTGGTTCACCCTACGGAAATGGTTAGAAGCCGTTAATTTGGCCTCAGCTACAAGATCTGGCAATTTCGAGATCTCAAAAATTGACCAGTGGTCATCATTTACGATTTCACTCATGACGGGGATAGGCTTGCCCAAGGCACCGGCTCCGTTGAAGGCTGACGCCTAGTAGGTTGATTCAGACGATTACTGTATACCCCTGAGTAATTGAAGATTCTTAGTAGAGCCAGTTCCAGGTACCAGAGGCCTAGTGTCCAGATTTCCTGTTTCACGGCTTTCGGAATGCTCGTGGGAAACTGGCGATCATGATTCCTGGAATGGATGAGAGCGTTTCGAATGTAAGCTAGGCACGCCGGACCATCGGACCATCCCCTCTTCATCCGCGAAAGACCTTAGACTTCTAAGTTGCGATGGTATCTCCATAGGAATGCCACATTGGAGTATAAGCTTACGTATCTTCTTGGGACCGTCAAACCCGTCGAATGTTTTTGCTGAGCAACACCGCTTATCGTCAACGAGATACGACCACCCGAGTAGCTCAAGCCCATTCTGGCCAAGAATGATAGCTGCTTCTAGACCGCTCGTCTCACGACAGCATTCAACATACCAGTTGATCGCCAGTGCTGTGGGCTCACTCCAGCCAGGCGCACTGCATCGTTGGCAGAACCCAGCAAAGCTCAATTCAAAACATTCGACCCTGTTAGGATTAGCCCATACCGAAACAGGTAGGGGTGGTTCGATTCTCTGGGAACGCCAATCCTC
The DNA here is from genome assembly GCA_031315995.1 of Nitrospira sp. Taxonomy (GTDB): domain Bacteria; phylum Nitrospirota; class Nitrospiria; order Nitrospirales; family Nitrospiraceae; genus Nitrospira_A. The sequence continues at coordinate 519,098 of JALDRG010000002.1, forward strand.
CCACACTCGTGATCCGTCAGATGTAAACCCACA